>NZ_ATJV01000047.1 GCF_000443165.1 Thauera terpenica 58Eu | reverse complement strand
CCCCTACGAATTCATCTGCAAAGCATGGCAAAACACGCCGGACAGATTCAAAATCAATCCAGTCCAGCACACCGTGGGACTAAACAGGTAGGTCATCGTGCGGGAGTGGTGCTCCAGGCGTGCCATCTGGGTGCTGATCTGGGCGGTCCACGGCATGTACAGGCCCATGATCACCAGCGCCACGCACCAGCCCAGGCGCATGTCGCCGAGATCGCCGTTGATGCGGGCAGCGATCTCGTCGGCGCCCAGAGCCGGGGAAGGGGGCGCGGGCAGGTTGAAGCCGAATATCCCGAAGAAGATGACCAGACCGACCAGGAAGGCCGGGCCGCACCAGGCGCTGATCACTTCGAGGTTGAGGCTGGATCTTTCATTCATTGCTGTCTCCTTGGGTGGTGTTGCGACACTGCATGGAAGGGGCGGATCAGGCCGCGGCCTCGATCGAGGCCGCCCCCTTGTCGAAAGAAACGATGAGCCTGCGGATCAGCTTGCCGAGCACGGCGAACTCATCCGGGCTCAGGTCGGAGAAGGCACGGCGGATCGGCCCGGCGATCTGCGGCACGGTGTCGCGCACCTTGTCGCGCCCTTGCGGGGTGATCGAGATCGTGTGGCGGCGCGCGTCGCGCGGCGCGACCGAGCGCTCGATCCAGCCATCGCGCTGCAGCTCTTCGAGGATGCGGGTCATGTTCGAGCGGCTGGTGCCGACCATCTCGCTCAGTTCGCTGGGCGCGGCACTGCCGTTTTCGCTGGCCAGCAGCAGGCACAGGACGTGGAAGGAGTGCTCGGACAGCCCCACAGCGCGGAATGCCGGCTCGAAGAAGTCGTTCAGTCCGGCGCCGCAGATGCGCAGCAGGCGGACCATCACCGTGCCGTCCATCGGCATGCCCGGCAGGGCCTTGGCCATGCGCGGCGTGCTGGAGGCGATCTTGGAAAGTCGAAGTTGTCCGTTCATGGAACACCGATGATTTATTGATGAACGATCTGTTCAAAGAAAAACGGCGTGGGCAGGCCGTGTGCTGGGTACGGCCCGCCTGCCGTGCTTTCGGGGGTCTCAGCCGAGCTGGTAGATGGACTTGTAGCGCAGGTAGGAGCCGAGCGATTCGGGTCCGAGTTCGCGGCCCAGGCCGCTGTTCTTGACGCCGCCGAACGGTGCGTTGAGATCGGGCATGTAGCCGTTGATGCCGATGGTGCCGGTCTCGACGCGGCGGGCGACGGCGATGGCGTGATCGCGATCGGTGGACCAGACGGTTCCGCCCAGTCCGTATTCGGAGTCGTTGGCAATCTCGATGGCTTCGTCTTCGCTTTCGTAACGGATGATCGAGAGCACCGGACCGAAGATCTCCTCGCGGGCAATGCGCGACCTGTTGTCCACGTCGGCAAAAACCGTTGGCTGGACGAACCAGCCGCGATCTCGTGTGGAGCGGCCGCCGCCGGCGACCAGCCTGGCTTCGCCGGTACCCAGTTCGATGTAACGCTGCACGCTGTCGCGATGGGCCGCCGAGGCCATCGGACCGATGACCGTTGCGCGGTCCAGTGCATCGCCGACGGGGTAGGTGCTCACCGCGCTGGCGATGGCGTCGACCACTTCGGCATATCGCCCGGCCGGCGCGAGGATGCGGGTGCAGGAGAAGCAGGCCTGGCCGTTGTTGAGCACCGAGCTCATGGGCAGGCTCTGGATCAGTGCATCGAGGTTCGCATCCTCGAGCACGATCGCGGCGGACTTGCCGCCAAGTTCGAGCGTGACGGGACGCAGCAGGCGTGCGCACTCCTCGGCGATGATGCGGCCGGCCGAGGTCGAGCCGGTGAAGGCCACCTTGTCTACCCCTGGATGGCTGACCAGGTGCGAGCCGATGCCGCGGTCGCCGGGCACCCAGTTGATGACGCCGGGCGGCAGCTCGGCTTCGGCGGCCGCCTCGGCCAGTACATAGCTGTCGAGCACGGTGCCGGAGGAGGGCTTGACGACCACCGCGCAACCGGCCGCCAGCGCGGGCGCGATCTTGAAGATGGACAGGGCGACCGGGAAGTTCCACGGGATGATCGCGCCGACCACCCCCACCGGCTCGCGGCGTACCAGTGTGGTCGAGCCGGTCGGCGACGGCCGGGCTTCTTCTTCGACGAGATTCTCCGCCAGTGCGGCGTAATAGCGCAGCAGGCCCACCACGAAGGCCGATTCGAGCTGGTCGGCCACGTTGATGGGCATGCCGTTCTGCAGGCTGACCGAGCGGGCGAGCTGTTCGCCGCGCTTCTCGACGGCGTCGGCGAATCGCCGCATGTGCTTCGCCCGGCCCTTCCCGTCAAGACCGGCCCAGGCGGGGTTCCTCATCGCTTCGCGTGCGGCGGCCACCGCGCGGTCCATGTCCTCGTTGTTGCATTTCGGCACGCTGCCGATGATCTCTTCGGTCGAGGCGTTGATGATGTTCGAGCGTTGTGTCGATCTTGGGGCGATCCACTGCCCGCCGACGAAGATGTTCTGGTGGTCGATGGTCATCGAGAGTGTCTCCTTGGTGATTTGTCTGCGTCGAGGCAGGGGTTACAAGCTGCGAGAGATCAGCTCGCGCATGATCTCGGAAGTGCCGCCGTAGATTCGCTGCACGCGTGCATCGGCATACAGGCGGCAGATTTCGTACTCGCGCATGAAGCCGTAGCCGCCGTGCAGCTGCACGCACTGGTCGACCACCCGGCCCTGCATCTCGGAACACCAGAGCTTGGCGACCGAGGCGTCCTGAGAGTTGAGTTCGCCGGCGGCGTGGCGCGCCAGGCACTGGTCGATGAAAGCCCAGCCGACCGCCAGGTCCGCCTTGAGGTCGGCGAGCCGGTAGCGGGTGTTCTGGAATTCGGCGACCGCCTTGCCGAAGGCCTTGCGTTCGTGCACGTAGCGGCAGGTGAGGTCGAACGCTTTCTGCGCCGCGGCGATCGACTGGATAGCGATGGTCAGCCGCTCCTGCGGCAGTTCCGCCATGAGCTGGGCCATCGCGCGGCCTTCTTCGCCCAGCAGGTTCTCGGCCGGCACGCGCACGTCGTCGAAGAACATTTCCGAAGTGTCGGCCGACAGGTGGCCGAGCTTGTCGAGCTTGCGTCCGCGGCGGAAGCCCGGCCGGTCCGTTTCGACCAGCAGCAGGCTCATGCCGGACGAGCCTTCGCCGCCGGTGCGCACTACGGCGATCACCAGGTCGCAGTGCTGGCCGTTGGAGATGAAGGTCTTCTGGCCATTGACCACGTAGCCGTCGCCGTCGCGCACGGCGCGGGTGCGCACGCCCTGCAGGTCGCTGCCGGTGCCGGGTTCGGTCATCGCGATGGCGCACACGGTTTCGCCGGAGATCATGCGCGGCAGCCATTTGCGTTTCTGCGCCTCGGTGCCGAAGGACAGCAGGTAGCCGCAGCACACGTCGCTGTGCACCGAGAAGTCGGCCGCCGGGCCGGCAAAGCCGGCGTACCACAGTTCCTCGATCACCACCGCGTTGAAGCGGAAGTCGCCGCCGATGCCGCCGCAGGCTTCGGGCACCTGCGGGCACAGCAGCCCCGCCGCGCCGCCCTTGTCCCAGTAGCCGCGATCGACGATGCCGGCGGCTTCCCAGCGCTCGAAGTGCGGGGCGATCTCGGCCGCGGCGAAGCGGCGCACGGTATCGCGGAAGAGGGCATGTTCCTGGCCGTAAACCGCGCGATGCGGGATCATGTCTTTTGCCATAATGTACGTAAGAATACGATATGGAGTATTCCCCGTCGAGCCCTTCTTGCCGATGCGTCCCGCGCCGCGGAAATCAGCCCTGGGATTCGGGAATCTGCACGCTGAGGCCGTCGAGGGCCGGGCAGGCGATCAGCTGGCAGGACAGGCGCGCGTTGGCGGCGTCCTTGCCGGAGAACTCGAGCATCTGGCGCTCGTGCTCGGAGCGGGCTTCCAGCTTTTCGGCCCATGACGGGGGCACGAAGACCAGGCAGGTGCCGCAGGTCATGGCGCCGCCGCAGTCCGCGTCGATGCCGGGAATGTTGTGGCCGATGGCGGCCTGCATCAGCGACGTGCCTTCCGGCACGTCGACCGTGTGCGGCGTGCCGCAGTGTTCGATGAAGGTGATCTTTGCCATGATGATTCCGTCTTCCTGCCGGGCTTCAGGCCACGATGCCGTTCAGCGGTACGGCGGGATCCGCCAGTTCTACGGGAGCGACCGTCTTGCCCGAAGCGATCAGCTTCTTGCCGGCGAAGAAGTCGGGCGGCGAGTTGATCGCCTCGACCGTCACCACGCTGCCGCCGCGCAGGTGATAGACGCCGAAGCTGCCGGTTTCCGGGTCGCCGCGGACGACGACGGTGTCGGCGTCGAAGGGCAGGCCGGCGATCTGCAGCTTGAGGTCGTACTGGTCGGACCAGAACCAGGGCACTTCCGGGTGTGGGGGTTCGCGGCCGGCGATCGCGGCGGCCGCGTGCTTGGCCTGTTCCATCGCCGAGGGCACGCTTTCCAGGCGCAGGCTGCGCCCATACAGCGGGTGCGGGCGGCGGACGACGTCGCCGATGGCGAAGATGCGCGGGTCGGAGCTGCGACAGTCGGCGTCCACGGTGATGCCGTCGTCGCAGGCGAGGCCCGCCCCTTCGGCCAGCGTGGTGTTCGGCGCGGCGCCGATGCCGACGAGGATGGCGTCGCAGTCGAAGCGCCGGCCGTCGACCAGCGTCACCGCGCTTGCCGCCTCTTCGCCTTCGATGGTTTCTATCTGTGCGCCGAGCGCGAAGCGCACGCCGTTCCTTTCGTGGTGGCGGCGCAGGAAGCCGGCGATCGGTTCGCTCGCCACGCGTTCGAGCAGCCGGGCGGCGCGCTCGACCACGACCACGTCGGCACCCAGCGCGCGCGCCGAGGCCGCGCATTCCAGGCCGATGTAGCCGCCGCCGACGATGAGCAGCCGCTTGCCCGCACCGAGCGCGTGCTTGAGCCGGTCGGCATCGGCCATGTTGCGCAGCGTCAGCACGTTCGGGCGCGCGGTGTTGGCGAGGGGGAGGGGGCGGGCGTGGGCGCCGGTGGCGAGGATCAGCGTGTCGTAGTCGATGCTGCTGCCGTCGGCGAGGGCCACGCGTCGCGTGTCGCGGTCGATGGCCTCGGCCGCATGCCCCAGGCGCAGCGTGATGTTCTGCGTGGCGTAGAAGTCGGCCGGCTTGAGGGCGAGGCTCTGCGCGCTGGCCGTGCCCTTGAGCCAGGCCTTGGACAGCGGTGGGCGGTGGTAGGGGGCGGCCGGCTCGTCGCCGATCAGCGTCACCGGGCCGCCGAAACCGTACTGGCGGAGTAAAGCGACGACGTTGCCGCCACCGTGTCCCGCGCCGATCACCACCACGCGGTGGGTGCTGGAATGATCCGAAGTCATCGAAATGCTCTCCTGCGGGCAGCATCGGGATGCTGCGCCGGAAACGGGTGAGGTCCGGGCTGCACTGCAGGCGCCGCCGCAGCGCAGCCCGGCAACGTCAATGTGCGAGGGGTCAGCCCGCGTAGGGGGAGAAGTTGTCCTTCGTGGCCCCGCAGTTCGGGCAGATCCAGTCGTCGGGCAGGTCCTCGAAGCGGGTGCCGGCGGCGATGCCGGATTCCGGGCAGCCGAGCGCCTCGTCGTAGATCTCGCCACAGGTGTCGCACTGCCATTTGCGGTACGGCGCCATCGCTCAGCTCCCCTTGTTCATGCTGTAGCGGATCGGCACGTCCTTCGGCCCGCAGACGAACTCGGATTGCTGCCACTTGCCTTCGCCGGCCATCTCCACCGCTTCGAGGCGCGCGAACAGTTCTTCCCACAGCACGCGCATTTCCAGGCGGGCCAGATGCTGGCCCAGGCAGATGTGCGAGCCGTAGCTGAAACCGATGTGGCGGTTCGGGCTGCGGTCGGGCTTGAAGGTGAAGGGGTCTTCGAAGACCTCCTCGTCCTTGTTCGCCGACAGGTAGGAGACGTACAGCCGGTCGCCCTTCTTGATCTGGCGGCCGGAAAGCTCGTAGTCCTGCGTGGCCGAGCGGATGAAGGTCATCGGCGGCGTCGAGATGCGGATGGCTTCCTCGACGAAGCCCGGGATCAGTCCGCGCTCGCGCTTCATGCGGGCGAACAGCGCCGGATCGCGCGCCAGGATCCACATCGCATTGCCGATGGTGGCGGCGGTGGTGTCGTGGCCGGCGGTCGAGGCGATGACGAAGTAGGAGATCATGCCGCGTTCGTCCATCGGCTTGCCGAAGATCCTGCCGTTGGCGATCAGGGAGGCGATGTCCTGGCGCGGATTGGCCTGGCGGTCCGCGATCACGGGGTCGTAGTAGGACTTGATCTCGTCGTAGACGATCTGCCAGTTCCTGATCTGGCTTTGCGGATCGGAAAGGTCGGAGCCGGGGCGGCACAGATCGGGATCGGCATAGCTCAGGAACCACTGCGTCAGCCGCAGCATGGTGGCGTGGTCCTTCTTGGGCAGGCCGATGAGATCGCAGATCACCTCGAGCGGATAGAGCATGGCGACCTCGCCGGCGAAATCGCACTCGTCCGTGCGCGCCATCTTGTCGACGTAGCTGCGGGCCGTGGCGCGGATCTTCTCCTCGAGCGTCGCGATGTTCTGCGGCATGAACACGTCCTTGAGCACGTTGCGGTACTCGGTGTGGTCGGGCTTGTCCATGTGCACCAGGGTGCGGAAGATGTGCGGGCAGCCGCCGCTGTAGTCCTTCATCATCTGCTCGGCGATCTTCGACGCCGGGGTCTTCGAGACGTCGCCGCTGTGGAAGATCTCGTCCAGGCGCGAGACTTCGCGCACGTCCTTGTACTTGCAGACGACCCAGTGCGGGTCGTAGCCCGGCGTCTCGACCCTGGACAGCGGATAGTCGCGGCGCAGGACGGTGAATATCTCCTCGATCGCCTCGCGGTTGCCGTAGGCGGCAGGGTTCCAGACCGGGGCGAAGAGTTCGGGCGGGATGGTCGGGGTGTTCATCGGATTTTTCCTCTGTTCGGGGTGGGGGGCGACGCTCGTGGGCACGGGGCCTGATTTATTGAGACTCAGTCTAAAGAGCAGATCGACCTTAGATGCAGTACTTAAGTACTGTTTTTGAGACGTGCGCCGGGGCGCATCCGGCTACAATCGGATGCGTCGAACACTTCGTGGCCGTTTGCCGGTGAAGCGCAGAAAATCCTCCATTTCCCCCAAGGGGGCCGTGCGGGCTTCGGGCCGCGACGCCCCGCCGAACTACGCCTTCGCCGCGGTGCCGATCCGCTTGCTGGCGGAAGTGGCCGGTGCCGCCGACCGCCCCAGGCTGCTGGCGCTGGTGGCGCCGGTCGGTTACGGCAAGACGGTATTCATGTCCGGCCTGTACGCCCGCTTGCGCGAGCAGGGCGAGCACTGCTTCTGGACGTCGCTGGACGACCGCGACGGCAGCGTGGAGCGGGTGCTGCGCCTGCTCGAGGAGATGGCCTACCGCCATAGCGCGCAACTGCATCCGACCCAGGCCCTGTTTCGCGGCGACGAACCGCTCGAAAGCCGGGTCGATGGCCTCGTCGGCGCGGCGGCAGCTCACGCGGGCCCGTTCACCGTCTTCATCGACAACCTCGATGCCTGTGCCGACCCGGCGCTCGGCTACGTCCTCGACAGGCTGGTGTTCGAAACGCCGCCGTCGGTGCGCTTCGTGATCTCGAGCACGACCGACCTGCCGCTCGACATGACGCGCGCGCGGCTGGAAGGGCTGGTGCGCCAGATCGGATTCGCCGAGCTGAGCCTGGGCGTGGACGAGGTGGCCGCGCTGCTCGGCGCCGAACTGGCCGGGGCCATCGGCGACGAGGGCGTGCAGGCGGTCGCGCGCCAGACCGAAGGGTGGCCGGCCGCGGTGCGGCTGGCGCAGATCGCGCTCGCGGCCGCCGAACGGCCGCAGCAGCTGCTGGACGGTTTTTCCGGTTCCGACCAGGATCTCGCGGCCTTCCTGAACCGGCAGGTGCTGTCGGACTTTTCCGCGGAGATGCGCGATTTTCTGCTCGGGCTCGGCCTGCTGCGCACCTTCTGCGCCGATCTGGCACGGCAGGCGATCGGCTGCGAGCGCGCCGGCGAACACCTGGCGCTGCTGTTGCAGCGCAACGTGTTCGTGATCCCGCTCGACCGCAATCGCGCCTGGTACCGCCTCCACACCCTGTTCCGCGAATATCTCCAGGGCGAGGCGCGGCGCACGCTCGACCAGGCGCGCCGCGCCGGGATCTTGCTGCGCGCGGCGCAGTGGTGCGACCAGCAGGGGCGGGGGCACGATGCGATCGACTATGCGCTGCAGGCGGGCGCCCACGAGGCCGCCGCGGAAATGCTCGAGCGCAGCGCACCGGCCATCGTGCGCGACCGCGGCGACATGCTGCAGTACATCGAATGGGCCGATCTGCTGTTGCAGCGGCGCTGCGCGCTGGGCTGGCAGGCGGAGTACTGGTACGTCTGGGCATTGGTGCTGAACCGCAACTACGAACGCGGACGCCTGCAGATCGATCACCTGAGCAACCGCATCCGCCTGGCGGGCCGCAACGGCGGGGACGCGGACATGCCGGCGCATCTGCAGCGGCGGCTGGACATCATCAAGGCCTCGATCGACGTGTTCACCGATCGCCTGTCCGACGCCTACCGCAACGCCACGCTGTGCATCGACAGCGGCGGGCTGGAGGACCCTTTCGACGCCACCGCCGCGTCGTGCACGGCAAGCATCTACCTCTCGGGCGCCTTCCGCTTCATCGAGGCGCGCGAAATCCTGCAGCAGGCCCAGACCTCCGCCTACCAGACCAACAGCCGCTACGCCAGCGGCTGGGTGATCGCGCTCACCGCCCTGCCGCCGATCTACGAAGGCAACTACGCCCTGATCCACCCCGAACTGGAACCGGCGCTGCGGGCGCTGCAGCAGGGGCTGGGGGAGGGCGCCGGCATCTGCGGCACCATCGCCTTGCTGGCGGCGAATTGCGAGGTCGAGATGGGGCGCGACGAAGCCGCCCTGCCGCTGCTGCTGCTGGGGCTGCGCAATGCCGAGACCCACGGCTTCGTCGATGCAGTGGCCTGCGGACTCGATGCCGCGGTGAAGCTGTGGGGCGGGGAGGGGGACGGGGACGGCCCGGTTTCGCTCGCCCGCCTGCGCAGGCTCGCGGCGAGCTATCCGCCGCGCCTCGCGTACATGCTGTCGTGCCTGCTGGTCCGCCGGCTGCTGCGGCTGGGGCGGCTCGGCGAGGCGGTCGAGGAAGGCGCGCGGATCGGCCTGGAGCGCGACGTGCCCGATCACGGCGCGGCGCTGGCCGTGGCCAGGGTCCGCGATCTGCGTACCGCCGCGCTGATCGACCTGGCGATCGCCCGCGGCGACGGCCGTGCGGCCGCGGCGCTGATCGCCGACGCCTTCAGGAGCGCCCGGGCCGACGGGCGCGTCGGCCGCATGGTCGAACTGGTGCTGGCGGAGATGAGCCTGGCGTGCCAGGCCGGGCAGACGGCGGCGGCGAACCGCCACCTGATGCGGGCGGTGAGCCTGGCCGCGAGCCGGACGATCGTGCGGCCCTTCCTCGACCACGCGCCGGCCATCGCCGCGCTGGTCGAGGACACGCGGCCGGTGGACTGGGGGTTCGCGCTGATGCAGGAGCGCCGTTTCTTTGCCGACCTGTGCGGCCGGCTGCCCATCGGCAAGCATCCGCTGAAGGATCGCCTGGCGGCCTTGCAGGTGGACAGCCCGCTGGCCGACCCGCTCACCCGCCGGCAGATGGAACTCCTGCTGCTGCTCGACGCCGGGCTGTCGAACCAGCAGATCGCGGACCGCAGCCACGTGACCGTGAGCACGGTCAAGGGCCACTTCCAGAAGCTCTACGCCAAGCTCGGGGTTACCAGCCGCGCGGCGGCGCTGGCGCGGGCACGGGCGATGAACCTGCTCTGAACTGCGGCGCAAACACGACGGCCCGTCGTCTGGACGGGCCGTCGCAGGGGTGGGCGGGCGAGCGCCGGGTCAGGCGTTGGCCGCCTGCAGCCACAGCGCGATGATGACGGCGGCGGAGGCGAGTCCCCACGCCTCGAACGATAGCCGCCAGGGCAGCTCGGCCGCGCGCAGGTCCATGAAATAAAGCATGATCGCGCGCGCCTTGGCGTAGGCGACCAGCATCACGAACACCGCGGTCCATTCGCCGGCGAAGGAGTGGTGTCCTGCCAGCCAGGAGCTGCCGAGCGTGGCGAGCACCAGGAACAGCCAGACCATCGTGGCCAGTCGGGAAGAAGTGTGTGTCATCGCGCCCCCAGCAGGTAAAGCATCGGAAAGAGGAAGATCCACAGCAGATCCACCATGTGCCAGTACAACGCGCCCGCCTCGATCACATTGAGCAGGCGGCCGTTGATCTGCTGCCGCCCGACCAGGAACCACAGGACCGCGAGCGTGACCATGCCGCCGATGAAGTGCAGGAAGTGGGCGCCGGTCAGCGTGAAGTAGTACATGTAGAAGTCGTTGGTGTACATGGTGATGCCCTGTCCCAACTTGCTGCTGTACTCGAGCCCCTTGGTCACGGCGAAGCCGGCGCCGACGACGAAGGACAACAGCAGCCAGCGCCGGGTGGTGCCCCGGTCGCCTGCCTTGGCGGCATTGACCGCGAACACCACGAACAGGCCGCTGGTCATCAGGATCAGCGTGTTGAGCACGCCCAGCGGCACATTCAGGGTCGCGGCGGACTGGTCGAACACGGCGAGCTGCCCCGCCCGCCGCATCATGAAGTCGGCGAAGATCATGAAGAAAACGATGATGTCCGCCAGGATGAACCAAAGCACGCCCGGCAACAGATCGACGCGGTGGCCCGAGGCGGTGGCCTGCCCCGCACGGATTCGAAGTTCATTCATCTGCATTTGGGTGCCCTCTTCAGCGTTCGCCCGTCAGCATCGCCGTGCGCTGCCTGGCCAGCACGGCGCTGCGTTCGTTTTCCAGGCGCGGAACCGCCTTGAACACGTAGTAGGTGGTGAACACGATGTAGAAGAACCACACCAGGAATTCGACCCAGAAATTGAGCCAGCCCTGGCGTGCGAACAGACCGCTCTTGAAGAAAGGCATCAACAGTTCGAACAGGAAGCTCATGCCGGCCCAGATCGAGAACCAGCACACCCAGCGCGGGAAGAGCGGTCGTGCGCGGCGGTCGGTGAGGCCGCCGACGCCGAGCGCAACCATTGCGATGGTGGTGATGGCGTAGAACATGTCGATCAGCAGCCAGCCCTGGTCGTAGAGCATCTGCAGGGTGACGGCGTCGAGCACGTCGGGCCGGTAGGCGGCGGTCAGCCAGAAGACGGAAGAGGTCACCAACGGGACCACCGTCAGCCCGCCTCCCCACAATTGCAGCGTGGACATCATGTTGTTCTCGCGCGGGTTGATCCATTCCATCACCTTGGTGATGGAGAGGGTCCACGGCAGGTAGAGCACGCCGAACAGCATCGCGCCCACCATGCCGGCGCGCACCTCGTTGTAGTGGTTGCGGAAGAACTCCGCCATCTGCTCGGCGGTGTGGTCGGCCGGGATGGGCGGGATGTTGTACCCCAGCCAGCCCCAGAAGAACAGGAAGGCGGACAGGAAGATCGGCCCCATCGCGGCGCAGGCGCGCCAGTAGCGGAAATAGGCCGCATTGTCGAGCGTGCCCCGGAGGATGTGGGGTTCCGGGGCGACGACGGCCAGATCCGGCGCAGAGCCGTCAAGCGTCTGGTCGGGTGAGGTGTCCAAGGCATGGCTGGGCGCGGTGTTCATGACGTGTCTCCAGTTTCGGGCTTATCGGTAAGCTGGCAGACCGTATGCACGGCTGCCTGGCTGCCGGCAAATTGTTAAATTTTTGAACAGTCATGTCAAGGCATCCCCACCACGCGGCCTGCCGCCGCCGCCCGGCTCAGCGTCCCGCGAGCGTCGGCGGGCCGAAGGCGCGGCCGAGGAAGCGGATGCCGTCGCGCAGTTCCTGGTCGGACAGGTGCGGCAACAGCTCGCGGAAGAACTCCAGCGCGGCACCGACCATGGTCTCGAAGTAGTCCCGGCCGGCGTCGGTCAGCGCCACCAGCTTCTCCCGGGCGGAGTCCGGATTGGTCTTCTGGGTCACCATCGACAGCGGCGGCGAGGACAGATCGCGCAGGAACTGGGTGACGTGCGAGTTGCGCGTCTCGAACCAGTCGTTCAGCGTCTGCTCGATGAGCTTGCGCCGTATCCAGCCGTGCGCGCCGACTTCCGACTCGATCAGCCAGATGATGGCGACTTGCTGGCGCGACAGCCTGCCCTGGCCCATGCGGCGTTCGAGCGCCATGCCGATCCGGTAGTGGATCGGATAGAAGAAGCCGAGCAGGTCGAGGAAGCTCGCGTCGGTCGGTGCGTGGCCGGCGGGATTGGTCTTGGAGGGCGGCATCGGTCCGGAGAGGGGAAGCAGTCGTCACTGTGGAAAGCGCGATTATGCACCGCCCGACTTCAGACTCGAGCTTACCGTCGACGGTCGGGTGTCGGCGACTTGGCTGGAACAATGCCCGATCCCCCCTCGTGCCCACCCTTCGCCCCCCCATTTGTTGGCGGATCGTCCCGACATCGCTGCTCTATCCTTCATGCCATCAAATGTCGGCATGGCCGGATTTGCAGAAAAGAACGAGTCGGAGACGAATGCCAATGCGCACTATCGGCAGAATAGACAAGAACATTCCATCGCCGGAATGGATTCAATCCCTGCGCCAGTCTTTTCCCGTCGAAAAGGAAATGGATCGGGTTTTCACACGCAAGCTGCAGCGTAGGAACGGGCCAGGTTATGTCCCCGTTTCGCTGGAAACGCTGTGCAACAGCCTCAAATCGCTGCTTCTGACGGAGCTGACCGATCCCTTCGAGATTCGCGATGCAAGGTGGCTTTCCGGCGGTGCTTCGAAATTGCAGGTTTCCCTGAAACTGGACTGGCACCCGCCGGGCAGCAGCCGCACCGTGACCCCGATGGTGATCCGCATGGAGCCGGCCGAATCCATCGTCGAAACCAGCCGGCTGCGCGAGTTCCAGGTCATCAAGGCGGTCCAGGGCGTCCTGCCGGTACCGCAGGTTTACTGGATCGATGAGGACGGCAGGCATTTCCCGTATCCGGCGATCGTCTACGGCTTCGCCGACGGCGTGGCGAAACCGACCGGCTCGCTGAGTAACGTCACCGGCCTCGGCACCAACTACGGGCCAGGGCTCCGTGGCGCGCTCGGCAAGCAGTACGTCGAACATCTGGCCGCGCTCCACACTTGGGACTGGTCCGGGGCCGACCTCGGTGCCTTCGACGTGCCGGCCGTCGGCAGGGCCGCCGTCGAATTGCAATTGAACTGGTGGATGCGGGTCTGGGAAGAAGACAGTAACCGCGACATTCCGTTGATGCGTGTTGCCGCCGCCTGGCTGCGCGAGAACATGCCGGAAACCGATCGCCTGTCGATGATCCACGGCGACTACCGTGCCGGCAATTTCCTGTTCACCGAACACGACCAGCGCATCACTGCGTGGCTGGACTGGGAACTCGCGCACCTGGGCGATTTCCACGAAGACCTCGCCTACACGACCCTGCCATTTCTCGGGCATCTGTCGGAAGACGGCTCACACCTGCTCGCAAGCGGAATGATGCCGGTCGAGGCGCTATACGAGCGCTACGAGAAAGCCGCCAATCTTGCCGTGGACATGAAACGTATCGACTACTACCACGTATTCCACGCGTGGCGTTCGGTCGTCATCGTCATCGGTTCGGCTTACCGCCCTGCGCGCAATGGCAAGACCCATCAGGATCTGCTGCTCAACTGGATCATGGGTGCCGGTTACACCATCCTCGATTTCTTGCGGGCCAAACTGGAGGAGGTCGCCTGAATGGATATCCGTCCCGACATTCAGATTCAAAGCATGATAAAGGCCATGGTCGACGTCGTGTTGCCCGCCGTCGATCCCGAGCACAAGATGGCGCAGGAGCAGGCCCGCCTCATCATCGGCACGCTGCGCCTGATCGCCAAGCGCCTGCCGCTCGCCTACCGCTACGATTGCGACGAGCTGCGGCGCTATGTCGCTTTTGCCTGCGAACTGGGCGAACTGATGGCGGAAATGGGCGATGCGATCGACCCCGATACGAGAGTCCGGTTGAAGAACCTGGCTGCCTCGGGGGCCGAGGTGCTCGATGGTGCGCGTAGCGATCCGTCGGAGATCGAGGATGCGATCTTCGAATTGCGTGCAGTCGTGGGGGAGTTCATCCAGGAAACCAATAACGGCGGCCCCCCCGAGGCCAGGAGGGAATTGCGCCGGCGCGTCCTCGCCATGTCCAGACATGAGCTCGAACGCGAACTGGCGCTGGTCGTCGACATGGGTTTCCAGGTCGATCCGGAGAATCCCCCGACCCCCATCGAGGAACAATTGCCGCCGATCCAGCGCCGGTCCGAAAGCTAGTGCAGCTCGGTGCGGGTGCAGGGGAGCCGTAGCCGCCATACCAGCGGGCGGGGGCGGGGCGTCACCGTCTCGGTGGGATGGAAATGATCCATGGATATCCCGGGAGTGCGGCAGGGACGCAAACGAACCCAGCGTTCTGAAGCAGGTAGCGGTCGATCCCGTGATGGTGCTGCGGTGCGGCAACATGTTCTTACCCCCCATTCTCCCCCCCCCGGCTCCCCCCGAATGGTCTCAGCAAAAATTAAGTATTGTGGCGTACCGTTTTGTTTCGGATTCGTCGGGTGATGGAAAGATATTCCAGAAGAATCCAGGAAAGGTTTGACCGTAGCGAAATAAAAAGGGAGGGTAGGAATGAAGACGAGGTGCCTTGGAAAGAACATTCCATGGAAGGCAGTCGCCACTTTGTTGGCGGTTTGCTTCGCAAGCGACAGCCGGGCAGTCACCGAATTCGAATTCGGCGACGGGTGGACAGGAAAATGGCTCACCACCGTATCGGTCGGGACCAGCATCCGTATGCGAAATCCTGATTCGGAACTCTACGGCCGGGGAAATGGCGCGCTGGTAGGGCTGACCAACGGCACCGGCAACAATACGATTGACGAAGGAAACCTCAATTACGGCAAGGGTGATGCCTTTTCGACCCCCTTCAAGATCCTGAGTGAGGTGTCTTTCAAGAAGGGCACGCTTGGCGGTTTGATCAGGGCGAAAGCGTGGTACGACAGAACGCTCAAGGACGAGGACGTCCGCTTCGGCAACCAGCCCAATGGCTACAACGGCTACGACCCGGCCACCAACACCTTGACGAAGCGCAAGCCGCTGTCGGACAAAGGCTACGATCCCTTGCTCAAGTTCTCGGGCGTCGCCGTGCTCGATGCCTATGTCTATGGCACCTTCAGCGGCCTGGGCGGGAACGACCTGCAGCTTCGTGGCGGCAGGCATGTCCTGAACTGGGGCGAGAGCGTCTTCATCCAGGGCATCAACCAGATCAATCCGATCGATGTGCCGGCTGCTCGTCGCCCCGGCGCCGAACTCAAGGAGGTCTTCATGCCAGTCTGGATGCTGTCCGGCAGCCAGAGCCTGGGCGAATTCGGCTCGGTCGAGGCCTTCTACCAATTGAGGTGGGAGCCCACTCCCATTGAAGCAGGGTGCGGGAACTACTGGGCCGTGGCGCAGGGCAACATCGCCAAGGATCCGGGCCGGTGTATCAACGCCAGTGCTCTGAACCATCTCGGGTCGACGCCGGAGGCGCTGGCAAGCGGTACCTACATTCCGACGGTCGATGGCAAGGACGCAAAGAACTCCGGGCAGTTTGGTGTGACGTATCGTTTCGCCGTGGATGCGCTTGACACGGAATTCGGCATCTATGCCATGAATATCCACGCGCGCACGCCGGTGTTTTCCCTGAAGTACGATACCTTTCCAGGTACGGTGTCCCCGATCGCGGCGTTCTGGGAATATCCTGAAAATCTCAAGGTTTACGGGGTGAGCGCGGCCACCAATATTCTGGGGTGGTCGGTCAGCGGCGAATTCAGCCAGACCCGCGACGTACGTGCCCAACTCGACGGCAACGACATGTTCTACGGATCGTTCGGCGCCGGCCCTCTCGCGGCGCTGGCTGCGGCCAACGGTGCGGGTGCCATCGGTGCCTTGCACGGTGGCGTCAAGACCAACAAGAACCAGATCCAGATCAACGCACTTCAGGCCGGGAACAGATTTCTGGGCGCTGACCAGTGGCTGGTGCTCGGCGAAGTCGGCTACCAGTGGAACGATCTGCCACGCGGCGGGGATCTTCGCTTCAATCGTGCCTTCATCTTCGGCCCCGGTCCCGACATGGCCTATGGCGGCAATACGTGTGACGTCGGGCTCAGCATCAATCAGGACGGATGCTCGCTGGACGACGGCTACGTGACGAAGAGCGCGTGGGGTTACCGCCTGCTCGGCCAACTCACGTTCAACAACGTCCTCGATACCGGCATCAGCGCTTCCCCCCGCGCTTTCTGGTCCCACGACGTGAAAGGCTATTCGGTGGACGGCCAGTTCATCGAAGACCGGCAGGTGCTCGGTCTGGGCGTGAAATTCACTTACGCCAAGCAATACACGTTCGACGTCAGTTACAACACTTTCAACAGGGACGCCAAGTTCGATCCGTTGCGGGACCGAGACTACATGTCCGCGACGTTCAGCGCGAGCTTTTGAGAAACAGGAGCAAGGTGAATGAAAAGCTTAAAGAGAATTCTGACGATCGCGACCGGTGCTGTCATCCTGGCGGCGAGCCCGTTGTCGTGGGCTGCCGTGTCGCAGGCGGAGGCGGATCGGCTCGGCAACGATCTGACCCCGATGGGCGCTGAAAAGGCGGGCAACAAGGACGGCACCATCCCCGCCTGGAACGGCGGCCTGACCGAACCGCCCCCCGGTTTCAAGCCGGAAAACGGCTATACCGATCCTTTCCCCGACGAGAAGCCCTTGTTCGTCATCACTGCCCAGAATTACGAGCAGTACAAGGACAAACTCACGGCCGGCCAGATGGCGATGTTCAAGAAGTATCCGAACTACCGAATGCCGGTGTATACGACACATCGTACTTTTGCACTGCCCAACGAGGTGTATGCGCACGTCAAGCAGCAGGCGGCCTCGGTCAAGCTGGACGAGACCGGACAGTTGCAGAATTACACCGCTCCGGGGATCGGTTTTCCAATCCCGAAGAGTGGCCAGGAAGCGATGTACAACCACCTGTTGCGCTGGTACGGCGGTTACCGTTGGTGTGCAAACTGGTTGCCGATCCGGCCCAACGGTGATTTCTACAAGATCGGTTATTGCGAAGACCAGATCCAGGCTTCGAACATGGACAAGCCGCGGCCCAACGATCTGTATTACTACTTTGCCGAGTACACTGCGCCATCGACGCTGGTCGGTACGATCTATCTGGTCCATGAACCCATCGACTACGCCAAGAACGATCGCGCTGCATGGATCTACAATTCCGGCCAACGCCGCGTCCGCCGTGCGCCGAACGTCGCTTTCGACAACGTGGACGATGGTACGGAGGCGATGCGCATCACCGACGACTGGCATGGCTTCAACGGCAGCATGGAGCGTTATGACTGGAAGCTGGAGGGTAAGCGGGAAGTTTACATTCCCTACAACGCCTATAAGTTGATCGATCCGAAGCTCAAGTATGCGGACATGCTCGACAAGGGTTTCGTCAAGCCCGACCTGATGCGCTATGAACTGCATCGGGTCTGGGTTGTGGAGGCAACGCTGAAAAAGGGCATGAGCCACAATTATCCCAAACGCACCTTCTATCTGGATGAAGACAGTTGGCTGATCGCCGCCGTGGATGCATACGACGGCCGGGGCGATCTCTGGCGCAATTATGCATTTCCGCTCACCCAGTTGTATGACGTACCCCTGATGCACCAGCGTCCCTATATGGTGCACGACCTGAGTAGCGGAAATCTTTTCATCGGCCAGATCGACAATGAAATAAAGCAGCCCGCGCTGAAATTCGGTGCCACTGGAAAAGTCAGCGACTTCCAGTCGGACGCCTTGCGCAACCGGGGCATGCAATGAGGCGGGAGCGGCTGATCCGGATTCCCTGCTTTCTGGCCCGGTATTCCCGCAATGTCATTTCTTCTTTCAATCCTCAATGCAAGGAGGCTTCATGCCGACACGTCTCGACGACGCCCTGATTCACCAGAACTACGGCACCCTGGAACATGTGGTCGATGATGACCCACGCTGGTTCGACCGTTTTTATTTCAATCTGCAGGCGGTCGATGGCTCGCTTTCCATTGCTCAGGGAATCGGCGTCTATCCCAACATGCGGGTCATGGACGGCTTCAGTCTCGTCTGCACGCCGGAGTTCCAGATCAATGTGCGTGCTTCCCGCGAACTGGTGAACGGCAACCGCGGCGAAATGGACATCGGCCCCCTCCATGCCGAAATCCTGGAGCCCATGAAGCGCTGGCGATTCCGCCTCGACGAAAATGCATACGGCGTCCGCTACGATTTCGATTACATCGCCAATTTCCAGCCGCTGGATCCGCTACGCCTGGTATCCATGGTGGAAGGCCGCCGCGTCTGGGATTGGACCCATTTCGGCCATGTCGGGCGGGTCGAGGGATGGGCCGAGATCGACGGTAGGCGGATCGAACTGACGCAGGACAGGCACTGGGCGATCCGCGATCGTTCCTGGGGCGTACGCCCCGGCATCGCCGTGATCGAGGACACCTCGGCCTGGTTCCGGCAGGCCAACTGGGGCTCTCGTTACAACTGGGTTTGCGTGCAGCTCGAATCCTTCTATCTGTGGTATTTCCAGACGCACGAAGCCGATGGCACCGAACGCTTCTTCGAAGGCTTGATCCGCTGGAGCGATGCGGCCGGTGGTGCGCAGGAGAAAGTCGACAAGGTCGTCCGCAAGGTCGATTTCGCCGAATGTGAGCATTTCCTGAATGCCGCCGTCGAGGTGCATCTGGCCTCGGGCAGGGTTCTGAATGTGAACATGCGCCGGCTGCCTACTTCGCTGCACTTGCGCGGCGGCAATTATGGCGGACTCGATGGCATCATTCACGGCATGAGGCAAGGGGCGCTGAAAATTGCCGGTGAGCGCTGGGAGCCATCCGATTCTCGCCGAAATCCCGTTTCGCTCGGGATTCAGGAGCACGTCGTCGAGGTGAGTTGCGACGGTGAGCGTGGTTACGGCATTTTCGAGATTCCATTCGGTAGTTGATCCTCGCCGGCTGCAGGCGCCACCGGCCGGGCGCGGGGGAATTTCTTCCTGCCGTCCGGCCGGTTTTTCCTTTCGTCACACCGCGATGGGTAGCGTGGGTCTTGTTGTTTCACGTCCGATCTCCGGGTAGATTACAGGGCGGCGGGTCGCCGTACTGCAATTTGCCGAGGTGGCAGCCGGTAAGCCGGATCGTTGCGCCACCCCAAGAGATGACCCCTGCAATGGACGGCGGGTCGCAAAGGAGACGACAGTGGCTACAGAGGACTCCCGCGCCTCGCCCTTGTTCATCAAGACAAAGCTCAGACCACCGCGGCTCACGCGCACGACAGTCCGGCGCGATGCGGCGATTGCACTGCTGGAATCCGGCCAGGAGCGAGCGCTGACCTTGCTCGATACGCCCGCGGGATTCGGCAAGACCACGTTGCTGACTGCATGGCATGAGCAGTTGAGCCGGGAAGGGCGGGTGACGGCGTGGCTGACGCTCGATCAGGACGATAACGACAAGACCCGTTTCGTCGAGTACCTGACCAAAGCCTTCATCATGGCGTTCCGCAACCTGACCGAGGATTCGCCCGAATTCGATAACGTCGGGAGGATCCTTTCGGAAAAAATACAGTTGACGTCGATTCTCAACGCCGTGCAGGAACTCGGCCGGGAAGTCACGCTGATTCTCGATGATTACGACAAGATATCCGATCCGGCCGTCCACGATCTGCTTGGTTTCCTGCTGCAATACATCCCCGCCAACCTGCACATCGTGGTGGCCTGTCGTGCCGCTCCGCCGCTGCCGCTGGCGATACTGCGGGCCCGCGATCAACTGGTGGAGATCAACGTCGAGGCGCTGCGCTTCAGCATCGAGGAGACGCAGCTCTTCTTTGCCAATTCGGTTTCGTCGGCGTTATCGGCCAACGAGATCCGCGCCATCCACGATACCACCGGGGGTTGGGCGGTCGGCCTGCAGATCGCCACGCTGAGCATTCCGGAACGCGGCGGCATGCACACTTCCACTCCGGCGTTTCTCTGGCCGGCTCCGGTTCTCGGCGAATACCTGCTCGAAAACGTACTGTCCCGCATCCCCGCCGATACAGTGGATTTCATGTTGCGTACCGCCATCCTCGACCGGTTGCACGGCGCTCTGTGTGAATACCTGACGGGGCGCAGCGACGCGGTGGAGAAACTGGAATGGCTGGTCCGGCAGAACCTGTTTCTGCAGCCGCTCGACGAGGAGCGGGAATGGTATGGCTACCATGCCCTTTTTGCCGACTTCCTGCGCACCCAGCTGACGCGTCACCGGCCCGACACCGCGCAGGAACTGCATCTGCGTGCTGCCGAATGGTTCTCGGGGCAGGGCCTGTGGGCCGAGGCGGTGCGGCATGCGCTCAATGCCGACCGCAGCGATCTGGCGGTCGAATGGCTGGAACGCTGCGCATTGGACGAACTTGGTAGCGGCCACATACGGATCTTTCTTGCCTGGATCGGGAAACTGCCGCAGGAAGCGCTGAAGTCGCGCATCAACCTGCGCATCGCACTGATCTGGGCCTTGCTCTTGACGGCCCAGCCGAAAGAGGCCCGTACCCTCGCGGACGAGGTGGACACGCAACTGCGCGCAAACCCGCCGCCCGACGGTGAAGCATTGCGCCGCACCTTGCGCGCGCAGCGCGTCTCCATCCTCAGCATGCAGGACCGGATTGGCGACGCGCTGGCGCTCGGCAAGGCGGTCTGGCAGGAACGCTTTCCCGACGGACGCAGGCCCGAGCAAGGCTTCGACTGGATCGACGAGGCTTTTCTCAACGCCATGCTGCACCTGTACCGCAAGGCCGGAGACCTCGAGGCTGCCAGGCGGGTCGGCGAGTTTTATCGGCCGAAGGCCGATGTGGCCCACAACCTGCTGCTGCTGGCCTATTACGCCAGCCTGTTTGCCACCCTGGAAATCCAGGAGGGGCAAATGTACACCGCTTCGCTGCGGCTGGAACGGCAACTGGAGGCCTGCGAGCGCCAAGTGGGACGCCGCTCGGCCACGGCCGCCCTTTGTGCCGCCTCCCTCGCCGGCATCTATTACGAATGGGATCGCCTCGAGGCGGTGGAAAGCCTGCTGGCCAACCGGCTGGACGTCGTCGACGAAGCCTGCTTCATCGAACCGACCCAGACGGGTTACGTTTCGCTGGCCCGGATACATGTGCTGCAAGGGCGGGCGGAAACGGCACTAGGTTTGCTCGACCGTGCCGAAATCCTTGCTGAGTGCCCCCGAGTTCGACAGTTAAACGCGTAAGTTACTGTTTTATATGAACCGTGGTTCAAAAACGTGTACTACAAGAGAGAAAGTTGCTGTGGTTGTGTGGGTTTTTTCAGCCTCAGGGCGGCAAAGACGCGGTCCTGTGTTTCGGATAGGCGAGAGATGCCAGTGACTGGCCTGTCGGCCTGATTGATACGAATCTGATGGCGCTGAAGCTTCTGCAGTTCTTCCAGCGCTCGCTCGGGTGACAGAGGCGCATCGGCGCTGCTCAGGCGCTGGCGCATGACGCGATAGAGGATCAAGGCGATGAAGCAAATGGCTGCATGGGCCTTGATCCGTTCCGGAAGCCGATGAAACACCGGGCCGATCTCGATCTCGGACTTGAGTACCCTGAAGCCGCGCTCGATATCGGCGAGCGACTTGTAGCGGTCGACGACCCCTTGGGGCGACAGATCCGGTGTGTTGGTCACCAGCAGCAACTTGCCATCCATCAGTTCAGCAAGCGCCAAGGCGTCGTGGTCGATCTCGTAGGCGAAGCGCTCGTTCTTCAGATCAACGCGGATGATGTTTGCCAAGCGAGCGTCCTTGACGGCGTGATAGAGGCGCGCCTTGGCGCCGCTGTCGGAGAGTTTTTTACCCCGAGCCTTCACGCCCGCATCCTGTGCATCAAGCTTGCCGACCCAGGTGTTCGCCTGCGTTTCCAGCGTTTCGATGCGCTCGCGGCGCAGTGTCTGGGCTTGCCGCGCAAGTTCGGGATGATGCGCGACGATCAGACGCAATCCACGCCAGGGCAATTCGTCCACGATTTCCTGCTCGGCCGCCTCACACTGCCTCTGAAAGTCACGCAGCAGATCGGCGAATTCGCTGTAACGCCGTCCCGGAACCGCCAGTACGAATTCCAGCGGCTTGCCGCTTTCCAGTCGGATCTCGGAGAGCGCTTCCAGATTGTCCAGCGACAGCAAACCCCGGTCTGCGACCAGGACCACCCGGCTAATCGACGGGAAGCGTTCCAGCACCGTCTTCAAGGTCGGCAACAGCGTCGGCGATTCTGCCGTATTGCCGGCAAAGACCTCATGGTAGATCGGCAGCCCATCGCCCGTTTGCACCACGCCAAGCATGACCTGACGGGCAATGAGCCCCTCCTTGGCCATCCCGTACTGGCGGACGTCACCATCGACCGTAGCCAGCCCCTCGGTGCGGATCGTGGTCATGTCGTAAAACACCACGGACAGTTCCTGATCGATCAAGGGGCGCAGCAAGTTTGCGACCACTGCATCCACATCCGCTTGATGATCGACCAGGGCATCCATGCTACGCAGCAAATGCTGATGGGTGATCGTCTCCACCTCAACGCCCGGCATGGCCACCGTATCGAGCCAACGCAAGACACCGAGCTTGGATTCCGGATCGCACAGGCGATTGAACACCATCACCCGAATGAGCGCTTCGACATCGATGCTGTGCCGGGTCTTGCGGAACACGCGGCGCAGTTCGCCAAAGCCCAGGGACTCCCACAGTTCGTTCAGAGCCCACACGTTGCCCAGTGCTCGGGCCGATTCGAACTCGACCGCAGGCAACGCTGCATCCAGGAAGTTTGGCCGACCCGTCACCTTGAGCAGGCCAGAAATGACGGAATCGAGACTGTCCGTCAGTTGATCCAGACGCCCGAGCGTGACCAGGGTGCGATGCCTGGCCTTGCCCGCCTCGTCACGAAAGGCCTCGACAAGCTGGAGATATTGGCGGGTACCGGAGCGCGTGATCTTGAGGAACATGCCTCGACTTTAACAGCACTGGATAGCTTGTCAAACATGGCAAGCGGCATAGAAAGCGTGCCACTACACGACTTTTTGTAAAATCAGCCTACAACCCGCATGAACACTGGGGCGATTTCTCAAAAAACGGCTTTTTGGGGGGTGAACTGTCGAACTCGGGAGTGCCGTGGCTGGCCGGCTCTGGCGGCGGCCTGTGCCGTGGAGCGGCTGCGCATTCAGTTGAGGGAGAACCAGATTGCGGCGGCGCAGCGATCCCTCGACAAGCTCGACGCCATCCGCAACCTGCTTGCGCGGAACGAGCCGGACAGGGCGGATATCGAGATGCTGGCCCTGGCGGCAAGGGCGCGCTGGCTGCTGCACTTGCGGCGCTTCTCCGAGGTGCGAGGCTTGCTCGGTGACGCGTTGGCGACCGGGGAGCGGTGCCCGGCAGTAACTCGTTACGAGATCGCGCAGCTCCGCATCCTGTTGGCCGTCGCCCTCCACGCGCTTGGCAATACCGCGGAGGCGCAGGGATGCCTTGCCGAAGTGCTTGCGTTGAGCGCGCGCAACGGCATGGTGCGTTTCCTGGCCGATGAGGGCGAAGCGATCGTTCCCTTGCTGTTGAGCTGCGCCACCGCAGAAGGTGAATCATCGCCCCGGGCCGACTGGTGGAAACGGCTTTTTACCGCACTTGGAGTCGAGACGCCGTTTGACAGAACCGGCGCCGCCCCGCATGCCGTCGAGACGCTTTCCCGTCGCGAAACGCTGGTGCTGGAACTGCTGATGCAGAACAACTCCAACAAGCAGATCGCCAGGGCGCTGTCGATTGCGCCGGAAACGGTGAAATGGCATCTGAAGACCATATACCGCAAGCTGGGCGTTTCCGATCGTCACTCGGCAGTACGACTGGCGCAGGTCGAGCTTTGTCCGACCAGTGCGAGCCTTCCCGGTGCAGGCTGGCAGGGCGAAGCCGTCAACGGCCGAGCAACCCGACCCGCTTGGCCTTGAACAGCGCTGCCGAACGGTTGCGCACGCCCAGCTTCGTGAAGAGGTTGTGCAGGTGCCATTTCACCGTGCCCACGGTGAGGCCGAGCCGGTCGGCGATGTCCTGGTTCGATAGGCCGCCGTCGAGATAGCCCAGCAGTTCGAGTTCGCGCGCAGTCGGCGTTTCGAGATCGACGTTCTCGCGCGCGGGTTCGTTCGCGCCCGCGCTGCGGTCGAGCTCGCGGGTGGTGCTGAGGCGCTGCTTCAACTCGGCGAAGAAGCTCAGTTCCACTTCGGTGACCAGGGGCCACTGCTTCCTGTCGTCGGTCACGATCAGCGGGCGGATCACGTCGGCGAACTCGATGAAGGGCTGGCGCAGGTGGCGCGGCGCCGCGATGCCGATCGCACGCAGCAGGGACTTGCCTGCCTGGGCCGCCTGCCCGATGCAGGACAGAATCTGGACGCGGTTCAGCAGCAGGTGGACCTTCCAGGTGGCGCAGGTCGATTTCAGCGCGGGCTGCAGCTCGGTTTCCACGAGCGCCAGCGCGGCGCCGAAGTCCCGCTGCGCGACGAGCCAGGCGAGGCGGGCGTCGAGCCGGGCGCGGCGGGCGCTGCCGAGCTGACCGGCGGGGAAGGCCGGTGGGCGCGTGCCGAGCAGGCCTTCGAGATCCTGGCGGCGCGCCCAGTCGAGCGCCTGCTGCGTCAGGCCCAGGCGGACGAGCCTGACCAGCACCGCGCAGTTCAGGATCAACTGCAGGCGGGGGGGAAAGCTGGTGGCCACCGCGTCCAGGTGGCGCGGGGCGAAGACCGAGTCCTGGCAGCCGTCCCACAGCCGGATCGCGACGTCGAGGGCGACCTTGGTCGTGTCGACGAAGCCGTGCTGCTTGGCCTGGCTGAGGCCGTGCAGCACGCGTTCGCGCGCTTCGTCCAGCTCGCCGCGTTCCAGCGCGATCCGTGCGGCCATGATGTCCATGGTCGAGATGATCGGCGCCAGCGGGCCGAGGGTCCGCCGCGCGCGCTCGATCGCCTCCTTCAGGGGGGAGACGTCGAACGGCGTGTCGCCTTCCTCGACGTCGACCAGAGCCTCCAGGCAGCTGATCCAGGCCAGGCCGTATTCGCTCCCCGCCCGGCTCATGGCGTTGCGTGCGAGCTGGATGCCCCGCCGCGCGGCCTGGAAGTCCAGTTCGGCCACGCCCGAGGTGCCGACCACGCAGGCCACGCCGGAAGTCTCGAAGGGCTCGAGGCCGTCGTCCGATTCGAGCCAGCGCTCGCCGCGCGTGCGTGCCTCGGCGACGCGGTCGAGGGAGAACAGGATGGTCGACAGCAGCGCCTGCTTGTGCCGGAGCATGCGGTCGTCCGGAGCGTCCGTGGCGTTGCCGTGCCGCATCGCGGCGAGGACGCGGTAGGCCTTTTCGTATTGCCGGGCGAAGACCATCGCCCAGACGTACCAGTATTGCGCCTCGTCCGCCGGGAACGCCTCGATCTCGAGCAGGCGCTCGTAGGCGGTGATGTAGTAGTAGATCTGCCCCTGGTCCCGCACCAGGCGCTGGGCGCGCGCCGCCAGCAGTTCGCTCGCCTGGCGGCCGTCGCGGATGCCCAGGGCCAGTTCGAAGGCGTCGTGCAGATGGCCGTTCCGCCGGCACCAGTCCAGCGCCCGCGCCAGCAGCGCGTTGCGCTCCCGCTCGTCGCGCGCGGCGTGCGACTCGCGGCGCAGGAAGTCGCGGAAGAGGTTGTGCAGGCGGTACCAGCCGGGACGGCCGGTCGCGGGGAAGATCATCAGGTTCAGCCGGATCAGCTCGGCGAGGATTTCGCCGGCGCGGCTGTTGCCCGTCATGTGGGCGCAAAGCTCGGCGTTGAAGGTTTCGAGATCGGCGATCTCGAACAGGAAGCGCGTGATCGCCGGGTCGAGCGCCGCGAGCACCTTGCGCGACAGGGTATCGGTCAGGCTGGTCTCGAAGCCGTCGCCGATGCGCAGCGCGCCCGGATCGACGTTCGAGGACATGGCGACGTGCATCAGGCGCACGGCCGCGGGCCAGCCTTCGGTCTGGGCCTCGATCGCAGCCACCTGGTCGGCCGTCAGCTGGACCGGGTTGACCTGCGCGGTCGCGAACAGCTCGCGGATTTCCTCGCTGCCCATGCTGAGTTCGGCCGGCCCCAGCTCTTTCGTGCCGCCTTGCAGGCGCACCCGGTGCAGGATCTCCGCCGGCAGCTCGGTGGTGGTCAGGACGATGCGCAGGCGGGTCAGGCGGCTGAGGGCCAGGTGCTCGACCAGGTTGCCGAGTTCGGTGTCGCGCGACGCGTCGAAACCGTCGAGCAGCACCACCACGTCTTCCTCGAGCCTTCCCGCCGCCTGGAGGATGTTGTCGATGCGCGAGTCGGACTCGATCATCGGGCCGCCGCAGAACATCATCCCGATGTCCATGCTGACGCAACCGAGCAGCTGTTCGATGCTCAGCAGGGCGGTGCTGAAATCCGGTTCTCCTTCGTCCAGCGTATGCACCAGCGTCCGGCAGCCGCAGCGGCGCAGGTGCTCGGCAATCGTCGAGAGGAAGACGGTCTTGCCGTAGCCGGTGGGGGCGACGACGAGCAGCAGCGGCGGCAGGGCGTCGAGGCGCGAGAAGCGCCGGATCGTACGGGTGCATACCGGCTTGAGATGGAGCGCAGGCGCATCCTGCTGGTCGTTCGCGACACCGGTGCCGGCGTCGGTCGTTGTCCTCGTCGCTGCCAGGTTGCTCACTGCCTGCTTCCTCCGTGGTGTGGCCCGTGCGCCGCCGGGCTTCTTCGCTGCCTCCGTCCTGACGGCGATTCTACGCGCTCGCTTTCCCGCCAGGAAGCCTGCGCGCCGCTTCCGCGCTGGCGCGGCGCGCATCCAGGCCCGGGTTCGGGCGCCCGACCCTAACTCAGGGTAGGTGCAGGCTTGGCCGGCCGGCCGGAAAGTCCGGGTCCGAGTGGTGTGAGTCGAATCATGCCGGCCAATTGTGCGGACCAAGGAGACAGAGAGTGCTAGTGACACGCCGAATAAAGGATGTGGCGGCCTTCGCCGAGCCCGGTGATGCAGGCTGGGCCAGGTTCGAGCCGGTGCGGATCGACATGATTGCGGCGCCGCTGGTGATGCAGCCGACCGAATACATCCGCAATTCCTGGCAGGGGCGCGAGTACGGCGCGGATCCCGGGCTGGAGGTCGCCGCCGTGCACGACGGCCTGCGCTGGGCCGTGCGCGTGAGCTGGACCGGGGTCAGCCCCGGCGGCACGGATTTTCCCGATGCGCTGGCCCTCGCCCTGCCGGTGCGCGGCAACCCGGTGCTCATGCTGATGGGCGCCGAGGACGCGCCGATCCATTTCCTGCGCTGGCAGGCGAACAAGCCGGGGGTGAAGTCGCAGCTCGCCACCGGCATCGGCCAGTCGACCAACTCCGGGCCCGAGCTCGACTGTAGCGCGCGCGCGCTGGCGCGCGATGGGCGCTGGCATGTGGTGATCACCCGTGTGCTCGGCAGCCGCGGCGACGTCGCCCCGCTCGAGGCAGGCGGGAAGACCGGCATCGGTTTCGCGGTGTGGCGCGGCGGCAACGACGAGCGCGGCGGGATCAAGGCGTTTTCGATCGACTGGGCCGAACTGGTCCTCGACGCGTAAAGGAGCTTTCGCATGAGCAAGCGACAAGTGGCCATGGTCATGGACCTCAACAAGTGCATCGGCTGCCAGACCTGCACCGTGGCCTGCAAGACCCTGTGGACCCGCCGTGAAGGCATGGAACACATGCTGTGGAACACGGTGAACACCCAGCCCGGAGCCGGCACGCCGCACAACTTCGAAAAGATGGGCGGCGGCTTCAAGGACGGCGTGGCGCAGCCGGGCATCCGCCCGACGGTGGAGGATTTCGGCAAGGCCTGGGAGTTCAACCACAAGGACGTGTTCTTCGGCGGCAAGTCGGACATCTCGCTGGCGGCCGACGGCGGCAGGCACGGCAAGGGGCCGAACTGGGACGAGGACCAGGGCGGCGGCGAGTTCCCCAACAGCCACTACTTCTACATGCCGCGGATCTGCAACCACTGCACCCACCCGGCCTGTCTCGAAGCCTGTCCGCGCAAGGCGATCACCAAGCGCGAAGAGGACGGCATCGTGCTGATCGACGAGGACCGCTGCAAGGGCTACCGCTTCTGCCAGGAAGCCTGCCCCTACAAGAAGATCTATTACAACGAGATGGAAGGCGTGTCGCAGAAGTGCATCTTCTGCTTCCCGCGCATCGACGAGGGCGTCACCACCGCCTGCTCGCGCCAGTGCCCGGGGCGCGTGCGCTTCGTCGGCTACCTCGATGACCCCGAAGGGCCGATCTGGAAGCTGGTGACGAAGTGGAAGGTGGCGCTGCCGCTGCATGCCGAGTACGGCACCGAGCCCAACGTGTTCTACGTGCCGCCGCTGTCGCCGCCGAAGCTCGACGAGGACGGCAACGCCACCGACGAGCCGCGCATTCCCACCGAATACCTGGTCTCGCTGTTCGGCGACGGCGTGCATCACGCCCTCGAAACCGTCAGGCGCGAGCAGGACAAGAGCCGGCGCGGCGAACCCTCCGAACTGATGGACCTGCTGATCGCGCGCAAGTGGCTCGACATGTTCGGCCCCTTCCAGAAGCACCCGCGCGATGCCGCACGCATGCGCCCGATCCCGGCCAACCGCCAGGGCTTCAAGAATCCGCTGGGCGAGAAGGACCCGCTGTCGTCGGACGAAGTCATGGCGTCGATGGCGGAATCGAGCGAACCCAAGGCGTCGACGATCCGCTTCTTCAGCAAGGCGGAATACAAGAATGGAGGTCGGGCATGAGCGCCGTGATGAATCGTCGTGGCTTCCTGAAGAGCGCGGCGGCGCTGATGGGCAGCCTTTCCCTGCCCGGCTTCGTCGTCAACGCGGCAGCGGGCGTCGCCGGCGGCAACGCACCGGCCGTGCCGCTGTACACCTCGTGGAAGGACGTCTATCGCAGCCAGTGGACCTGGGACAAGGTGGTGCGCAGCACCCACCACCTCAACTGCTGGTACCAGGCGCACTGCTCCTGGGACGTGTACGTCAAGGACGGCATCGTCTATCGCGAGGAGCAGGCCGCCGAGTACGAGCAGATCAACCCCGAGCTGCCCGACTACAACCCGCGCGGCTGCCAGAAGGGCGGCTGCTTTTCCGAGCGCATGTACGACGACACCCGCATCACGCACCCGATGCGCCGCGTGGGGCCGCGCGGCAGCGGCAAGTGGGAGCGCGTGAGCTGGGACGAGGCGCTCGACGACATCGCCGACGCCTATCTCGACGTCACCGTCGAGGAAGGCACCGACCGCACGATCTGGGACCTGGGGCCGGGCATCGACCTCGGCGTGTCGATGGCGGCGCAGGGCCGCTTCAGCATGCTGACCCAGTCGATCAGCCTGGACATGGACGGCGAGATCGGCGACTCGCGCCGCGGCACGCTGGAGACCTTCGGCAAGATCGCCTTCGAGCGCTCCGCCGACGACTACTTCTATTCCGACCTGATCCTGTTCTGGGGCGGCAACCCGATCTATACGCAGATCCCGCAGGCGCACTTCTTCACCGAGGCGCGCTACCGCGGGGCGAAGATCATCTCGGTCGCGCCGGACTACAACCCGTCGGCGATCAAGTCCGACCTGTGGATCCCGATCAAGCCCGGCACCGACGCGGCGCTGGCGATGGCGGTGTGTCACCTGATCGTCGCTGGCGGCCACGTCAAGGAGGCCTTCGTCAAGGAGCAGACCGACCTGCCGCTGCTGGTGCGCACCGACACCAGCCGCTTCCTCAAGCAGGCCGACATGCAGGCCGAGGGCAGGGAAGACCACCACATGCTGTGGGACGCCCACAGCGACAGCCTGCAGACGGCGCCTTTCCGCTCGCTGGCGCTCGAAGCGCTCGACCCGATGCTGGACGTGAGCCGCAGCGTGACGCTCAAGGACGGCCAGCGCGTCGAAGTGCGCAGCGTCTATTCACTGCTCAGGGACCGCCTGGCCGACTACACGCCCGAGGCGGCATCGCAGATGTGCGGCGTCAGCCCGAAGATGATCCGGCGCCTCGCGCACGAGATCGTCAGCGTGGACAAGGTCGCCAACATCGCCCAGACGAGCATGTGCAAGTACTACCACGGCAACCTCGCCGAGCGCGCCATGGCGCTGATCTTCGCGCTGACCGGCAACATCGGCCGGCGCGGAGCGGGTTTCTCGGGCTTCCCGGTGCTCAACGTCGACGGCGGCGACAAGTTCGCGCTGACGCCGAACATGCGCGAGGTCGCCGAGACTTTCGGCCGCCTCGAACCCTTCATCCAGCAGCGGCTGGACGCCGGCGATTCGCACGAGATGGTGGTGCAGGGGCTCGGGCGCCTGATGTTCGTGCCGGGCAATCCGCTGATCCGGCTGCCGATCTGGACGTCCGGCACGCTGTTCTGGTCGGTCCATGGCGGCATCGGCGAGCTGTCGGCGCGCGCCGAAGAATGGGGGCTGGGCAACAAGCGGCCGCTGCAGGCCTACCTGGACGAGTCGCTGAGCAAGCAGTGGCAGCCGCTGCAGCCGGCGCCGGATCGGCCGCCGCGCATCATGATCTCGCTCGTCAGCAATCCGCTGCGCCGGCTGCGCGGCAGCGAGAAGCTGCTCGAGGTGCTGTGGCCCAAGCTGAAGAAGGTCGTGGTGATGGACTGGCGCATCAACTCCACCGCCCGCCACGCGGACTACGTGCTGCCCGCCGCGCCGTGGTACGAGCGCACCAACCTCAAGTGGGTCACGCCGCTGTCGCCCTACCTGACCACCTGCGATCAGGCGACCGCGCCGCTCGGCGAGGCGAAGACCGACTGGAGCATCATCGTGCTGCTGGCCAAGCACATCCAGAAGCGCGCGCGGGAGCGCGGAATCAGCGCGGTGAAGAGCCCGCAGGGGCTGGAAGTCAAGCTCGACACCCTGTACGACGACCTCACCATGCAGGGCGAATTCCGCGAGGGCGACGACGACAAGGTGGCGCGCGCGATCTTCGACCTCTCCTCCACGCACAAGAACAAGACCTGGGACGAGGTCAAGCAGAAGGGCTTCGCGCGCTTCGACGGCCTGCCGGAGGATCCGGTCTCCATCGGCAGCATGTGCGAGTTCCCCGCCGACGACAGCATCGTGCCGCTGACCTTCCACGTGCGCGACAAGGTGCCGTATCCGACGGCGAGCCGGCGCATCCAGTTCTTCGTCGACCACCCGTTCTACGACGAACTCGACGAACTGCTGCCGCGCTTCAAGGCGCCGCCGATGATCGGCGGCAACTATCCGCTGATGATGACCGGCGGCAAGACGCGCTGGAGCATCCACTCCACCTGGCGCGACAGCAGCCTGATGCTGCGCCTGGAGGCCCGCCCTGAGCCCTACATGCTGATGTCCGTGGCCGACGCGGTGCAGCGCGGCATCGCCGACGATGACTGGATCCGCGTGCGCAACGACATCGGCAGCTTCAAGTGCAGGGCCAAGGTGTCGCCCAGCCTGCGGCCCGGGCAGACGCTGATGCATCACGCTTGGGAGCAGTATCAGTTCGAGGGGCCGGGCGACATGAACACCGTGTCGCCCTCGCCGTTGAACCCCGTCGAGCTGGCCGGCGGGCATCCGCATCTCACCGCGGGCCTGCTGCAGGGGCAGAACTCGGTCTTCGACCGCGATACGCGCGTCGAAGTCGAGCGCATCGCCGACGGGGGCCGGACATGAACGCGCGCGACGAGATGGCCACGCTGGCCGGCGATGCCGCCGGGCGCAGCGGGCTCTACGGCGCGCTGGCGAGCGCCTTCACCTACGACGGTGCGGCGCGCAGCGCGCTCGCGATTCCCGGTGCGGTCTTCAATGAAGCCTTCGATCCCTCGGTGTGCAGGACCGCCTGCTCGCTGCGCGAGGGCTCCTACGCCGACGTCGACCAGAGCGCGCTGTTCGAGGAGCTGATGCGCTTCTACGGCTTCTTCGGGCTGGGGCGCGAAGAGCGCGCCGAAATGCCCGACCACCTCAGCGTGGAGTTCCAGTTCATGCACTTCCTGGCGCACCTGGAGAGCCGCTCGGCCGGCGACGCAGAGGCGCTGGGCTCGCTCGCCCGCGCGCAGCGCGATTTCCTGCAACGCCACCTGCGCCGCGCGGTGCATGGCGTCAGGGGCGCGCTGAAGAGTGCGGATCCGCGCTGCATCGAGCTGGTGGAGACGGCATCGGATTTCGTCGACCGCGAAATCGAGCGCCTCGCCCAAGCATGACGGGACGGCATGCGGTGCTGCCGCATGCCATCGACACACAAGGACACTGGAGACGATTCATGAAGGTAATCGTGATCGGCGGCGGGCCGGCCGGCTGCGCCGCGGCTTACACGCTGGGCAAGCAGGGACACGAAGTGATGCTGTTCGAGGCGGCCGACAAGGTCGGTGGCCGCACCAAGCAGTTGCATCGGGACGGCTTCAACCTGGGTACCGGCGCGCTTTTTCTGATGGGGGGCATCTACCCGCGCACTTTTGCCTTGCTCAGGGAGCTGGGCGTGGCCGACAAGGTCGTCCCCTGGGCGGGGGCTGCCGAACTGCAGGACAACGACGACGCGCGTTACCGGGTCAGCTTCGTGAATCTGCTCAGCTACCTGAAGATTCCGACGCTGACCTTCGGTGACCGCCTCAAGATCGCCTCCGCCGGGCTCAGGCTGCTGCTCAGCCGGCAGGCCGCCAATCCCTTCGACAGCGCGGATCTGGCCCGCTACGACACCAAGGAAGACCTGGAATCGTGGTCGCGCCGCAACCTCGGCGACCGCGCCCACGAGTACATCGTGCGCCCGATCATGGATTTCCTCTATGCCGTGCCCGCCAGCTGGTTGTCGCTGCCGTTTCCGTTGTCGATCATCAAGCAGGCCAACAAGATGGCGCTGTCGGTGCCGCCGGAGGGCATCGGGCAGGTCAGCGAATGGCTCGTCGCCGGGGCCCGCAACACCACGGTCCGCCTCGCGACCGCGGTGGACGAGGTCGAACGGCGCGGCGAGCGCTATGCCGTCTTCGCGGGGGGCGAATGGCACGAGGCCGACGGGCTGGTGCTGGCGACCGAATCCTTCGTCGCCGCGCGGCTCATGGCCGGTTTCATCGACCAGCGGGTGTACACGACCCTGATGGAGACGCCGTACACCGAGTATGCCCACGTGCAGATCGGCTACGCGAAGAATCCCTGGCCAAACTACCCGGTGGACATCGTGATGCCGGTGGGCTACGGCGAGACCCGCAACATCGGCGCGATGGTGCTGCAAAGCCGCCGCCACCCCGGCTCGGTGCCGCCCGGCGGCGAGGCGGTGGGGGTGTATTTCAATACTCCGCCATTGGCGCACCTGAGCGACGACGACATCCGGCGCGAAGCCGTGGAAGGTGCGATGCGCGCCTTCGGGCCGGCGCCGGAGCCGAGCTTCGTGCATCTCTTCCGCTATGAGAAGGGCCTGACCATCGCCGGGCCCGGGCATTACGAACGGCTGGAGGCCATCTACGACAAGATGCCGCCGCGAGTCTGCCTCGCCGGCGACTACTTTTCGCAGGCCGGCGTCGAAGCCGCCGTGTTCAGCGGTGAGCGGGCGGCCCTGAAGCTCGACGGCGCGCTGAACGGCACGGCGCCGAAGAAGCGCAGCGCGGCGACCATGGATCTGCTGCCGTCCTGAGTGCTGGCCGATCGGGCAACCTGGGAGACAACTATGAATGCAGTAGTCGAGAGGGGGCTGGACAGACGTCTGAGCATCCTTACTACCTGCCGTGCGACAACGAGGTTGAGGTCTTCCTGGCGGCACACCGACAACGCCTGCCTGTGATGCTCAAGGGGCCGACCGGCTGCGGCAAAACCCGCTTCGTCGAGCACATGGCCTCACGTCTCGGGCTGCCGCTGATCACTGTGCCCTGCCACGAGGACATCACGGCCGCCGACCTCGTTGGGCGTTACTTGCTACAGGGCGGCGATACCGTATGGGTCGACGGGCCTGTGACGCGCGCGGTGCGCAGCGGGGCAATCTGCTACCTCGACGAAGTCGTCGAGGCGCGTGCCGACAGCACGGTGGTGATTCACCCGCTGGCCGATCACCGCCGTGAACTCAACCTCGAACGCCTGGGCGAACGGCTGGTCGCCCCAGACAGCTTCATGCTGGTGGTGTCCTACAACCCGGGCTACCAGAGCGTGCTGAAGGATCTCAAGCAATCGACCCGCCAGCGCATGATCGGTATTGAGTTCGACTACCCGGCGGGCGCGATCGAGGCGAGCATCGTGATGACGGAGAGCGGCATCGACGAGCCCCGTGCGCGCGATCTCGTCAAGCTTGCCCATGCCATCCGGCGCCTGGACAAGGGTACGCTGCCGGAGGTGTGCTCGACCCGCACCCTGGTCAGCACCGCGCGGATGATGAGCGAGGGCCTGTCGGCAAGGGCTGCGGCGCGGGTGGCGATGCTGCAGCCGCTGTGCGACGACGCCGAGATCCTGCACGGCCTGTGCGAAGTGGTACACACCTACCTGTCGGAGTAGGGCGTGGAGCCCGCACAGCGCGATACGCACCCACTGCGCCTGCTGGCTGCGGCGGTGGTCGGGCGTCCGGTGGCGATCAGCTATCTGGTCGACCCAGCCGCGCCGGCATGGACCGACGGCGAGCGCGTTTTCCTGAGTCTCGAGCGCCGGGGGGGGGAGGATGCACGCGAGCTCCTGGTGCAATGCGCGCTACTCGCCGGCCAGGCGTTGCACGGAATGGGGCTGCCTGCCCTGGTCGGCAGCATCGAGCAGCGCCAGCGCTACCTGTTACTGGAAGTCGAGCGCTGCGCGAGGCTGATAGCGGATCGGCTACCGGCTCCGTTCCTCGGGGAGCTCGATGCCTACCGCACCGGCCAATGTCCCGCGAGTGCGGAGGAATCCCTACGAATCGCGCGCGGCATGACCCGTCTGCCGCGGCCTCCGGCGTGGTACGGCACGCTCAAACCCTGGTCGGTGCTGCGCAGGAACGCGCGCGGCGGCGGCCGGGCGATGGACGCCGGCAAGCTCGACCAACTCGAGTCGCAATTGAGCACGGTCGAGCCTGAGAACATCGAACAAGACGAGGATGCGCTGACGCGTAATCCGTTCTGGAAGCTGCTGTCCTCGCCGCTTGGCAAGGACGGGTTCTTCTCGCGCTTCATGCGCGAAATCTTCGATATGCAGTCCTCGCCCGACGGTGAGTCGGCCAAGTCGGGGGTCGAGGGTTCGTCCGAGATGGTCAGCGGGCGTGCGAGCAGCCGCATCGGCGACATCCGCCAGGCACTGCGCACCAGCCTGGCATTGGCGATTCCGAGCGCGATGCTCGCCAATGAGGAGGGTGCGCACTGCTATCCAGAGTGGGACGCCAGCCAGCGGCGCTACCGGTCGAACTGGACAAACGTGGAGGAGGTCGCGCCGGGCAGCGAGGAGCCGGCCTTCGATACCGCCATCCTCGATGGTCCCGCCGAGATCGGCTTCCAGCGCGCGTTGGCGACGCTGTGCCTCGGTTTCCGCCGACATTCCGGTCAGCCCCAAGGCGACGGGCTGGTCCTCGATCCGATGATCCGCCTTGCGGTCGACCTGCGTACCGGCCACTCCGGCGACGAGCGTATCTATTCGGCGAGCCTGCGTACCCGGCGTGATTTGGGCGTCATGGTCCTGCTCGACACCTCCAGTTCCACTCTCGAGTGTCTCGGCGCTGACCGCGTATTCGACCGCCAGGCGCGCCTCGCATGGCAACTGGTGCGCAGTTTCGAACTGCTCGGAGACCGGGTGGCGCTCTACGGCTTCCATTCCTGGGGGCGCCGGCTGGTGCGCTTCCAGCACGTCAAGGCCTTCGATGAGCGTCTCGGCGGCGGATCGCGGGAACCCATGGCGCAGCTCTCGGTGGCCGGCTACACGCGTTGCGGTGCCGCCATCCGCCATGGCGTCGAGATGATCGATAAGCGTGCGGGCACGCCCTTCAAGCTGCTGGTGCTGGTATCCGACGGTTACCCGCACGACGACCAGTACGAGGGCGACTACGCCGCCGCCGACACCCGAAAGGCGCTCGATGAGGCGGCCGCGCGCGGCGTTGCCTGTGTATGCCTGAGTGTCGGTAGCGACGCCGAAAGTGAGCGCCTGGCCGCCGCCTACGGATCGGCGAACTACATGTCGGTCGCCAATACGACAGACCTGTTGATACGACTTCGAGGGGTCATGGAGCACGCGCTGGCGGCCACCACCCGGCGTACTGCGCCTGGTCGCGCCGCCTAGAAAGGCGGATCGGTTCGCGCGGCGAAAACGGAGCTTCGGAAACCTTTCTCACTAGAAGAGACCCGCACAACAATGAACACCTCCTTCGAAACAGGCACGGTCGAGGCCAACGGCCTGAGCTTCCAGTATCTTGCCCACGGCGAGGGGCCGCTCGCGTTGTTGCTGCATGGCTTTCCCGACACTGCGATGACTTGGCGCCACCTGATGCCGATGCTCGCCGCGCAGGGCTACCGCGCGGTTGCCCCCTACATGCGTGGCTATGCGCCGAGCGGAGCGCCCGACATGGGCCGCCTGGACGGCGCCGAGCTGTTCCTCGCACTCGGGGCGGACGCAAACGGGTTGCACCAGGCGCTGGGCGGCGATGAGCGCGCGGTACTGATCGGGCACGACTGGGGTGCGCTTGCGACCTACTCGGCCGCGCTACAGGGGCCGCGGCTATGGCGCCGCTGCGTGGCGCTGGCGGTCCCGCCATTGCAACTGCTCGCGGTGCGCCATTCGCGCTACGAGCAACTCAAGCGCTCCTTCTACATGTGGTTTTTCCAGATGGCGGTAGCCGACGATGTCGTCCGGGCTAACGACTTTGCCTTCATCCGTGCGCTGTGGGCCGACTGGTCGCCGGGCTACGATGCCACCGAGGATCTTGCGCACTTGCGCCGCAGCCTCACCGCGCCGGATAACTTGCGTGCCGCACTGGGCTACTACCGGGCCTTCTTCGAGCCCGTCAGCTTCAGCTTCAACTATGGTGCCGCAGTCGGTGCCATCCCTCAGCCGCTCCTTTATTTGCACGGCGAGATCGACGGCTGCATCGGGCTGACCGACGAGGACGTGGCTGCTGCCATGGTCGGCGGAGGGCCCGGAACGGTGGCCGGGATGATTCCCCGAAGCGGCCACTTCCTTCATCTGGAGCAGGCCGAGACGGTGGGCGCGCGGATCGTCGACTTTGTTGGTCCTGCCGGCGATTGAGGCAGCTGCGAGGGAGCCTAGAAAGTATTAAACAATACGGTCTTGATGCGTGTTAAATCGTATGGCACCATACAGACATCGAAATCGATGCATGGAGCACGCAATGATCAAGCGCAGCCTCTTCAATGAAGAGCACGAGATGTTTCGCGACACGGTGCTGCGGTTCATCGATCGTGAGATCCGGCCGTATCACGAGCAGTGGGAAAAGGACGGCATCGTGCCGCGCGAGGTCTGGCTCAAGGCCGGCGAGGCCGGCCTGCTGTGCTGCACCGTGCCGGAGGAATACGGCGGCCTCGGTCTCGACTATCTCTTCGACGTGGTGGTGTTCGAGGAGATGGCGCGCAGCGGCTTCACCGGTCCGGGCTTCCTGATCCACTGCGACCTGGTGGCGACCTACATCAAGTCTTTTGGTACCGAGGAGCAGAAGAAGCAGTGGCTGCCCCGGATGGTCAGTGGCGAGGCGATCGGTGCGCTCGGCATGACGGAGCCCCATGCCGGCTCGGATCTCAAGAACGTCCGCACCCGCGCGGTGCGCGACGGCGACGATTACGTGATCAACGGCCAGAAGGTGTTCATTTCAAACGGCCAGATGTGCGACGTGCTGGTGCTTGCGACCAAGACCGACAAGGACGCGGGCGCCAAGGGCGTCACGCTGTTCCTTATCGATACCTCACTGCCCGGATTTAAGCGCGGCAAGAACCTCGAGAAGCTGGGTCTCAAGGCGCAGGACACTTCGGAGCTCTTCTTTGAGGATCTGCGGGTGCCCGCCGCGGCGATGCTGGGCGGTGAAGGGCAGGGCTTCGCGCTGATGATGACCAAGCTCGCGCAGGAACGCCTAGCCCAGGCGATTCGCTCGGCTACCGTGGCGGAAACAGTTATCGAATACACCGCGGACTACGTGTCTCAACGCGAGGCATTCGGCAAGACCATCGCCGACTTTCAGAACACGCAGTTCAAGCTTGCCGAACTTCAGACCGAGGCCACCATCGGCCGGGTATTCACCGACAAGTGCATCGAGCTGTTCATGAACAACGAACTCGACGCGATCGACGCGGCGATGGCAAAGATGTGGCTGTCGAACCTGCATTGCAAGGTGGTCGACGAGTGCCTGCAGCTGTTCGGCGGCTGGGGCTACATGTGGGAGTACCCGATCGCCCGCGCCTACGCGGATGCGCGCATCGTGAAGATCGCGGGCGGTTCGATCGAGATCATGAAGTATCTCATCGGCCGCGACCTGATTGCGCGTCGTCGCGAGGCGGTGGCCGCCACTGCCCGCTGAGCGAGCGGGCCGAACAAAGTATGAAGAGCGCGCCACCTGCAATGCGCGCGAACAGGAGACGAAATGCTTTACGACAGGAACTGCCTTGAGGGCAAGCGCATCCTCATCACCGGCGGTGGTACCGGTATCGGTAAGGGGCTTGCCCGCCACATGGCGGCGCATGGTGCCCAGGTCCACATCTGGGGCCGGCGTGCCCAGGTGCTCGAGGAGGCTGCCGCCGAGATCAATCGCGAAGTCGGCGAGCGAGTGTTCTGGCAGGCGGTTGATATCCGCAACTACGAAGCTGTCGATGCGGCGGTCGGTGAAATCTGGGACAACTACGGGCCGCTCACCGGGCTGGTGAACAACGCCGCGGCGAACTTCATTGCGCCGACCAAGGACTTGAGTCCGCGTGGCTACGAGGCCATTGCCTCGACGGTGATGGATGGCGCCTTCTTCACGACGCAGTGCGCGGGGCGGCGCTGGATCGAGCAGGGGCTGAAGGGTTCGGTGGTGTCGACGCTGGTGACCTGGATCTGGACCGGCTCGCCCTACGTGGTCCCGTCCGCGATGGCAAAGGCCGCGGTGAACGCCATGACCATGTCCTTGGCGGTGGAGTGGGCGCGCTACGGCATTCGTCTGAACGCGGTGGCGCCAGGGCCGTTCCCGACCGATTACGCGTGGCAGATGCTCAATCCCACCGCGGACAGTTCCGTCGGCGCAACCCAGGCCGACCAGGTTCCGATGGGACGATTTGGTGAAATGTCCGAGCTGGGCAACCTGGTGTTACTGCTGCTCTCGGACGGGGCCGACTACATCACCGGGGAGACCATCACCATCGACGGCGGTCACCATCTGGCCGCGCCGTCGACCTTTGCCGGCCTCAATTCGATGAGCGACGAGCAATGGGCGCAGGCCAAGGCCGCCGCGAAGGCCGCCAGCGAGAAGAGCAAGGCTCAGCGCAGCGTCTGAGCCGGATGTGACCGATTCGACGATCAATTCTGTGCATTCAAGGAGGAAGCGCTGTGAAAGGACTCAAGGATAAAGTCGCCCTCGTGACGGGCGGTGCAAGCGGCATCGGCTTGGCGATCTCGAAGCGCCTGGCCGAGGAAGGCATGGCGGTCGGCGTGCTGGACCTCAACAAGGAGGCGGCAGCGGCTGCCGTCGAGCAGATCAAACTCGCCGGTGGCAAGGCCGATTTCGAGGTGGTGGACATCACCGACTACGAGGCGGTCAAGGCTGCCGTGGCCTCGATCGAGGCGAAGCTCGGCCCCGTCTGGACGTTGGTGAACAATGCCGGATGGGATACGCCGACCGCGTTCCTCAAGACCACGCCGGATTTCTGGCAGAAGATCGTCAACATCAACTATCTGGGGCCGATCCACATGACGCATGCCGTGGTGACCGGCATGGCGCAGCGTGGTGGCGGGCGGGTGATCTTTATTGCCTCTGATGCCGGTCGCGTGGGCTCCTCGGGCGAGGTGGTGTATTCGGGCTGCAAGGGGGCGACCATCGCCTTCGCCAAGGCCCTCGCGCGCGAAGTGGCGCGCAACAACGTGCTGCTCAACTGCGTGTGCCCTGGCCCCACCAACACCCCGGCAATGGACGCCTTCGTCGGCACCGGCGAGCAGGGCGAGAAGATTCGCAACGCGATGGTGCGCGGCGTGCCGCTCGGCCGTATCGGCGAGCCCGATGACTATCCGGGCATGGTCGCCTTCCTCGCCTCCGACGACGCCTCCTTCATGACCGGCCAGACCGTCAGCATCTCCGGCGGTCTGACCATGCACGGCTGAGCGCCGCCGCTTTCCCACCAATCATTCAGGAAATAGAAAAATGGCTCAAGAGTTCAAGGATATCCTCTACGAGGTCGGCGAGAACGCGGTGCGCATCACCATCAACCGCCCGGACGTGTTTAACGCCTTCCGCACGCAGACCGTGGAGGAGCTGATCCAGGCCTTCCGCATGGCCGACGAGGAGAAGTCGGTGAACACCGTCATCTTCGGCGGGGCCGGCGACAAGGCGTTCTGCACCGGCGGCGACCAGAAGGTGCATCTGTCCGAGGACGGCCTGTACGGTCCGCGTGGCATGGTCGGCCTGCCTATCGAAGAGCTGCAGTCGGCCATCCGCGACTGCCGCAAGGTCGTGATCGCCCGCGTGCAGGGCTTCGCAATCGGCGGCGGCAATGTGTTCGCCACCATCTGCGACCTGACCATCGCCTCCGAAAACGCCAAGTTCGGCCAGGTCGGCCCGAAGGTCGGTTCGGTGGATCCCGGCTTCGGCACCGCCTACCTCGCGCGCATTGTCGGCGAGAAGAAGGCGCGCGAAATCTGGTTCCTGTGCCGCCGCTACTCCGCGCAGGAAGCGCTGGCGATGGGGCTGGTGAACAAGGTTGTGGCGCACGAGCAGCTGGACGCCGAGTGCGAGGCTTGGGCAGCCGAAATCAACGCGCTGAGCCCCACCGCGATCGCCATCGCCAAGCGCTCCTTCAACGCCGACAGCGAAAACATCCGCGGAATCAGCTTCATGGGCGTGGCCGCGGTGAAGGGCTATTACCAGAGCGAGGAGTCGCGCGAAGGGGTGCGCGCCTTCAACGAGAAGCGCAAGCCCGACTTCAAGAAATACGCGTGAGGGGCGGGCGACCGTGACTGACCAGAACATCGAAACCAGCCTCGGCAAGGACGGAGTGCTGATGGCCCGCATCGACATGCCGGGCCGCACGATGAACGTCTTCTCGCTCGACATGATGGATTCGCTCGAGCGCCTTGTCGACCGGGTCCTGGGCGACGAGCGGGTGGTCGCGGTCGTCCTCGCTTCGGGCAAGGGGGCGTTCCTCGCCGGGGCCGACTTGGCGATGATCCGCATGTTCACCGAGCGGGCGATGACCGACAGCCACGCGCAACTCGTTGAGCTGTGCGGGCGGCTCGGTCGCATCTTCCGCAGGCTGGAGCGCTCCCCGAAACCCTTTGTCGCCGCGGTGGATGGCCTCGCCCTTGGCGGTGGCCTGGAGTTGTGTCTTGCCTGTCACGGGCGTGTGGTGTCCGATCGCCGCGGTGTTCTGCTTGGGTTGCCCGAGATCAAGCTGGGGCTGCTGCCCGGCGCCGGCGGTACGCAGCGGCTGCCGCGGATGGTGGGTGCCCGGCTGGGCCTCGAGATGCTGCTGCGTGGCGAGCCGCTAAAGGCCGCGGCTGCGTTGGAGTGTGGCGTGGTGGACGAGATTGCGCCGGTCGAGCGGTTGCTCGAGCGTGCCAAGGCTCGTGCCCTGGCACTGTGCGATGCGCGCAAGGTATGGGACACCGAGGGGGTGACGTTCGACAGCGGCGCGCTCGCCCTCGATCAGGACGGAGCGCACGCGCGAATCGCTCAGATCCTCGACCTGTCGCCGGCGTTGCTTGCGCACTACCCGGCCTATCGAGCGATCATGGATTGTGTCGTCCAGGGCTGGACCATGCCGATGGATGCTGCGCTTGCCAATGAAATGGACATCTTCGTAGGTCTGATCCAGGATCCGGTCGCGGGCAATATGGTCCGCTCGCTTTTCCTCGACCGCCAGCGTTCGCTCAAGGTCCTCGACGGGGCGCCTGACGCCGGTGCGGTGCGCGTAGCCCTCGTGGGCGACGACTGTCCCGAACTGGGCAAGGCGCTCGCGGCGTCGGGAGTCGAACTGGCCGACGCTAACGTATCCGGGCGTCGCGACATCGCGGTACTGGTCGGTGGGCGCGGTGAAACGCAGGCTGCAACTCGCGTCGCTTACCTGAAGGGCAGCCAAGGGTTGACGGACGGAGCCGCATCCGGATGCGGAGCAAGTGTGTGGGTGGCGGAGCGCAGTCCGCACGGGCGGGTCGTAGAGGTCGTGTCGAACGGCGACGCGCTGGCACATGCGGCAGCCTTGCTTATTGCGCGCAGTCTGCGGCCCGACGGCGTGCTTGTCTCGTTCGGCCGAGAACCCTTGATTCCGCAGTTGGCCGTGCGTGCTCACGAAGCTTGCGCACGTGGCCTGGACGAGGACGGACAGATTCTTGTGGTGCTCGAAGGGGCGCTCGAGGCCCTGGCCGAAGGCCGGGTTTCCGACGAGGCGGTGCTCGACAGCGCGGCCGTTGTGGCCGGATTGGTGCCTGCGTACTGCGGCGGTCCCATCGCCTTCCTGCGCCAACTGGGTGAATCCGAGGCCGCTGCGAGGCTCGAGCGGGCGCGTGCCTGCGCGCCCGAACTCTTCGGCGCGGGCGATCGGCTCGGCGAGTTTTTTCTGGCGGTGCGGCATGGCGCTTGACCGGAGCCGCATCGGTTATTGCCTGCCCGCATTCACGGTAACGGTGGAGCCGGCGGCGCTGGCCGCTTTTGCGGAGGCAATTGGTGACCCTGACCCGGCGTGCCGCGAGATCGCCCCGCCGACCTTCATGAAGGTGTTGGAAGGGCAGGACAACAGTTCGCGCCGCATCATGGAAGCGCTTGGCGCGGACCTCAAGCGCATCCTGCATGCCGAGCAGCAGTTCGAGTATGTTGCGCCGATCCGCGCAGGCATGAAGGTCAGCGTCGCGCGGTGCGTCGCGGACATCTACGATCGGCGCGAGGGGCAACTCGAGTTTGCGCTGATCGAGACGACCTTCGCCGACGAGGAGGCCGGCGTGCTCGGCCGCTCGCGCCAGTTGGTGCTGGTGCGCAATCCACCGCGGAGCGACGAAGCATGAGTGCGGACCTTCTGACCGCAGAGATCGGCAGCGAACTGGCCCGCGAGACAGGCGATCCTTGCCGGCCCGAGGACTTGCGCCGCTACGCCGAGGCGTCGGGTGATCTTAACCCGCTTCATCTCGACCGCGATTTCGCTCATGCCGCCGGCTTCGACGACTTGATCGTACATGGCATGCTCAACATGGCCCGCATGGGCCGTCTGCTGACCAGCCGCTACGAGTCGGCGCAGCTGAGTAGCTTCACTACGCGCTTCGAGGGTGTCCTGCTGGTCGGACAGCCGAGCGTACTCACCATGCAACTGGTTGCGCGCACCGACGCCGCTGCCGAGATTGAGATATTGATGTGCACGTTGGACGGGCGCCGCATTGCGAGCGGCCGGGCAACGATCCGCCTCGCCGTCTGAGCAAGCGTCCGTACATGATAGTTCGAAAGAAGACGATATTGTTAAAGACTAACTATCGCCTGCCGATAAGCATTTAGCACGGCTCACCGGAACGCCCACCGGATGGCGTCCGGCGGTGGGGTGGGCCAAGGCGATCGACATCGACAATTCAGGGAGGTGCAGGTGAACCGCATACCGGTACGGATCAAGCTGATGCTCTTGGTCGTGTTCTCAGTCGTGGCGCTGCTGTTCGTCGGTGGCGCGGGGTGGATCGGTCTTCAGCGTGTCGCGGCGGTGATGCACGATGTGAGCGAACAGAGCCTGGCCGCCGTGCGCTGGCTGGGCGTGCTGCGCGCGAGCCGGCTGGAGGCGATCGTCGCAGTGCAGGAAGGAGCGGCCTGGAAGCTGGAGAAGTACGAAACCCTGATGCCGGACGAAGCCGAGTTGCTGGACGAGGGGCGGGCCCTGTTCGCGAGCATCCGCGAGCGCTACGACGAAGCGAGCAAGCGTGCCAACGACGCCTATGAGGCGTACCGGGTGCTGCCTAAGAGCGCCGGGCAGGCCGAGCAGTGGGAGGAACTGCAGCCCTTGTGGGAGGACTTTGCCCGCAACGACGAGCGGCAGGCCGAACTGACCCGTCAGCTGGTCGCGGCGCGGGACTGGATGACGTTCCGCGCCCGCTTTCTGGAGTTTGAAGGCTATGCCGCGCGCTGGGCGATTTCTTATGCCACCCTGGATGTCCCACTCAGCAAGCTCGCGGCAACGAGTATCGAGGATGCTGCGGTGTCCCGGGCCGAGGGTGACCGTACGGTGGCCACAGTGACGCGCCTCTTGCTCGGTGCCGCGGTGGTGGCCGGCGTCCTGCTGGCCGTGCTCGGGGTTGCCATCGTCCGCAGCGTAGTTGGCTCGCTGGATACCATGCGCAGCACCCTGGTGCATATCGCCGAGAGCAGTGACTTCAACGTCCGTGCCAAGGTCGAAGGGCGCGACGAGCTTGCGCAGACTGCCGAATCGCTCAATGCGCTGGTCGAGCGAGTGCAGATGTCGCTGCGCGATGTGCTGCATTCGGCCGGTAGCATCGGCGAATCCTCGCAGCGTGCCTCGGATGTGTCGTCCAGCGTGGCCGATGCGGCAGGTCGCCAGAGCGAGGCGGCGATGACGATGACTGCGGCGGTGGCGGAGATGCTGCAGAACATCTCCAGCATTGCCAATCACGCCGGCGAGGCGTTGGCGCACTCTCAGGAGGCCAACGCAGCGGCGACCAGCGGTGCAGACGTTATCCGCCGCTCCAGCCGAGCGATCGAGTCGCTTGCCAGCGAGATCATTCAGGCCAGCGACACGGTCAACGCTCTGGAGGCTGAATCGCAACGTATCTCGGGCATCGTCGACGTGATCAAGCAGTTGGCAGATCAGACCAATCTGCTCGCGCTCAATGCCGCCATCGAGGCGGCACGTGCGGGTGAGCAGGGCCGAGGCTTCGCCGTGGTCGCCGACGAGGTGCGCAAGCTAGCCGAGAGCACCACCAGTTCCGCACAGGAGATCGGTGTCAAAGTGTCCGCGATGCAATCGTCGATTCGCCACGCGGTGTCCAACATGGATTCGGTGGTGAATGCGGCGAGCGAAGGGCGGCGAATGTCGGAGGAAGGCGAGCGGCAGATGGAGCAGATTCGCGCCCATACTGCCGAAGCGACGGTAGTGATCGAAGGCGTGTCGGCGGCGATGATCGACCAGGACCGCGCGGCGACGTCGATGTCGTCCAAGGTCGAGACGCTGGCCCGGGTGAGCGAAGAAAACTGCGCTGCCGGCACGCTGAGCGCCACCGTGTCTCAAGCGCTGGATGACGCAGCGGCGCAACTGCGCCTGACGGTGCAGCGCTTCAAAGTGTAGCGGGGTGCTCTTGACTCAGTGCGGGGCCGCACCGCGGCCGGCCTCGTACTGTAGTTGCCAGTCACCGAAGCGCTCAGCGGGCATGGGACGGGCCACATAGTAGCCCTGGATGGTGTCGCAGCCGAGTCCCGCGAGCTGATCGCAGGTTTCTTCGGTTTCCACGCCTTCGGCCACGACCTCCAGGGTGAGCCGGTGCCCGAGTTCGATGATCGACTGGACGATCGAGACCGATACGGCGTCGGCGGACAGCGAGCGGACGAAGGACTGATCGATCTTCAGCGCATTGACCGGTAGCCGGTGCAGGTAGCTCAGGCTGGAGTGACCGATGCCGAAGTCGTCGATGAACAACTCCACTCCCAGGTCCTTGATGCGCTTGATCGCCTCTAGCGCGGCAATGGGATCCTTCATCAGTGTGTCAAGCGACACGAAGATTTGACCCCCTGACGACATCTGGAATTGACCCCCTGGGTTAATCAACTCTCCGACGTGATCGGGGTGGGGGCAGCGGCCTTCTGCAGAAGGCCGCTGCGGCGCTTGTCGCGCAGCCGGTAACTGTCACCCCGGATCGTGATGACCTGGCTGTGGTGCAGCAGCCGATCGAGGATGGCGGTGGCGGCAACGGCGTCGCCGAACACGTGTCCCCACTCGCCGACCGGCCGGTTGCTGGTGATCAGCATGCTGGCCCGTTCGTAGCGCCGCGACACGAGCTGGAAGAACAGGTGCGCGGCCGCCGGTTCGAGCGGCAGGTAGCCCAGTTCGTCGATTAATGTTGCGCCGAACATTAATCGATTTATGTGCAGCAGCCAGTGATGTGGAGTAGCGGGATTGACGCTGCGACGAGCATTGCATCGACGCATCCGCACTCAACGTTAATACGGCCCCCGCGGCGTACCGTGGTTTTCCACCTCAATGAACGTGGAGACCACGATGCTTACAGCTCTCTTCCCCAAGTATCACCGGCGCTACCTCGAATCCCCTGTCGCCGATTGGCTCGCGGACTTCGCCGATTGGCTGGTGTTTGCAGGCTATGCGCACGATCCGGCACATGATCACGTCCGCAGGCTGAAGCAGGTCCTCGAAGCCCGCGGATCAGTCACGCCGGATGCGGTGTTCTCGGTCGCCGAACTCGCCACGATGTTTGCGTCGCCCCACCAGCAGCCCCAGTTTTGCGGAACGCGGCGTGCATTCGAGCGCTTCCTCGCTGCCAACGGCCGCCTTGTCGTCGAGCCTGATTGCAACCGGTTTTCGCCCGTTCTCGATGCGTACCGGCGTTATCTTCGCGAGACGCGGGGACTGGCTGCCAGTACGATCAGCCAGCACCTTACAAGCGCTACGGCCTTTCTTGCCCACGCTGTGCCGGCCGACGCTTCGTTTCAGGACCTGTCCGTACACGCGGTCCAACAGTTTGTTATCGCCGCCGGGCAGCGACTCAAGCGTCAGTCTCTCCAGCACACAATTGCCCAGTTGCGTGCCTTCCTCCGGTTCTGCCATGACCGGGGGGAACTGCGCGAGCGCCTCGACATCATCGATACGCCACGCACCTATCGGGACGAGTTGCCGCCGCGCGCGTTGGCCTGGAATCTCGTACTGAAGTTGCTGCGCTCGATCTACCGCTCCGACTCACTCGGCTGCCGCGACCACGCGATGCTGTATCTGATGGCGTATTACGGCCTACGCCCATCCGAGATCGTGACCTTGACGCTGGCCTCGATCGACTGGGCGAACAAGACGCTACACGTCGAGCAGCGCAAGACCCACTCGTTGCTCGTGCTGCCACTATCCGATCAGGCGCTTCGCCTCCTCAAGCGCTATCTCCGAAGTGGGCGACCGGGAAGCGCGCTCCCGCAGCTCTTCCTGCGTGGGCGCACGCCCGCCGGCCCGATCAAGCACACGGCGTTGTGCGACGTCTATGAGAAACGCGCGAGGCTGAGCGGATTGCCGCTGCAGGGCAGTTCGTCCTACAGCCTGCGCCACGCATTTGCGATGCATTTGCTCGAACGTGGCGTCGGCATCAAGGCGATTGGCGACCTGCTGGGCCACCATACACTCGAGAGCACCTGCGTCTACCTGAGATTGCAAACCGAGGCACTGCGGGAGGTGGGGCTGCCGCTTCCGTCACTGGCGGCCGACGGGACGAGGAGACTGTCATGAACGCTCTCCGTCCCGATGTTGCACTCGAACCTCTCGTCGACCGGTATTTGCGGTGGAAGCGCGCGCTCGGGCGCGGCTACGGCGAGGTGGAACGAGTCCTCGTTTCGCTGCTCCAGTTCATGCACGTGCGCGGTGCCGCGGATCTCGATCAAACCCTGTTCGATGAGTGGAGCAAGTCCTTCGCCGAACTGACCGCCAACGTCCGGCGGAGTCGGCAGCGCGAAGTGCGCAACTTCTGCCTCTTTCGGCAACGCACCGAACCAAGCTGCTTCGTGCCGGACGCCAATCGTTTCCCGCGGCCGTGCCCGTACAGCGCGCCGGTGATCTTCGGCCCCGATGCCGTGGCCCGTATGCTGACCGTTGCCGCGCAGCAACGTGCGACGTCGGGCTCTCCGCTGCTGCCCGCTGTCTTGCGACTGGCCGTCGTCCTTCTCTATACCGCCGGCTTACGTCGTGGTGAGCTGTTGCGCCTGACCTTGGCCGATGCCGATCCGATCGCGGGCGTGCTGCGGATTCGTGAGTCGAAGTTCCACAAGTCCCGCTTCGTGCCACTTTCGCTCGACGCCTGCCGCGAACTTCGCGCCTACCTGCGGAAGCGGCTGGTGCCACCATTGAGTACAGCGCCCGATTCGCCCCTGCTATGCAACTGCACGCGTGGTCTGCGCCCCTATACCGGCACCGGCCTGAGCCGTGGCCTGCACCTGTTGATCCGGGCCGCCAATGTCCGAAGTCCGGATGGGCGTCGGCCGCGGGTTCACGACTTTCGCCACAGCTTCGCCGTAGGGGCGCTGCTGCGCTGGTACAGGCAGGGCGCCGATGTGCAGTCCAATTTGCCGAAGCTCGCGATCTACATGGGGCATGTGTCGATCGTCTCGACGGCCTACTACCTGAAGTGGCTACCGGATATCGCCGCGGCCGCCAGCGAGCGCTTCGAAACCCACTTTGGTCATCTGATCAACGGAGGCACATCATGAAGCGCATCCGCCCCAACGAGCTCGGCCTGTGCGTCGAGAAGTTCTTCCGCGACTATCTGCCAACGCTTCGCGGTATGAGTGTGCACACCCTTCGCAGCTATCGCGACGCCTTGGTTCTGTTCCTGCGATTCGTATCCGCACACTGCGACCGCCGTCTTGAGGATCTCGATCTCGACGCCTTTACCGCTGAGCACGTGGGGCAGTTCCTGATGTTCCTCGAGATCGAGCGCCACAACAGCATTGCTACGCGCAATGTCCGGCTGGCCGCGCTGCACACATTTGCCCGCTTCCTCGCGACTGAATCGCCCACCCATCTTGCCGAGCTGCAACGCGTGCTGGGGTTGCCGTTCAAGCGCGGCGCAAGGAACGCACCGATCGAGTATCTGGAGTCGGCCGAGGCCGAAGCGATCCTTGGGCAAATTGACCGTACTACCGAGACGGGGCGCCGCGACTACGCGCTGTTCGCGCTGATGCTCAATACCGGGGCCCGAGTCCAGGAGGTGCTCGATCTCAAGCTGAGCGACGTTCGGACCGAGCCACCATACCAAGTCCGACTGCGCGGCAAAGGCGGCAAGGTACGGATCTGCCCCATCTGGGCTTCGACCGCAGCTCGATTGCAAACGCTGGCGCAGCAGACATCGAGGGGCGCGACGACCGACGTAACGCTATTCACGAACCAACGCGGCGGCAAGCTCACACGCTTCGGTGTCCGGTATCTGCTCAACAAGTACGTCGCGGCCAGTACAACCACGGCGAGCACCTTGAAGGAGAAGCGGATACACCCCCACTCGCTGAGACATACCACGGCGATTTACTTGCTCAAGGCCGGAGTTGACTTCGCGACGATCAGCCAATGGCTTGGGCATTCCACCCTGAACACGACGATGAAGTACGCACGTGCCGACTTGGACTCGAAACGCCAGGCGCTTGCCCAGGTGTTTCCGGAAGCCTTGGCTCCGCCCGCCGAGACCGGCGCGCGCATTGACGTCGACCTCGTCGGATGGCTGAGACGGTTGTGACGAAGCAATGTGGAGTCGCCGAGGCAAAAGCCCGCGCCACGTCAGGGATTGGCCGTCGGACTCCACATCACTGGCTGCTGCACATAAATCGATGATCAGCAGCTTGGGCTTCGAGAGCTGCAACAGCTTCTCCTCGAGCCGGCCATCGGCGTGCGCCTTCGTCAGCCCGGCCATCAGCGCCGCCGCCGAGGTGAAGAGCACCGTATAGCCGCGATCGACCGCTTCGCGCCCCAGTGCGACCGCCAGGTGCGTCTTGCCCACGCCCGGCGGGCCGAGCAGCAACAAGGCCTGGCCGTGGCCGATCCAGCGACCGGTGGACAGATCCCGGATCTGCCCCGGATCGATCGAGGGCTGTGCGTCGAAGTCGAAGCCTTCGAGCGTGCGCACACACGGGAAACGGGCGAGCTTCATGCCCATCTGGATGCGCCGCATGGCGCGTCGGGCGACCTCGCGCTCGGCCAGGAACAGCAGCGCTTCGCGCAGCGTCATCTGTGCCCGGCTGGCTTCATCGAGCAGGCTATCGAGCTGGTCGCGGATCGCCGTGAGCCGCAGCCGGGTGAGCAATTCGTCGAGTCGTTCGGGTTCGAGCATCACCAGCCTCCTCCGACGAGGGCTTCGTACTCGGCCAACGGACGCAGCAGCGCATCGGTGGGCGGCGGCGTCTCGATCTCGGCCGGTGGTGGCGATCCACCCAGCAGATGGCGGCGCTCGATGCTGCGACCGCGACTGCCGGAGAGCTCCGCGTGGCGGGCTACTTCCTCGCCGGCGTACTCGACCACGACGGTGTCGGCGCTGACGATGACTGTCACCGTCTCGCCGATCAAGCGCCACGGCACGCTGTAGGCGTTGGTGTCGAGCTCGATGCAGCCCTCGGAATTGACCCGGCGCACGAGTTCGCGCACCTGCAGGAAGGGAGCGATCCCGTCGACCGGACGCAGGTGATCGCGCTCCAGGTCGAAGCGCTCAGCGGGCGTGACGCCCGTCGTGCCGTGGATGCGCACATCGGCCACCTCGCGCTGCCAGCGCGCCAGGTGCGCCTCCATCGCCGCCCAGCTCTCGAAGGCGTGACCGGCGATGGCGTTCTTCTTCACGTAGCCCACGCCGTTCTCGGTCTTGCCCTTGGTGCGGGCGCGAAACGGTGCGCACGCCCGGGCAACGATGTCCCAGTGCCGGCAGAACGCCTCGAAGCGGCTGTTGAGCCGAACCTGGCGCGTCTGTGTGTCGTGCTTGTCGACCAGCGCCTTGGCGTTGTCGATGAGCAGCGTCTGCGACCGTCCGCCGAAATGCGCAAACGCCGCCTCGATCCCGGCGAACCACGCGCTCTGGCGCTCGTGCCGGAACGCGCACGCAAACCCCCGGCGCGAATAGCCCAGCGTCGCCACGAACAGGAACACCCGCACCGGCTCGCCACCGATCAGCACCCGCGTCTGGCCGAAGTCGATCTGCATCTGCTCGCCCGGAGCAGTCTCGAAGCGGATCGTCGCACGGCGACTGGCTTCAAGCTCCTGGCGGAACCCACGGCACGCGCGCTCGACCGTGCGCAGGCTCGTGTCGATCCCGAGCTCCTTGCTCAACTGCTGACGCACCACGTCGCAGTTGCCCCGATGCTGCAGGAAACGCTCCCGCAGCCACGCCTCATGACCGCCCAGCACGCTGTCGCGCTGCGGCTGCCGGTAGGGCACCGGCCCGCCCGCGTTCAGATAGCGCCGCACCGTGTTGCGCGCGATGCCCAACGTCCTGGCAATCCGCTTCGCGCCCCACCCCGACTGCCCCAACCGAACGATCGTCGTGACCGCCTCCGGCTCCAACATCTCCCGCACTCCGCAAACCAGACGGCGTACAGGATTCACCTCGCTGTGCTTCGTTTCCAACAGTGGCCTCCTTGCGAACGAGGGGGTCAGTTCCTCGTGTCGCTAGGGGGTCAATTTACGGTGTCGCCTGACATCAGTGCGCTCTCGGTCAGTTCGAACTGGATCCATTCGGGTTTCGTGCCCCACGTGGCGAACAAACCTTGCAACGTGTCGACCAGTGCCGGGTCGTGCAGATCGCACGCGGACAGATTAACCGACAGCGGCTGGTCGAGGCCGCTCTCGTGCCAGGCGTAGCTTTGCTGGAACGCGGCCTCGAGCACGCGGTAGGTCAGCGGGGTGATCAGCCCCGAGGTTTCCGCGATGCGCACGAACTCCTCCGTGGGGATCATGCCCTGTGTGGGGTGTTGCCAGCGCACCAGACCTTCCGCGCCGCAGACGTGCCGGGAGGCCAGATCGACCTTGGGCTGGCAGTAGAGCAGCAATGCCTTCTGCTCGATGGCGCGACGCAGGTCGAGCATCAATGCCAGGCGGGCGCTGCGCTGCGCCTCCAACTCGGTCGCGAACACGGTGCAGTCCTTGCCGCGGCGACGGGCGTCGAACATTGCCATGCGCGCCCGACGGACCAGCGCATCGGCGTCCGTACCGTGGCCGGGAAAGGCCGCAACGCCGGCGCACAATCCGGGGCTGATGCTCAACCCGCCCACCTCGACCGGAGCGCTCAGCTAGCGAACCAGCTCGCGCGCCTCTCGGACCGCTTGGCCGACATCGGTCTCCGGCAATAGCAGGGCAAACTCTCCTTCGCCGACGCAGGCAAGAAACTGGCCCTCACGAACGGCGGCTTCCAGCTGCCGAGCGCACGAGCAGGTCAGTAGCTCGGCTTGCTGGTAGCCGAGGATGTCGCTGACCTCGTGCAGGTGGGTTGCGCTCAGCAGCACTGCAGCGAGCGATCGATGCCCGTGCCTTGCGGTGTCGATCGCCGTCTGCACCTGGGTGTGAAACAGCGCGCGGTTCGGCAGGCCGGTCAGTGCGTCTACGAAGGCGGTACGCGCGAGGCTCGCCTCGGCCTCCTGGCGCAGGATGCGATTGCGCTGATTGGCGATACCGTAGGCCAGGTCTTCGGACAGCTCGCCGAGCAGCCTGACCTCGTCGGCATCGAAGGCCTCAGGATCAGAATCGGCGATGATCAGCACCCCGGCGACGCTGGCGTCGATCACTAGTGGAAAGGCCGACAGCGAACTGTACCCGAGGCGAAGCGCGTCCGCACGCCAGGGGGCGTGGCCGGGATCGGTGAGCAAGTGGCGGCCGATGCACGGCTCGCCACTGCGCACTGCGATTGCGCCAGCATGCTGCCCGAGGGAGGTATCGGCCCAGGTAAGCTGCAGTTGATCGAAGAATTGCCGCTCCGCCGGTTCGTCACGGCCGAGTGCGTAAGCCTGCATCGACAAGGTTCTGTCGACATCGTGCTGTGCGAAGGCGACGTGCGCCAAGCGATACCCACCTTCATTGACAATGACTTGGCACATGCCGTGCAGAAGATCGTGTTCCTGCACCGCGCGCAGCAATGTCCTGTTGCCGGCGCTCAAGGTTCGAAGCGCTCGATGGAGCCTCGATTTTTCACTGCCTTTGCGGGTGGTACGAGAAGGGCCGCGATCGGCGCCTGAACCATTTGACTTCATACTGGTTCGCCCATTGGCAAGTAACGGAAGTATAGGTGCCGCACCGAGCAGATGTTCGCAGCACGAAGCGCCGGGTCGAGCGCTAGCTTGCGTGAATGGCGAAGGAAGCGCCTTTGGAAGAACAAAAAAAAGCCCGCATCAGCGGGCTTAAAAACTCCGATTCGAGGAGGAGAGGGAGAAAACGTGTCGAACCGGATGGGTGGCTGTGGGCGCGACCGTCAGACGGGCTCCCAGGTAAACACGTCGCCCGAGCGGTGCAACGGGTAGAAATCATTCTGGAACATCGGGAACACGCGTTCGATCACGCTCGCCGGTGTCCAACCGTCCGAGGTATGCGCAGTCCGGACCGGGCGTGACTGGCTAAACAGGTAGATCTCATTATTGCGCACGCCGAAGATCTGCCCGGTGACGCCGCTCGCGGCGTCACTCGCCAGTGCGGCGACGAAGGGGGCAATCTTTTCCGGAACCAGCTTCTTCAGTCCCTCGACGCGCTTCTTTTGCTCTTCGGTTTCAGCGGGGATGGTGTCGACCATGCGGGTCCATGCCCATGGAGCCACCGCATTGGAACGTACGTTGAAGCGCTGCATGTCCATCGCGATGCTCTTGGACAACGCAGCCACACCCAGCTTGGCGGCCGCGTAGTTGGCCTGTCCGAAATTGCCGATCAGCCCGGAGCTGGATGTGATGTGAATATAGGAGCCGCCGCTCTGTTCCTTGAAGTGCGGCGCGGCGGCGCGGCTTACGTAGAACACACCATTGAGATTCACATTGATGACCGCCTCGAATTCTTCGCGGCTCATCTTGTGGAAGATGGTATCGCGCAGGATGCCGGCGTTGTTCACCACGATGTCGATGCGGCCGAAGCTGTCGATGGCAGTTTGTACCATCGCGTGGGCCTCGTCCCAATCGGCCACCGAGTTGGTGTCGACCACCGCTTCGCCGCCGGCGGCGGCGATTTCGGCCACGACTTCCTGTGCGGGGCTGAGGTCCTGACCTTCGCCGCTGGTCGTCGCGCCAATGTCGTTGACCACTACTTTGGCACCCGCAGCCGCCAGTTCGAGCGCAATGCCACGCCCGACACCGCGCCCGGCGCCGGTTACCAGGGCCACCTTTCCTGCCAGCAGATCCTTGCTCATTGTGCCTCCGTCTCTTGCTTTCCATCTTCGATGAGCAGTTTTCTGCGGCATCGTCTCGATGTAGATCGTATGGTACAGTACCGTACGAAATCAAAGCAAGAGTTTTGTCGTCGAGGTATCCATGTCAGCCCTATTCACGCCCCTTAAGATCGGCCCGATGAGTATTACGAACCGGGTCTTCGTATCGCCGATGTGCCAGTACAGCGCGAGCGAAGGGTGCCCGGGTGACTGGCATCTCCAGCACTACGGGGCGCTGGCGGTCGGCGGTGCGGGCGCCTTGACGATTGAGGCGACCGCGGTGCTGCCGGAAGGCCGGGTCACGACCGGGTGCTTGGGCCTGTATTCCGATGAGCAGCAGGCCGAGCTCGCGGAACTGATCGGCTATATTCGGCGCCTGTCGCCGATTCGCCTCGGTATCCAGTTGAATCACGCCGGACGAAAGGGCGCCTGTCTGCCGCCATGGGATGGCGGGGACGGACTTCGGGAAGGCGGTTGGCCCATCAAGGCACCATCAGCCATTCCCTTCGGAGCAGGCCGGGCGGTGCCGGAACAGATGGACGAGGCGGGTATGACCACGGTTGAGGTGGCCTTCGCCGACAGCGCGCGACGGGCGCTAGCAGTTGGATTGGATTACCTGGAACTGCACCTCGCCCACGGCTACCTACTTGGAAGTTTCCTGTCTCCACTCGCAAATCGGCGCAGCGACCATTTCGGGGGCACACTGAACAACCGGATGCGCTTCCCATTGGCCGCCGTCGCTGCGGTGCGTGCCGCATGGCCGGCTGATCGGGCGCTGGGGGTCCGGATCAACGCCCACGACTGGGATTCAGGAGGCATGAGCTTTGCTGAGACACTCAAAGTTTGCGTAGCGCTGCGCGACGTAGGTGTGGACTTTGTATGTGTGTCCGCCGGCGCGGTTGCAAAGGGCGTGCGCATTCCCGCGGCGCCCGGCTATCTGCTCGAGTTTGCAAGGCGAACGCGCGCGGCGACCGGTTTGGTCACGCGGGCGGTGGGCATGCTGCATCAGCCGCGCATGGCCGAACAGGCAGTCGCGCGCGGAGATGCCGATTGCGTGGCCATAGCGCGGGCGATGTTGCTCGATCCGCGCTGGGCGATGAAGGCCGCTTACGCGCTGGGTGCCGACGATCTCTTCGCGCGCCAGTTCGCTTTGGCCAGCCCGGACCGCTGGTGCGGTGGGCGGGCAGTAGTCGATGCGCTCGACAACCTGTTCTGATCGGGTTTCCTGCGCGCCTTCTCACATGTAGCGAGGATCACACCATGTCCTACGGTTCGGTATTCCATTCCCAACTCTTTTCCGGGCAGACCGTGATAGTTACCGGCGGCGGCAGTGGTATCGGCCGCTGCACGGCTCACGAACTGGCTGCATTGGGGGCGCATGCAGCAATCGTCGGCCGCAGCGAAGAGAAGCTTGCAAAGGTGCGCGATGAGATCGTCGAGGACGGCGGGCGGGTCAGCATGCATGTCTGCGACATCCGCGACGAGGTCGCCGTGGGGCAGACGATCGACGCGGTGCTGGCGCTCACCGGGCGGATCGATGGGTTGGTCAACAACGCAGGCGGGCAATGGATGACACCGCTGCGCAACATCAGCACGAACGGCTTCGAGGCGGTAGTGCGCAACAACCTCACCGGCGGCTTCATCTTCATGCGCGAGACGCACGCGCGCTGGTTGGCGGCCCATGGTGGCGCGATCGTCAACATCATTGCCGACATCTGGCACGGCTGGCCGAACTTCGGTCATTCCGCTGCAGCGCGCGGCGGCATGCTTACGCTCAGCGAGACGGCGGCCTGCGAATGGGCGGCCGATGGCGTGCGCGTGAATACCGTGGCGCCGGGCGGCATCGCCTCAAGCGGGTTCGACCGCTATACGCCGGAGGCTCGGCGGGAGTTGCGCAGGTACGCCGCCAAGGTACCGCTCAAGCGTTTCGGTACCGAGGCGGAAGTGTCGGCGGCGATCGTGTTCCTACTTTCACCCGCGGCTGCCTACATAACCGGCACGTGCGTCCGGGTCGATGGCGGCACACCGAATGCGCGGCAGACCTGGCCGCTCGGAGAGGCGTCACGAAACCGGCCGTTCGAGGGTTTTCACCGCGCGACGGCACCTGAGATGCTCAGAGAGACGGATTGAAAGTACTGTCGAATCCCTTTCCCCTCACAACCTGCTGGAGCGCGGCACCCATGAAATTCGTGCCTTACAAGGAGCGCTACTTCGAAGACTATGCGGTCGGCGAAGTAGCCGAGTTCGGCGATTACCAAGTGACCGAGGAGGAGATCGTCGCCTTTGCACGCGCATACGATCCTCAGCCCTTCCACCTAGATGCGGAGGCGGGCCGTCAGTCGCACTTTGGCGGCCTGGTCGCCAGCGGATGGATGACCTGCTCCATTGTGATGCGCCTGTATTGCGATCACTTCATCCCGCAGGTCTCGGCGATGGGCTCGCCCGGGATCGATGCGCTGCGCTGGCGGCTACCGGTGCGTCCTGGCGACCGCTTGCGCGCCCGGGCGACGATCCTTGCCGCACGCCGCTCGGTGAGCAAGCCGGACCGCGGGGTGATCACGCTACTGCAGGAGGCAGTGAATCAGCATGGCGACACGGTCGTGTCCTACGAAGGGCGCGCGATGTTCCTTTGCCGGTCGGGTGGCATGGAGGGTAGCTGAGCTGAGTGCTCATGCTCACAGCGTGCGCGGCGATTCGGGGGGGCGTCGCAATCCTCGGGGAAGTCGGCGGCCAAGAGTTGCATCATGTTCGGGTAGCGTTCGGCAAACGTCCGGCGGATCTCCTGCAGCGGCACGTCGTCGTATTCGCCGCGGTAGGCGATGTACTCCATGTGTTGGCGACCGGTGGTGTCGAAGCGATGAAGGATCGAATCGGAGCTACCGTCGAACTCGAGCGGCGCCAGGCCCCCACGTCTGCACAGGGCGAGATCGTGACCCAGCGGTCGTGGAGGTGGATCGCCGTGTAGCTGTGCCAGTAATAGACATCGCTGTCGAGAAGGGCACGCATGCGCCGGGTGGACAGGTGGTTGCGCACATCGGCGTAGCCCACGCGCGCCGGAATGCCGCAGGGGCGGCAAACCGCCGCGAGCAGCGCCGCCTTGGGTACGCACCAACCGTAGCCCCGCTCAAGCGTGCGGCTTGCACACATTCCTTCGGTCGTGAGCCGCACTTGGTACGGGTCGTAGCGCACGCGATCCCGCACCGCGAGATACAGGCGCGCAGCGCGTTCCTGCGCTGTTGCCGCATCGCCAGCGATGTCCTTGGCAAAGGCTGCGATCACGGGGTGGGTGGAGTCGATCAGAGTCGTGGCGGCCAGGTCGGCCGCGAGCGGGGCGTCGGCGCCCGGTAGGTGACAGATCATGGCGGCGGTGGAATGCTTCGTCGGCTTGCGGGATTATTTCATCTATACCACGAACGGTATGGTACAGTACGATACGCACGGGAATATTCTGGCCGACCGATTGCGGTCGTTGCCCCCTGCATACCCACACCACAAATGGAGACATGGATCATGATCGGTTTGGACAAGAACCGTCCGGATGGCGCGTGGATCGAAAACCTCCGGGCGCGCTTCCCCTGCGAACGGGAGATCGACCGCATTCTGAGTCGCAAGCTCGCCCGGCGCGGCGGTTCACCCTTTGCCCCGGTAACCCTCGAACAGCTGGTTGACGGGGTGGATGCGCTGCTGCGCGCCGAGAACGTTGCCGACTATCGGATCGACAACGCCCGCTGGCTGTCCGGCGGTGCGTCGAAGCTGCAGATGGCCTTCGAACTGGAATGGCAGCGTCCGGGCGTCGGCTACGAGCGGACTGCGATGGTGCTGCGCATGGAGCCGGCGGAATCGATCGTCGAGACCAGTCGGCTGCGCGAGTTCCAGCTGATCAAGGCGATGGAGGGCGTGGTGCCGGTGCCGCCGGTGTTCTGGTGTGATCCGGAAGGACGATACCTGCCCTATCCGGCGCTGATCTACGGTTTCGCGCCGGGGGTGCCTCGGCCCAGCCAGGCGGTCGCAGGGGTCAGCGGGCTTGGCACCGTCCTTCCGCGTGAGCTGCGTGAGCACTTGGCCCCCCAGTTCGTAGACCTGCTCGCGCGCATTCACCGCCACGATTTCTCGCGCGATGCGCTCGACGCCTTCGAGACCCCGGCGGTGGGCACCACGCAGTGCGCCGAGTGGGGCGTGAACTGGTGGGAGCGGGTATGGACCGAGGACTGTGAGGAGGACGTGCCGATGATGCATCTGGCCACGGCCTGGATGCGCCGGAACCTGCCGGTACTGGATCACGCCTCGCTGGTGCATTCCGACTACCGCACCGGCAATTTCCTCTATACCGAGCACGACAACCGGATCACTGCGCTGCTCGACTGGGAACTGGGGCGTATCGGCGACCGCCATCAGGATATCGCGTGGACGACCAGCCGCGCCTTCGCCTCGCTGGCCGAGGACGGTACAACGATGCTGGTGTGCGGCCTTTTGCCGGAGCAGGAGTTCTATGAGCAGTACGAGAAGGCGTCGGGTTTCAGCGTAAACCCTCGCACCCTGCACTGGTACAAGGTCTACAACGCCTATTCGATCGCCACGCTGATCCTCGGCACCGGCTATCGCATCGCGCGCAACGGCAAGACCCACCAGGACATCTTGGTTGCCTGGCTGATCGGCATCGGCGGCATGATCGTCGATGAAATGCGAACGCTCATCGAGGAGGGGCACTGACATGCAGATGCGTCCGGAAGTACAGCTTGCTGCGATGATCAAGGCAATGTCCGACGTAATCATCCCGGCGCTGCCGCAAGGCAACATGCTGGCGGTCGAACAGGCGAACCTGGTGGTCGGCATGTTGAACCTGATGCAGACCCAGTTGCCGGTGCAGTTTCGATTCGACCGCGACGAGCTGCAGCGCCTGGTCGAGGCAGCGCAGCAACTCAAGGCGGTGGGGACAGAAGATCGGGTCACTGCTGCGGGGCTGGAGCAGGTGGCTGTGCCGTGCGCGCGTGCCACCGAAGTCCTCGAGCGCTGCAAGGCCGGGCCGGATGAACTCTACGCGGCCATCCTGCAACTGCGCGGCGCGCTCTGCGCCTTGGTTGATGCGTCCGCGACGAGTGCGGACATCGGCGCGCGCGAGTGCATCGAATCCATCCTGCTGGCGATGTCGAAGGAGCAGTTGCTGCGCGACCGGGCGCTGATGAAGCCGCAGCGTTGGGAGCCAGACCCGGCTGCCGTGCCCGACATCGACACGCTGGTCGGCCGCTGACGTCAGCGACACGGGCTGAAGGGGCGGTTGCCGCCCGTTCAGCCCGTATCCGGATTGCGGTCGCCGGGTGTTCCGGCGCGCCGCTCAGGGTTGGTAGTAGCCCACGCCCACCATGTAGTCGCCGATACGGCGTAGGAAGGTGCGCTTGTTCTCGATCGCGCCGGTGGCTGGATTGCGCCACTGGTATTCCAGACTTCCCTCATCTGCCTGGACCACGATCCGCAGCATCTCCTCGATAATCGGCTTGCCTGCGGCATCCTTCAGTTCGGCAACTTTGCGGCCCACTAGGCGCGGGTTTGCGCCGTGTGCGTGCATGCGCTGGTCCTTGATGCCAACTACGAACACATAGGTATCGTCGCGTACGAAACCACCGTTCAAGTCGTTGAAGGCGTCGAACGCTGCTGTCCCTCTGCGCTGGAGTTCGTCTACCGCGCGCCACAGGACCGACAGCGCCTGTTCGGGTGTGGCGCGCGGTGCGTAGTAGCCGACGGCGGCGATGTAGTCATTGACCGCCTGATAGTAGGCCGCCTTTCGTTCGACCGTGCCGCGTTGGGGATTAAGCCAGCGGTAGTGAATCAGGCCGCGCCCGTCCTTGCGAGCACCGGCGAGAATCTCGGCGAACAAAGATTTGCCGTCCGGGTCGCGGTACTCTAGGACATTGCGCCCGATCATGTGGAAGGAGGCGCCACCGCTAGCCTGCAAGACGCCCTGGGTGTCGAGCACGTAGACATACAGGTCGCCATCGACGAAGTGGCCGCTTACGGAGAAATCGGCCAGTGCCTTGCCGCCGTGCGACCGCAGGTGTGTGACGGCGCGCCCAAGCAGGGCCTCCGCGCGGCGACTCTCGTCCGTGTCGCCGGGCAGTGGAGCCGCTGCCGGTGCCGTTTCTGCGTAGGCTGGCGAGACCGGACCCGGCAGGGCCATGGCGAGTAGAAGTGCGGCGAGCAGATCCTGACGTTTCATATGAGCCTCCTGCAGTCGAATGGGCGCGCCGTCCGGCGCGCGGAAACTACACCCGCTCGAAGATCGCGGCGATGCCCTGGCCGCCGCCGATACACATCGTCACCAACGCATAGCGCCCGCCGATACGCTGCAACTCGTAGATCGCCTTGGTGGTGATAATGGCGCCAGTGGCGCCCACGGGGTGACCGAGCGAGATGCCTGAGCCATTTGGGTTGACCTTTTCGGGATCGAAGCCGAGTTCGCTCGCCACCGCGCAGGCTTGTGCAGCGAAAGCCTCATTGGATTCAATGACGTCCATGTCCGCTACGGTAAGCCCCGCCCGTGCGAGCGCGAGCCGGGAAGCAGGTACCGGACCGATGCCCATGTACATCCGGTCGACGCCAGCGTGCGCGTAACTCACCAAGCGGGCCAATGGTGTCATGCCCAGGCGCTTGGCCGCTGCGGCCTCGGCAAGCACAACCGCCGCAGCCCCATCGTTGATTCCCGAAGCGTTACCAGCGGTCACCGTGCCGTCCTTTTTGAAGGCCGGTTTCATGCCCGCGAGTTGTTCTGCGGTGACACCTACGCGCACATGCTCGTCCTGCGCGAATCTCACCACGCCTTTCCGGCTGTGGATCTCGATCGGTACGATCTGACTGGCGAAACGACCTTCCTCGATGGCGCGCGCGGCGCGATGCTGACTCACCAGCGCCAGCTCGTCCTGCAACTGCCGGCTGATGCCGTAGCGCTCGGCGACGTTCTCGGCGGTGATCCCCATGTGCACGCGGTCCCACGGGTCATGCAGGATGCCATTCATATAGTCGATGACCTGGGAGTCGCCCATCCGTGCGCCCCAACGATGTGCCGGGATGATGTAGGGGCCGCGGCTCATCGATTCCGCACCGCCACCGACCGCGACATCCGCGTCGCCGGCGCTAATGGTCTGTGCCGCGCAGACAATGGCCTGCAGGCCCGAGCCGCACAGGCGATTGACGTTGAAGGCGGGAACTTCCTTTGGTAACCCGGCTTCCAGTGCGGCAAAGCGGCTCAGGTAGGCGTCGGCCGGTTCGGTAGGGATCACGTTGCCGAACACCACATGACCGACTTCCTCGGCCGGCGCACCTGCGCGCTCCAGTGCCGCCCTGGTGACCGTGGTGGCTAGTTCGCGCATCGGTACGTCCTTGAGTGATCCGCCAAAGCCGCCGATCGCGGTGCGAGCGGCGCCAACTACGAGCACTTCACGTGATGACATGTCCATCCCCACTGTTCGAATAACAGCAAGTATGGTACAGGACCATATGGTGCAATGCAATGCGACGATTGCCACGCAATGGATACGGCGAAAATGCCTTAGTCGAGAAGCTGTTCCCGTAATTGTTGGCGACGGGCTTCGTTTATCCCCAGCGCCTCGGCAAGGAAGTGGTCGAAACATGACCAGTGTGTTTCGATCGCGGCGAATGCGGCTTCGAGATAGTCGGCACGCACACCCATCAGAGCCCGGACCGTTTCGTGTGGGACGTCCTTGCGCAGCATGAAGCGGAGATCGCGCGGTGCGCGATTCGAATGCAGATAGTCTGCAAAGATTTCGTCTCGCTCGACACCCAGCGCCGACAGCAGCAGTGCTATCCCGAAACCGGTGCGGTCCTTACCGCTGGTGCAATGAACCAGAGCGGGCAAGGTATCGGACTGGAGCAGGATCTCGAACATGCGCGCGTAGTTTTGCGCGTGGGCAATCGCAAATTGTCCGTAATACTCGGTCAGTGCGTGATGCACTGCCTCGGCGGTGGATGTTGGACCCAGCGAGGTCAGCAGGTGGTGTGCTCCGCGCGGCAGGAAGCCGATGGCGTGCTGCGAGATTGCGGCGCGATCGGGCAGGCGGTTGGGCTTCCTTTCGCGTTCGTCGTCATCGCGCAAGTCGATGACCGAACGCAAGCCTAGTGTGGAGAAGCGCTCAAGGTCGTCAGGCGTCAGTTCGGCCAGTGAGTCGGAGCGGAACAGGCAACCCCACCGAACGCTGCGCCCATCTTGCGTACGCAGCCCGCCTAGGTCGCGAAAGTTGGGCGCGCCCAGGAAACGGTGCTGCCGCATCGCGCGGCCGCTAGCGGAAGTGTCAGTTTTCAATCGATCTCGCCCGTGTCGAGTCCGGTCGTGTCAGGTAGTTCCAGCTTGAGTAGCGATTCCTTGATTGTGGAAAGCATGCGGATCAGCGCGTCGCGGTCTTCGCCATTCAGTCCGCCGAGAATCTGCTCGTTGAATGCGGCTTCGATGGTCACTAGGCGTTCAAGCAGCTGGTGGGAACTACGTGACAGGAATACACGCTTGACGCGGCGATCCACCGCATCGGGGCGGCGCTCAATGAAGCCGGTGGCTTCGAGTCGGTCGAGCAGGGAGCCAAGGCTGGCTTTGCCTACATCGAGCATAGCGGCGAGCTGCGTCTGCGCCATGCCGTCGTGGCGGGACAGGTGTGCGAGCACCCACCATTGCGCGCGAGTGATCCCCAGCGGCTTCATCAGCTGGTCGAACGCGGTACGTCGCATGCGCGACACGTCGTGGATCAGGTAGCCCAAGCGGATGTCGCGGCGCAGCGCTGTCTGATCGGGCAACGCACTTCTTGCAGGTGCGGACGATTCGGCTTCCACGCCCCTGCTTTTCCGCGTCGTACGGGTGGTGGCCATTCGATTTCCTTCGTGGTCGTGGCGCGCCAGACGGGCGCGCCGAAACTGGGCGGACGATTGCCTGCTGAATCTGCGTACAGGCGCATGAATGCACATATTGTACGCGTAAGTACTGTTCTGTTGGCAAAGGCCCTGTAAGGGATGCTGCGTACATCCATCGATTTCACCTTGCTACTATTAACCCGGCAATCAAATAGCCAAATTACTGAGCGTAGCGAACGTACTCATGGCTGAAATACGACCGCACTCGATCCGGCATCGCAGCGATGCGCATCATGCACACTCGCGCCTTCTCGAGCAGTGCGGTGGCGGTCTTGGCAATCGGCCCGGAACGTATCGACGTTTTCAGATCCCGGTTGAGGTACTCGTCGGGGTTGAGTTCCGGCGCGTACGGCGGCAGGTAGAACAGTTCGATCTTCTCGGTGTTTTCGGCAACCCAGTCGCGGACACGGTTCGCACGATGCACGCGAAGATTGTCGACGATCAGGAACACCTTGCGTTGCGCGTCCTGAATCAGATCTTTCAGGAAGACGATGAAACGCTCGGCATCAATGGCGCCCTCGAAGAACGAGAAGCGCACCAAGCCCTGGTTGGTAATCGCCGAGATCATCGACGTCGATCCATGACGACCGGCCGGCAGGCGCAGCTCCGGCGTCAGCCCTGCGATCGAGTAACCGCGCACCCAGTTCGAGTCCTGACGAATGGCGGTCTCGTCCCCCCAGTAGATTTCGGCATCCTCCGTCTTGGCGCGCGCAACGATCTTCGGGTACTCATCCTCAAGCCATGCCTTGAGCCGGGCCGGATCCTGCTCGAGCGCGCGCTTGACCGGCCGCTGTGGCGTGAAGCCCCAGCGCCGAAGGTACTCACCAACGGTACGAATGGGCATGTCGATGCCGAAGAGTTGCTTGATGGCGAGCATGACTGCGCGACGATTCCACAGCGCGAACTCAAGCTGAAGCTGGGCAGGATTCGAACCGATGATCTTCAAACGCAGTTGCTCCTCTTGGACCAGCGTCAAAGTTCGTCCCGAGCCATGGCGCCGACCACGTTGCCCGCCCTTGATGACCGCGTCGAGATCGTCAGCCTGGGCGCGGCGCGCCCATTTCAGAACGGTACCGACATGAACCCCACACACTTCAGCGATGTGCGTCCATGTGTAGCCTTGCTTGCGCAGTACAAATGCTTGGCGACGAATGTGCTCCAGGGCTTCGGGCGGGAGTTTTCGGGCATCGATCTTTTCCATGCCCGAATTATATCAAAGCCTATTTGATTGCCGGGTTAATAGCGCTCTTGAGTTGGTTTGAGGGGTGATCTTGATCGTATTGCAGATAGGTGTTGACACGAAAGATATGGTACAGGACGATATAGTCAACAACTTTGCCCACGAGCCACTTTTGCGCATGGGTCGATACAAGGAGGAGATATGAAGGATCACGCAAGACTGGAATCGCCCGAACGACGGATCGATCCGGTGCACGACAGCCGCCACCAGCTTCGCGCAGATGCGCTGGCGCGCGAATCTCTGGTATTCATGCTGCAGCTGCCCGAACAGAACCTTGCTTGCTTCGTGTACACCTGGGTCAACGGTCTGGGTAAGGCTGGCTCGGCCTTTGTAGTCTATGGACCGGGTGTCGGCGAACCGGTAGTCGATATGTGCGATGGGATCGATGTGCCCGCATCGGCCGGCTTCGACGACTGGGGGGTCGGTCGTGTCCGTGTGCGCCACGGGCGACCGTTCCAAGATGCCCATGTGCGAGTGGTTGCCGGGGGGAGGGCAGAGCTCGACTATCGCTTCGAAGCGGTGCACCCGGCCTATGCCTATGGCGGCCATCGCGACGGCTGCCCCGGCTGGGTGGCGGAAGATCGCATCGAACAGAGCGGAAAGGTGAGCGGTGTGCTGACGCTCGACGGCAAGCAGATCCCGTTTGAGACCATGGGCCACCGCGATCACTCCTGGGGTACGCGTGACTGGTTTTTCTCCCAGCATTGGAAATGGCTCGAGGCCCAGGCTGGGCAGGATCTGGTGGTGCATTTCTGGCAGGTGGAGGCGCTCGGGCGCACGGTGCTACGCGGCTATGTACAGCGTGACGGGCATCTGGCAGAGGTCGAAACGGTGGATGTGAGCTTCGATCATGACGAACGCCTGGCCCACACCGCGGTTCGTGCGCTGGTGCGCGACGAACTCGGTCGCAGCACAGAGGTGCTCGGGCGGACTTTCGCGCTGTACCCCTTCGTCGTCAGTCCAATGGTCATGCTCAACGAGGGCTCGATGGCGGTCACCATCGACGGCCAGCCGGGTGTTGGGCATGTCGAGATGTGTTGGCCCATTGACTATCTGAGGCACATTGCCGGGTTTGATCTTTCCGCCGGGTCACCGGTGACCCGTGGTCTGCCGTAGGCACGGACATTTCCACAAGCATGGATGAATCGATGATCGAAGACAGCAGAGCAGGCGGGCAACGCGGCATCCTGGCAGTGGGCGTCTATGTGCCACGGTTGCGCTTGGACCGCCAGGCGGTGGCAGCGGGCCATCGCTGGATGGCGCCGGGATTGAAGGCGCTCGCCAAGGGCGAGCGTGCGATGGCGAACTGGGACGAGGATGCGGTGACCATGGCGGTTGAAGCCGGCCGCGCGGCAATTCGCCGGGCGGGGGACGCACGCGTCGATTCGCTGTCCCTCGCATCGACCACCCTGCCGTTTGCCGATCGGCTCAATTCGGCGATCGTCGGCGCGGCCCTTGGTTTGGGTTCCGGGCTCGCTGCAGCGGACAAGTGCGGCAGCCTGCGCGCCGGGAGTTCCGCCCTGATGGCAGCACTGAGGGCGAACACAGGGTGCGAACTGGTGATCGCGGCTGATCGCCGCATCCCCACCCCGGCCAGTACCGCCGAACTGAACGTCGGCGACGGCGCGGCGGCGATGCTGGTTGGAGAAGGCGCGCCGCTCGCGGTGCTGCGCGGCATGGCGAGCGTCACGGCTGACTTCGTCGATCACTTTCGTGAGGCCGGGCGCGACGGCGACTACGGCTGGGAAGAGCGTTGGGTGCGAGACGAGGGCTTCGCGAAAATTGTGCCCGAGGCGGTGAAGCAGGCGCTTGCTACGGCCGGCGTCGAGGCGGTCGAGGTGGACCACTTTGTCATGCCCGAGCTTCTGCGCCGGGTGGCCGGCACGACGGCGAAGAAGCTCGGCGTGCGCACGGAGGCGGTCGCCGACAGCCTATTTGAGCAGTGCGGGGATACCGGTGCGGCGCATCCCCTGCTGATGCTTGCGCACGTGCTGGCTCAAGCGCAGCCGGGTCAGCGCATTCTGCTGGTGCAGTTCGGCAGCGGCTGCGATGCGCTGGTGCTGGAGACGACCGAACTGGTCGCCGCTGCGGCGCAGGACGCAGACTGGCTCGCCGGCGGGCAGGCCGAGAGCAACTATCTCAAGTACCTCTCCTTTACCGGCCAGATCGGATTGGAGTGGGGAATGCGTGCGGAGATGGACAACAAGACCGCGCTCTCGGCCGCATGGCGCGCAACTGACATGGTCGCCGGCTTCGAGGGCGGGCGCTGTGGGAACTGCGGCACGGTGCAGTTTCCCGCCGGGCGCATCTGCGTGAATCCGGAGTGCGGTGCGGTGGACTCCCAGACGCCCCATCGGCTCGCCGATGAACCGGCGCGGGTGCGCAGCTTCACCAGCGACTGGTTGTCCTACAAACCCTGCCCGCCGTTCATGTTCGGGCACGTTGAATTCGACAGCAGGGCGCGGGTACTGATGGAGTTCGTGGACTGCGAGCCGAGTGACTTGGCGGTCGGTGTCCCGCTGGAGATGGTGTTCCGCGTCAAGGAGTTCGACCGCGCGCGTGGCTTCCGCCGCTACTTCTGGAAAGCGCGTCCGCAGCGCAAGGCTGGAGAATAAACATGGCAGCTGGAATTCGTGATCGCGTGGCGATCCTGGGCATGGGGTGCTCGCGTTTTGGCGAGCGCTGGTCTGACAACGCGGAAGATCTGATGCTCGAGGCTTTCTCCGAAGCGCTCGGCGACGCGGGCATCGAGAAGGAAAAAATCGAGGCCGCTTGGCTCGGCGTGTGTCTGGAAGAGAACAACGTCGGCAAGACCGCCGGTCCCCTGGCCCAGGGGCTGCGCCTGCCCTTCATTGCCGCGACGCGGGTAGAGAACGCCTGCGCGACCGGCACCGAGGCGCTGCGTGGCGCGGTCTATGCAGTGGCGTCCGGCGCTTGCGACATCGCACTGGCGTTGGGTGTCGAGAAGCTCAAGGACACCGGCTATGGCGGCCTGCCGGTGCGCACGCGCGGCGTGGTCACCGACCTGTGGCAGCCGAATGCCTCTGCGCCGGGCGCCTTTGCTCAGTTGGCCTCGGCGTATCAGGCGCGCTACGGCATCTCGCGTGACGATCTGAAGAAGGCGATGGCCCATGTCTCAGTGAAGAGCCACGACAACGCGGTTCTTAATCCGAAAGCACACCTCCGCAATCGAATCACCATCGACGATGTTCTCAAGGCGCCCAAGGTGGCTGAACCGCTGGGCCTGTACGATTGCTGCGGGGTCAGCGACGGCGCGGCCTGCGCAATCGTCACCACGCCGGAGATCGCCGAACAGCTTGGCAAGCGCGACATCGTCACAGTCAAAGCGTTGCAGCTCGCGGTCTCCAACGGAGAGGAAGCGCAGTTCCACAGCTGGGACGGCGCGTCGATCCGTACCGCGGAGGTGGCTGCGCAGCGTGCCTACAGCGAGGCCGGGATCACCGACCCACGCGCGGCGCTGGACCTGATCGAGGTGCATGACTGCTTCTCTATCACCGAGCTGGTGCTCATGGAGAACTTGGGTCTCAGCGACCCAGGTCGTGCGCCCTATGACATCTTGGAAGGCCGCTATGACCGCGATGGCGCGATCCCGTGCCAGGTGGACGGTGGGCTGAAGTGCTTTGGTCATCCGATCGGAGCCTCGGGTCTGCGCATGGTCTATGAGGTTTACCTGCAGATTCTGGGGCGGGCTGGTGAGCGACAGCTAGCCCGGGCTGACATCGGGCTCACGCAGAATCTGGGCGGGCATCCGCACCAGAACGTGTGCGCTGTCTCCATCATCGGCCGTCTGGGCGCGTGACCATGATGGCGAGCAGGGCGGCCCCGCCGCGCCAGTCGGTGGAGGAACTCGTTGCCTCGTTCGAACCAGGGATGACGGTTTTCCTCGGTGGGGTGTCGGGTGAATCGCTGGCGGTGCGCGACGCCCTGCGTGCGATGCCGGAGAAGGCAGCCGGGGTGCGCTTCGTGGGCGTGTTCTTTCCCGGTATCAACGACGGCGCCTACGTGAGCTTGCACCCGCAAGCGCGTCAGCGTGCTTACTTCATGTCGCCGGCTTTCCGGCCTGGCTTCCAGTCCGGGCGGGTGGAACTGCTGCCGGCGGACTACCTTGGTGCTTGGCAGGATCTGGCGCAACTCGACATCGACGTGGCAGTCGTGCAGACGAGTGAGCCGGACGCGGGCGGTTGGTTGAGCTTGGGCGTGTGCCACGACTTCGCGCCAGTCGCCTGGGGTCGGGCGAAGCGCAAGGTGGCGCACATCAACCCTTCCATGCCACGTACGCGCGGTAGCGTGTCACTGCACATCAGTGAGTGTGAAGCGGTGATCGAGCATGCGGCGGATCTGCTGAGCTATCCGGCGGAATCGACCAACGAGCAGTTCGCCCTTCTAGCGCGCCAGGTGGCCTCCGTTGTGCGCGACGGCGACACTGTGCAAGTCGGCATCGGCAAGATGGTGGCAGCGGTGCTCGCTACGCTGCGCGGTCATCGCGGGCTCCGGCTCCATGCCGGCATGGCCACGGCCTCGATCGTGCCGTTGATCGACGAGGGCGCCATCCGCGGGCGCGACGCTGTGACGGTCGGCGTCGCCCTGGGCGATGCGGAGTACTACCAACGCGTCGCGCGGGACGAGACCTTTCGCTTCGCACCGGTGTGCGAGACCCACGATCCGCGGAAAATCGGTGCGATCGACAACTTCGTCGCCATCAATGCGGCGCTCGAAGTGGACCTCTTCGGTCAGGTCAACTGCGACACCCTCAACGGGCAGCTTGTCGCCGGCGTCGGTGGCATGCCGGCCTTTGCTGCAGGCGCGCGCCTGTCGCCGGGCGGCCGGGCGGTGTTCGCGCTGCTGTCGAGTGCCTCAGGCGGGGCGCTGTCGCGCATCGTGCCGCGCCTGGGCGAGGGCGCCCTCGTCGGAGCACCGCGCCATGTAGCTGATCTCGTAGTGACCGAACACGGCGTGGCCGATCTGCGGGGCGCTTCGCTTGTTCAGCGTGCGGAGCGCCTGATCGCCATTTCCGCCCCGGATCACCGAGGCGCGCTTGCCGCGCGCTGGGACGATCTCTGCGCGTCACTGTGACGCTCAATCCGACAAGGAAGACACGGATGAACGTTCGGAGTTTCGAGCAACTGCACGTCAACGGTATTCGCCTGCGGTCTCTGGTCGCCGGGGAAGGTCCGTTGGTGATCCTCGTGCATGGTTGGCCTCAATGCTGGTACCTGTGGCGCCACATGATCGACCCGCTGATTGATGCCGGCTACCGGGTCGCAGCTCCCGATATGCGGGGCTTCGGCTGCAGCGAAGCGCCGCCGGCGGTCGAGGACTACGCGATCCGCAAACTGGCGGGTGACGTCGTGGGCATTGCGCAGGCACTCGGCGACGAGCGATTTGTCGTCGTCGGTCACGACTGGGGCTGCGTAGTGGCTTGGTACACCGCCTTGCTGCATCCGCGCCAGTGTCGCGCGGTAATGGGACTATCGGTGCCCTTCTGGCGTATGGGTCCGGAGACGGTCGATCCCACAGGTAACGACGACGCGTTTTGGTACATGCGCTATTTCCAGGAACCCGGCATCGCTGAGCGAGAGTTGGAGCGAGACGTCCGGGCGAGTCTCGCGAGCATCTACTACTCGGTGTGTGGCCAGGCAGGTCAGACGACCTTCTTATGTCAGATGGCGCGCCCGCGTTCGAGCGGACTGCTGGACGCCTTACCACCGCCCGGTGATCTATCGAGCTTCATGAGTGAGCTGGATATGGACTACTACGTGGCTCAGTACCAGCACTCAGGTTTCCGAGGATCGCTCAACTGGTACCGAAACATCCCGACCCTTTCGGCCAGCACTCCCGAACTCGATGGAATGAAGATTTCACAGCCGGCGGCTTTCCTTGCCGGATCCGAGGATCCGGTGTTGTTGTTCGATCCACTATGGCGCGAGCACTTCGTGCCGTGTTTTGAGGATTTGCGTTTTGTCGAACTGATCGACGGTGCCGGGCACTGGGTACAGCTTGAGCAGCCTGGCGAGACCAACGCGCACGTGCTGCGCTTCCTCGATGGGCTCGAGTTGCGGCCGGCGCGCGCGTCGGCCGGCAGCCAGGCGTAGCGAGCCGGGGACGGGAGAAACCATGACCACGACCGACAAGAACGCCAAAGCGCTGCCGCCCGGGCAGGTTGAATACCCCAGCTTCGAACGCTTCGGCCTGGGCCTGTTCGCCAAGCGTTTTCCACATTCGCCGACGCAGAAGGCATTCAAGATTGGCGGCGATGTGCGTAGCGAAATCATTGTCACCAGCGAGTTGAACGCCCTGGAGCGGGTTGAACAGGTGTCCGATTTTCACTGCGTCACCACCTGGTCGTATCGCGGCCTGCGCTGGGGAGGGGTGCGGTTCAGGGACTTCTACCTGCAAGTGGTATTGCGCACAGTTCAGCCACTTGACGGTGCGGATTTCGTCGTCTTCCGCGGTCAGGACGGTTACGCGGTCAGCATGCAGTTGCGGGATCTGCTGGCCGACGACGTCTTGCTCGCCGACGAGCTCGACGGCAAACCCCTCGATATTGCCCACGGTGCGCCGCTGCGTCTCGTCGCACCTGCGCACTACGGCTACAAGAACGCCAAGCATGTCGCGGCGATCGAGTTTTGGCGGAACCGGCGGAAATACCGCTTTCCATTTCCCTATCCCGATCTGATGGATCACCCGCGCGGTCGCGTCGCCTTCGAAGAGCGCGCCCGCTACCTGCCGAACTGGTTCATCCGCGTGCTCTACAAGCTCCTTGCTCCCGGGGCCCGGCGGATGATGCGTACGGCACTGGAGAGGAGGGAGGCGGCGGCCTCCCTCAAGGCAGGGGGAACATAGGTACCCCAATGGGCAAGGCGTAGATCACCTCTCATTCGAGAGGTGCTCCCCAAACAATGCAGAGGAGAACCATGAAGATTTTGGTACCTGTCAAACGCGTGCTTGACTACAACGTCAAGGTGCGAGTCAAGGCGGATGGGACAGGAGTGGACCTGTCCAATCTCAAGATGGCCATGAATCCCTTCGACGAAATCGCGGTGGAAGAGGCGGTGCGGCTCAAGGAAGCCGGCGTGGCCACCGAGGTGGTGGCGGTGAGCTGCGGCGTGGCCGCCTGCCAGGAAACCTTGCGCGCGGCGATGGCCATCGGTGCCGACCGCGGCATCCTGGTCGAGACCGATGTCGAACTGCAGCCGCTGGCCGTGGCCAAGTTGTTGAAGGCGCTGTGCGACAAGGAAGCCCCGCAGGTGGTGATCTGCGGTAAGCAGGCGATCGACGACGACGCCAACCAGACCGGGCAAATGCTCGCCGCGCTGATGGGCTGGCCGCAGGCCACCTTCGCCTCCAAGGTCACGCTGGCGGGCGAGAGCACCACGGTGACCCGCGAGATCGACGGCGGCCTGGAAACCATCGAGCTCAAGCTGCCGGCGGTGGTCACCACCGACCTGCGCCTCAACGAGCCGCGCTACGCCACGCTGCCCAACATCATGAAGGCCAAGAAGAAACCGCTCGACACCGTCAAGCCCGATGAACTGGGCGTGGATGTCGCGCCGCGTCTGGCGACCCTGAAAGTGGCCGAGCCGCCCAAGCGCAGCGCCGGCGTGCGCGTCGCGGATGTCGCGCAACTCGTCGACAAGCTCAAGAACGAAGCGAAGGTGATCTGAGATGGCGATTCTGGTTATTGCTGAACACGACAATCAATCGATCAAGGCCGCCACGCTCAACACCGTGACGGCTGCCGCTGCGATCGGCGGTGACATCCACGTGCTGGTGGCCGGCCAAGGGTGCGAAGGCGCCTGCAACGCCGCGGCCAAGCTCGCCGGCGTGGCCAAGGTGCTGTGCGCGGCCGCCCCGCACTACGAAGCGCAACTGGCCGAGAACGTCGCCGCGTTGGTGGTGGCCAATGCGCCGGGCTACAGCCACATCCTCGCCCCGGCCACTTCCTACGGCAAGAACGTCATGCCGCGCGTGGCGGCGCTCCTCGACGTGGCGCAGATCTCCGACATCGTCGCGGTCGAAGCTGCGGACACCTTCGTGCGTCCGATCTACGCCGGCAACGCCATGGCCACGGTCAAGAGTGCCGACGCTGTGAAGGCGATCACCGTGCGCACCACCGCCTTCGAGGCGGCGGCAGAAGGCGGTTCGGCCGCGGTCGAGAATTTGGCCGCGGGCGCCGACCTGGGCCTCTCCAAGCTGGTCGGGCGTGAGCTGACCAAGAGCGAACGCCCCGAACTCGGTGCGGCCAAGATCATCGTCTCCGGCGGCCGGGGCCTGGGCAGCGGCGAGAACTACCACGCGCTGCTCGAACCGCTCGCCGACAAGCTTGGCGCCGCACTTGGCGCGAGCCGAGCGGCGGTTGACGCGGGTTTCGTGCCCAACGACTACCAAGTCGGGCAGACGGGCAAGATCGTCGCCCCGCAGGTCTACCTGGCGGTGGGCATCTCGGGCGCCATCCAGCACCTGGCGGGCATGAAGGATTCCAAGGTGATCGTGGCGATCAACAAGGACCCCGAGGCACCTATCTTCCAGGTCGCCGACTACGGCCTGGTCGCGGATCTCTTCGCCGCGGTTCCGGAACTCACCGCCGCGTTGTCCTGAGCGAATGCCGCTTATGAGCGGGGCCACAAGCCCCGTATCGACTAACAGCCAACGGGCCGCCGTGGTGGCTCAATACGAAGAGAATCAGCACTCATGCGCGAATCCATGGAATTCGACGTCCTGATCGTGGGCGGCGGCCCGGCGGGCCTGGCCGCGGCGATCCGGCTCAAGCAGCTGGCGCAGGACAAGGGCACCGACGTCTCCGTGTGCCTGATCGAGAAAGGCGCGGAGATCGGCGCGCACATCCTCTCGGGCGCCGTCATGGACCCGCGCGCGCTCAGCGAACTGATCCCCGACTGGCAGGAACAGGGCGCACCGATCAAGACCGCGGTCACCGAGGACCGGGTGATTTTCCTGTCCGAGACCGGCGGCCGGCAGATCCCCAACGCGCTGCTGCCCGACAGCTTCCACAACGACGGCAACTACATCGTGCGCCTGGGCAATGTCGCCAAGTGGCTGGGCGAGCAGGCCGAGGCGCTGGGCGTCGAGGTCTATCCCGGCTTTGCCGGCGCCGAGGTGCTGTTCGACGAGGCCGGTGCGGTCAAGGGCGTGGCCACCGGCGACATGGGCCTCACCCGCGAGGGCGAGCCCGGCCCCAACTACCAGCCGGGCATGGAGTTGCACGCCAAATACACGCTGTTCGCCGAAGGCTGTCGTGGCCACCTCGGCAAGCAGCTCGAAGCCAAGTACAAACTGCGCGAAGGCGTCGACCCGCAGACCTATGGCATCGGCATCAAGGAGCTGTGGGAAGTGCCCGCCGAGCGCCATGTGCCCGGCCTGGTGGTGCACACCGCCGGCTGGCCGATGGATTCGGCCACCTACGGCGGCGGCTTCGTCTATCACCTCGAGGACAATTTGGTGTCGATCGGCTTCGTGGTGGGGCTGAACTACACCAACCCGCATCTCTCCCCCTTCGAGGAGATGCAGCGCTACAAGACCCACCCGGAAATCCGCAAGTACATCGAAGGCGGCAAGCGCCTGGCCTACGGCGCACGGGCAATCGCCGCCGGCGGCCTGCAGAGCCAGCCCAAGCTGGTGTTCCCGGGCGGCGCGCTGATCGGCGACGACGCCGGCTTCCTCAACGCCGCGCGCATCAAGGGCAGCCACGCGGCGATCAAGAGCGGCATGCTGGCGGCCGAGGCGGCTTTCGACGCGCTCGGCGCCGAGCGCAGCCGCGATGAACTGGCCGCCTTTCCGGAGGCCTTCCGCACGAGTTGGCTGCACGCCGAGCTGCACAAGACGCGCAACTTCAAGCCCTACATGAAGAAGGGCCTATGGATGGGTTCGCTCTTGTTCGGCATCGACCAGAATCTCTTCGGCGGCAAGGTGCCGTGGACGCTGCACAACAGCGCCGACCACACCGCGCTCAAGCCCGCGGCCGAGTGCGAGAAGATCGCCTACCCCAAGCCGGACGGCGTGCTGACCTTCGACCGCCTGTCCTCGGTGTTCCTGTCGAACACCAACCACGAAGAAGAGCAGCCCTGTCACCTCCAGCTGAAGGACGCGGGCGTGCCGATCAGCGTTAACCTCGCCCAGCACGACGCCCCCGAGCAGCGCTACTGCCCGGCCGGGGTGTACGAGATCGTCCAGGAAGAGGCCGGCCCGCGCCTGCAGATCAACGCGCAGAACTGCGTGCACTGCAAGACCTGCGACATCAAGGACCCCACCCAGAACATCAACTGGGTGGTCCCGCAGGGCGGCGAAGGGCCGATCTACCAGGGAATGTGAGTTCCATGTGACCGTTTTCGGGTTGTCGCCACGACGGTCTTCAGGGCTTTTCTCTCCTCTTCCCCCTGTTGCGCGACGCCCTGCTTCTCTTTCGAAGTAGCTTTGCTTGTCCAATATGTCTATCAGAATTGGCATTCCCAGTGAAACCATGCCCGGTGAACGACGCTTGTCTGTCGTCCCGGACGTGGTGAAGAAATACCAGGGGCTCGGCGCACAAGTGCTGATGCAGTCCGGTGCCGGCGTGCCGGCGCATTACCGCGACGACGCCTTTGCCGGCATCGACTTCGCGGCCGACGCCCAGGCGCTGTACGCCGCGGCCGACGTGCTGCTCTGTGTGCAGCCGCCCAACGCCGAACAGCTCGGCGCCATGAAACCGGGCAGCGTGCTGCTCGGCATGCTGCAGCCGTGGGGCGACGCCGATCGCGCGAAGCTCCTGATGGACAAGCAGATCACCGCCTTCGCGCTGGAACTGCTGCCGCGCATCACGCGCTCGCAATCGATGGACGCGCTGTCCAGCCAGGCCGCGGTGGCCGGCTACGAGTGCGCGCTGATCGCTGCCGACCACAGCCCCAAGTTCTTCCCCATGCTGACCTACGCCGCCGGCACCATCCGCCCCGCCAAGGTGCTGGTGATCGGCGCCGGCGTCGCGGGTCTACAGGCCATCGCCACCGCGCGCCGCATCGGCGCCATGGTCGAAGCCTACGACGTGCGCCCCGAAACCCGCGAGCAGGTCGAATCGCTCGGCGCCAAGTTCGTCGACACCGGCGTGTCGGCCGCGGGCAGCGGCGGCTACGCGCGTGAGCTCACCGACGAGGAGCGCGCCCAGCAGACCGAGCGCCTCGCCAAGGCGGTGGGGCAGTGCGACGCGCTGATCACCACCGCGGCGATCCCCGGCAAGCGCGCGCCCAAGATCATCAGCGCGGACATGATCCGTCGCATGAAGCCCGGCGTGGTGGTGGTGGATATGGCCGCCGAGACTGGCGGCAACGTCGAGGGCACCGTGCCCGGCGAGAAGACCTGGATCGACGACGTGCTGGTGATCGGCCCCACCCACATCGCCAGCCGCATGCCGGTGCATGCCTCCGAGATGTACGCCAAGAACCTCTTCAACTTCATCTCACCCTTCATCAAGGACGGGGCGCTTGCGCTCGACTGGGAGGACGAGGTGATGGCCGGCTGCTGCCTCACCCATGCGGGTGAGCTGCGCCATGCCGGCGTGAAGCAGGTTCTGGGACTTTGACCGGGGAGGCACACATGGACGGCATTACCGCTTTGTATATTTTCATGCTGGCCGCGTTCACCGGTTACGAGGTGATCTCGCGCGTGCCGGTGATCCTGCACACGCCGCTGATGAGCGGCTCCAACTTCGTGCACGGCGTCGTGCTGGTCGGCGCCATGGTCGTGCTCGGCCACGCCGATCCCGAGGATCCGCTGCAGCTGGCGATCGGCTTCGTCGCGGTCTTCCTCGGGGCGGCCAACGCGGCCGGTGGCTACGTGGTCACCGAGCGCATGCTGGCGATGTTCAACAAGGGTGACAAGAAGAAGGAGGGCGCCTAAATGTTGAACGGATTCATTCAATTCTCGTACTTCGTCGTGGCGGTGGTGTTCATCCTCGGCCTCAAGGCGATGAGCTCGCCGGTGACCGCCCGCAAGGGCATCGTCTGGGCCGGCTGGGCGATGGTCGCGGCCACCCTGGTCACGCTGCAGACCCCGGGCATGCAGAACTACGGCCTGATGATCCTCGCCATCGTGCTCGGCGGGGCGCTGGCCTGGTGGTCGGGCAAGGCGGTCAAGATGACCGACATGCCGCAGATGGTCGCCATCTACAACGGCATGGGCGGAGGTGGGGCGGCGGCGATCGCCGCCCTGGAGTTCGCCCGCGGCGAGGTGCACGGCACGGTAGTGGCCACGCTCGCGGTGCTGGGCGCGCTGATCGGCTCGGTGGCGTTTTCCGGTTCCTGCGTCGCTTTCGCCAAGCTGCAGGGCATCATGAAGAAGGCCTACCGTCTGCCGCAGCAGAACAAGGTGAACATCGCCCTGGCCGCGGTCACCGCGCTGCTCGGCCTGGCGATCATCGCCTCCGACACCCCGTCGGGTACGCTGATCGTGCTGTTCTTCGTGCTCGCGCTGGTGCTCGGGGTGATCCTCACCAGCCCGATCGGCGGCGCCGACATGCCGGTGGTGATCTCGCTCTTGAACGCCTTCACCGGCCTGGCGGTGGGCTTCGAAGGCTATGTGCTGGGCAATCCGGCGCTGATCGTCGCCGGCATCGTGGTCGGTGCCTCGGGTACGCTGCTCACCCAGCTGATGGCCAAGGCCATGAACCGGCCGATCTCCAACGTCATCTTCACGCCGCTCACCGGTGCCGCCGCCGGTGGCGAGGGACAGGAGATCGAGGGCACGATGAAGGAATTCTCCGCGCTCGATGCCGCCTCGGTGATGCGCTATGCGAGCAAGGTCGTCATCGTGCCGGGCTACGGCATGGCGGTGGCCGGTGCCCAGCACAAGGTGTGGGAGATGGCGCAGTTGCTGGAAGAGGGCGGGGTGGAAGTGGCCTTCGCCATCCATCCGGTGGCCGGGCGCATGCCGGGGCACATGAACGTGCTGCTCGCCGAGGCCGGGGTGCCCTACGACAAGATCTTCGACCTCGAGGAGATCAACGCCGACTTCGCCCAGGCCGACGTGGCGCTGGTGATCGGCGCCAACGACGTGGTGAACCCGGTGGCGCGCACCGACAAGAGCAGCCCGATCTACGGCATGCCCATCCTCAACGTGGACATGGCGCAGAACGTCATCGTCGTGAAGCGCGGCAAGGGCGCGGGCTACTCGGGCATCGAGAACGCGCTGTTCTACAAGGACAACTGCCGCATGCTGTACGGCAGCGCGCAGCAGGCTATCGCCGAAGTGATCACCCATGTGAAGGCGCTGGAAACGTGAAGCGGGAACAGCATGCTGTGCGGCGCGACGTTACCCGGGGCGGGCTTCCGGATAGCGGCCCGGAGGCACGACGACGGCAGATTCTCGTCGCGGCGGAAGAGTGCTTTAGGTGTTTAGTCCCACGGTGTGCTGGACTGGATTGATTTTGAATCTGTCCGGCGTGTTTTGCCATGCTTTGCAGATGAATTCGTAGGGG
>NZ_ATJV01000046.1 GCF_000443165.1 Thauera terpenica 58Eu | reverse complement strand
TTCATCAGCGTGGCCAGCGGCGACAGCTGCACGCTGTCGCCGCTGGCCTGTTCTTCGCCTTTGACGCGCGCTGCGGGAGCGCGGGTTTCCTGCGCAGGCGAGGGGACGTAGGCCTTGCCTGTATTTTCGATTTTCATGATGTTCTCCAGGAACGCACCGGGTCGGATAGGTCCACGGCCGCAAGGCAAGAAACTTGAGTGATTAAATTCACGGCTGTGCGAAAACGCTGGAAAAGCGTTCAGAAGTCGATGATGACACTGCCGTCTGGCTGCACCAAGCCGTGCACGATCTGCCCGTTGCCAAGGCGAATCCTGACTCCTTCGCCCGGCGCCGCGTTGCTCAGCGCCTGAGCTTCGGCCGACGCCGTGAAGCCTGGGCCGCGAGTTACGATCGGCACCGTCTGCCCGCGGCGCACCGCGTCCGGCAGGCGTACGCTTCCAGCCCGCAGTGGGGAACCCGCCGCCTGGGCAAAGCGCATGATGTGACCGATGGCCTGCTCGGTTGCAGTGAGCACGTTGTCGGGCAGGGCACTGATTTCACCCTCGCGCACCTCGATGTCGCTCTCACGAATCACTTCGGCCGAGCGCAGCGCTCGGGTGGTGACCAGATAGGGGCCGAATACCTGGACCTGCGCCTGCACATAGACCGTCCAGGTGATCGGCGAGTCGCACCGCACGCCGACACTGAGTTGGCCCCAAGGACGGGTTCCAGGAGGCAGGAAGGGTTCGAGTGCGGCGCACGGCGGCAACTGATTGGCCGGGTCGAAAGCACTGAGGCTGACCCGACGCTCGCCGGGCATGCCCTGGGACTGGCGCTCCAGAAATTCGCGCACGACCCCTTCGACAGCTTCGGGAGGCTGGTGAGCCGTGGCCGCTGCGGGTAATGACATGCCGATGCACAGGGCGGTGAGGGTGCTGGACAGACTCTTCATGGGCCGGATTGCAGCACGGCTGACCTGGGGAAGCAAGTTGCCGGCAGGTTTTGCCGATCACATTGTGACAAGCGGCAGATATGGGCTGTTTTCCGCCGCCTTATCGGCAGAGGGTCGGGCTTGCTGGGGTTTTACCATCGTTGGCATGAAAGCTGCGAAGCTTGAATCCATCGACGCCATTCCCCGCTAACAGGTGGGCGTCCATCCGCGAGGTAAGGCCATGAAGACCCTGCTAGACAACCAGATGCGCTTTCATCAGGCGGCATTCAAGCTCCAGGCTTACCGTCAGGAGTTGCTCGCATCGAATATCGCCAATGCCGATACGCCGCATTTCAAGGCGCGCGATATCGATTTTAAAGGCGCGCTGCAAAACGCCATCAGTGAGGCGAAGGGCGGAGGCGGGGTCGGACTCGACACCACCCATCAGGCACATATTGCCGGGGGAGCGGCCGCGGGCGCTGAAAATTTCGCCATGTATCGCACCGAGTTCCAGTCTGCGGTCGATGGCAACACTGTCAACATGGACATCGAGCGCGCCGCTTTCGCCGAGAACGCACTGCGCTACGAGGCCAGCGTGACCTTCATCAGCGGCATGTTCCGCTCGATGAACACGGCCCTCACCGGTCAGTAAGGAGTTTCATCATGAGCATGCTCAACGTCTTCCAGATCGCCGGCTCCGCGCTCAATGCGCAGTCGATGCGGCTCAACACCACCGCCTCCAACCTCGCCAACGCTGACAGCGTAACGACCGAAACCGGTGAGCCCTATCGGGCCAAGCAGGTCGTTTTTGCCGCCCGTCAGGTCGCAGGGCCAGGTGCGCTTGGCGTGCAGGTGACACAGATTGTCGACAGTGCTGCGCCGATGCGGCTCATTTATGAGCCCAACAATCCGGCGGCCAATGCCGAAGGCTATGTCGAGATGCCCAACGTCAACGTGGCCGAGGAGATGGTGAACATGATCTCTGCCTCGCGCTCCTACCAGAACAACGCCGAAATCATGAATACGGCACGGACCTTGCTTCAGCGTACTTTGCAAATTGGACAGTAAGTCCCGTCCGGCAAACGATGCCGCTAGCAGGAGATCTTCATGACCACCGTTACGAACAATCAGACCGCGAACAGCGTGCTGGCCAGTCTGGCCCGCAGCGAGCCCGTGCAGAAGCCCGAAGAGGATCAGCAGGCCCGCTTTCTGAAGCTGCTGACCACGCAGTTGAGGAACCAGGATCCGATGAATCCGATGGAGAACGCGGAAATGACCTCTCAGCTCGCGCAGATGAGCACGGTGGATGGCATCGAGCGCCTCAACAAGATGGTCCAGTCCTTTTTCGATTCACAGGCCTCGGCCGAAGGTCTCAATGCTGCGGCCCTGCTTGGGCGGGGTGTGCTGGTCGAAGGGCATCGTCTGGCCTTGACCGAGGCGGGCGGAGTTGGCGGCTTCGAGATCGATGGCCCGGCCGACAGCGTGAAGCTGTCGGTGCGCGATAGCTCAGGTCTGGCCGTCAAGGAGATCGTCTTCGACAGCGTCGAAGCGGGCAGTCACAACTTCGTCTGGGATGGCACGGCAGAGGACGGTTCGCGCGCGGCTGATGGTATTTACACCCTGTCCCTGTCTGCCACGCTTGGCAGCGAGGCGGTGAGTGGCCGCAGCCTGCAATTCGGCCCGGTCACCAGCATCGTCCGCGGGGCCAATGGCACCGACTTGCAGGTGGGGGACCTCGGGGTGTTCAAGGTCAACGACGTCAAGCAGATTCTCTGATCCGGAGCAGCGATCATGGCATTTCAGCAAGGTCTCAGTGGCCTGAACTCCTCTTCCAAAGCGCTCGATGTCATCTCCAACAACGTCGCCAACGCCAGCACCGTGGGCTTCAAGAATTCCAGCACGGTGTTCGCTGACGCCTATGCGTCCTCGCTCACCGGTGCGGTGTCCAAGGTGCAGATCGGCATCGGCAGCGCGGTGCAGGCCGTGCGCCAGGCTTTCACCCAGGGCAACATCACCACCACCAGCAATCCGCTGGACATGGCGATCAACGGCAATGGCTTCTTTGAAGTTGAACTGCAGAGTGGGGGTTATGCGCTGACGCGCAACGGCCAGTTCAACATCGACAAGCAGGGCTACATCATCACATCCCTGGGTGACCGGCTCATGGGCTATCAAGAGGTGGAGCCGGCCTCGGGGGATGTGCAGGCGCCTGCGAACGTCACGGCTGATGCCTTCCGCGCGATGATCGTACCTTCGAACGGGGTCGGGGCAGTAGAAACGACCAAGGTCGGACTGAGCCTCAACCTCAGTGCAAATGCGGAGAAAGTCAACGCGCCCACAGGTACGTTCGACCCGGCGGATCGGAAAACGTGGCCCATTGACCCTGATGATTCGGATACGTACAACTACTCAACGGCTCTCAAGGTATTCGACTCCCTGGGCAAGGAGCATTCGCTGTCCTTCTATTTTGTCCGGCGCACCGACACGTATACACCGGGAGATGCTGCAGCCTCTCCACCCGTCGCTCCCGTGTACAGCGAATGGGAGGCTTACACCATCGTGGACAACGTTGCCAGCACGCTTGCGCTCAACGCCACGGTCGGTTTCGATGGACTCGGTCGAGTGGCGAAACTCACCTCGACCACTGGGACGCCGCCGACCAACAGTTCGTCGTTCAGTGCCATCCTCGGGGGCGATGCCGACAAGCCGACGGTGATGACCATCGCCATGGGTGGAATCACGCAATACGGTGGTGAGTCCAGCCCGCGTGAGCTGACTCAGAATGGTTCTGCACCCGGCGAAATCGCCGGTCTGTCGATCAGCCGCAACGGCACCGTTCAGGCGCGCTACACCAACGGCATCACCAAAGACATTGCAATCGTCAATTTGACTACCGTGCGCAACAACAATGGCCTTGCACCCGTCGGTAGCAACTACTGGGTCGAGACGCCGGAGTCGGGCGGCTTTGCCCGTGGTGAGCCCGGCAGCGGACTCAATGGCGTCATCTCCGCCGGTCAGGTCGAGGAGTCGAACATCGACCTCACCCAGGAGCTGGTGCAGATGATCGTCCAGCAGCGCAATTACCAAGCCAACGCACAATCGATCAAGACGCAGGACCAGATCCTGCAAACCCTGGTGAACCTGCGCTGATGGCTGACCTGGCTGCTGGCCGACAGAACGAAGGGAGTCGAACATGGATCGCCTGATCTACACCGCGATGACCGGTGCCAAGGGCACGATGGACCAGCAATCGGCGGTCTCGAACAACATTGCCAATGCCGCGTCCACCGGTTTTCGCGCGCAGCTGCACAAATTGCGCGCGGTGGAAATCCAGACCGAGGCCTTTCGCACGCGCTCGTTCGCGGTCGATGCCAGCGTCGCCAACAACTTCACGCCGGGCCCGATCCAGTACACCGGGCGGCCCCATGACGTGGCAGTGGAGGGCAAGGGCTGGCTCGCCGTGCAGCTGGCCGATGGTTCCGAAGCCTACACCCGCAACGGCAGCCTGACACTGAGCCCCGCCGGCATCCTGCAGACTCGCGACGGCCAGCCGGTGGTCGGCGATGGCGGCTTGGTGTCCATCCCGCCTGATACCGAAACCATGATCGGCCGTGACGGCTCGGTGTCTTCCATCGATCCGGACAGCGGTGTGGTCAATATCGTTGCACAGCTCAAGCTGGTGAATCCGCCCGAAGCCGATCTGGTGCGGGGAGATGATGGCCTGTTCCGCATGGCCAATGGCCTGCCTGCACCGGTTGACCCTGCGGTGCAGGTCGCCGGTGGTTACCTGGAAGGCAGTAACGTCAATGTCGCCGACCAGATGGTGCAGATGATCTCGCTCGCGCGTCAGTTCGAGATGCAGGTGCGCATGCTGCAAACGGCCGAGGCCAACGATCGTGCGGCAACCCAGGTGCTGTCGTCGAGCTGAGCCAGCTTCGCTGCTCCGCGCATGATTAGCACGGTTTTTGCGTTGTTTATCTCGGGATGGTCCGGGCCGGCAAGGTCCTAGACTTATTTCAACAAAAAGCGGCAATCGCCGCCGCGTGACGGCAAAACCTGCCGCCACGGCAACGCAGAACAGAGGACTTCATCATGATCCGCTCCCTGTGGACCGCCCGCACCGGGCTGGATGCCCAGCAGACTTCGCTGGACGTGATCTCCAACAACCTGGCCAACGTCTCCACCAATGGCTACAAGCGCCAGCGCGCGGTGTTCGAGGATCTGCTGTACCAGACGATCCGCCAGCCGGGCGCGCAGACAACGCAGCAGACTCAGGTTTCGAGCGGGCTGCAGATAGGCACCGGTGTGCGCTCGGTCGCCACCGAGCGCATCTTCACCCAGGGTAGCCTCCAGCAGACCGGCGGTGCGCTCGATGTCGCCATCCAGGGCAACGGTTTCCTGCAGATCGCGATGCCCGACGGCACCACCGCCTACACACGCGATGGCGCGCTGCAGCTCGACAATCAAGGCAACGTGGTTACTGCCAGTGGTTATCCGCTGCTCGATGCGATCCAGATCCCGGCTGACGCCAAGTCCATCACCATCGGCAAGGACGGCAGCGTGTCGGTCACCCTGCCCACTCAGGTCGAGCCGCAGCCCGCCGGTCAGATCCAGCTTGCCACCTTCATCAATCCGGGCGGCCTGCAAAGCGCTGGCGAGAACCTGTTCTACGAGACGGCCTCGAGCGGCGAGGCTACGCCGACCGAAGCGGGCACCAATGGTGCCGGTGTGATCAACCAGGGCTATGTCGAAACCTCGAACGTGAATGTGGCCGAGGAACTCGTCAGCATGATCGTCACGCAGCGTGCCTATGAACTCAACTCTCGCGCCATTTCCACGTCCGATCAGATGCTTGGTCGGCTGACGCAATTGTGAGGGCGGTCATGAAACGCGGGTTTGCGTCATTCATGCCGGCTGCCCTGGCGCTGCTGTCGGGCTGTGCCGCGATCGACACCGTCCCGCCAACCGCCGTGCATCAGCCCATGAGCGTGCGCCCCGACAGCCCGCTGCCAGCCCCCGCTGCGAATGGTGCCATCTATCAGGCGGCGATGGTGCGTCCGCTATTCGAGGATCGACGCGCTCGGCATGTCGGCGACATCATCACGATCAACCTTGTCGAGCGCAACAACGCGACCAAGAACGCAAAGGCCAACGCCACGCGAGGTTCGAGCATGACGGGGGGCATCACTGCGTCGTCGCGGCTTCCGCTCGGCGGGCTTGCCGGGCTGAACGTCGAGGCTGGGGTTGACTCGGATTTCACCGGAACAGGGGGGGCCAGCGCAAACAATGCCTTCAACGGCACGATCACGGTCACGGTCATCGATGTGTATCCGAACGGCAATCTGCTGGCCTCGGGTGAGAAGGTGGTCGCCATCAACCAGGGCAACGAGTTCATCCGCTTTTCGGGCGTGATCGACCCCAACACGGTGACATCGACCAATACCGTTCAATCCACGCAGGTCGCTGATGCACGTATCGAGTACCGCGGCAGCGGCTTCATCGAGCAGTCGAACGCCATGGGCTGGATGCAGCGCTTCTTCCTTGCCATTTCGCCCTTCTGATCGAGGTTAGGCATGATCCGACTCCAGTCCCTGCTGATGCGTGCCTTGCTTGTAGTCGTCGCGGCCAGCCTCTTTTTCGCTTCCGCAGCCGAGGCCGCGCCCGAGCGCATCAAGGATCTTGCGAGCGTCGCAGGTGTGCGCGAGAACCAGCTCGTTGGCTATGGTCTGGTGGTCGGTCTTGACGGCAGCGGAGACCAGACCACGCAGACCCCATTCACCAAGCAGAGCATCATCAACATGCTGGGCAACATGGGTGTCACCCTTCCTCAGGGGACGAACATGCAGCTCAAGAATGTTGCCGCCGTCCTGGTCACCGCCAGCTTGCCGCCTTTTGCGCGGCCGGGGCAACCGATCGACGTCACCGTGTCTTCGATCGGCAACGCCAAGAGCCTGCGTGGCGGCACGCTCATCATGACGCCGCTGAAGGGGGCAGACAGCCAGGTCTATGCGGTCGCGCAGGGCAACCTCGTCGTCGGTGGGGCGGGTGCGGCGGCGGGGGGAGCGGCGCAGACGATCAATCACCTCTCCGCCGGTCGGATTCCGGGCGGTGCGACGGTCGAGCGTGGGGTTGCCGCCTCGGTGGGGCAAGGTGACTTTGTCATGCTTGAGCTTTACGAGAACGATTTCAATACCGCGCGTCGCGTGGTGGACGCGATCAACGTCCTGTCTCCGGGGGTTGCCCGCGCCCTGGACGGACGCAGCATTCAGGTCATGGCGCCGCCTGATGTCTCGCAGCGCGTGGCCTTTCTCGGCCAGATCGAGAATCTGAAGGTGACGCCTGGCGAGCAGCTCGCGAAGGTCATCGTCAATTCGCGCACAGGGTCGGTGGTGATGAACCAGGGCGTGATGTTGCAGAATGTGGCGGTTTCCCACGGCAATCTGACGGTCACGGTGAATAGCGAAACCCAGGTCAGCCAGCCCGCGCCGCTGTCGCAGGGCGTCACCGTGGCGGCGCAGAATGAGGGTCAGGTCGATATCCAGCAAGACGGCGGCAGCCTCCATAACGTACGTGCGGGCAGCAATCTTGCCGACGTGGTGAAGGCGCTCAACGCGCTTGGCGCCAAGCCGATGGATCTGGTGAGCATTCTGCAGGCGATGAAGGCGGCTGGTGCCTTGCGCGCCGAGCTTGAGATCATCTGAGGCGCACGCGATGACAGTCGGTGTCCAGCTCAACGCCTTCGACCCCAATTCGCTGCGCGATCTGCAGCGTCTGACGCGCACCGACGGTCAGGCCAACGATACCCTGCGCGCGGCGGCCCGGCAGTTCGAGGCGCTGTTTACGCAGATGATGCTGAAGTCGATGCGTGATGCGACGCCATCGAACAGCATGCTCGACAGCGAGCAGACGCGCATGTATCAGAGCCTGCTCGATCAGCAGATGGCATTGAATCTCTCGCAGGCGCGCGGGACCGGGCTGGCCGATGTCATCTACCGCCAGCTTGGCGGCAAGGACGAAGGCGCGGGCGCCATCGACGCGCTGATCCCGCCCGGGCAGGGCGGTGGCGGCTTTGATCTTGCCGGGGTGGCGCGCCGGCCGGCAGTTTATGCCGCAATACCAGGTGCCGCCTCTGCCGCCTCGTCGGCCCCGTTGCCGGACGCGAAGGACGGGCCGGCATTCGACCCTGATTCAGGCGCTTACAACGTCTTGCTCGAGGCGCGCTTTCGTGACGCGATCCAGAGTGCCCGCGATGCAGGCGGTGCAGTGTCCGCGCAGGCCCGCGGCTTCGTCGCTGGGGTGTGGCCACATGCGCTCGAGGCCAGCAGGCGCACAGGCATTCCGCCCGCCTTCATGGTGGCGCAGGCGGCGCTGGAGACGGGCTGGGGTGAGAAGCAGTTGCGCCATGCCGACGGCAGTCCGAGCTACAACCTCTTCAACATCAAGGCGGGCTCGGCGTGGACCGGCAGAACGGTCGATCGTGCCGTCACCGAATATGCCGGCGCTCGTGCCTACACCGAGGCGTCGCGCTTCCGCTCGTATTCGTCCTATGCGGAGTCCTTCCGCGACTACGCTCAATTGATGGCGCGCAGCCCGCGTTATGCCGAAGTGCTCGGTCAGACCGATGCCAGCGGCTTTGCCCGCGGCCTGCAGGAAGCTGGCTACGCCACCGACCCGCAGTACGCCGACAAGCTCATGCGCGTCATTGGTGGCGCCACCCTGCGCAACGCGCTCGCGACCCTCGGTTGATCTTGCCGGTTCGATGCTGGCAAGTTTCTTGCTAGTTATCTGTCAGGCAATCGCAGATCAGGAAGAGCATCATGGCTGGCATGTTGAACATCGGAGTGACGGGCCTCAATGCCGCACAGGCCCAACTCAATACCACCAGTCACAACATCACCAACGCCGGCACGACGGGCTTTCACCGCCAGTCGGTCAGCCAGGCGGCGGTGGAGCCCTTGTTCACCGGGGCCGGCTTCTTTGGCCAGGGCACCAAGGTTTCGTCGATCTCGCGTTCGTACAATCAGTTTCTCGAGGGCCAGGTCCTGCAGGCCGACAACCGGCGCTCGCAGTACGCTGCCTATAGCGCGCAAGTTGGACAGATCAATAATTTGCTGGCTGACAGCACGACCGGCCTCTCACCCGCGCTGGCGAACTTCTTCGCCGGCGCGCAGGAAGTGGCGTCGAACCCGACCAGCGTTGCGGCACGCCAGGCCATGATCTCCAACGCGCAATCCCTGGCTTCGAGGTTCCAGTCGCTCAATACGCGCCTGGAGGAAATCCGCGATGGCGTGGAAGGCAGCATCGTCCAGACCGTCGAGTCGATCAACACCTATGCGCGCGCCATCGCCGAGATGAACCAGCAGATCGTGGTCGCCCAGGCCGGTGGCGCCGGAACACCGGCCAACGATCTTCTCGATCAGCGCGATCAGCTGCTGGCCGAGCTGAACAAACTGGTGAAGATCTCAGTGACCCAGGAAACCGATGGTGCCAAGGCCAATGGTGCGGTGTCCGTGTTCATCGGCTCGGGTCAGCCCCTGGTGCTGCGCGGCACGGTTTCGGAGTTCGAGGTGATCCCGAGCGCCGCCGATCCGCAACGTGCTGCGATCTCGATGAAGGCGCCGGGTGGCAACACGATCGAACTGGCCGAACGCTTGCTGACAGGCGGGGAACTCGGGGGGCTGCTCGAGTTTCGCAGCACTTCGCTCGATGCTGCACAAAATGAGCTTGGATTGATCGCGCTGGGCATCACCGAGACTTTCAATGCGCAGCACAAACTGGGGGTCGATCTGGAAGGCGTCCTTGGAGGGGATTTCTTCAAGCCCCTTGTTCCGACCGTGCTGCCGGCGGTTGCGGGCGTCAGCGTCGCCATCGCCGATGTCAGTGCGGTGCAGGCCACGGACTACCGGGTGGCGGTGTCCGGGGGTAGCTTGCGGCTTCTGGCCGGTGACGACGAGGTGGCGTCGCTTTCCCTGAGCCCGGCGCCGACCTGGCCGGTGCCCCTGACTGGTGGTGGAATTGCCGTTACTTTGCCAAGTGCGGCAAGCATTCCCGCCGATGGCCTGTTGATCAGGCCGACACGCAATGCAGCGCGCGATATTGCCGTCGCCATCTCTGATTCGCGCCAGATCGCAGCCGGCAGCCCGGTGTCGGTGGAACTGTCACTTGCCAACCAGGGTTCGGCCAAGGCTTCGAACATCGATGTGCGCAGAGTTGCCGGCATGGACGGCTTGGGCAATCGTGTACCCGATTTTCCTGCCTTCGATCTGAGCTTTGGCGCCGGGAGTCTTTCGGTCCCCGCTGGCTATACGATTGAGCGCTTGAGGCAGGTCGCGACGACGGGAGAGTGGGTTCCGGATTCGGGCTATCCTCTTGGCACCAGTGCCAGCACTTACGATGCTTCTTCTGATGGGGCCGGCGTTCAGTTCCGTCTCCGCGGCCCCGGTGCTTACGAGTTCGACTTTCGCGTCAGCGGTACACCGGCGGCGGGTGATGCCTTCGAGTTTGCACCTAGCGCCGCCGGTGTGGCTGACAACCGCAATGCGGTCGCCCTGGGTGCATTGCAGACGAAAAAGGTATTGCTTGCCGACGGGGGGCGTCCGACGGCCACTTTTCAGTCAGCCTACGCGCAGACGGTCACCACCATCGGCAACAAGACCCGTGAGGTCCAGGTCAACGAAGCCGCCCAGGACACCCTGCTACAGCAGGCAACGACCACGCGGGACAGCCTGTCAGGGGTCAACCTCGATGAGGAGGCGGCCAACCTTGTGCGCTACCAGCTCGCTTACCAGGCCTCGGCCAGGGTCATGACGGTGGCCCAGCGCCTCTTCGACGAACTCATCAACATCGGCCGTTAAGGCTGCGTACCGGGAGATCATCATGCGTGTCTCGACCAACATGATCTACGACCGCGGCGTCGGGTCGATCCAGCAGCAATGGAAGAGCATTCTCCACACCCAGCAGCAGGTCGCCAGCGGGCGTCGCGTACTGACCCCGGCCGACGATCCGATTGCCGCAGCGCGCGCGCTGGAAATTGGCCAGTCGAAAGCGGTCAACAGCCAGTTTTCGGTCAACACCGGCTACGCCGACGACGCGCTGAAACTGCTCGACTCTCGTCTGGGCAGCGCGGGCGACGTCCTGCATTACGTGCGCGAACGGGCGGTGCAGGCGGGCAATGGCGCGCTCGCGGCGGAAGACCTGCGCTACATGGCAACGGACATGAAGGCGCAGTTCGACGCCATGCTGGCCCTGGCGAACAGCCAGGACGGGGTGGGTGAGTACATCTTCGGCGGGTACAGGTCGCAGCAGCAGCCCTATTCGGGTGGACTTGCGGGTGTCGAGTACAAGGGTGATCAGGGTGAGCGCACGATCCAGGTATCGGCCTCGCGCTACATGCCGATCAGCCTGCCGGGTTCTGGCGTATTCGACAAAACCTTGGTGCTCGGCATGGAGTCGGTGAATATGTTTGGGGCTCTTTCAAACAAGGGAGAGATGAACCCCGGGCCGAGTAAGCCATTTGCCGTCAGCGCAGTGGATGCGCAGAGCGTGCGGCAGGCCACGCGCTATCAGATTGAGTACAAGCAGCGCGATCCGGCGAATCTTTCCGTGGCGGATCCAGCGAGTCCAAGGAAGGAATATGTCGTGCAACGGCTGGGTGTCGATGGAAAGGCGGTGCCCTGGACGAATGACGATTTGATCGCTCTGGGTTGGAGCAACGGTGCTACGCCGCCTGGGCTGGCCCTTCCAACCGGTTACAGTCTCTCTACCGATCGGACAACGATCACTTTGAACCTGGATCCTACGCTCCACATCCCAGGCACTCCGCCGACGACGCTGAATATCGATGGCTTGACCATCGATATTCCCGACGATCCCGTTCCGAATCCTGTCGACGCCCCCCAGGGAGCAAGGCTGACAAAGGATGAAATGGTCGACGGCGATCGTTTCGAAATCTTCGTGCCGTCGACCAACCTCCTCAACAACATGGCGATGTTCGCTTCTGCGCTGGAGAAGCCCGGGGTGTCGGGCATGACGGGGGCGGTGGCTTTCGCCCTGGAAACCTTCGACGCTGGCCAGGAGAATCTTCTCAAAGTGCGCGCCCAGATCGGTTCTCAGCTGACCGAAACCGAGGCCCTGACCAGCCTCGGCGGTGACCTTGATCTGCAGTATGCGGCGACCTTGTCCGGCTTGCAGGACGTGGATTACGCTGACGCGATCTCGCGCCTGACGCAGCAGCAGACCTACCTGCAGGCGGCACAGCAGTCGTTCATGCGCGTGTCCGGGCTGTCCTTGTTCAACTACCTGAGCTAAGTGCGATGCGCATCCTGCCTGCCCTGACTGCCGCTCTCATGGTCACCGCTTGCGCTTCCGTGACGGCTCCGGAGAGCGCCTCCACGTCCCCACAGCCGGAGCCGCTGACACGTGGTTACGGCGCGCCGGTGGCGGCTATCGCCGGCGGCTTGATGATGCTCAGCGACCTGAAGCTGTTCAAGCTCGAATACATCGCTGGCGGTCTTGTTGCGTTCGCGCTCTACGACCCGTTTGCACCGACGTGGCGGATCGAGGTCCGTGAGGCGGGAAAGGACCGCGTTCGCATGGCGCTGCGCATGAAGTCGCTATTTACTGGCGGTGATGGCGAAGCCCGGCAGGTGTTCCTGCGCAACGCGCGTGAGCTGACGGAGGCGGGGGGCTTTGTAGCGTACGAGATCGTGCACTATGAGGAAGGCATCGAGTCGTCGCGGCCGTTTGCGCACCGTTATGCCAATGCCGAAATCCAGCTCGTGCGTTCGCACATTTTCCCCACGCTCTGAAGCGGGAAGCCGCGCTGCCTAACGTGGCGGCAGCGGCGCCAGCATTTCGAGCATGCGCCCGATGTCGTCGAAGCCGCCATCGAACAGGTTTTGCAGCACCGGGGCAAAATTGGTGAGCATGAGCAACAGACCGATGAAACCGGCGGTGAGCGTGATCGGAAAGCCGACCGCAAACAGGTTGAGCTGGGGCGCGGCGCGGGTGAGCACGCCAAGGCTGATGTTGGCCACCAGCAAGATGCCCATCACCGGCAGCGCGAGCAGCAGCCCGGCAGCAAAGACGGTCGCGCCCGCGCGTGCGACGTAGGCCCAGCCCTGCGCACGCACAATGTCGGTGCCGATCGGCAGCCATTCAAAACTGCGCACCAGCACCTCGATCAGCAGCAGATGGCCATTGACGGCGAGGAAGAGCAGCGTGGTGAGCAGGGCGAGAAAGTCCGACAGCACCGCGGTCTGGCCACCGGCATCGGGGTCGAAGAAGATGGCGAAGGACAGGCCCATCTGCATGCCGATGAGCGCGCCCGCGAGGTCGACCGTGGCGAACACGATGCGCATCATGAAGCCGATGGCCACACCGATGAAGATCTGCTGCACGAAGATCATCAGGCCAATGCCCGCGGCCGGCGGCACGGCCGGCATCGCTGGCATCACCGGCAGCAGCGCAAGCGCCACTCCCATGCCGATCGCCAGCCGCACCCTGACCGAGACCCCACGATTGGAAAAGATGGGCGCTGCGGCAAACAAGCCCAGCAGACGCGCGAGCGGAAACATCAGGGCCGCGAGCCAGGCGTCGAGTTGAGTGGCGCTGACGCTGAGCACGGGCGCGCGCGCCTCAGCCGATCATGCTCGGGATGGACTCGAACAGCCGGCGCATGAAGTCGGTGAGCACGGTGATCATCCACGGCCCCGCCAGCACCAGGGTGACGAAGATCGCCACCAGCTTGGGTACGAAAGAGAGGGTCATTTCGTTGATCTGGGTGGCAGCCTGAAAAATGCTGATGAGCAGGCCGGTGGCGAGCGCGGCGATAAACAGCGGCGCCGACACCATGAGGGTGACCTCGACGGCCTGGCGGCCGAGTTCGATGACAGCGGTGGGGGTCATGATCAAATCCTCCTGCTGCGCCGCGCTAGACGGCGAAGCTCTGCACCAGCGAGCCGATGAGCAGCGTCCAGCCATCGACCAGCACGAACAGCATGATCTTGAACGGCAGCGAGACGATGACCGGCGACATCATCATCATGCCCATGGACATCAGCACCGAGGCCACCACCATGTCGATGATGATGAAGGGAATGAAGATGATGAAGCCGATCTGAAAGGCGGTCTTGAGCTCGGAGGTGACAAAGGCCGGGATCACCACCCGCATGGGCAGGTCGGCGGCTTTCTCCACCGGCGGCACCTTGGCCAGGCCGGCGAACAGCTCCAGGTCGGGCTGGCGCACCTGGGCGAGCATGAAGGTCTTGACCGGCACCGAGGCGCGCTCCAGGGCTTCATCGAACTGGATCTGGCCGGTGGACAGCGGCAGGTAGGCGTCGGTGTACACGCGCTCGGCCACCGGTGCCATGATGAAGAAGGTGAGGAAGAGCGCCAGCCCGAGCAGGACCTGGTTGGGGGGCGCGGTCTGTGTGCCCATGGCCTGCCGCAGCAGCGAAAACACGATGATGGTGCGGGTGAAGCTGGTCATCATCAGCACCATTGCCGGGATGAAGCTCAGCAGCGTCATCAGCAGCAAGGTCTGGATGGTCAGGCTGTAGGTGGTGGCGCCGGCCGCATCGGTGGTGGTGGTGAGCGCGGGCAGCACCTGGGCATGGGCCAGCAGCGGCATGCCCAGCACGGCGAAAATGGCAAGCCATGCGCCAGGGCGCAGCGCCGCCGCCAGCGCCAGGCGAATGCGCGCATGCAGGGCGGGGGCGAAGCGCTCAGCGCGCATTGCGGCGCTCCAGCGCGTGCTTGAGCCAGTTCGAAAAATTCGGCATGGACGGGCTGCCCGCGCCGCTCGTGCTGCTCGTGCCCAGGGTGGTGAGTGGCAATTCGTCGCCTTTCATCTCATGCAGCTTGGTGACGCTGCCCGGCGCTACGCCCAGCACCAGCACCTGTTCGCCCAGCTGTACCAGCACCACGCGCTCGCGCGGCCCGACCGCGGCTGCGCCCAGCACCTGGATGGCCGCCGCGCCGCCGCGCCGCGCGCTTAGGCGACGAATGATCCACAAGCAGCCAAACAGCAGTGCAATGACGAGCGCGAGCCCGAACAGCATCTGCACCAGGCTGCCCGCGAAGTCGGGCGCAGCCATGACTTCACCCACTGCAGCCGGGGCCGGGGTCGGAGTCGAAACAGGGGCTTGGGCAAACGTGCGGCCGATGGCGAACAAGGGCAGCAGCAGCAGGGAGCGCAGGGGGGGCACGGGGTGTCGGATGCTCGGTTGTGGGCTCGGCTGTGGGTTCAGTTGAAGACGCAGTTGCGGACTCAGTTGCGTATCTTGCGCATGCGCTCGGTCGGGCTGATGATGTCGGTGAGACGGATGCCGAACTTGTCATTCACCACCACCACCTCGCCTTGCGCGATCAGGGTGCCATTGACCAGCACGTCCATGGGTTCGCCGGCCAGGCCGTCGAGCTCGACCACCGAGCCATGGGCGAGCTGCAGCAGGTTGCGGATGGACAGCTTGGTGCGCCCCAGCTCCACGGTGATCTGTACCGGGATGTCGAGGATCATGTCGAAGTCATTGAGCGAGCCGGGCTTGCCGCCTGTGCCGCCGAAGTCCTCGAACAGCTCGCTCGCAGGGCGGGCCTGATAGGGCGAGTCGCCCATCGCCGCGGCCGCAAGTTCGGCTGCCACCCGATCGGCCTCGCTGTCGCCGCTCGCGCTCGCTTCGCTGACCGCCTGCTCCTGCATCGCTGCGGCCCAATCGTCGTCAGAGATCTGGTCTTCGTCAGCCATTGTGGCCTCCTTGAAGCTTGGGGTTGTCGGCTTCTTCGCCGCTGGCGAGGAAGCGCTCCACCCGAATCGCGTAGTTGCCGTTCTTCGTTCCCTGCCGGCATTCCAGCACGGGCACGCCGTCGACCTCGGCCTGCAGCAGTTCGGGGACGTTCAGTGGAATGACATCACCGACGCGCATGTCCACGATGTCGCGCAGGGTGACGCGCGCAGTGCCCAGTGTGCAGTGCAGATCGACTTCCGCGGTCTGCAGCTGGCGCGAGAGCAGCTTGATCCAGCGCCGATCCGAGGTCAGGTGGTCGCTCTGCATCGTCGAATACAGCAGCTCGCGGATGGGCTCGAGCATCGAGTAGGGAAAGCAGATGTGCATCTCCGCCTGCGCCCCGCCCAGCTCCAGCGCAAAGCTGGTGGCAATGACAATTTCGGAAGGGGTCGCGATGTTGGCGAACTGCGAATTCATCTCGGAGCGGAGGTAGTTGAAGTCAAGCTTGAACACCGGCGCCCAGGCCTTGCTGTATTCGGTGAACACCACATCGAGCAGGTTCTGGATGATGCGCTGCTCGGTCGGGGTGAAGTCGCGACCTTCAACCCGGGTGTGAAAGCGGCCATCGCCACCGAACATGTTGTCGACCACGAGAAAGACCAGGTTGGGCTCGAACACCACCAGGCCAGTGCCGCGCATCGGTTTCGCGGTGATCAGGTTGAGGTTGGTCGGCACCACCAGGTTGCGCACGAACTCGGCGTACTTCTGCACCTTGATCGGCCCCACCGAGACCTCGGCGTTGCGGTGCATGTAATTGAACAGGCCGATGCGGAAATAACGCGCAAAGCGCTCGTTGATGAGCTCCATGGTGGGCATGCGCCCACGCACGATGCGCTCCTGAGTGGCCAGGTTGTAGGGGCGCACCCCTTCGGTCGACACTTCCGCCGCCGCGGGTTCGTCGGACTCTCCGCTCACGCCCCTGAGCAGGGCGTCCACTTCTTCCTGGGAGAGAAAGTCCGAAGACATGGCGGCCTGCTACTGAACGATGAAGGAGTTGAACAGGGCGGCCTGGACCGGGCCGGTCGAGGTCGTGCGTCCCCTGGGGTCGACCTGTACCGGGAAGCCCAGCGCCGCATTGGTCTCATCGACAATGGTGGCGGCGAGGATCTCACGCCCCTCCGAGGTCGACAGTTCGGAAGGCAGTTTGCTCGACAGCATGAGATTGATGCGATGGCGGATCTCGGGCATGAAGCCCTTCAAGCCCTCGCCAATCTTCGCGTCGCTGACCCGCAACACCACCGCGACCTGCAGATAGTGGTCGCCCTCGTCGCCCCTCAGGTTCACCGTAAACGGGTCCAGCGGCACGAAAGTGGGGGGCTTGGACAGGTCGACGACGACCGCTGGTGGTGCGGCTGCTGCGGCGACGGCGCCATCGGCAGCCGCGGCCTCGTCATGACCCTTGTCCTTCTTCAGCAACAACAGCGCACCGATGCCGGCGACGATGATCAGCACCACGAGCAGCACGATGACGATGATCATCATCAGCTTGCCTTTTTTCTTCGGTGCCGCGCCGTCTTCGCTTGCTTCGGGCTTGGGTGGCGCTTTGGCCATGCGACTCTCCTGATTCCTGGGTTGGATTATCCCGGGTGGCCGCACACCTCCAAGCACCGAACAGTGGGCCAGAGTGGCCCCAATTCAATGACTTCAGGCGAAGGTGTCGACCATCCCGTCATGTTGTCGCAGCCACGTGCTGCGGCTTGCGCCCTCACTCGTGTCTGCGCTTGTCTCAGTGCCCCGGCCACTGCGTGCACCGTGCCTGCTGCCCTCACTGCCTGCGCCCTGTTCGCCAGAGGTGCTGACATTTGTCTGCCCCAGGCTGATGCCGGCTTGCTGCAGGATCTCGCGCAGGCGGGGCAGGGCTTGCTCCAGCGCGTCCCGTGCTGCCTGCGAGGAGGCCACGAACTGCGCAGTGGTCTGGTCGCCATTGAGGGTGATGGAGACCTCGAGTTTGCCCATGTTGGGTGGGGTCAGGACCAGCTCGGCCTTGCTCTCCGCGCGCCCCAGCATCCAGCGCACCTGATTGCCGACGTCTTCCGCCCAGGCTTCACGCCCCGCCGGAGTCGCCACCGGGAGCTGCAAGCCGCCTTGGCCAACACCGGCACCACGCTGGCCGACATGGGGCAGGCCAAGGTTCGTCAGTGTGTGCAAGCCGTCCGCGTCGCCCGCTTGCGCGGCGGCAAGCGCCTTGCCTTCGGACAGTAGGGTGCCGGCAGCGAGGTTGGCGCTTGAGCCAGGCATCACGTTACCAGCCAGCACAGCGGCAAAACCCGCTCCAGCCTGCCGTCCCCCGGCTTGCGAGCCTTTGCGCCCATCAGCCAGCAAGGTCGGCAGGAGGCCGGAATTCTGCAGGGATTTTTTCCTGCTGTCACCTGCCAGGACATCGGCGTGCCCGCTGTCTGCGGCAGGTTTTGCCGCATTTGCGGCCTGCAGTCCCGGCAATAGTGCGGCAATCAGTGCCGGCAAGTCTGTCGAGACCAAATTGGAATCAGCCGCCTCGGCCTTTTTGCCCGGCCGTGCCACTGACGACTCGGCATCCCTGACTTCAGCGCCTTGTCCGTCCTTGGCGTTCGCGTCTGCCGGGGAACCGGGCGGCTGGGCGGGCTGGGCGTCGTTTGTGCTCGATGAGGACTGCGGCTGCACCGTGCCGCCTGTGTCGTCGGACGCGCGAGGCTTTTCAGCTTGGGCTGTAGCGGCCTGTTCGCCGGGCGACGGTGGGCGATCGACTGCCGGCTCGGTCTGACGCACGGGCGCGGAGGGCGCTTGGGCTTGGGGCTGGGGCTCCGGGCGCAGTTGCTGCTGCAAGCTGCTCGAGAATGAGGATGAGCTCGTGCCTGGGGCGCCGATGCCGGCAAGCACATCGATACCCAGCCGCGCGGAGGGGTTCAGTTTGTTGTGGCGCTGGAAATCGTGCGCGAAACTGACCGGAGAGACGTTGGAGTTCATGTTGGCGAGCCTGTTGGGCGGTGCGATGAACTTCTTAAAGCAGAAGCCATGCCAGCCATCAATGCCCACTCTGCTTGCGCGGTGAAATACCCGAACTGCATCACTCGTCGTGTTGATCGTTGTCGTTCAAGCCACGGCGGGCAGCATGTTCGTCGGTCATCTTCTGTTCCTGGCGCGCTTCGGTCCTTGCAATCCCGGCCTGGTGGCGTTGCGCCAGGGTATCGAAGGCCTTGAGCTTGTTGCGCTGCTGCAGCCAGCCTTGCTGACCCTGCGAGGTCTGATGGCGGGACTGTTCGACGACCTTGCGCTGGGCGGCGATGGCGTCATCAAGGCGGCCAATGAAGGCGCTGTAGTTGCGCCAGGCGTCGGGGCTCAGACCGTCGCGCGCGGCCTGCACGAAGCGTTCGTTGTATTCGTGTCGATAGTCTTCGAGCATCTGCAGCTTCTGCTCCACATCGCGCTCGGCCGCGACGAGCTCACCCAGGCGGCGGGCAGCGTCGTCGGTGCGGGTCTGGGCGAGATCGAGAAGCGGCTGGAGATGAAAGCGAGCAGTCATGGGCGGGTAGTGTCGTTGTTCGGCATGGCGCCTGATCGTGTTCATCTTAGCCGCTCGGCTCAGGCTGTGGCAGCGCATCTGTCATGGCAGAGCGCAGCCTGTCACGTTGCGGCGGAGAATACCTGGGCGAGTTTTTGCAGGGCGCCCTCATAGGGCTCGCGCTCGTTGATGCCTTGTTGCAGGAAGCTCTCGAGGCGGGGGTAGAGCCTGACTGCGGTGTCCAGCACCGGGTCGCCGCCGGGCTGATAGGCACCGACCGCGATCAGGTCGCGCGAGCGCTGGTAGCGTGAGAAGAACTGCTTGAACTGGCGCACGACGCCGAAGTGGTCATCGCCCACCAGGTTGTGCATCGCCCGCGAGATCGACTGTTCGATGTCGATCGCGGGGTAATGGCCCTGATCGGCCAGACTGCGCGACAACACGAAGTGGCCGTCAAGGATCGCCCGCGCCGCGTCGGCAATGGGGTCCTGCTGGTCGTCGCCCTCGGCCAGCACGGTGTAGAAGGCGGTGATCGAGCCCCCGCCCTCGGGGCCGTTGCCGGCACGCTCGACCAGCGCCGGCAGGCGCGCGAACACGCTGGGGGGGTAGCCGCGTGTCACCGGCGGCTCGCCGATCGCCAGCGCGATCTCGCGCTGCGCCATGGCATAGCGCGTGAGCGAGTCCATGATCAGCAACACCTGCTTGCCCTGGTCACGAAAGTACTCGGCGATGGTGGTGGCGTAGGTCGCGCCCTGCATGCGCATGAGCGGGCTGCTGTCGGCCGGGGCAGCGACCACCACCGAGCGCGCCAGGCCTTCCGGCCCCAGGCTCTGGTCGATGAACTCCTTGACCTCGCGGCCACGCTCACCGATCAGGCCAACGACGATGACGTCGGCCTCGGTATAGCGCGCCATCATGCCGATGAGCACCGACTTGCCCACGCCCGAGCCGGCAAACAGGCCCAGGCGCTGGCCGCGGCCAACGGTGAGCAAGGCATTGATGGCGCGGATGCCGACATCGAGCGGCTGGGTGATCGGCGCGCGCGCCAGCGGGTTGATCGCGCGCCCTTGCAGTGAGCGCGTTTCCTGGGTGTGCAAGGGGCCGGCGCTGTCGAGCGGGCGGCCGGCGCCGTCGATCACGCGCCCCAGCAGCCCGTCACCCACCGGCAGGTGCTTGGCGCGGTCGGCTGCCCGGCGTCGCGGGCCGATGCGTTTGCCCGGCACCAGGCGCGGCACGCCCACGTCCATCGGCAGTACCTGTGCGCCGGGTGCCAGCCCGAACACGTCGTCGGTGGGCATCATGTAGATCTTTTCGCCATTGAAGCCGACCACCTCGGCCTCCACCGCGCCGCCGCCCGGCACCAGCACGCGGCAGCCCGAGCCCAGCGGCAGCTTCAGGCCTGATGCTTCCATCACCAGGCCGTTGATGCGCGTGAGCCGCCCGGAGACTTCGAACGGACTGGCGCTCTCGGCCAGGCGCTTGCCATCGGCGAGAAAGCTGCGCCACAGTTCGCCCTGCTGCGTCATGCGCGCTCCTCGTCCGCGTCCCCGGCTTCGTCCACAAGCTCGTTGCCGAACTCGTCTCCAGCGTCGTCCCCAGGGTCATCCCCCTCGGCCTGCGCCGGCTCATCGCTCACCGTGAAGCGGGCGTGTTCGCGGCCCAGCGACTCCAGCACCCGCCGCCAGCGCGTCTCCAGCGTGGCATCGACCTGGGCGCCGCCGGCGTCGACGCGACAGTCGCCGCGCACCAGGTTTACGTCTTCCTGCAGGCGGTGACCGCTGTGCGACAGCTGCTCGCCTGAGTGCTTGCGCACCAGCGCGAGGTCGTCGGGGTGAAGGTGAATGTGGGCATGGCCTTGTGGCAGTTGCTGCAAGGCCAGGCGAACGGTGTCGAGGATGGACTCCGGGTGCTGTGCCAGGGTCTCGCGCACCATCTGCCGCGCCAGCTCGATGGCCAGTGCCATCAGCTCCTCGGCCACCTCATGGTCGATGCCGGTCAGCGACTGTTCGAGCTGTTCGGCCAGCCCAGCCAGGCGGGTAGCTTCGGCTTCGGCCTGCGCCTTGCCTTCGGCATAACCCTGCTGACGGCCTGCGGCGTGGCCCTCGGCCCGGCCTTCCTGGCGACCTTCTTCCATGGCTGCCGCACGGATGTCCTCGTGCATGCGCTCGATGTCTGCAGCGGTGGGCAGCTTGAAGTCGGCGGGCAGCGCGCCATCGAAGGCATGGTCATCATCATCGGCGGTGGCGGGCGACGCCGCATCCTCTGCCAGCGATGGTGCGCGTGCCGAGGCGTGCGCTGAGCCCTCGGCACGCGCGTCGGCTGCATCCTGCAAGCCTGGCGCGGCGCTGGGCGGGGCAGGGGGCGGTGGCGCGTTCGGCTTGCGCAGGCCACGCCTGCTGCCTTCGTCGTCGCCGCCGTGCTCATCGTCAAAGTTGTCGGGCTCCCAGCGCTGATAGGCGCCGACGGCCTGATGGCGTGAAATGCTCATGGCGCGCCCTGCTTACGAGCGCGATCAAACGAAGCCATCGTCGCCGCCCTTGCTCGCCATCATGATCTGGCCTTCCTCGGCCAGGCGGCGAACGATCTTGAGGATCTCCTTCTGCTCGGCCTCGACCTCGGACAGGCGCACCGGCCCGCGCGACTCCAGGTCTTCGCGCAGCATCTCGGCGGCGCGGCTGGACATGTTCTTGAAGATCTTCTCGCGCAGTTCGGGTGCTGCGCCCTTCAGGGCCACGATCAGCGAGTCGGACTGCACTTCGCGCAGCACGGTCTGAATGCCACGGTCGTCGATGTCGAGCAGGTTCTCGAACACGAACATCTCGTCAAGAATCTTCTGCGCCAGCTCGGGGTCGTATTCGCGCACGTTGTCGATCACCGCGGTCTCGTGCGCCGAGCCGATGAAGTTGAGGATCTCGGCGGCGTGATGCACACCGCCCATGGCGGCCTTCTTCACCGTCGACGAGCCCGAGAGCATGCGCGTGAGCGAGTCGTTGAGCTCCTTCAGGGCGGAGGGCTGCACGCCGTCCAGCGTGGCGATGCGCAGCACCACGTCGTTGCGCAGGCGGTCGGGGAAGTGCTTGAGGATCTCGCCCGCCTGATCGTATTCGAGGTGTACCAGAATGGTGGCGACGATCTGTGGGTGTTCGTTCTTGATCAGGTCGGCCGCGGTCGCCGCATCCATCCACTTCAGGCTCTCGATGCCTGCCGTGTCCGATCCGGGCACCATGCGCGCCAGCAAGTGGTTGGCGCGGTCCGCACCCAGGGCCTTGACCAGCATCTGGCGCAGATGGTCCTCGTCAGCCTCGATCATGCGGCCCTTGCCGAAGTGCTGGATGACCTCGTCCAGCAGGGGTTCGACCGTGCTGCGCGCCTGCGGTGCCATGCTCGCCATCTTCATGCTGATGCGCTGCACCTCGCGCGGGCCGAGCTGCTTGAGCACCTCGGCGGCCTCATCCGGCCCCAGCGTCATCAGCAGCAGGGCCGTTTTTTCCAGGCCTTGTTCAGGTGTCGTCACTTGCGCCCTTCCTCATTCACCGCCATCCATTCCTTGATCAGGCCGGCGAGCACCTTGGGGTCGTTGCGCGCCATGTCGCGCGCGCGCTCGAGCTTGGCCTCGTAGGACTCCGCTTCCTCTCCCGACAAGGATACGGTGACTCCGTCCTCGCCTTCTTCGCCCTCTTCGCCGGTCGCGCCGGCAGTGCCGGGTTCTGCTTCGTCCTTGGCCTTCTTGTCCTTGGGCGGCACGACCGTGCGCAGCAAGGGGCGGATCACGCCGAAATAGGCAAAGAGGATGGCAATCAACACCAGCAACCAGTTCATGGCCTGGGTGCCGAGCTCAATCATCTCCGGGTCCTTCCACAGCGGCAAGACCACATCGCTGGGGTCGGCGGCGAAGGCGCCGCTGGCGACGTTGATGGTGTCGCCGCGATCGGCGTTATAGCCCACCGCTTCGCGCACCAGATTGGTGATGCGGTTGATCTCGTCGTCGCTCAGCGGCACTTCGGTGGGCTGGCCGTCGGGGCCGGGGATGCTGCGGCTATTGACCACCACCGCCACCGACAGGCGCTTGATCTGGCCCACCGCCTGCTTCACATGCTGAATGTTGCGATCGAGCTCGTAGTTGAGCACCGCGCTGCGATTGCTGCTGATCGCGCCTTGCGCGCCCTGGCCCGCCGCAGCGCCCACTGCCGGCGCGGTGAGCGGCGCGGTGGCCGGCACCGGCGGCTGGTTGGTGAGCGCACCGGGCACGCCCTGGGCGCCCGGCAGCGGGTTGATGGCCTCGGTGGTCTGCTGGCTGCGTATGGCCTGATCGGGCGAGGGGTTGGGCTTGTAGGTCTCGGCGGTGTTCTCGACCTGGTTGAAATCGACGTCGGCCGCCACCTGGGCGCCGAAATTGCCCTTGCCCACGAGCGGAACCAGGATGTTGTCGATGCGATCGATGAAGGCGTTTTCGAGCAGGCGTACATAATCGAGCTGGTTGGCGTTGAGCCCGGCACGCATCAAGGGATCGGCCTGCTCGGTCAGCAGCTTGCCGTTCTGGTCGATGATCTTGACGCCTTCGGCGTTCATGCGCGGCACGCTCGACGACACCAGGTGCACGATGCCGGCGACCTGGTTTTCGGCCAGCACGCGGCCCGCGCGCAGGTTCACCATCACCGACGCGGTCGGGCGCTGGTCGTCGCGCAGGAAGGCGGTCTGCTTGGGCATCGCCAGATGCACGCGCGCGCTGGCCACCGCGGCAATGGCCTGCACCGTGCGCGACAGCTCGCCTTCGAGGGCGCGCTGGTAGTTGATCTGTTCACTGAACTGCGAGATGCCCAGCTTTTGCCCGTCCATGAGCTCGAAACCCGCCAGACCGCCCTTGGGCAGGCCAGCCGCCGCCAGGCGCAGGCGGGTCTCATGGACCTGGGCCGGCGGCACCAGGATGGCGTTGCCCGTGGGTGACATGCGGTAGGGCACGTTCTGCTGCTGCAGGGCGGCGATGATCTGGCCGCCGTCGCGCTCGTCCAGATTGGAGAACAGCACCGCGTACTCGGGCGGACGGTTCCACATCAGCACGCCGGCGATGAGCGCAATCACCAGCGCGATGGCGGCGGCGCCAGCGAGTTTTTGTTGCTGCGACAGCTCCCTGATGTTTTGCAGAGTCTGTTGCAGGCGGGTCTGCACGCCTGGAGTCGCACTCTCTGCGTTCATTCCAGGGGACAGTTCAATGGTGTTTTCGGCGCTGGCCATGTCGGATGGTCCTGTGGCTTGCGGTGACTTCGACGGATGGCGGCATTGTCAGGCCCTGCAGACAAGTCCGATCAGGCGAACAGCGGCATTTTTTGCCGCCTGTTTGCCGGTTAACATGGCGCATGTCCTCACTAGAGTGCAAAGCGTGACTCGCGCCCCTATTTTTCCTGCCGATGCAGCTTCCGTGCCGCCCGCCGCTGCGCCCGCGGCGGTGGACGCGCCCGCTGCGCGCCTGGATGCCTCCCAGCTTGCCGAAGCCTTTGCGCTCTTCAGCCGCGCCTCCGAAGAGCTGTCGACCGCCTATGCCGCGCTGCAGCTGCAGGTCGGTCAGCTTACCGAACGCCTCACCGTGCTCATGGGCGCCTTGCCTGCCGCCGTCGTGGTGGTCAATCGTGCGGGCACGATCGTCCAGGTCAATCGTGCCGCCGAAGCCCTGATCGGCAAGGCGCTGGCCGGTGCACGCTGGCAACAGGTGGCGCAGCGGCTGCAGCCCACCGAAACGCCGGGTGAGCTGATGTTGACGCGTTCGCCTGGCGCTGATGCCGGCCACGCCGTGGTAGACGAGCCGCGCCGCCTGGCAGTGTCCGAGTCAGCGCTGGAGTCGGGTGAGGAGCGCATCATCTTGCTGCACGACATCACCGACACTCACCGCATGCGCCTCACCGCCGAACGCAACGAACGCCTGGCGGCGATGGGCGAGATGGTGGCCGGGCTGGCGCACCAGCTACGCACACCCCTGGCTGCAGCGCTGCTGTACACCGGCACCCTGCGCCAGCTGGACCTCGAGCCCGCACAGCGCAGCAAGGTGGCCGAGCGCGCGCTCGAGCGCCTGCGCTATCTGGAGCGCCTGATTCGCGACATGTTGCTGTTCGCCCGCGGTGACAGCGTGGGCCGACAGCGCTTTGCTGTGTGCGAGCTCGCCGCCGAACTCGCGCACACCCTCGAGCCGCTCGCCCGCGCCCGTCAGGTCGCCTTCGAGCTCGACTGCCAGCTCGGCGACAGCGAGCTGATGGGCGACCGCAAGGCGCTCGGCGGTGCGCTCACCAACCTGCTGGAAAACGCCATCCAGGTGAGCGCGCCGGGCAGCGTGGTGAGCTGGCAGATCGAGCCCGCAGCGGCCGGCGACAGCGGCCTGGGCGTGGCTGCGGTGCGCTTCGTGGTGCGCGACCGCGGTGCCGGCATCGCCGCCGAACTGCACGAACGTCTGTTCGAGCCCTTCTTCACCACCCGCGCCGATGGCACCGGTCTGGGCCTGGCCATCGCCCGTGGCGTCGCCCGCGCCCACGGCGGCGACATCACGCTGCGCTCGACGCCCGGGCAGGGCGCCACCTTCACCCTCAGTCTGCCGCTGGCGCTGGACGATGCCCAGGCCGGCCCTCCCGATGCCACTGACTCCACTCCCTTGCCGCCATGATCGAAAAACTCAACATCCTCGTCGTCGAGGACGATGACGCCCTGCGCGACGCGGTGTGCTTCACCCTCGAGCTCGCCCACCACGAGGTCACCGGCGTCGATGGTGGCCCGTCGGCACTGGTGGAACTGGAGCGCCAGCGCTTCAACCTCGTCATCACCGACTTGCGCATGCAGCCGATGGACGGTCTGCAGGTCTTGCACGAGATCCGTGCCCGTCAGCCGCAGCTGCCGGTGCTGCTGATGACCGCCTACGGCGACGTCGACAAGGCGGTGGCGGCGATGCGCGCTGGAGCCTGCGACTTTCTCATGAAGCCCTTCGAGCCCGAGCTGCTGCTCGAGAGCGTGCGCCGCTACGCTGCGCTGCCGCTGGCGGTGGAAGACACCATTGCCGAAGATCCGCACACGCTGAACCTGCTCGCGCTGGCCGCGCGCGTGGCCGACACCGACGCCACGGTGATGCTGTCGGGTGAGTCCGGCACCGGCAAGGAGGTGTTCGCGCGCTACATCCACAGCCACTCGCCGCGTGCCAAAGGGCCCTTCATCGCCATCAACTGCGCGGCCATTCCCGAGAATCTGCTCGAAGCCACCTTGTTCGGCTACGAGAAGGGCGCCTTCACCGGCGCACAGACGGCGCAGCCGGGCAAGTTCGAGCAAGCCCAGGGCGGCACCATCCTGCTCGACGAAATCTCCGAAATGCCGCTCGGCCTGCAAGCCAAGCTGCTGCGCGTGCTGCAGGAGCGTGAGGTGGAGCGCGTCGGCGGCAAGAAGCCGGTGGCGCTCGACATTCGCGTGCTCGCCACCAGCAACCGCGACATGCCGCAGGAGGTGGCGGCCGGGCGCTTTCGCGAGGACTTGTACTACCGCATCAATGTGTTTCCGCTGGAGATTCCGGCGCTGCGCGCGCGCCCCGGCGACATCGTGCCGCTCGCGCGCCACTTCCTCGCCCAGCACGCTGCACGGCTCAAGCGCCCGGCGCGCCTGTCCCCCGAGGCCGAGGCCTTGCTGCCCGGCTACGCCTGGCCAGGCAATGTGCGCGAGCTGGAAAACACCTTGCAGCGCATGCTGATCCTGAGCCAGGGCGAAGCGGTGAGCGCCGACACCGTGCGCCTGTGTCTGCCGCATTGGGATGGCAGCACGTCGAACCCGGCAAATTTTGCCGCCCACACGGCAAGGCCTGCCGTTGCACCGCCCCCGCCTGGCTTCCCGTCCGCTGCGAGTGCGCCCTTGTCGTCGTCAGCGCCGATGGCGCCGGCTTCAGCCGCCCCTGAACGCCCGGCCAACATGAAGGATCTTGAGCGCGAACATATTCTGGCGACGCTGCGCGAACTGGGCGGGTCGCGCAAGAAAACCGTTGAAAAGCTCGGAATCTCCGAACGCAGCCTGCGTTACAAGCTGCAGCAGTACCGCGCGGAGGGTTATGATGTGTGAGGCAAAGCACGCTGGCGCTGCATCTGGCATGCGGCTTGCTCTGCTTGACTGAACAATCAACACCCTACCTACACCCTAAGATCGGGGGCGAGCATGGACACCCGTGGAATTGACCAGATGTTGAGCGACCTGCGCTCGGTGTCGCAGGCTGCGCAAAACAAGCCCGTCGCTGCGACCGAGCAAGCCGCGGGCGGCGTCAATTTTGCCGACGTGCTCAACAATGCGCTCAAGGACGTGAGCGCGGCGCAGACCGAGGCGCGCGGCATGGCGCAGAGCTTTTCCGCCGGCGACCCCAACGTCAACCTGCAAGACGTGATGGTCGACCTGCAAAAAGCCAGCCTGTCCTTTCAGCAGATGGTGCAGGTCAGGAACCGGCTCGTCACCGCGTATCAGGACATCATGAATATGCCGGTCTGAGGACGTCCAGCGGGATCCGTGGATGTCTGGTGTTTTGCGCTAATTAACTGAAAAACAAAGAATTACGCCCTTGGGTCTTTCCAGGGGCGTTTTTGTTCGTCCATTGTATTCCGGCCCTTGTGTGGGTAAAGTTGTGGGTAAAGAACGGAAGAGATTCCGCCATGTCCGCACACACGCCGCTGACCATCCTGCTCGAGCTGTCCGAAGAGAACCGCCTGACCTCGGACGACTTCACTCGCGCATTGAACGCCGCAAAGGTGCGCGCCACGAAGCCGGGCACGGCACCCACCAAGTTCGCCGACGGGGGAGGGCTTACCCTCTACATCCCGCCGACGGGTGCGAAGGTCTGGCGCTACCGCTACCGCCTTGGGGGCAAGGAGCAGATCCTCACGGTCGGCGCCTATCCCGATGTCTCTCTCGAGCATGCCCGCATTGCCCATAGGGCGGCGCGCTGGCTCGTGGCGCGCGGCATTCACCCACTGAGCTACGCCGAGCATGAAGCAAGGCGCCGGGCGGCGGAGGCCCAAGCCTTCGATAAGCACACCTTCCAGGTGATTGCCGAGAAGTGGCAACAGGCCACCGCCGCGAACCTTGCTCCGCGGACCGTGGAACACCGCCGCGCCATGCTCGACAAGCACGTCATGCCCACGATCGGCGCAAGGTCGATCGGCTCCATCGCACGGAAAGAACTACACGCCATGCTCACCGAGCTTGACCAGGTGTCGCCGGTGACCGCGCGCCACTGTCGCGGCTACATCCGGCAGATCTTCGAGTACGCCGAGGATGCGGAATTGGTTGACGCGAACCCGACGCCGCGTGCTCGCGTGCTCGTGAACGCGACAAAGCGGTCCGAGCAGCCGCGCAAGGCGCTGCCGCTCAATCGCCTGGGGGAGTTCCTGAAGACCCTGGACGATGCGCCAGGGACCGATCCGACGACCAAGGCGGCGCTGCGACTGCTGGTGCTGACCTGGTGCCGCACGTCCGAAGTCACCGGCGCGCATTGGGAGGAGTTCGACCTGGAGACCGGGACGTGGGTCATTCCGGCCGAGCGCATGAAGGGCAGGGAGGCGCATCGCGTCTTCCTCAGCAGGCAGGCCGTCGCGCTGCTTCGTGGGTTGAGGGCGAAGGCGGCCGGCCCGGTATTCCCGAACCGCCGGCATCCGTCACAGCCGATGCATCGAATGACCCTGACCAACTGGCGCAAGCGCTGGGGATTCGCCGATGTGATGGAAGTCCATGGCCTGCGCGCCATGGCATCCACATGGGCGAACGAGTCGGGCAGGTACCGGCCGGACGTGATCGAGGTGGCACTTGCTCACAAGGAAGGGGACCGTGTACGGGCCGCGTACAACCGCGCCCGGTTCGGTGACGAGTTGCGGGCCTTGTGGCAGGACTGGGCGGATCTTTGCGACGAAAAGGTGGCTGCTGCCCGGTCTTGCAACGCGACGTGAACCGCGCCCGACGCCCTGAAGGTGGACCGTAAGCCGGTACGCACGGTGACGGCGCTGCAGCGGGTGGGGCTAGGCCGAATCCGGTGATGACTCACCGACCAGATCGCCCAGGTGCATCGCGCCGACGTGCATGGCGCGTCCGGCGAACCGGGATAAGCTGTCGTCGGCTTCGGCTTTCGGCCGCAGCAGGTAGGTGATCAACTGCGGCGACAGTCCGGCCAGCGGGCGCATCACCACGCCGAGCGGACGATGGGCCACGATCTGCGCGGCCGGCGCTAGGCCGGTGCCGAAGCCTGCAGCCACGAGGGTCATCATCAAGTCGGAGGATGCGACCCGCTCGGCCACGATGGGGGTGTCGGTGACGTCATGAAGGATGCAATCGACTTGCCGATGGATGCCCGCGCAGGCTGTCGGATCCCATAGCACCATCGGGTAGCGCAGCACCTCGGGCAACGGGACGTGCGTGTAGGCGAGGAGGGGAGAGCGCGCCGGCACTGCGAGCGCAAGCGGCTCCCGCCAGATGGGCTCGGCAGTCAATCCGCTGCGCTTCTCTCCAGATGTCGCTAACCCGACATCGTACAAGCCAGTCAGCAAGCCCTCGATTTGGCGACCAAGGATGGCTTCGGAGAGCGAAAGCTCAACGTCCGGCTCCTCGTTGCGTTGATGGGCCAGAAGACGAGCCAGTGGTGGCTGAACGCCGGCCTCACTGATGACAAGCCGGAGCTTGGAGGCGCCGGGAGCATGCGTCGACATTGGCATCGTCCAAGTGGATGATCTCCTGGAGATTAGCATTATTGAGTTAAATTTAACGTGGTTTAAGATGTGCTGATATTCGACGCTTCTGCCGATGCAGAAGCGTCCGATACAACGCGGCCGCCCGGCCGGTTCCACCTCTTTCGAAGCTGAGCCCGCCCTGGCCTTTGGCGCCGCCGTGCGGGAGGCCCGGACCGCTCAAGGGGTGGCCCAGGAGACGCTCGCGCACCGTGCCGGCATCGAACGATCCCACATGGGCAAGATCGAGCGCGGCGAGCACGTGCCGACTCTGGCCTTGATCATCCGGATCGCACGTGCGTTGGGGTGTAGCGCGACGGCGTTGGTGGAAGAGACCGAACGGAAACTCGGGGTGCCCGAGGGCGGGCGTGGATAGCCGCGCTTCCCGACGAATAGGGGCGTGCTGCCTCGGAGTTCGAGGACTGCGCGCCGGGGAGGTGTGAGCCGGCAATTCGCTGAACAGCGAATATTTCTGCTGATTCGAATATTCGACCAATGCGCTCCTCAGCCGACCTACCTGCTTTCCATTAGCTGTAAATACGGATTGTTCGCGGGCGTGGCTTCGAAGAGCACTTCAGGTGCCATCAGGAGGTAGCCGTGCAGACGCCGCGATTTGCGCGGCCCCGCCACCTCGCAGGTCCAGATGTTCAGGCCGTTGGGTTGTTTGCGGTGCAACTGCAGGCGTTCGAAGCGCTTCTGCACCCATTGCCAATCGGCAAGTTCAGCTTCCTTGGCCTGTTTCGCGAACATGGGGTGCTCCTGCGCGTAGCGCTGGAATACACCGGGGCTGACCAGGTAGGCGGTGTCGGCCACGGTGTGCACCAGCGCCTTGGCGTCGTTGATGATGAGCTTGCGGGTGTGGATGGCATGCCGCAGCCAGGCAATGAAATGCTCGCCGGAGGGTGCGATCGTGGGTGGGGTCATTACTTCTGAGACGATCGACGGCACGTCGGCAGGTGCGGACGCTGCTCCATGAGGTAGCGGAGCGGGCGGTTCGGTACCGGCGGAGGTGTCGGCTGAGGACGGGGCGTGCGGCGCTGGCGGCTCGCCAAGCATCTCCAGCAGGCCTGCGAGTGGGTCCGGCGGAACGATGCTGGATGTGACTGCCACGGGGGTAGTATCGACGGTGGCGGCCTCAGCGGTCACGGTGGCCGGCGCTGCAGGCGGTGGGCAAACCTCCGGCGATGCTTCGTCCTGTTCGATGTGCACCGTTCCTGCGAACGGCGCCGGCCGGTCGGCGGCATCCCAGATCATCGCTGGCGAGAGTTTCAGGAAGGTGAAGGCGTGCGACCAGCCGGCGTCGCTGGTGACGGTAGCCTTCCAGATCGCCTTGCCATCCGGCGTCGGTTGCACGATGCCGTGATCCTGCAACACGTTGAACACCGCCGTATTGTTCGCCGGGATGCCGTCGATGCCCTGCGACAGCAGATGTGCGCGCAGCTTGTCGGAGACGGTCTTGCTCACCAGCCACAAGGCGTCCTGGGTCAGCCAGCCGTCCGCCGGGCCGGCTTGGTTCAACTTGAATTCTCCCTTGAGCAGGTAGCGCAAGCCGTCGAGCAATTTGCGTTGCAGCGCATGCTTGGGGGCCGCCAGCGCCTTGCTGGGATCGCCGCCGAGTTCCTGGGCGACCGATGCCTGGTCGGCCTGCACGACCAGCTCGCCGAGCGTGCCGGCATGCTCGTACTGGCCGGCCAGTACGTACAGCAGCGCGGCCCAGAGGTCGGGATAGCCGCTGAGCCAGTCGAAGATGTCCCGATCGAGAAGGCGCACGTAGAGCAGCCCGGTGGCGGCGCTGTGCAGGCGGTATTCACGCTCCTTTCGGTAACGGAAGCGGTAGGGCTTTCGCAGCGGGCCGTGCCAGGGATGCCAGACGCTGCCGTCGGCATGTTCGACGTGCAGATCGACCGCAATCTTGCCGATGTCGTGCAGCAGGGCCGCGTAGGCCGTGCCTGCAGTCCAGGCTTCGGCCTGGGCCGCCTGTGCCTCCGGCGTGACGCCCGCAGGCAGCAGGTATGACTGCCGCAGCTTCAGCGCATAGGCGACGATCTCCAGGCCGTGGTCCAGCATGCCGCCCGGATAGGCGTGGTGGTGGTTCTCGGAGGCCGGGAACTGCTGGACCAGCTCGGCGTAGCGCTCCAGTGGGGCGAGGTAGAGCGTGGCGAACTGCCGGCGCGAGAGCGATGTGCGCTGCCAGATGTGTTCCAGCAGTTTCTGCCGGCGCGGCGTGGCCAGCAGCGATGCGGCCGACTCCGGCCGCATCGACCCTTTCGGAGTTTCGATGGCGGAGGTGGGCGGCGTGCCGGCGGCGGGTGGCACCCTTTTGCGCTGGAACAGCGAGAGCATGGCGAACCCCGGATGACGGGCTGCTCGGGGCGCCTTTTGGCCTTTTCAGGATAGGGCCTTTCCCCTTGGCGCCCTTCCTTTGCCCCTTCCCAGCCCTTTGGCCTTTGTCGGAAGCCTTTGGGTATAGGGCCGCTGCTTCGTGGATGCCACGATGAATGCGGCATGGGGCAATCCCGGCAAGTGGGGCGCTGCGGGATGTTCGTCAGCTCTGGCCCAAGCCGGTGTCGAGGGCGGCGGATTGCGCTGCGAAGTCGTCGGGACGGCGCTTGCGGAAGGTTTCGAGATTGGCGAGCTTCCAGCGCAGTGCCGGCAGTTGCGCGGCGTGCTGGCACCGCACCAGCGACCAGTCCGGTTCTGCGCGCGCCAGCCCGCTCAGAAACTGCTTGTGCGCGGTGCTCAGTCGCTGTGGCAGCTCGCGCCGCATCCTGGCGCGAGCATCAAGCAGTGTCTCCAGGGAGCAGTCCACTTCGGTCATGCCGACAAAGGCCCGCTCGTACTCGCCGGCGATGTCCTTGTCGTTGCCGAACAGCACTTCGTGGGGCGGCCGGTTGTGGCCCGCCAGATAGATCACGAAGCACTCGACCATGCCGTCGCTGATGTCGCCCGATTCGTAGAGCTGCCACACGTCGAACAGGTCGCGGGGGTGCTGCCGATCCAGCGCGGCCACCAGCTTGCTGGCGTACAGCTCGTCCGGTGCCAGAACCGGCAGCTCGAACTCGACGCCGAACAGATCGCTGGTCTTGGCGCTCAGCGGCCGCCGCTCGACGGGCAGCACGCTGCCTCGGAACACGACGTTGACCTCGATCTTCACCTGGCTGGCATCGTTCTCGACGATCAGCTTGGTGTCCCCCAGGTCCTTGGCGCGAACCAGGCGTGTCTGCACGCCCAGCGGTGCAAGGCGCGCGGCGATGGCGGCCAGCTCCTGGTTGATGGCTTGCAGCGCTTCGTCGCGCGGCGTCTGCCACGGGAGGTATACCACGTCGATGTCCACCGACAGGCGCGGCATGTCCCGCACGAAGAGGTTGATGGCCGTGCCGCCCTTCATGGCGAAGATGTCGTTGGCGAACACGTCGGGCGCGACGGCCAGCAGCAGGCGAACGGTGTCCGCGTAGGTCTTATCCATGAGGTCTCAGGCTCAGCAAGGTGCCGTCATCGAGCCGGCTCATCCAGCGCGTGTTGCTGCCGGTGCGAACCGGGTACTGCTCCAGCAGGGCATCGACATCCACGAGGCTGGTCTCGCGCGCCCAGGTGAGGAACAGGCGCACGGCCTTCACGCTGGCGCAGCAGGACAGCAGTTGTCCGAGCAAGTCCTTGCGGGGGGAACGCAGTCCATCGAAGATGTTGCGGGCCTCTTCGAGGCTCTGCTTGACGCCGGCTTCGTACAGCAGCTCCAGAACGGCACACTCGGAGGCAGCCACCCGCAGATCCTCGGGCAGGCCAGGCGGCGTGGTCAGGGTCTTGCTGGCCAGCGCCGTGTCCGGCCAGTCGAACAGGCGGGCGTGGACGTAGCGGGCCGGAAAGCGCGAGGTGAACCAGGCCGGCAACACGAAACGACCGTCGCCCCACAGCACCAGCGCCTCCCGGCTGCCCAGGTTGTGCCGCACACCCTGCAGGGCCAGGGCGCTCTTGCCGCCGACGTGCAGGCCGGGCACGCGCTGTTGCAGGAACTTCAGCGCACCGTAGACCCCGAATTCATCGTTCGGGAAGGCATAGACGCCATGGGCCAGGCGCACGAGCCACCCGCCGTCGGCATAGTGGGCGGCGAGCTGGGGCGACACCCCGAACTGGCTCAGGGTGGCAAGGTCGAACGGCGCCCCGCGGGGAAGTCCCGCCTGCAGCCGCTTGATTACCTGGTGCCTAGAATTTCCATCCATGCTATAAAAATAGCACGGAATCCAATCAGCCCCTAGAGCTATCGCAGGAATGTGCATGGAAAGTAGCATAAGGTTTGATTTATAGCGCAGAATCTAATCGACCTGCGCCCCGAGCCAACCCGGCTCTGCCGGACGCAACCCGCCCTCCTGATCGCGGTCTATGCTGGAGGGCAGGCCACGACCGGCCGCTCCGCGAGGTGAGGCACCACTGAAGCCGAGGCATATGAGCATGACCACCAACACGCACAACGGGCGCTGGAGCCACCGGCTGGGCCGGGGGGCTGGCCGTGCCTGGCGTGGATACCTGCGCCGCGAGCAGCGTGTCGCCGGCTGGCTGGTGACGCGCGGGGTGCCCGCGGGCGCGGCGACGGCGGTGCTCTGGATCGTCAAGCTCGCCGTGCTCGGTGCGCTGCTCTACTCCGCGTTCTGGCTGGCCCTGCTGCTTGCCTTTGCGGTGACTGCTGCATGGCTCGTGCAGCACGACGACTCTGATCAAGAGGAACCGCAACCCGAGTGGAGGGAAGGCCCCAACGGCTTCGGGCTTTATGACAAGAGCGACTGGCGCATCGACCCGCATGTGACCGACGACGACTGAACGGCGGTCACTTCTTCGATACGGCGCTCATTGCCATACCAGCGCCACGCCCCCCAGCGCCCTTGGCGTCCGAGGTGGCGGTGGACAACCCCTGCACGATATTTCCCGTGCGAACGCCTGCCCAAGCCAATGCCATGACCCAAAACGTCGGCAGCACGATGAACATCATCGCCATGACGAAGTTGAGCAGCATGTCGCCAAAGGCGTTGTTCAAGCCGATCAGCGGATCGAAGTTCGTGTGCGGCCTGTCGGCGCCAAACCCCCAGCCGTAGAGCGCGTCCAGGATCGTGCTGTCGATCCAGCGCGCGAGCTGGAACCAGAAGTCCACGAAGAACAGCGCGAACTGGACGCAGCTCACCGTCACCACCGTCTTCAGGTCGTAGGTGCCGATCAGCAGCACCAGCGGGATGCAGATGACGAGCGCCATCTTGAGCATCGTCAGCACCATCGGCAGCGCCTGGCGCACCACGTCCATCGCCGGAAAGAAGCCCAGCGAGCCAACGGTCATCCCCAGCTCGCTCGCGCCGCGCGTGACGATGTTCGGCAGCGTCTTGTCGATCTGGCCGCCGTAATCGGTGTAGACGGCGCCCTGGTTCATCTTCTGCTGCCGCGGTGAGACGACGGCGCGGATCACCGAGTCATTGACCTCGCTCTGCGACAGGAAGCCCACCCAGCGCCCGATGCGGGTCAGCAGGTCCGGGTCGACCTGTGCCAGCAGCCGGCTGCGCAGTCCCTGGCCGCCATCGGCCCACCACTGCCGGCAGGACGGATAGCCGCCGCCGCTGTCCACCTGTGCCAGCCCCGCATCGCGGGTCGCGTCGTAGGGCCAGGCCGTGCGTGGGGTCTTGGCGCGATAGGTGTCATAGAAGCCGGGCGTGTCGAGGAAGTAACTCGACCCGATCCAGGTGACGTCGTTCATCTGCTCGTCGGAGAGCGTTGGCCGGTTCATGAACAGCTTGGCGCGCGACGGCCCGTAGCAGTCGTGCGTGAAGTCGGCGACCTCCTGTGCCAGCACCGGATCGTCGATGCGCGTGGCATCGACTTCCATGCGAATCTGACGCAGGTCCGTGCCGCAGGGAATCGCCGCCACCGCGGAGCCCGTCACGGCTTTCGACAGCGCGTGCATGAAGAACCACCACACCGGCACCAGCGCGCTCTGGTCGTTGAGCGCCGTGTAGACGTTGGACCAGCCCGTGTCGTTGGGCAGCGGGACGCTGACCTGGCATTGCGCGGAGCGCGTGGTGTCGAACTTGATCGTGGCGAGATCCACCGGGATGAACGGGATGCCGGCGAACATGATGACCACGATCGCCACCCACACCCGGTTCTCGATGCGCATCGACGACAGCACGCCCTTGTTGCCCTCGTCCGCACCTTCGCTGCGCGCCTTGAGCCATTCCTGTATCACGATGGCCACGAACGGCAGCGCGAACACGCCGCTGGCCACGAGGATGCTCCAGATGCCGTTGTTGACCACCCAAGCAACCAGGGTCAGGTAATACTCCAGGTAGTCCGTGGTGTAGAGCGTCATGCCTGCCTCCCGGTCTCAGCCGTGCCGCAACAGTTGGCTGGCTTCCAGCGCGACCACGGCGATCACGGTCGCGACCTCCGTGCGCAGCAGGCGCTGATGCGTCTCGCGTGACGGCTCTCGCCGCAACAGGCGCCGACGCATCCACCACCAGCCGTAAGCCGTCGCTCCGTAGAGGCACAGCCGCCACACGAAGAAGTGGCCGGCATGCGCCTGCAGCCAGTGCTGCCAGCCCTCGACGCCGCCGACCACGTGGATGCCGGCGATGTTCACCGCCACCGCGGCGGCGGCCACCAGCAAGGTCCACAGCAGCGCCACGCCGACGCGGCGGTTGAACAGCCATGGCAGCCGCAGCCAGGCCAGCCGGCTCATGGCGTACCGCTCCGCGGCTTCTGGACTTCCCGCAGACGGTCGCGTGTGGTGTCGCCCTCGAAGACGCCGCGCGAACCGGCAGCGCGGGTGCTGTGGCGCTGGATGATCGCCATCGCCGAGTTGCCGGCCAGCGTGCGGCGCAGCTCCAGTTCGGTCTTGAGGTTGTTGATCTCCTGCTCCAGCGCGCTGTTCTCCTGGTCGACCGCCCGCACGGCCAGCTCGTTGGCAGCGACGTTCGGCTCCTTCTTGCCGGTGAGCAACGTGCGTTGCAGCAGCAGGGCCTTCTCCAGCACGCTGGACAGCGCCGCCTCGGACGCGAGGCGCCGGCCCAGCACGTCCTGGTCAGGTTCGTCACGCAGGGCCTCGATCACGCCGCGGGTGATCGGCAGCGAGCTGCTGCCGGCCGCGTCGAGATTGGCCGGCGTCGTCGGCCGGGCGCCCGTCACCAGTTCCTGCAGCGCCTGCAGCTTGGTCTCGTACTCTTCCTGGATCACTGGCGTGAGCCCGACGCCAGGCGTGGTCTGGGTCTTCGTGCAGTTTTCGCAGGTGCGTTGCTCGCGTTCGCCCAGAACTCGATTCGCAAAGGCCGCGGCCGCGCCAGGCGACGACCAGGTTTGGCAGGTCAGGCGGTTGCCGCAGGCGCTGCGCGCGATCGACGAGGTATCGGTGGCGCTGCGCCCGTTGAGCAGGTTGTAGCCCGCGCGCGTCACATCGCCGACCACCTTGATCGAACTCTGGCCAGAGCCACCCGCGTTGCCGCCGCCGACCCAGGGCACGCCGTTGTTCCCTTTGTTGGACTCGGCCTGCTCGATGGCGGAGACGGCGTCGGTGCTGCTGACCGCATCCCGCAGCGCCATCCCCTCGGCGAGCTGGTCCCAGCCGGCCTGGCCACCGGCCATGTCCGCCATGCGATTGGCGATGGCCCGGCAGGTCATCTTCGAGCGGTCGAAGTCCAGGCGCGCCTGGAGGATGCCGTTGGTCAGCAGGTTGTAGAGCCCCGGGTCGGCGCGCTGGATGATCAGCGCCGGCAGCGAGGCCACGGCGCTGGTGGCGTTCTGGATCACGTTGCTCATGATCGTCTGGAAGCCGTTGGTGATTCCGTTGAGCTGGTTCTGCAGCGTCGTGGTGATGCTCATGTCGCCGCAGATCAGGTTGCTGTTCCAGCCGACCCCCACACCGATGCCCTGCATGTTGCCGGCCCCACCCATCGACACGGCACGGCCGCCGCCGATGCTGTAGAGGACGTCATCGCCGATCACGCTGCCACTGACGTTCACGCCGTTGGGGTCGATGCGGGTCTGCGCCCAGGCGACGCCCGCCCCCAGCGTGATGGCTGCCACGAGCAGCGTGGCCCGCAGGAGCGGCATCGCGCAGCGCAGGAAGTCAGGGAGGGATGTGGTCATCGTGGGTTTCTCACATGAAATCGACGCTGCCGAGGAAGACCTGGCCACGACGCCGGCAGCAGGCGTACGGCCGCCACAAGGCCCAGGCGTAGTCGCCTTGCCGAGCCTGCACGCGGGTGCGGCTGTGCGGGAAGACCACGCAACTGTTCGAGAGCGTGGGCGTCAACTCCTGCCACTTGCCCGTGGAGGCGTCGGTCTCCATCAGCGCGCCGGCAGGCCAATAGCCGTCGCGCGCGCTTGCCAGTAGCGGCTGGTACACGTGAATCTGGTTGCGGCGCGTCACGATGTCGCCTGCGCGCTGCGCGACCACCGCGCCGCTCTTGTGGCCATCCGTCTGGTGCAGGAAGCCACCGCGGGGATACACGTTGCCCCAGAGGTTCAGGCCGGTGCGCGTACCGATCTCGCGCAGGCCGGGAACCAGCGCTTCCGGGTACGCCATCTCGGGGACGTTGTAGCGCCAGGCCAGCGTGTCGAGCGTGCTCAGCAGATACGGCATGAAAGCGGTGCCTGCACCTTCGCAGGTGTAGCCGGAAGTGCTGGCGAACTGGCGGAACACCATCCCGGCCGGATGGCCGACGACATCGGCGTTCTTGAACTTGGCGAGGTTGTTCTCGTTGTCGTGGCTGGTCGTGCCGTCACCGCCTGCCTTGGCGCTCGGGTTGGGCATGCTCATCGCCCTGACTTCCAGCCAGGGGTTTTCGCCGGTGTTCGAGTAGCTCGACACCACCGCATCGGGGACGTAGTGGCGCACCTTGACGGAAGTGCGCACCGAACAGCCGGATCGCCCGCAGTTCAGCCAGTAGCAAACACCCACCACGCGGTATTCCAGGCAGTCGCGGGACAGCGCCGACGAGACTATGGTGGCCGAGTCCAGGGCGAACGTAGACGTCGCCGCGCTCAGCAGCAGCGAGGCGACGGTCGCGTGCAGGCGCGAGGACGCCAACAGGCGGCTCACGGCCGCGTGCTCCGGTATGCGTCGATGCGTGCAACGGCGCGGGGAACGTCGGGCTCGCCGTAGACCACGTACTGCCGATCGACCACCACCGCGGGAATCCTGACGACCCCCAGCCCCCAGGCCTCCGCGACACCCTGATAGGCGTGGCCGATGCGTCGCTGCAGCGCCTCACCGCCGGCATGCAATCGTTGCCGCACCAGGGCCGCGGCCTGTCGCGGGTCGCTCGGCAGATGCGCCGCGAGTTCGCTCTCGATGCGCGCGGCCTGATCCAGCTCGATGACCCGCACCCCGGCCGAAGCCTGCACCGGGTGACGGCTGTCGGTGACGACGAGCACATCGGCCGCCGCCGCTATGGGACCGAGCAGCGCGGCGCACAATCCAGCGGTCACCCTGGCGGCCAGGGGGCGCCGCGAGGCGCCAGGAAGGTTGAGGGAATGAGCCGGCACGGCGCGCCTCCGCGGAGTCGATGCAGACTCGTAGTCGAACGCAATGCCCATCAGGGCGCGACAAGGAAACCGAAACCGCTCAGTCCCGATTTCCTGCGGAAGAACTAAAAGGAAGCGGGAGCCAATGGCTCCCGTGGTGATGAAATGAATCCGCCTGAGATGCTGCTACAACAAGCCGGCTTCGGCGAACGAGTACGGGCTGCCCTTGCCGACGATGAAGTGATCCAGCACCTGGACATCGATGGTGGCCAGCGCGCTCGTCAGTCGCTCGGTGATCGCACGATCGGCGACTGAAGGCTCGGTTTTCCCCGACGGGTGCTGATGCGCCAGGATCAGGGCCGAAGCGTTGAGCGCCAGGGCACGCTGAACCAATACGCGCGGATACACCGGCGTCTGGTCGACCGTGCCCTTGAATAACGGCTCAAAGGCGAGCACCTGGTGCTGGCTGTTGAGAAACACGACGGCCAGGATTTCGTTCGGTTCCGCGACCAGTTTCAGGCGCAGGTAGTCGCGCACGGCGGCGGGACTCTCCAATACGGGACCGCCCCTGAAAACGCGGTTCTCCAGCAGCATGATCGCCTGCTGGATGATCCAGTCTTCGTGCTGGGTGGCAATCAGGGTGAGCGACTCCGGGCCGGAGTCGGCGATGACAAGAGACATGGCGAACCTCCATTGGATGAGATCGGAGGGCGCCTGCCCCCGGAGGGCAAACCCTCCGGGGGCCGATAGGAATGGAACAGGTGACGAGCGGGCATCCACCACCGCGGATGCAGTGGCTGTTCGCGTCAAGGGATGCGATGCGAACGGGTTTCGATCAACGCGGACCAGCCGCGCCGTAGCCTTGAGGATCGATGGCTACCTGGGCATGTCACCGGCAACGCCGGTGGGCATGTCTGCGGAATGGGCGGGTTCGGAAACGGTCCTGCCGCCGGCAGCGAGCAGGTCTATGGCCGACAGCAAGGCATCGCCTTCGACAGGACCCTGCAGCAGGAGGGTCTTGCCGGTCTCGCGGTCGCGCAACTGGAGGGCGGGCGTGGCCGCGATGCCCTGCTCTGCGGCTTTCACCGTCTGGGCACGGATGACGGCATCGGGCCGCTCGCTGTCGAGACAATCCTGCATGGCTGGCGTGAGCTCGGGATAGCGCAGGCCCTCCGGCAGGCCCTGGCCGTCGCCACGGGTGTGCGCGTAGAGCCACGCCACGGCCTGCCAGAACGTGGCATGTCCGCCCGTCTCGCCCGCGCACTCGGCCAGGCGAGCCCCGGCAGTCGCGGCCGGCTCGTGCATGGACAGCGGCAGGTGGTGCCACTGCCAGTTCACCTCGGGATGGGCGTCGATCCAGCGCTTGAGCGCGGGGAAGTAGGCCCGGCAGTACGGACACTCCAGGTCGGCGTACCCGATCACGGTGAAGCGCGCATCGGCACGGCCATACAGCCAGGGCCGGCCGGCCGGTTTCGACGCTTCGGACCCGGCGGCGGCCGGGGACATGGGCTCGGTTGCCGGATGCGGCGCGCGCAGCAGCATCCACGAGACAACCCCAATCGTCACCACGATCAGTAGACCGATCCAGGGATGACGGCGGGCGAATGAAGGCATGCGCATCGTGCTGCTCCCGTCAGGCCAACGTGTCCAGCGCCAGGGGTTCGATGCCCCGCGCACGGTCGATCTTCTCGGCCACGCGGAAGGCGGCATCCAGCTCGCTGATGCCGTTCTGCTGCATCAACTGGAAGCGTTCGGCCTTCTCCTCGGGCTCGGTCATCGCCATCGCCAGGTAGAGGCTAGGCGGCACGGCGCGGAACAGCACCTCCATCGACTTGGACAGGATGACGCCCTCGCTGAACTTGCCGGCCTCCTTGCGCGCCGAGAGCATCAGCGCCTTCTGCGACGCGTTGAGTTCGCGGAAGCGCGCGATCTTCTCCACTTCATCGGGCGGCATCGACAGGCAGATCCACCACTCGATCATGTTGAGCATGGGCTCGGCCGCTTTCGGCAGGTCGTCCAGGTTCTGCGTGGCGAGCCAGAACCAGGCGCCGAGCTTGCGCCACATCTTGGTGATCTTGACCACGTAGGGCGCGAGCAGCGGGTTCTTCGTGATGATGTGGCCTTCGTCCGTCACGTTGATGATCGGGCGGCCCAGGAACTGGTCGCGCTCGGCGATGTTGTTGACGGTGTTGATGAGCGAGATGTAGGCAATCGAGAGTTGGGCGTTGTAGCCCTCGCGCGCGAAGGTGGCCAGGTCCACGATGGTGATGTCCGCCTCGGGCCACGGCGTGCCGGACCGGTCGAACATCTCGCCGTCCACGCCCTGGCAGAACATGTCCATGGCGTCGGCCATCTCCAGCAGCCGTGCGCGCCGCATCTCCGGCAGCGTGGCGTCGCGGGCGCGCTCGCGCAGCGCGTCACGCACATCGCGCGTGAGCACCGTGCGCCTGTCCGCCACGCAATGCTGGGCCGCATCGAGAATGCACTGGCGAATCAGGCTGCGGTCGGCGCGCGTCATGCGCGCTTCTTCCTTGTCCTCGCCTCCGGTAATCATCAGTCGTGCAGTGATCTCCAGCTCGCCGAGCACGTCGCGCTGCTCATCACCTTCCACGGCCATGCCGGCATCGGGCTGGTCTTCGTCGAGCGCATCGGCGTCCAGCGTCTGTACCTGGCTCGGCGTATCGACCAGGCGCCAGGCGTCGGCGAACGGAGCCAGACTGACGCCCGCGCCCGGCGCGAGCTTCACGCGATGCACGGTGAGGCCCAACCGTGCCGCGAAGTCGCCGAACAGGCCGAAGCTGTTGCCCGCCTCGACGATGAACAGGCGCGGCCGATAGATCGCCGTGACTTGGTTCAGGATGTTGTTGAGCGTCGCGCTCTTGCCCGACCCCGTGGGGCCGAACAGGAACAGATGCGCGTTCATCTGCCGGTCGAGGCGGTTCAACGGATCGAAGGTGATCGGACCGCCGCCGCGGTTGAAGAACGTGATGCCGGGATGCCCCGTGCCCTGGCTGCGGCCCCAGACCGGCGCCAGGTTCGCCACATGTTGCGCGAACATGAGCTGGGTGTACCACTGGCGCTTGTCGGCAGCCGGATCGAACACGCACGGCAGCCAGCGCAGATAACTGTTCAGCGGCGCCACCTCGTCCTCTTCGCGTACCGGTTGCAGGCTGGCGTTGAGCATCACGTTGACGAGCTGCAGGCCGCGCGCATCGAGCTGGACCAGGTCGCGGCCGCGCAGGTAGAACGCCAGCGCGCCACGGTAGAGCTTGTGCGCGCTGCCGATCAGGCCGCGCGCCTGCTGCACGTCCTGCCGGGTCTGCTCCGAGGCCAGGGTCTCGCCGACGGCCTTCCTGGCGAGGTGGTTGAGGTGCGCCTCCAGCACGTCCTGGGGCGTGGCGACCAGCGTCAGGCACATCATCGTGTCCTCGGGCATCTGGTCGAACAGCGCGTTCATGGCATCGCCGCCTTTGCGCGTCTCGCCCGTCAGATGGCCCGTCACGGGTGGCGTGCGCAGGCGATCCATCACGATCACCCGGTGCGGCATGCCGTCGAAGAACCACAGGCCGTTGGGCACGTCCGAGCGGGGTTGGCCGAAGAACAGCCGTTGTGCGAAGTCGGTGCCGCTGGCGAGTTCGATCTCGCCCTCCTCCCGCTCTTCCGGGTAGCGGGTCAGCGCGTAGAAGCGTTCCCGGTCTTCGGCGGCGGCGCCGAGCAAGGTCGGATTCGGGTTGAACCAGCGCAGCAGCCAGGCGTGGATGTCCGCCGCACCGAGGCGCCGAGCCTTCACGCCGACATTCGCCAGCCCGCCGACGAGGCGGTCGCAGATCGTGGTCAGCGCCTGCTCGGGCGACTGGCCGCGCCGCGAGGTCTGGGCCGCGGACGTGCGGCGGTAGACCACCATGCGCACGCGCCGGACTTGGCCGCGCCACGGCAGGCGCGTCACCGTGGTGTCCTCGAACAGGCCACCCGGCTTGGCGATGGCCCGCAGGTGATGGGCGAAGAAGCGCAGGTAGAAGTCGCTGAACGCGCTGCCCTGTGCACGCGGCTGCAGGTAGTTCGCCAGGGAGCGCCGATAGTTGTCCCGGTCGGCCTCGTCCTGGGCGTAGAGCTGCACCACCCAGGGGTTGTCGTCCAACTCGTCAAAGGAATCCTGCAGGGCGTTCTCCAGCGCATCGCGCGCCTGCCATAGCCAGGCCATCTCGCGGCCCTCGGTGCCAACCGGCGCCAGCTCAAAGAAGGCCGCCACCGACTGGCCATCTTCCAGCAACATGCACCTGGTGTCGGGCAGGTACTCGACCCAGGGCAGCAGGTCCGCGAACGACGGCGCGACGCCATAGAGCGCATCGTGGTCGGCCTGGGTGGCCGGCCCGCGCCGGCCCCGGCCGAGCACGCTGCCCGGCTCGGCGACACCCTGTGCCGCCAGCGCCGTTACGTGCCGTGCCCAGGCATCATCGGCCGCATCCACGGCGTCAGCAGGCGATGCGTCGGGCTTGCGTGACCACGGCAGCGACCAGGCCATCAGTAGTCCTCCACGCGCTCGCCCGGCATCGCGTACTGCACGCGCTGGTAGAGCGGGAACACCGTGCTGTAGCCGGGCACCGGCACCGGGTCGGTGCCCGCTAGGTGCGGGAACACGTACATCACCAGGTCGGGGTTCGGCAGGCGGTGGAACTGGCGGTAAATCTCGTTCTGCGCGGTACGGGTGTAGCGCGCCTGCACGTCGGGCGCCGCCTGCACATCGGCCTCGGTCAGCGGCCGGCGCAGGCCCTGGCGCGCATCGAGCAGTTGCCGCGCGGCCTGGCCGCCGCCCGCGCTGCCGCCGGTCTCCTGATGCCAGATGTCGAGCATGGTGCTGTCGCCGTGCGGCAGCAGCTTCTCCTTGCTGGTGGCGCAGCCGCCGAGCAGGGTGGCCGCCAGCAGCAAGGCGGCCGCGTCAATCCAGATCCGAGGCATGGGCTTCTCCGGTGCGGTGGTGGACCCGACGCCCCTTGGCGTCGTAGTCGATGTCGAGCGGCTGCTCCAGATGCACGGCCACCTTGGCGCCGGGCTGCACGTAGACCGCCGCGAAGGCCTGGCCGTAGAGCTTGTTGACCCAATCGGCCATGTCGCGCACGCCGCCCGCGAGGATGCGGCCCATCGCTTCGTTGCCGCTGATGCCGACGGTGCCCAGCGAGCCGTTGCTGTTGGCGACCACGGCCACGCTGCCGTTGTCGGACTTGATGAGCGACGCGGCGCCGGCGCCGGCCGCGGTGATGAGCGCCTGGCTGCCCAGGTACTGCTGGGCGTTGCTGCGCCGCTCGCCGCTGACGCAGGGAATGCCGTAGGGGTCGCTGATCCAGCCCAGGCCGCCCTGGATGCTGGCGCCGTTGTGACCCGAGTTGCCGCCGCTGCTGCCGCCCTTGCTGCTGTCCTCCGGCACCGTGCGGATGGTGCCGTCCTGGAACACGAACGTGACCGAGCGGATTTGCCCTCGCACGCACGAGAGCGTCCAGTCGCCCGAGGCCGTGCCGCTGACCACGGCGCCGGCCACGTCGGGGATGTCGATGCCGTTGGCCGTGAGGTTGTCCGGGCCGATCAGCACCTTGAACGGGTACGGGTCGTTGACGGTTCCATCGATCGGTACGCGCCCGATCAGCGCCGTCATGGAAACCGACCCCATGAGCGTCGAGTTCGACGGCACGGTATAGACGGCCTTCGTGGATGCGCCCACCGCGCGGCTGCCAACGTCGGCGACGGATTCCACCGCGGTCGACAGGCTTTTCTGGGCCGGCCCGAAGCTCAGGGGAAAGCTCGGCGTCTTGCTGCCGTTCTTGGCGTCGACCTTGGCATCGTCGGGCTCGACCCATTGCGTGCCACTGGTGCCGCGGGTGAAGCTCTTGCCGTCACCTTCTTCCAGCCCCAGCCCGACGGGCAGGTCGGATGGGCCACCCTTGCCGGAAAGGCCGTCCAGTTGCCGCTGCAGATCCTGCAGCAGCCCCTGGGTCTGCTGCCTGTCGCTGGCCACCTGGGTGCGTTCCTGCTCCAGGCGGTTGCGTTCGCCTTCCAGCGCGCTCTGGATGCGCTGGTCGATCGCGCTTTCCCGCGCGCGCAGGCGCTCGTTCTCGGCCTTGTGCTGCTTGTTGTCGCCGAGCGCGCTCTGCAGCTCGGTGCGCAACTGCTTCACCTGGGCCACCAGCGTGGCGACGGTATCGCGCGGTGTGTCGCCGGCGATGCCCAGGGCTTTCATCTCCTCGGGCGTGAGCGTACTGGCCGCGCCCTTGGGGGCGGGCTGGCCGCCGGGGGCGCCGGAGAACAGCTTGATGCCGACGAACACCAGCAGCAGCGCCATCGGGATCAGCAGCCACTTGAGCAGCGGATTACTCTTCATCGCGCGCTCCTCCGGTCGAGCCGGCCGCGGCGGCCGGCAGCAGGTTCACGGTGGCGTCGATCGGGCTCAGCGCCGGCAGCAGCGACTCGGCCAGGCCGTGACCGCGCGTGATCAAGTAGAGCACCGTGGTGTCGGACGGGGTGCCGTCCGGCCCCAGGGTCGGGTGCTGGAAAGTCGCCGCCACGAAGTTCCCCTGCAAAGCGCGCGGGTCAAGGTCGAGCCAGCGCGCGGCGGTATTGGTGAGTCGCACGGCGGTCACCCACTGGTCTTCCAGGCGCCATGCGGCCAGTGCCCGCGCGTGCACCGGCAGCGTCGGCAGCAAGGTGTCCAGCGCGAGGTCGCGGCGCAGGTTTACGCGCCCGATGCCGGCGACCGGCTCGACGGTGCGCAGCGGCGCGTACAGGTTCTGCGCGGCATGGCGCGTCAGCACGACCGGTACCGGCGTTTCGCGCCGGGGAACGGATTTGTCTGCGGGCGCATCGGCCTGCTCGTCCGCGCCGCCTGCTGCACCGCCGCCGTAGCGCTTCGCGGGGGCTTCCGCTTCCACGATGCGCACCGGCTCCAGCGGCGCCTGGCCGTCCTTCGCCGGCTCGGCGGCGATGTCGAGCAGGATCAGCGCGCCGGATTCCACGTCCTGCAGTTGCAGCCGCGTGGGCGGAATCGGCTCGTTCGCCCGCAGGTAGATCGCGCCGCCCGCACTCTGCACGCGCAGGTGGTCGCCGACGCCGGCCGGCACGCCGACGCGCACATTGCGGTCGATGAAGACCACGCGCTCCTGGCCGACCACCAGCGGCACCGGCAGAGGCAGCCGCTCCCAGCGCAGGATTTCCACGGCCTGGCTGGCCGGCACGAAACCGAGGATCAGCAGGACGCCGGCCAGGGACGACAAGGCAATGGGCTTCATGGGGAGTCTCCCTGCAGGTGGCCGGAGGCGTTGGCGGGCGCGCCGGCCTGGGTCGGTGTCGGCGGTTCGATGCGCTGGGGCGCGCTGGCGTAGCAGTCCAGCGCCAGGCCGAAGGGGTTGTGCTCGGGGTCGATGTCCAGCCGGACGACCTTGATGGGGTAGCGCACCAGGGCGCGCTTGACCTGCTCGGAGCCGTAGTATTCGTCCGCGCTCACGTCGAGCGTGACGATCCAATCGCGATCGGAAACCACCTTGACGCGCGTGGCCGGATCGTCGCCGTAACCGCGGCCGGGAATCTCGTAGATGCCGCGCACGCGCTGACGCAGCTCGCCACTGGCGCGCCGGTACTCGTAGTCCTGTTGCAGGAAGGCCCGGCAGCTCGGCGTCAGGTAGGCCGACAGCGCACGCAGGTTGCGCGGATAGTCCTCTTCGCCGTTCGTGGGCCAACGCTGTACCTGCTGCCAGATGTAAAACGAGAAGGCATACACACTCTCGGGCGGCACGTCCCACCACTTGCGCGTGCTGCCCGAGCGCAGGTCCGGCGGCACATGGATGGTGAGAATCTTCGGCGCACTCCACCAACCGAAGCCGAGCAGCAGCGCCACCACGAACAACGCGCCGGCCCCCAGACGCAACGTCTTCACGTGCGCCTGCAGGTGCGCAACCTCGTTCTTGAAACGGCTCATGGCGCACCTCGATCGGTGTTGCGCCGGGTCGTCCAGTAGCCCGAGCGGGTGATGAGGCGCTGCCCGCTCAGGAGCGCTGCCAGCGCCGGATGCCGCAGGGCCAGCCGCCACTGGAGCTGCCGGTACAGCCAGGTGTCGGGCCGGCCGCGTTTCTGTGCGCGCAGGAAGCCACCGCCGACGAAGACGCCCAGCGCGATGCCGGCGACGATCAGCGTGGGCACCATGGCGATGCTGTGCGTGAGCCACGCCAGCGGCAGGCCGAGCGCGAACCCGGCGGCGGCCGACAGGCCGGCGCAGATCCACAACTCGTCGGCGGTCAGCCCGCGCACGACCACCGGCTGGCGGTTAAGCCGGTGCGGCAGGAAGGTCACCAGCGTGTCGCGCGGGGTCTCCGGAGGGACGGCCATCGCTTGCCGCCCTTACAGCACGCCGGTGGCCTTGGTGAGCAGCCAGATGCCGACCACCAGCAGGATCGCGCCCACGGCGACCGTCAGGCCGAACTGGCCCCAGGTGGCGCGGCCCGTGTGGATCTCCGAGTAGCGTGTGTAGGCGTGATAGCAGACACCGACGAACATCGAGGCGACCACCAGCAGCGCGATCAGCAGCACGATGTCGTAGCCGTAGTTCTGCAAGGTCTGCAAGATGCCGCTACCCTGGCCGCGCGATGGGTCTTCCATGGTCGGCAGGCCCTGCGCGAAGGCCGACAGCGGCAGGCCCGCGAGCGCCAGCGGCAGCAGCGGAGCGGCGATGCGGGACGGAATGCGATGGGGTGTCGGAGGCATGTTCATGGCGTATGGCCTTTCGTGACGGTCAGGAGAGGAGGAAGAAGGTCAGCACCAGGTACATCGCCACGAAGCGCACGACGACGGCGAGGAACTGACGTTCAGTGATGCGGTGCTCGGCCCAGCCGACGTAGGCGGTGCGCATGGCCCACACGCCCCACAGCAGCAACACGGCGAAGACGAAGCCCAGCACCACGGCAGCAACGGCCGAAGGCGCAAAGCCGCCGTTGGCCTGGAAGGCGGCGACCTGATCGGCAGAGGGCGTCATGGCGACGGCTCCTCGTCGTCGGCGCGGTCGCGGCGGACGTAATCGCCAACCAGCGGGACGGGATCGCGCGGCTGGGCGCGCTGGGGCACGAGGTAGTCCTGCAGGCCGGCGCGGATGCGCTCGATGTCTTGGTCCAAGCGGGCGTAGTCGAACTGATAGCGGGCGCGCTCATCTCGGGTGAGGCTCGCGCCGTGCCGGGCAGTCCGCTCAAGCTGGTCGAGCTGGCGGACGAGAGCCACCAGTTGTGCATTCTCCAACGCGGAGTCGCCGGCCAGCACAGGTGGCGTGGTGGACAGCGCAGCCGCCAGTACCAAGGCTAGAATCGGTGTGCGGCTGCAGTCGGTTGTCGGTTTGCCATTGGTCGTCATCACGCCCTTCCGCATTCGTCTGGATGGCGGGATGCTGCAGCGTTAAGCTTGGGTGTGCCGCAGAGAATCGGAACGGGCGGTGCACCGGATTTTCCTCAATGGTTGGCGTACCAGGTGATGATGAATGAAGATTCTTCACCTGTCTGACTAGCACATCGGTCGCACCCTTTATCCTCCCCTGGATGCGGCAGGTTGAGCGCTACAGAACGGGTAGTAGAAGCAGGTCAACTTGAGAATGAATCGACAGGCGATGACTTCACCAAGAGAACATCATTTCTACGTTGCGATTGCCAAGTTCCTTTTCCACCATCCGGAGCATGGCGTTGTATCAGTGCAGGACCCGATCAAGGTCAAGGATGCAGAGCGGTACGGGCTCAACCCCCTCATACTCTATGGATTGACCGTTGCCGGGTTGCCCATTCGGTGGATGACATTTGCGCCGGTCGATCAGCCCAAGGCCTTCCGGGATGTTCTTCTGGATGCGTGGCGTAATGCCAAGGGCCTGTGTGGGCGACCGGACATTCTGAGGATCAACCGCCACCTCGCGACATCCAGCCCTGAACTCGCACGGGATATGGCAAAAATCGGAGTCCAGGTCGAGGTCGCCAGCGCCAAAGAGAAATCCCTTCCAGCTTCACTGCGCTCAGCCCAGGACGCCAGCCGGTGGCTGCTGAGAAAGCATGACGGAAAAGACCGGTCTCTTACCGGGTCCATTCAGGCCCTTTGCCGGGAGGCTCAAAATGACCACGATTTTCGCGTCAGAGATGGTCACAGAAGCGTGAACAGCCGCAAGATCGAGGACAGAATCCAGCAGTGGCTGGCCTTAGCGGCGCAAGTTCCGGTGCCAACAATGACAGATGGGCTCGACTGGGAACCCGGTCCATGGATGTCATCCTGGGAGACATCCCTACCGCCCGATCAGCCACGTTATTTCAAGCTCGACGGGTTCCATGGCAGGACTTGGCTGCTGACAGGTGAGAAGGTACCGGAGGACATCGTTGAGGATGATGATTTCTGGGCCGACAGTGACTATGACAACGCAGCCGAAATCACCAAGAACCTCGTGGCGTGCTGGCCCAATTCGCCTGCAGACGTTGCCAAGTGTGCAGGGATCACCCTGCGGGAACTTCAATGGTTCACCTCAGGAAAGGCTCCCCTGGACCGACATGCACGCTTTGACCTGGAAGACTTGCTCGGCATCGAATACGACGAACGCATGGGTAGCTATGTAGGGGCCGGGCCTTATGTCCTGGTGGCCCACAAACCCCAGGCCATCAAGGAGGTCTACGAAGCCATTTCCAAAGGCGGAGACGCACGTCCCTGTGAGATTGTCCCTCGCCAGGGAGCCGCAGACCCAAGCTGGCGATACGTGTTGATCAATACGTATGGAGAGCCCCCGAGCATTGTGATGGCACCTCGCGGAGCAAATATCACGGAGCGTATTCCGGACTTGCTTATGAATTATGACGGCATCAGGACTGTCGCCCCGGAGTTCTACCGGGATGTCGTTTCCACCTGCGCCCGGGCCTGCCGCGAACCTGCCGTCAACATCCGGGAGATGAAAGACTTTGTGAAACGCTACGAAGCGCACTGGGCAGATTGCGCCTGGCAGCCGGAGTGATCTACAGGTACTTCTTGAACGTCGCCGCCGCAATGCACACCGCCACGCCGAGCAATGCGGCGCTGGGCAGCAGGATCAGCAGCGGGTTCACGCTGACCGGCAGTGCCAGATAAGTCACCCACGGCAGCACGGCCAGCGGGATCAGGCTGGCCCTGGCGCGGTGATAGATGAACCCCGATTCGCGCCCCGCGCCGAAGCGGCGGATGTCCCGGCGCACCAGGCCATCCACCAGTCCGACGAAGGCGGTCATCAGGAACAACGGCAGCGTCAGACACAGCACCAGCAGCCGCACGAGGAAGACCAGCGTCGTGTAGGCCGCCGCGATCAGGTAGCTTTCCGCGTTCACGTAGACCAAGCCGATGTAGTAGCGGAAATCCTTGATCGGGCGATGGCTGCCGGCGCTGGCCTGCGCCGAGGCGTCGCGTATCCAGTCCAGCAGACCGCTTTTCACGAACAGCCAGTCGTAGCCGTGTTCCACCATCCGGTGCGCCGTGCGCCCCGGCTCCTGCACCAGCGCGCTGCGCGTGAAATGCGTGGAGAGCTGATCCAGCTCGTAGTTCAGCATGCCCTGCGCGTGGCGCCAGCCCTGATCGGGCCAGAAGAAGTGCATGCCGACGCATTCGATCAGGATGCACAGCAGTAGCGCGCCGCACAGCACGCCGAAGAAGCGGAACGGCAGCGTGACCAGGCCGGCGATCAGTCCCTGCTGTCGTTGTTGCTGGCGCTGGGCCGCGACGGCCGGATCGCTCATGCATCGGCCTCTTCAGCGGCGGCCATCTGCTTGAAGTCGTCCAGCAGGTCGTCGGGCAGCGCCTTGTCCTGCAGGCCGGGGATGCCTTGGTTCTCCCACCAGTCTCCTGCCTCGACGTAGTGCTGTCGCATGTAGCCGGCCAGCTCCTGCAGATCCTTCGGCATGGCTTCGTCGGGGTCGGGTGCCGGCAGCGGCATGCGGACTTTCCAGAGGTTGCCGCCCTCGATCAGCGCGAAGCACTGCCCCTTGGGCAGCGCCACCACATGCGCCGGCTCGATCAACGGCACGCTGTTGCTGCTGATGCGGTCCTGGGTGTTGGACGTGAACGCGGTATTTCCATGCGGGTCGGAGCTGTCGGTGGCGCCGCTCATCAGTGCCGTGGCATACACCTCGACCTTGGGTAGTTGTCGCGTCAGCAGCTCGGCGGTGGCGGTCTCGCGCACGCGCAGCATGAACAGATTGTTGAAGTTGCCGACCACTTGGCCGGCCTTGGCGCGGTTGCCGATGCGCGCCTCGATGTCGCTCAGGGTCTGCGTGTAGGCCGTCACCAGCACGCCGGCACCGCCGCCCTTGTTGACCATCGGAATGAACTCGTCGCCCATGAGTTCATTGAATTCGTCGGCGTGGACGTTGATCGGAATCTTGGCGCCCGCCGCGGCGCCGGGCAGCCCGTCGTCGATGCCGAACTTGTAGATGTGGCCGGCCACCGAGACCAGATCGCTGAACATCGAGTTGCCCACCGCCGCCGCGACTTCGGCGTCGGACAGCGCATCCAGCCCCACGTAGACCACCGCGCGTTTGCGGATGACCTGCATCCAGTCGAAGATCGGCCGCGGGTCGGACAGGTCGGAATAATTCGGTGCGAGCAGTTGCGCGATCTTGCCGGTGGTGAGCTTCTCCAGCAGCGGCAGCAGCGAAGCGACGATCTTGTCGAAGTACGTCCGGTCGTAGCGCACGGCGCTGCGCAGGCCGTCGAGCACCGGGTCATAGATGCGCACCTGGGACAGGTACTGTTCGAGGGCCACCACGCGCTTCTCGCGCCCGATCATGTTGCGCGGGATGTTCTTGTCGTTCAGCTTCGCTTCGAGCTGGACGATGACCTCCCAGGCCTTCGGCTCGTTCTTGGCGAAGTAGTGCTGGGCGTACTCGATGAACAGCGCGTCGATGTTGATGACGTGGCGCTGGATCAGCAGATAGTCCGGCCGCTGCCCCAGCTCCACCAAGGCACGCGCGATGATGTTGACGAAGCGCCAGGCGAATTCGCGGAACGCGGCGCTGTTGCCTTCGCCCGAGAGCTGTCCGGCGATGCGCGTGGCCACCTCGGAGATCCGCCCGAACCGGCCGACGGCGTTGTAGCGCGCCGAGATGTCGGGCCAGCCCAGATGAAACACGTAGAACTCGCCTTCGCGCCCGGCGCGCTTGGCCTCGACGTACATGCGCTTCAACAGGTCCGCATCGCCCTTGGGGTCGAAGACGATCACCACCTCGTGCTCGCCGCGGACCTTGCGGCGGATGTCCTGAGTGATGAACAACTCGGCCAGCCGCGTCTTGCCCACGCGCGTGGTGCCCAGCACCAGGCTGTGGCCGACGCGCTCGCCCAGGGGCAGGGTGACGTCGACCTCGTGCGGCTCGATGCCATGCAGGCGCGGCATTCCGCCGACCGGCGGCAGCGGCCGCGCCGGGTTGAGCGGGCTGTCCCAGGCCAGTGCGCGCGCCAGCGTCGAGACGGGAAACGGCGCGAATTCAAGCCGCTCTTCCAGCCGCCGGGCGGCCCGGTAGATCGCCGTTGGCTCGACGTAGCGGCGGAACTCCGGCCGGTAGGTCTGCATCAGCCGGTGCGTGTGCCGCTGCTCCCAGCGAAAGCCCCGGCCGACGAACAGCCGTTGCTGACTCACCGGCACGTCGCGGCTGGTCATCACGTAGCGCGGCAGGCGGCGGATGTTGCGGCGATAGCGCAGGATCGCCCAGGCATCGCGCAGGCGAATTGCGCCGAAGGTCAGGAAGGCCAGCGCCGAGCCCAGGCCGAGCAGCGGGTTCAGCGCAAGCGACCACGGTGCCACCAGGCAGAGAATCGCGGCGCCGGTGCAAACCGCCACGGTATGAAGCTCCACCGCTGGCCGCAGCAGAACCTCGACCGCATGCGGTTGGGCCATTTGCGCACCTACTGCTCGACGCCGGTGGACGTGATGAGCACCGGGTAGTGGCGCAGGCCCAGGCGCTCGGCCAGGTCGTCGCCGGAGGCCGGCGACAGGGTCAGGCCGGGAGCCAGCCTGCGCAGCGCCGTCAGCGCGGCCATCGACTCCACGCTGACCACCAGGCCCACGGCCTGCAGATCTCGCAGCGCCGCCTGCCGCTGCCGCAGCCAGGCACGCGAACGCTCGTCGTCGCCGATCAGGAACAGCGCCGTCAGGCCCGGCGCACGGATGACGCGGCGCTGCACCTCGCCCGGCGACAGTTGTGTCGAGCGCACCGGCAGCATGGCGGCTTCGGCGTCGGCCGCGTTGCCCGCGCGAGGGCCCGGCATCGGGGCCGGCGGTGTGGCCTGATCCGGCTGGGGATTCAGGGACCGGTAGTACGGCAGCGCGGAGGCGCCGCCGCGGTCTTCGACGACGATCAGCGGCGCGGAGGCGGTCTGGGCGAAGACGGCAGTCGTGGGCAGCAGCCCGATGGCGGCGATGAGAACGATGTGGTTCATGGTGTGGTGGCCTGGAGGGTTGGAACGGGAACGCCGGGGTCGAGCACGCGGGTCAGGTGCCGATGCACACTGCGCCGGTAGCGCGCCGCGGGTGCCCCGCCGGCGGGCCGGTGGTAGCGGCCGATGGCAAGTAGCCAGTCTTCGCCGGGCGTGTGCTGCTCGCGCAGGATTTCCGCAGCGATGGCGAGGTTGCGGTACGGGTCCAGCAGCTCGCAGGGCTGCGTGTAGCGATGCGTGTGGTAGCCGAGATTGACCTGGCCGAGGCCGGCGTCGATGCGATTGGCCGGCGTGCGGGCGAGCGCACGGTGCAGCCCCGCGCAGGCCTCGGCGCGGGTGGCGTAGCGCTGCGGCGTGCCGGCGACGTTGAGCGTCCACGGCCAGGGGATCAGGCGCCCGCGCAGCATGGCGCAGCTCTCCTGCAAGGCCACCGCGTACAGCACCGCCGCCGGCACGTCTGCACGATGCGCCGCCAGTCGATAGGCCGGCGGCGGCACTTCCCGCGCCAGGGCGGCCAAGGCCCAGCCACCGGTGGCGAGCAGCAGCGCGGCGCTGGCGCAGCGAATGGCGACGCGGGATGGCCGACGCTCCCGGCCCGGAGTACCTATTGCCGCTGCCATTGGCCGTTCACCTCGCGCACCACGGCCGGCAGATCGCCGGGCAGGCCGAGCGACAGCCAGCGCCCCGCATCGTGGTTGAGCGTGATGGTGCGGGTGCGCACCCTGGCCGGATCGATGCCCGCCTGGGTGGCCCACTGCCGGATGCGCGCGTCGTCCTGAAGGCTGCCGACCATGTAGAGGTCGAAGGCCGTGCCGGCCGCCTGCAATTGCTGTACGCGCTGCGCGCACGGTACGCAGTCGCCCTTGACGAAGACCGCCAGGCGCCCGGAGCCGGTGTTGCTGGCACCCCGCGCCGTGGCGCCGGGCAGGCTCACGCGCGGCTGGCCGGGAAACAGGCGCTGCCACGCCGCGTCGTAGGCCCGCTGGTAGGCCAGCGTCTTGCCGACGCGCCGTGCCTCGGCCTGCACCTGCAACTCCGCGTAGCGCCTGCGCTCCTCCTCGCTGCGGGCCTCGATGCCCAGGGCCGTGAGCGGATCGAGGGTGGGGGAATAGACGCCGAGCGGTCCCTGCATCAGCTCCCGGTAGCGCGCCCAGTCTTCGGCACCCAGCCCCCAGTCGCGGGCCATCAGCTCGTCGCTACGGACGATCGCCACCAGCCGCTCGCGGCCGGGGACGGTGGCCGACGTGGCGGCGTGCTGGGCAACCGCGACCGGTGTCGAGCCGGTAAGAAGCGCGACGGTCAAGAGGGTGACGGTCCTGTACTGCTTCACTTGCCCCTCCTATCGCTCGGGTACTGTCAGGCGGCGGACCTCGTCGCCGTGTCGGAAGACGGCGACGCCGTCCTCGATCACTTCGAGCCGCCAGCCGGCCTCGGTTTCACCAGCTCGCAGCAGACGGGCCGATGCGAGCGCAGCCGCATCAATAGGCAGGATCGACAGGAAGCGTTCGCCCGCACGCAGCTCGATGCCGATCACCCGGAACGCGGGCTCAACGGGCTGGGGCTTTGCGGGCGCGAGTACGGGGGGACGGGAAGCGGCCATCGGCACCGAGCGGACGGTGGCAAGGCGTACTTCCAGCCGTTCGATGCGAGTCTGCAAGGACTGCAGATCGGTGGTTGGCCGATCGCCGAGTGCCTGTTCGAGCGCTGCTAGCCGTTGATCCAGGGCCAGGCGCTCGGATTCGTAGCGTACCAAGGGCAGTGCAGCCGGCCCTTGCCGGTGCTGCTCGAGCTCCCGGGCGAGTTCGACCAGTTGCGCTTCCAATACGGCGACCTGCATGCCAGGCACGCGGTCTTCGGCCTCTTCGGCCAGTTTCGACAGGACGACGTGGTCGATCACGACTGCGGCGCTGATCAGCAGCAGCCAGGTGGCCGCGGCCACGTGCAGCAGGGTGGTGCGACGCCACCGTTCGGTGTACGGCGTCGTCGTCATGGCTGCGCCTCCTCGGCAAGCGGGAATGTCTCGGACGGGGCGTCGGCATCTCCGACGGGAGTAGGCAGTGGCATGACCGGCTCGGCAGGCATTCCGGCCGGCGTGACACACACCACGCGCGCACCCTCGTCGGCGTGCAGGTTCCAGGCCGGACCGGTGAGGGTCAGCAGGGCATCGCGCAACACCATCGGCCCGAGCCGGTAGTGCGCCGCCGGCAGCGGGAGGGCATCCAGTGCACCAGTTTCGGGGCCGCTGCAGAGCCGGTAGCCGGAGCGCCGTAGTACATGACGCAGCGCGTCGCCCACCGTCGCGTGCAGGGTGACGGGCAGGGTCACGTCGATCACCTGCAGCAGCAAATCCCGCTGGGCCTCGGTCGGCCTGAGTTCGACCAGGGTGTAGCGGCCGTAGCGGACCACTGGGATGTATTGCGGTGGTGAGATTGCAGGTTCGACTGCCCGGGATGAAGCGGCTGGTGGGGAGGACGGCGCGGTCGTCGCGCAGCCGGCCACCAGGGAGGCGGTCAGCGCCAGGCAACCGCAGGCTGTCCGGCAATACGGGCGGGCTGATGGCATGGATCGGCTCTCTGCGATGTGGAGCCGATACCTTCGCCATCCTGGGATGACGCATCAGCAAACAAAGGGAATCGCCGCCTTGCCGATTCCTGGAGGAACGGGCGGCCCGCTGGTCAAAAAAGCGTCACAGCGTCCAGGTGCCTGAACGCCGGGTGGTGACCGAGTTATCGAGAGGGTTATCCACAGAATCTGTGGAGAAACGGAGGGCCACGTTCGGGTACGCGGGCGCCCGGTGCGTTTTGGGGATACGTGAGGGGGATACCTGAGCTTTCTTGCTCCCCACACTTTGGCAGTTGCAATGTGCCGCCTCGTCGGCTTGTTGCGCTACCAATACCGGCAGTCCCGTTCAGGCGGCTTTCTTGCGGACGGCTGCCGGCACGGGGGCAACATCCACTCGGTCCCGCAACTCCTTGCCCGACTTGAAATGCGGCACGTATTTCCCGGGGACATGCACCGTCTGGCCGGACTTCGGGTTGCGGCCCACGCGTGGCGGCCGGTAGTTCAGCGAAAAGCTGCCAAAACCGCGAATCTCGATTCGGCCGCCTTGGGTGAGCGCATTGGTCATGCTGCCGAGGATCACCTTCACCGCCTCTTCCGCATCCCGTGCAACAAGCTGGGGGAAGCGCTGTGCGAGACGGTCGATGAGTTCTGATTTCGTCATCCGGCGATTATATCAATCGAAACAGCAGCTTCACGCTCGACCAACATCCTGTGCTTGGTGCCGACCCCGGAACACATGGGGGCGATTCGTCATGGCTTCATCTTTGAGATGGGGCGTATCTGAATTGGTACGGGGGAAAAATACGGCGACCCACTGGGCCGCCGGCATGTGTCAGAGAATCAAGCCGCAACCAGTTGCCTGGCGAGCGCGACTTCGACGGAGTCACCGTCCTGGTTGAGGACATCCAAGCCCGACTCGGGCACGTCGCCCGAGGTGCTTTGCGAGACCATGATCTTCCTGGCCATCAGCCCCAGGCAGGTCATCTGCGAGGAGCTGGCGTAGCCCAGGTAGATCACGCGCACCGGCTGCTTCTGGCCGATGCGCCAGGAGCGCCGGGCAGCCTGCTGCAACGAATACACGTTGTAGCCCGACTGGAGGAACACGATGGTCGGGAACTCCAGCAGGTCCAGGCCGGTTTTCACCAGCTCGGGATTGGTGATGAGCACGTCGATGCCACGGTCCAACTGCTCGGCGATCCAGTCCTCGCGGCGGGAGGCATCCACGCTCGCGCGCAGTACCGCCACCTTGAAGCCTTCCTGCTCCAGCAGCACCTTCAAACGCGACGTGGTGTCGCGCGTGCCGGTGTAGACCGAATAGACCAGGGTCTTGCGACCTTCTGCCTTCTCCTGCTTGCAGATCTCGATCAGCTCGCGCTCCTTGGGCATCACCTCCAGCTCGTTGAACTGAGCCGGAACGAACGCCAAGGTGTTGCGCGTGCGCGGATGCACCACGGTTTCCGACCGGAAGCAGCAGTCCGGCCAGGCCAGCAGCACGTTGAGGACGACACCGAGCAGCGTCGTGTCGCGTCTCGCCAGGGCCTGCTTCAGCTCCTGGGTCAGCCGACCCGCCAGATCGCGGTAGGCCGCGGCTTGCGCCGTGTCCATCGCGACTTCGCGGAACGCCTCGTCGTAGGGCGGCAGCACGTTGCCACCGATGTCCTTCAGCTTGAGGAAGACCGTGAACGGCAGGACGCAACGCAGCACGCCCTTGGGACCGAAGCCCGGCGCCTTGACCGTGCGCACCGATACCTTGGTGCCCTTGGCCGTCTTGTGCGCCGTGCCCGTGCTCTCGGAATAGATGTCCTTGAGCACGCCGTGATCGCGCATGAACGCCATCGCGGCCGAGGTCATGCTGCCGCTCTTCGTCGGCCGGTAGCCGTCTTCGATCATCCGCCCCGGCAGGGCTCGGAACAGCAGGTGGAACAGGTCGTCGCCGTAGCCGCCCATCAGTGTGCCGGTGAGCAGCAGCGTCTTGCGCGCCTTGGCCGCCAACACCCCCATGGCCTGGCCCTGTGCGGAGCCGCCGTTCTTGTACTCGTGTGCCTCGTCGGCGATGAGCAGGTCGAACGTGCCTTGGGGAAGCTGCCTCTTGATGAACTCGGACGGCTGGTAGCCGCCCTCGCCGAAGCCGAACTCCATGTTGGCCATCGCACGTTCCATCCGATGGGCTTGCCGGTCCGAGAAGACCAGCTCGCCGTTGCCATCCATCAGGTTGATGAACTCGTGGATGTTGTCCCCGAGCATCGACGCGAGGAAGGCGTCACCGAACTTTTGCATCAGCTTCTGCGCGGTGACTTCCCCGATGGTTGGAATACGCTTCAGTGCCTTGAGCACGGTCGAGGACTGGTCGCTGGCGGACAGGCCTCTGGGACGGATCAACGACCACAGCGGTGCACGGCAGTGGCTGCACTTGCGGCGGGACTCCTCGGCTTCGAGTTCGACCGGGTTGATCGGCTCGCCGTCGAGGTCGGTGATGACATGCCCGCAATCCGGGCAGGCCCCCACTTCGCCGTGATGCGTGCGCCGCCGAACGAAGACAGGTTTCCAGTGGAACCCCATCCGCATCCGCACGCGGCCCAGGACGAAAAACTCCTGGCCCTGGGCCGGTACGCCCAACTGCTCGCGCAGCTTCAGCAGCTTGACCAGCGTGTCCGGGCCATTGAGCACCCAGACCTTGGCGCCGGCCACCGTCTCCTGGATTTCACGCCGCCACTTGTAGACCAGATGGGGTGGCGAGAGCACCAGGGTGCGGCGGTAGCCTTCGGCGTTGAGCACTGCGGCGGTGGCAATGCCCACCGTCGTCTTGCCGCAGCCCATCTCGCCGTTGACGATCGCGGCACGTTCGCCGCGGTCGACCAACAGCTCGGTGACGGCATGGACCACATCGGCTTGCGCCGGGAACAGCTTGCGCTTGAGCGAGGCGAGGATCAGTTGCCGCTGCACCCGCATCTGGCCGGTGTAGACCGGTGGATTGGCGCGGTTGAGCGAGTCGAGCAGGTCGTCGCCGAACTCCGATACGAAGTCCTGCAGGCTGAGGGTGAGGGGTGAAGCGGCCGCTTCGAGCAGGTCGCCCTGCACAGCGGTTTCGGGAACGGTTTCGAGATCGAGGGACATGGTGATGCTCCAAAGCAATGGGGCATGCACCTCCCCCACGGGGCGGTGACATGCCCCTGGGTGGGAAGAAAGAAGCGGCGCGAGGCCGCTGGATGCGGATCAGTATTCGCTGGGCAGCAGCAGTGTGGTGACGCTGCGATCCCATTCGGTGATGATCCAGAGCTTCAGGCCGGGCGTGACCTGGTAGGACGAAAACAGACGATCCTCGCCGGACTTCAGCGCGGCGTCGTTCAATCGCCGATCGTCGTCGCTCAGGTCGCCCCAGTCGCCATGAAGATGGCGGCGCAGGTACGGCGTGGGGTTGAGCCGGCCCTGTCGGACCAACTCGTCGACGCCGGCGGTCATGACCACCTGCCCGGGCGAAAAGCGTGCTTGTGACGCGAGGTTAAGGATTGTGAGTGCCATGGTGGTCTCTCCTTTCGGAAAAGCGGGCCACGGCACCCCGTCGGGGCGACATGACCCCGGTGGGTGAAAAGCATGACGGCGAACCGTCGGGGAACAACAATCAGCGGATGGTCAGCACCTCGCCCCGAGTCGGGGAGCTCGGCGTCATGTCCCAGGCGCGGATGACCGGCACGAACTTGTCGGTGAGGATGCGCGTCTCGGCCACAGAGCCGTCGTCGCGTTCGGTGTATTCCGTCTGGAGCGTCTTTTCCTTGTGGGTATCACCTTTGACGACGAGCACGCGCCCGGTCCTGGACGTCACTACGCCGGAAATCGCGCCTGCGGCCAGGGCCAGGGCGAGATGCCAGTGCGACAAGGCCCGCGCGGGCGGACGCAGCGACTGCTGCGCGGCGCCCAGGTGCGTATCGAGCGCCGGCCAGAGTCCTTGCAGCCGGCCGACCTCATCGGCGAACTGCTCGGGCTCCATCGTCACGCGATAGAAGTGCTCCGGCTCGGCCGGGCTGGCAGGGACGGTGTACGGCAGGAACGGCCATTCGAGCGGCAGCTCCTCGGCTTCGGCGTCGCCCTGTCCGATCTGCAGCAGCAGACCGCGCACGGCCTTGACCGAATCCGAAGCCTGGTCGCGCTGGCGAACCCGGCGACCGAAGATCACCACCTGCTTGAACTGCGTCTCCACCGCTCGGTAGATGCGCAGGTCGGCGAAATGGCGCGTCAGCCATCCGACCAATTCGGCATCGAGCACGTAGGACGGCACGATGAAGATCAGCACGCCACCGTACTGCAGCAGCGGCAGCGAGCGCTGGTAGAACAGCTTTTCCAGCCTGGCGCGGCCCTGGCCCTGGTAGCCGATGTTGCCGTTGGCATCCTTGCTCAGGTCGCCATAGGGCGGGTTCAGCCACAGCAGGCCAAAGGACTGGCGCGAGATCAGCGTGTCCATCAGGTCGCCGTGGATGCAGCGATCGACAAGTTGCCGTGCGTGGCGGGCACGCTCGGCGTCGTATTCGACGGTGAAGGCCTGGACCTGCTCGCGCCCGAGGGCGTGGGCGGCTTCGGCAATCGCCACGCCTTCGCCGGCGCAGGGGTCGAGGATGGACATGGAGCCGGGAGACGGCGCCAGTGCGGACAAGGCCCGCTCAAGCGTCGGCTCGTCGGTGGGGAAGTAGCCGTTACGAATGAAGTTGCGCGCCAGGCGCGGAAACATGAGAGCCATGGATTTCTCCTGGTGATGGATGAGGGAAGGCGGGCACGCGCGGCGGGCATGCCCGTGGAGATGGCTCACGCCACACGCCGAAGCGGCGCGTTCGCGGCCAGTTCGTACTGCGTGGCGCCGAGGGTGCCGTTGCGGATCAGTTCGCCCAGCGCCTTCGTCAGCGCCGGGACATCGAGGGCCAGCCGATGGCCCTCCAGCGGCCCGAGGGCCAAGGGAAGACCGGTCAGCATCCGCCGTGTCTGCAACAGCTCCAGCACGGTGTCGCGCCAGTGGTCGAGCAGTGGCAGCGGGCAGGTGTCGTGCACCAGCGTCCACAGCCGTTCGAGCCGGTGAGCGGAGTCCCTGGGCAGAAGCGCCAGCGCGCTGGCGTTGGCCTTGTCGGGCTGCACGGCGCGACGGTCGAACAGCCACACGTTCGTCAGCGAGCCGAACAGCGTGCGGCGGTAGGCGCGGGTGATGCGCTTCTCTAGGTTCTCGACGTTGCCGACGAAAATCGGAACGCTCGCGCCCTGGTCCGTGAGGATGTGGAACTGCTCCAGCCCCTGCTCATCACGCCCGAGGGTCAGGCGGGCCAGGAACTCCTGGACGGCGGTGTCGCGCGCCCAAACGGACACGAAGACCAGATTGCCGTGTTCGTCACCGACGCAGCCGTCTGCCATGAGGTCGGGGCACTCGTCGATGCGGTACAGCGTTTTGGAAGAATGGTTAGCAGGCATGCTGTTGTCCTCGGAGGAATCAGGGGCAGCACAGCCCGCCGGGGCAGACGCTGCCCCAAGGGGTGGAAGAAAGCGCCGGGAACGGCTTGGCGAAGAGAAAGACCAGTGCGGCGCAACGCACCGTAGCCTTGAGGGTCTGGGCTACCTGGGCATGTTGTCGGCATCGCCGACGGACATGGGGGCAGATTGCTTCAGGTGATCAATGGGCCGTAGCGAAAAACCGCTTTGCAGGGTGCCCTTGTTTGCCCGCTTGGCCCCGATACCCAGAGGAGGGCGGTGGACAGCAATACCCTCACTCCAGTTCCCTGTAGCGCGGTTCGGTAATCCGGGCGAGACGAAGGCAGACTTCGGGCATGACTGGCCATAGGCGAAGCTCACCCGAATGTCTGCTTCAGGCTGAGGGCGGGCGCTCAGCTGAGAGGTGGTTGAGTGTCGCCTGAGGCCGAACGCAACCCGTGGAAAGTCTCCTCGATATAGCTCACATCGCCTTGATCGGGCGGGACTTGTCTCTTCCCTTTGGGGCTTCGTAGCCAGGTGCAAGCTGGGCGTTGCTCGCCCCGTACAGGGCCAACGGGTCCCTCAACCAAAGCGCGTACTCAAGCCCTTCCAGACGATGGTTGGGAGAGCAGTCGACCGACCACCTGCGTAGCATGTAGCCTGCATTGGCGGCCCGCACCTTCACCTTCATCACACCATCGACCATGGGGTAGTCCATGGCGATGATCTCGGGGCGCTTGTGCGATGGATGGGGTACCAGATCGAGTTCGATGATGCGACTCCACTGGACGTCCTGATCGGGTGACTCCTCCCGCTGCACCTGGCTGTCCTCTATGACCTCCGGGTTGTCCATGCGCGTGAAGACGAAGTCTCGAAACTCTTGCCGGAGGCGGCAGTAGGCGCGAACGTGCCAGCGCAGGCCGATGTCGACCAAAGCAAGCGGCACGATCACCCGCTCGGTATGCCCGGTTTCCACCGATGTGTAGCCCAGCCGAACAGCCTTGCTGCGGTTGATGGCCCGCGTTATCGGAGCCAGGACCGACATTTTGGGCAGGGTGAGTGCGGCCGGTATCTCGCACCGGATCATCGGCTGCAACTGATCGCCGATGCCTTCGCCAAAACCTTGGGAAAGCGCTGTCAGCACGCGTTGCGGCGCGTGCTCGAACAACGGCACAAAGGTTTCGCTCGGCCGATAGGTCTTGGTCGCCCCGTCGAACTCCAAGTTCTCGGGCGCGATGTCCCGGTACAGCGCGATGTCGCGGGTAGCGCCAGCAGGGCCGGTTTCGAACCGATCGACGACGTCGGCACGGCGCAGCTCTCCTAGGAAATAGAGCTTGAAGTCAATGTGGGAGAGCCTCTCGCGCTGCGCGCGAGGCAGGTGCTCTAGCAGCCGGGCGCGCCGGTTGGTTGGTAATTCGCTCATGGCCGAATGATACTTGATCAGCGGATATTTTGGGATCGCTTTAGGCTTCTTACCGAATCATATTGATGATGTGATAAGCTATGCGCAAGCAGTCGATCTCGACATGTGAAGAGGATGTGGCCGCGCGCGCTGTGCTCTGCAACGGGCAGTGGGGTAGCGGCAATACGCCCGACTTACGCCATTGGACGCTTGTAGCCAGCCATGTCATCGCCTCCCGAAAACGCAAAAGGTATCCATCGCATCACGTCGCTCCCCGACGGCGGTCTGCGCGAGCTGTGGTCATCGATCGTGATCGAGAAGAGGACCAAGGACCAACTACTCTCGCAGGCCATCGTTAACTTCACGGTCAGGAGCAAGGTCGCGCGAACCGTTCTCCCGCTGCACGGCACGATCCTCCTGGTCGGCCAGCCGGGCACCGGCAAGACCTCACTGGCCAAAGGCCTCGCTGCGGAGACGGCAGCGGTGTTCGACAAGGGCAAGTTCCGGCTGCTTGAGGTCGATCCTCACGCCCTCGGCAGCGCCATGATGGGCAAGACTCAGAAGGCTGTCTCCGACCTGTTCTCGCAGACGATCGCGGAGAGCGCGCTCACCGGCCCGACCATCGTCCTGCTGGATGAGGTTGAGACCCTCGCGGCTGATCGTAGCAAGTTGAGCTTGCAGGCAAACCCCGTCGACGTCCATCGCGCCACCGATGCAGTGCTGGTTCAACTGGACGCTCTCGCGGAGACGCACCACAACTTGCTCTTCATCGCCACGAGCAACTTTCCCCAAGCGGTGGATAGCGCGTTCACGTCGCGGTGCGACTTGGTACTCGAGATCCCGATGCCGGGCGCAGCGGCCTGCGAGCAGATCTTGCGCGAGTGCCTGAACGGCCTGGCGCAGACGTATCCGTCGATCGCCGATCTGGCAACCGGCCCGAGGTTCAACGCCGTGGTGGATGAGGTTGTCGGTCTCGACGGACGGGCGATCCGCAAGACGGTCGCTGCGGCGCTCACCATGCGGAAGGAAGTCGCCATTGCTCCGGCGCAACTGAAGATCACGGATCTGCTGGATGCAGCCAAGGCCGCCAAGGCAGCCCGGACCGACAAGGGCGGTGCGAAATGAGCACCGTCGCCAGCCGCGTGATCCGTAGCTCGCCGCATCGGGACACCGCTCAGACCTGGGCGCTGATCGTTGAACTGCTGACGCAGGGCAAGGAGGGCACCGCGAAGGCAGAGCTGCAATCCGTCGCCGGCGTAGCTGGCTCGATCATCGCCGAGCGCGCGCCCAAGGACGCCGCCATCGTTGTTACCTGTGATGGGCCGCGAACCCGGGTCTACTGCCTCTACGACGAAGACGCGATTGACGGGTCGGACGCGAAGGAGGACGTCCTGGGCTTCGACCCGCTGAAGGGTAATTGGTCGGTTTCATTGCCATGCCCCGCGGACGATCTCGAATGGGTGCAGCGTGCGCTGAAGGCCAAGAGCACGAGGATCACTGCCCGCGACCAGACAGCCACGCTGGGCGAAAGTGAGAAAGCGGCTGCGCAATCACAGGGCTTGTCCCTCAACGTCGATGCCTTCCTGAAATCATGAGTGCCGTAGCCGTCTTCTCGTACACGCAGTCGGTCGTCTATGTGGCCGACAACATCCTGAAGAGCCTGAAGGACATCATCAGGCTGAGCGGCCTGGATCCGACCAAGCTGGTCAACGACTGGGCCGTTCTTCTGCGCGGTCTCAGCGCGTGGATTGAGTCCCGACATCTCGAGAGCGTGACGCTCGAGATCTTCGATCCGAAGACCGACGGCCTGCTGTTCCGCTGGGACATCGAGGTCGTCTACACGTGGGACGTATCGGCAGGCACTTTCTGGACCGACACCGACCAGTTGAAGTGGGCCATCAAGAAAGCCGGGCTTGTTCCCTCACAGGCCGACTACAGAGTGTCGGTGCACAACAAGCCAGGGCGACCTGATGTCAGCGGCTGGAGCAATTGCACCCTGCGCTCGACCGACGGCATGGTTCGCCAAAGCCTCGGCACTACCGTCGAACACAACGGCCTGAGCGCCAACACCACCTACTGGAGAAAGGCCTGATGCTGACCGTCGACGAGGCATTCCGCAAGTTCAAGTCCCGGTTGGAGCTCAACGATCGCGAGCAGAAGAACGCGAGCGCACGGCACACGGAGGTCCGCGAGTTCGTGCGCACGAAGTTCGCGATCGACCGCGACTTCCTGACGGGCTCGTACGCCCGCTATACCAAGACCAAGCCGCTCAAGGATATCGACATTTTCTTCGTCATGAAGCAGGCCGAGCGACACTATCGGGATGAGGCTGCCGGCGTCGTTCTTGACAAGTACAAGGAGGTGCTCGTCGAGAAGTACGGCGAGAAGGCGGTGCGCCGCCAGAGTCGTTCCATCAACATCGACTTCGGCGTCGACGTGAAGGAAGAGGACAAGACGGACTACAAGATCTTGAGTGTTGATGTCGTGCCGGCCTTCGACAGCGGCGACGACTACGAGATTCCTGACGGTGATACCGGCAAGTGGATCAAGACCAATCCGCAGAAGCACGCCGAAAAGGCCGTTAATGCGCACCGCGCATACGGCAGCGAGTGGAAGGGACTCGTGCGGATGGCGAAGTACTGGAACAACAACAAAAAGCATGGCGAGAAACCCGTGAAGCCGTCGTTCCTGATCGAGGTCATGGCGCTCGACTGCCTGTATGGTGGCTGGAGCGGCCAGTTCGATCGGGAGATGCAGGCCTTTTTCGCCACCCTCGCTCAGCGTATCGGCGAGACTTGGGCCGATCCCACGGGGCTGGGGCCGCCGATCAGCGCCTCGATGGACGCGACCCGCATCGCGAACGCCCGCCGCGCTCTGGAAGAGGCGGCTCACCAAGCCGGCATTGCCATCAACCATGTGCGCCAGGGGCGCAACGGCGAGGCGCTGAGGACCTGGCGCGAACTCTTCGGTCCGATGTTTCCCCTGAGCTGAAGACGGGAGAACTCAATGACGCAGGCGGTGGTCACGCGGCGCGATGGGGACACGTTTCAGGCGCGCACGTTCTGGCTGCACGCGGCACACCTGCTTGATCCAGAGGGCAGGGTAACGCGCGTGGGGTTCGAAGCTGGCCCTCGCGGCTTTGACGACATCTGGGTGGAGTACGACCCCGCGCACGCGCCGAAGAACCAGTTCGGGAACGCGATCTTCGTGGAGCGGATGCAGTGCAAGTGGCACGCCACGGGCGGCTACTACACCTTCGAGGATCTCACGCTGCCCGCGTTCATCAACGCCCAGACGACCTCGATGCTGCAACGCGCCTACAGCGCGCTTCAATATGACCGGGCGGAGGGAAGGACGTCAAAACTCTCGCTGGTGACTAACCATCGCACCCGTGTCGACGACCCACTGCACACCCTGCTGCGCATGAAGTCGTTCACCCTGAACATCGAGGAGATGTTCACGGGCAAGACCGAGCGCAGCGCGATGTTCAAGTTGCGGCAGTTGTGGATGTCGCACCTGGGCATCGACGAAGCAGAACTGCGTGCCCTGGGCGTCGCGCTCAGCCTCACGCACACGAGCGAATCGCTCGACATGCTGCGTGATCGCCTGGACGTGGCGTGCCGGTTCGCGGGGTTGAAACGACCCGATCCGAGTTCGAGCAGCACGATCTACGACGGCAACATTTTCGAATGGGTTGGCCAGCGGAGAACCGAGTTCGATCGCAAGACATTCCGGGAGAAGTGCGGCGACGAGGGGCTGCTCGCAGCGCCGGAGAAATCGGTGCGCATGTATGGCGTAAAGACCTTCGAGCATGCGTCCGATCGGCTCGAACTCGTGTGCGAGGACACCCTGAACATGGTGCCGGCGTTCGACGATCGTTTCATCCGTGATACGAATGCCTGGAAGGCATCGATACAGCCTCGCCTAAAGGAGTTCCTGCTGAAGCTGCCGGCAGAGGACGGGCATCTGCGGTTGGCGATCGACGCGCACGCGACGATCGCGTTCGCGGCCGGCGCCGTGCTGGATACGAAGTCTGGTCGCATCATTGAGATCGTTCAGCGCTCGCCGACGCGCGTCGTCTGGTCGCCGAACGACCGGCCGCCTTCACCTTCGTGGCCCACCTGGGTCTTCGAGGAGGAAATCGTCTCTCCTGAAGGGCAGGGGACGGCGTGCGCGGTCAGCATCACGCGGGATACCGCGCCCATGGTGCGTCAGTACGTGGCGCAGAAGCTGCCAGGCTTTCGTCGCGTGTTGATCGCCCGGCTCAATGTCGCCAATGGGCAAAGCGTAGTCGAGTGCGGCGCACATGCGAATCAGCTCGCCGAGAGCCTGGCCGATCGCCTCAAGAGCGATCGTGAGGCCAATCCTGCACTCCTCATGGAGCGCGTGCATCTCTTCGTGGCCGCGCCAAACGCATTCACGTTCTTCCTCGGTCGACACGTCCAGATCTTGAAGCCGGTAACGCTTTATGAGTTCGACTTTGGCCGAGACCGTCATGGATCATATGAGCCGTCGTTGTTGTACCCGGACATCGAGCGGCCCTGATAGAGACCGATTCGCAGGAAGGACGAACGAGTAACGCCCTGCCTCGGCAGGTAACACCCTGTATGGCCCGAACGTCAGATAGACGGCCGATACTGGACTTCAGTGCTCGGTGCGGGGGCGACGGTAACCAACCGCCGCAAAGCGGACGATCAGACCGATCAGGTGAGCGGCCAAGGGTCGTTTTGAGACCGTGAGCCCACCCCGCAGATCGGCGAAGAAAAGGAGCGGACCATGCCGCGATGGGCACGATCCGCATGGGGGGCAGGCTTTCAGCTTGCGCAGGCCATCCGCGAGCAGCCAGAGTGCCCGGTTGAGCCGGACGTTCTGGTCGATGCCCTGGACAGGCCGTGTGCGCAGCTGGCGGCCGTTGGCGCTGCGGCCGCTCAGGCCGCCTTTGACGAGGTTCTCCTGGACCCGGTTGAACGTGGACCATAGGTCCGCGTGGTTGTCGTCGAAACGACGGGGACGCAGGATCTGGCTCTCCGTGATCGGCAGGGTCTTGCCAGGCTCGTCGTACTTGAGGACCAGTGCCGATCTGGCGAAGACCTCGGCCTCGCTGTTGTTGAGCGTAATGGCTCGCATGGCATCGCGCGAGTCCTGCACCTGCTCGAAGCCATGCAGCACCTCGTAGGCGCCCTCGATCACGTGATCGGTGACGTTGCCCTTGTGAGGCACGCGCACGTCGGCAAACGTGTCGCCGCATACCAAGCCGTTCTGGCAGACGAAGCGGAACATGCCCGCCAGCATCTGGTAGCTGCTGGTGCCATCGTGCGAATTGAGCAGGATGATCTCGTTTGCCTCGGCGCCATTGATCTGGCTTACGTGGCGAAGGCGCAGCATGTGCTTGGCGTAGTCGCGGCGGTCCTCCTGGCGCACGCGGGTCTGGCACACCATGAACGGCTGGAAGCCTTCCTTGCGCAGTTCGGTCAGCACAGCCGCCGTGGGGATGTAGCTGTACCGCTCGGAGCGACTCTCGTGCGGGGTGTCCGCGAAGATGGAGGGCGCGACGGTGCGAATCTGGTCATCGGACAGTGGATGATTCGAGCGCAGCACCGGGGAGCGATAAGCGAAGCGGGATGCGAGTTGCATGACGATCTCCTTGGATAAGAGACCGGAGCCCCGCCCCGCCGGGGAAGGAACCCCGGTGGGTGGTGGAACGCCGCTGGCGCGGTGGTAGGAATCAGGCCGTGGCGAGATGCCAGTCCTGGGACAGTGGGGCGAACTCGTAGCCCAACGCACCGAGACGGTCGCGCTGCTGGCGCAGGACGCGACGAGCGACGGTGGCATCGAGCTTGACAATCTCGCCCAGCGGCCAGAGCGCACCGAACAGCGCCGCGTCGTCGGCCTCGGCCGAGGCCTCGGGAGATGAGGTGGCTGGCTCGCTGCCGAACGGCGTGGTATCGACCAAGGGATCGCGCGGGCCTCGCGGCTTCGCCTTCGGCTTGGCCTGGGGCGCCGCCGGCGCGGGTGCCTGTGCTTCCTCATCGATCGGATCGACTTCCTGCGGACTCAGCCGGCGGGCTTCGTCGCGGCTCAGGGCGTCGATGTTGGACAGTGTCATCCCGCCCAGATGGGCGCGGATCTCGATGACCATGCGGCCGTTGGCGTTGTACGTGGAGGGACGAATCTCGACGATGACGAAATCACCGTCGTACTTGCCCTCGCGGTACTGATCGAGTTCGGCGTTCTTCACGACGAACTCACCGATCGAGGTCGCCAGGCGGCCGACGTTGAAATCGCCGTTGCGGCCGTGGATGGTCTTGATGGCCAGTTGGCCGGGGAGGGTGATCATGAAGGTCTCCTGCTGACGAAGAGAAGACAAGGCCCCGGGGATGGGGCCTTGCGGATCAGAACGACTCGGCAACGGCCAATGCGGGGGCATCGGCTGCGTCGTCGGCAGCATCGGCGACGGGCTCGGAAGGCTCCGGTGCCGAGGCTTGCTGCGCAGCAGGCGCGTCGGACGTCACAGGGACTTCCGGGTCCCGCTCGTCGGTCTCGGTCGGCTTGGGCTCGGCCTTGTAGACGAGCTTGCCGTCGACCTTGATCCAACTGACGAACAGCAGGCGGGCCTTGAGGCTCACACCCTGCTCGCCGGCACGCTTGCCCTTGGAGTAGGTGAAGTTGTCGGTCCACAGGTCGCCCATGCGGAAGCCGATCATCACCTTCTTCTCGGCGTCGACCGCCTGAATGCAGCGGCGCACCAGGTGCTGCGCTTCCGAGCCCGATACGCGCGTGTCGAAACGCACGTACGAGACGTCGTCGCTGGGACCGTTCAGGGCTGCGATGTCGCAGGCCAGGAACGCATCGCCTTTCTTGGGCTTCACTTCACGGATGCGATTGAGATACCCGAGGCCGGTGATGTGCAGATCGAAGTAGGACTTGTCGGTGGAAGTGGTCATGGTGAATCTCCTGAAGGACAAAGAGGCGGAGACACACCCGACCCAAGGCGGGGAAGGTGTGGAACCCCCGCGTGGGTTGATGGAACAGCTTGGTGGCATCGCCATCGAGAACCGATGGCCGTTCGCGCACGGATGCCGGTGCGAACTGGGGTGATCAACGCGGCAGGAACGGCGTCGTAGCCTTGAGGATCGTGGCTACCTGGGCATGTTGCTGACGGGAGTCAGCGGAACATGGTGAGAAGCGTGGTACCAACACGGCATCTACGCGAGCGGATATCGTGATTCGTCAATGCCCGCATTGGTGGAGCTTCCGTGATGAAGCATCCATGACACAGGATGGCGACATGCTTTGCTTTCTGGGCCCGGCCAAAGCGGCCGTTCCGGCTGCTTCGGGCTGAAAGGCAGCCGACGATCTGTTCGAGCCATCCCACCCCGAAAGGGCGCGCAATTGCAATTGCGGTCCAGCGTACAATCGGACATGACAGCGAGCGGCACCGTCGCCGAGATTCGTCGTTATTTTCTTTGACCCCGGAGAATTCACCTCGTCATGGATCTCAGCCAGTACACACTCCCTCAGCTCCAGCAGTTCCGCACGAAGATCGCCAAGGAAATCGACAAGCGCAAAACGTCGACCAAGAGCGACTTGCTGAAACGCCTCACGAAGATGGCAAAAGAACACGGCCTCTCCCTGACCGACGTCGTCAGCAGCGCCGCGCCGGCAGCGCCAAAGGCCAAGAGCGTCACCGCGAAAGCGCTGATTGCCCCCAAGGTGCCGCTGCCGGCGAAGTACCGGCACCCGAACAATAAGGATTTGGCGTGGTCGGGCCGTGGCCGTCGGCCGCAGTGGGTGGACGCATGGTTAGCGCAGGGTGGCTCGCTGGATGGGTTGGAAATCGCTGCGCAGAAGATGGGGAAGAGGAAGGCTCGCGCCGCGGCGCCAGCGGCCGAAGCGAAGGCAGCCAATCTCGAGCAGCAAGCTGAGGCACCGGCCGCCGCTACCGAATGACAGCTCCGTCACGGCCTCTGTCGTAACGTCTGGCGATGAAACGCCCCCGGAGCGGGGGCTGGGAATGTGGGACGGTCAGTTGCCGTTCGGCATTGGGGCCACGACCCGCAGCGACAGATGCGTCGCCGTGGCCGACACTTCGAGGTCGTTCGCGCTCTGGAGGATGAGCGCAAAGACACCTTCGCGCGGATCGAAGAACTCGCCGAAATCGTCGCCGCCAAACTCGGCGCGCGCCAGCTCCCACCAGTCATCGAAGGCATCGACATCCGGATTGCAGCCGACGGCGTAGGCGATGAGCTTCTGGCGCCCATCGGGCCTGCGCTCGCCACGCTCGGCCAGGAGATACACGCCCTGATCCTTGACCAGGACGACGCGACATTGGTTCACCACCGCTTCGAGGAGCACGGGCCGCAGCTCGGTGCCTTTGAATCGAATAGACATGGATGTGATCTCCGGGGAAAGGAATGAAGGGCCTCCCGCGGCGAGGACGGGAGGCCGCGTGGCGGTCAGTGCTGAGCAGACTTGTGGCCGGGCAGGCATTGCACGCGGATGCGCCGCCAGTTCCCGTCGTCGATCAACCGTTCCAGCGTCTCGCCGAGCGCATCGAAGAACACCTCATCGACCCGCTCGACGAGCTCGCCGTCTCGGTGCAGTTCCAGCGCGTACAGATCGAGCCCGCGCTCGTACAGCACGGTGACGCGTCCCTGGAACTTCGCCGTGGCCACCGTGAAGGCGATGGCCGGCGGCGTCGCGATGATGTCCTTGGGCAGCGGATCGACCCAGGTGAAGTCCCGTGCGCCGGCATCCACCAACAGGTGGGTGATGCGCCGGAAGCCGTCGGGAGCGGGCAACTGCTCCATCTGCTGGATCAGCTCCTGGAGCTCGGGGCAACGGGGCTCGGGGATCGGCAGCGTCGCCGGCGCGGAACCGAGCACGAGCGTCTTCACCGTGTAGGGCTGGCCGTCGGCGGTGAATTCGGTGCGTTCCTCGGGCGTATCCGCGCGCTGCCCGTCGAAGCGGCGTCGGGCGTAGGGTTCGACGTGCACCCTGGTGCCTTCGTCAGGCACCTCGGTCACGAGCGCCCGGTCGAGTACCGCGAACTCGGCTCGCCCGGTCTTGACGATGACAGCGTCGTCGGTCCTGGCGATGACCTTGCCCTCGAAGGGCTTGGGATCGATGTGGAAACCCAGCGTCGAAACCTTGGGCTGGCCGTCGAAGATGTTGAACTTGAAGGTGCGCACGTTGGAAGGCATGTGGCCGCGAACGAGCAACGGCATTTGTGCGCGGATGGATTGGGTGTCCATGGGAGACTCCTTGTGGTGACCAAGGGACTCCCGCCCGCAAGGGAGGTCTGTCCCTTGAGGATGAGATGGATGGACGCGGCATGCGTCCGGGGAAAGAAACGACGAGCGCGGTGAACGGACTCACCAGCCGCTGTAGTTCAGCACCAGATCGGCGATGACCTGGCGGCGCTCCAGATCGAGGCCTCCCAGATCGGACAGCCCCTCGAATCCGCAGCGCTTGAGCATCGCGCCGCCCTCACGGGCGTTGTAGAAGCTCACCATCGCGGACAGGAACATGCGCTGGCCGCCGCTGAGGACATCCAGGGCGTCGTTGAGCAACATCACCTTGGGGCGCAGATCCCACTTGCTGGTGGCGCGCTGCAGGCCTTCGGGGGTGCCGTCGCCGAACCATTCGGGGCCGGCGATTTCCGCACCGCGCTTCCACGCATCGAAGAAAGCCCGCGGCGCTTCGGCGAAGTGCCGTTCTTCCGCGGCGATCTGATCAAGGACGTCTTGGGGCAATGACCGGTTCATGACATGACTCCTGGTAAGTGGAAGTCAGGGGTGGATGCGTTGCTGCCAGCACCCCGTTGCCAGGGCGTGGTTGGCGGCGCGCTGCGAGCGGAAGTACTCGACGGACTCTCGGGACACCGGGCCGTCTTCGTCGGCAGTGCCGATGTAGTGGCCGGCGGCGCTATGGCGCACCTGCAGGGGCAGGCGCTTGCCGGTGTAGGTCAGGGCCAGATAGCCAATGGCTTCGGCGCGGGCCTGGGCAGCGCTCAGCGGCGCCGATGCGAATGCAAAGGACATGGGGCTCTCCTGATTGAAGGACCGGGAGCCCTACCCCCAAGACGGGAGCAGAAACCTCCCGAGGGGTTGAAGGAAAAAGCATCGGCGTTGTGAAAACGCTCGTCCGCGGTGGGTGATGCGAGGCGGACTGGTTCGATCCACGCGGCGAACCGCGTTGCAGCCTTGAAGACCGGGGCTGCCTGGGCATGGTGCTGACGGAGGTCAGCGACGCATACCGGCAGCATCGGGCCACGTATCGCCCAAGTCATGCCGAAATGAGAGGCCGGCACCGACCCGATTGGCCAGAGGTGGGGAGAGAAAGCGCTGTCGAGGCGGGGCGTGCGGGAAGTGGTGATCTGGTTAAACGCAGGCGCGCGCTGGGCGGATGCCTGTGGTGCTTGGACTACCAAAGAAGGCAGACCACCGACCGCTGCGCGGTACTGTCCGGAAAGGCCGGCTCCGTGCGGAGCCGCTGGTGCGAAGGATCGACACCAGAGGATCGTGACGGCTTCGCAGGCACAGGGTGCAGTCCCTGGGCCTGGCAGGGCACGGCGCCGACACGCTCAGATCCGGCACCGCACCCCGGGCGGGATAGGCCTACATGAAGAAGCTGCCTTGGTCCGAATAGCCGCGCGGCTCAATCTTCAGGCCGGCCAGCCGTGATTGCACGACGCGCTTGCATGAGAAATCCTCGCCGCCATCCTGAATCCACGCACCCAATCGCCGTTCCACCCAGCAATGCGCGCAGGCATCCCCATCGCGCAAACCGCTGAACGGACCTGGCTCCACCTCCTCGTTGCGGGGGTTGAGCACGACATGAAGAGAAAGCTCGTCGCCGCTGATGGCGTCTACGCTGGCAACCGCAGACAGATCCCCATCGAACGTGAAGCGGTAGATGCTGCGTTCGCACTGGTGGCTTTCCGTCGCACCGCCGGGCCACCAGTTTTCGCCGGGCGATAGCCCGAACAAGCGGTGTTCCAGGCCGGCGTTGATCGCAGCCACCAGCAGGTTGCGCCACGCTTGCCAGCGCACGCTACGTCCCTTCCTGAGCGGGAAGGATCGGAACGGCGAGTAGGAGTGCTCGAACTCCGGCACCAGCTTCAGATCGTCGGGCACGGAGGCATAGCCGAGTTGACGAAGGCGCTGCACCAACTTGGCATTGCTGGGTTTCGGGACCTCAATGGTTGCACTGCCTGCCAGCGCTGCACGCAACGCCGCATGGGTCTTGAATCCCAAGGCTGACGCCACGCACTCACTCAAATGGGAAGAAGAGACTCCGCTGACACGCCGTTCGGCAAGGTGCTTGAGATTGCGTACCGCGGCTTCGGAGACGAAAAACGTCGATTCAGACATGCCAAATTCCTCTGCGCATGGTCGATGTCTGCCGATTACGCATCGACCGGGGAATAGGCACGGTCAGCAGCGAAAGGGGAATGGGAGAAACGTCGTTTAACCCGGCAGCAGGTTCAGCGTGACGCGGCTGTCCGCGCATTATAGTCACCTCGGACAGGGCAGTGGCAAGGCAGATTCTTCAACTCCGATGCCATGAGATCAAGGGAGACCGGGATCAAGCCAAGAAAATGCCGAACGCCTGAGCCTTCGGCTAAGAACAAGTCGCCACCCGTGAGTCGCCGTCCCGGCACGGCCGTCGTCAAAGCCCGCCGCTGGAACAGCTGCTGCACCCGACCCGTGTCGTGGCTGGGGTCGACATCCTTCGGCACACATCCGCGCACAAAGGGAGCCCGTTGTTCCGCCGGCGGGCACCGGCACCGAATACCGTCGACCCGAGGGGTCTCCTGACGGCTCGCTACGACACAGGTCCGCCAGGCGTCAGGAGACCCCGCGTCATCGACAGGAGCATCTCGATCAATGGAGTCGCGACAGACGCGATTCGCGGAGAAACGGCCTTCTCGTCTCGCGAGCCCGTCGTTGGGCAAGCCAGACGTGCACACCGTTGCAGAAGGGGACGTGTGCTGGGGAATCCCGCGTTGCGCGGGAGAGGTTGGCCCCGCCGCTAGAAACGGCCGGCGTGGCGAAGGGATTCGTCGGCGTCAGGACGCCTTGCGTGAAGCCCTCTGCTTGTGCGGCGCTCCACGCTTGCTTGTCGAGGTATCGACTGGCTGCGTTCCCTTGCAATCCGGGTAGCGGCTGCACGACCAGAAAGCGCCGTTCTTGCCGGTGCGCTGGCGCATTGGCGCGCCGCACTGTGGGCAGGAGGGAGACGGCGGCAGCTTGATGGCGAGCGTTGCACCGCTGTACTGCTGCACGAGCTGGGCCACCCAGGCGGATTGCTTGGCGATGAGGGTGTCCAAAGTCATCTGGCCGGCCTCGATCATGTCAAGCGCCTGCTCCCAGACCGCCGTCGTGCCAGGATCGGCGATGGCCGCCGGTACGGTGTCGATCAGCATGAAGGCGGCATCCGAGGCGCGGATGGCGCGGCCCTTCTTCAGTAGATAGCCGCGGCCAAGCAGGCCGCCGATGATGTTGGCGCGCGTGGCTTCGGTGCCGATGCCCGTCGTGTCCTTGAGCTTCTGCTTCAAGCGCGGGTCGGTGACGTGCTTGGCGACGCCCTTCATGGCCTTGACCAGTTCGCCCTGCGTGTAGGGCTTGGGCGGCAGGGTCTTGAGCGCCTTCAGATCGACATTGCCGACCTGGCAGGACAATCCGGCTCGCAGCGCCGGGAGAACTTGACTGCGCGGGGTGTCATCGCCGTCCGCGTCGCTTTCCTCCGGCGCCGCCAGCACTTGGTGCCAGCCGGCCACGGCGATCTGCTTGCCCACGGCCTGCAGCGACTGCCCGCCGCAAGCGAGCTGCGCCACCGTCCGGTCGAACTCATGGTGCGGCAGAAACTGCGCGAGGTAATGCGCGCGGATCAGTCGGTAGACGACCAGTTCCTTGTCGTTCATGGCCGACAGGTTGGCGGGCTCCAGTGTCGGGATGATGCCGTGGTGCGCCGTGACCTTGGCGTCGTTCCAGGCACGCGAGCGCTGGGTCGGGTCCAGGCGGTCGGTCAACGGGCGCAGGCCGGGATCGGTCTTGACCAGGCTGTCGAGAACGGTCGGCACCTCGGCCAGCATGCTCTCGGGCAAGTAGCCCGAGTCGGAGCGCGGGTAGGTCGTCGCCTTGTGCGTCTCGTACAGCGCCTGGGCGATGTCCAGCGTCTCCTGCACGTCCAGGCCCAACTGCTTGGAACACACCTCCTGCAGCGTGCCCAAGTCGAACGGCAGCGGCGGACTTTCCCGCACCCGCTCCGTCTCGACCGACACCACCTGGGCGCTGCCGGCGGCGCGCATGCGGTCGGCTGCCTGCTGGGTGACCGGCTGCTGAAGGCAGCGGCCGGCGTCGTCCGTACAACCCTGCGGCGGCGTCCAACCTGTAATGAAGGATTGGGCGGCATGGGACAGCGTGACCTCGATCGCCCAGAACGGCACCGAGACGAAGCTCGCAATCTCGCGATCGCGATCCACCACCAGCTTCAGCGTCGGCGTCTGTACCCGGCCCACCGACAGCACGCCGGTGTAGCCGGCCTGCCGCCCTAGAAGCGTGAACAGCCGGCTCAGATTCATGCCGATCAGCCAGTCGGCACGCGAACGGGCCAGAGCCGAGTAGTACAGCGGCAGCGTCTCGGCCGACGGCTTCAGCGCGCCCAGTGCCTTGCGGATCGACGCATCGTTGAGCGCCGACAACCACAGGCGCTGAATCGGCCCGCGGTAGCCGCACAGCTCGATGATCTCGCGAGCGATCATCTCGCCTTCACGATCGGCGTCGGTGGCGATGACCAACTCGCTGGCCTGGCCTACGAGATGCTTGACGATCTTGAACTGCGCGGCGGTCGCAGCCTTGGGATCGACGCGCCAGCGCTCGGGGATGATGGGCAGTTGCTCGAGGGTCCAGCGCTTGTAACGATCGTCATAGCCCTCGGGCGGAACCGCTTCGACCAGATGACCGATGCACCAGGTCACGACGACACCCGCGCCGCTGTAGCAGCCGGCACCACGCTGGCCGGCACCCAGCACGCGGGCGATGTCCTTGCCTTGGGATGGCTTCTCGCACAGGGACACGCGCATGCTGAAGCTTCCTCGGAAATGTGCGGTTCATCGGATGGACAACAGCATGGCTGGGCCAGGTGAGACCGGCTGCGAGGAAGCCGGACGGCAGGGGCTCCGATTTGTGATCGGCTGGGGAATGGTTGCCACAGCGGCATGCTCGGATCGCCGGGGTATGAGGGGCCGGAGATTGGTGTCGGGAGGGCCGCTGGAACTCGGTGGAGCGCAGTGGAACTATCCCCAGGGGATAGCCCGCTGATGCATGGCGGGCGTCTGACGGTTGCTACAGCCGCCCGCGATGCCTGGTCACTGGCTCCCGGCGGGCCTGGTGCCGAGCGTCACCGCCTCGATGCGGTACGGCAGGATGCCAACGCGCCGGGCCTCGATCTTGAAGGTGACGCGCTCGTTCTCGTCGGCGTCCTCCCATTCGTCGCGCACGGTGCGGCCTTCGACCAGCACGCGCATGCCTTTCTGGTACAGCGACTGCCAGCGCTCGGCATCGCGATGCCACAGCTCCACGGGTGCCCAAAAGCCGCCGCGGTCCTCGTACTCGCCATCCTTCTTCGGGATGGGATTGTCGAAATAGACGTTCAGGCGCAGCAGCCTGCGCGGTTCGTCGTTGCCGTTGGGGAATTCGCGGTACTCCGGCGCAGAACCGATGTTGCCCTCGCCGATGAAGTGCGTGCTCATGGTGGCTCCTTGGGGGTGGTGGCGGGTGTGGTAGAAGCGGACGCGACAGGCCCTTGGACTCGTCGCAGATAGGTCGCCTCCGCTTGGGCCATCCTGCTGGCGCATTCCAGGGCGAGGCGGGCGATGCTGTGGGTCAGGCTGATCTGCATGTTCAGCGCGATGCGCTGAAGTTCGATCGCATACAGGTCGTCGATCAGCGAGGCCGGTGTCGCGGGGCGATCGAGCAGCGACTCCCACAAAGTCACACCCATGGCCGAGCGGTCGGGGTTGCGCCAGCGCAGAAAGGTCGTCCCTGCGCCAGTCGTCTGCTGGGCCAGTTGCACATCGAGCAGATTAAAGGGGTAGGCCCGCGCCTGCGGCAACACCTGCCCTTGTGCCAGAGCGATCAGCTCCTCGCGCAGCGCCATGCACTGGCTGGCCCAGGTCTCCAGACTCCCCTTACCTTTAAAGGGCTGTAAAAGGCCTTTTAGGTAGCCTGCGTGTTCCAGCCGCTGGAAGTCCGCCTGTCCCAGCGGAATGAAGCGTGCTGGACGGCCGGAAGAAGACGCTGCCGTCATGCCTTGGCGCCTTCGTCTTGCGTCGCGGCGTCGGCTGCGCCATCGGCGAGGCTTGACTCCGAGGCGTCCGCGGCCGGTGCCTCGGGCCGGTTCCCCCGCCGTGCGATGGGTGGCGCAAAGCGCGAACGGCGCGTGCCTTCGAGCACGTCCTGGGGCAACTCGCCGAACTTCTCCAGCGCCGCCCGCGCCGCGGCATTCTTCGCGGCGAAGTCGTCGCGCGTCGTGCCGGAATAGCGGTACTGCTGGGCCAGGGAGAACAGGCTGCGCAGCGCATGCGCGCCATCGTTGAGCCAGCGTTCCAGCGTGCTGCGGTCGATCAGCGCCGTGTGATGCGCCAGGATCAGCTTGCGCGCCAGGTCGTCGTAGTCGGCCAGCAGGTAGACGGCGGCAAAGCCGAGCTGGGCATTGACGAAGAGCGGCAGTTTCACCGGCTGCACGTTCAGGTTCTCGCCGAGGCTGAGTGCGGGAGGAACACCGGACAGCGCCTGGTCCACCTGCTCGCGCAGCGTCTGCAAGCGAATCTTGGTATCGGCCAGCTTGTCCTCGATGCGCAGCATCCACCAGTCCGAGTAGGGATCGTCCTGCTCGGCGCCGCGCTTCATCTTGTTCATCACACTGATGAAGCCGTTGAGGCCGACAATGCCGGGGCGCCCCTCGGCCGGCGCGCGGCCGTGCCAGATGCGCGAGGCATGATGGGTGTGCAGCGTCAGCGACATCGCGCTGCGCAGCGATCCGAGATTCAGTTGCAGGGGTTCGTTGGCCATGGCGACGACTCGCGGTAAAGGAACAGTCGCCACCATCGCCACCGGCTGGAAGGCCGTCAGTCAACAAACCGCAGCCGTCGTCCGCCCGAATGCCGTTCGTGGAAGGCCGCCTGTGCCAGCCATCCCCAGGGGATGGCGATACGGAGAGCCGAGTCGTGCCCGTCTGCGGGAGCGAGCCTGACGGCCGGCCTGATGGCACGCGATCCGACATACCAGTGCGCAGGGTAGCTGGATGCGGGTAGCGCTTGATGGAGTTATCCCCAGGGGATAGCTCCGGCGACGTGGCAGCGATCAGGTCATGCGCAGCAACGATCGCAGATGCTCGATATGCTGCTGGACCACCTCGGGGTCGGCGGGTGGGGGCGTCGGCGAGGGTGCGGTCTGGTGTGGCGGCGACGCCGACTTGTCCATGCCGGGCGGGTGGTGTCCCACCCACGCCTTGAACTCCCCGCGGATCGCCTTCTGGATAATGCCGAACAGGTAGCCAGCCGGGTTGCGCACCGTGCTGCTCCGACAGCGTGCGTCCCATTCGTCGAGCACGGCCTGGCGCAGCGACGGCTCGACCTGCTGCAGGGCGACCAGCGCGCCGGCCTGCTGCTCGGCCTTCAAGGTCTGGAAGCGATGGGGCGGGGATGGCGGCTGCGCGTCTTCGGTGTCGCGTGCGCGCGGTACCGTACGTACTTCATACATACGATCTCTACGTACTGTACGGTCCTGCTTCGGATTCCGAAGCGAGCCGTCTGGCGCGGGTTTGCGGCTCGCTTC
>NZ_ATJV01000045.1 GCF_000443165.1 Thauera terpenica 58Eu | reverse complement strand
TTTCAAGGTAGGTCGTCGGCGCAGACGTCATGAAAAACGCGGTGGCGCTTGGGTTCGCGGCCACCGCGTCAGCGGTTTAGTTCAACGTGTCCTGCAAGTTACTGTTTAAATGCAGGAACCACGCGCAAGACAAGATAACAAGACGGGAATAGCAGCAGCCGACATTTTAGCGAGCTGATGCGACCCATCTGACACATAGGCGTATAGCATGCCGCCATTGCCCGAATGGCCGCTATCCGGATCAGGTGGCGACCGGCCGCTTCTGGCCGGAGTCGTGAGGTCACGAACGGCAGCTTCGTGGCAGCGAAACTCACAGAAGGCCACCGTGCCTCAGCGGCGGCTTCGGGGAAGTCCGGATGCCCGGTTTGGGTCGCTATGCGACTGACGTCTCTTCGAGTTCGTCGTCGGAACGTTGTCGTTGAGTTTTCGCTTCCCGGAAGCAGCCGTTCGTCGCCGAGTGCTGACGACCCAGACCGGACGGTCGCTGAATCGAGGGCTTTGCGACGTCTTCCTGCAGAAACCCGCCATTCGCGAGCGACCTTTGAATCGATGGAGAATCTGCGTATGCATTGCGACGTCCCGTTTGGACGGAACGGCGCGGACTCATCAATATGCGGGCAGGAGGCAAGGCCCGGCCATCAACAGCAGCAAAGTGCCGTGTGCTGCGGTCCCGTGGGCGTGCGCCAGGGTTTGCATCGACACCCGCTCTTCGGATAAGGCTGCGGCTGTTTCACGTAACCGCTGCACGATGGGCGCCGTCATGTTGCGGACGGGCGGCGGATCACCACCACCACCAGTGTCACCACGGTAAGCGGTATGACAAAGCTCATCATCACGCTCGAGAAGACGGGCAGCACATCATGCTGCTGCGCCGCCAGAAGCAGGTAGGCCACGTAGGCGATGTAGTAACCCAGAAAGACGCCGCCTTCCCAGCGCGCGATCTCGCGACCGGTCATGAACACCGGCAGGCAGGCCAGGGCCACCGCCAGCATCACCCAGACATCGAAGGCCAGCAGCGATGGCGCCATCGCCAGGCCAAGGTCGCCCGACACCAGCCCCGACAAGCCCAGGCAGCCCAGGATGTTGAAGGTGTTGCTACCGACGACGTTCCCCACCGCGATATCGCGTTCGCCCTTGATCGCGGCTGTGATGCTGGTAGCCACCTCAGGCATGCTGGTGCCGGCGGCGACGATCGTCAGGCCGATGACGAGGTCGCTCACACCCATGGCCTTGGCAAAGTTCACCGAAGCCTGGACCAGGTAGTCCGAGCCGAAGACCAGCGCCACCAGACCCGCAGCGATCAATCCTATCTGCACAGCCCAGTGGCTGTCCCAGGCTCCGGTCTGAGCTGGCTTGATCTCTTCGGCAAACTCGTCCTTTGCGGCTTGGGTCTCGCGCCGCGATTGCACGACCAAGAATACGGTGTAGGCCAACAGCAGGGCAAACAGGAAGCCCCCGTCAAGGAACGAGAGCCTGCCATCCAGAGTGAGCGCCAGCAGCAACAGGCTTGCGCCCAGCATGATCGGCACCTCCTGCCGGATCAACTGGATGTTGACTACCAGCGGCGTGATCAGGGCACTGATGCCCAAGATGAACAGCACATTGAAGATGTTGCTGCCCACCACGTTGCCGATGGCAATGTCGGTCTTGCCGTCGAGGATGGCGCCAACGCTCACCGCAACCTCGGGCGCGCTAGTGCCAAAGGCAACGATGGTGAGCCCGACGACAAGCGGGCTGATACCGACGGACATCGCCAGCTTGGACGCACCGCGAACCAGGATGTCGGCGCCGATAACCAGCAAGGTCAGGCCGCCGAGGAACAAGAGAAGGTTCATGATCAGTTCCTGCAGAGCTCAAAAAGTTGCCCAATACGCATTATCCGCCTTGCGCGAACAGCCAAGAAATTGGCGATGGACCACTTGAGCACGGCGTCGAATACCCTTACGCGGAGGGGTGACTCCCGTCATGCCGCCAACCGACTCGCCGGTTGCGGCCCGGAATCACCGCTGTGGCGGCGCCACATTGCAATGCTCAGATGCAGCCCCGCTCCAAGCAGGAGCAGCAGCGCACTGCCAAGACCCCAGATTACCCAGGCCACCATGGTCAGGCCGCCCGCCAGCACTGGCATAGCCTGCAACAGACCTTCCATGACCGGCACAAAACCTGCCAGCAGCGAAGTCATCGCCTGTGCGATCTCCGGCGGCACCCAAGACGGTAGCCATTCCGGCAGACGCAGCCCCTCGACACCTGATGCGACACCGGTCAGCGCGCTGGCATTCGAAACCGACCAAACGGCAACTGAATGCAGCGCCCAGGCTGATAGCGACCAGAGTGCGAGTAGGCCGAACACCGAAAACCAACTGAGTGCGTAGAACAAGATCATCTCCTGGCTGTATTGCAGTAACGGAAGCCATTCTTACACTGTTCAACGTTCGAATTAATCGTTTATGAGGATGGTAAGCTTCCGTTTTTTCGACGAACTTTTGATCGCAGCGCGCTAATTAGCGCCCCGAACTGGGAACGACTTGTACCTGGGCTAGAGTGGCCACCGGAATCGCAGATCCGCCGTGAGGGTGCCCTACAGCTCCTGGCCGGACTGAGACCTTCCCCAGTGATGCGGCAAGGCCGTTCTCTGGTAATTCGGTTGAAGGGGACCGGCCTGTGCCGGCAGAAAGAACCGGCCCCATGCAGATCTGCTGTCACCTCACCAGCCTGAACAACAGCTTGCGTGCCTCTTCGAGCAAAAGCGTCGAGGATGCGACAGCACTGGCAATCAACCAGTCATTCACACTCAGGTCGACGGTGTCGAACACCGTCTGCGCTGGCGCCCAATGCACCACGACGACTTGCAGCAGGACCACGCCCAGCAGGGCCACCCATAGCTTCCCATTGCTGAAGAACTGGCGATTGAAGGCGCTGCCGTGCTCGGTGCGGGCATTGAAGATGTTGAAGAACTGGAAGAGCACGAAGGTTGTGAAGGCCAGCGTCATCGCGCGGGCGGTATCGCCCGAGGCCATGGCCCACGCATAGACGCCCAGGGTCCCCACCGCCATGGTCAGCCCGTACAGCGCGATGCGCCACATGCGCTGCGGCGACAGGATGGCGGCATCGTCCGAGCGTGGCGGCTGGTCCATGATCCCGGGGCGGGCCGGCTCCACGCCGAGGGTCATCGCCGGCGGGCCGTCCATGATGATGTTCACCCAGAGGATCTGCACTGCGGTGAAGGGTGTCGCCAGGCCCATGAAGGGCGCCCCAAGCACGGTGAGAATGGCGCCGATGTTGGTCGACAGCTGGAAACGGACGAACTTGACGATGTTCTCGTAGATCGTTCGTCCCTCGCGTACGGCGCCGACGATGGAGGCAAAGTTGTCGTCCGTGAGCACCAGGGTGGCAGCCTCCTTGGTGACTTCCGTGCCGGTGATGCCCATCGCCACGCCGATGTCGGCACGTTTGAGCGCAGGCGCATCATTGACGCCATCGCCCGTCATCGCCACGACATGACCGCGCCGCTGCAGCGATTCCACGATGCGCATCTTGTGCTCCGGCGCCACCCGCGCGAACACCGCGCTGCGTTCGACCAGGGCGGTGGTGGCCTCCTCGCTCAGGCCATCGAGCTCGCGCCCCTCATGCACCTCGCCGACCAGCCCGAGCTCGCGCGCGATGGCGGCGGCCGTCAGCGGATGGTCGCCAGTGATCATCTTCACCTGGATCCCTGCAGCATTGCACTGTGCAATCGACTCGCGCGCCTCGGGGCGCGGCGGATCGATGATGCCGACCAATCCGTACAGGTTCAGGTCCTTCACCCAGTCCATCAGGTCAGCGGAAGGGTCGAACGCAGACGCCGGAATCCGGCGTCCGGCGAGCGCGAGCACCCGCATCGCGCCCTCGGCGAGCTGCTGATTGGCACGGAGCAGCGTTTCTTGCGCGTCCGTGTCGAGCGCGACCTCGCCGTCCGGGCCTTGCATGCGCGCGGCGCGACTGATGAGCACGTCCGGCGCACCTTTCACCCAGATCTGCACCGCGTCGCCATCATGGTGGAAGGTCGCCATGAACTTGTGTGCCGAGTCGAATGGCAGCTCGGCAATACGCGGGGTGTGCCGGTTCTGCAACGCAGGATCCACCCCCGCCTTGACCGCGAGCGCAAGCAATGCGCCTTCAGTCGGGTCGCCGATCAGCTGGCCGTCCTGCAGGCGTGCGTCGGCGCACAAGGCGGCTGGGAGCAGGAGTCCATGAAGCTCGGTGCCGGCAGCGCGCCCCTCTTCGTCGAGAATGCGGCCAGCGGCGACATAGCCTTCGCCTTCGATGGCGTAGCGGCGACCTGCAGCGTGCAGCACGCGAGCGGTCATCTGGTTCAGCGTCAGCGTGCCCGTCTTGTCCGAGCAGATCACCGTGGTGCAGCCGAGCGTCTCGACTGCGGCAAGCTTCTTGACGATCACGTGGCGCCTGGCCATGCGGTGCATGCCGAGCGCGAGCGTCACCGTGACCACGGCCGGCAGACCCTCGGGGATCGCGGCGACGGCGAGGGCGATGGCCGTCATCGCCGTCGTGATCAGGTCATCACCACGCATCAGCCCGGCCACGAACATCAGGCCGACCACCACGGCGGCGATGAACGCGAGACGCTTACCCAGCGCATCGAGCTGGATCTGCAGGGGTGTCGAGGACTCGGCGGTCTGAGCAAGCAGCCCGGCCAGGCGCCCCATTTCGGTGTGCATGCCGGTTGCGATCACCACGGCTTCGATGCGACCCCGGGTGATCACGGTGTTCATGAACACCATGCAGACACGTTCGGCGAGGGATGCGCCGCCATCCACCGCCCCGGCGGTCTTGCCGACCGCATGGGACTCGCCGGTCAGCGCCGCCTCGGCCACTTCGGCCCCATGCGCCTGCAGCACCCTGGCATCGGCCGGCACGCGATCGCCCGCTTCGAGCAGCAGGATATCGCCCGGCACGAGCTCTTCGGCAGGAACGACGCGGGTTTCGCGATCACGGCGTACCCGCGCGCTTGGCGCCAGCATGCCGCGCAAGGCGGCCAGCGCGTTCTCCGCACGGCGCTCCTGGAAGAAGCCCAGCGTCGCGTTGAGCAGAACGACCACGGCAATGACCGCCGCATCCTTGATGTCGCCGATCAGTCCGGCGAGCAGCGCTGCGCCGATCAGGATCCCGATCAGCACACTCCTGAACTGGTCGAGAAACTTGAGCCATGCGGGGCGCGGAGGCTTCTCCGCGAGCCGATTCGGACCATGGCGCTGCAGCCGGACAGCAACCTCCGTCTGCAGCAAGCCGGTATCGGGGGCGACCTCAAGCTTGCGACAGACGGCCTTGTCGGGTATCGCATGCCAGGGAACCACGGAGGGGCGCGTGTTCGTGTCCAAGTTCGACTCCACAGAAACAACAAAGGGTCTGTTCCCGAAGGACACAGACCCTTGCATGTTGTCGCTGCACGGACCTTGCCCACGGGCAAGGTCTCGCTTGTAACGGATACGCTCGTTACCCCCGGCACCGGGAAGTGGTCATTCGATCAAACTTCCGTGATGACGATGCCGGGACGTGTGAAGCTACTCCCCTTGATGCGCTCGAGTGTAAGTGGGTCAATCGCAAAGTCAACGGAGGCGAGCCGATCGTCCGCCAGGATCCTTAACGGTGGCGTCATTCGCTTCGTTGAGGAGCACTGCGCGCGATTGCCGTTCGAGCATCCTTCAAACCAGCAACGTACAACCGAACCAGGCAATCGATCCGCCCCTGTGGATCAGGTTGGATCCGGTATTCCGGTGCACACTGAAGACGAGGAATAGGTTGTAGGGGATCAGCAGGAGGTGAAGCGCCAACCAGACAGAGCCATCGACGCCTTTTGCGAGCAAGATCAGCGCAATCAGGCCCATGACGCCATTGACCAAGGTTCCGACGATCGTCAGGTCCCACCAGAAGAGGCTGCGCGCGGGCCGATGCCCGTTCCAGCGGGCACTGAAGTAGGTCGGAAAGGCGCGTTTCACTGCCATCTCAGCATGTCCTTCAGAAGCTGCGCCGGCTCAACTCTTGCTTGTGGATGAAGCATGATTGAGGCTGACTAGGTCGGACTCCTCGATCCATTCCCGCCATACCGCCATCAGGACTGCCAAGACCACCGGCCCCAGGAAGAGGCCGACCAGGCCAAATGCCGCCAAGCCACCGAGGACCCCGAACATCACGAGCAGGAACGGTATCTGGGTTGCGTTGCTGATGACAAGGGGGCGAATGAGGTTGTCGACCCAGCTCACGACCAAGGTTCCCCATAGCAGCAGGCCGATGCCGGCGGCCGTATCGCCACTGACGAGCAACCAGACGCCCAGGGAGCCCCACGCGAATGGAGTGCCGAAGGGGATCATCGCAATCAAGGCGGTCACCGCCCCGAGCAGCACCGGCGCGGGAAGGCCCGCCCACCAATAACCCAGCCCAGCCACCAGGCCTTGCCCCAGCGCGGTCGCAATCAGCCCCCAGACCACCGCTTTCGTCATGCCACCGACAGCGGCGAGGTAGGCGTCGACCCGCTCGCCCAGAAACCGGTGCAGCACCACCTGGACCTGGGCCAGCACACGGTCGCCATCGCGGTACAGGAAAAACACGGTGATCAGCGCAAAGCCGAGCTTGGCGGCGTTCCGCCCCACATCGCCGATGAGTGCGACCGCTTGGTCGCTGCCCTGCCGCACCCACTCGGTGAGTTGTGCCCTGAAGGCGTCGGGGTCACCGGTAAGGCTGTCGAGGAGCGACTGCAGCCAATCGCCCACCCACGGCATCGAGCGAATGAAATCCGGGAGCGCAAGGGAGCCCGCCTTGATCTGCGCCGTGACCGTGGCAATGGCCACACCGACTTCCGTTCGCAGCAGCGCGCCCATCCATAGCGCGGGCAGAATGAATGCAGCGCTGAGCAGCAAGGTCATCAGCAGCGCGCTGACCGTCGGGTAACGCCTCAGGCGCGCGCGCAGCTTCCGATAAAGCGGCCAGGTCGCAAATGCAATGATGATCGCCCAGGCCACGGGTACGATGAAAACGTGCAGCACGGCATAGCTGAGGACCAACAGACCGCCGAGCAGGAAGCCGAGGATGACTCTGCGGACAATCTTCTCGGCAACCTGATCGATCATGGGGATTCGCGAGGAGCTTTAGCGGTCAGCGGGATTGCAGTGCGCGGATGCGCTCTTCGATCGGCGGATGGCTCGCGAACAGGGCCATCCACGCAGGGCGGCCTGCGATGCCGGCGGTGGCGACGTTCTGCGGCAGCTCGCCCGCCTCCAGCCCGCCGAGGCGGCGCAGCGCGCCCACCATGGGCTGGGCGCTGCCCATCAGTTGTGCGGCACCGGCATCGGCACGGAACTCACGCTGGCGCGAGAACCACGCAACGATGATGCTGGCGAGCACGCCGAAGAGGATGTCGCAGACGATCGTTGTCACCATGTAGCCAATGCCCGGGCCGCTCGACTCCTCATCGTTGCGGCGCAGGAAGGAATCGACCAGGTAGCCGACGACGCGCGACAGGAACACGACGAAGGTATTCACCACGCCCTGGATCAGGGTCAGCGTCACCATGTCACCGTTGGCGATGTGGGCGACTTCGTGAGCAAGGACGGCCTCGGCCTCTTCCCGCGACATGGTCTGCAGCAGGCCGGTGGATACCGCGACCAGGGAGCTGCTCTTGCTTGCACCGGTCGCAAAGGCGTTCGGGTCGCCCTCGTAGATCGCGACCTCGGGCATCGGGATCCCGGCGCCCTTGGCCATGCGGGCCACCGACTCGACCAGCCACTGTTCGGTGGCGTTGCGCGGCTGGTCGATCACGTGGGCGCCAGTGCTCCACTTGGCGATCGGCTTGGACATCAGCAGCGAGATGAAGGCGCCGCCGAAGCCCATGATGGCCGCAAAGCCCAGCAACGCCCCGAGGTTCAGCCCGTTCGCGGTGAGGAAGCGGTTGACGCCCAGCAGGTTCGCGACGATGCCCAGCACGAGCACCACCGCCAGGTTCGTGGCGAGGAATAGCAGAACGCGTTTCATCGAAAACTCCATCAGAAAATTCGTGTGTTGCCACGCCTCAGGCTTGCGAAGGCGCCTGAGACTCGCTTTCGACGATCGTCTCAGGGGCCGGTTCCGGCCGTTGCATCGCCAGTACCTTGTCGATGCGCTTGCCGTCGAGGTCGATGACCTCGAAACGCCAGTTCTCCCAGGTGGCGATGTCGCCGGTGTTGGGCAGGCGGCCGAGCAGCCACATCACCATGCCCGACAGCGTGTGGTATCGCCCCTTTTCTTCTTCGGGCACGGCCTTGATGCCCAGGCGATCCTTGAACTCGACGATCGGGATGAGTCCATCGAGCAGCCAGGAGCCGTCCTCGCGCTGCACGGCCCACGATTCCTTCGTGTCGTGCGGGAGGAACTCGCCGGTCACGGATTCGATGACGTCGTGCAGCGTGACCATGCCTTGCACCTCGCCGTACTCGTCGATCACGAAGACGATGTACGTGCCGGAGGCCCGGAACTGATCGAGCAGTTCCATGCCGGTGAGCGATTCGGGCACGTAGACCGGCGCCTGCAGGTTTTGTGTGAAGTCGACCGACTCGCCACGCACCATCTGGGAGAAGATCTGCTTGGCGCTGACGATGCCGAGGATCTCATCCAGCCCATCCCGGCACACCGGGAAACTCGAGTGCGCGGATTCGGCCACCAGCGCGAGGTTCTCATCGAGGGGGCGATCCACGTCCAGGGTGACGATGTCGGCACGCGGCACCATCAGCGAGCCGATCTGACGATCGTCGAGGCGGAACACGTTGCGCACCATCTCATGTTCGCTCTTCTCGATGACGCCGGCTTCCGAGCCCTCATTGAGCATCGCGTGGATTTCTTCCTCAGTCACGCTGGGGCCAGTCGTCTCGCGTTGTCCCATCAGACGTAGCAGCAGCGCGGTCGAACCGGCCAGCAGATAGACGAAGGGGCGCGAGGCCATGGCCAGCACATTCATGGGCCGGGCTACGAGGCGGGCGATGCCCTCCGGATTGATCTGGCCGATGCGCTTGGGGACGAGCTCGCCGACCACGATCGAGACGTAAGTGATGACGACGACGACCAGCACGGTCGATCCGATCTCGCTGGTGCGCTGCTCCATGCCCAGCGTCTGCAACCACTCCGCCAGCGGGCCCGCGAGGGCCGCCTCGCCGACGATGCCGTTGAGGATGCCGATCGAGGTGATGCCGATCTGGATCGTGGACAGGAAGCGCGTGGGATCCTCGCCGAGCTTCATGGCGACTGCGGCCGAGCCGTCACCGTCGTCCGCAAGCCGTGCGAGGCGCGCGCGGCGCGCGGTGACGAGCGCGATCTCGGACATTGCAAAGACACCGTTGAGCACGATGAGGGCGATGAGTAAGGCGATTTCCATGGTGTAGGTTCAGCGCAATGCGCAAAGGGGAGGACGAGCGAAGGCCTGCCCGCAGGCATGGCCGAGAGATGAACGCAGGGGACCCGCCCCACACGGCCACAAGGGCGCATGGCGCGTCCGACAAGCCCCATCACGGAGGGCGTCGTATCGTTTCGTGTGCGTGGTAAAGCGTCTTACGAACCAGGGACAACATCGACCTGGGACGTCTTCCGGAGACAGATCGCTTCCATCGTCCGGGGATGCAGAGAGAGTTCTCTGGAGGCGGGTAAAACGACTCATAGAGCGGAGTGCAGAACACCCCGCGCAATCCTTTATCTGTTGCGACGAAAATAATCATGCCCGAGTTGGGGGGCCGTGTCGATATCTGAAAGAGGATCCTACTCACCACGGTCCTTGACTTTGCTGTAGCGCAACATACACTCGCTCTCCATCAAGGGGAGTAGCTTTTCACGCTGCAGCATCGTCATCACGGTAGGATCGTCGCAATACGTCCTCCCGGTGCTGCAGGCAACGACATCGTTGCAAGCGAGACCTTGCCCGAGGGGCAAGGTCCGTGCGAGCGAAGCATACGCAAGGGTCTGTGTCCTTCGGGAACAGGCCCTTTTTGTTTTTGTGTGCGGAGCGCGCGATGGAATCGATCGGAACGTGGTGGATGTGGGCGGCCTTTGCCGCCATCGTGGTGACGATGTTGCTGGTCGACCTGTTCGCCTTCGGCGGCGGCAAGCAGCACCGGGTGTCGCTGAAGGAAGCGGCGGGCTGGTCGCTCGCCTGGGTCACGGTGGCGATGCTGTTCGCCGCCGGGCTGTGGTGGTACCTCGACGGCACGCTCGGGCGTGCGCTGGCCAACGAGCAGGCGACCGCCTTCGTCACCGGCTACCTGGTCGAGAAGTCGCTCGCGGTCGACAACGTCTTCGTGTGGATGATGATCTTCAGCTTCTTCGCGGTACCGCTGGAGCTTCAGCGCCGCGTGCTGCTGTACGGCATCGTCGGCGCGATCGTGCTGCGCACGATCATGATCTTCGCCGGAAGCTGGCTGATCAACGAGTTCCACTGGCTGCTGTACGTCTTCGGCGCCTTCCTGATCGTCACCGGCATCAAGATGGCGTGGTTCTCCGAGCACGACCCCGACCTCGAGAAGAACCCCCTCATCCGCTGGATCCGCAACCACTACCCGGTCACCGAGAAGCTCGAGGGCGAGCGCTTCTTCGTGATGCGCGATGGCGTGCGCATGATGACCCCGCTATTCCTCGCCCTGGTCCTGGTCGAGATCTCCGACGTGATCTTCGCGGTCGACAGCATCCCGGCGATCTTCGCGATCACCACCGACCCCTTCATCGTGCTCACCTCGAACCTCTTCGCCATCCTCGGCCTGCGCGCGATGTACTTCCTGCTCGCCGACCTCGGCGACCGCTTCGAGCTGCTCAAGTACGGCCTGGCGGCGATCCTGGTCTTCATCGGCACCAAGATGTTGATCGTCGAGTGGGTGAAGATTCCCGTGCTGGTGTCGCTGTCGGTGGTTGCCACCATCCTGGCGTGCTCGGTGTTCGCCAGCCTGTGGTACTCGGCGCGCAAGGCGAAACCCGTCGTCTGAAGAGGACAGGCCTCGAACAAGATTGGCGGCAACAAGGAGAGGAATCTGACCATGACAATCAAAGCACGCGTACTCACTCACACCCGGGTGACCGCAAGAGCAAAGCGGCAATGTCCTCTGCTCCCTGCCTTCGTGTTACTCGGGCTTGTCGGATGCACGGTGGTACCCGATCAAGGTCTGCAGTCAGGAAACAGTGCCGAGGGCATGCGGGTGCAGGGAGCATCCACCCATCCGATTGCAGGCGGCTCCTCGGCTGAGCTGGCTGCATCGAGGGCTAGCCAGTCCTCGTTCGGAGCGGCAGACACCGGGATGCCGTCCCTCGCAGAGGAACCGGTTGCCGTCATCGAGCTGCCGCCGATTGCAGACTCCCTATCGCCCGAAATGACCGCCCGTCTGCGCGAGGTAGCCGAGGCAGCGAAGGCCGACGAGCGCGTCACACTTTCGCTGGAAGGCTTCGTGCCCGATGGTGGAAGTCCGCAGTTGAACATCGGTCTCGCCGAGCAATCCCTGATGGTTGTGCGCAAGCAGTTGATCGCCATGCGCGTGCCCGTTGGCCGGATACAGATCATTCCTTTTGGTGAGCACCACAACCGTGCACGCTCCCCCACCAATCACTGGGTTGAGATTTATGTCCGCGTCCGTGATCGCTGATGCCCGGCGAAGAGCCGGCCAAGGTTCTGCTCAGGGAGACCGTCGCTAAGCTTGTGGCCAAGTTGCAGATCATCCGCTAGTGCGGCAGGTATCCGGGCGAAGCTGACGGCTTAACGATTCACGCTCCAGAGCGTCGGGGGGCAGCTTGTGGCCGCAACCGGCCTGAATTCACCCTCCCCGCTTCACCTCGCTCAGCGTCTCCCCGCGCGCCGTCTTCCAGTCCAACCACCCGTTCGACGCCGCCGCGCACACCACCGCCGACGCGCCGCTCGGCGAGGCAAACAGCACGTCCTCGGTGAACACGGTGGCGTCGCCATCGACCACGATCCTGCCCTGCTCGATCAGCGCGTTGCGGCGCTTGGCGAAGGCGTGATGCTCGAAGGCCCTGGCGATCTGCGCGCGGCCCTTCGAGCCCTTGAGCACGACGAAGCCCTCGGCGGTGTATTCGCCGCGCGCGTCGGTGCCGGCGCGGCGGCAGTAAAAGAGTTCGGCCTCGCCCGCCGGGCCGGCGGGGTTGGCGACGGGGTCGAAGAGCGGGTGGCCGAGGGTGGCGAGCAGCGTGCGGCCGGTGTCGAAAATCTCCATGCAGTCGGCTTCGAGCGGCGCGGGGGTGTGCGGCCGGGTGCCCGCGTTGCCGTTCTCGGTGACGTAGCGCCCGGCCTGGCGGGCGGCCTGGATGCACTGCCATTCCAGGAACAGCCCGTGCGTCTGGGTGAGGCTGGCGGTGCGCGAGATCAGCACCAGCGCGCGCTGCCAGAAGTCCTTGTCCTTGTTGTGGCTGGCGAGGCGCTTGCGCAGGTCGCCGGTCTGGCCGATGTAGACCCTGGGCTCGGCGCCGTCGTCGCTTTGACCGAAGAGGAAATACACCGCCACCTGCTCGCTCTCGGGCATGGCGAGGAAGACGTCGAGCTGCGGGCGCGGCACCTCGATGAGCTGCACGATGCGGGTGGTGATCTCGGCGATGCGGATGCCGCGCGGGTCGCCGAGCGGCAGGAAGATCTGGATGGTCTGCGGGCGCGCGGCGGGGGTCATGCGGGCTCCGGGGTGGGGTCGGCGGTGGCGACGGCGAGGTGGCGGACGTCGATCTTGCCGGTGACGGCGGCGGAGATCAGGGCAGTGCGGCGTTCTTGTAGTAGTTCGACGGTGGCTCGTGCCTCGCTAACCAAGTCGTCGATTTCCGACGTAGCGCCGTCAACATAATTTGCGATCTCAACTTGTTCGCTGAATGGCGGCTCAGTCAAAACGTAGTTGGCAATGGTCGAGACGTTTACATGGGGCGAGGTCGCCCCGACCGTATCGACTTGTCCTTGGCGATAAGTCACATCCGAGTTCAGTTGCCACATGAGGAAGCGAGGCGCAATGCCGGCGCGAGCGCGGAACTGCATCATCCGCTGGCCAAGGCAGAGGACCGGTTCGTCAGGAACCGTGGCAGCGTAACCCCAGCGTTCGCCTTCACGGCCATAGACAATGTCTTGCGGAACGAGCTTCGCCCGCCGTGTCCGTTTCAGATACTCGACCTCGTCGAGGCGATATGCATTCGACAAGTCGAGCGCACCGGCGTCGACGTCAGCAGTCCTGACAACCAAGTAATCGCCATCGGGACAGTACGTGGGCGTTTCATGCGGACAGTCAATGATGTGGCTTGTGGAGTATTTGAGCTTGGTCAGCGTCCAATGCGCCGGCACCTCCCCCAGCCACGCCACCCCGGAATCCTTCATCGGCACATCCGGATCCAGCCCCTTGGTGACCGCGTGCGAGATCAGCGCCTGGCGCTTTTCCTTCAACAGCGCGATCAGGCTCTGCTGCTCGGCGACGAGGGCGTCGATCTTGGCGGTTTCGCGGTCGAGGAAGGCGGCGATACGCGTCTGCTCCGCGCTCGGAGGCAACGGGATGTTGAACGCATTGAACTCGTCTGTTGGTAACCTCCAGCGTCCGAGCAGGGACGAGCCTTGACCGAAGGGGAAGAAGATCTTTCGCTTATATGCGTTCTGAAAAAGATACAGAAAGTACCGGCTGCAGGCTGCGGCGTTTCTCAGACGAAACACTCGATAGTCTGGACTGGTGACGCCGATGGTTTTCGAGACATCCACATAGCCGGTGAGAAGATCCATATGGTTCATCGCGAAGTCACCGATCTCGACGAGCTGATACTTCGAGTAGTCCATTGACAACTGCCCGCCACCGCTCTCGGTGTCCTTCACTTGAATTCCACTTTGCGTAATTGAGAGTACGTCAAACCCTTCCGTACCCGCGATCCGCTTGCAGATCTCAAAAAGCTGTTTGATGCGGGATATCTCCCAGTGACTGGGCACCTCCCCCAGCCACTCGACGCCCGAGTCCTTGTACTCCGGATAACGCGGAAAGCTCATCCCGCCAACCCCTCGATCATCTGCTTGATCCGATCCATCGAGCGCTTGAGGTCCGCGTCGATCTCCGCCAGCGGCCGCGGCGGCTCGAAGACGTAGAAGTGGCGGTTGAAGGGGACCTCGTAGCCGACCTTGGTCTTGTCGTGGTCAATCCAGGCGTCGGGGGCGTGGGGCAGCACCTCGCGCTCGAAGTACGCCTGCACGTCCTCGGACAAGGGCACGTTCTCGGTGTCGCGCAGCGCGGTGTCGGGCTGGGGCTTGCCTTTCTGCTTGCCGCGCTCGCCGAGCACGATGTTTCCGGCGGCGTCGCGCTGCGGGCGTTCGATGGTGATGGTGCGGTAGCCGAAGTCCTCGTTGCGGAAGACGCGGGCGATGGGCACGCGCTTGACCTTGCCGCCTCCGGGCGGCGTCGGCAGCTTCACGTCCGGGAACAGCGTGACGCGGGCGACTTCCTTGCCCTGGGCGTCGCTGACCACCGCCTGCTCCACCTCCAGAAAGCCGCCAAAGATGCGGGTGATCTCGTCGATGTGGGCCTCGGACAGCTCCTTGCGCTTGGAGCCGAGGCTCTTTCGCATCTTCTGCCAGAAGCTGGAGGCGTCGATCAGTTGCACCCAGCCCTTGCGGTCCTCGACCTTGCGGTTGGTGAGGATCCACACGTAGGTGCTGATGCCGGTGTTGTAGAACATGTCGGTGGGCAGGCCGACGATGGCTTCGACCAGGTCGTTCTCGAGCAGGTAGCGGCGGATCTCGGACTCGCCCGAGCCGGCGCCGCCGGTAAACAGCGGCGAACCGTTGAGCACGATGCCGATGCGGCTGCCGCCCTGCTCACCCGGGCGCATCTTGGCGATCAGGTGCAGCAGGAAGAGCAGCGAGCCGTCCGACACACGCGGCAGTCCCGGCCCGAAGCGGCCGGCGAAGCCTTTCTCCTCGGCCTCGCGGCGCACCTCCTTCTCGACCTTCTTCCATTCCACGCCGAAGGGCGGGTTGCTGAGCATGTAGTCGAAGAGCTTGCCGAGCAGGCCATCCTCGGACAGCGTGTTGCCGAGCACGATGTTGCGCACGTCCTGGCCCTTGATCAGCATGTCGGCCTTGCAGATGGCGTAGGACTCGGGGTTGAGCTCCTGGCCGAACATGGTGAGGCGCGCGCCGGGGTTGATGTCGAAGAGGTGCTCGCCCGCCACCGACAGCATGCCGCCGGTGCCGGCGGTGGGGTCGTAGATGGTGCGCACGATGCCGGGCTTGCCGAGCGCGTCGTCATCCTCGATGAAGAGCAGGCTCACCATCAGGCGGATGACCTCGCGCGGGGTGAAGTGCTCGCCGGCGGTCTCGTTGGAGATCTCGGCGAACTTGCGGATCAGCTCCTCGAACACCAGGCCCATGTGCACGTTGTCGACGCGCCTGGGGTGGAGTTCGATGTGGGCGAACTTCTCCACCACCAGGTAGAGCAGCCCGGCCTTGTGCAGGCGCTCGACGGTGTTGGCGAAGTCGAAGCGCTCGAAGATGTCGCGCACGTCGGGCGCGAAGCCCTGGATGTAGCTGTGCAGGTTGGCGCGCAGGTGGTCCTGGTCGCCGGCGAGCGTGGGCAGGTCGAGCGCGCTGACGTTGTAGAAGGGCACGCCCGACTTCCTGAGCACGAAGGGCTCGAAGGGCAGCCCGGCCTGCTCCTTGTCGCGGTACTCGGCGAGCACCGCCGCCTTGGTCGGCGCCAGCACGCAGTCGAGCCGGCGCAGCACGGTGAAGGGCAGGATGACGCGGCCGTATTCGGACTGCTTGAAGTCGCCGCGCAAAAGGTCGGCGACCGACCAGATGAGGGCGGAGAGGGCTTGCTGGTTCATGCGGTTGTTCTTGTAGGTCGTGACCTACGCATTATGAACGACCGATCGAGCGAGATGGGTTGTCGGAGGCCCGCTTGAGCAAGACGGCGATCTCCACGACCGACGAACTGGCGCCCGTCAGGAGGCGCTCGTCTTCTTTTCTTTGTTGAGCTCGTTGGCTGTGAGATCCAACAACTCGCCGGGTCTTCGTCGAAGAGCTGCCGCGAGCTTCAGGATGGTCGTGAGGCTCGGCTGCTGCTGGCCCAGCTCCAGCAGGCTGACATAGGTTCGCCGCAGATCGGCCTCGAAGCCCAACTGCTCTTGGGTGAGGCCGGCCTCTCGGCGCACATGCCGCAATACCTTACCGAACGCCTCCCCTGCATCCACCGCTGCTCTCCCTCCCACGATAGGAGGAATTTCACGGCTGGCATATACTTCAGTCTTCCCACAACCATAGGAATGACGGCCGAGCGTTCGTCAAGAGAGGGCTCGAGTTCAGCGCCCTCTGCCTAGGAGAGTAGGCAGTAAACGATGGCCGTTGCTGAAGATAAATTGTCTGCAGAACGCACGTTTGGGGTTGCCACTGATGAAGCGATCATTTCGCTCATCAACGCTGCGCATGATCGGGTAGTGTTTATAGGGCCCGGCTTGTCGGAGTCGGTTGCGTCAGCGATTGGGGCGCGCATGGAGTCGCCGGAAAGTCCTAAGCTTTCCATCACTGTGATCCTGGACAGCGATCCGGAAGTGTTCCGCTTGGGCCTGGGCACGATCGAGGGACTCCAGCGCGTCAGCGACTATGCGAGTCTTAACCTGCTTGAGCTCCGGTGCCAGCCGGGAGTACGGGTAGGGGTCATCGTGGCCGACGAGCGGATGATGGTCTACGCCCCCGTTCCTTTGCTCGTGGAAGCGGGCTCGACGTCTGCCGAGAAACCGAATGCGCTGCTATTGACCGGTCCATCGGCCACGACAGTTGCGTCCGCGGCGGGCGCAGCCGGTGAGACGCTTCCGCAAGCGGCCGAAATTGGTGGCCAGGCGATGACCCCTAAGATGATAGAGACGGCCAACGATGACCTGAAAATCAGCCCAGTGCAGCCTTTTAATTTATGTAGGCAGGCTCGGGTCTTCAGTTCAAAAATTCAGTTTGTGGAGTTCAGCGTTGAACGCTACCAGACGACTCAAAAGACCGTCCGTATCCCAGCGCATTTGATGGGTCTCGACGGCGACCTTGAGGAGCGCTGGAGGACTAGCCTGCGCGTTCTAGACGAGGGCGCTGCGTCCGTCGAAATCGAAGTCTGTAGTGGTAACGGTAAGAAAAGCGCCAAGGTCAACGTTAGTCCAAAGTACCTGGATAACGAACGAAAGCGGATACAGGAGAAATACCTTATCTCGGTTACTGGTATGGGCGCTGTGATGTTCACGAGGGACCAGTCTGCCTTCGACAGTGAGGTGAAGGCGTTCGAGCGCCTGCTGACGAGCTATCACGAAGCGCTCACGGAAAAGTTGAAGACCTCGCTGGATGGGATCGTTGCCCAAGTAGTCCAGCGGTTGCTACCGAGCGTGAAGACGAGGTTGCCGGCAGCTTACACACGACGGGGTCCGCCGGCCGACGATGACCTCAAGCAGATGCTGACCTACGATATTAGCCGTGCCATTAGCGTTGGGAGCCTCATCAAGCCGCCAAAGGTGACGAAGATATACAAGGGCATTTCGTACCAGTCGGTCCGATCAAAGGACTTCCTTAGCAGGCTTGAAGATGGTTTCCGGAAAGCTAACGTGCCGCCAAGCCAGACCCGTGACATCTTCGACGAAACCAGTGCAGCATTGAAAGCTGACGAGTGGTAATTGAATTTACTTCGAAACAACCCAGAACCCGACCCGTTAAGCGATATTTTGTCCTGGGATGCCCTATACACATCTCTGGCGCGGCAATGACCAACTCTAACGACAACAAACCCGAGATCTTGGATGTGCCGGCCTTTCTGCGAGATCCGCAACCATCGAGCCGGTTAAGGTGCCCGACGCTGCTCGTGGCATGGCTGCGGAAAACGGGCGAACCCCCGGAGCCAGAGCGCGACGCTTGCGCCACCGGCGACGCCAACGAGGATCGTCCTTGATCTCCGGGATCGACCTGGCACTGGCCGGCGCGGCGGCGGTCATCGCACTCTTCGCCCTGAATCGACTTAGGAGACGTCGGCGCAAGCCTGAGATCGAGATCCCACCGTTTCTGCGTGGCACGGCGGCCCCCGACGACGACACCGACTGCCGCTTCAAGGGAAATTGGACGGAAATCCACCCTTTGCCGAAACGCTTCGAAGATCGCGACGACTGACGAAGTCGGGCCTCTGCAGATCAGTCGCATCCATTTCCGCCATCGCGACAGCCTCATGCGGATGAGGCGCCCGAAGTGCTAGCTCAAGACCCGAACGCGGCAGATGGCCATCAGTCAGCGGGTTTGGTGATGTGGTAGATCAACTTCTGGAGCCAATTGAGGCTGCGGTACCGCTTCTCCTCCTCGACCGCGAGAGCGACCTGCTTGAGGTGACTGTACCGACCGATGACGAGGTATGGCTCAGCCCCACCCAAGTGGCCTGTCCTGATCTGGTCGGCGCCATTCTGGCAGTCATTAGCGTTGTCTTCCTTAATCTGGCGCATCATCCCCTCCATGCTCGTTTAACGCGGTTCCCGTAGTGCAACAGCAGTCGCCTTGACCGATTCGAGTTGGGATGATGTCAGATCGAGACGATATCGAGAAACGCTTTGCCCGATGCGCAAACCTGATCGAGCAGGCGGACGGCCTGCTGATCACTGCCGGCGCGGGGCTGGGCGTGGATGCCGGTTTGCCGGACTTTCGCGGCAAGGATGGCTTCTGGCGAGCGTATCCGGCGCTGAGCTGCGCCCGCCTGCACTTTCAGGACATCGCGTGCCCGGATGCATTCCGAGAGCGACCACGGCTCGCCTGGGGGTTCTACGGTCACAGGCTGAAGATGTACCGCGAGACCGAGCCCGGACCGACCTTAACAATCTTGATGGAGGTCGCGCGCCGCATCCCTGATGGCACCTACGTCTTCACGTCGAATGTCGACGGGGCGTTCCAGAAGGCGGGATTTGAGCCTGCGCGGGTTGTCGAATGCCATGGCACAATCCATCGCATGCAATGCCTTGAAGGCTGCCTCGATGACATCTGGTCCGCTGACTATTGGCTTCCCGAGGTCGATGACGATACATGCATGCTCATGAATGACGTGCCGACGTGCCCGCACTGCGGCGGCGTTGCTCGCCCGAATATCCTGATGTTTGGCGACAGCGCGTGGATCGACCACAGCATGCGGGCGCAGCATGCCCGGCTGCAGGGTGGCGTAATAAAGTTGAGCGGCTCTTGGTGGTTGAGATCGGTGCAGGCACAGCAATCCCAACCGTGCGGGTTTTCGGCGAGAGCCAGGACGCGCCTATCGTCAGAATCAATGCTGACGACGCCAAGACTCAGGCCGGCCGGGGCGTTTCATTGCAGATGACCGGGCTTGAGGCGATGCGCGGGATCGCGTCAGCACTGATCGAGCGAGGTTTTCTCGATATGTGAGCGGTTCGCCGACTGAAGGCCACTTCGTTTGTTTGCTGCTGCCCCTCGTCTACGCTCACTCAGCATCGGCTGGGCTGTAACCATCTATGAGAAACCCGGCGCGCGGCCGGGTCGTGGGTGGTCAGGCTGGCGGTCGCCCAAGTGCGCGAGCCACCAACACCAGCTTGCACACCGCCAGCAGGCCGGCGCGCATGTGCAGGTCGTTGACGTCCTCGTCGGTCTCCGGGCTCATCACCCACGGCAGGCCGGTGGCGATCGCGGCCTTCTCGCCGGTCTGCGAGGCATCGTTGTCGGCGAACACGAACCGGCGGCCAGCGGTGTGCTCGGCACAGTGCTGAAGGTTGTGCGCGGAGAATGTCACCATCACCGACGCCGTGATGTGAAGCTGGCGGAGTGCGCGCTCGACCGACAGGCCGGTGGCGTAGCCCTCGACCAGCCACGTTTCCGATGCCTTGCGCTGGCCGAGCACGAACACTGCCCCGGTGGTGCGCTGCCCAAGCAGGTAACGCTTCTCCCAGGCGTTGTCGACCAGCCGGATGCGCTGCGCTCCGATCAAGGCGTTTGTGGCGAGATCGCGCATCGGGACCAGCAGCGTGCCGCCGTCATCCAGCGTCAGGCCCTTGGCGTCGGCAAAGCCCTTGGCGCGCAGATAACCATGCTCGGCCGGGGTGGCCTGCGAGACCAGTTCAGCAGCCAGGGCGGCAGCGCGTTGTTGCCCACGTTGGCGCTCGGCCTGAGCCACGCGGCGCTTGTCTGCCCAGGCGGCTTTGTCGGCCTCGGTCCAGGGCTTCGCGGCGGGATCGTTCCACCACTGCACCGAGTCGCCGTGCTCCCAGTTCTGCACCCATCCGCGCTGGCCGTCGAACCAGTAGGCACCGTTCCTCGATCTGGGGTGCGCCGTCGTCGGGCAGCGGCGGATGTGGTCGCCGGAATACAGGTCGCCGATCTCGACGCCGTGGGCGAGGGCGAAGGCGGTGAAGGTGCTCATGCCGCCCCCTGCACTGCTGCTGAAGAAGCCTGTACAGATGGCTGATCTAGATAGGTCCCCAGGGGCGGGACCGTCGAACCTTCAAAAACAGGGGGTTTCGTCCCCGGGCGGGACGATCTCGTAGAATCCGGCTCATTTTCGGAGTCCGTTCGTCCCGGGGCGGGACGTTCGAGGGTGAGATCGTCCCGGGGCGGGGGCACCGTTTGCGTTTTTGCCGACTTGCGCGCGCCCGTCGAGGCACCTTTTCGAGCGTGCCGCCACACCGCTTTTTTGCCCTCGGTCGGCGGATTCGCCAGGGCTCCGCCGAGCATCCAGTCCGTCGTCCGGTAGCTGCCCGGGCCCACATCCAGCTTGCGGATGTCGCAGTCCAGCGGATAGAGCGTGACCGCCCACAAGCTGCAATCGAGTCTGGAGCCCTGCCGCGTCTGCACGATCAGTCCGTGGTCCTGCAGTTCGCTGATCGCGGCGCTCAAGCTGGATTTGCTCGACCAGCCACGCACCGTCATCAGCTTGGGCGTGAGGCACAGGTCGCCGTTGCGGGCGGCGTTCGGGCCGAGCATCGAGAGCATATCGACCAGCAGCTTCAGGCCGTGCGGTGACAACTCCGCACACGCGCGACTGCGCAGGAACTCGATGGGCAGCGGCAGCCAGGGACCGTTGACGGCGATCCCGCGCTTTTTGTGTCTGCCGTTCATGCGGCACTCTGTGCTTTGGCGAACCGGATGTTCAGGCTGTGGATCTTGTTGCGCACGGCGGCGGTGATGGGCACCTCGGCGGTGGTCTCCACGCGGAAGCTGCGCGGCGGCTCGACCCCGGCAATGTCCTTGTAGAGATGCCACGCGCGACCGTATTGCTTCTCGGGCGCGGAGTTCTCGCGGGCGTAGGCGACCACCTGCTCCCAGAGGTGCATCGCGTCATCGGCGTACTTGGTCTTGCCGATTGTGATCTCTCGCATGACGCCGGCCTCGTGCTCGATGAGGGACTTGCGCTTGACCTCGTGACCGCACGCCATACAGCGGGCAGCAAACGGGCTATAACCGCACGCGGGGCAGGATTTGGGCTCCTTCTCGCCGGGGTCGCGGCGGATGGTTTTGTCGAGCTTCTCGCCGTCGTCCAGGCTTTCGAGGCCGTGGTGATAGATGCGCTCGAAGTCCTCTGCGAAGCGGATGATGTTCCCGCTGAAGTCCAGCAAGATGCAGTCCTTCTTGCCGGTCGACGGCGATGCGCGCAAACCTCGGCCCCACATCTGAATCGCAGTGCTCAGGCTCTTGCGCAGCGGTCGGCAGTCGCACACACAACCCACATCCGGCGCGTCGAAGCCCTTTGCCAGCGCCTCGACCGAGACCAGCGCGCGCAGCGCGGAATCGGGCTTTTTGTACTCGTCCAACAGCGCCTTGCGTTCTTCAGGCTTGGTGTGCGCGCTGAACACTGCGGCCATGATGCCGGCCTCGTTGAGCTGCCGGCACAACTCTTCGCAGTGGGCAATCGTCGCGCCGAAAACAATGATCTTGCGGCCGCTGGCATAGCGCGACACCTCCGATACAACGTCCCCGATGATCCCCATGCCGCGCTCGGCGGCGGCGGTGTCGGTCCACTCGTCGCCCGATGTTTCCGCACCTGTCATGTCCGGGCGGGTGCAACTGAACACGCGCATCGGGACAAGCACGTCGCTGGTGACCAGCTCGGCCATCGTTGTTGCATTGACGTGGTTGGTGAAAATGCGGCCCATGCCCTTGCTGAAGGGCGTCGCGCTCAAGCCAATCACCGCGGCCTTCGTCTGCGTCGCGTGCTCGACCCACGTTTTATAGAGCGTGTGGCACTCGTCAACAACGATCACGTCGGCGGTCGGCCACCCGCGCGAGGCGAGAGTTTGCGCGGACGCGATCTGGAACGGCAACGCTTGGTTCGTGCGCCAGTGGTTCGCCTGGATGACACCATGCTGCGTGAGACCGTAGCTGTCGGCCGCCTCGCTTGCCTGACCAATGAGGGTGGTGCGGTCGGCTACAAAAAGCGCGCGTCGGCCCTTCAGCAGCGCCTCGTGGCAGATGCGCAGGCCCAGGTACAGCTTGCCCGCGCCCGTCGGAGCCATGACGCACTGATTTTTGTGACCCTGCCGCGCACCTTCGCGCAGCGCCTCGTGCGCGGTGACCTGGAAGGGACGGGGCGGAGGAAAGCTCGCGCTGGCGTAGCAGGGCGCGTCCTGGTCGAAGAGTTCGATCATGGCTTACCCCTTTGCCTTCAGCAGCTTTTCAGCGGCTTCTGCTTTGCGCTTCCAGGACTTCACGAGGCGGATTGCTTCGACGTTCTCGCCGGCGAGCCCGCGGATGCGCTCTTCCAGGACGCGGTTGTGCTCGTTGACGCGGCTGGCCTCGGTCAGCGCGGCCTTGATCTGGTCGTCGGCCTTGGTGACGCGGTGCAGGACCTCGATCTCTGCGACCGCTTCCTCCAGGTTGCTCGCCAATTCGGCCAGTTGCTCGCGCAGCTCGGCGTTCTCGGCGCGCCGGCGCTCGACCTCGGCGTCGGCGGGCATCCCGATGGCGGCGCACTTGCGAGCAACTGCTGCCTGGAGATCCTTGATTGCGGTGACGGCATTCCGATCGCGCTCGCTGATCTGGCTGATGGCGTGGATTGCGTTCGCTACCAGCATGAACGCCGAGACAGACGCCCCCTCTTGGTAAAGGCGGGGCTCGTCCTGCATCGGCGCGCTCGACGCTGGGGCGGGCGGGGCGACATTCACCTCAACCGTAGGCTCCGTTGATTCAGTGACGGGCTGCCCGGAGAGCGTGTCGCTGTCGGCCGACTTGCCTTTCTGCGGAATGTCCGCAGGTGCGGGCGCCCTCGCCGCGGGCTGCTGCCTGCCCGCGCTGTCGGTGCGGGTGTCGACGTGGGGAATTTCCCCACGTCCAACGAGTTCACAACGCGCGGCGCTGACGGTCTTGTGATCCACGCCGCACTTGCGCGCAATCTCGCGATCGGACCAGCTTACCCACTCCGCATCGCGGAGCATGACCTCGATCTTGCGGCGCTTGTCGGCGCGGGTCTCGCGCAGGCCGTGCTTGATGTTGGCCTGGAAGCCGTAGAGCACCGCGTCGCGGCGGGAACCGGCGTGCTCCTCGACCAAGATCGTCGGCAGACCGGCAGCGCGGGTGGCGTGGAAGCGGTGAAAGCCGTCGGCCAGCCAGCGCGCGGAACCATCGTTGAACACGGTCACCGCCGGGAAGTTGGCGCCGTCGCGCATGGCCTCGGCGTAGTCGGCCACGGTCGCCTCGTCGATCTGCTCGCGCGGCTGAGTGTCACCGTCCAAGCGGATGAGGCGGGTCTCGATGAACTTGCGGCTGGGGGCGGTCATTTCGCGCTCCCGACGACAAGCGCCACAAGCACGGCGACCGCGGCCACCAGCAGCAGGTCGAGCGCGCGCAGGCCGATGGTATGATCGCGGTGCGGTTCCACGGCGCCGGCCTTCACTTCGATAGGGGTCGGCGTTTTCATTACGCCACCCCCAGCGCAGCGCGCACTTCAGAGACGCGCCACGCGACCATCCGGGCGCCGATCTTGTGGGGCGCCGGAAAGAGGCCGTCCTTGACCTGCCGCCACAAAGTGACGCGGCTACAGCCTTTCAGGCCGAGTACAACCGGCAGGCGAACGTAGGCGCTACCAGGCAGCTCGTCGAACTGTTTGAGGGCCTCGGGGATTTGAACTCGTGCGGGCATTTGAATACCTTGGGCGTTATTGCAACGCCCCGATACTCAAACCCTACGCTGGCGGACATCTCGATGTTCACCAGCACGAACCCAGCTAGACCCCTTTGCTGGCGCGCTCTTTCACGATTCTATTTTTCAACCGCGAGACCTCGGCTGCCATGTTCCGCTCGCTGCTGGCGACCTGCGCACCGGTCTCGTGACATTCGTATCTGCCGCCATCTGCCTGGTCGATGACTAGGTTATTGACCAGCGCTTCGACCAGTTCAGCGGTCGGTACGTCCAGGTTCCTGCGGCGCCTCAAGACAGCCTCGGCACTCTTGCGCCAAGCCGCTCTTGCAGCCCCCTTGTGACTCTTCTTTTTTCGGCCCGCCTTCCATGACCCCCGACTCCTTGCGACCCTAGCCAAGCTGGACATTACGCCGCTCGAAACCAGACCCTTGAGCATCTCGACAGCGACAATCTTCCCCGCCATTTCCGCCTCGTGGAGCATTCGGTCGCATGACTGTGAATCTGTCAGCCTGTCAGCAGGAACCACATGCACCATCGCCCTGAATACTGCGTCGGCAACGGTTTTTTCATGCCGATCAACAAACCTTTCCAGTTGAGCGATCGATTCTTTTGAGACTTTGCTGTAATTGCTCATGCAGCCGCCTTGGCCCGGATCGGGACCACCTCGCCAGCCGACTGCACGGTGTCGCAGAACCTCGCCCAATCCTCCATCATTCGGCGGCGCTTCTCGAACAGGTCACCGCGCCTGTATGCAGCTTCGACCTTGTTCTCGATCGTGTGCGCAAGCGCGGCCTCGGCCACCTCGCGCGGATAGTTCGTGCGCTCGGCAGCCCAATCGCGGAAGGTCGAGCGGAACCCGTGCGCTGTCAGGTCACCCCTGCCCATGCGCCTCAACACGGCGGTCAGGGTCATATCCGAAAGCGGTGACCCTTCGCGCATCCCAGGGAACACCAGCCCTCCGCCCGCAACTACCGGCATGGAGCGCAAGACCTCGACGACACGCGCAGACAGCGGAACGCGATGCTCGCGTTTCGCCTTCATGCGATCCGCGGGCACCACCCACACCGCCTCATCGAGACTGATCTCATCCCAAGTCATACCGCGAATCTCGCCGGATCGCGCAGCCGTCAGAATCAGCACCTCCAGCGCACGCGCCGCAATGCCTTCACGTTCGCGCAGGTCACGGATGAACACGCCGATCCCATCGACCGACAACGCGGCGTGATGCTCCACCTTCGAGATCTTCTTGGGAGCGGGCAACAGTTTGTCCAAGTGCCCCTTCCAGCGGGCGGGGTTCTCTCCCTTGCGATAGCCGCGGACGGTCGCCCAATCCAACACCTGCTCGATTCGACCGCGCACGCGCGATGCCGTCTCCGTCTTGGTCGTCCAGAAGTCGTCCTTCTCGAGAATCTTGACGATATGCGCCAACTCGACATCGCGCACCTGCATCGAGCCGATGACCGGGCTCGCGTAGGTCGTCAACGTCGCCATCCATTGCGCGGCGTGCTTTGCGCTCTTCCACTCCGCCGACTTCGCGCTAACGAACTTTTCTGCGCACTCGTCGAACGTGATCTCAGCCCCGCGCTGCGCAGCCAGCGCACTGCGGGCGGCGGCTCGCTCGGCAATCGGATCGCGCCCTTCCTGAACTGTATGGCGGACTTCGCGCGCCTTCTCCCGAGCCAGGGCAAGCGGCACATCCGGGAATCCGCCAAGACCGACTTCTCGGCGCTTCCCACCAATGACAATGCGGAGTAGCCAGCTTCTACCACCGCTCGGCAAGATCTGAAGGTGCAGGCCGGCGACACCCCCGACAGCGTGCAATCCAGGCACTACGAGCCGCTTCACATCCAGCGGCCCAAGCTCTTTCGCCTTCTTCGGCATTGCAATCACCCCACATCTAACCCCACATAGTAGGAGAGATTGTATGCGATCTCATGAAACACTACAAAACATGCTTTTCAGAGCATTCAGGAGGTTGCGCTCAGTCTATGAACTGTATGAAACATCATCAAATTCGATTCCGGCAGACGCCCTGTCCGCCAGAACACCCAGAAAAGCCCTTCAAGTCATAGACTTGCAGGGCTTTTATGTTTTCTCAAGCATCCTCTCGCAAGGACCCTTAAGCGGTGTGCATACTCGCTGCAGAGAGGCTTGCGTGCTTCTCGATGTGCTGTGACAGATGATTGCGGAAGGCCTCGGCAGCAGGGGATAGCGAACGACCGTTGCGGGTAAAGATGTAGAAGCGGCGGAAGATTTCAGGGGCAACCAGCAGCCGCATGCTCAAGCCATACAAGTGGACGAGCGAAGCCGCGTAGGGAATGCAGATCGTTGCCCCCAATCCGGCCGACACCATGCTGAGCGCCGTGGACATGAAGGTCACGGTTGCATTTGGGTTGAGATCAAGCTCGCGCATGGTGTTGTGAAGGTCGATCGAAAGACGCTCGGTGAACTGACCCTGCAGCGTTATCAACGGGTAATCGGCAAGTTCTGACCATCGCACTGAATGGGCGTTTGCCAGTGGATGTTCGCGGTGAAAAACCGCATGGAATGGCAACTCGAAGAGCAGCGTCGCGTCGATATCGGAATTCGGATCCCGCTCGGGCCCGATACCCAGATCCACCTCCCCCGAGAAGACCCGCGAGGTCACGCTCTCGACCGCGCAATCGGTGAGCCGGACCGTAATGTTCGGAAAGTCGCGGGCAAACGCCGAAATCACCTCGGGCAAAAGCGTGCAGGCCATCAGCTGTGGTGCCGCAACGCGGACCACGCCCCGTTTCAGCGCCTTGATGTTTGCAACCTCGTCGAGTGCGCCGTCGAGGTCGGCGAGGATCTTCTCGATCAGCGGATAGATTCCCCTGCCGACCTCCGACATCTGGATGCGCCGGGTGCTGCGATCGAACAGGCGCACACCCAACACCTGCTCCAGTTCCTTGATGAGACCACTGAGGGCCGACTGCGTGATGTAGAGACTCTCTGCCGCGAGCGTGAAGCTTCCGGTGCGGGTGACGGCGAGAAAGGCGCGTAACTGCCGCAGCGTTACATTCATTGGCTTATCCGATAAGTGGATCTGAAAAAGTCGTTGGAATGATAAAGCGTTTTCCAATCTAATGGCGCTGTCACTTATGCAGCAATAAACAAAACGCACCTCCCCCGTCGGAGAGGCTGCGCAGGATAGAGGAGACCGCAATGACCCCGATCGTAAAAAAAATTCATCACGTGGCGTACCGCTGCAAGGATGCGCTGGAAACCGCGCGCTGGTACGAGAAACACCTGCACATGAAGCTCATCCTGTCGATCGCCGAGGATGCCGTGCCCTCGACCGGTGAGGCTGACCCCTACATGCACATCTTCATGGACGCCGGCATGGGCAACGTGCTTGCCTTCTTTGAACTGCCGACGTGCAAACCCATGGGGTGCGACCAGAACACCCCGGCCTGGACGCAGCATCTCGCCCTCGAGGTGGATTCGATGGAGACGCTGCTCGCCACGAAGGCGCGCCTCGAATCCGAGGGCATCCAGGTCGTCGGCCTCACCGACCACGCACTTTTCCAGTCGATCTACTTCTTTGACCCGAACGGCCATCGTCTCGAGCTGGCCTGCAACACCAACCTGCCCGGCATGCTCGAAGCGCTCGACAAGGTCAAGTGGGAGATGCTCGAGGAGTGGGCCCGGACGAAGAAAGCGCCCAAGCATGCAGCCTGGATGCACGACGGCAGCTACAAGGAGATGTTCAAGTGAAACTCGCCACCCTCAAGCAAGGCGGCCGTGACGGCACCCTGGTCGTCGTCAGCCGTGATCTCAAGCGCTGCGTTCCGGTGCCGTCGATTGCCCGCACCCTGCAGGCCGCACTCGATGAGTGGCAGTCCTGCCAGCCGCAGCTGCGCCAGGTCTACGAGGCCCTGAACAGCGGCGCAGTCGAGTCACAGCCCTTCGATCAGGCCGCCTGCGCCTCGCCGCTACCGCGCGCCTATCAGTGGGCTGACGGCTCGGCCTACATCAACCACGTCGAGCTGGTGCGCAAGGCACGCAACGCCGAAATGCCACCCTCGTTCTACACCGATCCACTGATGTACCAGGGCGGTTCGGACAGCTTCATCGGGCCGCGTGACGCGGTGCTTGCCGACGAGAGCTGGGGTATCGACTTCGAGGCCGAGGTGAGCGTTGTCACCGGTGACGTGCCGATGGGCGCCACCCCCGCCGAGGCGGCAAAGGCCATCCGTCTGGTGATGCTGGTGAACGACGTCAGCCTGCGCAATCTGATTCCCAACGAGCTCGCCAAGGGCTTCGGCTTCTTCCAGTCCAAGCCGGCTTCGGCCTTCAGCCCGGTCGCGGTCACCCCCGACGAGCTCGGCGAGGCCTGGAAGGACGCCAAGGTGCACCTGCCGCTGGTGGTGCACCTGAACGACAAGCTGTTCGGCAAGCCGGAAGCGGGCGTCGACATGACCTTCGACTTCGGCCAGCTCGTCGCCCACGTGGCGAAAACCCGCGAACTGGAGGCGGGCTCGATCATCGGCTCAGGCACTGTCTCCAACAAGCAGGGCGGCCTGTGGGGTTCATCCATCGATCACGGTGGTGTCGGCTACTGCTGTCTTGCTGAGGTGCGCACCTACGAGACGATCGAGCAGGGCAAGCCGAGCACGCCCTTCATGGTCGATGGCGACGTGGTCCGTATCGAGATGTTCGATCGCGACGGCCGCAACGTGTTCGGCACGATCGAGAACCGGGTGGCGGCGCGCAAGGGCTGAGGCAATGAAGCTTTACACCTACTTCCGCAGTTCGGCAGCCTACCGCGTGCGGATCGCCCTCGGCCTCAAGGGGCTGGACTACGAGGCAGTACCGGTTCATCTGGTACGCGACGGCGGCGAGCACCGTCGGCCCGAATATCTGGACCTGAACCCGGCCGGCCTTGTGCCCACTCTGGAAGACGCGGGGCAGGTGCTGACGCAATCGCTCGCCATAATCGAGTATCTGGACGAGACCCATCCCCAGGCGCGGCTGCTGCCCGAGGGAGCGCTCGATCGGGCGCGCGTACGCGAGCTCGCCCACATGATCGCCTGCGACATCCACCCGGTGAATAACCTGCGGGTGCTGCAGTACCTCGGGCACGTGCTTGGAGCGACTGAAGCACAGCGCAATGCGTGGTACCGCCACTGGGTGGGGCTGGGCCTTGCCACCGTGGAGAGCCGACTCGCGCGCGACGCGCGCACCGGGCCATTCTGCCATGGCGACCGACCGGGGCTGGCCGACTGCTGCCTCGTGCCCCAGGTGTTCAACGCGCGGCGCTTCGACTGCGATCTCTCGGCCATGCCGACGGTGTGCGACATCGTCGCCCGCTGCGAGGAGCTTGAGGCGTTTCGACGCGCGGCACCCATGGTGCAGCCCGATGCCGAGTGACAGCTGGCTGACATTTTCTGTAACGGCAGCGGTCCGGGCGCGTCGCAAGCTGCGCCCGGAAGCGGATTGCCATACAAACGAGTTGCATGAATGAAGACTGATCAAGCCCTGTGGACCCCATCGCCCGAGCGCATCGCCTCGGCCAACGTCACCGCCTTCCGCCTGGCGGCGGAGAAGCGCTGGAGCGTTGCGCTGCCCGACTACGCAGCACTCCAGGCTTGGTCGGTGGCGCACCCGGAGCAGTTCTGGGTCAGCGTCTGGGAGATGGGCGAGGTCGTCGGGCACCGTGGCGAGCGCGTGCTGGTCGATGGCGAACGGATGCCCGGCGCGCAGTGGTTCCCCGACGCGAAGCTCAACTTCGCCCGCAACCTGCTGCGCTCGCGCGATGCGCACGATGCGATCGTGTTCTGGGGCGAAGACCGGGTGATGAAGCGCATGAGCCACGGCGAGCTGTACCGCGCCGTCGCCCACTTCGTCGCCGCGCTACGCGAGATGGGTGTGAAGAAGGGCGACCGCGTCGCCGCCTACATGCCCAACATGCCCGAGACCGTGATCGCCATGCTGGCCGCGACGAGCATCGGTGCGATCTTCACCTCGGCCTCGCCCGACTTCGGCGTGCAGGGCGTCCTCGATCGCTTCGGCCAGACCGAGCCCAAGGTGCTGATCGCCTGCGACGGCTACTACTACGGCGGCAAGACCGTCGACGTGCTCGACAAGCTGGGCGAGATCGTCGGTCAGCTGCCCTCGGTCCAGCGGGTGGTCGTCGTGCCCTACGTGCATCACGACCACGATTTGTCGCACGTGCCGCATGCGCGCATGTACGCCGACTTCATCGCCCCCTTCCACTTCGTCGATGACATCGAGTTCGCCGAGCTGCCCTTCGATCATCCGCTCTACATCATGTACTCCTCGGGCACGACGGGCGTACCGAAGTGCATCGTGCATTGCGCCGGCGGCGCGCTGCTGCAGCACCTCAAGGAGCACAAGCTGCACGGCGACGTGAAGCCGGGCGACCGCGTGTTCTACTTCACCACCTGCGGCTGGATGATGTGGAACTGGCTGGTCTCTGCGCTCGCCGCCGAGGCCACGCTGCTGCTCTACGACGGCTCGCCGTTTGCCGGCGACAACCAGATCCTGTTCGACTACGCCGACGCCGAGGCCATGACTCACTTCGGCACATCGGCGAAGTTCATCGACGCTGCCGCCAAGTTCGGCCTCAAGCCGCGCGAGACGCACAAGCTCGACACCGTGCGCGCGATGATGAGCACCGGCAGCCCGCTGGTGCCCGAAGGCTTCGACTACGTCTATCGCGACATCAAGGCCGACCTGCAGCTGTCGTCGATCTCGGGCGGCACCGACATCATCTCCTGCTTCGTGCTCGGCAGCCCGGTGCTGCCGGTGTGGCGCGGCGAGATCCAGTGCCGCGGCCTCGGGCTGGCGGTGGACGTCTGGGACGACGACGGCCGTCCGGTGCGCGGCGAGAAGGGCGAACTGGTGTGCACCAAGCCCTTCCCGGCGATGCCGTCCGGCTTCTGGAACGACGCCGACGGCAGCAAATACCAAGCCGCCTACTTCGATCGCTTCCCCAAGGTCTGGTGCCATGGCGACTTCTGCGAGATCACCGCGCACGGCGGGCTGGTGATCTACGGCCGCTCGGACGCCACGTTGAACCCAGGCGGGGTACGCATCGGCACCGCGGAGATCTATCGCCAGGTCGAGAAGCTGCATGAAGTGGTCGAAAGCCTGGTAATCGGCCAGGACTGGCCACCGCAGAACCCCAACGACGTGCGCGTGGTGCTGTTCGTGAAGCTGCGCGACGGGCTGGTGCTTGACGACGACTTGGTCAAACGGATCAAGCAGACCATCCGCGACAACACCACACCGCGCCATGTGCCGGCGAAGGTGCTGCAGGTGGCGGACATCCCTCGCACCAAGAGCGGCAAGATCGTCGAACTGGCGGTGCGTAATGTCGTGCATGGCCGTCCGGTGAAGAACCGGGAGGCGCTGGCCAACCCCGAGGCGCTGGCGCACTTTTGCGATCGTGCAGAGCTTGCCGGGTGAGGTGCTGCCGGCAACGTGCAGTGCGCTGCCGGAACCCACGGAGAAAGACATGTTTTTCGATCGTATGACTCGCGTGGTCACGCGAATGCTGGAGGTGGTGATCGTCGTCAGCCTTGCGCTGATGGCGATACTCGTTTTCGGCAATGTAGTCCTGCGCTACGGGTTCGACTCCGGGCTGGCGGTGTCGGACGAGCTCGCCCGCCTGCTGTTCGTGTGGGTGATCTTCCTCGGCGCCATCCTCGCTTCGCGGGAGCATGCCCATATCGGCCTCGATGCCTTGGTGCGCAGGCTGTCACCGTTCTGGAAGAAGGTCTTCATCTGCCTCTCCGGCACGCTGATGCTCGGCTGCTGCGCGCTGTTCGTGATCGGGGGGTGGTCGCAGACAGTCATCAACCTCGACAACACCTACCCGGTGCTCGGCATCTCCTACGCGTGGCTCTACGCGGCGGCCGTGGTGTTCGGGATCGGCATGGCGATCAGCATCGCCTACAACGTCTTCGATGCGGTGACGCGCCCGCATACCCCCGCGGAACTTGTCCTCATCCGCGATATGGAGGATCGCATCGGCGAGGAGATGGTCTTGCTGGCCGACGCGGCCGAAGCCTTCGAACACAACAAGCGCAAGGAGAACTCGAAATGACCGCAGCCGTATTCCTGAGCGGTCTGCTCGGAGCGATGCTCCTGGGCATGCCGATCGCCTTCGCCGTGCTGATCAGCGCCGTGCTGCTGATGCTCTTTCTCGGCGAATTCGATCCACAGGTCGTCGCCCAGAACGCGATTGGCGGTGCCGACAACTTCGTCCTGATGGCCGTACCCTTCTTCATCCTCGCCGGCGAGTTCATGAACGCGGGCGGCCTGTCGCGCCGGATCGTGGACATGGCGATGGCCTTCGTCGGCCATCTGCGTGGCGGCCTCGGCTATGTCGCCATCCTCGCTGCGCTGGTGCTCGCCAGCCTGTCCGGTTCGGCGGTCGCCGACACCGCAGCGCTCGGCGCCCTGCTGGTGCCGATGATGCGTGAAGCGGGCTACAACACCGAGCGCGCCTGCGGCCTCATCGCCGCCGGTGGCATCATCGCACCGGTGATCCCACCCTCGATCGGCTTCCTGCTGTTCGGCGTGGTCGCCAACGTCTCCATCACCCAGCTGTTCATGGCCGGCATCGTGCCGGGCGCGATGATGGCGATCTCGCTGGTGGCGGCATGGTGGTGGGTGTCGCGCCGCGATTCGTTCAACCCGGCGCCCAGGATGCCGTGGATCGGGCGCATCGGTGTTCTCGGCCGCGGGGTGTGGGCGCTGATGATGCCGGTGATCATCATCGGGGGTCTGAAGATGGGGGTGTTCACCCCCACGGAGGCCGCGGTCGTCGCCGCCTTCTACGCGCTCTTCGTCGGCGTGTTCGTCTATCGCGAGCTGAACCTGAAGTCGATCTATCACTGCCTGCTGATCGCAGCACGCACGTCGGCGGTGGTGCTGATCCTGGTGGCGATGGCGATGGTGGCGTCCTACATGATCACGATCGCGGACGTTCCGGGTCAGATCGGTGCCTGGCTCGAGCCGATTGCCGACCGCCCCGGGATGCTGGTCTCTGCGATGCTGCTGATCGCGTTCGGGCTGGGAATGGTGCTCGATTTCATCCCGATTGTCCTCGTCCTGACCCCGGTGTTCATGCCGATCATCCGGGCTGCAGGCGTGGATCCGGTCTATTTCGGTGTCGTATTCATCATGACCGTTGCGATCGGCATGATCACCCCGCCGGTAGGTGTGGTGCTCAACGTGATCGCCTCCATCGGCAAGGTCTCCATGGAGCGTGCGGTGCGCGGCGTGCTGCCCTTCCTCGCCGCCGAGGCCCTGATCGTGATCCTGCTGCTGCTGTTCCCTGCATTTGTCACCGTGCCCGCAGGCTGGTGGCGCTGATTCAAACCGTGTCGTTATCGTCGTTCCAGAAGGAGGAGACTTCCATGAAAAGCAATCTGAAAACCACAATCCTTGCCGCCGCGATGGCGTGCAGCGTCATGCTGACCGGCCCCGCCGCTGCGCAGGAAATCACCGCCAAATTCTCCGTCACACTACCGGAGGCTTCGCATCAGGGCCAGGGCGTGGCCAAGTTCGTCCAGCTCGTCAAGGAGCGCAGCCAGGGCCGCATCGAGATCAAGCCCTACTACAACGCTGCCCTCGGTAACGACGTGCAGGTCACCTCGGCCCTGCAGGGCGGGAGCATCCAGTTTGTGGTGCCGCAGACCACGACACTGACGGGCATGATCAAGGAGTTTGAGGTGCTTGATTATCCCTTCCTGTTCGACAGCGAGCAGGAGGCCGAGGCGGTGCTGGATGGTGCCGTCGGGCAGCGCCTGCTGGACACCTTGCCGGAGAAGGGCCTGGTGGGCCTGGCATTCTGGGAAAACGGCTTCTTCAACTTCACCAATTCGCGTCATCCGATCGCGAAGCTGGAAGACTTCAACGATCTCAAGCTGCGTGCCGTGCAGGCCAAGATCTCGCAGGAATCGATCAAGACACTGGGCGCGACGCCGGTCCCGCTCGCGGTGCCCGAACTCTTTACCGCGCTCGAAACGCGCACGGTCGACGGCCAAGGCACACCTGCAACCGTCACCACCGCCCTGCGTCTCGATGAGGTGCAGAAGTACCTATCGAAGACGCGCCACACCTATGGCGCATTCATCCCGCTGGTCAGCAAGAAGTTCTGGGACAAACTGTCCGAGGACGACCGCAAGCTGCTGTTGCAGGCTGCAATCGATGCGCGCACGTATCAACGCGGTGTGGCGCGAGATCAGGACAGAGACGCGCTCGCGAGGATGGCCGCCAAGGGGGTCGCGATCAACGAAGTGAGTCCCGCGGAGCGTACCCGCATGCGCGAAGCATCCAAGCCGATCTGGGATGCGTTCGCACAAGGCAGCATGGTGGAGGTCTTGCAGGCCACCCAGGCTGAAATCGCCAAGGTCCGTAAGTAAGGGCCAGTAAGGGCCTGCACACGCCGCGCGGGGGCATCGCTTCGCCGATGCCCCCGCGCGGCGTTCACCCCGGATCCTTGATCGGGCTGAGGGAAGAGGCGATGGCCTGAATGACGGGCTGGAAGCGCTCGTCCACATCTCGCAGCCAGCTCAGGTTCACTTCGTATTTTGGCAGCCCTTCACGCAGGCGAATGGCACGTACGCTGCCCGGCTCGATCGTTTTCAGCAGGCATGGATGGGGTACGAGACAGAATAGGTCGCTACTCGCCACGAGGGTGAGCAGGATGTGATAGTCGTGACACTGCACGACCACCCGTGGGGGCGGCAGCTTGCGGACCTGGTGGGCTTCCTCGATCACATGGCCGACCGTGCCCGGATTACCCGCGACGGCCCAGCGCGCGTCGCAGATGTCCTCGAGCGTGGTCAGGGCGGGCACGGGATGCCCGGCACGCACATAGACCGTCGGCTCGCTGGTGTGCAGTTTTCGCCATTGCAGATCGGCCGTGGCTTCCCTGCGCCCATGGGGCGCGATGATGAGGTGCAGGTCGCGCTGCCTGAGGCGGCTCATCAACTCGGGCGCGCTGCCGCTGATCAGCTGCAGGAATCCCTCCGGGCGGTGTGCATGCCAGACCTTCTCGATGCTGGGACCGTACAGGAGGGCGGATGCTGGCGCGAGACCAATGCGCAAAGCTGCACCGTCCGTAGTCGAGTGGTCGTCGCGCGCGTCACCGGGAGTCTCCCTGAGGGCGTCCAGTTCGGCCTGGAATCGGGTGGCCGCGTGCACGACCCGATAGGCCTGTACGTTCGGCACGAACCTGTGACCGCTCCTCTCGAACAGTCTTACCCCTAGCGTCCTCTGCAATTCGGTGATCGCCTTCGACACCGCTGGCTGGCTGACGCCTGCTTGGCGCGCGGCGGCGACGAAAGTGCCGTGCTCGAGAATGAGCTCGAGATACCTCAGCTGGGTTCTGAGCATAACCAAGACGTTATGAATAGGATCAGCAAATTATTGCACTCCATAAGTCCGAATAATACCTTTCCATTCGGGCACCGTCAGATCAAAAGCCCACCCCGACACCCCGGAGAGAGAGAGAGAGAGACATGCTGCGTAAATTCATTACCACCACCCTGATGGCCGCCGCCATCACCGCCGTTCCGGCTCAGGCCGAGACCAAGCTCCTTTTCAACGTCTTCGTCCCGCCCGGACACTTCATGCACGAAGTGCTCAAGGGGTGGGCGCAGGACGTCGAGAAGGTGACCGAGAGCCGCGTCGATATCGAGTTCGCAGCCGGCAGCCTGGCGCCTCCGCCGCAGCAGCTGCAGGGGGTCGCATCCGGCGTGTTCGATGTCGCCTTCGCGATCAACCCCACGATCAAGAGCAAGGCGCCTTTGCTCGAAGTGTCCTCGCTGCCCTGGCTGGTGAGCGATGCGGAGGCTGCCTCGGTCGCCGCCTGGCGCATTTACGAGAAGCACTTCGCCTCCAGGAACCAGTTTCCTGATGTGCATCTGCTGTCGGTTTTCAACTTTTCCGGCGGACAGCTCTACAGCACGACGGACACGCCGATCAATTCGCTTGACGAGTTGAAGAGTCGCAAGATGTGGGCCCTCTACGGCGAATCGGCAGACCTGCTGAAGAACCTCGGGATCAGCCCAATCACCAGCCCCGCCGTACAGGTCAGCGAGTCGGTTTCGCGCGGTGTGGTCAATGGGTACTTCGGCCTGATCCTCGAGAGCGTGATCGACTTCAAGACTGCGCCATACACCAAGTCGATCACGCTGTTTCCGCTTGGTGTGACCTCGTCGGGCTTCTCGATGTTCATCAACAAACGCAAGTGGGGCTCGATCAGCGAGGCAGACCGCAACGCGATCATGAAGCTCTCGGGCGAGGCACTGGCGCAGCGCGTAGGCAAGGCGTCGAAGGCGGCATCTGCAGCAGCGCTGTCGCAGCTGAAGGCGGATGGAATTCAGGTCATCGAAGCCGATCCCCAGTTCTACGCCGAGCTCGAGCGTGCCGCCACGCCTTCGTACGAGCAGTTCGAGCGCACTGCCGAGAAGGCGGGGCTCGATGGCAAGGCCGTGCTCGCCGACTTCCGCAAGGAATACGACGCCCTCGCCAAGTAACGGTCGCGCACGCAGCGCCTTTGTCGGTCGAGCGCCTCAGGCGCTGTCGTGCGTCACATCCGAACTCGTTACCGCTCTGGAGGTTTCTCATGTCGCCCCATTCATGGGCACGTCCGCTCTATCGCATCGGACAGGTCGTGGGCACGCTGGCCGTCATCACGATTGCGTTGCTGACCGCCGCCGACGTCGTTCTGCGCTATTTCTTCAACGCCGCTATTTTTGGCGCAGCCGAAGTCGCAAATGCCCTGCTGGCCGTGCTGGTCGGCGCGGGCCTCATCATCGTCGCAGCCCAGCGCCTGCATATCTGTGTCGACCTTTTCGACGCCCCGCTGCGGAGGCGTCTTCCCAAACTTTATCCGCGCTGGATCTTCGGCGCCGAGCTGCTCGGCACCGCCGCGCTCGCAACGCTGCTGGTCCAGCACGCCATGCACACCATCGACTTCGGTGAGCTCACCCCGGTACTCGAGTTCCCGATCGGCTGGGTCTTCGCCCTGGTTGCGCTACTCGTGATCATGGCGCTGGCCGTCCTCCTCAGTGGCTGGCGTGACGAGAAAATGCATCAGGGGGAAGAAAAATGACTGCAGCACTGATTGGCTTTGCGATCCTCATTGCCCTCAGCTTCACCGGGATGCCGCTTGCCTTTGCCACCTTGCTGACGGGTTTCGTGGGCTTCGGCCTGATGCGCGACTGGGATTCGGCGGTCGCAATGTCCGGGCAGCAGATCGGCGAGATGATCGTCAACCCTAATCTCGTGGTTGTGCCGATCTTCATTCTCATGGGCGAGCTCATCCGCCGCGGCGGAATCGCGGACGAACTCTACGAGTTTGGCAACGCGCTCGTCGGACGGCTGCGTGGCGGCCTGGCGATGTCCACCGTGCTGGCCTGCGGTGCATTTTCCACGGTCTGTGGCAGTTCGGTGGCCACTGCGGCGACCATGACCAAGGTCGCGATGCCGCCGATGCGCCGCTACGGCTACCACGACAGTCTGTCGGCGGGCACAGTTGCCGCAGGCGGCACGCTGGGCATCCTGATTCCGCCCAGCATTCCGATGGTCATCTACTGCATCTTCGCGCGTGAGGACATCGGGCGCATGTTCATCGCCGGGATCGTGCCAGGCGCGCTGATGATGACTGCCTTCATGGTGACCATCGCCCTGTGGGCACGACTTCGGCCCGGGGTGGCGCCGGTTGGCGCTGCGATGAGCTGGACCCAGCGCATCGCAGCGTTCAAGAAGACGTGGGCTTTCGTGGTGTTGTTCCTGGTCGTGCTGGGCGGCATCTATCTCGGCGTCTTCACCGCGACTGAGGCTGCGAGTGTCGGTGCCATCGGCGCGTATCTGTTCGCCCTCGCGCGCGGGTCGATGCGCAGCGGCAGGGAGTATCTCGACGTGATCGGCGGCGCGGTCGGCATCAGCGCGGCGATCTTCGCCATCGCGTCCTGTGCCCTGGTGTTTTCGCAGTTCATCAACGTCACGGGGATGCCCTTCGCGCTGATGGAGCTGGTCAACGGCTGGGAGCTTTCGGGTATCCAGCTGGTGCTCGCGATCGGCGCCCTGTGCATCCTGCTCGGCATGGTGTTCGAGGCGCTGGGCATTCTGGTGCTGATCGTGCCGATGTTCCTGCCCACGCTGCAGGCACAGGGCGTGGACATGATCTGGTTCGGTGTCGTGGTGATCATCCTGATCGAACTCGGCCTGATCACTCCCCCGGTTGGTGTCAACGTGTTCACGGTCAAGGCTGCGCGCCCGGACCTCAAGCTCGGCGACGTATTCGCCGGTGTCACGCCCTTCGTGCTGGCCATGCTGGTCACCGCGGCACTCATCCTCATCTGGCCGGAGATCGTCGTCGGCCTCCCCAACCTGATGCGATAAGAGACAAGACATGCGTCCCAACTTCCTGATCTTCATCACCGACCAGCATCGCGCGGATCATCTCGGCTGCTATGGCAATCCGATCGTGCGCACGCCCAATATCGATGCGCTGGCCCGAGGTGGCGTGTGCTTCGATCGCGCCTACGTGGCCACGCCGGTCTGCATGCCGAACCGGGGTTCGATCATGACTTCACGCATGCCCTCGATTCATGGTGCGCGCAGCAACGGTGTGCCGCTGCCACTGGAGGCGGTGACCTTCGCCGACCTGCTGGGGGAGTTCGGTTACCGCACCGCGCTCGTGGGCAAGAGCCACCTGCAGAACATGGAAGACGCGCCGCCGCTGCTCAAGACGCCCGAATCCCGGGCCGGCACGCAGAGGTCCGGCACCTTCCCCGAGGCGCGTCGCAGCACGATCGACGACCCGGCGTACTGCCAGGAGCTGAAGGCGAGCTGGGCCGATCCGGCTCACCGCCTGACCTTGCCGTATTACGGTTTCCAGGAGGTCGTCCTCTGCAACAGCCACGCCGACGAGTGCTTCGGTGACTGGTTGCGCTGGCTGCAGCGCGAACATCCCGAGCTTGCGCAGCGGCTCGGGCGCGAGCATGGCGTGCGCGATCCCGACTTCGTCTCGCCGCAGGCCTGGCGCACCCACCTCGATGAGTTCCAGTACCCGACGCACTTCATCGCCGATCAGTCGCAGAAGTGGATTCGTGATCATGTCGCCAACCATCCGGACCAGCCCTTCGCGCTGATGTGCTCCTTTCCCGATCCGCACCACCCATGGACGCCGCCGGGGCGCTACTGGGACATGTATCGCCCGGAGGACATGCCGCTATCCCCCAGTTTGCTACCCGCAGAGGAGCACCCCCCCCATGTACGCTGGCTGATGGATGAGCGCAACCGGGGGGCGGCCAAGGTCGACGGACAGCGTCTGTTCATGGCCACCCCGCGCGAGATCCAGGAGATGTCGGCGCTGACTTACGGCATGATCACCAACATCGACGACCGCATCGGCATGGTGATGGAGACGCTGCGCGAGTGCGGCGCCGACCGCAACACGGTGGTGATCTTCACCTCGGACCACGGCGATCTGCTCGGCGACCATGGCATCGTCCTCAAGGGGCCGCTGCATTACCAGGGGCTGGTGCGCGTGCCCTTCATCTGGCGCGAACCCGACGGGGACGGGGCCGATGCTCAGGTGAGGCGCGACGACCTCGTGTCCTCGCTCGATCTGCCCGCGTCGATCCTGACCCGGGCCGGTATCGCCTCCCCCAACGGAAGCCAGGGCAAACCCTTGTTCGACCCGGTCGGCGCGCCGCTCGGCTCCGGTCGCGATGCCGTGCTCATCGAGGAGAACCAGCAGCGCGCATACCTCGGGTTCGAGACGCCCGTGAAGGTGCGGACCCTGATCACCGAGCGCCATCGTCTGAGCGTGTTCGGCGATGCGCAGTGGGGCGAACTCTACGACCTGCAACAGGATCCGCACGAGCTCGACAACCTGTGGGACGCACCGGCTGCAATCGGGATCAAGGCGGAGTTGCTGCAACGACTGGTGTGCGCCTTGATGGAGCACGCCGATAGCAGCCCCAGCCCCACCCGGATCGCCTGATCGAGCACTGACGAATCCTTGTCTGCGACGCTGTGCGGACGATCAATCGAGCGCAATGCGCCTCGATGGTCCGTACGGCGGCGGAGCGGGACCCTCCCGATGAGCCATTTCTCGCCTCGCATGCTGATTCCCGCCGGAGACCCCTGGTGGCGCGATCTCTCTTTGCAGACCCTGCGTGCGGACCTGTTCGCCGGCCTGCTCGGGGCCTTGCTCGTGCTGCCCCAAGGCGTCGCATTCGCGCGCCTGGCGGGCCTGCCGCCGGAGTACGGCATCTATTCGGCCTTGCTGCCCTGCGTGGTGGCCGCCCTCATGGGTTCGAGCCGCCATGTGGTGTCGGGCCCGACCAATGCCAATTCCCTCGCGCTGTTCGCCATGCTCTCGCCGCTGGCGAGTCCTGGCAGCCCAGACTACATCCAGCTTGTTCTTGCGACGACCTTGATGGTCGGTGTTATCCAGTTGCTGGTCGCGGTCTTCCGCCTTGGCGTGCTGGCCGACTTCATCGCACCGTCGGTACTCGTCGGCTTCACGGCAGGTGCGGCCTGTCTGATTGCCTATCACGCGGGGCTCGATCTGCATGCCCTCGCAAGCCGGCACGCTGCCGTATGGCCAGAGTTGGCGGTTGCGGCACTCACGCTGGCGATCACCTTCGCAGTCGCACGTCTGCGTCCGCGATGGCCGGCGATGCTGCTCGGGCTGGTCGGAGGCTATGTGCTGGCGACCGCGATCGAGGCGCGGGGAGGGGTTGGGGTCAGTCAGATGGGTTCGATCCCGGCGATCCTGCCCGCATTGAGTCTGCCTGGCTTCGATCTGGCACATTTCGGCGACCTGGTCGGCATCGCGCTGGCCTTGTCGGTGGTGGCGATGGCCCAGTCCGTCTCGATCGCCAAGGCCATCGCCGATCGATCTGGCGACCACATCGACCCGAATCGCGAATTCTTCGGCCAGGGCCTGGCGAACCTGGCGGCGAGCTTCACGTCTTCCTATCTGGCGTGCGGCTCCTTGAACCGCTCGATGCCCAACTTCGAGGCAGGCGCCCGCACCCCCCTTGCTGCGGTCACCTCGTCGGTGGCGCTCCTGGCGCTGGTCGCCGCGAGCGCTTCGCTGCTGGAACGCATCCCGATGGCGGCCATCGCTGCCCTCTTGCTCTACGTCTCCTGGACATTGATCGACATCCGGAAAATACGCGAGATTGCCGGGTTCGGACGCCAGGAGGCGACTTGTCTGCTCACCACCTGGCTTGCGGTGCTGCTGATCCGAATCGAACTGGCGATCCTGATCGGCATCGGCCTTTCCCTGCTTTTCTATCTGTACCAGACCTCGCGGCCTGCGATGCGTGTCCTTGTTCCCTTCGGCGCAGAGCGACGCTTCACGCCGATCCCGGAAGTCGGCGCGCACGTAGAGGAATGCCCGCAGCTCAAGCTCGTTCGGATGGAAGGCTCCGTCTATTTCGGTGCGGCTCGCCATGTCGGCGAGGTGCTGCGCCGCTATCGGGAGAGCAGTCCGGGGCAGAAGCATCTCCTGATCATGGCCAAGAGCATGAACTTCCTTGACCAGGCGGGCGAAGCCCTGTGGCGGAAGGAGTTCACGCAGCGGCATGCCCTCGGTGGTGGCTTGTACTTCCACCGCCCCCGCGCGCGGGTCATGGAGGCATGGAGACGTGGCCATTCGTTGGAACGTCTCGAGAACAGTCATATCTTCTGGCGCAAGAGTCATGCTTTGGCAGAGATCGTTCCGCGGCTCGACCAGGCCGTTTGCGCCAGATGCGCGGTGAAACTGTTTGCAGAATGTCCGAAGTAAGATGACGCATCAAGGCAAGACGGTGGAGGGGGTGAGCACGCCCTGACTCAGCCGGCGGCTGGATTTCCCTCTCGCCGGGTCGGGCATGAGCGCAGCGGTGAAGGTCGCGACAACGTAGGGCTCCAGGCGCAAGCGAGCGCTCGCCATGATCAGGGTGTGTGAAGTGATGAAACCAGGGAGGTCGTGATGAAATCAGAAATGGATTCGGCTCCAATCGGGAGCTTTTCGGGATGTCATTCGGGCATCATCGAGCATATGGATACTTTTGCCCGCTTGCCCGCATTGATGAAGCCGGCCGAAGAGGCTCGCAGCATCGCGGCGAGCATGCAGCAGTTTTTCCGCGACATCGTGTTAACTCACCATCAGGAGGAAGAGCGTGAGCTCTTCACCGCTGTGATGGCTAGTGCAGCACACGGCGAGGAGTTGGAGCTGGTTCGCGCGATCGTTACCCGACTGACCTCCGAGCATCGCGAGCTCGAGCGTTGTTGGGCCAGTCTTGAACCACAAATGAAGAAGGTCGCACGTGGCGAACTGGTCAAGGTCGATACGCAGGCGATCGAACAGCTCACTGCCGGTTACAAAGCCCATGCGGATTACGAGGAGCAGGAGTTCCTGCCGCTTGCGGAAAGGATCCTCGGACGGAACGCGAATCACATGGCGGCCTTGGGCATGTCGCTTCACATGCGTCGGTCGAGCAAGCGTGTCGTGGGGTATATCTGAAAGAAACAGCGCGCGGCAAAACCAGTACTCGGCGTGCAGGTAGCGCCAGAGACACGTCAGCGGAACTGGCGGTCGTTGGTGGGCCGCCCGACGGTGACGTAATCGTCGGCAGGAAACAGCTCGACCTAGCCTCCCGCCGGAAGACCTCCGCCGGGAGCTCCTGTCCCGTCAGCCACTCCCAAAGATGGCAGACCCGCCGGATGTGCGCGCCGTTGGGCGCCTCGTTCAACCAGGCCAGCAAGTCCTGCGGCGGAAGGTGCTCGAACAAGGCGTCGATCGCCTCGAGATTCACGCCCTCGTGGCACAGGGCAAACTCGAGATGGCCGACAAGCATATCCTCGATGGCGACGCCGCGCAGGAAGAGGACGCGGTCCGCCGAACCCTCGCGCCGATTGACCGAGCTCGTCATGGACATCCTGCGCCATGGGCACCACGTTGAGGTACTCACACCCGAGAGCCTTGCTGGTGCGAGTGCTCGACGAAATCGCGCGGATGGCGCGGCATTACAGCGAATGAAACTGGCACTGGCGGGCGCAATCACTGGGTCCGGCCATCGCCATGCTCAGTCCAAGTCATCAAAGGCGTGAAGCACCACAGACGACTGGAGTCACTGACGTGTGGTTTGATCCGCTTTTGTATGACAATCAATCCGACCGGCCATCCAACAAGGGCAAAGCAAACAAATGCCAGAACAAATCGACTCGACTCAACAACCGGCCGCTCGCCCAGCGGGCCTGTGGATCCTGATCCCCCTCGCGGCGCTGACCTTGGGCGGGCTTGGCGTGGTCTGGATGCAACTTGATCGCCAAGCCGATCGCATGCATCAGCTCGAGGAAGAGCACGCTGTCGTGGCACAAGCCAGCGGTGCGCACTTGAGCAATTTGGATGCGGCAGTTCGGCAGACGAACCTCACCATTGAGCAGCAAGGCTCGCTCCTTAGCCGTATCGTGGGCACTGTCGTGCCCGTACGGATCCCCGAAAGCACTGAAAATGAACTGGTTCGAATCGAATCCAAGCTCTCCGAGACCGACATGCTCACGGCGTCAAAAGATGACGCGGCTACGCTCACCCGTGAGTTCACCACGCTGATAAGCAGTTTGCCGCCCTGGATACAGGCCGAACTGCTTCCACGCATCGTGCCTGTTCGCTGGCAACTGGCGGCACTGCTGCTGATACATCGCGAGCTTCCGGACGACGCCGACGACCTGCTGGATCTTGCGGAGGAACTTGCCATCCACGCCTCAAACCATCCGCAGGCAACCCCTGATGTGCTGTTGGAGCGACTGCAGACGCAAGCAAAAAACGTCACGACCAAGACAGCCGAGGTCGAGGAAAGATCAGCGCTCGAACGGGCTAGTAAGGCCGCGTCCGGTGAGGGCGATCCTTCGGCCTCCCTCGTTGAACTCGAAACATTGGCAGACACCCCCGAGCGAAAGCAGCTACAGCAAGAGTTACGTCTTGCTGTTCTACGTAAGGAGGCGAACAGGATCGAAGAAGACGCTGCCCTGTTGCCCCGTCTAGCGGATCCTGAACTCAAGGCGCGGCTTGCAACCACAATTCACTCGGCAATCCAGAATCTGCGAATCACCGCATCGGCATTGAATATCGAGCCCCCGGAGTTGACCGAACAGCTTTCGAGACTCGCCGCACATGCCGAGGATCAGATTCAAGCGTACCAAGCAGACACCGCCCAAAAGAATGCTGCGCGGCTGCGCGACTACCAACGCTGGGCTCTCGAGCAGATTCGCAGCGTCCCCGCCCTCGACAAGCTTGAGTCGGGCCGCGTAGCCAAGATCGCGAGTGCAATCGACCGTAACAATCCGCTTTCCCAAGCACGCGACGACGCCAACAACGGTGCGCGGGACGAACTCGTGAAGCTCCTGATCGAGCACTTATCCATCGTTGATTTGCGCCTGCTGGATACAGCCGTTAGCGAATGGTACTCGAAGGTTTTCACAGATCAATTTGGGAAGCTTGATGAAGCTCGACAGATCAGGGTGGTCGAGGGCTTTGCGAACTCCATCAAGCATCCTTTGGAGAATCTGCAGTGAAACCTTCACTCGTCCTGCTCGTCGGGATGCTCCTCGCGCACGGAGACGCTGCCGCGCAGGTGGCCTCAACTGCCATTGGAGATCGAGTGGGCAACTACGCCTCGATCAGGACTTGGCATGAGCAGTACCTGGCAACATCACCCACACAGCAAGGTCGTGTCGAGGCAGTACGTCAGATTGTCCGCTCCGGCTCGCTCGGCGATCGCGGACTGCAGCGGATCTTTCATAATTTCGAAGGCCGCATGGCGATCGACCCCTCCATACCCGGTGTCGAGAAGACGGCCAGACTGCTCGCCTCGTCGAACCGCGCTCAGGTCAAGGGCCACACCCGCGAGCTTCTGTACGCCATCGGAATACATAACGACGGTCGCAACAGTCTGATCGAGATGGGCCGGAAGCTCGACCGCCCATGGGGCAAGACTGATGCCGACATCGTCTTGCGCAACCATCGCACGGGACTGTACGGCCGTATCGAGGTGAAGAACTACTCGCTTCGGTCGCAAATTACCAACGAGGCCAAGCTCAAGGCCCAGATGGGCAAGATGGCCCGTGAAGCGCGCCTGACTGGACAGCCCCAGTTCTGGATCAACCGCCACGGCATCACACCACAGCTTCGCCGTTACGCAGCGCAGTCGGGCATCCTGACGCTGGACAAGGTCGGGACTGGACAGCGACTGCCGGCCGGCACGCAATCGTTCGAGCAGGCGCTCGCCAAGATGGATGCGCGTTTCATGCGTGTCGCGCAAGGGCGGGCGATGGTCGGCGGGACCATGATTGGCTTTGGTGTCGGTCTGCTCACCGCATCGCTGCGAGAAACGTGGACCGCCGTCCAAGGTCTTTCCGACCCCAAGCATTCGGCGGATTGGAGCCGGTTGGGCAGTGCGGGAAGCTATAGCGTTGCCGGCACCGGGATGATCGTCTCCGGCAGCGCCCTCAGCTTCGCTCCTCGTTTCGCCGAGGCGACCCAAGGCCGTCTCTACGCCTTTGGAAAACTTGGAGGCGCATTCTCGGTCGCTGCATTGGGCGCTGGCGTTGCCATCGACATCAGCCGGTACCGTAGCGGCGCGATCTCCTCCGTGGAGTTCTGGCGCAGGGCTGCTCATGCATCCAGTGTCGTAGCCGGCGGTACAATGGGAGCCTGGCTGGGCAGCAGCATCACGGCAGTTGCAACAGCAAACCCGGCACTTGCTGCAGCAGGTGGTATCGCCGGCAGCTTCTTGGGGGCGAGCATCATGACCTATGCCGGAGGCGCGGTTCTCGACCACAAGATGGAGGCTGCAAGGCGACACCACGACCAAGCCTTCGGAGACTCGGTCTATCATCGCTACGGCTTGGCTTCGACCCTCCCGGATACGAGCACCTGATCAGCGCTTGGGTGGCCTGCACCCGGTACCATATTTGAGGGGTGCCAAAGCAGCAAACCAAGCGCGCCGCTGATGAACTCATGCTGCCACGCCACTTTGCCGGTACAACGCCGTCAGCACCTCGCGCAGCACTGGCGGGCGAGGAAGGCCGCGAACGCCGTCGCGTCGGCCCTCTTTGGCCCTTCCGGGTGATCGAGCCTTCGTCGATGTCCGTCAGTCCAGATCCTGACCGGCGTGGCGTTCCGGTCGAGGACCTGTTTCACGGGCATGGGGTCCTTTCTCGCATTTCTTGTCGATAGGCAATACCCACGCTCGGCTAACCAAGCACCGTCACCTCGTCCCGAAGCTCAAACACGCAGTCGGGCCAGCTCTGCGCCCGGAGCACAGCCACAAACACCTGCAGGCGCGCGTTGATCGGCTCGGCCGCAGGATCGGCCTGAATGACCTTCAACGCCGCGCCCGCTGCCACGCGTTGCGCCAAGGCCTCGAGCCGACCCAGCGTGCCGGTGTCCGATAGCAGCGCTTCGTGCACATCGCGCTGCGCCATCGCCTGGACGAAGCAGGCGACCACCAAGGCCTCGCCCTCCCCTTCAGCGAGCACGAACTCCAGCCAGTCGAGCACCGCCGCACCGACACCGATTCGGCGCAGTTCGGCATGACCTTGGGGCCATTCGGCCTGCGGGTGACTGCGCAGCCACTGTGTCAGGCCCAGCGGAGTGAGACCTGTGTAATGCGGTTCGGCACACCAGTAACGCGGATCGTCCCGGGGTGGCTGCCCGGCGTCCTGGTTCGCGCTTCGGCGCAGGAAAGCCGGGATGTCATAGGTACCAGCCTTGTTGGCCGTATCGCCGCGATCCGCACGCCGACCCGAGCGCAGGACCACGGGCGCATCGAAGGGATCGTCGAAGTCGAGATACGCACCGCTTGCCGCAGCCGGCGAGCCGTAGTGCTCGGGCGCCTCATTCACGGTGAGCGGCGCCATGCAGGGGTCGATGCAGAAATCGAGACTGCCGAGCCCACCAAAGCCGGCGGGCAGCATCGAGGGCACCTTCACGAGATCGGGCATGTCCGCCGGCTTGCCGGCTTCGGCACGCGTCTCGACGAGCAAGAAATGCGTCAGCGGGCTGACCAGCTGATACGCGACGGCCAGTTCCAGCGCCTGACGCGAGTGGGCACCCTCACCGGCGAACAGGGTTTCGATCTGCGCGGCAACGGCCATACGGTTGAGCGCCGAATCATGCTCGACAGCAGTCAGGCTGGCCTCGCCCAGCAACTCGGGCGCCATGGCATGCGCACGTCTGCCGACCAGACGCACCGTCCCATCCGGCACCTGCGCGAAGCGTGCCCACGCCGTCACCGCGTCACCGTCGAACACCGAGCCAGGTAACGCGCTCATCCACACGGGCTTCACACCGGCCGGCCACGCGAGCTCCAGGGACGCCATACGCTGCGAGCGCAGGCGCGCAAACATGCGCAGAACGGCCGACTGCACGGCCTCTCCCGGTGCGACGAAGTCACAGGCCCCGGCGGTCTCCTCGGCCAGGCGGCGCAGCACACCCTCGGCCGATGCGCTGCCGATACCGACGACGAACACCCGGTGGCCCAGCGCGCGCGCCTTCGCCACCGTGCGCTCGATGGCGTGGATCTGGCCATCCGTGATGAGCAGCAGATCGACCGGCGCAGCCCCCTCCTCAGCACCGAGGCTTACCGCTGCATCGCCGGCCAGGGCCAGCGTGGAATCCAGCGCCTTCTCCATCTCGGTACCACCCAGGTCAGCCTGCAAGCCTGCCGTCCAGCGCTGCCCGGCCAGCCGGGTCGCGGCGCTCGTGCGCCACAGGGCGCGCGAGCGGTGCTCAACGGTGTTGCCGAAGCGTGACAGCGAGAAGCGCTCGCCTTCGCGCAGGCCGGCGACGATGGCCTGCAGCGCACGTCGCGCGGTGGCGATGCTGTCGCCCTGCATCGAGCCGGAGCAGTCCACCAGTATCTTCACTGCGAGCGGATGTTCCGCCGCTGGCACGCGCGGGCAGAAGCTCGTCAGCACGCTGACCGCGCCGGGCTGCACCGTGTCCTGCGCGCACAAGGCAAGCGAATCCTGCACGACCTCATCGAGCACGAGGATGAAGTCGCGATCCAGCTGGCCGTCGCGCGCAAGCGACACGACCATCGCCGACGTCTCGCCCTCACCTTTCAGGCGCATCGACAGCGGATGGCTCGGCGAGCCGATGCGGGCGCGTGCGAGGGCGCCTTCGATGCGCAGGCTGAGCTCGAACGGGTACGCCACCATCAGGTCATGCTCGACCACCTGGTGCGGCTTCAAGCCCGCATCGGCCACCGGATCGCCATAACGCGGGGCGATCACCGTGGGCACCACCAGGCGCAGGCCCTGCTGCTCGAACTGGAGCACCTGAGCGTAGCGTAGCCGCAGCACACAGGTCTCCCCGGGTGCAAGGTTGCCCAGGTTCACTGTGTAGCTACCATCCAAATTCTGCTCGAGCAGGATGGCGGTGTTGCCTTCGGCAATTGCGTCCTCGTAGCCCTGCTCCGCCTGCTTTCGCTCCACGACCGCACCGGACAGGCGGCGATCGCCAATCAGGACATCGACCCCGAGCAGGACGGCCGCCCAAGGCAGCGGGAAGGTGTAGATCAGCTCGACATGGCGATCGAAGGGGTTGGCAAAGCGCTGCTCAAGGCTCGCCTCAAACAGCGTGCTGCGCAAGCTGCCTTCAAAGCGGGCGCCCTTGAGCGTCAGTGCCTCACCCGCGCGCGTCTCGAGCCGTGCCGATTGCTGCTTCATCATGATTCTCTCGCCTGTCGTTCGTTCTTGTTCGTGCTTGCCGGATCTGCCTGCAAAGCACCATCTTCTTCGCCCTGCGCCACCTTGAAGGCAGTCATCACGCCCTTGATGAACTGCCGCACCGCCTCAGGACTCAGCCCCGCCCGCTGCGGATCGATGACGACCTCGATACCGTCGGCTACGCTCAGATGACTGCACACCGACACGCTGCCGATAGCGCGTTCGCGCGGCGGCACCGGCGGCTGACCACCATGCAGCAACTCGCGGATGCGCTCGAGGGACACCCCTGCTGCCGTCCACTTCTTGATCAGCAGCAGCTGCTCGAGGTGCGTGCTCCCGTAGCGGGCCGCCCGGGTTTCGCCCTGCGGGCGGTCGACCAGGCCGATCTGCACGTAGTAACGCACCGTGCGGGGCGGCAGGTCAGCCAGGACGCAGAGCTCGGCGAGCGGGTAGCCGGGCGGCGGGTTATCGGGTGTAACTGTGCGGGCCTTATTCATGCAGTAATTTTATACACTTTTGGTGTTCATATTCAAGCATGAGAACGGACCGACGCACGCTTGATATCCTGTCGTCCGGATCGAGGCGCGGAACATTCCGAGCGTCCCGACGAACGAAGGTACGTGAACGACACTCGAGCATCCCTGACGAAAAACGATGAGCAATCCTGATCAAACCACCCGCAGACTCGGACGGCGCATGGGCTTCCTGGCGACCCTGGCTTTCCTCGGCTTCGGCTGGGTGACGTTCGATGGCGCAATCACCAAGCGCGAGGACCCCAATCACGCGCTGACCGTGGCGCCCGGCGTTGACGAGTGGGTGCTTCGCCGCAATCGCAGCGGACACTACTTCTCCCCTGGGCTCATCAATGGCCAGCCTGTGCGCTTCCTGCTCGATACCGGCGCGACGCACACCTCCGTGCCGGCGCACCTGGCCCAAAGCCTCGGCTTGCGCCCCGGCGCCCCGTCGACGGCGTCGACGGCCAACGGGACCGTGACGGTGCGCGCAACCAGAATCGACGCCCTGGATATCGGGCCATTTCGCTTCGCGGGCGCACCGGCGCATCTGAACCCCGGGATGCGCGACGATGATGTGCTGCTCGGCATGAGCGTGCTCAAGCACCTCGAGTTCACCCAGCGCGGCGATGTGCTGGTGCTCAGAAAACCCGCTGGGTAGTCGCGCCAGGCTTCACGTCGCCCCCGCCGTCTCACCCCTGGGTTGACAGCCCCCGCCCTCCTCCGCTTTAATCCAGTCATCGCGCCGATTTGAGAACACAGCTTGCGGGCGCGTAATAAATGCAGCTAAAGCGGCCATCCAAGACCCGCTGAGCCCGCATGGCCATCGGGTCTTTTGTTTTTTGCAGCACAACACGGGCGCCCAGCGCCCAACCGCCGGCATTAACGACAACTTGCCGGGGCGGATGACAAATACCGGCTAAAGCGTCACCGCCTCTTCGCCCCCGCGAGGCCGGTCACGCCGGCTCAACAGGGGGCGAGGAGCACCACCATGATCAGCACGCAATCCACGGGCGACCGGCGCCTGACCCCCAGCCAGAGCGAAGCGCTCGGCAAGTTCGTCCCCAACCCCTTCCCGCCTGCGCGTACCGGCACGCCCGTGCGCCAGCCGACGAGCGAGCCGCTGCCGATACGGCCAAGTTGGCTGGGCTGGCGTTGAGCCGGGTCACACGAGGAGGACATCATCATGTGGCCCTACGCAAGCCGTGGCTCCCGCTTCATGGGTGAGGTCAACGAGATCAGCCCCAGCACGCTCGAGGCGGAGGATTTCATCACCAATGCGGTGTCGATCAAGCTCTGGCTTCCCGAGAAGCTGGTCGCAGCCATCGATGTGCTCTGCGAGCAGCACGACGCAAGCCGCCCGGACGTGCTGCGCTGGATCCTCTTCGAGCACGTATTCGGTCGGCTGGAGCTCACGCACCTGAAGCGTCGAATGAGCGCGCGGCTCAAGCTCGAACTGCAGGACCTGGCCGACGCCGCAAGGCAACCGCTCTCCGATTACCTCCGCGCGGTGCTCGCCCGTCACCTGCTCGCCGAACGCTTCTTCCGAGAGTGGCAGGCGACGCTCGCCAAGGCCAACGCCGAGGCAGCCCGGCACGAGTCGGACACCGTCGTCGCGCGCTAGCGCATGGCCACCCACCCGAGCGCGGCCGAGCGCAGTTTGCGGGGAATTTCTCCCGCAGCCTCGGCCCGCCGGGTAGTCTTTCACCCATGCCGCAACGGCATCCCGTCCCCGATTTAGCCCCACTTGCGGGGGACGTTAAAGGCATACCGCTAAAGAGGGCGCTTCGTTTCGTTTCGGAGGCGTTTCACGTGTCTCATCCCCTTCCCGACCCGCTGCCCATCGGCAGCCTTGCGCTCACCCTCAAGCGCACCGATCCGCGCAACGCCGGCCTGGCGGTCGAGATCCTCGCGCATGTCGGTGCGGCGCCCGAATGGCGTATCGAAGACGGCTACCGCGTGCGCCGCATTGACGGCCAGCCGATCCCGTCCTCGATCACGCCCAGTGCATGTCGGACGTAAGTACCAAACCATTACGTGGATCGTCATCAGCCGCTTCGCTGAACGGACGGATGTGTGCGCTCGGGGCGAGGGCGAGGTCGATCTCGCCGTGCCGGCCCTCACCATGATGTGCGGTCTGCCATGCAACACTGTGGAAGACCTCATAGCCTTCAGGCAGCGACTGCTGCAGACGGTCGAGGACATCAAGCTCGCGATAGCGTCCGGCATCGTGCCGAAGGGTATCCAGAGCCGGGGATATTTGCGCCATCGGGGCGGAATCGCTGCCTGGGCGCCCCGTCGACGGCCAACGGCAGCGTGACGGCGCACGCAACGAAAACCGACGCCCTGGAGATCGGGCCATTTCGCTGCGCGGGCGCGCCGGCGCATCTGAGCCGCGGGAGGCGCGACGATGATGCGCTGCTCGGCATGAGCGTGCTCAAGCACCTCGAATTCACCGCGCGCGGTGAGGTGCTGGTGCTCAGAATGCAGTCCGGCTGGCGCTCAGCGCCGCGCCTGCGCGCGCAGCATGTCCTTGAGCTCCGCGAGCTCTGCCCGCAACACGCGCATCTCCGCGTGCAGGTCGGCCTCGATGTGCTCACGCGCGTCGTCCACCGCGCTCACAGTGAGCTCGGTTTCCGCGCTGGCGAAGCTTTGCATCGCGCTCACGATCACACCGATGAACAGATTGAGCATCGTGAACGTCGCGACCAGGATGAAGGGAATGAAGAACAGCCACGCATACGGGAACACCTCCATGAGCGGGCGCACGATGCCCATCGACCAGCTCTCGAGCGTCATGACCTGAAACAGGGTGTACAGCGAGCCGCCCAGGGTGCCGAACCAGTCTGGAAACTGTTCGCCGAAAATCTGCGTCGCGATCACGCCGAACACGTAGTACACGAGCAAGAGCACCATCGCAATCGAGCCCAGACCGGGCAGCGCGGCCAGGAGCCCGCCGACCACGCGACGCATGGACGGCACCATGGTCAGCACGCGCAGCACCCGCAGCACGCGCAAGGCGCGCAGCACGGCAAACGGGCCGCTGGCCGGCACGAGCGCGATCGCGACCACGGCGAAGTCGAACACGCTCCACGGATCGCGGAAGAACGCAGTGCGCCAGGCAATCAGCCGCAGGCCGATCTCCAGCACGAACACGGACAGCATCGCCTGATCGAGCAGTTGCAGCCAGGCGCCATGGCGCGCCATCAGCGCGTCCGAGGTCTCCAGGCCCAGCACCACCGCGTTGAGCACGATCAGGGTGAGGATGGTGCCGCGCACGTCCGCGCGCTCGAGAAAGCGCTGCAAGGCGGTGGGTTTTTGCGCCGTCAGGCCATGGCTATCGAACACTGTCCGCTCCGTATCAGATGAAGCAGACTGTTCAGGCACCGCGCACCATCGACAGCACGCTGGTCGCATCGAGCGTCCTCGCCTTGGCCTGGATATCGGGCAGATAGCGGGCACTGAGGCCTTGGGCATCCTGCACCGTGCGCGCGTAGGTGTCCTTGAGCATCTGCGTGGACAAGCTGCGCCCGCCTGCGTAGTAGCGCTTTGCGACCTGACCCAGGGCGTAGGTGGTGGCAAAGCTCATGCCCGTACTCACCGCTTGCTGGCCGACGCCACGCAGCAAGCCGCCACCCAGTTTGCCCAGCAGTCCACCCAGCAACTTGCGCCCGGCCTGCTCCAGATACTGCGAGCTCAGGCCGACGCCGGCGGTGGCCAGGAAGTCCTTGATGTGCCCACGATCGAGTTCGAAGCCGTATTCCTTGCCGATGCGCCACACCAGCTTCATCTGCAAGGGGATGATCGCCATCGTCGACAGGGTCTCGGGCAGCAGCTCAAGCGCGCCGTTGACGATGGCCGCATTGAGGATGGCGTCGTCGAGTGCGGCCTCGTCCACCGCTGCATGCGCCGCGATTGCCGGGCCGGCGGCCTGCCCACTGCTCACCGGCAGCCCGGCGATCGCCTGTGCTTCGGACACAAAGGCTGCCGCTGCGCTGGCGTCGAGGCCGAGCGCGACCCTGGTCTCGGCCAGGAAGCGCTGCTCTGCATCCGAGAGCGTGCCGTCCGCGTCGCACACACACACCGCCATCTCGTAGCCGAGCTGTTTCGCCTCGGCGCTGCGCAGTCGTTCGATCACATCGGCCAGAGTGACGCGCTTCAAGAGCACGTCCTGGTACAGCGTCGACAGCTGACCCACCTCGTCTTGCGAGAAACCCTGTGCGACGCGCTTGATCTCGTCGCGCTCGCGCGCGTGCTTTTCGCCATCGGCAAACGACGCCAACAGACACAGCGTGAGGATTGCTCGGGTTTCGTCTGGCTGCATGCTCATTTCTCTCTTCCTTCAATTACCAGTTGCATCTGCCCGGCCGGGACACAATGAACAGGCTCGGGCGGACGCCCGGCGCGGGCGTCACAAGTCAGCCGCTGTTGCCTACTTTACCGATGCGCGCGCCGCATCCGCCCTGGCCTTGGCTTCATCGGCCATGCGCTGCAGGTCCTGCGCCTCCTTTTCGGCAGCCGCAGCCTCGGCTTCCTTGGCCTTGGCAGCTTCCTGGTCTGGCGACAGAGCGCCTGCCAGCGCGTTGCCGGCCATGGAGCCCACCACACCACCAACTACCGCGGCACCCAGCGTCCTCCCCATGCTGGAGCCCGCGGCAGCGGGCGCAGCGGCGGCAGGGGCAGCGGCGGCAGGGGTAGCAGGCGCGACCGGCGCTTTCGCGGCAGGAGCGGGGGCCGCACTCGGCGTCCTGCTGATGCTGGAAGGTTTGGACTTGGTGCCACCCAGACGCTTGGCGTGTGCCAGTGAGGGAAGCGCCAGCGCGGTGATGGTCAAGGCAATCACGGCAACGGCAGTGGAGCGGGAGGAAGTATTACGCATGGCGATGTCCTGGAATCAGAAGAAATTGAACGGCTTTTGTTCGGGCGTGCAGCATAAGACCCCAAATGCATCGAAAAAAGAAGAAAATAAGTGAATCTGATTCCATCAAAATCTGAATATGAGCCTGAGCTTCAACCACCGGCATCTGTATTACTTCTGGGTCGTGGCCAAGGAGGGCAGCATGACGCGCGCTGCCGAGCGACTGGACATGGCGATACAGACCGTGAGCGCTCAGGTGCGCGAGCTCGAGCGCGACCTCGGCTGCCAGTTGCTGCGCCCCGCAGGACGAGGACTGGCCTTGACCGAAGCCGGCATGGTGGCCTTGCAGCAGGCAGAGCAGATCTTCCAGCTCTCCCAGGCCCTGCCCGAGCAGGTGCTTGCCACCGTCCAGGCGCCCTCGGCGCGGCTGGCAGTGGGCATTGCCGACGGGCTGCCCAAGCTCGAAGTGTGGCGTTTGCTGCGGCCGGTGCTGGGTGTGGCCAACCTGCGCCTGGTGTGCGACGACGGAGAGATGGCCGATCTGCTGGCGGATCTGGTCTTGCACAAGCTTGACGTGGTGCTGACCGACCACCCCGCGCAGTCCAGCTCACCGCTCAAGGTGCACAGCCACTCGCTGGGAAGCTCGGACATCGGCTGGTACGGCTCGCCACATTGGTGGGAGGTCGCGCACGCAGACTTTCCGGCCTCGCTTCAGCACGTGCCCTTGTTGCTGCCCACCACGCATTCGGTCGTGCGCAGCCAGCTCGACCGCTGGCTGGTCCAGAACGGGCTACGCCCACAGGTGGTGGGAGAGATCGAGGACAGCGCCTTACTGGAGACCTTCGGCAGCACCGACCTGGGGGTGTTTCCTGCGGCGCTGGTAGCAGAGAAGGAACTGCTCAAGCGCAGCCAGGTCAGGCTGATTGGCGCCTGCGAGGGCGTGCAGGAGCACTATTACGCGATCAGTACCGAGCGTAAGGTGATGCACCCCCTGGTGCAGCAGATCCTCAAGCGAACGTGATGCACAGGTTTTTTTCCCACGCCTTGCAAAACCGTGAAGGAGGGTCGGAACAACCTCTTACCCAGCGTGCCCGGTATCATTCGAGCACCAAGCAACCCCAAGGCCAAGTATGCCCATCGTCCTGAGCGAGCACGTCCTCTCCGAGCTGGAGTCCTTGCTTGCCGAAGTCAAACACGAGATCGCCAAGCGCGAAGCTGCCCTCGCGTCGAGCGCGACGCCGGAGACTTCCAGCGCGACCGGTACGACCGAAGTCGGTAGCGTGGCAGCGCCCGCCCCCCTGCCCGACGCGGTGGCGGACGCCAATGACACGCCCGCCGCAGCCCCGCCCGCGGCAAGATCAGGCACCCTCAAGAGACCCCCGCGTACGCCTGCCGAGCCTGCTGCCGAGCCCGTTCCCGTTCCCGCGCCACCAGGCGTGGCTGCCGAGGACGCTAGTGCCGGCACGAGCGAAATCGCAAGCTCGCCCGCAGCCGCCCCTCTGCCCGCTGAGCCTGAGCCTGCTGCGATCGACGCTACCCCGACGCCCGAGATTCGTTACGTTCATCCCGCCAGTCGCACCCTGACCTGGACTGGCGAAGGCAGCACGCCCGAATGGATCACGGCGTATCTGGCGCACGGCGGCTCCTGGACCGCAATGGAGAACGCGGCGGAAAAACTCGCTGCCAGTCATAGACGTGACATCCGGCTGATGACGCGCACGCCGCCCGCCCAGCGCAAACGCTGAGCGCCCGCGCACGCAAGGAAGCGATCGCCGCGTCTCCGGCCACGGCCTCACAGGGCCCTCAGTTTCTCGGCGACACGGTGGGGAACACCCCCACCCGCCTCATAAAGAGGCAGGCCCCGAAAGCCCTTCACCTGCAAGGGCTGCGCCTGCTTATCCACAGGCCAGCCCACAAGCCTGTCCCCATCGGCTGGGGAAAACCCTAGCCCATCTCCAGGCTCACCACCAAACCATGACCCCTCCCCACGCCCTGCCCCCATCCGACGCCAATCCCGCACCCGACCCCACGACGGCGCCCGACGCAAACCCGACCGCAGCCGCGGCTGAATCCACCTCGGCGCCGCAGATGATGGCCGTCGAAGAAGCGAGCGCCATTCGTGAAAGTCGTCTGTGGCACGACAATGGCTGGATGGCGCGGGTGATCAAGAACGAAGATGACGACGGCTGGGCAGTCGAAATGCTCATGGACGGGGAACCGGAGCCGGCACTGGTCGGACCGTGGACCATGGGGCGTGACAAGAAGAACCCCAAGCCGCTCGACCAGACCGCCTTCAACACCCTGATCAAGACCGCGACCGAAGTCTTGCAGCGCCATGCCCAGCAGGCCCACGCAGCGCTGCACAAGCGCCTCACGGTTTATGCGCTCGAGCGTGAATGGGACATCCGCCTCGACATCACGCCCGACGAATACGAACCCTATGCCATCCTCAGCGCGCTGGATGCCCTGGGTGAAGAGGTGGCGCAGGTGCGCGTCCGCCCTGACTTCCGCCTGACGAGCACGAGCGCGAGCAACTGGATCAAGGACGACTTCCGGCGCCCGCAGCGCGACGAGGACTGAGGCGGCGACACGGGCTGCGCCTGCTCACAGCGTATCATTCGGCCTGTCTTCCACATCGCACCGCGCTCATGGCCGCCCCCTCCCTTGCCCTCACCGCTGCCCCGCACGCACGAGCACTGCTGCCGCTACTGCTGCTCGTCGGCCTGATGTTGCCGGTGACCGCCATGGTGCCGGTGCTGTCGGTCTTCACCGCACAGCGGTTTGAAGGGCTGGGCCAGTTCGGCAGTCACTTCTTCATGTCGATCAACATGATCGGGGCCCTGCTCGGCGCCCCGATCGCCGGCTTGCTGTCGGACCGACTCGGTCGGCGCAAGGTGCTGGTCGTCGTCGCCTTGAGCGTCAACGGGCTGACGCTGCTCGGCATCGCCTACGCTTATCGACATCTCGACAGCTACGCCATCTTGCTGGCGCTGCGCCTGATCGAAGGCTTTGCCCATATGTCGGCGCTGTCGCTGTTGATGGCCCTGGGTGCGGATCAGGTGGGTCGCACCGGATTGGGTGCGCGCATGGGCGCGATCGGCGCCGCGATCAGCATTGGCGTCGCCATGGGCGCGCCGCTCGGCGGTGTGATCGGGGGCATCGATCCACTCTGGGTGCCCCTGGGTGGCGGGCTGTTGTCACTGGCGCTGGCGGTGATCGGCGCGGCCGGACTGCAGGATTCGACGACGGCGCGCGCGCGCCTGGCGATCGGCGAAATTCTCGCCACCCTGAGCAAACGCCGCGAATTGCTCATCCCCCTGGCCTTCTCCTTCGCTGATCGGCTCACCGTGGGCTTCATCGTGTCCACGCTATCGCTCTACCTCGGGCTCACCCTCGGCTTCGACGCGCGCGCAATCGGTGCGGCCATGGCCGCCTTCCTCATTCCCTTCTCACTGCTGACCTGGCCGGCCGGCCACCTGTCACGGCACTGGGACCCGCTGCTGATGATGGTGGTGGGGAGCATCCTCTACGGCGTCTTTCTTGGCGCGCTGGCCTTCGTGCCGGCGCACTGGGTGGTGGCGACGATGGCGGCGGGCGGCGTGATTGCCGCGCTGATGTACGCGCCCTCGCTGGTGCTGGCCGCGCACTATGGCGGCGAAGAATGCCGCGCCAGCGCGCTCGCGGCCTTCAACATGGCAGGCTCGCTCGGCTTTGCGTGCGGGCCGCTCATCAGCAGCCTGCTGCTGGCCTTCTATGCCGGCTTCACCGCCCATCCTCATGTACCGGTGTTTGTCAGCATCGGCGCCGTCGAGGTTGGGCTGGCGCTCTATGTCTATCACATCGCTCGCAGTGGCCGTCTGCGAACACCTGCCGTACTGGATTCGCAATGAAACTCGCACGCCTGTGGCAACCACGCAATCCCGCGTTCTGGATGATGCTTGTGCTCAACCTGTTGTCGTCGCTACTGGCCTGGGTGCTGCGCAGCTACACCTTGATACCGCTGGTGATGGCGGTGGTCGCAGGCCTGGCGCTGATGAACGCCTGGATCGGCATTCGCCTCGCGCTCAGCCTGATGCGCGAGGAGCCCGAGGCGGACTGAGGGACACAAGCCCACCAGCGCGCAGCGCGCGGCCGCCGGGCGCATGGCGTTTCAGCGCTGCACGCCGTCGAGCGCCACCCGCAGCGCCTCGTCCCGGGCATAGATGTCGGGGCGGAACTGAAGACGACCTTGCTCATCAAGTCCGGCGCTGGCGTAGTGCAGCAGCACTGGAATCTGGCGTGCCACTGGCAAGGTACGCGTCTTGCCGGTGGCGAGCGCCTGCTCCAGCGCCTCCGGCCCCCAGCGCTCGGGATCGTCAAGCAGAAGCACCGCAAGCTCATTGGGCTTCTCGACACGAACACAACCCGAACTGAGGGCACGCGTGTCGCGCCTGAACAGGGAGGGCGCGTTGGTGTCATGCAGGTAGATGGCATACGGATTGGCCAGTGAGAACTTGATCCGACCCAGCGAGCCGTCTGCGCCCGAGTCCTGCACGACCCGGTACGGAAGGCCGTGCTGGCGCGCCGCCTTCCAGTCGATGTGCTGCGCATCCACGCTCGCGCCTGAACGATCGACGATCTGCATGCGATGTTTGACGAGGTAATCCGGATTGCGCACCACACCCGGGACAACGTCCTCACGCAGGATGGTGGGCGGCACCACCCACTTTGGATTCAGCACCAGGTGCTGCACGCTGTCGAGCAGGGCGGGCGTTTTTCGCGTCGGCTTGCCGACCACGATGCGCGCCGACCATGCGAGCTGCCCACCAAGATGAAGACGGAGTCGGTAGCCGGTGAGGTCCACCAGCATGTGGTCGCCCTGCATGTCTTGCGCCACCCAGCGCAGCCGCTCCAGATTGACACGAAGCTGCGCCACACGCTGTGCCGGGCTGATGTTGAGCGCGTCGACGGTCTGCTTCCCCAGCGCCGCATCCACCGCGAGGCCGGCGCGCTGCTGAAAGCGCCGCACCGCCTCGACCAGCACCGGGTCGTAATGCGAGGCATCGGTGGTGTCGGCGAGGCTGGCCAGGCCTGTCGTGCGGCTGTTGGCCGGGGCGGGAGGGTGCTCGCCCGTGGCGCTCGAGCCCGGAGCGTTCGAGGCCAACGCCCGTAGCGCGCGCTCCTCCGCGGCCAGACGTGCACGCACGGCCGCAATGCGCGGATCGCGTGCGTCGGGGCGCAAGGTCGGGCCGCTTGCCACCTTGGGCCAGTCACCCCATGTCGCGAGCATGCGGTAGTGCTTGAGCGCAGCCTGCAGCTCGCGGTACAGATCCAGATCGGGCGCCTGCGCCTGCACCGCGGCGTTCAGCGCAGGCGCCTCAAGCACCTGCGCCAGACGCGCGGCCTGCTCCAGTGGTCGCGCCGGAGCGGAGAAATTCCAGTCGGCGTAGAGCGTGCGGGGATTGAGCCTGCCATGACGAAGCTGCTGCAGCAGGCGCGCGAGGGTGTCGGTGAACAACAGCTCGCGCTCCACCTGACGTTCGGGCGGCAGGTCTGCAAAGCGATACAAGGCCTCGGTGCGCAAGCGCTCCAGCGCAAAATCAGCCGCATCCAGGCCGTGCTCATCCAGAGTCCTCACCGCCTCGATCAGCCCATGCAGTTTTTCCTGCTGCGTCCATGCCGGGCGAAAGCCGCGCTGCAGATAGAACAGCAGTGCAGGATCCTCCACCCCGTGCAAACTCATCGTCAGCCGATTCTCGAGCAGGGCTGGCAGCACGCCATTGGCAGCACTGATGCCATCCGCACTCCGGGAAAGGCGCGAGTCAAGGCCAGAATCAGCGCCCACAGCCTGGGCAGGCAGAGGCGCGCTGCTCAGCAGCGCTGCCAGCAAGGCCGCTGCCGTTACAACTGTTTTGCCCCAATCGAGGCCGAGCTCGGTTAGCATGCCGCCTTCAAGTGCTTGTACGGACTGAATATTATTCATGATCAAGATATCCCGCCCTCATGCTGCCCCGCAGCGTCGCCTGTTTCTGAAGGGGCTTTCTGCCCTGCCGCTGGCCTTGCCCTTTGCTTCCGCACATGCCGCAAGCGGCCTCCACCTGGCCTTCCGCCACACCCATACGGATGAACGCCTCGAAACGAGCTATCGAAACCGTAATGGCTATATAGACCCCGCCCTCCAGCGCTTGAACTGGCTATTGCGCGACTTCCGAACCGGCGAGGTCGCGCGCATGGACCCCAGACTCTACGACATCCTGCACGCATTGAACGTGAGCTGTGGCGGGGGCACGTTTGAAATCATCTCTGGCTTCCGCTCGTCCAGGACCAACAGCATGCTGCGCCGCACCGGCGGCGGTGGCGTGGCCAAGCGCAGCCTGCACATGGATGGCAAGGCGATCGACATCCGCCTGCTCGGCTGCAATACGGCGCGCCTGCGCGATGCCGCCATCGCACTGGGCGCAGGCGGCGTTGGTTATTACCCGGAGTCGGACTTCCTGCATATCGACACCGGTACGGTGCGCAGCTGGGGCTCGAAGTCGGCCTGAGAGGCGGACACTGAAAGCGGGACTGCGGTGCGCCCACGGCAAGGCCTCAAGGTTTTCAGCTGTTGACACCTATGACCGGACGCATAGCGTCCGGTTTCATCGCGTGTGCAGCGCGCCTCAAGCGCTCAGCACCAGCGCCCACACCAGCACGGCATTGAGCAGCGCAATCATCACCGCCGCGCTGCCAATGTCCTTCGCGCGCTTTGCCAGCGGATGGCGATCCAGCGAGATGCGGTCGACGGTGGCTTCGATCGCCGAGTTGATGAGCTCGACAATCAGCACCAGCAATACACAGCCGATCAGCAGCGCGCGCTCCACCGCGCCCTCGCCCAACCAGATCGCGAGCGGGACCAGGACCAGCGCCAGCAGCACCTCCTGACGGAATGCGTCTTCGTGACGGTAAGCGGCGTGCAGACCGGCACACGAATAGTGAAACGCATTCCACACCCTGCGCAGGCCAGTCTTGCCTTTGAACGGGCTTTCCATCGATCGCGTCCGGGTTGTTTTTTGAAAGGATGGCGATCATTACACGAAAGCGGCGCGATGCGGATTGCAGCACGCGCTGTTTGGTCGCACGCTATAGGGCTCGTACCCTTCACCCCATGCCGACATGAAGCCGCCACAGGCGCAATCGACCAATCCCGCACTCGACTTCCTGCTGCGCCGCCTGCGTCAGCGTGGCGACTTCCCCGCCTTGTCGGAGTCAGTGGTTGCGATCAACCGCGTCGCCGCGAGCGAATCCGAGACGGTGGGCACGCTGTCGAACCTGATCCTGCGTGACGTCGCCCTCACCAACAAGCTGTTGCGGCTGGTCAATTCGGCCCACTACCGCCCTGCCAGCGGCGGCCAGATCAGCACCGTGTCGCGCGCGGTGATCGTGCTCGGCTTCGACACCGTACGCAGCATCGCCATCACCATCCTGCTGTTCGAACATCTACCGAACAAGACCGACGCCGAACAGCTGCGCGAGGAGTTTCTGCGCGCCTGCCTCGCTGGTCTGTTCGCGCGCGAGCTCGCCACACAGCTGCGCACGCGCGAGCTCGAACAGGCCTATATCTGCTCGGTGCTGCACAGCCTGGGTCGACTGCTGTCGCAGTACTTCTTCCCCGAGGAAAGCGCAGACATCCGCCAGGTGATGAAGCAGCACGACTGCCACGAGGATGTCGCCGCACAGCGCGTGCTCGGCGTCAGCTTCGAGGAGTTGGGGATCGGGCTCGCGCGCAGCTGGGGATTTCCGTCACTGATCCTGGAGAGCATGCGCAAGCTGCCACCGAGCAAGGTGCACAAGGCCAACACCCAGGAAGAACGCCTGCGCGTGCTGTCGGCCTGCGCCAACGAACACTGCGATGCCCTCTTCCACCTGCCGCCCGCCGAGCGCGAGCGGGCAATGGACGCGATCGTCAGCCGCTTTGCCGAGGCGCTACCGATCGATGCCGCACAGGTGCGCGAGCACATGGAGAGCGCAATCGACGAAGCACACGCCTTTGCGCGCATCATCAGAGTGGACCTGCAACAAACACAGCTCGGCCGCCATCTTGCCGACTACCTCGGCAACACCGCACCCAGCACTACAGCCGAGGAAGAGCCCGGTGCGATGCCCCGCGGGGTCGCGCTCGAACAAAGACTCAGCGCCGAGCCCACGCCAGCGGGACAAAAACCCGCGGACGCTCAGGGCGTGCTGAGCGCAGGCATCCAGGACATCAGCAATACCCTGGTCGAGGAGTTCAAGCTCAACGATGTGTTGCGCATCATCCTCGAGACCATGTACCGCGCCATGGGCTTCAAGCGTGTGCTGCTGTGTGTGCGGGACGCACGCAACAATACGATGAACGGTCGTTTCGGCTTCGGCCCGGGCGCCACCGAGCTTGCCGGACAGCTGCAGTTCAGCCTCGCGGCACAACCGGACAACGTCTTCAACGTGGCCACGGCGAAAGGGGTGGACATCCTCATTTCCGATATCGACGACCCCGCCATCGCCATGCGCGTGCCCGACTGGTACCGCAAGTCCGTGCACTCACGCACCTTCGTGCTGCTCCCGCTCACCATCAAGGGCAAGCCGGTGGCGATGATCTACGCCGACAAGGAGCGTCCGGGTGCAATCGAGATCAGCGAGCAGGAACTCGCCTTGCTGCGAACCCTGCGCAATCAGGCCGTGCTTGCGATCAAGCAGGCCGGCTGAAGCCCGCCTCGGCTGACTCTCCCGCGTCAAGCGCTGGCACCACTCAGCCCGGGTCCAGCCGCAGCACGCGCCCTTCGCTCTCGTCAAGCAACCACAGATGGCCGTCCGGCCCCTGGCGCACGTCGCGAATTCGTCTGCCCAGCTCAAGGCGCTCTTCGTGCACCACCGTGCTGCCGTCCACCACCAGACGCACCAGCATCTGATACTTCAGCGCACCCAAGAACAGGTTGCCCCTCCACTGCGGGAACAGCTCAGCGGTGTAGAAGGCCATCCCGGACGGGGCGATCGACGGCGTCCACTGCGTGAGCGGCGCCTCGACATCGGCGCGCGCCGTGCCTTCACCAATCTTGGTGCCGATCACGTATTCACGCCCGAAGGTGATCACGGGCCAGCCATAGTTGCGCCCCGGCAGCACACGGTTGAGCTCGTCACCGCCCTGCGGGCCGTGCTCGTGTGCCCACAGCTCGCCAGTGGCCGGATGCAGCGCCGCGCCCTGCACGTTGCGATGGCCGTACGACCAGATCTCGGGACTCGCGCCCGCCTGCTGCAGGAAGGGGTTGTCTGCCGGCACGCTGCCATCCATGTCGATACGCACGATCTTGCCCAGGTGGCTGTCGAGCGCCTGCGCCCGCTCGCGCGGATGAAAGCGATCACCCAGGGTCACAAAGAGGTTTCCAGCGCGATCGAACACCAGGCGTGAGCCCCAGTGATGCTTGCCCGCAGGGTCTTCGTTCTGGCTGAAGATCAGCTTCACATCCTCAAGCTTGAGTGCCGCAACATCAAGCCGGGCGCGCGCCACCGCGGTACGGGCACCTGTCGGCGTCGGCTGCGCATAAGAGAACACGATGCGCTGGTCAGTCGCGAAGTCCGGGCTCAGGGCGACATCAAGCAGCCCGCCCTGACCCTCAGCATGCACGGCCGGCACACCCGCCAGCGGCGCGGACAACGTGCCGTCGCGAGCTGCAATGCGCATGCGCCCGGGGCGCTCGGTCAGCAGCAGCCGCCCGTCGGGGAGGAACGCAATCGACCAGGGCTTGTCAAGACCTCGCACGACTTCGGTCAGCCGCACGGGGCCCGCTTCAGTGCGGAGCACGACGTCCGCCGCCCCCACCGCCATCGACGCCAGCGCCGCAAGGGCGAGCGCGAGCGACGAAACCAGACCACGAACCCCATTCATCTGCCCATCCTCCTTCCTGTGCGCATCAAAACGCGCGGCGTTCAACGCCCATCGTCAAATGCACGTGTCGCCATGAGTCAAGCGTCACGAAACGTCACCAAGCGTCCTCTTTGATCAACGATTCGTGCAAAATCTCGCCTCGTTCCACTCGGACTGCCCATGCCTTCTTCCGTTCGCACGATCTTTCGCATCCTCTTCTGCACCCTCCTTCTTGCCGTGTTCTGGCTCGCGCTGATGCCCGCGCCCAACATCGCGAAACTGGTGTCGTGGCAGGACAAGATCGAACACGCGCTGGCCTTCGCCACCCTGGCGCTGCTGGCGTATGCCGGCTGGCCACGCCATCCGCTGCGCATTGCCGCCGGTCTGCTGCTCTACGGCGCGGCGATGGAGCTTGCGCAAAGCCAGACCCGTCATCGCTTCGGCGACCCGTGGGACTGGGTGGCAGACGCGGTCGGCCTGCTCGTGCTGGTGCCGCTGGTCATGCGCGGCTACGCCGACTCAGCGCGCATCTGAGCGGCCCCTGCCACGGTGGTTTTACCCCGCCCGGTGGTGGCGCTCGTCAGGTCCTGAGCCTGTTGTTATCATCACCGCCTTTCCAATCAGGCGTTTGCGTGTCGAACGCGGATGAATCGTGCCATGACTGAGCCCCGCCACACCCTCGAGCTCCTCGCCCCGGCGAAGACCGCCGACTTCGGCATCGAAGCCATCAAGCACGGCGCAGACGCGGTGTATATCGGCGGCCCGGCCTTCGGTGCGCGCTCGGCAGCGGACAACTCGGTGGCGGACATTGCGCGCCTGGTGGCGCACGCGCACCGCTATCACGCCGAAGTCTTCGTCGCCACCAACACCATCCTGTTCGACACCGAGCTGGAACCAGCGCGCGAGCTGATCTGGCAGCTTTACGACGCCGGGGTGGACGCGCTCATCGTGCAGGACATGGGGCTGCTCGAGCTCGACCTGCCGCCCATCCAGCTTCACGCCAGCACCCAGACCGACATCCGCGACGCCAGCAAGGCGCGCTTCCTGCAAGATGTGGGCTTCTCCCAGATCGTGCTGGCACGCGAGCTGTCACTGGCCGAGGTCAGGAAGATCGCCGCTGCCACCACCTGCCAGCTCGAATACTTTGTCCATGGCGCGCTGTGCGTGGCCTTCTCCGGCCAGTGCTACATCAGCCACGCCCACACCGGCCGCAGCGCCAACCGCGGCGAATGCTCGCAGGCCTGTCGCCTGCCCTACGACCTCAAGGACAAGGACGGCAACACCCTCGCCAGCCAACAGCACATGCTGTCGATGAAGGACAACAACCAGAGCGCCAACCTGCGCGCGCTGGCAGCTGCAGGCATCAGCTCGTTCAAGATCGAGGGCCGCTACAAGGATCTGTCCTACGTCAAGAACATCACCGCGCACTACCGCCGACTGCTCGACGAGATCATCGAGCACCCTGAGACCGGGGGCAGCGCATACCAGCGCGCATCCAGCGGGCGCACGATCTTCCTGTTCGAGCCGCAGGCGGACAAGACCTTCAACCGTGGCTATACCGATTACTTTGCCAACGATCGCCAGCACGGCATCGAAGCCTTCGAGTCGCCCAAGTTCATCGGCGAGCCGATCGGCCGCGTGACGAAGATCGACGCCAAGGCACGCCGGTTCTTCGAGATCGAACGCAGCGCCCCCATCCACAACGCCGATGGCCTCACCTGGTACACGCCCAGGGGCGAGCTCACCGGCCTGCGGGTCAACCGTGCCGAAGCCAATGCCGGCGGCGAAGGCGTGGATCGCATCTTTACGTCCGACCCGCTGCCGGCCGAGCTGGTGCCGGGCACTTCGGTGTTCCGCAATCATGACCACGAATTCGAGCGCGCACTGGAGAAGAAATCTGCCGAGCGCCGCATCCGCGTCGATGCACGCCTGCACCATGGCGCGGGCGCAGAGGGCAGCCCTCTTGCGCTCACCCTGACCGACGAGGACGGCGTGAGCGCCACCGCCACCCTGGCCGGCGCCTTCCAGCCGGCACAAAACGCGGAGCGTGCGCAGGCAACGCTACACGAGCACATCGCCAGGCTCGGCAACAGCATTTTCACCCTCGGCGAACTGGTCCTCGACCTGCCTGCCCTGCCCTTTCTGCCCGCCAGCCAGCTCAATGCGCTGCGCCGCGACGCGGTCGAGCAGCTCGAAACGGCGCGCCTCAAGGCCTACGCCCGCCCGCCGCGCGCCGCCGCAGTCGAGCCGCCAGTCGCCTACCCGCAGGACGCGCTGAGCTATCTCGCCAACGTGCTCAACGACAAGGCACGGGCGTTTTACGCCCGCCACGGCGTCACCCTTGTCGATGCCGCCTTCGAGGAAAACCGCGAAACCGACAACGTCTCGCTGATGATCACCAAACACTGCCTGCGCTACAGCTTCAACCTGTGCCCGAAGGAAGTGAAAGGCATCCGCCCCGATCCGATGCAGCTGGTCAATGGCAACGAAACGCTGACCTTGCGCTTTGACTGCAAACGCTGCGAGATGCATGTCGAGGGCGCGATGAAACCGCACATCGCCAGGATGCGCGATAGCGTGGTGGCGCAGAAGGTGAACTTCTTCCCGTCCCCCCCGGGCAAGGAAGGCACCGCCACACCGACTTCTTGAAGAACGGCCTCTTGAGGGTCAGATTGTCCGAGCTCGGGTGACAGGGGCGCCTACGCCTGCTGGATATGCTGCAAGCCTTGTTTGTAAAGATTCCAGGCCAACAAGCCCGCGGCAAGGTTACCCAGCAGCACGCCGATATACAGGCCGCTCATGTCTGCAATGCTGGCGCCAACCCAGAGTGCCGGCAGGTAGCACACGAACAGACGCAAAGTGGAAATCCAGACCGCGCGCATCGGCATGCCCAGCGCGTTGCACACTGAAACCATCAGCATGCACACACCCAGCGCGGCATAGCTGATCGGCACCCAAAGCATGTAGCTCAGCAGATACAGTTCGGATTCCTGGTCTGGGGCCAGGGCGGGTGCGATCAACCAGCGCGTGGCCATCCAGAACAAGGCGATGGTCAATTGCAAGCCGATCACAAAGCGCACTGCAATCAGCACCAGGCTGTGTACGCGTTCGAGTTGCCTGGCGCCGAACAAACGCCCCACCATGGGCGGCAGAGCCATGGTCAGCGCCAGTACGATGACGATGGAAAACAGCTCCAGGCGGCTGCCCAGCGCCCACGCAGCAATGGCTGAGCCACCAAAGCCGGCGACCAGGCGCGTGGCCAGCAATGAGGCGGTGCCTGGCATCAACTGGCTGAGCATGGCGGGCGCACTGGTTTTGGCAATATCAAGCAGTGCGGGGGCAATCGCCAGCTTGCCTGGATCAAAGGCCAGCCAATGGTGCTTCAATATCCGTGAATACATGATCGCGGCGCCCACCAGGCAGGCAACAATGGTGGCATAGGCCGCACCGGGCAAGCCCAGGCCAAAGGTGAAAATGAACAATGGGTCGAGCAACATGTTGAGGATGCTGGTCAACACCATCGTCAAACCCGGCAAGCGGGTATCCCCATGCGCGCGTGAAATGCTGTTGGCAAAATACAAGAACGCGCCCAGCCATGCACTGGTAAGCCAGGGCAGCCAATAGCTTTCGGTGTAGGGCAATAACTCGGCGTCAGCACCGAGGGCATCAAGCAAGGGGGTGCGCAGCAACCAGATCAAGGTACATAAAATCAGCGAGACAGAGCAACCGGCGAGCACCACAAGGCCGCCCATGTATTTGGCGTGCTCTGCCTTGCCCGCGCCGATCGCCCGCGAAATCAGCGCGGTTGCGGCAATACCGATGCCAATCTGCACGCCAATCAGCAGTTGCTGCAGAGGCAGCGTAAAGCCCAGGGCCGCAAGCGGCTGCATGCCCAGCATGCTGATGAAGATGCTGTCGACCAACTGAAAACTCATCAGCGCCACAGCACCAAAGAGCATCGGCCAGGTCATGCTGAACAAGGCCCGAGACAATGATTGACCAGCCAGATATTGTTTTTGCATGGCGCCGTTGACAACTTGCAGTGGACGACAGGGCAAGCCCTGGTGAGGACCTGCCCTGAACAGTGATCCGGGTTGAAGCCGACCGGATCGCCCGCCTAGCCGGCCTCGGCCGCCCGACAGGCGGCGGCAGTGAACAACACGTCGGTAGAGGAGTTGAGCGCGGTCTCGAAGGAGTCCTGCACCACGCTGATGACGAAACCGATCGCCACCACCTGCATCGCCACATCGGTGCCGATGCCAAACAGGTTGCACGCCATCGGGATCAGCAGCAGCGAACCACCCGCCACACCCGACACGCCGCACGCCGCCAGCGAGGCCACGACGCACAGCAGCAAGGTGGTCGGCAGATCGACGCTGATCCCCAGCGTGTGCACCGCGGCCAAGGTCATCACCGCGATGGTGATGGCCGCGCCCGCCATGTTGATCGTCGCCCCCAGGGGGATCGAGATCGCGTAGGTGTCCGCGTGCAGATTGAGGCGCTTGCACAACTGCAGGTTGATCGGAATGTTGGCCGCCGAGCTGCGGGTGAAGAAGGCGGTCAGCGCGCTCTCGCGCAGGCAGGTAAACACGAGCGGATAGGGATTGCGACGTGTCACCCAGAACACCAGCAGCGGATTGAGCACCAGCGCCACGACCACCATGCTGCCAACAATCACCAGCAACAACTGCCCATAGCCGAGCAGCGCGCCCATCCCGGATTCGGCGAGCGTGCCCGCCACCAGTCCGAAGATGCCCAGCGGGGCGAAACGAATCACCCAGCGCACGATCTGTGACACCGCCGCCGCGAGGTCGGACAGCACGCTCTTTGTGGCCTCTCCTGCATGACGCAAGCCAACGCCAAGCGCAATGGCCCAGGCCAGGATGCCGATGAAGTTGGCTTCGATCAGCGCCTTGAAGGGATTCGAGACCGCGCTCAGCAGCAGATTCTTGAGCACGCCGATGATGCCGCCCGGGGGCGTGCCAAGCACCTGCGGCGCATCGAGAACCAGCGTGGTCGGAAAGCTGAAGCTGGCAATCACCGCCACCAGCGATGCGCCGAGAGTGCCGGCGAAATACAGCAGCAGCACAGGTCGGATGTGGGTGGGCTGGCCGCTCTTGTGACTGGCGATGGCGGCCGCCACGAGCACGAACACCAGCACGGGCGCAACGGCTTTGAGCGCCGATACGAAGACATCACCCAGCAAGCTCGCCGAGCGTGCGAGCTCGGGTGCAAGTACGGCGAGCACGATGCCGCACACAAGGGCGAAGGTGATCTGCGAGATGAGGCTGCCCTGCAGAACATGGCGGATGACTGGATTACGGCTTGAAGCTTGGGTCATGATCTTGCTCGGGATGATGTTCTGAAAAAGTCGATTCATGGCGCGCGCCCACGTCCGGGGTGTCAGCCCTGGCGTACGACCAAGGTAAAATTTGTACGGATCCGTGAAACAGCTCACACCGGCTCTGGCACCATGTGGCGAACACTGTGGGCGCGAGGGTCGAGTTTCGCTCAACGCAGCCGTAAACACGCATGAAGACCCGATTCACGGGTCATGCAGCAGAGGTCACTATGTCTACCCAACCCCTCCTCGTCGTCGAGGGCTCACGTCGAACCCCAAGGGCCGCAACACGCTACGACATCGTCAAGCGCTCGATCAACCGGGCCATCGAAGCCGGATATGGCATCGGCCAGAGCGTGCACATCGGCCATATAGCGGGCCATGTCGTAGGCTACAACATCGCTCACCATGGCCGCTTCTGTGGCTCGCTCTATCCACTGCTGGTCAGGACCGAATACGGTGTGACCAAGTGTCGTCTGTGCGAGGTTGCGACCGCCTGAAGGCTGCTGCGCCTGCGGCTCAGCGCAGCTGCAGCGGCGTGCTGCGTGGCACGGGCACGGCGGTGACGTTGTTCTGCGGGCTGCCTTCGATCAGCTTGTCGCTGTAGACGAGGTAGACCAAGGTATTGCGCTTGACATCGGCCATGCGCACGATGCGCACTTTCTTGAACAGGATCGATGCGCTCTGCGAGAACACCTCCTCCTGTTGACGCAGGGGTTCGAGCAGGGTGATCTCACCCACCTGACGGCAGGCCACCGACGCATCGGACGTATCCTCGGCGAGGCCCAGCGAGCCCTTGATGCCGCCCGTGCGTGCGCGCGAGACGTAGCACGACACGCCCTCCACCTTGGGGTCATCGAACACCTCCACCACCACCTGGTGGTTGCGGCCGATGAACTTGAACACGGTGTCGACCGCACCCACGGTCTCGGCCTGCACACCCAGCGGCAGGGCGAGCGCTGCGCCCAGAGCGCACGAAATGATCTTCTTCAAAACCCGGTCTCCTTGATCAAGGGCCGCAAGTATCGCATTGGCCGACCCGACTTACGCAGCATCAAGGCAATCAATGCGGCGTGAGCGCGATAATCCACCCCTCCAGCACCGCACTTTCCTGTCTGCCATGTCGCAAGCCGGCACCCTCCCTGCTATTCCGTCCCCAGCGCCCGCTGCCAGCGGCCGCATCCCCGGCAGCAAGGCCATGTGGGTCGGCATTTTCTGCGAGGTCACCGAGTTTGCGCTCATGTTCGCGGTGTACTTCGTCGCCCGTGCCCACCACCCGGAGATCTTTCGCAACGGACCGGCGCAGCTGTCGCTGCTGGCCGGTACCGGCTACACCTTGATGCTGCTCACCAGCGGCTGGTGTGTGGCACGCGCCCTGCACGCGATGCGTGCCTCCAGGCAGCGCGCCTGCCTGCAGTGGATGATGGGCGCCTTCGTGTTCGGCCTCGGCTACCCGGTGATCAAACTCTTCGAAGTGCGCTGGAACCTGGCCCACGGCCTGAACGGTGACGCCGGCGTCTTCATCGTCACCTACTACTATCTCAGCTTCAACCACCTGATCCACGTGTTCTGGGGCCTGCTCGGCATGATCTGGGTGATGCTGCGCACCGGCACCGGATCGTACTCGGCCGAAGAGCATTCCGGCCTCGAGTCCTTCGCGGTGTACTGGCACACCACCGACATCATCTGGCTGATGATCTTCCCGCTGTTCTACGTTCTGCGCTGACCAGAGAGGCGAGCCGATGAACGAAACCCGTAAACTCGATCTGGCCTGGCTCAGCCTGGTGCTGCTCAGCGTAGGCGGTGCCGCCCTGGGTGGACAGCCCGACGCGGGCTTCATGATCACGGTGCTGGTGGCACTGGTGATGGGCATCAAGGTGAGAATCGTCTGTGACCGCTTCCTTGAGCTGCCCACGGCAACCCGGCGCATCCGTCAGCTGATGTACGCCTTTTGCTATGGCATGCCGATTCTCGTCATCCTCACCAGCGCCTTCGGCGACGCCCTCGCTCGACTCACGGCCAAACTCATCATCTGAAGCCATCTGCGCCCGGGCGCATGAACACGGCTTCAACCTGAAGTCAGGCGTTCGTAGAGTTTGACCGCGGTGTCGACATGGCGCAGCAGCCGATCCGCCTCCGCGACCACCGCGCGGATCTGCTGGCCGGGCCGGGTGTGCGAAATCTCGGGCGTCAAGGTGCTCATGAACTGCTGCCACTGCCTGCCCACCTCCTGCAGCTGGGCCGAAAGCTCGGGAAGATTGCGTCCGTCCTGGCTCAACTCCTGCAGATTGCGCTCGAACTCTTCGACGGCCGCCGTGATCTCGCCCTGGATGCCTTCGGGTTGCCCCACCCAGTCCCGCAGCAGGAACAGCTTCGCAATGCGCTGCGACAGCATGCGGTTGCGCCCGGCAACGTTGACGTAATGCACCTCAGGCAGGGCAAACAGTTGCCCCGCTGCACGCGTCAGGCGGTCGGCAGCCTCAAACAAGGCCTCACTGGCGTTGAGCACCCACTCGGCCCGTGCAGGCGCAGCCCCCTCTTCGGCCAGCGCAGCTTGAAAGTCCGGCCAGGCGCTGGTCAGGGCATGACGATGCAGCGCGAGGCTCGCGGGCAGATCAAGCGTGCCAAGTCGCGTCAGGCCACGCTCGAGCTCCACCACCAGCGCACGCAGCCGAACCGCCGCTCTCTCTGCCGACACCTCTGCAGCGAGCATGGCCCACGCCACCGCCATGCGTTGCGACAGTACCCTGAAGCGCCCGCACAGATTGACCAGCGCGCCCGGCGTGATGCCCATGCGGGGCGGTTCGGACTTCAACCTGGCCTTGCGCGCGAAGCGCAGGCGCCGGCTGGAGTCGCCGATGCCGGTATCGAGCAGCGCGGCATGCTGGATGTGCACCTTGCGCCCCTCGACCACCACCAGACCTTGGTCACTGAGTTGGCGCAAGCTGCGTGAAAAAGACTCGGGCGTCATGCCGATGCGGGCGGCGATGATCTTCTTGCTCGCGCTGAAGACGAGCGTCGTCTCCCCGGCGAGGCCGACCTCCTCGCCGAGTTGTTCAAGCAGATAATCAAGGATGCGCTGGGCGCCGGTGCTACTCGAATGGTGGCCGGTGACATCGAATTCGATCGCGCACTGGCGCCGCGCCAGCGCTTGCAGGATGCGCCAGCTCAGCTTGCGGTCTTGCTCGGCGACGGCGCGCAGGCGGCGGATGTCGATCGCAGCCACGATGCTGTGGGTGATGACACGACACGATGCGCGGTAATGGGTGGCACCGAACAACTCCCCCAGACCAAGCACCCGTGGCGCCTGGGCAATCTCCAGCACCTTGGTGCTGCCCCCGGGCAATACATGTTCGCGCATGGCGCTGCCGGTTGCCAGCACAAAGGCTTCGCGAATGGGCTCATCGGCGCCGTAAAGAACGCCCTGGGCCGGCAGCTCAAGCACACGGCTGGCGGCGGCCAGCTCATCGACGAGTGTTCGCGGCAGGCCCGAGAACAGCGGCTCTGCCGTGATCAACTCGCGCTGAGCTCGGTGGGCGTCCCTTGCTGGGGCAATCACTTCAACAATACCTCGTGTCTTTGATGCGGCATGCTAAGCCATGCGGACCGGCAGTTCAAAGCCCTTCCCTGCCGGGCTTGAACGCGGCTTCACGGTAAGTTCTGCTGCCTGTCATGCGCCTTGGATTTTCCAGTCGGCGCGACCGTCTCCAGTCGCGGCTCAGCGCCTCGAGCTTACGCCTGCTGTGATCAACGGCAAGGATTTCCCACCCTCGCCGCTCCAAACCGGAAACCCAGCGCGTCGCCCGCCTTGTCGGGGACGCCCGCCTTGTCGGGGACGCTCACCAGTGCGGCGGAATTTCGTCCTCCGGGCGGTTTGCTGCACCGGGCTGGATGGTCTTCAGTTGCTGGGCCAGATGGCGCACCTGCTCACGCAGCAGGTCGAGCTCCTGCTGCTGGCGCCAGGCGCTGCGGTTCAACTCGTCGAGCTGGTCCTCGGCCGACATCATCTTGGTTTCGAGCACATCGAGGCGATCTTTCATGGGGCGTCCGGTGGCGGTTGAGGGGCGCGATTCTAGCCGCAGGCCGGCGCAGCGTGCCGTGCGAGCGCCCAGCCCACATGCTCGCGCACGAGCGCAGAGGGGTGCTCGAGGCGCGACTGCAGCGCCGCCAGCACCTCGGGCGCAGACGGCGCGTTGCCCAGCGCCACCGCAATGTTGCGCAGCCAGCGCTCGTAGCCGATGCGATGGATCGGACTGCCCGCGGTGCGCTCGGCAAAGTCGGCTTCGCTCCAGGCGAAGAGCGCGGCAAGGGCGGCGCTGTCAAGGCCATGGCGGGGCGCGAAGTCGCCCTCTGCAGTCAAACGTGCGAAGCGGTTCCACGGACACACGAGCTGGCAGTCGTCACAGCCGTAGATCCGATTCCCCAGCAGGGGACGCAGATCCTCCGGGATCGCGCCCTTGAGCTCGATGGTGAGATAGGAAATGCAGCGCCGTGCATCGACCTGATACGGCGCAACGATGGCCGCGGTCGGGCAGGCGTCGATACAGGCGGTGCAGCGCCCGCAGTGCGCCTCGGCCGGGGCGTCGAGCGGCAGGGGCAGATCGGTGAAGATCTCACCGAGGAAGAAGTAGGAGCCAGCGTTGCGCTCGAGCAACAAAGTGTGCTTGCCTCGCCAGCCCAGTCCGCTGCGGCTGGCGAGCTCGACTTCAAGTACAGGCGCGGAGTCGGTGAACACCCTGAAGGCATGGGGGACGGCAGTCGCGATGCGCTCCGCCAGTTGCTGCAGGCGCTTGCGCAACACCTTGTGATAATCGCGTCCCAGCGCATAACGCGACACGTAGGCAAGGCTGCCATCGGCCAGCACCGCCTGTGCATCGGCCGCAGCAGGCCAGTAATCGAGGCGCGCGCTGATCACCCGCCGCGTGCCGGGCACGAGCTCCGCGGCGCGGGCGCGCTTCATGCCGTGGCGCAACATATAATCCATCTCGCCATGAAAACCGGCCTCCAGCCAGGCGGCCAGGCCGGGTTCGGCCGTGCTGAGATCGATATCGGCCACACCAATCGCACCGAAGCCCAGTTCGAGCGCCCACTCGCGGATGCGTGCGAGCAAGGCCACGCCATCGATTGCGACGCCATCCGCGTCCGAGAAACTGTCTGCCGCCATCAACGATGAGGATTCCATGATCGAGTTGCTCAATGCCGCCAAAGTCCAGGCCAGCGATGATAACGACGTCCGTCTGTGCGCGCACTTGCCGGCCGAAGCAGACACCGAAGCGCTTGGCGCTGCGCTGGCGCCGCTGCTGCGGCCGCGCCTCAACATCTGGCTGCTGGGCAATCTCGGCATGGGCAAGACCACCCTCACCCGCGGCCTGCTGCGCGCACTGGGTCATGAAGGCAAGGTGAAGAGCCCCACTTACACCTTGATTGAACCTTACGTTGTTTCTAGATTAAACTTATATCACTTTGATTTTTATCGCTTCAACTCGCCCGAAGAATACCTTGACGCAGGCCTGGATGAGTATTTCGCCGACCAGGGCGTGTGCATTGTGGAATGGCCACAGAAAGCCCTTCCCCATTTGCCGTCGCCCGATCTCGAAATCCAGCTTGAAGTGCGGGACGGAGGGCGCTTTGTGGAGATCTACGGACACACCGATGCGGGGCGAACATGCGTGACAGAACTGATGAAAGCACTGCGGGCCATCGGCCCGACGCTGACTGCGGACTAGCTCCGGCCGTCACCCGCGGCGTCGACCGTCGCGGCCTGCTCAAGTTCGCCGGTGCCACGCTGGCGCTGATGTTGAGCCCCGTGGGCCATGCGGCGTCGGCGAGCCTGCTCGCGGTGCGCGTCTGGCCCTCACCGGAATACACCCGCATCACCCTCGAAGGATCAACCAAGCTGCGCTACAGCCACATGCTGGTGCCGGACCCCGATCGCCTGGTGATCGATCTCGAGGGCGTGCAGCTCGACAGCGTGCTGCAATCCCTGCCCTCCAAGGTCATGGGGTCCGATCCCTATATCCGCCTGATCCGCGCCGGGCAGAATCGCCCTGGCGTGGTGCGCGTGGTGGTCGAACTCAAGGCCGCGATCAATCCCCAGATGTTTGCGCTCGCGCCAGTGGGCAATTACGGCCATCGCCTGGTGCTCGACCTGCACCCGAGCGAAGAGCACGACCCGCTGCTGGCGCTGATCATGAAGGATTCGCCGTTTGACGCCGCCGCCGGCGACAGCGGCCAGGCCAGCAGCGCGAACGCGCGCACCTTGCCCACCGAGCGCAGCACCACCGCGCGCACGGAACCAAACGTGAATCGGCTGTTCACCGTCGTCCTCGACCCCGGCCACGGCGGCGAGGACCCGGGCGCGGTCGGCGCTGCGGGCAGCCACGAGAAGAACGTCACGCTCTCGATCGCGCGCCGCCTGAAGCGCAAGATCGACGCCGAGCCCAACATGCGCGCGGTGCTGACGCGCGACGGCGACTACTTCGTGCCGCTGGGCCAGCGCGTCATCCGTGCCCGGCGCGTGCGTGCGGACCTGTTCGTGTCGATCCACGCCGACGCCTTCGTCAAACCCGAGGCCAACGGCAGCTCGGTGTATGTGCTGTCCGAGCGCGGCGCCTCCAGCACGGCCGCACGCTGGCTGGCGCAAAAGGAGAATGATGCCGACCTTATCGGCGGCATCAACCTGGCGCACCAGGACGGGCATATCGCCCGCACCCTGCTCGACCTGTCGCAAACAGCGACGATCAACGACAGCCTCAAACTGGGCCGCGCCATGCTGGGCGAAATCGGTGGCATCAACCGCCTGCACAAGTCGGATGTGGAGCAGGCCGGCTTTGCGGTGCTGAAGGCGCCGGACATCCCCTCGGTGCTGGTCGAGACCGCCTTCATCAGCAACCCCAGCGAAGAGCGCCGCCTCAACGACGAGGCCTATCAGGACAAGATGGCCACCGCCCTGATGCGTGGCATCAAGCGCTACTTCGACACCAACCCGCCTGAGCGCTCCACCCGCATCGCGCAACTGGGCTGAGCACAGCGCCAGCGGTGGGCCGGCAGCGCGCCCGCAAGGCCGCGCTTTGCCGTTATAATTGCCGCTTTTTTCAGGCGCCTTATGCGGGTTTTTCGCGGGATTCCCGAGCGAGCCGACACCGCCACGGTGCTCACCATCGGCAATTTCGATGGCGTTCATCTCGGTCATCAGGCCCTGCTCAAGCTGCTCACCGACAAGGCGCGCGTACTCGGCCTGCCGGCGGTCGTGCTCACCTTCGAGCCCCACCCGCGCGAGTACTTCAGCCCGGCCGACGCGCCCGCACGCCTCGCCTCACTGCGTGAAAAGCTGTTGCTGCTCGATGCCGCCGGCGTTGACCGCGCTTACGTGTGCCGCTTCGACGCCCGCCGCGCGGCGCAAAGCGCTCACGCCTTCATCGAGGACACGCTGGTACGCGGCCTCGGCGTGCGCCACCTGTATGTCGGTGACGACTTCTGCTTCGGCGCCCGCCGCCAGGGCGACTTCGCCATGCTGCAGGACGCGGGCAAGCACTACGGTTTCGACGTCGAATCCATGCCCACCCTCGGCCTGCACAATGAGCGCGTGTCAAGTTCAGCGGTGCGCGACGCCCTGGCCAGCGGTGACCTGGCGCACGCGGCGCACCTGCTCGGGCGCCCTTACAGCATCGCCGGCCGTGTCAGCCATGGTGACAAGATCGGTCGCCAGCTCGGCTTTCCGACCGCCAACATCCAGATGAAACATCGCCGCCCTGCCCTCACCGGCGTGTATGCGGTCAGCGTCGAGGGCCTGGCCGAAGATCGCGTCGTCGGTGTTGCCAATATCGGCGTGCGGCCCACCGCCACCTCCAACGGTCGCGCACGGCTGGAAGTTCATCTCTTCAACTGGACGCAGGAGTGCTACGGCGCTCACATCCGTGTCCATTTCCTGCACAAGCTGAGGGCCGAGCGCAAGTTTGAATCGCTTGACGCCTTGCGCGCTCAAATCGCCCGCGACGCCGAGATCGCACGCCACTGGTTTGCCGATCAGCCCGAGCTTGGCGATCTTCACCAGGGCTGACGTGCCCTCGCAGCCCGCGCCCAAGCGCACCCCGGTGCGCCCGACCGAACCTACAAGACCCCACGCTCCCGCCATGGCCGACTACCGCAAGACGCTCAACCTGCCCGACACCCCTTTCCCGATGCGCGGCGACCTGCCCAAGCGCGAGCCGCAGTGGATCGCGAACTGGCAGCAGCACAAGCTCTACCAGCGCATCCGCAAGCACAGCGCGGGGCGACCCAAGTTCGTGCTCCACGACGGCCCGCCCTATGCCAACGGCAACCTGCACATCGGTCACGCGCTCAACAAGATCCTCAAGGACATCATCGTGCGCTCGAAGACGCTGGCCGGCTTCGACGCACCTTACGTGCCAGGCTGGGACTGTCACGGCCTGCCGATCGAGCACAAGGTCGAGGTCACTCACGGCAAGAACCTGCCCGCGGACAAGGTCAGGGAGCTGTGCCGCGCCTATGCCAGCGAGCAGGTCGAGATCCAGAAGGCCGAGTTCATCCGCCTGGGCGTGCTCGGCGACTGGGACAATCCCTATCGCACGATGGACTTTGCCAACGAAGCCAATGAGATCCGCGCGCTCGCGGAGATGACCGCGAACGGCTACGTGTTCAAGGGCCTGAAGCCGGTGAACTGGTGCTTCGACTGTGGTTCGGCGCTGGCAGAAGCAGAGGTCGAATATGCCGACAAGCCCTCACCGACCATCGACGTCGCGTTCACGGTGTCCAACACCGACGCGCACGGACAGAAGCTGGCCGCAGCCTTCGGCCTCGCCAGGCTGGAGCAGCCCGCCGCTGCGGTGATCTGGACCACCACCCCGTGGACCATTCCGGCCAACCAGGCGCTCAACGTCCATCCCGAATTCGATTACGCGCTCGTCGAGCTCGCGCTGAAGGACGGCGGCACCCGCCTGCTGGTGCTCGCCAGCGCACTCGTCGACTCCGCCCTGCAGCGTTACCAGCTCGCAGGCCGGGTGCTCGCCACCACCAAGGGTGCGGCGCTCGAGCACATCGAATTTCGCCACCCGCTTTATGACCGCCCCTCACCGGTCTACCTCGCCGATTACGTCGGCATCGACGCCGGCACCGGCATCGTGCACTCCTCGCCCGCGCATGGCGTCGAGGACTTCAGCGCATGGCATGCCTATGGCCGCAGCAACGAGGAGATCCTGTCGCTGGTGATGAGCGGCGGGCAGTACGTGGCCGACCTGCCCTTCTTCGGCGGCATGAACATCTGGAAGGCGAACCCGGCGATCGTCGACAAGCTCGCCGAGGTCGGCGCGCTGCTGTCGCACGACAAGATCATCCACAGCTACATGCACTGCTGGCGCCACAAGACCCCGCTCGTCTATCGGGCGACGGCGCAGTGGTTCGTCGGCATGGACAAGACCGCGGCTGACGGCTCCACCCTGCGCGAGCGCGCACTGCGTGCGATCGAGGCCACCAAGTTCTACCCCGGCTGGGGCCAGGCGCGGCTGCACGCGATGATCGCCAACCGGCCGGACTGGTGCATCTCGCGCCAGCGCAACTGGGGTGTGCCGATCCCCTTCTTCCTGCACAAGGAAAGCGGTGAGCTGCATCCGCGCACCGTCGAGCTGATGGAGGCCGTCGCCCAGCGCGTCGAGCGTGAAGGCATCGAGGCCTGGTTCAAGCTCGATGCGGCCGAGTTGCTCGGCGACGATGCTGCCCACTACGAAAAGATCAGTGACACCCTCGATGTGTGGTTCGACTCCGGCACCACCCACAAGCACGTGCTGCGCGGCTCGCACAATGATGGCCACCCCGAGGGCCCGCGCGCCGACATGTATCTGGAAGGTTCGGACCAGCATCGCGGCTGGTTCCATTCCTCGCTGCTCACCGGCTGCGCCATCGACGGCCACGCACCCTACCGCAGCCTGCTCACCCACGGCTTCGCCGTAGACGGCGCGGGGCGCAAGATGAGCAAGTCGCTCGGCAACGTGGTGGTGCCGCAGGAAGTCAGCGGCAAGCTCGGCGCCGAGATCCTGCGTCTGTGGGTGGCGTCGACCGACTACTCGGGCGAACTGTCGATCTCCAAGGAGATCCTCGACCGTGTGGTCGAGGTCTATCGCCGCATCCGCAACACCTTGCGCTTCCTGCTCGCCAACACGGCGGACTTCGACATCGCCCAGCACGCGGTTCCGCTCGAGCACTGGCTGGACATCGACCGCTACGCGCTCGCCTTCACCCGCGAGCTCGCGCACCAGGCCGAGGCCGACTACGCGAAGATGGAGTTCCACCGCATCGTGCAGGCGCTGCAGGTGTTCTGCGCCGAAGACCTCGGCGCCTTCTACCTCGACATCCTCAAGGACCGCCTGTACACCACCGCCGCCGACAGCCTGCCGCGCCGCGCGGCGCAGACCGTGCTGTGGCACATCACCCAGACCTTGCTCAAATTGATGGCGCCGATCCTGTCCTTCACCGCCGAGGAGGCCTGGGCGGTGCTGAACCCGAGCGCCCCGGGCGCAGAGCCCGACAGCGTGATGCTGCACAGCTTCCACGCCCTGCCCGCGCAGGAAGGCGAAGCCGGCATGGTGGCACGCTGGGAAACCATCCGCGCCGTGCGCTCCGAAGCGCTCAAGGTGATCGAGGCCTTGCGCACCGAGGGCAAGGTCGGCTCTTCGCTGCAGGCCGAGCTCAGCCTGGCACTGAGCGCCGACAAACATGCGGCACTGGGCAGCCTGGGCGAGGACTTGCGCTTCGTCACCATGACTTCGGCCACCCGCCTGTGTGAAGTCAATGACGCGGAAGAAGAGCACATCGTCGCCACGCCGAGCGCGGCACCCAAGTGCGAGCGCTGCTGGCATTACGTTGAATCCGTCGGCCACCATGCCGAACATGCCGGCCTGTGCGCACGCTGCGTGGACAACCTGTTCGGTGGCGGCGAAACCCGCACGCATGCCTGAGGTCTTGCCGGTGTCCCGCGCTGCGGCGCGCCCCGCTCTCCTCGCCATGGCGCCGTGGATCGCGTTCGCGATCGTGGTTGCGGTGCTCGATCAGCTCAGCAAGCAATGGGTGCTCGACAGCCTGAGCTATGGCCAGCGCGTGCCGGTAACGAACTTCTTTGATCTGGTGCTGGTGTTCAACCCCGGCGCAGCCTTCAGCTTTCTCGCCGATCATGACGGCTGGCAGCGCTGGTTCTTCACCGCTCTGGCGACGCTCATCTGCGGCTGGCTGCTGACCCTGATTTACCGCCATCGCGACGAAACGCTGCTACCTGCGGCCTTTGCGCTGATCATCGGCGGTGCCGTGGGCAACGTCTACGATCGCCTGGTGCATGGCGCGGTCGTGGACTTCCTGCACTTTCACTACGCCGGCCACAGCTGGCCGGCGTTCAATCTGGCCGACTCGGCCATTACCGTCGGCGTGGTGCTGATGCTGTGGGGACAGTTCCGCCACGACCGCCAGCCGCCCCTGGAGAAGTCATCGTGAGCCAGATCGTCCAAGCCAACAGCCTCGTCACCCTGCATTACCGCATCTCCTTGCCCAATGGCCAGCCGCTGATCAGCACCTTCGAGGCCACGCCGGCCACATTGCAGCTGGGTGTGGGCGAGATGCTGCCGGCGATGGAGCAATTGCTCATCGGCCTGACCCCTGGCGTGCGCCACGTGTTCGAGCTCGAAGCCGAGCAAGGCTTCGGACCCCATCGTGCGGAGCTGGTCGAGCGCGTCAAACGCGAACACATGCCCGATGAGGAGATCGAAGCCATGAGCATCATGGAATTCACCGCCCCCGATGGTTCGCGTTATTCCGGGCTCGTGCGCGAGATCGACGAGCAGTCGGCCCTGGTCGACTTCAACCACCCCCTCGCCGGCAAATCCATCCGCTTCGAGGTGGACGTGATCGGCGTGTCCTGAGCCCGGCACCCAACAGAGAACAGACATGAGCGACAAGGAAATCCTGCTGGCCAACCCACGCGGCTTTTGCGCCGGCGTCGAACGTGCGATCGAGATCGTCGAGCGCGCGCTGCAGCGTTTTGGCGCGCCGATCTACGTGCGCCATGAGGTGGTGCACAACAAGTTCGTGGTGGACGATCTGCGCAACAAGGGCGCGGTCTTCGTCGAGGAGCTCGACGAAGTCCCGACCGGCAACACGGTGATCTTCTCCGCCCACGGTGTGTCGCTGGCGGTGCGTGACGAGGCCGAAAAACGCGGCCTGCGCGTGTTCGATGCCACCTGCCCGCTGGTGACCAAGGTTCATGTCGAGGTCAGCCGCATGCGTGAGCAGGGCCGCGAGATCATCATGATCGGCCACAAGGGCCACCCGGAAGTCGAAGGCACAATGGGCCAGGTCGGGACCGGCATCCACCTCGTCGAGACCCCGGAGGATGTCGCCCACCTGCAGATTGCCGATCCGGAGTTGCTCGCCTACGTCACCCAGACCACCTTGTCGGTGGACGACGCGGCAACGATCGTGGACGCCCTGCGGCAGCGCTTTCCGACCATCGCCGGGCCGAAGAAGGACGACATCTGCTACGCCACGCAGAACCGCCAGGACGCGGTCAAGTTCATGACGCCCTACGCCGACGTGGTGTTCGTGGTGGGCTCGAAGAACAGCTCCAACTCCAACCGCTTGCGCGAGGTTGCCGAACTGCGCGGCGTGCCGGCCTACCTCATCGACAACGCCGCAGGCATCGAACCGACCTGGCTCGAGGGCAAGCGTCGCATTGGCGTGACGGCGGGCGCATCCGCACCGGAAATCCTGGTCGCGGAAGTGATCGCCCGCCTCAAGGAGTTGAGTCAGGGAGCGGTACGTGAGCTCGATGGCGTACCCGAGAAGGTCACCTTTCCCTTGCCACGCGAACTGCAGGACAGGAACTGAGCTCGGACACGCGCCCTGCGCCGTGCGCGGGGCGTCATTGCCGAGCGCCCGCTCAGATGTGCGGCGCCAGGATGCGGCGATAGAACTCGTGGAAGTGCTGCATGCCATCCTCGTAAGGTGACTGGTAGGGGCCGACTTCGTTGCGCCCCTCCTTCATCAGCGCCAGGCGACCACGATCCATGCGCTCGGCAATGTCGTCGTCCTCGATTGCCGTCTCCATGTAGGCCGCCTGCGCGGCTTCAACGAAGGCGCGCTCGAATGCGACGATGTCCTCCGGATAGTAGAACTCCACCACATTGCGGGTCTTGTTCACCGCGACCGGAACCAGCGTGCTCACCACCAGCACATGGGGATACCACTCCACCATGACGTTGGGGTAGTAGGTGAGCCAGATCGCACCCTGCGCTGGCTTGTCATCCCCGCAATAATCGAGCACCGCCTTGTGCCAGCGTGCATAGGTCGGTGAACCCGGCCTGGCGAGCGAGGTGATGCCCACCTGCTGCACCGAATACCAGTCGCCGAACTGCCATGACAAATCCTCGCAGGTGACGAAATTACCCAGACCAGGATGAAAAGGCCCGACGTGATAGTCCTCGAGATAGACCTCGATGAAGGTCTTCCAGTTGTAGTTGCACTCATGGATGTCGACGCGATCGAGCTTGTAGCCGGAGAAATCCAGCGCGCTTGCCAGCCTCATGCCATCCAGATCCGCACTGGCTGAGCGCGGCCCCTTGAACAGCAGGCCATGCCAGCTCTCGAGCGCATCACGCTGCAATGCGAGGCAGGGTTTTTGAGCAAAATGCGGCGCACCGATCAGTTCGCCCTGCGGATCATAAGTCCAGCGGTGCACCGGGCACACGACATGCTCGGTGCTGCCGCTGCCTTGCAACATGATCGCCTGGCGATGACGACAGACATTCGACATCTGATGGGCGTTGGTGCAATAAAATGTCATCCATCCCGGCGGCGCCGGACTTCCTGACGGTTTGAGGTCGAGCATGGCAGCGCGAGCGA
>NZ_ATJV01000044.1 GCF_000443165.1 Thauera terpenica 58Eu | reverse complement strand
CCCCCCCCCCCCCCGCCGTCCCCCCCGCCGCAAGGCGGCGGTGACGGCGGAACTGGGCGGCCAGGCGTACACCGGCAAAGATCAGCACCGACAGATAAAGCACGCTGCACACCTGCACGATGAGACCGAGGATGAGGAAGGACAGACCGGGATGGGCATAGCCGGGATCGACGAACTGGATGAAGAACGACACAAAGAACAAAATCGCCTTGGGATTCATCAGGCTGATCACAAGCGCGCTGCGAAAGGGGTGCGGCATGCCGCGCAGCGCCGGGTAGTGAGGGCGGCCGTCGCCGACCTGCGCGGCCGTTTCGTCTCCACGTCGCCAGGTCGTGAGCGCGCTACGCATGAGGCTCAAACCCATCCACGCCAGATAGCCTGCCCCAGCGTACTTGATCGCCATGAACAGTTCGGGCGTGGTGCGCAGCAGCGAGGCGGCGCCGGTGACCGCGAGCAGCATGAGGATGGTGTCGCCGACGACGATGCCCAGCGCACCGCGATAACCCGCACTCACCCCCCAGCGCGAGGCCGCAGCCATGACGTAAAGTGAATTGGGCCCGGGCAGCAAGACGATGAAGACGGTGCCGAGAATGAAGGTGGTGAGGTCGGTGATGCCGTAGAACATCGGAGTTTCCGCGCGCGCTGTTTGATCGGGTGCTCACTGTGCCATGCAGAGCACCCGCCTTCCAGCCCGAGGCCTCCGTTACCATGGCATCGAGCTTCGTCGCCAGACCTCGCCACGCTCTCGCGCGCCCGGCCACGAGCCCACCTGCCCACCCTCAAGCATGAGGCGACCGTCATGAACCCCAAGCCCTCCTTGCGTGCCGTGCGCGGCGAAATCCTGCACTTCCTGTCCGACCCTGCGGTTGCCGGCGCGGCAGCGCTGCAACACTTCAGCGACGGCATCCTCGCCATCCGCGACGGCCACGTCGTCGAGCTCGGCCCCGCCGACGACATGCTGGCCAAGCTGCCCTCCGACATCGTGCACGACGACTATCGCGGCCAGCTCATCCTGCCCGGCTTTGTCGACACCCACACCCACTACGCCCAGACCGACATCATCGCCAGCCACGGCGAGCAGCTGCTGGCCTGGCTGGAGAAATACACTTTCCCCGCCGAGGCGCGCTTTGCCGACCCCGCGCATGCGGCCACGGTGGCGAATTTCTTCTGCGACGAATTGCTCCGCAACGGCACCACGACGGTGATGGCCTTCGCCACCGTGCACGCAAGCTCGGTCGATGCGCTGTTCGAGGCTGCGCTGCAGCGGCGCATGCGCCTCATCACCGGCAAGGTGCTGATGGACCGCAACTGCCCACCCGAGCTGCGCGATTGCGCGGCAAGCGGCGAGGCCGAATCGCGCACCCTGATCGAGCGCTGGCATGGCCGCGAGCGTCTGCTCTACGCCGTGACACCGCGCTTTGCCTGCACCTCGACGCCGGCACAGATGGAGAGCGCCGCACGCCTGTTCGCCCAGCACCCAGGGCTTTACCTGCAGTCGCACCTGGCCGAGAGCCGCGGCGAAGTGGAGTGGACCGCCCGCCTCCACCCGACAGCACGCAGCTATCTCGATGTCTACGACGGCTTCGGACAGCTTGGCGCACGCAGCATGTACGCGCACTGCATCTGGCTCGATGACGTCGACCGCGCGCGCATGGCCACCACCGGCAGCGCGATGAGCTTTTGCCCCACTTCGAACCTGTTCCTGGGCTCCGGCCTGTTCGACCTGGAGCGCGCGCGCGCGCTCGGTGTACGTGTGGGACTGGGCACGGACGTGGGCGCCGGCACCAGCTTCTCCATGCTGCAGACGCTGAACGAGGCCTACAAGGTGTTGCAGCTCAAGGGCCAGCGCCTGTCAGCGCAGTCCGCCTTCCACCTCGCCACCCTGGGCGGCGCGCACAGCCTGTACCTGGATGATCGCATCGGCAACTTCCTGCCCGGCAAGGAGGCCGACCTGGTCGTCCTCGACCCCCAGGCCACGCCCTTGCTGGCGCGTCGGATGGCCTCATGCGCCAAGCTGAGCGAGCGCCTGTTCGTGATGATGATGCTGGGCGACGAGCGCATGGTGGCAGCCACCCATGTGATGGGCGAAGTCGCCTGGCGGCGCCCGCTCCGGCGCTGAACATACGTTCATATAAACAAAATTAATATTGCAAGAAATATATTTATATCAAATATAGCAATTTCATCACATTCATTTCAAGCCCGACCCACTAACATCAACTTTATCGCTCGATCGCCATCAAGTTACCCACAGACCGGCCGTTGGGTCTCGTGTGGACTGCAACAACGCGAACGCTTGCGGCCATTCACCCACAAGCAAGCTCCCGTGACCCATCACCAGCGCTGCTGCGTTAATGGCCTACGAAAAACCTCCAATCAGATCCAAGCCGAATTGCAATGAAAACCATCTTTCTCGTAGACGACTCCGCCACCATCCTGCTGTCGATCTCCGGCATCCTGAGCAAGGCCGGCTACGGCGTCGAAAAGGCGCCCAGCGCCCTGGATGCGCTGAAGAAATTCCAGGCTGGCGTGAAGGTGGATCTGCTCATCACCGACCTGAACATGCCCGGCATGAATGGCATCGAGTTCATCCGCGAAGTGCGCAAGCTGCCCAACTATCGCTTCATGCCCATTCTTTTCCTCACCACCGAATCGCAGCAATCGAAAAAGCTCGAGGCCAAGGCGGCGGGCGCCACGGGCTGGATCGTCAAGCCCGCCTCGGCCGATGAACTGCTCAACACCATCAAGCTCGTCATGCGCTGACCATGAACTCATCGACCTTCCTGCGCCGCTCGTTGATGATGCTCGCTGGCATTGCCCTGGCAACCGGCATCACCGTGTTCTTCCTCAACAGCTGGTTCAACGCGAGCTTGCTGCCTGCGCTGGGCACCCCCCAGCCGCTGGGCAACGCGATCGGTTCCATGCTGGTGGTGTTCGCCTCTTATGTGGGCGTGCGCATGGTCTCGCTCGCGTTCTTTCGCGACCACGCCTTCGGGCAGGAGATCAGGGTCGATGAACTCGCCGACCAGCGCGACCGCAAGGATCAGGTGTTCCAGGAAGTCGCACGCGAGCTGCGCACGGTGCCGGCCTTCAACGAAGTGTTGCGCAAGCAGCTCGGCAGCGTGGTGCAGCAAACCGAACGCGCCGCCAACGACATCAGCGCCCAGCTGCAGATCATCGACTCCGTCGTCGACAGGCTCAACACCTTCGTGGTCAATCGTTCAGTCGAATCCGCCGAGCTCGTACACGACTCCGAGCTGCGTATCGCCAACAAGCAGAAGATGATCGCGCAGATGCAGGACTACATCGAGTTCCGCATCAGTGAGGCACGCGCAGACCAGGTGCGGGTGGCGCAGGTGGTGAAGGAGGCGCGCTCGCTTGAGTCACTCACTCGCCTGGTGAAGGACATCGCCGGGCAGACCAACCTGCTCGCCCTCAATGCTGCCATCGAGGCTGCGCGCGCGGGCGAGGCCGGGCGCGGATTCGCCGTCGTCGCCGACGAGGTGCGCAAGCTGTCGAGCGAGACCGAAAAAGCCGTGCTCGCGATCAACCACGGCATACAGGGTGTCGCCAGCACGATAGAGACCCAGCTTGAGGAAAAGCTGAGCTCGACCGACCTTGACCGCGAACGCAAGGCGCTGGGCCTGTTCGCCGAACAGCTCGACGAGCTGGGCCAGGGCTACGAGGACATCCTGCGCAGCCAGGCGAGCACGATGGACACGGTGCGTGGCAGTAGCGAGGAGCTGGCGACGATGTTCATGGATGCCCTTGCCAGCGTGCAGTTCCAGGATGTCACCCGGCAGCAGATCGAGCACACCGCGGACGCCATGGTCCGCCTCGACGAACACATGAGCACGCTGGCCGCACGCATGGAGAGCAGCGATGGCCCCGATCTGGCTTATGCACCGCTCGCCGAGCATCTGGAGCAGATCTATTCACGCTATGTGATGGACCAGCAGCGCCAGTCGCACGACACGGCCATCGGCCGCGCAAGCTCGCCAGCAGACGGCGCCAACCCCAAGATCGAACTGTTCTGAGACCGAGCATGGCCGCACAAAAGGACCACGACGCCGATCGCATCACGATCGGCGAAGACATGACCATCTACCACGCCGCGACGCAGAAGCAGGCGCTCATCGACGCCCTCAAGGCCAGCACACGACTGGAAATCGACCTCTCCGCGGTGGGCGAGATCGACACCGCCGGCTTTCAGCTGCTGGTGCTGGTCAAGCGCGAGGCCCAGCGTCTGGGCAAGCAGGCACACATCGTCGCCCACAGCGAGGCAGTGCGCGAGCTGCTCGACTTCTACAACATGGCGGCGGAGTTCGGCGATCCCTTGCTGATCCCGGCCGCCGGCGCCTGAGCGAGGACGGCCCGCATCATGGATGAAATCACCTCCGTCTTCGTCACCGAGAGCCGCGAACAGCTGGCCGCCCTCGAGTCCGCCCTGCTGCAGCTGGAGCACAACCCCGGCGACGACGACACCCTCAATGCCATCTTTCGCAGCGCACACACCATCAAGGGCGGCGCCGGCGTCATCGAATGCACTTACATCGTCAGCTTCACCCATGTCGTCGAGAATGTGCTGGACACGCTGCGTAACCGAGAAATCACCCTCGACGCCGACCTCATCGCGCTGCTGCTGGCCTGCGGCGACCACATGGGCCAACTGCTCGGCGTGCTCGAGGCGGGAGCGAGCGCCCCTGACGAAGAACTCAGCGCCGAAGGCGAGGCCTTGCTGCAGCGCCTGCAGGCGGGCAAGGGCGCGAGCACCCAGGCGCCAAACACAAACCCGACCGCCGGCACGCCGGCCGCATTCGACGCCTTGATCGAGTCGAGCGGCGGTGGCGCGGTCGAAACCGACTGCTGGCACATCTCGCTGCGCTTCGGCCCGGATGTGCTGCGCAACGGTCTGGACCCGCTCAACTTCCTGCGCTATCTGGGCGAAATCGGCCACATCGAACGCCTGGAGACCGTGGCCGACGCCATGCCGGCAGCCGCCGAGATGGACGCCGAGCGCTGCTATCTGGGTTTTGAAATCAGCTTCTCGTCGACCGCGGACAAGGCCGCGATCGAACGCGTGTTCGACTTCGTGCGCGACGAATGCACCCTCCACATCCTGCCCCCGCACAGCCGGCTGAACGATTACTTCACGCTCATCAACGCCCTGCCCGAGGACCTCATGCGCCTGGGCGAGATCCTCGTCCGCGTGGGCGCGCTGACCCAGCACGAGCTCGACGAGGGCCTGAGCGCACAGCTCGCACCCCTCGCGGGCGCGGCGGCGACCGACGCAGCAGCGCCGACACAGGCGCCACAGATCGGCGAGATTCTCGTCGAGCACAAGGTGGTGCAGCCCGAGCTGGTCGCCGCTGCCGTCGCCAGGCAAAAGCAGGTCAGCGAAAACAAGGCCGCCGAAGCGCGCCTGATCCGCATCCCGGCCGACAAGCTCGACCGCCTCATCGACCTCGTCGGCGAGCTCGTGATCGCCGGCGCCAGCGTCAACCTGCTCGCCAGCAAGTCGGGCTCGGAGGCGCTGACCGAAGCCACCTCGCTCACCGGCCGCCTGGTGGAGAGCATCCGTGACGCTGCCCTGCAGCTGCGCATGGTGCAGATCGGCGACACCTTCAACCGCTTTCATCGCGTGGTGCGTGACACCTCACGCGACATGGGCAAGGAAATCGAGCTCGTCATCAGCGGTGGCGAGACCGAGCTCGACAAGTCGATGGTGGAGAAGCTCGGTGACCCCCTCATGCACCTGGTGCGCAACGCCATGGACCATGGCCTGGAGCTGCCCGCGGTGCGCGAAGCCAGCGGCAAGTCGGCGCGCGGCCGGCTCGAGCTCAATGCCTTTCACGACTCGGGCAGCATCGTCATCGAGGTGGTGGAAGATGGCGCCGGCCTCAATCGCGAGCGCATCCTCGCCAAGGCGATCGAGCGCGGCCTGGTGCAAGCTGGGCAGGCGCTGACCGACGCCGAGATCTACAACCTGATCTTCGAGCCAGGCTTTTCCACCGCAGCGCAGGTCACCAACATCTCGGGGCGCGGCGTCGGCATGGACGTCGTGCGCCGCAATATCCAGGGCCTGCGTGGCAGCATCGACGTCAGCTCGGAACCCGGCAAGGGCTCGCGCTTTGCGATCCGCCTGCCGCTCACCCTGGCCATCATCGACGGTTTCCTGGTCGGTGTGGGCGAAGCCGCCTACGTCATCCCGCTCGACAGCGTGGTCGAGTGCATCGAACTGAGCGCCGAAGGCAGCGAACGCGACTACGTCAATCTGCGCGGCGAAGTGCTGCCCCTGCTGCGTCTGCGCCAGTTGTTCGGCATGGAGGGCGAGCTGCCCTCACGCCAGAACGTGGTGGTCGTGCATTACGCCGGCAGCAAATCGGGCATCGTCGTTGATCAGCTGCTGGGCGAGTTCCAGACCGTGATCAAGCCCCTGGGCAGCATCTTCCGTCACATCAAGGGCATAGGCGGGTCGACGATTCTGGGCAGCGGTGAAGTCGCCCTCATCCTCGACGTTCAAGCCCTGGTGCAGCGCTGCGCAAGCAAGGAAGCACAGCACGTGCCCGGCGCCGCGCGCGCACTCCCCACCACCTCACGCAGCTGAAGCCAGCTCTTTTCGAATTTCCCTGGAGTTCATCATGAAGAACCTGAAAATAGGCCTGCGGCTCGGCATCGGTTTTGCCGTTGTCCTGCTGCTGCTGCTCGCGATTGCCGTCATCGGCAGCATGCGGCTCAACGCCCTGCAGGCTGAAATCACCGACCTCGTCGGTGACAAGAATTTCAAGGTCGCGACCTCGAACGACATGATCGACTCGATCGGCATGCTCGGCATGATGCACCGCAACATGCTGATCATGCGCGGCGACGCGGACCTGCGTGAATTCGCGCAGACCGCGAACGCAGAGCGCACCAAGCTGGCCAAGGACCTCGAAGCGCTAGACGGTCTGTCTTTCGGCGACGAGGGCGAGCGCCTGCTCAATGACATCAAATCCGCCCGGCAATCGTTCATGGATCTGCAGCAGGAATTCGAAGGTCTGATCCAGCAGCGCAATTTCGATCAGGCGACCACGATTTTTGCGACGACCTACCGCCCGGCTTTCCTGGTCTATCTCGACAGCTTGAAGAAGTTCATCGCCTACCAGACCGACTTGATGCAGAAAACCGGTCGCGATGCCGAGACGCTAGGCAAGGACTCGGTGACGCTGCTGATCGGGCTGGCGGTCGCGGCGCTGCTGACCGGAATCGGTTTTGCCATTTTCATCACGCGCTCGATCACGCGCCCGGTCGGCGAGGTGATGGATGCGGCCAGAAAGATGGCCGAAGGCGACTTCAAGTTCGAGCTAAGCTCGGATGCCCGCGACGAGGTCGGCGAAGTGGTGCGTGCCGTAGCCGGCGTGCAGACCAGCGTCGGGACCATGATTGCAGACGCGGGGACGCTGGTCGAAGCGGCGCTTGCCGGCCGGCTTGCCACCCGTGCCGACGCCAGCCGCCACCAGGGCGACTACCGCCGCATCGTGCAAGGCGTCAATGACACCCTGGATGCGGTGATCGGGCCCCTGAACGTTGCTGCCGACTATGTCGACCAGATCGCCCGCGGCGCCATCCCGGCCAAGATCACCGACACCTACAACGGTGATTTCAACACCCTCAAGAACAACCTCAACACCGCCATCGACGCCGTCAATGCGCTCGTCGCCGACGCCGTCATGCTCGCCCAGGCCGCGGTCGAAGGCCGCCTGGCCACGCGCGCCGACGCCAGCCGCCACCAGGGCGACTACCGTCGCATCGTCGATGGTGTCAATTCCACCCTCGATGCGGTCATCGCCCCCATCAACGAGGTCAAGCGCGTGATGGTGGCGCTGTCAGGTGGTGATCTGACGCAGAAGATCACCGACGACTACGCCGGCGATTTCCAGGTACTGCAAAACGCCGTCAATGACTCGATGGACAAGCTCGCCGAGATCATCGAGCAGGTGCGCGGCGCAGCCGATGCGCTCACCAACGCCGCCGGCCAGGTCTCGGCCACCGCGCAAAGTCTGAGCCAGTCGTCTTCCGAACAAGCGGCCAGCGTGGAAGAGACCTCGGCCTCCATCGAGCAGATGAGCGCCTCGATCAACCAGAACTCGGAGAACGCCAGAGTCACCGACGCCATGGCGAGCAAGTCCTCGGTCGAAGCGGGTGAAGGCGGTGGCGCGGTGAAGTCCACCGTGGAGGCGATGAAGAACATCGCCGGCAAGATCGGCATCATCGACGACATCGCCTATCAGACCAATCTGCTCGCCTTGAACGCCGCCATCGAAGCCGCGCGCGCCGGCGAGCACGGCAAGGGCTTTGCAGTGGTTGCAGCCGAAGTCAGGAAGCTCGCCGAGCGCAGCCAGGTCGCCGCCCAGGAGATCGGCGAGCTCGCCGGCACCTCGGTGCAGCTGGCCGAGCGTGCGGGCAAGCTGCTCGACGAGATGGTGCCCTCGATCAACAAGACCTCCGACCTGGTGCAGGAGATCGCCTCCGCCAGCCAGGAGCAGACCGCCGGCGTGGGCCAGATCAACAACGCCATGGGGCAATTGAACAAGGCCACCCAGCAAAACGCCTCCGCTTCCGAAGAGCTCGCCGCCACCGCCGAAGAGCTCGGCGGACAGGCCGGGCAGCTGCAGGAGCTGATGGGCTTCTTCAGCATCGACGCCGGGGCTGGGGTCGGGGCCGCACCCAAGCGCAGCCCGGCACGCAAGCCCGCATCCAGCGCGGATTCGGCAGCACGCCCCAGGGCCGCACGATCGGCGCCGCGCGCGGCAATCGGCAAGCCGGTGAGCTTCAGCACCAGCGACTTCGAAAAATTCTGAGCACACGCCAAGAAGCAGGAGCCAGGCCATGAGCCAGAGTCTTAGCATCAGCAAGCACGCCGCCGCCGACGCGGCGGACCACAGTCCGCAGCAATACCTCACCTTCAGCCTCGGGGGTGAGGTATTCGCCCTCGGCATCCTCAACGTCAAGGAGATCATCGAGTTCGGTCAGATCACCGAGATTCCGATGATGCCGGCCTTCATTCGCGGCGTGATCAACCTGCGCGGCGCAGTGGTGCCGGTGATCGACCTCTCCGCACGCTTCGGTGGCAGCGGCTCGACGGTTTCACGTCGTACCTGCATCGTCATCGTCGAACTCGGCGACGGCGAGGAGCGCCAGGATCTGGGTGTGATCGTCGATGCGGTCAATGAGGTGCTGGAGATCCCGCGCGCCGACATCGAGCCTCCACCCAGCTTTGGCGCCAGGATCCGCGCCGACTTCATTCAGGGCATGGGCAAGGTGGACGGCCATTTCGTCATCATCCTCAACGTCGAGCGCGTGCTGTCGACCGAAGAAATCACCCTGCTCGCGAGCATGAACGGCGACACCAGCGCCGGCGAAGAGCAATAGACGCCTGAGCGGCCCTGGAGCAAGCGCGATGAACACTCAATCCTACGGCTGGCGCTCGATCCGTCTGCGCCTGTTTGTCCTCTTTGCCGCCGTCATCGCCGCCGTGCTGTTCTATGCAGGCCGCGAGCTCGGCGCTCAGTGGCAGCTGCGTGGCGCCATGGAGCGCGGCATGCAATACAGCGAGCTCGCGGTGCACATCAATGGCGTGGTGCACGAACTGCAAAAGGAGCGCGGCCTGTCCGCCGGCTTCATCGCTTCGCGCGGCGCGCGCTTCAAGTCCGAACTCGGCACTCAGCACGCGGACACCAACACCGCACGCTCCGCGCTCGACAGCTGGCTGGCAAGCGGCGGTCGTGCGCGCCTGGAGGGCAGCAACAAGACCATCGAAGAAGCCAGATCCGAGCTTGCCAGACTGGACGCCACCCGCGCTCAAATCAGCGCCCTCGAGCTGGCCGGCGCCGACTCCTTCAACTACTACAGCGCCAGCATCGAGCGTCTGACACGGGTGCTCGAGATCGCCGTCGCGCAGGCCGCAGAGCTCGAGCTGGCACGCGGCATGAACGCCTACCTGATGTTCGTGCTCGCCAAGGAGCAAGCCGGGCGCGAGCGCGCCTCGATCAATGGCTTGTTCGCCGCCAATGCCGCAGCCGACGTCAAGCTGCACCGGCGCATCATCACCATCCTCACCGCGCAGGACACCTACCTCGCCAACTTCCGCACCCTCGCCCCGCCCACGTGGGTGGTGGGCCTGAACGCCGCGCTCGACAGCAGCTCGGGCCGCGACACCGCGCGGCTGCGGCAGATTGCGCTCGAGCGCATGGAGCTCGGTGACTTCGGCGTCGAGCCCACACAGTGGTTTGCCGCCATCACCCAGAAAATCAATCTGCTCAAGGCGGAGGAGGATCGCATCGCCGCCGCACTGCTCGAGCGCGCACGCACCTTGAGCGGCGAGGCGACGCAGCGACTTGCGCTTTCGGTCGCCATGGGTGCTGCCGTTGCCCTGGCTGCGTTGCTGTTCAGCCTGCAACTGAGCGGCCTGTTGCGCGGCCTGCGCGGCAATGCCGAAGCCGCACAACGCATCGCCCAGGGCAAGCTGGACGAACGCATCGAGGTCCGCCACCACAACGAACTCGGCGAGATCGAACACGCGCTGGCCGATGTGCAACAGAACCTGCATCTGATGATCGACGATGCCACGCAGCTGGTCGAAGCGGCCGTTGCCGGCCGGCTTGCCACCCGTGCCGACGCCAGCCGCCACCAGGGCGACTACCGCCGCATCGTGCAAGGCGTCAATGACACCCTGGATGCGGTGATCGGCCCCTTGAACGTCGCTGCCGACTATGTCGACCAGATCGCCCGCGGCGCCATCCCGGCCAGGATCACCGACACCTACAACGGTGACTTCAACACCCTCAAGAACAACCTCAACACCGCCATCGACGCCGTCAATGCGCTCGTCGCCGACGCCGCCATGCTCGCCCAGGCCGCGGTCGAAGGCCGCCTGGCCACGCGCGCCGATGCCAGCCGCCACCAGGGCGACTACCGTCGCATCGTGCAAGGCGTGAATGACACGCTCGATGCCGTGATCGCCCCCATCAACGAGGTCAAGCGCGTGATGGTGGCGCTCTCCAACGGCGATCTGACGCAGAAGATCACCGACGACTATGCCGGCGACTTTCTCGTGCTGGAGAACGCGGTCAATGAGTCGATGGACAAGCTCGCCGAGGTCATCGAGCAGGTGCGCGGCGCGGCCGACGCACTCACCAACGCCGCTGGCCAGGTCTCGGCCACCGCGCAAAGTCTGAGCCAGTCGTCTTCCGAGCAAGCCGCCAGCGTGGAAGAGACCTCGGCTTCGATCGAGCAGATGAGCGCTTCGATCAATCAGAACTCGGAGAACGCCAGGATCACCGACGCCATGGCGAGCAAGTCTTCCACCGAAGCGGGTGAAGGCGGCGGCGCGGTGAAGTCCACCGTGGAGGCGATGAAGAACATCGCCGGCAAGATCGGCATCATCGACGACATCGCCTACCAGACCAATCTGCTCGCCTTGAACGCCGCCATCGAAGCCGCGCGCGCCGGCGAACACGGCAAGGGCTTTGCGGTGGTTGCGGCCGAAGTCAGGAAGCTCGCCGAGCGCAGCCAGGTCGCCGCCCAGGAGATCGGCGAGCTCGCCGGCACCTCGGTGCAGCTGGCCGAACGTGCCGGCAAGCTGCTCGACGCAATGGTGCCCTCGATCAACAAGACCTCCGACCTGGTGCAGGAGATCGCCTCCGCCAGCCAGGAGCAGAGCGCCGGCGTGGGCCAGATCAACAACGCCATGGGCCAGCTCAACAGAGCCACCCAGCAAAACGCCTCCGCTTCCGAAGAGCTCGCCGCCACCGCCGAAGAGCTCGGCGGACAGGCCGGACAGCTGCAGGAGCTGATGGACTTCTTCTCCCTCAGTCACACAGACTCCGTGCGCAGGCACTGACCCACGACGACGAAGCCACACCCATGATCGACTGGCACACCCTGTCACCGCAGGAAATCGAACGCCGCGCGCAGAGCATCTCGCCCGGCGAGTGGGCGGTCGACATGCAACGCCCGATCGCCACCCTGCTCGGCTCCTGCGTGGCGGTGTGCCTGTACGACCCCGCAGTCGGCGTCGGCGGCATGAACCATTTCATGCTGCCCAACATGCGCAAGCGCGAGGGCGGCATCGACGTCGACTCGTTGCTGTCGGGCGACTATGCGATGGAGGTGCTGCTCAACGGCATCATCGCCCGTGGCGGCGCACGCCACCGCCTCAAGGCCAAGGCCTTTGGCGGCGGCACCATCATCAGCGGCATCGCGGCTTCGGGCATCGGCAAGCGCAACGCGGACTTCACCTGCGAGTGGCTGGCGCGCGAGGGCATAGAGCTGCTGGCTTCGGACTTTCTCGGCGCCTGCTCGCGCAAGGTCTTGTTCGTGCCCGCAACCGGCGATGCCTATTGCCGCCGCATGACGACGACGATGGCGAGCGCGCAGGAAGTGGCCAAAGCCGAGCTGGCCTATGCCGAAGCGCTCAAGCGTCCGCCACCGAAGTCGAGGGTGGAACTGTTCTGAACACGGAGATTTGACCCCACATGGACAACCACGGCGTCAGCGATCAGGAGTTCGCCCTCTTTCGCAAGCTGATCTATCGTCTGGCCGGCATCAACATGGCCGACAGCAAGAAGCCCCTGCTCGCCGGCCGCCTCACGCGCCGCCTGCGCCACCATGGGCTGGAGAGCTTTCGCGATTACTACACTCTGGTCACGCGCACCGAGCACAGCGACGAGCTGCAGCTGATGGTCGATCTGTTGACCACCAACGAGACCTATTTCTTTCGCGAAGCGGCGCATTTTGACTATCTGCAGACCTTCGCCGCCAGCCGCCGTGGTCGCCCCTTCCGGGTGTGGAGCGGGGCCTCGTCCAGCGGCGAAGAGCCTTATACGATCGCCATGGTGCTGGCTGAAACCCTGGGCATGGCAGCCAACTGGGAGATCGTCGCCTCCGACATCAGCTTGAGCATGCTGGAAAAGGCTCACGCCGGACTGTATCCGATGGAACGCGGCAAGGGCATTCCACCCGAGCTGCTCAAGAAATACTGCCTGAAGGGCGTGCGCGAGCAGGAGGGCAATTTTCTGGTCGACGCCAGACTGCGCGAGCGGGTGGACTTCCGCCACATCAACCTGATCTCACCCACAACCCGCGATCTGGGCCAGTTCGACCTCATCTTCCTGCGCAACGTGATGATCTACTTCGACAACGACACCAAGCGCAAGGTCGTCAGCAACATGCTGCCCCACCTGCGCGAGGACGGCACTTTCATCGTCGGACATTCGGAAACACTGACCGGCATCACCGACGCGCTCAGCGCGATGCGCCCCACGCTCTACTGTCAGCCCCACATGCGCGCACAACTCGAGCCCCTGAGCCGACTGGCGCCAAACCGCAGCCTGCGCACGCAAAGCGGGAGCGCCGGCCGATGAGCGGGCGCATCAAGGTCATGATCGTCGACGACTCGGCGGTGGTGCGCCAGAGCGTGCGCCAGATACTGGAGCGCGAGCCCGGCATCGAGGTCATCGGTGCCGCCTCCGACCCGGTGTTTGCACTTGGCCACATGCAGCGCCAGTGGCCGGACGTGATCGTGCTCGACATCGAGATGCCGCGCATGGACGGCCTCACCTTTCTGAAGAAGATCATGAGCGAGCGCCCCACGCCGGTGGTGATCTGCTCCTCACTCGCCGAATCCGGGGCAAGTGCCACCATGCAGGCGCTGGCCTCAGGTGCGGTCGCCATCATCACCAAGCCCAAGCTGGGGGTGAAACAGTTTCTCGAGGACAGCAGCAACGACGTGGTGCAGGCGGTCAAGGCCGCGGCACGGGCCAATGCCCGCCGCCTCGCACCACGCGCGCCCAGCGCTGCGCCCGCTCCAAGACTGAGCGCGGAGGCGGTCATTTCCGCCGCCGGCCTGGGCAGCGGCGCGAGCATGCTCAGGACCACCGAGCGTCTGGTGGCGATCGGCACTTCGACCGGCGGCACACAGGCGCTCGAGGCCGTGCTCAGGCGCATGCCGGCCACCGCGGCCGGCATCGTCATCGTGCAGCACATGCCGGAGCGCTTCACCGCGATGTTTGCCGAGCGCCTGAACTCGTTGTGCGAGATCGAAGTGCGCGAGGCGCGCCATGGCGACCGCGTCATTCCCGGCCTGGCCCTCATCGCCCCCGGTGGCAAGCACATGATGCTGGCGCGCAGCGGCGCGCAGTACCGGGTGGAGGTGGTCGATGGCCCCCTGATCAACCGTCACCGACCGTCGGTGGACGTGTTGTTTCGCTCCTGTGCGAAGTTCGCCGGCAAGAACGCGGTGGGCGTGATCATGACCGGCATGGGTGACGATGGCGCGCGCGGCCTGAAAGAGATGCACGACGCCGGCTCGGCCACCATCGCCGAGGACGAATCCACCTGCGTGGTGTTTGGCATGCCCAAGGAGGCGATCCGCCTGGGTGCGGTGGACCGTGTCCTGCCGCTGGACGAGATCGCTGCGGCCATCCTGCGCGCGAGCGTGTGACGCGAACTCGGGAGACGTGCGCTACCAGCGTTTGCTGGAGCGCTTAGGGCAAGCGCCTGTCCATGCGGCGCGACTGCCACACTGACCACAGGCTGCTCAACGCCAGTGCGCTGCCGATCAGCACCATGCCGCCCAGCTCGGTGCTCGACGGCTGTTCGCCGAGTTCGATCCAGCCCGCCAGCACGCTGATCATCGGAATGCCCAATGCGGACAGGCCGGCCATGCCCGCCGAGACGTGCTGCAGGATGTACAGCCACAGCAGCCACGCCAGCCCGGTGGCGAACACCGCGTTGAACACCAGCGCACCATAGAAATAAGGCGTGGGGTCGATGGCGCGCGAGGGCAGCACCAGCGCCAGCACGCACACCGCAAGCGCGCCGAACAGCATCTGCCACGCCGTCAGCGCGAGCAGGTCGAATTCATGGTCGCGGCGCATGCGTTTGGCGTGCACCGCCGCGGCCGCCCAGGTCAGACCACCGAGCAGGGCCAGCACATTGCTCAACGGGCTGCCACGCATGTTCCACGGCTCCAGCACCAGCACCAGGCCGCAGGCGGCAATGCCGATCGTCAGCCATTGCAGTCCGCGTATGCGCTCGCCCAGCACCCACCAGGCAATCGGAATGGTCCAGAACGGCATGGTGTACACCAGCACCGCGGTCTTGCCCGCGCCGCCCGCGACCAGCGCCCACTGGATGAGCGCGGTGAACGCGCCGGTCTGCAGCAGGCCGAGCACCAGCACCTGGCGCAGGGCGACGATCTTCATCGGTCGTCGCGTCAGGATCTGCACCAGAAACAGCACCATCGCCCCGAGCAGGGTGCGGATCGCCGCGAAGTCGAAGGGATCAACGTACTGGATGACCTGCTTCATCACCACCCAGTTGTAGCCCCAGATCAGCGACAGGACGACGAGGGCGAGGATGGCGAGCGGGGTCGGACGGGATGCGGGCATGGGTGACTCGGTTACAGGGGTTGGGCCGTGCTCGCAAGCACACAAGGGCTGGTCACGGCATCGGCTGCACGACGGGGACACCAGCGTCGATGGCGCGCCGACGAGGCCCGTGCAGTGTGCGCGAGGCCCGGATGATACGCCTGCCCCGGCCCGACAGATTGGCGCAGGATATGGACTTCGTGCTGGCAGCCATCAGGCGCACGCGCAAGTGCGAGCACAGGCGCCCGCTAGTCTATAAACTGCGCGCGGACTACAAGGCTCGAAGGGAGTGCGCAATGCTGCTCGGTTTGTCGCTGTTCTATGTGGGTGCGGTGCTGATCCTGAACGGGCTGTGGATGCTCGGTCGCATCGGCGAGCGCGAAATCGCCGTCATCAATCTGTTCACCGGGGGTCTGACCCTGCTGGTGTCGCTCAAGCTCGCCCTCGGCGAGGGCGCGGACGCCGAATCGATCAAGGCCGCGGCGCTGTCGCTGCTGTTCTCCCTGACCTATCTGTGGTTTGCTTTCAACCGCCTCAGCGCTGCCGATGGCCGCGGTCTGGGCTGGTTCAGCCTGTTCGTGGCGATCACTGCGGTGCCGGTGGCAATCGACACCTTGAGCACCGCCTCCACCCTGTGGGGGTGGTGGTCTGGCTTGTCGTGGGCGGCCTGGGCACTGCTGTGGTTGCTGTTTTTCGTGATGCTGGTGCTGAACAAGCCGGTCGTGCGCTTCACCGCCGCGATGGCGATCGCGCAGGGCGTGTTCACCGGCTGGTTGCCGGGCTATCTGCTGCTGACCGGGGCGATTGGCTGAGCGCTCAAGCACTCAAGCCCCTCTCCTGCCGTGCTGGATGCGGGCAAACCATTCGTCGAGCACCTGCCGGCTGGCTTGCAGCTCGACCCCATAGCCGCCGCTGAAGCTGCGCCACTGCGGCAGATAGGTGTGATTGACCACGGTCAGCAGCGGTACGCCCTCGCTCATCAGGGCGAGCATCTCGGCGGCCAGGCCACGTCCGCTGGCCTCCAGCGCACCGAAGCGGTTCGCCACCGCAAGGTCGGTGGTGGATTCAAACGCATCGCGCAGTGAGACACTGGCGGCAGTGACACCGGCCGGGTCGAGACTGCAGGAGGTCGATCCGGGGCCCAGTTGCTGGAAGAGCGCGAAGCGCTGCCCGCTATCGACATCGACGAGCGCAATGTCCGCCTTGTCCGGACCGCAGCTGCACTGCACCACGCCGCGCACCTGCCAGCCTGAGGCGCGCAGATCGAGCGCAAAGCGGGCGAGCAATTCATCGACTGCTTCGGCTCCGGAGTGCACGATTGCCGCCAGCGGAAACGCCTGCTGCAGCGTTCCGGTGTGATTGGGCGACGACACGGTCGGGGGCAACTCGGGCTGCGACATGGGACGATCTCGGCAACAGGGTTCGATATTGACAATGCGGGTGTGGCCGGGATCAGGCGCTCACTGCGGCAGCGCCCCGTTCACGCCTTGCCCCGGGCCCAAGGCTGCATCGTAATATACATTTGTATATCAATAAACCAGCTTCTGCCCGCAGCTACTGTCGCGCAGCCCAAGCTCCCCGAAATCCCGGTGCTGGTGAACAATACTGGTCCGGGCCCGATCCGCCAGGCGCCGTGCGCCGTGGACAGGGGCTTTTGCGCGCAGCCCGCGTGGACCGAACACAGGAGAAATCGACATGCCCAAGTTCAACGCCAACCTGACCCTGCTGTTCAATGAAGTGCCCTTCCTCGAGCGCTTTCAGGCGGCGGCGGAGGCGGGCTTCAAAGGGGTGGAGTTCCTCTTTCCCTATGGCTTCGACAAGAACGAGCTCGCCGAACGGCTCGCCAGCCACGGGCTGGTGCAAGTCTTGCACAACCTGCCCGCAGGCAACTGGGAAAGCGGCGAGCGCGGCATCGCCTGTCATCCGCAGCGCGTCGGCGAGTTCCAGGACGGCGTCGGGCGTGCGCTCGAGTACGCCACCGCGCTGGGCTGCAAGCAGCTCAACTGCCTCGCCGGCATCACGCCGCCCGCGGTGGATGCGGACACGGTGCACACGACCTTGGTCAGCAATCTGCGCTTCGCTGCCGCCGAGCTGGACAAGGCCGGCATCCGCCTGCTGGTGGAGCCGATCAACACCTTCGACATCCCCGGCTTCCATCTCCATGGCACGGCACAGGCGATCGCGCTCATCGACGAGGTGGGCGCGGACAATCTGTTCCTGCAGCACGACATCTATCACATGCAGCGCATGGAGGGCGAGCTGGCCAATACCATCGCCGCCCACTGGCCGCGCATTGCCCACATGCAGATTGCCGACAACCCGGGCCGCAACGAACCCGGCACGGGCGAAATCAACTACGCTTGGCTTTTCAATTTCATCGACCAGCTCGGCTACGACGGCTGGATCGGTTGCGAATACAAGCCGGTCGCCGGCACGCAGGCCGGACTGGGCTGGATCAAGACCCTTGTGCGCTGAATTCGGACTTTTTCACGACCACGCACCCCATCCCATCTCAAGGAGATCACGATGCGACACCTCGCTCTCGACGTCGGTTCGTTCCACTTTGTCGCCCGTCTGGAGGAAGCCGCTGCGCCCAAGACCTGCGCTGCCTTTCTCGAATTGCTGCCCTTTTCCAATCAGGTCATTCATTCGCGCTGGAGCGGCGAGGCGGTGTGGGTGCCGCTGGGCGAGTTCGATACCGGTCTGGGTTTCGAGAACCATACCAACCATCCTTCGCGCGGCGACGTCCTGCTCTATCCCGGCGGTTTTTCCGAGACCGAGATCCTGTTCGCCTATGGCAGCAGCAGCTTCGCCAGCAAGATGGGGCAGCTCGCCGGCAACCACTTCCTCACCGTGGTGGAAGGCGCCGAGCAGCTCATGGAGATGGGCCAGACCGTGTTGTGGAAGGGCGCACAGTGGATCCGCTTCACCGACCTTGGAGAGCGCTGAAAATGAAAACCACCCATGCCCTGACACTGGCCGATGCGAAGCTGATTGCCGCTGCGGCTGAAGCCGAGGCCATCGCCCACGGCTGGGCGGTGAGCATTGCCATCTGTGACGCCGGTGGCCACGCGCTGTGGCTGCAGCGCATGGACGGCGCGCCGCTGATGAGTGCGGCCGTCGCCCCCGAAAAGGCGCGCACCTGCGTACTGAGCGGCAAGCCGAGCAAGGTGTTCGAGGACATGGTCAACAACGGCAGATTTGCCGCGCTGGCCCTGCCCGTGGTGCCGCTTGAAGGCGGAGAGCCCGTCGTGGTCGATGGCAGCGTCATCGCCGGCGTCGGCGTTTCCGGCGTCAAGGCGGGCGAAGACGCCCAGGTCGCGCGCGCCGGGGTGGTCGCGCTCCTTGGCAGCGCAACAAGCTCCTCGTCCGCCGCCCCGGAGAACGCAGGATGAAACGCGAACGCAGCGCCCGCATCATCGCCACGCTCGGTCCATCGAGTTCCAGCCGCGAATGCATCCGCGCGCTGGTCGGCGCCGGCGCCGACGTCTTTCGCCTGAACTTCAGCCACGGCAAGCATGCTGACCACGCGGAAAGTGTGCAGCTGATCCGCGCGGTCGAACACGAGGTCGGCCGCCCGATCGGTGTACTGATGGACTTGCAAGGCCCCAAGCTGCGCGTGGGCCGATTTGCCGCAGGCGCGGTGGTGCTGGCGCAAGGCGCCCGCTTCCGCCTCGACCTCGAGCCCACGGCAGGCGATGCGGAGCGCGCCAACCTGCCCCACCCCGAGATCTTCGCCGCGCTCAAGGTCGGCACCGAGCTGCTGCTGGACGACGGCAAGCTGCGTCTGCGGGTGGACGCGTTCGGGGCCGACTTCGCCGAAACCACGGTGCTGGTCGGTGGCGTGCTGTCGGATCGCAAGGGCGTCAATGTGCCGGGCGCGGTGCTGCCGATCTCGCCGCTCACGGCCAAGGACCTGGCCGATCTCGACTTCGGTCTGACACTGGGCGTGGACTGGGTGGCGCTGTCTTTCGTGCAGCGCGCCGAAGACGTGCGCGAGGCGCGCGCGATCATCGGCGACCGTGCCTGGATCATGGCCAAGCTGGAAAAACCGGCCGCCATCGATCAACTCGAGCCCATCGTCGCGCTCGCCGATGGCGTCATGGTGGCGCGCGGCGACCTCGGCGTGGAGATGCCGCCACAGCAGGTGCCGGTGTTGCAGCGTCGCATCGTGCGCGCTGCCCGCGCCGCCGGCAAGCCCGTGGTGGTGGCGACGCAGATGCTGGAGTCGATGGTCAGCGCACCGGTGCCGACGCGCGCCGAGGCCTCGGACGTGGCCACCGCCATCTACGACGGCGCCGACGCGGTGATGCTGTCGGCGGAGTCGGCGTCCGGCCAATACCCGGTGGAGGCGGTGGATATCATGCACCGCATCATCGGCGAGGTGGAGCAGGACCCGGCCTGGCGCGCCGGGCTGGAAGCCAGCCACAGCCCTGCCGGGGCCAACACGCCCGACGCCATCTGCAGCGCGCTGCGGGGCGTGGCCGAGTTGCTCGAACCGGCGGCCACAGTGGCCTACACCTCATCGGGCTTCAGCGCCCTGCGTGCCAGCCGCGAGCGCCCGGTCACACCCATCCTGGCACTGACCTTGCAAATGACGACGGCACGCCGGCTGACACTGGCATGGGGCGTGCATCCAGTGCCCTTCGAGGAGGTGCACGATCTCGACGCGATGGTCGAGCATGCGGCGGCGGCCGCGCAGGCACATGGCTTTGCTCAGGCCGGGGACGCGGTCATCGTGATCGCCGGCCTGCCCTTCGGCCGCAGCGGCAGCACCAACCTGTTGCACGTGGCGCGCATTCCTGCCTGAGCTTTCAGGCGTGCAGCGCCACGCCGCCAGGCGCAGGCGAAAAAAAACCGCGGGGTCCCGCGGTTTTTCAATGCCTGAAGCGCTTACTTGCTGGCGGCAGCCAGACCGTTCACGATCTCCTGCCTGGCCTCTTCGACCGTGCCCCAGCCCTGCACTTTCACCCACTTGCCGGGTTCGAGATCCTTGTAGTGCTCGAAGAAATGCACGGTCTGCTTCATCAGCAACTCGGGCAGATCCTCAGTGCTCTGGACCTTGTCGTAGAGCGGGGTCAGCTTGGACACCGGCACGGCCACGACCTTGGCATCCAGACCACCGTCGTCTTCCATCTTCAGCACGCCCACCGGGCGGCAGCGGATGACAACGCCCGGTGCCAGCGGGAAAGGCGTCACCACCAGCACGTCCACCGGATCGCCGTCACCGGCAATGGTGTGCGGCACATAGCCGTAGTTGATGGGGTAACGCATGGAAGTGCCCATGAAGCGGTCGACGAAGACGGCACCGCTGTCCTTGTCCACTTCGAACTTGATCGGATCGCCCTGTGCGGAGATCTCGATGATGACGTTGATATCGTTCGGTACATCCCTGCCGGCGCTGACCAGATCAAAACCCATGCTGCCCTCCCGTCGAAAATTTGTGCGCGGATTATAGGGGGAAACCGTAGTGCATTGCACTGCGCCATGGCAATGGCAACAACTCTCAGAGCTCAGGCCGGCGCGTCAAAACCCGCATTTTCCACCGCTGCGCGCAGCGCTTCGACCGACACCGTGGCCGGGTCGTAGCGCACGGTGGCGGAGGCATCGGCGAGCGACACCTGGGCCTCACTCACGCCCGACAGCGCCTTCAGCACACCGGTCACGTTGGCCACGCAACCGCCGCAGCTCATGCCTTCAACCTTGATCGTCACTTCGTTCATTTCTATCACTCCCGACTGAAAAATGGAGGGTCCGCCGCGGGCCGCCTCAGCGCCCTGCACGCCAGCGCCGCAACAGCAAGGAGTTGCTCACCACCGACACCGAGCTCATCGCCATTGCCGCACCTGCAATCACCGGGTTGAGCATACCGGCTGCCGCCAGCGGGATGCCGAGCACGTTGTAAATGAAGGCGAAGAACAGATTCTGACGGATCTTGGACAGGGTGGCACGCGACAGGTCGATCGCATCAGCCACGCCGTGCAGACTGTTCTTGACGAGGGTGATGTCGGCGGCTTCGATGGCAACGTCTGCACCCACGCCAATGGCAAAGGAGACGTCGGCCGCGGCCAGCGCCGGCGCGTCATTGATGCCGTCGCCGACCATGCCCACACGCACCACCGCGCCGTGCGCATCGTGCCGCAGCTCGTCAATGGCGATGGCCTTCTCACCCGGCAACACGCCCGCACGCCAGTCGCTGATACCGGTCTGCAGGGCGATGGCCGCGGCAGTGGCGGGATGGTCTCCGGTGAGCATCACCACCCGTATGCCCCTGGCCTGGAGGCGGGCCACGGCTGCGGCCGAATCGGCACGCACGCGGTCAGCGACCCCCAGCAGTCCGGCAAAGACGCCTCCCACAGCAACCGCGACCAGCGTCTTGCCGGCTGCGGCGAGCTCGTCACTGAACGCATCGGGCAGGCTCACCCCGCGCTCCTGCAAGAACCGCGGTGAGCCGAGCAGCACGCTTTGCCAGCTACCGTCGTGCTGCACCTGGCCTTCCATGCCCATGCCGCCGACCGCCTGCACCGCCTCAGTGGGCGGCAGTTGGAGACCATCGGCCCTGGCCGCCGCAAGCACCGCGGTCGCGATCGGATGCCCGCTGCCCTGCTCCACGGCAGCGGCCACCGCCAGCACTTCAGCTCGCGTCCACCCCTGAGCGGGCAAGGTATCGGTCAGTGCAGGCAGGCCTTCGGTCAGCGTGCCGGTCTTGTCGACTGCCAGCACCCCAATGCGCTCGGCCAGCTCCAGCGCTTCGGCGTTCTTTACCAGCATGCCGGCGCGCGCGCCCTGGCCGGTGCCCACCATGATGGCGGTCGGGGTGGCCAGGCCGAGTGCGCACGGGCAGGCGATGACCAGCACCGCCACGGCGTTGATCAGCGCTTGCTGGAAATCGCCCACCGCAAACCACCAGCCGGCGAAGGTGAGCAGCGCAATCACCACCACGACCGGCACGAACACCGCCGCGATACGGTCGGCGAGACGCTGCACCGGCGCCTTCGAGCCCTGCGCCTGCTCGACCAGGCGAATGATGCCGGCGAGCAGGGTCTGCGCCCCGACCCCGGTGGCGCGGCAACGCAGGTTTCCGTTGCCGTTGAGGGTGGCGGCAAAGACGCTGTCACCGCTGCGCTTGTCGATGGGCAGACTCTCGCCGGTGAGCATAGCCTCATTGACCGCCGACTCGCCCTGCTCCACCACACCATCGACCGGCACCGCGTCGCCCGGCCGCAGCACGAAGAGGTCTCCGGGCTTGAGCGACTCCACTGCCACCTCGATGAGCTCGCCATCACGCTCGATCAGCGCCATCTTCGGCTGCAGGCGAAGCAAGGCGTCCAGTGCCGCCGTGGTGCGGGCCTTGGCGCGCGCCTCCATCAGCTTGCCGAGCAGCACGAGCGTGATGATCATCGCCGAGGCTTCGAAGTACACATGCAGGTCGTGGCGAGCGCTGAAGGTCACGACCACGCTGTAGAAGTAGGCCATCGAGGTGCCGAGCGCGACCAGCACGTCCATGTTGGCGCCGCCACCGCGCAGCGAGGCCCATGCGCCACGATAAAAGCGCGCACCGATCCAGAGTTGCACCGGGGTTGCGAGCAGCAATTGCCACCAGCGCGGCACCAGGTCGTGCACCACCTCGCCCCCTGGCCACCAGCCGAACATGGCCGGCATCTGCGCCGCCAGCGGCAGGCTGAGCAAGGCCGCGATCCAGAAATGGCGTAACTCGACTTGCCACTCGGCCTGGTGACGGGCGCGCTCGGCCTCACGTTCGAGGTGACGCGCGTCCCGGGCAACAAAGCCGGCACGCGCCACGGCAGCCATCGCCTCGTCCAGGCTCAAGGTGCCGGGCACGAAGCGCAGCTGTGCGCGTTCGGTGGCGAGGTTGACGCTGGCCTCCACACCCGGCAGACGGTTGAGCACCTTCTCGAGCCGGGTCGAGCAAGCGGCACAGGTCATGCCGGTGATGGCAAGCTCGAGCGACTCGGACGACGGCGCGGGGGGCGCCACAGGCGCGGTACTGGATGTATTTATGGACATGGGCTCTGCCGGCAGAAGGAATGAATTCGGGGGGAAGAGTCGAGTTGGACCCGCTTCGGCTCGGGAAAGCTCCCCGCAAGGTCCGCAGTCATGGCGGCGGGCGCCGCCTGCACATCACCCAGGCCGGCATCGAGCGCCGCAAGGCATGCCGGCCTGCGCTTCAGGTCACACAGACCACACCGCTCCAAAGCTCGCCGCCCAGGGTGGGTGCATGATAGAGCCCGAAAACACCGAAGCCGAGCACCAGCAGGCCAGAGGCGAAACGGACCTTGGGATTACGGGTGAAGTCCCGAAAGCGCTTGAACAACATGCCCGCGAGCAGCAAGTTGGGCAAAGTGCCGAGACCGAAAGCAAGCATCAGTCCGGCGCCGCGCGCGCCCGAACCGGTGACGAGCGCGGTGGCAAGAATGGAATACGTCAGACCACAGGGGATGAAGCCCCACAGCAGGCCCAGAGGCAAGGCCTGTTTGAGCGAGCGTGCCGGCAGGAAGCGTCGCGTCAAGGGCTGGATGCGCCGCCACAGGACGTGACCGCCGCGTTCCAGCGGTGCCAGCAGGCGGGTAAAGCCGGTGAGGTAGAGTCCGAGCGCGATCAGCATCAGGTTGGCCAGCACGTACAGGCTCATCTGCACCGGCAGCATGCCGTCGTACAGCATGCCAACCGAGCCCAGGGTGCCAACCACGCCACCGAGCGCGGTGTAGGTGGTGATGCGACCGAGGTTGTAGCCCAGATGCAGCGGCCACTGCGGCTTGCCGCCCGGCGTGTGCACCTGCACGGTGAGCGCGCCCACGATGCCACCGCACATCGACACGCAGTGCGTGCCGCCGAGCAGACCGATGAGGAAGACGGCGAGGTAACCGGTTTCGGGCATGGCGTGAGTGAGTTCTACGCAGGCAGAAGGCAGACCGCCATTCTACGCCGCAGCGCAGCAGACGGGTCGTGTCTGCTGCGCCTGGTGCACGCCCGTGCTGTGCGCTCAGATCACGCGTGAATAACGTGCGCGCTCACGATCGGCACGCAGATAGCGGTCGAACACCATCGCAATACCTCTTACCAGCAGGCGACCGCCGGGCTGGACGCTGATCCAGTCGCCGTCGATCTTGACCAGGCCGGCCTTTTCCATTTCCTCCAGGTCGCCGAGCTCCTGGGCAAAATACTCGCGGAAATTGATCAGGTGGGCGATCTCGATCGACTGCATCGACAGCTCGAAGTGGCACATCAGCGCCTGGATGATGGAGCGCCGCAGCAGATCGTCTGCGGTCAGCTCGACGCCACGCAGCACCGGCAGCTCGTCGCGATCGAGCGCGTCGTAGTACTCGTCGAGCGTCTTCACGTTTTGCACGTAGACCGGCCCGATCTTGCCGATCGCCGAAACGCCGAAGGACAGCATGTCGCATTCGGCCTGGGTCGAGTAACCCTGGAAGTTGCGCTGCAGCCGCCCCTGGCGCTGGGCGATGGTGAGTTCGTCGTCAGGCTTGGCGAAGTGGTCCATGCCGATGTAGACATAGCCCGCCTCCGTCAGGCGACGGATGCCGAGTTGCAGCAACTGCAGCTTGGTGTCGGGCGTGGGCATGTCGCCGATGAAGATGCGACGCTGGGGCTTGAACAGCCCCGGCAGATGGGCGTAGCTGTAGAGCGAGATGCGGTCGGGCGAGATCTCCAGCACCTGCTCGAGCGTGCGGTTGAAGCTGATCACGTTCTGCTTGGGCAGGCCGTAGATCAGGTCCATGCTGATCGACTTGAAGCCGGTGGCGCGCGCCGCGTCGATGACGAGCTTGGTCTCGTCGAAGCTCTGAATGCGGTTGACCGCCTGCTGCACGTCTGCGGCAAAGTCCTGCACGCCCACGCTCATGCGGTTGAAGCCGAGCTCGGAGAGCAGCTTGACGGTGTCGAAATCGACCTTGCGCGGGTCGACCTCGATCGAGTATTCGCCATTGGGGACGAGCGTGAAATGCTCGCGTACCGAGGCCATCAACTCGCGCAACTCGTCGTGCGACAGGAAGGTGGGAGTGCCACCACCCAGGTGCAACTGCGTGACCTGGCGTGAGCCCTCCAGGCATTGCGCCTGCATCGCGATCTCTTTGGCGAGGTATTTCAGATACTTGGCCGAGCGCCCGTGATCCTTGGTGATGATCTTGTTGCAGGCACAGTAGTAGCAGATCGTGTTACAGAAGGGGATGTGGAAGTATAATGAGAGCGGTTTGCTGACGCCGCCAATGGCTCTTTTTGCAAGCCAATCCTTGAGGGCGTCGGCATTGAAGGCCTCGACGAAGCGATCCGCCGTTGGATAAGAGGTGTACCGCGGACCGTTGATATCAAATTTACGGATCAGTTGCGGATCGAATATGAGTTCGTTCTGGTCGGTCATGGCCTAACTGCTTCAGTGTGTGCCAAACAATGACAGAACACCGGATTTTTTTGGTTGACATGGATCAACGGCGAAGAGTGGCCTGATCCAGAGAGGTCGCAATCCGGTGCCTGAAACTTTGTCTCAAAGGAACGGGATTATCGTGCAGATGAGGGCAAGTGTGCCAATTTCAGTGAATGGATTGAAAACGGCCTGTTCGCAGTGCAACCTCGTTGAGCTGTGCCTGCCCTTTGGCATGTCCGACAGCGACCTGGACCAGCTCGATGAACTGGTTGGCGCGCGCCGCAAGGTCAAGCGCCAGCAGAACCTGTACCGCGCAGGAGACCCGTTCGAGGCCATCTACGCGATCCGCGCCGGCTCGTTCAAGACCGACGTCGTGCTTGAGGATGGGCGCGACCAGGTGACCGGGTTCCAGATGACGGGCGAGATCCTCGGCCTTGACGGCATCAGTACCGGTACCCACAGCTGCAACGCCGTCGCACTCGAAGACAGCGAGGTGTGTGTCATCTCCTACGCCAAGCTCGAAGAGCTGTCGCACAAGGTCGAGGGGCTGCAGCTGCAGTTTCACAAGGTCATGAGCCGTGAGATCGTGCGCGACCATGGCGTGATGATGCTGCTGGGCTCGATGCGCGCCGAAGAGCGACTCGCGGCCTTCCTGCTCAACATGTCACAGCGCTTCACCGCGCGCGGCTTTTCGGCAGCGGAGTTCCATCTACGCATGACGCGCGAGGAGATCGGCTCCTACCTTGGCCTGAAGCTTGAAACCGTATCACGCGCGTTTTCACGCTTCCAGGAAGAGGGCCTGATCGGGGTGCAGCAAAAGCACATCCGGCTGCTTGACACCGCCGGCCTGCGCAAACTCATCCAGCATCAAACCGCAGGCGGCGGACGCTGAATCCGGCGTCAAGGCGTCAATTGCCTGGCGGGACAGCTTTCAGCTTTCAAGCCCCGAATGCAAGCAAAAAGCCAGCCACATTCTTCGTCAACGCCACCGACACGATCCAGGCGTACACCGCGATCGCACCAATGAAAGCCAACACCCGCGTCGACATCGTGCGGCCGCGCTTGAGCGCGACAGTGCCAAGCAGGATGTACGCAAGAAGACCGAAAACCTTGGCCGTCACCCAAGCGGCGGCAAAGGGATACTGCTCGATCATCACCGCCAGGGCAATCGCGCTGAGCAACAAGGTGGTGTCGATGATGTGAGGCATCACGCGCGCAGGCCGGCTCTGCAGCAGCCTGCTGCCGCTCAACATCCAGTAGCCCCGCAACAAGAACCCGGCCGCACTGAGCACCACGCAGGTGACGTGAAGATGCTTGATGGCGAAGTACATTTTTTTCCTTTTCTGAACCCCACCCCAATTTCCGCGGCAGGACCAGCCTCCATTAAAATTGCAGTCGATGAATGAGACCGCTTGCCGCTCAGGAACGCACATACATGGCCAACACCCCACTCGACATTCCTGCGCTGATCAAGCGCATTCCGCTTTTCAGCGAACTGGTCGCTGCAGACCTGGAACGCGTGGCACGCTACACCCGTGAGCGCAATATTGCCCGCGGCGAAGTGCTGTTCCAGCGCGGCGACCAGCCGCATGGTTTTTACTTTGTCGTCTCCGGCCAGGTCAAGCTCGCTTTCTCCTCGCCTCAGGGTACGGAGAAAGTGGTCGAGATCATCGGCTCGATGCAGAGCTTCGGCGAGGCGGTGATGTTCATGAACAAGCCCTACCCGGTCTTTGCCGAGGCGCTCACCGAAACGACGCTAATCCATATCGGTCAGGCCATCGTCACCGAGCTCATCGACCAGGACTCGACCTTCGCCCACAAGCTGTTGGCGGGCATGGCGATCCGCCTGCACGGCCTGATCGAGGATGTCGAGACCTACTCCCTGCGCTCGAGCATTCAGCGCGTCATCGGCTATCTGCTGCAGATCGCCGACAGCGATTCGCCGTGCGAGATCGACCTCCCCACCAGCAAGCAGGTGATCGCCTCGCGCCTTAACCTGACTCCGGAAACCCTGTCGCGCATCTTCCACGACCTCAGTAACTCGAGCCTGATCAGCGTACACGGCAAGCGCATCAAGCTGCACGACCCCGCACGTCTGGCGCGCTACCAGAGCTGAGCTCGTGCGCGCCAGGCCTCAGCTCTCCATGACGTAGGTCCCGGGCGCCGGGCTCAGCGCCGGGAAACGCTCATTGTCCATCGGGCGCGCTTCGACCTCTGCTCCGGCACGCGGCTTGAGCCACTGCATCCAGTCCACCCACCAGCTGCCGCTTTGTTCTTGCGCGCGCCGCTGCCAAGTGTCGACCGTGTCCGAACGCTGGGCATCGGCCACCCAGTAGCTGCGCTTTGGCGGCTCAACCACCGGATTGACGATACCGAAGATGTGGCCGGAGCTCGACAGCACGAAACGCTTGTTGCCGACGACGTGGTTATTGACGGCAAAGGTCTGGCGCCACGGGGCGATGTGATCGTCCTCGGCAGACACCGCATACAAGGGCTGGCGAATGGATGACAGATCGATCGACTCGCCAGCGACCTCCAGTGCGTTTTGCTGGATCAGGCGGTTGTGCAGGTAAAGCTCGCGCAAGTACCACGCATGCATGGTGTAAGGCATGCGCGTGGTGTCCATGTTCCAGTACAGCACATCGAAGGGGGCTGGCATCTCTCCGTACAGCCAGCCATTGACGACGTAGTTCCAGATCAGGCTGTTGGAACGCAGCAGGCGAAAGGACGACGCCATGTCGCCACCGTCCAGATAGCCGGTACGCTTCATCTTGTCGCACAGGTAGTTGATGCTGCTCTCGTCGATGAAGACTTCGATATCGCCCGGCTTGTGGAAGTCGACCAGGGTGGCGAGCAAGGTCCAGTCGACAATCGGCATCGCGGCTTCGCCATAGCGACGATTGGCCCACGCCATGTACATGGTCAATGCCGTGCCGCCGATGCAGTAGCCCACTGCATGCACCTTTTCCGCTCCGGTGAATTCGCGCGCGACGCGGACAATGGTGTCGACACCGTCGAGCAGGTAGTCGTCAAAGCCGACGTCTCGCATCGAAGCATCGGGATTCTTCCAGCTCGTGATGAAGACATCCAGCCCCTGATCGAGCAGGAAGCGGATCATACTCTTCCTCGGCACCAGATCGAGCACGTAGAACTTGTTGATCCAGGGGGTGACGATGACCACCGGTTCGGCATGGACGCGGGGCTGGGTGGGGGAATAGTGGATGATCTCCAGCAACCGGTTGCGGAAGATCACCGCCCCCGGCGTGGTGGCCAGATTCTCCCCAACCTCGAAATCCTTAGGGTCGGTCATCCTGACGTGCCCCGCCCTCATGTCATCAAGAAAAATCTGATAACCACGCCGCAGGCTGTCGCCACGCGTGTCGATCGCCTTGCGCATGGCGACCGGGTTGGTGAGCAGGAAGTTGGTCGGGGCCATCGCATTGAGCCCCTGGCGCCACCAGAACGCGGCGCGGCGGCGCTCCTTGCTCGACAACGCCGGCGTGTCGTAGAGCATGTCCTGGGTGTGGCGCGTGAACGCGAGGTACCACTCTTTCACCAGATCCCAGGTCGGCGACTCGGTCCAGATAGGGTCGACGAATCGCTTGTCATCCTCGTGCGGCGTGATCGGATCCGCGCTGGGCAGACCCATACTGCGGTTCAGGGTGTGCAACTGCAGCCGCCACAGGTCCGACGACAGGCACATCGCCCGCTCCGCCAGCTCTTGCGGGTGTGCGAGCCATGCGAGCTGAGCGTGCACGATGGGTGCAGCCATGCCGAGTGGGTCGATCGCATTGGTAACCCCTTCGCGCAGACGCTTGAAGTTCTTGTGAAACTCCGGGCCCACTGGCCTTTCCGCCACAACCGGCTCGTGCTCTGCCCCGTTCCGGTTCTTTCTGCAGTCAGTCATCATCATTCTCCCGCTTTCAAGGTATTTCGTAGCCCAGCCCAGGCTCAGGCACAATCGGCTGCGTCCAACCCAGCCGTTGATGGATGGCATCGGCCAGCGCCTGAGCACCCAGGGGCTCACCGTGGACGACAAAGGTATGCTTGGGGGCTTGTTTGAAATGCGCCATCCAGTCGAGCAGCGCTGGCTGGTCGGCATGTGCGGACAAGCCACCGATGGTGTGGATTTTCGCGCGTACCGGGACGCGTTCGCCAAACAGGGTGACCTGACGCGCACCATCGACCAGTCGCCGCCCCAGCGTTCCCGCAGCCTGGAAGCCGACAATCAGGATGGCGCATTCACTGCGCCCCAGGTTGTGGCGCAGATGGTGGCGGATGCGTCCAGCATCGCACATGCCGCTGGCGGAAATGATCACCAGACCGCCGCGTACCTCGTTCAGCGCCATCGACTCTTCAAGGTCCTGCACGAAGCGTACATCGAAACGCCCTGGATTGGCCTCGGACCAGGCATGCAGCGCGCGCGTTTCGTCGTCCCAGAGCTCACGATGGCGTAGCGTCAGCGCGGTCACGGCAGAGGCCATCGGCGAGTCGATGACGACCTTGAGCGGATCCAGCCGGCCACAACGCACCAGATCGCATAGTACGAAGAGGATCTCCTGAGTGCGGCCGACTGCAAATGAAGGAATGATGACATTGCCGCCGCGCTCGATGAGCGTATGCCGGATCGCACCCACCAACTCGGCAAGGGTGGCATCCAGAGCACGGTGGGCGCGATTGCCGTAGGTTGACTCCACGCACAGCACGTCGGCGCGCTCGACGTATGCCGGGTCACGCAGCAAGGGCCGCAGCGGCTGGCCAATGTCGCCTGACACCACCAGACGGCGCGCGCGCGCGCCCTCACCCACGTCGATCTCGATCACCGCCGAACCAAGGATATGCCCAGCTTCGCGAAAGCGACAGCTCACTCCCGGCCCGGGCCGAAAATCGGTTTCGTAGGGGACCGCCCGCAGCCGGCCAAGGCTGACGCGCGCCTGCTCGACGGTGTACAGCGGCATCATCTCCGCGCCCTTGCGGGCTCTGCGGTTGCGCGCCTTGCGCAAGGCCCACTCGGCCTCTTTTTCCTGGATGTGGCCCGCATCCAGCAACAGGATGCCAAGCAGATCGAGCGTGGCGGGCGTGGCCAGAATGGGCCCCTTGTAGCCCAAAGCGACAAGACGCGGCACAAGCCCGCAATGATCGAGATGGGCGTGCGTGAGCAGGACGAAGTCAATGCCCGTGAGGTCAAAGTCGAGCGCACGACGATTCTTGATGTCTGCTGCACTGCCACCCTGAAACATGCCGCAATCGACCAGGAAGGCGCCCTGATCATGGTCGACCCGCAGACAGGAGCCCGTCACCTCACCCGCCGCCCCCAGAAAGCTGAGCTTCATCGTGCAACCTTCCTTGCGTGAAACCATGTGCCGCCTCCGTTGCAGGACAATTGCCCCTCATCAGGCCCGATGATGATACTCAGGTCGCTATAATCAAAACTGTCACCATCGCCAGGAGATTTCCCAACATGTTCAAGCACATTCTCGTTCCGACCGACGGTTCTGCCTTGTCGGAGAGTGCGGTGTCCCGCGCCGTCACCTTCGCGCGCGCATCCGGCGCGCGCATCACTTTCTTCTACGCCCAGCCCGATTTCCCGATGCCGATCTACGGCGAGGGTGCTCTGATTGACCCCACCACGCCCGAACAGTTCGCCAAGTCGGCAGCAGCAGAGGCTCAGTCGATTCTGGCCAAGGCCAAGGCCATCGCAGATGCCGATGGCGTTGTGGCAGCAACCGACACGGTAGTGAATGAAGTGCCTTATCAAGCCGTCATCGATGCGGCGGATCGCCATGGCTGCGATCTGATTTTCATGGCCTCGCATGGCCGTCGCGGCATAGCAGGCTTCTTGCTGGGCAGTGAAACCCAGAAGGTTCTGACTCACAGCAAGACGCCGGTGCTTGTGTATCGCTGATCAACTGTCGCGCTGAAATGAAAATCGGCCCTGAACGGGCCGATTTTCATTCCTGACAGTCAGTTTCTTCGATTGATATCGGCTGCGCTACGCTGCAGGAATAGCGTACTCAGACTGGATGCAGCACAAACCAACCAAAAGCCAAGAAATGCGATTGAATAGGTGGCGAGCGCACCGTAATGAACTACTTGCCCGAACAGGTAGAGTTCTTGCGGGTCGATCACGGTAAAAAAAACCGCCTCGGCAAGCGCAGCTACCGCAAATGATGGCCACAACACCTGTATCAGTTTAAGCATTTAACATACCTCATTGCCCGTGACGCCCCCTATGCGGCGGCTACTATCCCTGCTTCGCCCTTTTCTCGTCCGCAATCATGTTGCGCCTGGCATAACGCCACAGATAAATGGCCATGCCGATAATGAATAAAATCGTGAACAGACTCAGCAAACCGATATCACTACTGAACAGAAGATTCCAGGCCATGAGATACCCCCTTTTAAAATTGACGGCTTACGAATTTGATGGATCAATCCTGATTTCCGTCTCTGTCGGAAGGTAAGCGGCCCCGTTCATTCTCCAACTGCGGGACTCGTCTTCTATTTGAAACAGCCATCTTCCAGTGCTCAGCGGCGCAAGCGGCCCGGCAAAGACACCTTGCACGGAATCAAGCACCAGTTCCTGGTCCGCCCCATCGCGTGTTGGATGAATCACGGTCAGGATGATGCGCGCAGGCAGGCTCTGAACACTGGCGGCCGACAACTCGACGCGAATGAAGTCGCTGCGAATGCTCAACTGAGCGGCCAAACCAAGCTCGTGGGCACGCTCGACGCGGCCCAACGTCTGCACGATCGCCTTGCCCTCCTTGTAATAGTCATCCACCACCATGCCGTCGAAGGTGCGCACCGCGATGATCGCCGTGATCGTCCCGGCGATGACGGCGGTCGCCGGCAGCGCGATAAGAAACCAGGGCCAACCCTGGCGATACCAGGGGGCAGGAGGCTTGTCATTCAATGTAATGCTCACTTTAGCGCGGCAACAGGAAGGTGGTTTCTTCACGCAGACTCAGGGAAGGATCGTCCTCTGCCGTGATAAGGAACTCGATCTCGTTCGAGCCCGGCTTGCCTGCGTCATAAGGCACAAGGACCTGCAGGGTGACCGACTGAGTAGAGGCCGGTCCGACTTCAATGCGCGGTGGCCCTCCCGCAATCTTCACGCCCGGCAAGCCCGACACTTCGAACGTGAAGGTACGTGTCGACTCCGCCATGTTCATCACATGCAGACGATAGACGTTCTCGATCTGACCACCCTCGACTTCACGCGCGAGCGAGGCACGGTCACGAATGACGTCGACACGAAGCGGGTCCCGCGACGCCAGACCCCATACAAAGGCCAGACAGACGACTGCGAGCACGGTGCCGTAGATCAAGGTGCGCGGACGGAACACGTGCGCCACGATCTCCTTGTTGCCCCAATTCTTCTTCAGCGCGTTCTCTGTCGTGTAACGAATCAGACCACGCGGGTAATTCATCTTGTCCATCACCTGGTCGCAGGCATCGATGCACGCCGCACAACCGATGCACTCATATTGCAGACCATCGCGAATGTCGATGCCCGTCGGGCAGACCTGAACGCAGATCCCGCAATCGATGCAGTCTCCCTTGCCAAGCGAGCGTGGATCGACGCCCTTCTTGCGCACGCCGCGCGGCTCGCCACGCGCCTCGTCATAGGTGATCACCAGCGTGTCGGGATCGAACATCACCGCCTGGAAGCGGGCATAGGGGCACATGTACTTGCACACCTGCTCACGCAAGACGCCCGCAAACAAAAACGTGAAGGCGCCGTAGAACAGGATCCAGAACAGCTCCCAGGGACCAAAACTGAAGGTCCTGGCTGCTTCCAGCAACTCGGAGGTCGGCGAAAAATAGGCGACGAAGGTGAAGCCCGTCCATAGCGCCACCAGTCCCCAGACGAGAAACTTTGCGCTCCGTCGGAACAGTTTGTTGGCACTCATCGGGGCCTGATCGAGCTTCTGGCGCCTGATGTGGTCGCCCTCGATCTTCTGCTCTATCCACATGAAGATTTCGGTGTAGACCGTCTGCGGACAGGCGTAACCGCACCACAAACGGCCGGCGATTGCGGTGAAGAAGAACAGCGCGTAGGCGGAGATGATCAGGAGGATGGCGAGAAAGAACACATCCTGCGGCCAGAACACCGTGCCAAAAATGTAGAACTTACGCTCGGCGAGATGAAACAGAACGGCCTGGCGGTCATTCCAGCTCAGCCACGGCAAACCATAGAAGAGGATCTGCGTGATCCAGACCAGCGCCCAGCGCCAGTTGGCGAAGACTCCGGTAACCGCGCGCACGTAGAGTTTCTTGCGCGACTCGTAGAGAGTGTCACTCGATTGCGGCGCCTTCGACTTTTGCGCCTGCTGCGGCTTTGGGGATGGGCTGCTCATGATCGCTTTACCGATGAATTCTTGTTCTTATTTTATTGATGACCCCGGGAGGGCCCCTCCCCCCGGGGATGGAACGGCAGTACGGCTCTGGATTCTTACTTCTTGCTCAGACTCATCACGTAAGCGGTCAACAGATGCACCTTGTCTTCGCCGAGAAACTCGCCAAAGACCGGCATCTGATTGCTACGGCCCTTGGTGATGGTTTCGATGATGGTGGCTTCAGAGGATCCATACAGCCACGACTTGTTGGTCAGATTGGGCGCGCCCAGCATGGTGTTGCCCGTGCCATCCTCAGCATGGCAAACCGCGCAGTTGGCGACGAACATGTCCTTTCCGCGCTGAGCACGCAGCGAGTCATGCGCCAGACCGGATAGCGAACGCACGTAGTTGGCGACGTCCTTGACACCCTCGCCACCGAGCGCGGGACCAAAGGGCGGCATCACTCCGTGACGACCCTCGGTGATCGTGGTCTTGATCGCCTCAGGCTCTCCACCCCACAACCATTCATCGTCGGTCAGATTCGGGAAGCTCTTCCCACCCTGTGCAGCCGATCCATGGCACTGCGAGCAGTAGGTCAGGAACATGCGCTCACCCATGGCATTGGCCTCGGGGTCGGCCGCAACCGCCGCCAGTTCCATGTTGCGGTACTTGGCAAAGATCGGACCGTACTTCTCGTCCGCGGCCTGCATCTCCGCCTGGTACTGGCTCACCTGCCCACGCCCCTCGTTGACGTTGCCAAAACCCGGATAAATCACCAGATACACGATGGAAAACACGATCGTGATCCAGAACAGATACATCCACCAGTTCGGCAAGGGGTTGTTGTACTCGGTCAGCGTCTCGTCCCACACGTGCCCGTGCAGTTCAACCGGCCCGCTCTCGCGCTTGGTCATGTTCGACGCCAGCACAAACACACAGAACAGGATGGAGAGAGCCACGAAGACCATCACATACATGTTCCAGAAACCGCTGGTAAAGTCAGCCATTTTTGTTTACCTCTTTTTCGTGCCAGCCGCTTCCGGCTGGCAGGTCGTCATCGGTCAGGGGCAGGCGCGCCGCCTCATCGAAACCCGCTTTGGAATGCTTGCTGTAGGCCCAGGCACAGATGCCAAGAAAGCACAGAAACCCCGCGACGGTGATCAGACTTCTGAAAACGTTGATATCCACGGCGCGTCCTCTCCCTTACCTCACGTTCTGCAGAGCTTTGCCCAGTTCCTGCAGGTAAGCGACGACGGTATCGAGTTCGGTCTTGCCCTCGAGCGCAGCGGGTGCGGCGGCAATGTCCTCCTCGCTGTACTTGTGCAGACCCACCTTGTTCAACGCGCGCATCCTGTCCTGGATGTCATCGGCCACTACAGGCCGGTCGAGCCACGGAAAGGCTGGCATGTTGGACTCGGGCACCACGTCACGAGGATTGAGCAGATGCACGCGCTGCCATTCATCCGAATAGCGTCCGCCCACGCGGGCCAGATCCGGCCCGGTACGCTTGGAGCCCCAGAGGAAGGGGTGGTCATAAATCGACTCCCCCGCCACCGAATAGTGGCCGTAGCGCTCGGTTTCCGCGCGGAAGGGACGAATCATCTGCGAGTGGCAATTGCTGCAGCCTTCGCGGATGTAGATGTCACGACCGACCAGACGCACCGCATCGTAAGGCTTGACGTCCAGCTGCTTGCCACCCGGCCCGATGGGCGAGGTGGTGGAGTGCTGGAAGAACAAGGGCACGATTTCCACCAGACCGCCCACGCTCACGGTGAGTAGCGTGAGGACGATCATGAGAAATACGTTGCGTTCGATCTTTTCGTGTTTCGATTGAGCCATGTTCCTGTTCTCCCCTTAGGCGTGAGCAACCGACGGTGCAAGCACCGGGGCGTCGTAGGCCTTCTGGCCGGCAATGGTCTTCACCATGTTGTAGAACATCAACAACATGCCGACGAGGAAGAGCGAACCGCCGATGAAGCGGATGGTCCAGAACGGGTAGCTGGCCTTGACGCTCTCCACAAAGGAGTAGGTCAGGGTGCCGTCCGGGTTGGTCGCACGCCACATCAGACCCTGCATCACGCCGGCAATCCACAGCGAAGCGATGTAGAGCACGACGCCGATGGTGGCGATCCAGAAGTGGGCGTTGATCAGCTTGACGCTATACATCTCGGTCTTGCCATACAGACGCGGAATCATGTAGTAGAGCGAACCGATCGAGATCATCGCCACCCAGCCCAGAGCGCCGGAGTGCACGTGGCCCACGGTCCAGTCGGTGTAGTGCGACAGCGCGTTCACCGTCTTCACCGCCATCATCGGACCTTCGAAGGTCGACATGCCGTAGAAGGACAGCGAGGTGATGAGGAACTTCAGGATCGGGTCGGTGCGCAGCTTGTGCCAAGCGCCCGACAGGGTCATCACGCCGTTGATCATGCCGCCCCAGGACGGTGCCAGCAGGATCAGCGAGAACACCATGCCCACCGACTGGGTCCAGTCGGGCAGCGCGGTGTAGTGCAGGTGGTGCGGACCCGCCCACATGTAAGTGAAGATCAGCGCCCAGAAGTGGACGACGGACAGGCGATAGGAGTAGATCGGGCGCTCAGCCTGCTTCGGCACGAAGTAGTACATCATGCCGAGGAAGCCCGCAGTCAGGAAAAAGCCCACCGCGTTGTGGCCATACCACCACTGCACCATCGCATCCTGAACACCGGCATAGGCCGAGTAGGACTTCATGCCGGTGAACGAAACCGGGATTGCAGCGCTATTGACGATGTGCAACAGGGCCACGGTGAGGATGAAACCACCGAAGAACCAGTTCGCCACATATATGTGCGACACCTTGCGCTTGGCGATGGTGCCGAAGAACACGATGGCGTAGGAAACCCACACCACCGCAATCAGGATGTCGATCGGCCACTCGAGCTCGGCGTATTCCTTCGAGGTCGTGTAACCGAGCGGCAGCGTGATTGCTGCCAGCACGATCACGAGTTGCCAGCCCCAGAACGTGAATGCGGCCAGTCCGGGCGCAAACAGCTTGGTGTGACAGGTGCGCTGAACCACGTAGTAGGACGTGGCGAACAGGGCGCAACCGCCAAACGCGAAGATCACCGCGTTGGTGTGAAGCGGACGTAGCCTGCCGAAGTGCAGGAATTCGTGAACGTTCAGTTCAGGCCACACGAGCTGTGCTGCGACGATGACGCCGACCAGCATGCCCACGATGCCCCACACCACCGTCATGATGGAGAACTGCCGCACGACTTTATAGTTATAAGTCGCTTGCGATTGCATGTGAGTTACCTCTTAGTTGAAAACCCCAATTTTGAGCAACGCTACCCGAGCCAACGCGCACTCCCTGGCCAATCTGGCGCGAAGGGCACGCTGAGGCCGGAACCTCAAATTGATACACATCAACATTGTATTGCAGTGCAGGAACGGGAGGAAGCCGTAGCGCTTCAAACTACCCTGATTTACCCGGATGGGAAGGGAGAGCGTGCGACAGGGGAATGGTTTGCCGGGCGGGCAGGTCACGCACAGACAAAAAAAAGGGTGCGAATCAACGCACCCCAACCCCAACAGAGAGACAAAACACCCTGGTTTCGAGACGACTGAAAAGCCGCCGCATGAAACGCACTGAGCGGATTATGGGCTTACGGCAAGCGACCATGTTGACCTGGATCAACAGGCGTCGACTCCAGAGCTCACCGCGCGGGCATCGGCCCTTCACGGCGGCGACTCTTCATCCACCTTGGCCTGCGTATCACGCCGTCGTCCTGTCTCCATTTCCGCTGGAAGCTCGTCGCGATCGTCCATCAGCAGCCTGTAAGCGGGCCCCTCCAGATCATCGTACTGACCGTTGCGCAAAGACCACCAGAACAACACACCGATGACGAACACCAGGATCACCGAGATCGGAATGAGGAGATAAAGACTTTCCATGCTGAATCCTGCCAGAGTCCGCTATTTGACGCGCGGCACACGCTGCAGCCGCATCGCGTTGAGCACCACCAGCAAGGAACTTCCCGCCATGCCGATGCCCGCCATCCAGGGTGTGACCAGGCCGGCCATCGCCAGTGGCACCGAAATGAAGTTATAGGTGAACGACCACCACAGGTTCTGGCGAATGATGCGCAGCGTCTTGCGTGCGAGAGCTACGGCGCGCCCCAGACTGACGAGGTTCTCATTGAGCAGCACGATGTCGGCCTGATTGCGCGCGAGGTCCGTGCCTCCGCCCATCGCGACCGAGACGTGCGCCTGCGCCAGCACAGGCGCGTCATTGACGCCATCACCAACCATTGCCACCACCGCTTGCGGATCGCGCTGCAACTGCGCGATCCACTCCTGCTTGCCCTGCGGGCTCATGCCGCCCTGCGCCTGTGCAATACCCAACTCAGCCGCAATGGTCGCGACCACGCGCGGCGAGTCGCCGGACAGTACGCCCAGTCGCACGCCCTCGGCTGACAGCTGCTGCACCAGCGTTCCAGCCTCGGCACGCACCGTATCGGCCAGCCGGAACACGCCCAGCCAGCCGCTTTCAGCCGCCAGCGCCACAACCGTACCGCCCTGCCGAGCAAACACGTCCAGCGCCGCCGGCATGACTAAGCCTGCGGCATCGGCGACATACTGTGGCCGGCCTATCCATAGCAGCTGGCCGTCAATGCGCCCCTGCATGCCCTGGCCGGTCTGCGCGCGCAATTCAGTCACCTGCGGCAAGCTCATCGTCGCCGCGGCTTCACTCAGACCGGCCGCCACCGGGTGCTCAGAGCCCTGCTCAATCGCCGCAGCCAGCGCGATCAACTCAGCCGCAGCCTGGGGGCCGAGCGGCAGCACCTCCTCAAGCCGCATGCGCCCGTAGGTCAGCGTGCCGGTCTTGTCGAACACGAAATGGTTGGCATGCGCCAGCGTTTCGATCGCATGACCGCGAGTGACCAGCACCCCCATGCGCGCCATCGCATCGGTGCCCACCGTCAGCGCGGTCGGCGTGGCGAGCGAGAGCGCACACGGACAAGCGACCACCAGCACCGAAACGAACACCCACAGGGCACGCTCGCTGTCGATGAAATACCAGGCAACGCCGGTGAGCACAGCCAGCACCAGCAAGGTCAGGATGAACCAGCCCGCCACCTGATCCGACAGCGTGGCAACCCGTGGCTTCTCCATGGCTGCGCGCTCCATCAAGCGCCGGATCGCCGCCAGCCGGGTCGAATCACCGACCTGTTCGACACGGAACACCAGGGGTGAGGAGACGTTGATGCTACCGCCCGTGAGACGATCACCCGCCTGTTTCGCGACCGGCAGGCTCTCGCCTGTCAGCAAGGCCTCATTGACCTCACCGACACCGTCGACAACCAGACCATCGGCTGCGATCACCTCGCCGGGGCGCACGCGCAGGATGTCGCCCACCTCGAGCTGAGACGCGGGCACACGCTCGCCCTGCGCCTGATCGGGCCAGGCCGCGAGGCGCTCGGCGAAGGACGGCAGCACCTTGCCCAGTTCCTCCACTCCGCGCACCGCTTTCTGGCGCGCCAGCATCTCCAGGTATCGACCACCGAGAAGGAAGAACACGAACATCGTCACCGAGTCGAAATACACCTCCGGACCATCGCTGAGCGTGGCCCACAGGCTGGCGAGGAAGGCGCTGCCCACCCCCAGCGCTACCGGCACATCCATGCCCAGCCGACGCAGGCGGATGTCGCGCACCGCGCGCTGAAAGAAAGGCGCGGCCGAGTACAGCACCACCGGCAAGGTCAGCAGCAGACTGGCCCAGCGCAGCAGCAACTCCACATCCCAGCTCATGTCGCCTTCGGCCGCGACATAGACGGGGAAGGCATACATCATCACCTGCATCATGCCGAAACCAGCGACGAACACCCGCCACAGCATCGAGCGCCGCTCACGCTCGGCAAGCTGCTCCGAACGCTGGGCATCATAGGGATAGGCACGGTAGCCAATCGCCTGGATGGCGCCGAGGATGTCCGACAGCTTGATCCTGCGCTCATCCCAGCGCACCCGGGCACGCCGGGTCGCGTAGTTGATCTCGACCGCAGACACGCCGTCCTGGTGCGCCACATGCCTCTCGTTGAGCCACACGCAGGCCGCGCAGGTGATGCCTTCGAGAATCAGCGATGCCTCGCGCTCGTGCTCGCCCACCGGGCGCACAAAGCTCTTCTGGAAATCGGGATGATCGAAAAGACCGAGCTCCTGCAGTTCGACCGGCATCGCCTCGCGTCGCGTCTCCGGCATTGCATCGCGATGGCGGTAATAATCGATCAGGCCGTTGTCCACGATGGACTGCGCTACTGCCTCACAGCCGATGCAGCACATGCGCCGCTCGCGACCGTCGATGCGTACGTAGTGCCGCGTGTTCGACGGCGTCGGCAAGCCGCAGTGATAACAATCGACATCGCCCCCTTCTTGGGTCGGGGCAGCACTCAGGTCAGCAGCAGTCATCGGCATCAATGCAAAGCGCCCCGAAGGGACAATCCATTCGGGGCGGTCGAAACGGGAAGGCTGTTTTTAGCACATTTCCCCAGCTGCGGCTATTGCACTGCAGCACGCCACGCCCGAGGGCCAGGGCGCGCCGGCAGTCCATCAGCCGCAGCGGTGCTGTACTTACTTCGCAGACATGCGAATTGCACCATCGAGACGGATGACCTCGCCGTTGAGATAGGCGTTTTCGATGATGTGCCGCACCAGCGCCGCAAACTCGGCCGGCTTGCCCATCCGCGACGGGAACGGAACCGTCTTGCCCAGAGAGTCCTGCACCTCCTGCGGCATGCCCATCAGCATCGGCGTCTCCATGATGCCCGGCGCGATCGTCATCACGCGGATGCCAAAGCGCGACAGTTCGCGCGCCACCGGCAGCGTCAGCCCGACCACGCCCGCCTTGGACGAGGCATAAGCGGCCTGCCCGACCTGGCCATCAAACGCGGCCACCGACGCGGTGTTGACGATGACGCCGCGCTCACCGCCTGCATCGGGCGCCGCCTTGCTCATGACATCGGCCGCAAGGCGGATCATGTTGAAGGTGCCGATCAGATTGATCGACACGGTGCGCGCAAAGGACTCCAGACGATGCGGTGCCTCACGCCCCACGACCTTCTCCGCCGGCGCCACGCCCGCGCAGCTGATGAGACCATTCAGACCGCCGAAGCCAGTTACAGCGCGCTCGATCGCGGCCTTGGCGCTGGCCTCGTCAGTGACGTCGGTAGCGACAAAGGCCGCCACCGCGCCCAGCTCGGCCGCAATCGCCTCGCCTGCTTCGCGGTTCACGTCCGCCAGCACCACGCGCCCACCCGCCTCGACCAGCATGCGTGCAGTCGCCGCACCCAGACCCGAACCGCCACCGGTCACCACAAACACGCCGTTTTCGATCTGCATTGCCGCTCTCCCCGTCCTGTCGATTGATTGAAGCTCAATTTCGAAACATAGTTCACGTTAACGTTAACGTCAATAAAGAAAGCACGCATGGAAGCCATGACCCGCCAGGGCGCGACATTGACATCCAGTGTTTCTCCAAGCTGCCGTCACGACCGTATTGAGCGTCAGCCCCGCGCCACTCGCCGCAAGGAAAGATATCAGACCGGCAAAGTGGTGGCGCCTCCCTCGGGGGCACCAGTAGCAAGCAAAAAGGCCAACCCCGAAGGATTGGCCTTTTTGCTTGCTACTGGTGCCGGAGAGAGGAGTCGAACCCCCGACCTTCGCATTACGAATGCGCTGCTCTACCAACTGAGCTACACCGGCTGAGGGCGCGGACTATAACCCATCGCGATCCTCGCTTCAAGCGCTACGGCGTGTTTTTTCAGCCGACATGCTTCAGGCAAATCACGCCCCTGTCACAGAATGGCGACGCAGCCCTTGTCGCACCTGAGGTTGCGATAAGGACTCAAACAAGATCACCAATGAAATTAACTTTTCCGATCATATTTATTTTCTGGGATTAGTGCACTACACTGCGCGCCAATCAGGGGCGGAGGAGACAAGCTCCAATCAGAACGCGACGCCGGGGGCCTGCCCCCGGCAGCCGCGCCTCACAAGTCCGGCGGCCGTTCAGTGCCATCAAGCCAACACACTCCGCCGCGTCTCCCGCCACGTCTCCCCATGGCAGGCCCTGACTTCCTTGCATTCACACTCATTGGCAAGACTGCGTTCAAAGCGCGCGATCGATCTGCTCGCAGGCAACGGCAGCTTCCTTTCCGTGTCGAATTTGCTCACCCGCCGCACAGCGGCAGTGCCGCGCAGTCGCGCCCAGGCCTTCGCCCTGCCGCCCAACACCCCGAGACCATGGCCTCAGGCCTGATCGCGGCACTCGGCGCAGGCCTGCTGTGGGGGCTGGTCTTCCTCGCGCCCCTGGTGCTGGGCGACTACCCAGGGCTCATGCTCGCTGTCGGCCGCTACCTTGCGTTCGGTCTACTCGCGCTCGGCCTGGCCTGGTTCGACCGCCGCGCATTGGCGAAATTGTCTCGCGCCGACTGGATGGAGGCCGCAAAGCTCGCGCTCATCGGCAACCTGCTCTATTACGCCAGCCTCGCCAGCGCCATCCAGCTTGCGGGCGCCGCCCTGCCCACCCTGATCATCGGCACCCTGCCGGTCGTGATCGCGCTCTGCGCCAATGTGCTCAATCGCCGCAGCGGCGACGAAGACGTGGTGCGCTGGTCGCGCCTGCTGCTGCCACTGCTGCTGATCCTCACCGGTTTGTTGATCGTGCATGGCAACAGTGGCGTGGGCTCGGACAGCGCCATGCACAGCGAGTACGCGCTCGGCCTGGGCCTTGCCCTGTGCGCCCTTGCCTGCTGGACCTGGTATCCGCTGCGCAACAGCCGCTGGCTGCGCGCTCGACCGCCCGGCCTGTCACGCGCGTGGGCGACGGCGCAGGGGCTGGCCACGCTGCCGATCGCAGTGCTCGCGGGCATCGCCTACGCAGCCTGGGATGCTGCCGGCTCCGGACCCGGCTTCGGCTGGCCACTCGGTCCACAGCCGCTGCTCTTCGTCGGCATCTGCCTGCTGCTAGGGCTGGCCGCATCCTGGCTGGGCACCCTGTTGTGGAACCGCGCCAGTCAACTGCTGCCCGCCGCCCTGCTGGGCCAGCTCATCGTGTTCGAAACCCTCGCAGCGCTGCTCTATGCCTTCATCTGGTACCAGCGTGGCCCCACCGCCGCCGAGGCAGTCGGCATTGCGCTGCTGCTGGCCGGCGTGAGCTTCGGCGTAAGCGTGTTTCGCCCACAGCGCTGACACTGCAGCGCGCGCCCTTGTCGACCACCGCAGCGCCAGCACTTATCATTCGCCCACTCCTACTGCACCGCCGCATTTGCGCTGGCCCCGTGCTCGCCCCCCGCCTCCCGACCATGGACCACCTTACCCAAATCATTCTCCAGGCGGGTCGCTCCGCGATCGAGCTGGCGCTGTTCGTGCTGCTGCCCGTCATGGTGGTCATGCTGTCCTTGATGCGCCTGCTCGAGGCGCGTGGCGTGCTCGACTGGCTGGTCGCACGCCTCGCCCCCTTGCTGCGGCCCGCGGGCCTGACCGGGCTGGGGGTGTTTGCTGCGCTGCAGATCAACTTTGTCAGCTTCGCCGCCCCCATCGCCACGCTGACGGTGATGGAAAGCCGCGGCGCCTCCGATCGCCACCTCGCCGCCACGCTGGCGATGGTGATGGCGATGGCACAGGCCAACGTCAGCTTCCCGATGGCGGCGATGGGGCTGAGCTTCGCGCCCACGCTGCTGCTGTCGCTGGCGGGCGGAATTGCCGCAGCGGCAATCACCTATCACGGCTTCGGCCGCCAGCTCTCGGCCACAGAAGGCGTCATCGCCGAGACCCTGCAGCACCGTGTCGCCGACGATGCCAAGGGCGTGCTCGACGTCATCAATCACGCCGGCGCCGAGGCCTTCAAGATTTCCGTAGGGGCGATCCCGATGCTGGTGCTGGCGCTGGTGGCGGTGATGGCCTTGCGCGCAAGCGGTGCGATCGACGCCCTGACAAGCCTGGTCGCACCCTTGCTCACCCTGCTCGGCATCGACCCTGCCCTGGTGCTGCTGACCCTCACCAAGGTCATCGCCGGGGGCACGGCGATGATGGGGGTGATGGACGAACTGCTCAAGGCCGGCAGCAGCAGCGTGGCCACGCTCAATCTGAGCGCCGGCTTTCTCATTCACCCGCTGGACGTGCCCGGGGTCGCGGTGCTGATCTCGGCCGGCCCTCGCGTCGCCCGGGTGTGGAAGCCGGCCGCGCTCGGTGGCGCCTGCGGCATCGCGCTGCGCACCCTTGGCCATGCGCTGCTGCCGCTCTGACGCCTGTTATCCTGCGCTCTGCGCCAAGCCCTGTTTCAACAGCCACCATGATCTCTGCCATCACCTTGTTGCTCGCGTTCCAGCTCGCGGGCGAAGTCATCGCCCGCGGGCTTGGCCTGCAGATCCCCGGCCCCGTGATCGGCATGGCGCTGCTGTTCGGCACGCTGCTGCTGCGCGGCGGCCCCGGCGATGAGCTGCGCCAGACGGCGGGCACACTGCTCCAGCACCTGTCCTTGCTGTTCATTCCTGCCGGCACCGGCATCGTCATGTATGGCGAACTCATCGCCGCCGAGTGGTTGCCGCTGACCGCCGCGTTGCTGGGCAGCACATTCCTCGCCATCAGCGTCACCATGCTGGTGCTCAAGGCCTTGAGCAAGCGCACGAAGGGCGAGCAGGGCACGCAGCCATGACGCCACAGCTCACCGAACTCTGGGTTTATCTCTCGGCCTCGCCGCTGCTGGGCCTGACCCTTACCCTGGTCGCCTATCAGGCCGCCTTCTGGCTCTACCGGCGCAGCGGCTTCCATCCCCTTGCCAACCCGGTGATGCTCGCCATCGCCATGCTCGCGATCGTGCTGTGGCTGGGCAACATCGACTACCGCCGCTACTTCGACGGCGCGCAGTTCGTGCACTTCCTGCTCGGCCCGGCAACGGTCGCGCTGGCCATTCCGCTCTACGCCGAGTGGCCCAGGCTGAAGGCGATGGCCGGCCCCCTGCTGATTGCGCTGGTGGTCGGCTCGCTCACCGCCGTCCTCTCCGCCTACACGATTGGCGCCCTGCTCGGCGCCAGCCGGGCCTCGCTGATATCGCTCGCGCCCAAGAGCGTGACCACGCCGATCGCCATGGCGGTGGCCGAACCCTTGGGCGGTCTGCCTGCGCTGGCGGCAGCGCTGGTGATGCTGACCGGCGTGATCGGCGCCGTCAGCGCACCCTATCTCTACCGCTGGCTACGCATCAACGACGATGCCGTGCGCGGTTTTGCCATTGGTCTCGCGGCGCACGGCATCGGTACCGCGCGCGCCTTCCAGATCAGCGCGCAGGCGGGCGCCTTTGCCGCGCTGGCGATGGGGCTCAACGGTATCCTCACCGCGCTGTGCCTGCCCTGGATCCTGCCCTGGCTGGAGCGCCTTGGCGGGCGCTGAAACCACCGCTCACCGCTGCTCACCCCTTACGTCCTACCTGCCGCCACCGTTGTCCGATAACCCATCGAAGTCGAGGAATGACGCGTGCTGACTGCCCTGTACCGCTGGATCGACCGCAACATCCTCGAGCTTGGCCGTGAGCTGCGGCTGTCCTACCTGCCGCCGCTGATGGTGTACTGCGCGGCTGGCGTATCCGGGCTGACCGGCATCGTCGGCACCTTCTTCGTCAAGGACTACCTCGGTCTGTCGGCCGCCTTTCTCGCCGCACTTGGCTTCTGGGCGGGCATTCCGTGGGCGCTCAAGATGCCGATCGGACACCTCGTCGACCTGCTGTGGCGCTACAAGGCGGGCCTTGTCTACCTGGGCGCCACCCTCATCGCGGCCAGCCTGTTGATCATGATCGGCCTCATCGGCAAGCCCGACGCCATGCGCGCGCTGATGCCGATCGAAGCCTGGTTTGTGCTTTCGGTGCTGCTGTCACCGGTCGGCTACGTGATGCAGGATGCGGTCGCGGATGCCATGACGGTGGAGGCGGTGCCGCGCATCGACGCCCAAGGCCAGCCGATCGCCGCCGACACGCTGCGCCTGATGCACACCACCATGCAGATGCTCGGACGCGTGGCCATCATTGGCGGCACGGTGCTGGTCTCGCTCGCCAATGTCGCCATGTTCCAGGACTCCGAGGGTTTGCCCGAGGCGGAGAAGGTGGCGATCTACCTGCGCATCTACGAACTGGCGCTGATCATCCCCTTGCTCTCGATCAGCGGTGTGCTGCTGGCCGGCATGCTCAAGCGCCGTGAGGCGCGGCGCCTGGCGACCCTCGGACGCAGCCGCAAGGAAATAGACCGCCTGCTGCATCAGGCCGAAGAACAAACCACGCCCAACTGGTGGATCCTCGGCGGCAGCGCGGTGTTCATCACACTCACCATCAGCGTCGGGCTGTCGGGCATCACCTACGGGCAGGAGATCATCTTCATCACCTCCTTCGCCATCATCGGCTTCATGATCAGCCGCCTGCTGCGCGAGCTCTCGCCCGAGGCCGCCCGCACCCTGCTCGGCACCGTGATCATCATCTTCGTGTTTCGCGCCATGCCCGGCCCCGGCGCCGGCGCCAGCTGGTGGATGATCGACGAACTGGGTTTCGACCAGAGCTTCCTGTCGCGCCTAGACCTCATCACCAGCGTGCTGACGCTGAGCGGACTGTTCCTGTTCCGCCGCTTCATGGCCGAGAAATCAATCGCCCAGATCGTGATCTTCCTGACCCTGGCAGCCACGCTGCTGTCTCTGCCCATCATCGGCATGTTCCATGGTCTGCACCAATGGACCGCCGCCGCCACCGGCGGCTTCGTCGATGCGCGCTTCATCGCCATTGCCAACACCGCACTCGAGTCCCCGCTCGGGCAGGTGTCCATGGTGCCGATGCTGGCCTGGATCGCCAACTCCGCGCCACCGCACCTCAAGGCGACCTTCTTCGCGGTGATGGCCTCCTTCACCAACCTGGCCCTGTCGGCTTCTCAGCTGGGCACCAAGTACCTCAACGAGATCTTCGCGGTCGCGCGCGAGATCAGGGATGCAGCCACCGCCGTGGTGAGCACGCCAGCCGACTACAGCCAGCTTGGCAGCCTGCTGCTGACCGTCACCTTGATCGGCTTGCTCGCACCGCTGGGCGCCATCCTGCTCACCCGTATTGCCGGCCTGCGCAGCGCCTGAACCGGCGGATTGCCTTCGTGCCGCAGCAGGCGGACACTTGAGCCCAATGCACGCGCACCAATTTGACATGACGGGAGCTCTCGATGACACCCAGCTCGGTTCACGACATCCGTAACCTGGCCCTGTTCGGCCACACCGGCAGCGGCAAGACCACCCTGATCGAGGCCTTGCTCGCTGCCGCCGGTGAAATCAGCACCGCGGGCAGCGTTGAGCGCGGCGACACCGTGGCGGACCACAACCCGCAGGAAAAAGCGATGGGGCACTCGCTGCACGCGGCGCTGGTGCATCTGGAATGGGCTGATCACTGGATCAACCTGCTCGACACCCCGGGCCTGCCCGACCTCGCCGGTCGTGCCTTGGTCGCCCTGCCCGCGGTCGATACCGCGGTCATCGTCATCAATGCGGCGGCAGGCGTGGAGAGCGTGACGCGACGCATGATGAGCGCGGCGAAGGACAAGTGCCGCATGATCGTGGTGAACCGGATCGACGCGAATGGCGTCGACTTCGCAGCCCTGATGGCCGCGATCAGCACGGAGTTCGGCGATGAATGTCTGCCGATCAATCTGCCCGTACCCGACGGCAGCCAGGTCATCGACTGCTTCTTCGCGCCGCCCAAGGATGCGATCACCGCCTTCTCCAGCGTCGGCGCAGCCCATGACGCGCTCGTCGACCAGATCGTCGAACTCGACGAAGAGCTGATGACGAAGTATCTAGAGCAGGGTGAAGCGCTCGACCCCGAACAGCTGCACGCCCCCTTCGAACAAGCCTTGCGCGAAGGCCATCTGTTGCCGGTGTGCTTCGTGTCAGCGCGCACAGGTGCGGGGGTGCGCGAACTGCTCGACATTCTCGGCAAGCTCGCACCCGACCCCACCGAGGGCAATCCCCCCCAGTTCGTGAAGGGTGAAGGCGCCAGCGCCACTGCGGTCAGCGTAGAACTCGATCCCAGGCGTCACGTCATCGCTCACGTCTTCCAGATCGCCAATGACCTCTATCGCGGCAAGCTCGGGCTGTTCCGCGTCCACCAGGGCAGCATCACACCCAACTCACAACTCTTCGTCGGTGACGGACGCAAGCCCTTCAAGGTGGCGCATCTGCTGCGCATGCAGGGCAAGACTGCGGTCGAGACCTCCAAGGCCGTGCCGGGCGACTTGTGCGCGGTGTCCCGCGTCGACGAGATCACGCGCGACGCCGTGCTGCACGACTCGCACGACGAGGACTTCTTTCACCTCGCGCCCACGCCCCTTCCGCAGCCGGTGTTTGGCCTTGCGCTGATGACGCGCAAGCCGGCCGACGAACAGAAGCTGGCCGAGGCACTGGCTCGCCTCACCGAGGAGGACCCCTGTCTTGAGGTGACTTTCGATCAGCGCGAACGCCGCACGGTGGTGCGTGGTCTGGGCGAGCAACACCTCAAGATCGTGCTCGATGAGCTGACAACGCGCTGGAACCTGCAGCTCGACACCGCGCCGCCCAGTATCGCGTATCGGGAGACGATCACCCTCGTCGCCGAGGCGCGCTATCGGCACAAGAAGCAAAGCGGAGGCTCCGGCCAGTTCGGCGAGGTCGCCTTGCGCGTCGAGCCACTGGAACGCGGCGCCGGCCTTGAACTGGCGGACGAAGTCAAAGGCGGCGCAATTCCGACTCACTTCATGCCGGCGGTGGAGAAAGGTGTGCGCCAGGCACTGCTAGAGGGCGCGTTCGCGGGCTTCCCCATCCACGACCTGCGCGTGATCGTCACCGATGGCAAGCATCATGCGGTGGACTCGAACGAGATCTCCTTCAGCACGGCGGCACGGCACGCCCTCATCGAAGCCGTGCAAGCCGCGCGGCCGCTGGTGCTGGAGCCCTTGCTCGACCTCCAGGTGAAAGTGGCAGACCATTTGTTCGGCGACGTCAGCGCCGAGCTCGCCAGCCGTCGTGGCCGCCTTACCCACACCGACAGTCCGGGGGCAGGCTGGACCTTGCTGTCGGCACGCGTCCCCACCGCCAGTCTGGATGGGTTCGAGAGTCGGCTGAAGGCGATCTGCGCCGGCGACAGCGAGTTCATGCTCAGCGCCGGAGGTTACGAAGCAGCGCCAGCCGAGGTTCAGAGCGAGCTCGCTCAAGCCTATCGTGAGTCGGGCAAGGGCGCACACTGAAATCCCGCCCCGATCCCGATGCCTGAGCCCCTCTCCTGAAATCACCGCGCCGCCGCTCGTTGGCAAGGCCTGCGGGCGGCGCGACGCACTGAGCTAGCAAGCGCAGCGATGAAACTGACCGATGCCCAGCGCAGATATTGGCGCCTCAACCTGCTGCTCACCTTCGGGCTGCTCGCCCTGTGGTTCGGCGTGACCTTTGTCATCGGCTATTACGCCAATGAATTCAACACCATCAGCTTCCTCGGCTTTCCACTCGGCTTCTACATGTTTGCCCAGGGTTCGCTGGTGGTCTACCTGCTGATCATCGTGGTTTATGTGGTCGTGATGAACCGCCTCGATCGCCGCTACGGCGTGGCTGAACGCCGCTAAGCTGGGTAGTGCGTGCGCTCAGGTGCGCCTGCACACCCCTCCACGCCGCCTGTCATCCACGTCACTTGCCGGCGTCGCCCGCGGCCCTGTCCTGCTGCGCGTGCTTCTTGCCGATGATCGGATGGGCCTGGCGGCTGAGGATGAAGTCGAAGATGAACTTCATCCAGATCGTGCTGCCCGCAATCGCGCTCCAGGTCTCGTAATCCAGCCGTGCACTCACCACACCCAGAATGACGAACAGGACGATCCCTGCGCCGATGAGGTTGATCGCGGCGGCAAACGGCGCATAACGTGCCGGATTTGCGGGTGACTCGCCACGCCTGAGCGCGACCTCGGAGAAGTCCCGCTTCACAACGATGCGCCACGCCCTGCGCAGCCAGAAGAACGCGATCGGAAACAGCGCGAGGAAAAGAATCCAGGTAAGGGCGACGCTGACATCAAAAACCATGACTTGCTCCATCTGGGCGCGGCGCGCCAACGGGTGGGTACACGCTACACGCGCCTGCTGCCAAAAAGCAAAGAACCCCGCCAGCCAAGCGAGCGGGGTTCTTCTTCGAGGCGATCCGTGCTCGGACCGCCTCGCCTTTACTACACGCCCGGATCAGTGGGCGCCGCTGACTGCCTTCGAACCACGCGGGATGCGCACGGCTTCGACCATGTGCTGGATGTGCTCCGGCGGCTCCTTGGTCACCTTATCGACGGCGAAGGCGACGATGAAGTTCACCACCGCACCGATGGCACCGAAGGCTTCAGGCGTGATGCCGAAGAAGCTGTTCGGGCCGCCGATGAGATCGACGAAGTCAGTGCCCTTGATGAAGAAGATGCCCTTGTGTGCGAACACATAGAACAGGGTCACGAACAAGCCGGCCAGCATGCCTGCGACTGCGCCTTCCTTGTTCATCTTCTTCGAGAAGATGCCCATCATGATCGCCGGGAACAGCGATGAAGCGGCGATACCGAAGGCCAGCGCAACCGTACCAGCAGCGAAGCCCGGCGGGTTCAGGCCAAGGTAGCCGGCAATCACGATCGCCACCGCCATCGACACCTTGCCTGCCATCAGCTCGTTCTTCTCGCTGATGTTCGGGTTGAAGATGCCCTTGATCAGGTCATGCGACACCGCGGACGAAATTGCCATCAGCAGGCCGGCAGCGGTCGACAGCGCCGCAGCAAGACCACCGGCAGCCACCAGCGCGATCACCCAGTTCGGCAACAGTGCGATTTCCGGGTTTGCCATCACCATGATGTCGGGGTTGACCGTCAGCTCGTTACCCTTCCAGCCCGCCGCCTCAGCCTTGGCCTTCGCCTCGGCGTTCTTGGTCTTGTCGTTGTAGTACTGGATGCGGCCGTCGCCGTTCTTGTCCTCGAACTTCAGCAGACCGGTCTTTTCCCAGCGCTTCATCCACTCCGGCCGCTTCTCGTAGACCAGGCTGGCTTCAGCCGCGTACAGGTCGGCGTTGGCCTTGATCTTTTCCGGATTGACGTTCAAGTGACCCATCGGGCCGGTCTCGAGTCCGACTGCGGAATTGACCGTGGCATGCAGATTGAACTTGGCCATCGCGCCCACAGCCGGAGCGGTGGTGTACAGCAGAGCGATGAAGACCAGTGCCCAACCCGCCGAGCTACGTGCGTCCTTCACCGTCGGGACGGTGAAGAATCGCATGATGACGTGCGGCAGACCCGCGGTACCGATCATCAGCGACAGGGTGTACACGAACATGTTGAGCGTGCTACCCGGCAGCGAGGTGGTGTATTGATCGAAGCCGAGATCCTTGACCACCATGTCGAGCTTGGACAGCAGGGTCGTATCCACGCCGATGATGTCCGAACCCAGGCCGAGCTGCGGCAAGGGGTTGCCGGTGAGCTGCAACGAGATGAAGATCGTCGGCACGATGTAGGCCGAGATCAGCACGATGTACTGTGCGACCTGAGTGTAGGTGATGCCCTTCATGCCGCCAAACACGGCGTACATGAACACGATCCCCATACCCAGGTAGATGCCGGTATCGCTGGACACACCAAGGAAGCGCGAGAAGGCAACGCCCACACCCGTCATCTGGCCGATGATGTAGGTCAGCGAAGCCGTCAGCAAGCACACCACCGCCACGGTCGCCGCCCACTTGGAGTAGAAGCGATCGCCGATGAACTGCGGCACGGTGAACTTGCCGAACTTGCGCAGATACGGCGCCAGCAACATCGCCAGCAACACGTAACCACCGGTCCAGCCCATCAGGAACAGACCACCGCCGTAGCCCATGTTGGCGATCAGACCCGCCATGGAGATGAAGGATGCGGCCGACATCCAGTCCGCCGCCGTTGCCATGCCGTTGGTGATCGGGTGCACGCTGCCGCCCGCGGCGTAGAACTCACTGGTGCTACCGGCACGCGCCCAGATGGCGATAGCGATGTACAGCGCGAATGACGCGCCGACCACCAGATAGGTGATTGTTTGAAGATCCATGTGTCTCCCCTCGTTATTCTTCGTGGACGTCGAACAGACGGTCGATGTCACCCATCTTCTTCGCGTAGTAGAAAATGAGCACGATGAAGGTGTAAATCGACCCCTGTTGCGCAAACCAGAAACCGAGCGGGTAGCCACCCAATGAAATGCTGTTGAGTGCCGGTGCAAACAGGATGCCTGCGCCAAACGAAACCAGGAACCAGATAATCAGGATCTTGGTCAGCAGGCTCAGTACCGTTGCCCAGTACGTCTTGCCGTTATGTTCCATCTCGTCTCCTCTTTAAGAGTTATGTTTGCTTTGCTGTGAGACCGGCCAGGAGCAGGCCGTCTTCGAGACTGCAGGCGAATTATAGGTCGATCGATCTTACTTATTGCTTACAACACCTGACGAAGTCTGAACGCGGAAGAAGAAAATCCGGGACAGGTTTGCACCATTGTCCTGTCCAAATCCGCCAGGCCAGTTTCAGAAAACGACGAAGCCGCCGCGTGGCTCCCCACGCGGCGGCTTCGTCGGACGCACAAAGGGTCTGCGTCAGGCTTTGCGACGCTTGCCTGCGCCCACCGCCGCGAGCAGGCCCAGACCCACCAGCGCGAGCGAGGCCGGCTCGGGCACCGTGCCCGTCGGCGGCGGCGCAACGCTCTGTTCAAGAGCGGAATAGCGCACCCGCTCCTGCGAATAGTTATAGAAGCCGAAGCTGCCGTCAGCGAAGGTGCCGGCCACATTGAGCTCGGTCACGCCGTTCACCTTGACCTGGATGTTGGTCGCGGTGAACACGAGATCGAAAGTGTATTCGGTGTTGTCCAGCCAGCCCGTGCTACCCAGATTGCTTGCGCGCGCGAGTTCTTGAACGCTACCGGTGTGACACCAGGTCGCGGCCGAGTCAGGCAGGCCAGCCGTGGCGCGCGAGATGGCCAAGCCCGCGGCTCCACTACATCCGAGGTGACTCTGGGTTCCTTGCTTCCAGTCGATGAGGATGAAATCGGTCGCCAATGCAGCCGCATTGCCCGACTGGTAGCCGAGCACGAAGCCGATGAAATCATCATCACCGGTGGTCTCGACCTTGATCTTCCCGGACAAGGCCTTGCCTTGATCGTTACTGCCAGAGAAAAAGACCGTCGGGGAGCCATTGACCGACTGGAACACGGAGTTCTTGTCGGCAGCGACAGCCCAGTTCGACGAACCACCCTGAGCAGTCCATCCGGACAGATCGACGAGGGCGGCGGCGGCGCTGGTACTCATTGCGGCCAGCGCAAGAGGAAGAGCGAGTTTGGCAAAAGACATTTTGTTCTCCTGATTTCTTGATGAGTACAGGTCAAAAGCAAAAGTCGTGCCAAATTGCAATTACTTGATTTTAAACAATAATTCCACAAAACAAAGAAAAGTGAAAAACGGAATGTAAAGATTTTCGACAACATCGAGCCATCGCTTGCAGCGGCGCCCGGCCAGGCGCCTGCTCAGCGTTGCGACAGCCCGCACAAGGGTGAGCAGGCGCCTGGCAAGCTCAGAGCACCAGACCCGGATTGCCGTCCACGCCCTTGAGTGTGGGCAGGTTCAGCTCGCGCTGGGTGATGACCTTCTGGTTACGCAGATAGTTGGCCACCACGTCCCATACGGCAGGGCCGGAGTCCTTCGCCTCCTCCGACACCGGCGCCCAGCCGGCGACGCGATAGGTCTTGCCGGGTTCGATGCGCTTGCCCTTGAGCATCATGTTGTCGATGCGCTTGCCCATCGCGGCCGTCGGGTCGCAGCTGTACTGCAGGCCACCGACGCGCACCATGTCGCCCCCCTGCTGGTAGTAAGGGTCAGGGTTGAAGAGGTTGTCAGCCACATCCTCGAGCACGGTCTTGATCATCTCGCCGCTCATTTCAGTGAGAGTGGTCCACGGATAGGTGATCGCGGTCTGGTCGAGCAGGTGTTCCATGGTGATGGTGTCGCCCGGCAGCAGCGAAGTGCCCCAGCGGAAGCCCGGCGAAAAGGCGAGTTCGGCATCCTTCTCGGCAATCAGGGCATCGACGATGAGTTGATCCCATGAACCGTTGAAGTTGCCGCGGCGGTACAACATGCCTTCGGTGACGGCGAGCTTCTCGTTGAGTTTTTCGAGGAAGGGCGCACGCATGTTGTCGATGAAGGCTGCCATCTCGGGGTCTGCCGGCAGCAGGTTGGCGAACACCGGCAGCAGCTTGTAGCGGAAATCGACGACCTTGCCGTTCTTGACGTCGAAATCCATCACGCCCAGAAACTTGCCGTTGGAGCCGGCGTTGGTGACCAGGGTCTTGCCCCCGGCGTTCTCGACGACGGTAGGTGCAGGCATGCCGTCATGGGTATGACCGCCGAGAATGGCGTCGATGCCGGTGACGCGGCTAGCCATCTTGAGGTCGACGTCCATGCCGTTATGCGACAGCACGACGACGACTTGAGCGCCCTCAGCGCGCGCCGCGTCCACCGCCAGTTGCATCTCATCGTCACGGATGCCGAAGCTCCAGTCCGGCGTCTGCCAGCGTGGATTCGCGATCGGAGTATAGGGAAAGGCCTGACCGACGATGGCCACCGGCACGCCATTGATGATCTTGATCACATAGGGCTTGAACACCGGATCCTCGAAATCGGTGGTCTTCACGTTCTGGGCAACGATATCGATCTGCCCGGCGAAGTCCTTCTCTTCGATTTCCTTCACGCGCTCGGCACCGTAGCTCGACTCCCAGTGCAGGGTCATCACATCGACACCGAGCAGCTTGCACGCATCGACCATGTCCTGCGCATTGGTCCACAGCGCCGTGCCCGAGCCCTGCCAGGTGTCGCCGCCGTCGAGCAGGAGCGCACCAGGGCGACTCGCCTTCATCTTCTTCACCAAGGTAGCCAGGTGCGCAAAGCCCCCGACCTTGCCATAAGTGCGCGCCGCCTCGACGAAATCCAGGTAGGTGAAGGCATGGGCCTCGAGGCTGCCCGGCTTGATGCCGAAGTGCTTGAGGAACTGATCGCCAACGAGGTGGGGTGCCTGGCCGAACATGCTGCCCAAACCCAGATTGACGCTGGGCTCACGAAAATGGATGGGGAGCAGCTGGGCGTGACAGTCTGTCATGTGCAGCAGGCTGACATTGCCGAATTTCGGCATGTCGTAAAGTGCGCCCGCAGCCTGCTCGGCACGGGCAAAGCTCGAGTGCAAGCTCATGCCGCCAGCCGCGGCGATCGCAAGCATCTGCATGAATTCACGACGATTCATCGACATGGGTAATCCCTATGAAGTGTCTTGAGGCGGGCACGCTGCGCTCGGCGTGCGCCTTTCTGTAGATAAAAGAAGGGCCCGGGACCGAAGCCGCGGGCCCTGCTCCGAAGCGCCAGATGAGGTGCTTGCGGGAACGCTTGCTGAGGACGCCTACTGATTGACCGGTGAGGCCGGGTCGAACAGATAAGCCATCACATGGCGGATCTGGACTTCAGTCAGGATGCCGCCGAAACCGTTACGCGGCATGTCGCTGCACGCGTTGTAAGCCTTCGAGTTCCACAGTTTGCCCCAGGTGTACTTGATCACCTCTTCGGAATTGCCACGCGTCTTGCCGTAACCTTCGAGGCTCACTCCGATCGTGCCTGCGGACACCTCCTTCGGATCCATCGCGTGACAGTTGTAGCAACCGCCACCGTTGTTATCAGGCGTCTTGTCGGTCCAGGTCAGGCCACGACCGCTCAATGCGATCTTCTGCCCTTCCTTCCAGTCGCCATCGATGTAGTGACCATCGGCAGGCCACTTGATCGTCGCCATCTCGGCGGCCTCGAGGCGCTTCATGGTGTCGGCGTCGGGGGGAGTCGGACTGGAACAAGCCTTCTGCACTTCGTCCTGCTTCTGCCGCTCAAGCGTGGCAATGCCGTTGGCCTGGAAAGACTTCAGCATCATGTCCTCGACCTTGGCCTGCAGTTCGTCGGCCATTGCCACCGAGGCGCACAGCGCCAGCGGCGCAACAATGAACAGTTTCTTCATGGCGTTCCCTCCCCTTAGCGCTTCACACCAGGCCACACGGCCTCGGCACCATTGCCCTTGCCCGCCATGAACACCGACAGCGCGATCGTCACGTCCGAGGCGAAGATGGGCTCGGCAGTGCGCTGCTGACGGAAGCAGTCCCACAGGCGATGCTGCATGGTCCAGAACTGCGAGTTCGACACGCGGTAAGCCGGCCATGAGCCCCAGCCCGCCGCTGCGCCTTCTGGCTTGGTGATGTTGGGCAACTGGGTGGCCCGAATCCGCTTGCCATCCTGGCTATGGCAGGACGAACAGGCAAAGTCCATGGCCCCTGTACGGTAGTAGAAGGCCTTCTCACCGAGCGCGTACATCTCCTTCATCTTGGGGTGAGACAGGTCGATGGCGATCTTCTCGCCATTGGAGTGCGTCACCACATAGGCCACCAGGGCAGCAAGCTTGGCGCGCTCATCCTTCAGGAACTTGCCCTTGATGATCTGCTCGGACGGGATTCCCTGCAGGGTCTCCATGCAGTACATCAAACGCGACTCCAGGTCCTGCACCCTGTCGGTGTCGGCAAAATGGCGCGGCAACTGCGCCGCTGCACCCGGCACGACGCCGGCCCCGAGACCAAGGTCACACTGCTCGAGCGTGGCGTTCTTGGGCCCACGCGCGGTGCGCCACAACTCCTCGCCTTCCATCTCGTACAGTTCGGCGGGGTTGCCATCGGCGAGCATTTCACGATATGCGTCGAAATTAAGCTCATCCTGCGCGAAGGCCGGCGCGGCAAATGCCAGCGCAAGGCTCAGCGCGACCGCCTTGAATTGTTTTCTCATCGTCTCTCCTCCGAGGTCCATATCCTCGTTGCCCGTTCTTGACTGGCAGCTGCAAGCGCGCGGCGCGCGCTCGTCCGCCTGTGGCCCACCCGCCGGCAGCAGGGGCCGACAGGTCTCAGGCGATCTGCACTTCGTCGCTGCGGGTGTCGCCCTTGTTGTCGACCCAGGTCACCGCCAGCTTGTCACCCTTGGCGCCGCCGTTGAACTTGAAGGCGAGGTAGGGGTTGGTGGATACAGAGGGGCCAAACTGGGCACTCAGCACCAGCTTGTCGTTGTGCCTGGCGCTCAACTCAGTGATGAAATGGGCCGGAATCAGGGCGCCGGACGAGTCCTTGCGCTGACCGGTTTCCATGACGTGTGCCATCAGCACGCGAACTTCAGTAACGCCATCCTTGGCGGCGGCGCGAATACGCATCGGGCTTGCCATATCGATATCTCTCCTGAACCTGTTCGTTGATCAGCCGCCGCAGCCGCCGAGCGTGACCTTGATTTCCTTCTTCGACATGTAGAATTTGCCATCGGCCTTGACCACGGCATACACGTCCGAGGTCTGACCCATCTTCACCCGCGTCTGCACGTCGGCCAGAGTGCCTTCGGGAAGGGTGAAGCTGGCGGCGAGCATGTTCGGGTTCTTCTCGATCATGATCGCGATGTATTCAGTCTTGGGAATATTGCTGAGCACGCCCACCGGCACGACGGCACCGTTCTCGGCGATGTCCGGTGCGGTAATGACGACATCCGCGCTCTCCACCGGCTTTCCGGCATCGACCGCGGCCAGAGCCGCATCCAGCGTCTTGGCCTCGAAGGCGGTCTTGTTCCAGGCCGCCTGCGCCATTTCTGGCTTGATCATGCCGGCTGCAAGCAGCAGGCTGAAAACGCCCAGACCACTGCCAGTCTTCAGGGCACCCCTGCGTTGATGATTCATCCCGTCTCTCCTTTTTTGAGGTGTTACTGCGCTTTCGCACCTTGCAGAACCCACTGCACGAGCAGTCTTATGTCCTCGTCCGCAACATGCGCCTGGGGCGGCATCGGAATTGCGCCCCAGTTTCCCTGGCCACCCAGCTTCACTTTGGCAACCAACATCTCTTCGGCATCGGCCTGAGCTTGATACTTTTGAGCAATTTCATTGTACCCGGGGCCAACCAGCTTGCTCGCCACCCCATGACAGGCCATGCAGCCCTTCGCATTCGCCAGCGCCAGGGCTGCCGCCGCCACCGACGGCTCGCCCTGCTCGGCAGGCTCGCCCGGAGCGCTGGTCCGCTTGCCGCGGGTTTGCCCCACCAGACGGTTCTGCTCGGCGAGGTTGCCATGGGCATCCTGAGCGTAATCGGGCAAAGCCGAAACGATCTCGACTTCCTTCTTGCAGTCCTTCATGCACGCCACGTTGCTGACATCAGGCTTGCCGCCGTTGCCCATCCCAGCCTTCGCGGCCGCTACCCCGGGCCACATGCCGTGGTCGGTAGTCATGCCGTTGCGGTTGGGCATGCGCTCCTGCACTTCGCGGATGTTCGCATCGCTGAGCACAAAATCGGCGGGCACGATGTCGGCCAGATTCAACAGATAAGCCAGGATCGCGTACACCTCATCGGGCTTGAGCGACTTCGGTGCCGTCCATGGCATCGCACGCTGGATGTAGTCGAACAGCGTTGACACCGTGGCGACCTTCATCAGCGTGGTGCGCTGCGGCGAAGAACCGCTGATGAGCGACTTTACGTGCCCGGTCTTGATGTCATCCGCGCTCGTGCCGCCGACGATCGGCGTGAACACCTCGTTTGATTCGCCGAAGGAGCCATGGCAACTGGTGCAATGAGTTTCCCACAGCTCGATGCCGTCGTCGACCGTGCCCGAACCCTTGGGCAGACCCTTGAAATCCGGGCGCACGTCGATGTCCCAGGCGGCTACTTCAGCCTCGGTTGCCACGCGGCCGATACCCTTATAGCGCTCGAAAGCGATCGCCGAGGTCGTCACTCCGGCGAGGAGCAGCGCCATCAGCGTCTTAGAGAACCTGGACATTGCTCACCTCCCCGGATTCGACCACCTTCCAGGACTGGATGGCGTTGTTGTGATAGATCGACCTGGTCCCGCGCGCTGCGCGCAGCTGGCCATAGCCGGGCTGCACATAGCCGGAGTCGTCGACCGCGCGCGACTGGAGGATGGCGGGCTTGCCGTCCCACACCCAGTCGATGTTGAAGCGGGTGCTGGCCTTGGACAGTACCGGCGTCTCCAGCCGCGCCTGGCGCCAGTTGATGCCGCCGTCGGTGGACACGTCAACGCGGGTCACCTTGCCACGGCCCGACCAGGCAAGGCCGGAGATGTTGTAGAAGCCCTTGTCGAGCAGCAACTGGCCACCCGAGGGCGTGGTGATGACCGACTTGCACTCCTGAATGGAGCTGTACTGGCGATGCTGACCATCGGGCATCAGGTCGATGTAATGCACCGCTTCGTCCTTGCTTGCCCAGGGCTGGTCGCCAACCTCGATACGGCGCAGCCACTTCACCCAGCTCACGCCCTGCACACCCGGCACCACCAGGCGCAGCGGATAGCCGTTTTCAGGGCGCAACATCTCGCCGTTCATGCCGTAGGCAACCAGCACTTCGCCCGACTCGATGAGCTCCATCGGGATCGTGCGTGTCATCGACGAGCCATCGGCGCCTTCTGCCAGCACGTAACGGCCCTTCTTGTAGTCGGCGCCGCACATGTCGAGTATCTCCTTCAGCGGCACGCCGGTGAACTCGGAGCAGGACAACATGCCATGCGAATACTGTACGGTCGGCACGGCGACGTTGCCCCACTCCATGCCGGTGTTGGCGCCACACTCGATGAAGTGGATGCGCGACACCGAGGGCAGGCGCATGATGTCGTCCATGGTGAACACGGCCTGAGTCTTGACCAGACCGTTGATCATCAAGCGATGCCTGGCCGGATCGACATCGTGCCAACCTTGGTGATGACGCTCGAAATGCAGGCCGGACGGTGTGATGATGCCGAACAGACCCTGCAGCGGCGTAAACGACACCGACGAGCCGCCCACACGCGTCAGGCCCGGACTCTCGCGACGTTGCAGGGCACGCTCATAGCGTGAGGGCAAGCCATAGGGATTCGCGGCCACCGGCATGCCGAGTGTGGTGCTCCATGACGGCAGTTCAAGAATCGCCGGATCGCCCTGCACCGCTGCCTGCACCACCGCAGGAGCCGCCATCGCGGCGGAAGCCGCCACAAAGGCAGTGCGCAGGAAACCCCGTCTCCCCTCCTTGACCGCGACAATCTGTTCATGGGTGAGAAAATTTTCCGGTGCAGGCCTGATCCGACCAGGTCTGGCATCGATATTTGCCATGCTCACACTCCCCTCTTATTGTTGTGCGTCTGAATCACGGCCAGTACCCGGCGTTCGGCGCTTCGGCTTCAGTTCGCGCTCCAGGCGCAACAGCGACTCACGCTGCGCAGCCCTGGGCTGCACCTCATCGCGCGCGGCGATGCTGATGCACACGGTGCGACACAGCTCAGCGAAATTCGGATCTATCAGGCGATAAAAGACCTGATTTCCATCCCTGCGGCGCGCCACCACACCCGCCCGATACAACAGACTGAGGTGTCGCGATGCATTGGCCTGGGTCAGGCCCGCCGCCTGCACCACGGCATTCACCGACTCTTCGCCGCTGCACAGGCAGTGCATGATCTTCAGCCGCGACGGTTCGGAAAGCAGACTGAAATAGTCGGCCACGCTCTCGAACACCTTGTTCAGCTCTTCCACATCAGCCTCGCTTATGCGGACATTTTTTGATCTGGATCAAATCTAAAATTATATTGCTATATAGTCAAGCGCTCATATTGATGCGATGCAGCATCACCCTGACGCGGGGAGTCATCGGCTTGAAGGGCACGCGCGGGGGCGCATTCATGTCGCTATACTCAGCTTCACCGGCATGCGCCGGCTACCCGAAATCACGCTCTGGCTGCCTTTGCTGGCTACGACCAAGCTTCACGACATACAGGAACGGAGGGACATCGACGTGAATCTCAAGCACGCTCTGGCCATGCTCGGCCTCATTGGACTCAGCGCAAGCGCGCAGGCACAGGACCCCAACCTGGCCCGAAATCTCGCCGCAACCTGTGCCAACTGTCACGGCACCAACGGCCACAGCCTGGGTGGCATGGAGTCGCTGGCGGGCGAAGCGAAGGACAAGCTCATGCAAAAGCTGATGGACTACAAGTCGGGCGAAAAGCCGGCAACGATCATGCATCAGATCGTCAAGGGCTACAGCGACACTCAGCTCGAGCTCATCACCGCCTGGTATGCAGCGCAAAAATAAGACAGAGGACGGACGACAATGATCAACAGACGCGATTTTCTGAAGACCTCCGCCCTCGCTGCGGCAGCAAGCACGACGCTGGCGGGTCTCGCCGGCTGCGCCAGCACACCGAGTGCCAGGAGCCGCGCTCATGTGGTGGTGGTGGGAGGCGGCTACGGCGGCGCCACCGCCGCGAAATACCTGCGCATGTGGAGCGAAGGCACGGTCGATGTGACGCTGATCGAGCGCAACCCCAGCTTCGTCTCCTGCCCGGTGTCGAACCTCGTCATCGGTGGCCTCAAGGAGATGGCGGACATCACCGTCAGCTACGACAACCTGAAGTCGAAATGGGGTGTACGCCTGATCACCGACGAGGTCACCGCAGTGGATACGGCCAAGCGCAGCGTGAGCACGGCCAACAACGGCACCCTGAGCTACGATCGTCTGGTGCTGTCACCCGGCATCGACTTCATGACCGACGCAATCGCGGGCCTGACCGGCAATGAGGAGCGCATCCCCCACGCCTGGAAGGCCGGTGCGCAGACCGTGCTGCTGCGCAAGCAACTCGAGGACATGGCCGACGGCGGCGTCTATGCGCTGCACATCCCCAGGGCGCCCTTCCGCTGCCCGCCGGGCCCTTACGAACGTGCCTGCCTGGTGGCCAATTACCTGCGTCAGGCAAAACCCAGGTCCAAGGTTCTGGTGCTCGACGCCAATGGCGAAATCCAGTCGAAAAAGGCCTTGTTCGCCAAAGCCTTCGAGGGCTACAAAGGCCTGCTCGAGTACGTTCCCAATAGCGAGTTGCGCAGCGTGAATGCGTCCACCCTCACTGCCGAGCTCGATTTCGAGAAAGTCAGGGCCAACGTGCTCAACGTCATTCCGCCGATGCGGGCGGGCAACATCGCCGTCCACGCCGGTTTGCCGCTGATCAATGAGCGCTGGGTCGATGTCGATTGGCTGACCCTCGAGGCCAAGGGCGTGCCCGGTGTCCATGTGCTCGGCGACGCTCTGTTCCCCGCCCCCGTCATGCCCAAGTCGGGGCACATGGCCAACCAGCACGCCAAGGTTGCGGTGGCGGCGATCCTCAACCTGATCGACGGCATTGCACCCAATCCAGCCCCGGTGGTGATGAACACCTGCTACAGCTTCGTGGACAGCAAGAACGTCATTCACGTGGCCTCGGTGCACCAGTACGACGCGGAAAAGAAGCAGCCGATGCCGGTGCAGGGTGCGGGGGGAGTGTCGATGGCCGCCAACGAACTCGAGGCCAAGACCGCCGCGGCGTGGGCGAAGAACATCTGGGCAGACATGCTGGCCTGAAATCCTGGTCGCTGCAGGCCGAGGGCAACAAAGTCAAACGGGGCCAATAGGCCCCGTTTCTTGTCCAGCGCTCAGTTGAGTGTGCTGATGTAGGCCGCCACCGCCTTGACCTCGAGCTCGGACAGGCGTGAGGCGATCGAATGCATGATGGCATTGTCATTGGTGCGTTCGCGCTGCTCGAAGGATTTGAGCTGACTCTCGATGTATTTCGGCACCTGCCCGGCAAGTCGTGGCAGCTGGTCGGTTCCCAGGCCGCGCTCACCATGACAGGACGCACAGGCGGCGACCCCGGAGAACTCATTGCCGCGGTGGAACACGAAGCGCCCCACGGCGACCAGATCGGCGTCGAGGGCCGTGCGCGCCTTGGTCGGCTTCTGTTCGAAGAACACCCCGAGTGCGAGCATTTCCTCTGGCGTCAGGTCTGCAGCCATGCTGCTCATGGTGTCGCTCTTGCGCCGGCCGGACTGAAAGTCACCCAACTGCTTGGCGATGTACTGGTGATGCTGACCCGCCAGGCGTGGATAGAGAGCCGAAGCACTCTCCCCGTCCACCCCGTGGCACAGCGAACACCGTCCCGCGCTGATCTCCTGCGCCCGTGTCAGATCGACATCAGGTGGCTCTGACGCCCCCACGGCGAAGGACGCAAGCATGGCAATGGCAGCGCCAAGTGCATTCCGTGTCAATACCGACCGGGCTGATTCAAGCCCACTCGGCGCCCCTGCTGTCCTACTGAACATGACCTTCCCCCTGTCGACGTGCCATCCAGGACTCACAACTCAGCCCGGCCTTGCGAAGGAGAGAAAGATTATCAGAAGGCGTTAATATGCGGCATCCGTCTCTCTGCCCCATCCCTTTCCAGGCCAGCAGCTCAAGCCCAGCCGAGCTCAAGCATCCATGGCGCACAGGTCTGACGCAGCGCAGCCTCGACGTAGGCGACCATGGGCACGGGCAGTTCATCGCGCGCGTGCCACTCGAGGCGATCACACTTGTCCGGCTCGCAAATCCGCGGCTCGCCAGTCCAGCGCTTGGCGCGGACGAAGAAATCGATGCGATTGGTGTCCGAGCGCCGGTGTACCACACCCAACCATTCAAGCTCGGCCGCAGTGAGCAGCAAGCCGGTTTCCTCGCGCAGCTCTCGCACCGCTGCGGCGCCGACCGCCTCTCCGGCTTCGACGTGCCCGCCGGGCAGGCTGTAAAGGCCATCGAAAAAGCCGGTCCCGGCGCGGCGCATCAACAACACCTCGCCTCCGCGCTCACACAGGACATGAACGGCGGTCGGAATTCCGTACTGAGGCATCAATGCTTGCCCGTGCTGCCGAAGCCGTCCGCGCCGCGCGCGCTGGCGGCAAAATCGTCAACGATGTTGAATCCGACCTGCAGCACCGGTACCACCACCAATTGCGCAATGCGCTCCATGGGTTGGATGGTGAAGCTCGCGCGCCCCCGGTTCCACACCGACACGAAGATCTGTCCCTGGTAATCGGAATCGATCAGGCCCACAAGATTGCCCAGCACGATGCCGTGCTTGTGCCCCAGGCCAGAGCGCGGCAACACCATTGCGGCGAGGCCTGGATCGACGAGGTGAATGGCCAGCCCGCTCGGAATCAGGGTCGTCTCCCCGGGATGCAGGGTGATCGCTGCAGGCAGGCAGGCACGCAGGTCGAGGCCGGCGGCGCCGTCGGAGGCATAGGCCGGCGGGTGCGACTTGAGTCGTTCATCGAGCAGCTTGACGTCGATATGATGCATGTTCCACCTCGTTCGCTACGGGGGCTGCGCCAGCGCAAGGACCCCTTGTTCAGTTCAATGCGGCACGCCCTGAGCTCAGCGCACCACTGTCGCCAGCATGCTGGCCAGATGTTCGACAACGCTGCGCGCGAGCTCGGACTTGGATGCACGCGGCAAAGGATGACGGCCAGCATCGTCGTACAGCACGATCAGGTTGTCCTCCGCCCCCATGCCATCCTGCACCAGGTTGCCCACCAGCAGCGGCAGCCGCTTCTTGCTCCGCTTGTTTTCGGCATAGGCGTCGAGATCCTGGCTTTCCGCCGCAAAACCGACACAGAAGGGGGCGTCCGGCAAGGCCGCCACCTCCGCCAGGATGTCGGGATTCTGAGTCAGCGCCAGGGTCAGGACGTCGTCCTTTTTCTTCATCTTGTGAGGCGCCACTTCGAGCGGCCGATAATCCGCCACCGCGGCGACGCTGATGAACACCTGCGCTCCAGGCAAGGCCGCGAGCACCGCAGCGCGCATGTCGCGCGCGCCCGCAACCGGCACGCAGCGCACCCCAACCGGCACCGGCAAGGCCACCGGCCCGCTGACCAGCACCACCTCTGCGCCCGCCTGCGCGCAAGCACGGGCGAGTGCGTAACCCATCTTGCCCGAGCTGATGTTGGTGATACCGCGCACCGGGTCGATGGCTTCGAAGGTCGGCCCCGCGGTCAGCACCACCTTGCACCCGGCGAGACGCTTGGCAACGAAATGGCCTTCGAGCCGCTCGAGCAGCTCTTCCGGCTCGAGCATCCGCCCCATGCCGGTCTCGCCACACGCCTGCTCACCCGCACCGGGACCGAACACGGTGACGCCGTCTGCACGCACCAGGCTCACATTGCGTTGCGTGGCCGGCGCCTCCCACATCTGACGGTTCATCGCCGGGGCCACGATGAGCGGCACATCGCGTGCAAGACACAGCGTCGTCAGCAGGTCATCCGCGCGCCCGTGGGCGAGCCGGGCGATGAAATCAGCGGTTGCCGGCGCCACGAAGATGGCATCGGCATCGCGACCAAGATCGATATGCGCCATGTTGTTCGGCATGCGAGGGTCCCACAGGTCCGTCCACACCGGATTGCCGGACAGCGCCTGGAAGGTGACGGCCGTGACGAAGCGCGCGCCGGCCTCACTGAGCACGACATGAACTTCGGCTCCGGCCTTGCCCAGCAGACGCACGAGCTCGGCCGCCTTGTATGCGGCGACGCCGCCGGTCACACCCACCACGATCTTCCTGTGCTGCAGAGTATTCATGACATTCGCTTATAATGCTGCAGCACAGGCTGCATCCATTGAGACATCCCCGGGCAGGGAGCCCACCCCTCCTCGCGCCACGAAGGAACACCCATGGCAATCACCGACTGGCCGGCCGCGGAACGACCACGCGAAAAACTGCTCGCACGGGGCGCCGGCGCCCTGTCGGACGCGGAACTGCTTGCACTCTTCCTGCGCGTCGGCATCCGTGGCCACACCGCAGTCGACCTGGCGCGCCAGCTGATCGCCCATTTCGGCAGCCTGACACGCCTGTGCGCAGCCAGCGCGAGCGATTTTTCTGCCTTGCCCGGCATGGGGCTGGCAAAGTATGCCCAACTGCAGGCGGTCATGGAACTGGCCCGACGCGCGCTGGGAGAGACGCTGGTCGAGCGTACGTTGTTCGACTCACCTCAGATCGTGCGCGATTGGCTGCGATTGCGCCTTGGCCACCTCCCGCACGAAACCTTTTGCGTCCTGCTGCTCGACGCCCGCCACTGCCTGATCGATGCGGTCGACCTGTTTCGCGGCACCCTCACGCAAACAAGCGTCTACCCGCGCGAAGTCGTCAAACTCTGCCTTGCGCGCAATGCAGCAGCAGTGATTTTCGCCCACAATCACCCCTCCGGCGCAGCCGAGCCGAGCACCGCCGACGAACTACTCACCCGCACACTGAAGGACGCGCTCGCTCTGGTCGATGTGCGCGTCCTCGACCATTTTGTCGTCCCCGCGCATGGTGCGCCGGTCTCATTTGCAGAACGCGGCTTGCTGTAACGCACAAAACAGGGTCTAATCCTCTCCCACCGAGCAAGATCCACTTACGACACTTGCCTTCCTTGCCGAGGATGCAGTATTCTCGTGCGCTTTCCGAAATCAGAATTCCCTGGAGCATCGAATGGCTCGCGTCTGCCAAGTGACCGGTAAAGCACCGATGGTGGGAAACCACGTTTCCCACGCCAATAACAAAACCAAGCGCCGCTTTCTGCCGAACCTGCAAAATCGCCGGTTCTGGAGCGAAGGCGAAAACCGCTGGATCCGCCTGCGCGTTTCCAATGCAGGTCTGCGCACCATCGACAAGAAAGGCATCGACGTCGTCGTTGCCGAGCTTCGCGCCCGTGGCGAGAAGCTGTAAGCACACACTGAACGGAGAAGGCCATGGCCAAGGGCGTCCGCGAGAAAATCAAGCTGGAATCGACTGCCGGTACGGGTCATTTCTACACCACGTCGAAGAACAAGCGCACCTCCTCGGGAAAGCTTGAATTCAACAAGTATGACCCGGTCGTACGCAAGCACGTGCCGTACAAGGAAGTAAAGCTGAAGTAAGCTTCGTCGGCTGGCGCATGACATTACGTATACGCCGGGCGATGTGTAAGCTCTGACTTCAGAAAGCAGAAGGGCCATCGATCACTCGATGGCCCTTCTGCTTTCCGGCACCGGCACGACGGGTGCCGGGCATACCGCAAACGGTCGGAATCAGGCGCGCTGGATGTTGGAAGCCTGCTTGCCCTTGGGACCTTGCGTGACGTCGAAACTGACTTTCTCGCCCTCTTTCAGAGTCTTGAAACCACCCATGGTGATGGCGGAGAAATGCGCGAACAGGTCTTCACTGCCGTCGTCGGGCGTAATGAAGCCGAAACCCTTGGAATCGTTGAACCACTTCACGGTACCAGTTGCCATATTGCTTCTTTCCTTCAAGGTTGCTTGATCCGATCGGAACCCCGACCATCAATTTGGCGCCACGAGCAACTTGAAGAAGTACGAAACGCACCCCATATCAAGCTCAAGCCTGCGCACGGCCTAGCTTTTACGCAGTTGACTTAAGGCCGTCAACGGTTTGCTGGACACATTTTCTTGCGGCAACGCAACAAGAAAACCCGGCCCACCCGCCTTTGAAAAGGCTGATTTTTCATCATTCACGCGCACTTGCAACTTATGCCGCGGCGCACGATCAGTGTTGCGTATACACCGCGGCACCCGTGCATGTCGGCGACGAGTGTGCGGCACGCCGACAAGGAGCGGTGGAAATCTCCTGTGTTGCACTCGGCGACGACTCCATTAGAATGAAATTCATGGGTATCCGGAAACAAGACGAACTCGTCCTCGAGGCGAAGCGGACGCGCACCCGTCCGCCGCCCCTGTACAAGGTGCTTCTGCTCAACGATGACTTCACACCCATGGACTTCGTGATCATCGTTCTGCAGAAATTTTTCAGCATGGATCGCGAACGTGCCACGCGAGTCATGCTCCAAGTCCACAGAGAGGGCATCGGGGTGTGCGGCGTCTTTCCGCGAGACATCGCAACGACCAAGGTTGAACAGGTCGCCTCATTTGCTCGTCAGCATCAACATCCGCTGGCATGCGTGATGGAGGAAAACTGAATGATCGCGCAAGAGCTTGAAGTCAGCCTGCACATGGCTTTCGTGGAGGCACGTCAGAAGCGTCACGAGTTCATCACCGTCGAGCACCTGTTGCTCGCGTTGCTGGATAACCCCTCGGCGGCAGAGGTGCTGCGCGCCTGCGCCGCCAACATCGAGGAATTGCGGCGGGAACTGACCAATTTCATCAACGAACATACGCCGCGCCTCGAAGGCAGCGATGAGATCGACACGCAACCGACGCTCGGCTTTCAGCGCGTCATCCAGCGCGCCATCCTGCACGTGCAGTCGTCGGGCAAGAAAGAGGTGACGGGCGCGAACGTGCTGGTCGCGATCTTTGGCGAGAAGGATTCGCACGCGGTGTACTACCTGCAGCGACAGAACATCTCGCGTCTGGACGTCGTCAACTTCATCTCCCACGGCATCGCCAAGGTGCCTCCGCAAGGCGCAGGCACGCCCGGCCGCAGCGACGGCGAACAGGGGGGCGAACAGGAGCAGGAGGACAAGCCGGCTGGCGGCGCACTCGAGAGCTACACCCTGAACCTGAACCAGCAGGCCCTGGTCGGCAAGATCGACCCGCTCATCGGGCGCGAGAAGGAAGTCGAGCGCGTCATCCAGACCCTTTGCCGCCGCCGCAAGAACAATCCGCTGCTGGTGGGCGAGGCGGGCGTGGGCAAGACCGCCATCGCCGAAGGGCTCGCGCATCGCATCGTCGAAGGCCGTGTGCCCGAGATCCTCAACAACGCGCAAGTGTACTCACTCGACATGGGTGCGCTCCTGGCCGGCACCAAGTACCGGGGCGACTTCGAGCAACGTCTGAAGGCGGTGCTCAAGCAACTCACCGAGAACCCCAACGCCATCTTGTTCATCGACGAGATCCACACCTTGATCGGTGCAGGCGCGGCGTCGGGCGGCACGCTTGATGCCTCCAACCTGCTCAAGCCGGCGCTGTCCTCGGGCCAGCTCAAGTGCATCGGGGCGACCACTTACAACGAGTTCCGCCAGATCTTCGAGAAGGACCACGCGCTCTCGCGTCGCTTCCAGAAGATCGACGTGGTCGAACCTTCGGTCGCCGAGACGATTGAAATCCTGAAGGGTCTCAAGAGTCGCTTCGAGGAACACCACGGCATCAAGTATTCCAGCTCGGCGCTGTCGAGTGCGGCAGAGCTGTCGGCCAAGTACATCAATGACCGCCACCTGCCTGACAAGGCCATCGACGTCATCGACGAGGCCGGTGCTGCCCAGCGCATCCTGCCGAAGTCGAAGCAGAAGAAGACCATAGGCAAGAATGAGATCGAGGAGATCGTCGCCAAGATCGCACGCATCCCGCCGCGCACCGTGTCCAATGACGACAAGGCTGCACTGAAGACGCTGGAACGCGACCTCAAGAACGTGGTGTTCGGCCAGGGCGCCGCCATCGAGGCGCTCGCAAAAGCGATCAAGATGTCGCGCTCCGGACTGGGCAATCCGCAAAAGCCGATCGGCTCCTTCCTCTTCTCCGGGCCTACCGGTGTCGGCAAGACTGAAGTCGCACGTCAGCTCGCCTACACGCTGGGCATCGAACTGGTGCGCTTTGACATGTCCGAGTACATGGAGCGCCACGCGGTGAGCCGGCTGATCGGTGCGCCACCGGGCTACGTCGGCTTTGACCAGGGAGGCCTGCTCACCGAGCAGATCAGCAAGAAGCCCCACTGCGTGCTGCTGCTGGACGAGATCGAAAAGGCGCACCCCGACATCTACAACATCCTGCTGCAGGTCATGGACCATGGCACGCTCACGGACAACAATGGTCGACAGGCGGATTTCCGCAATGTGATCATCATCATGACCACCAACGCAGGCGCCGAGGCGATGCACAAGTCGGTGATCGGCTTCTCCACCAAGCGTGAAGCCGGTGACGAGATGGCCGACATCAAGCGCTTGTTCACACCGGAGTTCCGCAACCGGCTGGATGCGATGATCTCGTTCAAGGCGCTTGATCACGAGGTGATTCTGCGCGTGGTGGAGAAGTTCATCATGCAGCTCGAAGCTCAGCTGCACGAGAAGAAGGTGGATGCGCACTTCACCGACGAGCTCAAGGCCTGGCTGGCCGAGAGGGGCTTCGACCCGCTGATGGGCGCGCGCCCGATGGCGCGGCTGATTCAGGACACGATCCGTTCCGCGCTGGCCGACGAACTACTCTTCGGCCGCCTGGTGAACGGCGGCAAGGTGACGATCGACCTCGACGAGGAAGAAAAGGTCAAGCTGGTGTTCGAGGAAGCGGAGACCGCAACCGCCTGAGCTCCTTTGCGCGCGGCCAGCACAAACGGCGTGCCCTTCGCGGGGCGCGCCGTTTTTTTGCCTGCAAGCTCGCGTCGCCGACGGGGCGCTGAATTATCATGCGCGCTGCCTGAAGGGCGCCCTGCCTGAGGGGCGCCCTGCCTCATTCATTCACCTCGCCATCGACAAGGAGCGATCATGGACATTCACACCGCCGACCTCTGCGACACCCACGACCAGCTGAGCGTCGTCAGCCCGATGTTCAAGAGCTACGGTGGGCACAGCGCATTCGGTGGGCGCATCAGCACCCTGAAGATCCACGAGGACAACTCCTACGTGCGCAAGGCCGTCGAGTCGACCGGCGAGGGCCGTGTGCTCGTCATCGACGGCGGCGCCTCGATGCGCTGCGCCCTGCTCGGCGACCAGCTTGCCGAGCTCGCGGTCAAGAATGCTTGGGCGGGGATTATCGTCTACGGCTGCATTCGGGACTCGAAAGCCATCGGTGCGATGGAGATTGGCGTATTCGCGCTCGGCACCCACCCGTGCAAGACAGTCAAGCGCAATGTCGGCGAAGCCGACGTGCCGGTCAGCTTTGGCGGCGTCACTTTCACGCCCGGTCACTACCTGTATGCCGACGAGGACGGAGTCATCCTGTCAGCACGCGCCCTGATCTGAACGAGCTCACTTTTTCTGATCGCGGACGAGACACCCCCTGCGCGTCCAGCACGATGCAGTGCAGCACGGCCGCAGGCAAATCTCATTTCACAGCGATCACTTCCGTTTCACTGATTGAAACGGAAGACATAATTCACTGTTTTAATTACGCAAACTTTTTTCTTATGTCTTATATAAGACATATTGCTGCTACGCGGAATGCCTCTTATACTTCACACCATCGGTGATGCACTCCGCTTTTCAGCAAGCTCACCCCAGGAACACCGCGGTCCACGCTCGAACTGACCGCAAACCTTGACCCCTCCTGCTCTTTTCATAAGGAAACATCATGACCATGACCCGCGAACAGCAAATTGCAGCCCTGGAAAAAGACTGGGCCGAAAACCCGCGCTGGAAGAGCGTCAAGCGCGGCTACTCCGCGGCTGACGTCGTCCGCCTGCGTGGCAGCCTGCAGCCCGAGCACACCTTCGCCCAGCGCGGCGCCAAGCTGCTGTGGGAGCGCGTCAACGGCAGCGCCAAGAAAGGCTATGTGAACGCCTTTGGCGCCATCACCGCCGGCCAGGCCATGCAGCAGGCCAAGGCGGGTCTGGAAGCCGTGTATCTGTCCGGCTGGCAGGTTGCCGCCGACGGCAACACCTCCGAGACCATGTACCCCGACCAGTCGCTGTACGCCTACGACTCGGTGCCGACCATGGTTCGCCGCATCAACAACACCTTCAAGCGCGCCGACGAGATCCAGTGGTCGCGCGACATCAACCCGGGCGACAAGGACTACATCGACTACTTCCTGCCCATCGTCGCCGACGCTGAGGCCGGTTTCGGCGGCGTGCTCAACGCTTTCGAGCTGATGAAGAACATGATCACCGCCGGCGCGGCCGGTGTGCACTTCGAAGATCAGCTCGCTGCGGTGAAGAAGTGCGGCCACATGGGTGGCAAGGTGCTGGTGCCGACCCAGGAAGCCATCGAGAAGCTGCTCGCGGCCCGCTTTGCCGCCGACGTCATGGGCGTGCCGACGCTGATCCTGGCGCGCACCGACGCTGAAGCGGCGAACCTGATCACCTCCGATCACGACGCCAACGACAAGCCCTTCCTCACCGGTGAGCGCACCCAGGAAGGCTTCTACCGCGTCAAGAACGGCCTCGAGCAAGCCATCAGCCGCGGCGTCGCCTACGCCCCCTACGCCGACCTGGTGTGGTGCGAGACCGGCACGCCCGATCTGGGCTTCGCCCGCGAGTTCGCGCAGGCCGTGCATGCCGCCTGCCCGGGCAAGCTGCTGTCCTACAACTGCTCGCCGTCCTTCAACTGGAAGAAGAACCTGGACGACACCACCATCGCCAAGTTCCAGGACGAGTTGTCCGCGCTGGGCTACAAGTATCAGTTCATCACCCTGGCCGGCATCCACATCAACTGGTTCAACACCTTCCAGTTCGCCCACGCCTATGCGCGCGGCGAAGGCATGAAGCACTACGTGCAGATGGTTCAGGAGCCGGAATTCGCCGCGCGCGAGCAGGGCTACACCTTCGTGTCGCACCAGCAGGAAGTGGGCGCAGGCTACTTCGACGACGTCACCACCGTGATTCAGGGCGGCACCTCCTCGGTGAAGGCGCTGACCGGCTCGACCGAAGAAGAGCAGTTCCACTAAGCTGAACCGTGCCCCGCCCGAGAGCGGGAATATTGAAAAAGGCCATCCCCCGGGATGGCCTTTTGTGTTCAGCACCTCATGAGCGCAGGCGGCCTTCGCCCTCTTTCAATCAGTGCATGCTGCGCTTAGCCGCGGCCGGATCGCATTCCAGCACCACCGCCGCCGCCGGCACCACTACCGTCACGCAGGCCGCGCTCACCCATGCCATCCCTGGGCCCCATCTTCTGGAACTCCGCATCAAACACGATCTTCTGTGCCTCGCCCAGAGTCGCATAGAAAGTCTCGACGGTCTTGCGGGCCTCAGCCATCTCGCTCTGACGCAGCTTGCCCATTTCTTCCATGCGCTGCATGCGCTCGACCGCAGTCGCCGGTCGCGTGCCCGTGCGACGCTCGGCCATGGCGCTCGCCATGCGTTCGGCACGTGCCTTCATCTCCGCCTTGAAGGTGTCGAAAGCCGGCTTCTGCGCAGGGCTCAGCACGAGTGCCAACTCGAGACGCGCGAAGTGCAGATCAATACGCTGCGCCATCCTTTCTTCCATCTGCTCCGGTTCCATCTGCGACCAGCCGCCCATGCCGCCGCGCGGGCCGCTGCCATCACAGTGCCCACCCCAGGCCAGTGCGGCAGAAGCGCCCAGGGCACCGGTGGCGATGATGGCGACGGCGATCGAAGTCTTGATTGAATTCTTCATGATGTCTCTCCTTGCAGGTTGGTATCGGCTGCGCCCCAAGCTTTGGGCGACGAGACCATTGGAACATCCCGATGTGTGCGGCGTTTGTCAGGATGGGACAGATTTGCAGCCTTCTGTCTCTGAGGCCCGGTTTGATACGCTGGGATACAAAGCCAGCCCGCCACGGGCTTACCATTGGTCTCAAGGAGAGCCTGCAATGAGCCAACAAGACCACATCCTGATCGTCGATGACGATCGTGACATTCGCGGGCTGCTCGCCGATTATCTCGAAAAGCAGGGGCTGCGCTGCACCACGGCGGCCGACGGGCGCGAGATGAAGGCGGCGCTGGAGCAGCACCGCATCGACCTCATCGTACTCGACATCATGATGCCGGGCGAGGACGGCCTCACCCTGTGCCGCAACCTGCGCGCAGCCGGCGGCCCGCCCGCGAACACACCCATCCTGATGCTCACCGCACGCGGCGACGACATGGACCGCATCCTCGGCCTTGAAATGGGCGCTGACGACTACCTCACCAAGCCCTTTGTGCCGCGCGAGCTGTTCGCCCGCATCCGTGCCGTGCTGCGTCGCACCCGTTCGCTGCCACCCAACCTCGACACCGCAGCACCTTCCAATGCGCGCGAACTGCACTTCGCGCAGTGGCGTCTGGACACCGTCAACCGCCACCTGATCGACGCAGATGGCACGGTGGTCGCGCTGTCGGGTGCGGAATACCGCATGTTGACGATCTTTCTGTCGCACCCGCAGCGCGTGTTGTCGCGCGACCAGTTGATGGAACTGACGCAGGGGCGCGAAGCCGAGCTCTTCGACCGCTCGATCGACCTCCAGATCAGCCGCCTGCGCCAGCGTCTGGGCGACAACGCGCGCGAACCCACCATCATCAAGACCATACGCAACGAGGGCTACGTGCTCGCCGTCGAAGTCAGCACCGTAGCGCCCGATAGCACACGGAACAGTCCATGAAGCTGCCCTGGCTCCACAGCCTGTTTGCGCGCCTGATGCTGATCCTGATCGTCGGCATCATGATCGTGCTCGCCGTCAGCTTCACCCTCTTCGTCGGCGAGCGCGAGCGCCTCGGACGCGCCGCGCTGTTCGAGAGCGTGGCGCAGGAAATTGCCACCAAGGTGGAGGTGCTCGACCGCCTTAGCACCGCCGAGCGCGAGCAGTGGATAGATCAGCTTGGCCGCCGACGCCTGCGTCTTGCGCTGCGCCAGCCCTCGGAGCCGCTACGCCCCCTGCCTGACGGACACCCCCTGCCGGCGGCCTTGCGCGCGGCCATGCCCGAGCGCACCAGCGCCGCCTATGCACACGAGCGCCCGGGCATGAAACACCCCATCATCATCGCCGTGGTGCATCTGGCCGACGGCACCCCCTTGCAGGTACGTCTGCCCGGAATCCCGCCCGGCCCCCACCTCCGCAACCCCGAGCCCGCCCGTCTGTTCGCCGCGCTCGCCGCCCTGATCGGCGGCGTCGGCCTGCTGACCTGGTTCGCTGTGCGCCTCGCGACCCGTCCGCTGTCTCGCATGGCCGAAGCCGCGCGCGCCCTCGGCGAAGACCCTGAGCGCGCACCCATGGATATCCGTGGCCCAACCGAAGTCAGCCAGGCCGCGCAAGCCTTCAACCAGATGCAGCAACGCATGCGCGAGCACGTCAGTGAGCGCACCCGCATCCTCGCCGCCATCTCGCACGACCTGCAAACCCCGATCACACGCCTACGCCTGCGCGCGGAACTGCTCGATGACGAGCCATTGCGCACTCGTGTCCAGGCCGACCTCGACAGCATGCAGGCGCTGATCAAGGAAGGCCTGGTCTATGCGCGCAGCCTGGACGACGCCGCCCCCGCGCAGGCGGTCGATGTCGACAGCCTGCTCGAGGCCTTGCGCGAAGACGCGCTCGACATGGGTTGGAAGATAAGCCTCAGCGGTAGCGTCGGTGTGCCCGTGCTCGCACGCCCGACTGCCGTTCGCCGCGCGTTGTGGAATCTGATCGAGAACGGGGCGAAGTTCGGTGGCGCGGTCGAGATTCAGGTCTCCTCCACGCCCCAGATGATAGAGATCCGCATCCGTGACCACGGCCCCGGCCTCCCGGAATCCGAGCTGGAAAAGGTATTCGAGCCCTTTTACCGCCTGGAAACCTCGCGCAACCGCGACACCGGCGGCACCGGCCTGGGGCTTGCGATCGCACGCAACCTGCTGCGCCGCCAGCAAGGCCAGGTCCACCTCCATAATCATCCTGCGGGGGGATTGGAAGCCGTCGTGGTGCTGCCACGCAAGCCCGGCTCGAGCGCGGCCTGAGCCCGGCATCCGTCACCCCCGCAGGGGTGCCGCGCACGGCATCGGGCTGAGCCGCCCGCCTTCATCGCGCCTGCGCTGCCCGGCTACCGCTCACGCAGGGCCGCAGTGTGATTCAATACCTGCCCGTATCGCTGCACTGCAAGGTGCGCTTCATGCCCGCTCTCTGGATGCTCGTCTCCTGCCTGTTGTTCGCCTGCATGGGCGTATGCGTCAAGCTGGCTGCGGACAGCTTCTCGACCGGCGAAGTCGTGTTCTATCGTGGCCTCATCAGCATGCTGATGATGGTCGGGCTCGCCCGCAGCCAGGGCATCCGCTTACGCACCCCGCACTGGCGCATGCACGTTTCGCGCAGCGTTTCAGGCTCGATCGCCTTGAGCTGCTACTTTTTCGCCATCGGCGCGCTGCCCCTGGCCACCGCGGTCACACTCAACTACACCTCGCCCCTCTTCGTTGCCCTGCTGCTGGCTGTCGTCTTTCGTGAACGCCTGGGATGGGCTGGACTGCTGTCGATCGGGGTCGGTTTTGCAGGTGTCGTGCTGCTGCTGCGCCCTAGCCTGACGTCCGAGCAATGGCTGGGGGCGCTTGTTGGTCTGAGCTCGGGGGCGATCGCAAGCGTGGCCTACATCAGCGTGCGCGAATTGGGTCGGGTCGGTGAATCCGAGGTCCGCACCGTGTTCTGGTTCTCACTGGTCACGCTGCTGTTCGGTCTTGCCGCGGCCCTGCATGCGGGCCCGCATCTGCCCGATGTGCAGGAGTTCTTCATCGTGTTGGGTGTGGGCGTCTTCGGCGGTCTCGCGCAACTGGCAATGACGCGCTCCTACCGCTACGGCCATACGCTGGTATCGGCCAACCTCAGTTACGCCACAGTGGTGTTCGCAAGCCTGTTCGGCGCCGTACTGTGGGATGAACGCATGCCGTGGTCGAGTTGGGTGGCGGTCGCGCTGATCGTCTCCAGCGCGGTCATGATCTCCCTGCGCGCGCGCCGCAAGGCGTGATTTGCCGGGGACGGAAGGCAAGCGGGCTGATTGAGCCAAAGCGGGCCGGGGGCTATAGTAGAGGCCAGCCAGTCAGGCGTCACGGAGACCATGATGATCAACATCGAACACCACGACAAGCTCGTCGCCATCACCATATTTGGTGAATTCGCGCTGGCCGATTACAAGGAGTTCGAGGAGCTGGTCACTTACAAGATCCAGTTCGGCGGGCCGATCGATCTGCTTCTTGACCTGCGCCAGATGGCAGGCTTCACCCTGGATGTAGCTTGGGAAGAGATCAAGTTTTCGCGTCGTCATGCGCGCGACTTCCGCCGCATCGCGGTGCTGACCGATGACCAGTGGTTGACCTGGAGCGCCTGGGTGACGCAACTCTTCGTTGATGCCGAAGTGCAGGTCTTTGAACGCGAGATCGACGCGCGGGACTGGCTAGACACAGCGGCTGAAGCCGCCTCCTGAGCGTCGCCCCCCAACTCGCAGGCCTACCAGTCGACCTTTTCCACCTCACCCAGCGAGCGCCCGAGAAAGCGCTCGCCAATCGTCTGGAAACGCAGCGGCACATCACTGACCACGAAGTGGTAGACCGCTGGCCCGCCACCCGCGCGCGTCAGCCCCGACTGCTGCAGGCACTGCGCCGCCAGCTCGGCCGTGGTGAGCGCTGAATCAATGAGACGCACCTGCGGCCCCGCCACGTCGCGCAGCAGCGGTTTGAGCAGCGGGTAGTGCGTGCAACCGAGCACCAGGCTGTCGACCTCTTCGGCGAGCACCGGACGCAGATACTCCTGCGCCGTCAGGCGCGTCACCGCATGGTCCAGCCAGCCCTCCTCCACCAGCGGCACAAGCAAGGGACAGGCCTGGGAATAGACCCGGACCGTGGGATCGAGCTCGTGCATGCGACGCGCGTAGGCGTTGCTGTTGATGGTGGTGGGAGTGCCGATCACACCGATGCGCCGCCCGCTCGAGCCCGACACCGCAGCGCGTGCACCGGCCTCGATCACGTCCAGCACCGGGATGTCACGCGCCAGCCGACGAACGACGTGGGCTGCCACCGCCGCCATCGTGTTGCAGGCAATGATGAGCATCTTCACGTCGCGACGCAGCAGGTAGTCGGTGATCTGCGCGCTGAACTGCTCTATCGTGGCCACCGACTTCACGCCGTAGGGCACGCGCGCAGTGTCGCCAAAATAGACGATGCTCTCCAGCGGCAGGCGCTCCATGAGCGCACGCACGACGGTAAGACCCCCCACCCCGGAGTCGAACACGCCGATCGGACGGGCCGCGTCGGCTGCGCTCACCACAGCACGCCAGCGAGGCATGGCACCCGGTTCACGACAGCACCACCGCGGCAAATTTACGCTTGCCCACCTGCAGCACCACCTTCTCACCGGCGCACAAGCGCAAGCCCTTGTCGTCGGCACGCTCACCATTGAGGCGCACCGCGCCTTGTTCGATCATGCGCATCGCCTCGGAAGTGCTGCCGGTCAAACCCGCCTGCTTGAGCACCTGGAACAGCGCCAGGCCCTCGCTGCCTGCCACGATCGTGACCTCCGGAAGGTCTTCAGGAATGGCATTGCGCTGAAAACGCGCCTCGAAGTCGGCAAGCGCCTCTTCTGCTGCACGTGCGCCATGGAAGCGTGCGACCAGCTCCTGCGCCAGCATCACCTTGACGTCGCGCGGATTGCGCCCGTCCTCGACCGCGCGCTTCAGTGCTGTAATTTCCGTGCTGGAGCGAAAGGACAGCAAGTCGTAATAGCGCCACATCAGGATGTCCGACACCGACATGGTCTTGCCGAAGATCTCCTTGGGCGCCTCGGAAATGCCGATGTAGTTGCCCAGTGACTTGGACATCTTGTTGACGCCGTCAAGCCCTTCGAGCAAGGGCATCATCACCACGCATTGCGGTGGCTGACCATAGTGCTTCTGCAGTTCACGCCCCATCAGCAGGTTGAAGCGCTGATCGGTTCCGCCCAGCTCGACGTCGGCCTTCATCGCCACCGAGTCGTAGCCCTGAACAAGCGGGTAGAGGAACTCGTGAATGGCGATGGGCTGATTACTGCCATAACGCTTGGCAAAGTCGTCCCGCTCCAGCATGCGCGCCACCGTCTGATGCGAGGCGAGGCGAATCATGTCGGCGGCGCCGAGCTTGTCCATCCAGGTCGAGTTGAAGCAGATCTCGGTCTTGTCCGGATCGAGGATCTTGAACACCTGATCCTCGTAGGTGCGGGCGTTGTCCATGATCTGTTCGCGCGACAGGGGCGGGCGCGTGGTGTTCTTGCCGCTCGGATCACCGATCATGCCGGTGAAATCGCCGATCAGGAACTGGACCCGATGGCCGAGTTCCTGGAAATGCCGCAGCTTGTTGATCAACACCGTGTGACCGAGATGAAGGTCGGGCGCGGTCGGGTCGAAGCCCGCCTTCACGCGCAAGGGGCGGCCGCTCTTGAGGCGTTCGATCAGCTCGACCTCGAGCAAGAGCGCATCGGTGCCACGTTTGATCAGCTCGATGGCCGCCGAAACATCAGTCATTCAATTTCTCCAAAAATACCTTTCCGACCGCGTGGATAACTTTGTTAAACTCGCAAAAGTTTTTTGGCCATCCAGACCCAGTGAGCTTATGCAGGCAAGAAAAACCCGAATTCTAGCCGAACTGCCGGCACAACTCCTCACCCGTCCGCGCCCCTGGCTGCTGACGCTTGTCGTTGGCACCTCCTTGATGGGCGTGGTTGCGGCCACCGCCGTTGCCCCAGACAGCGACACCGCGGGGGTCATCGTGCGCCCGGTCATCGAAACCCTGCCCGCACCCAGCATCGCCATCGAAACCGACAACGAACTGCCCTTCGTATACAACGAACGCATCCAGCCTGGCGACACCCTGCAGTCCCTGTTCCTGCGCCTGGGCATAGAGGATGACGAGGCGCTCGCCTTCCTGTCCGGCGCGGATGAAGGCAAGCAGGCCATTCGCCAGCTGCGCGCCGGGCGCTCGGTGATGGCGATGGTGCGCAGCGACGGACAGCTCGTTTCCTTCAGCTTGCCGGTGGGCAACAGCGGACGGAACCTGCTGCTCGAGCGCGACGACAAGCTCGCGCTGCAGCTGCGCCAGTCCGATGGCGCGGCCCAGAGCACCCTGGTTGAAATGCGCTCGGGCGTGATCCGTAGCTCGCTCTACGGCGCCACTGATGAGGCCGGCGTTCCCGACAGCGTCGCCACGCAGATGGCCGAAATTTTTGGCACCGAGATCGATTTTCATACCGATCTGCGCAAGGACGACCGCTTCAATGTGGTCTACGAAGCGATCTACGAAGACGGCAACGCCGTGCGTGCGGGCCGCATCCTGGCGGCCGAGTTCATCAATGACGGCAAGCGCCACGCCGTCGTGCTGCATCGCAGCCCGAGCGGCAAGGAGCAGTACTACACCGACGACGGCCGCAGCCTGCGCCAGGGTTTCCTGCGCTCGCCGCTGGAGTTCTCACGCATCAGTTCCAGCTTCGGTCGTCGCCTGCATCCGATCAAGAACAACTGGCGCGACCACAAGGGAACCGATTTTGCAGCGCCGACCGGCACCCCGATCAAGGCCAGCTCGGACGGCGTGGTCGATCTGGCTGCCGTGCAGAACGGCTACGGCAATATCGTCATCCTCAAGCACCGCGGCAACATCTCCACCGCCTATGCGCACCTCAACGCCTTTGCCAAGGGCATTCGCAAGGGCCAGAGCGTCAGCCAGGGCGACATCATTGGTTACGTCGGCAGCACCGGATGGGCGACCGGTCCGCACCTGCACTACGAGGTCCGCATCAACAACGTGGCGCAAAACCCGATGACGGTCGAACTGCCCATGGCAGACGCACTCAGCCCCAAGGAGCTGATCGCCTTTCGCCGCGACACTGCCGATCTACGCAATCGCTTTGCACTGCTGAACTACGAGCTGGCGAGCGCGGACTGAGCTGCTCACGCCGCATCCCGGCGTGTCAGGGCAAAAAAAACGGGGCGCCGCAGCGCCCCATTTTTTTGTGTGCTCAAGACCTCATGCGCTGAATGACGAGCCGCAGCCGCAGGTGCTGGTGGCACCGGGGTTGCGGATCACGAACTGCGAACCCTCCAGACCCTCGGTGTAGTCGATCTCGGCGCCCAGCAGATACTGGTAGCTCATCGGATCGATCAGCAGCATGACCCCGTTCTTCTCATAGGTCGTATCGTCTTCGCTCACCTCTTCGTCAAAGGTGAAGCCATATTGAAAGCCCGAGCATCCGCCACCGCTGACGAACACACGCAGCTTCAGCTCGGGGTTGCCTTCTTCCTCGATCAGTTCGCGCACCTTGTTGGCCGCGTTGTCGGTGAAGATCAGGATGTCGGGGGTTGCGACTTCTGCGCTCATGATTTCTCCTCTGTGGGGCTGTGCCGCGAATGATGCTTCATCCGCGCGGCAATCGTCAAAGTCTCGGATCGTGTTTCACGCGGGAGGTTCCCGTCACGGACTCACCGGCACGATATCCAGTCCCGCCTCTTCGTCGAAGCCGAACATGATGTTGAGGTTCTGCACGGCCTGCCCAGCTGCCCCCTTGACCAGATTGTCGATGACCGATAGCACGACAAGGGTATCGCCCCCCTGAGGACGATGCACGGCGATACGGCACAGATTGGATGCCCGCACCGAACGCGTCTCCGGATGGCTGCCTGCCGGCATCACGTCAACGAAAGCCTCGCCCTCGTAACGCTTCTCGAATAGCGCCTGCAGGTCAGGCAGGTCGACACCAGGCTTGATGCGTCCGTACAGCGTTGCATGGATGCCACGAATCATCGGCGTCAGATGAGGCACGAAGGTCAGGCCAACGCACTCACCCGCCACCAGGGACAGGCCCTGGCTGATTTCAGGCAGATGGCGGTGGCCGGCCACACCATAGGCCTTGAAGCTGTCGGCGGCCTCGGGCAGCAAGGTGTGGATCTCGGCCTTGCGCCCTGCACCGGACACGCCCGACTTTGCGTCAGCGATCAGGTGCGCGTTATCGATCAGGCCGGCCTCGATCAAGGGCAGGAAGCCGAGCTGAACGGCGGTCGGATAACAACCCGGGTTGGCCAGCACACGTGCGCCACGAATCTGTTCGCGATTGAGCTCGGGCAGGCCATAAACCGCTTCTGCCACGAGTTCGGGCGCGGCATGCTCCAAGCCATACCACTTCTGCCACTCGGCAATATCGCGGATGCGGAAGTCGGCTGCCAGATCGATCACACGCACACCGGCCGCCACAAGCTGTGCCGCCTGCTGCATCGCGATGCCGTTGGGCGTGGCAAAGAAAACCACATCGCAGGCCTCGAGACGCGCTTCCTGAGGCGTGACGAACTTCAGCCCGACACGCCGCCGCAGACTGGGGAACATGTCCGCAACCGCCATGCCGGCATCGCCACGCGACGTGATCGCCACCAACTCGACCTCAGGGTGACGTGACAGCAGGCGCAACAACTCCACGCCCGTGTACCCGGTACCCCCGACAACACCCACCTTGATCATCTCGCTTCCTTTATTGCGCTCAGGACACGGCGACAATTATCGCACTCTCACACCTCAAACGGCAGCGAGGACGCAGGGACCGCACAACGCCGGCCGCTCGCAGCCCCGCCAGGAAAAGCAAAAAGCCGCCCCTGAGGACGGCTTCTGCATGCAGCACCAGAGGCTTAACGCTTGGAGAACTGCTTGGCCCGACGCGCTTTGCGCAGACCCACTTTCTTCCGTTCAACTTCACGTGCATCGCGCGTGATGAAGCCAGCGCCACGCAGTTCACCCTTCAGTTCGACGTTGTAATCGACCAGCGCACGGGTGATGCCGTGACGCAGGGCGCCGGCCTGGCCTGATTCGCCACCACCGGTCACGTTTGCCATGATGTCGAACTTGTCGACATTACCGGTCAGAACCAGCGGCTGGCGTACGATCATGCGACCGGTTTCACGCGAGAAAAATTCGTCTACCGGCTTGCCATTGACGACGATGTTACCGGTACCCGGTTTCATGAACACGCGCGCAACCGCTGTCTTGCGACGACCGGTTCCGTAGTTGTAAGTCACAGCCATTTATCGGCTCCTGTCAGATCTCGAGAATTTGCGGCTGCTGAGCGGTGTGCGGATGCGACGGCCCCGCGTAGCACTTCAGCTTCTTAAGCATGGCGTAGCCCAGCGGGCCCTTTGGCAGCATGCCCTTCACCGCCTTCTCGAGCACGCGTTCGGGAAAGCGCTGCTGGAGCTTGGTGAAGTTGGTTTCGTAGATACCGCCCGGGTAACCCGAGTGACGGTAGTACTTCTTGTCCTGCGCCTTGTTACCGGTCACACGCAGCTTCTCTACGTTGACCACGACGATGAAATCGCCGGTATCAACGTGAGGGGTGTAGATGGCCTTATGCTTGCCGCGCAGGCGACGAGCCACTTGGGCAGCAAGACGGCCAAGCACCTTGTCCGTGCCGTCGACAACGAACCAGTCGCGCTTGACCTCGTGCGGCTTGGCAGAAAACGTCTTCATTTGAAACCTCGATTTTTGTCAGGCCGGATATGCGGGCCGTCAAACGGAAAGCTCGCAATCTTAATGAGATCAGGGCCTGCCTGTCAATGATTAAGACACGCAAGCCGCACAGATAAAAAAAACGCAGTCCGCGAGGACTGCGTTAAATCCACACCAAAGGAGGAGGGTGGAGGAGACACTGTTTGGATCGGCGCGTCAATGTAGCCGCGTCAGCGATCCGACTGAGATGAATTATCCACACCACGCACGCTTCACGCAAGAGCATTTTGTGCATTGCACGATAATTGTTCTGATCCTGCTATAAGCCATCTTTATTTAATCGCAAAATATTGTTTTATATCAATTTTCAACCATAGGCCAGCCGCCTGAAAGCGCGTCACAAGGCTGACAAGACACGCCTCCCGACTGTCTTTTGTGCACCGCATGAATACCATGCCGTATTGTTGCGACAGCGCGGCCAGAGCCACCGCATCCCCCGCCTGCACCACCCAGCAAGGCCGGCGCCTTGTGCCGGCAGCCGGTCCGGTAGAATTCGTGCCCACGCACGCACCCACTCAACGGGTGCGTGCCAAAGCACCACTTACTAAAGGAGAAGGCAAATATGGAATGCACCATCAAATGGCTCGATGGCATGAGCTTCGTCGCTGAAACGGGAAGCGGTCACTTGCTCGCGATGGATGGCGCGCCTGAGGCTGGCGGCCGCAACCTGGCGCCACGCCCGATGGAGCTGATGCTGGCAGGCGCAGGTGGTTGCACCGCTTTCGACGTCGTGCTCATCCTCAAGCGTGGCCGTCATGACATACGTGGCTGCAGCGTCCGACTCGAGGCCGAGCGCGCCGACACCGATCCGAAGGTCTTCACCCGCGTGCGTTTCATCTACACCCTTAGCGGACGCAAACTCAAGCGCGACGCGGTAGAGCGCGCCATCCATCTGTCCGCCGAAAAATACTGCTCGGCATCGATCATGCTCGGCAAGACGGCAGAGATCTCGCATGAATTCGAGATCGTTGAAGCCGACTGAGCACGGAGCAACTGCGCATCGCGGGCCAGCCTGCCCTCACCCGCCCCACCATGAACTGTGGTTCAGATGCGGTAAGTCAGCGTCGTCATCAGCTTGGCCGCCATCCGCATCACCCCCTTGACGGGGGCAGGCAACTCATGCGCACCCAGCCTCAGCGCGGTCTCCGCGTGCTCGATCTCATCACTTTTCATCTGCTCCACGATCGCACGCGACTTCCGATCGTCTGCTGGCAGCGTGTCGAGGTGTGTCTTGAGGTGATTCTCCACCTGACGCTCGGTCTCGGCGAGAAAACCCAGATTCCAGCGATCGCCGAAGCGCCCGGCAAACAGACCCAGGGCGAGCGCGCCGCCGTACCACAGCGGATTGAGCAGGCTCTTGCGCCCGCCAAGCTCGGCGATACGGCGCTCGGTCCACGCAAGATGCTCGGTCTCCTCCCGCGAGGCCTGGCGCAGCGCATCGCGGATCGCGGGGTCTTGCGACATCATCGCCTGCCCCTGATACAGGGCCTGGGCGCAAATCTCGCCGACATGATTCACCCGCATCAGGGCGGCGGCGTGGAGGCGCTCTTCCTGCGCCAGATCGGCCTCGGGCAGATCCGCCCCCGGCACCTGACGCACGCTTTGGGCAGGCGCGAACACGGTGCGCAGGGCGCGGTCGAATTCGGTGATGGCGTTGTCAATCATCATCGGGCTCCGAAAGGTTGGAACACGTCACGCGGCGAGCGCAGCAAGCGCAGGGCGTGCTCGCGATCGCGCGGCGGCGCCGGGCCGTCACAGAAGTAGTCGTAGGCCAGCGCTGCGCGCGGACGGTTGTAGGCGTTGTCGTTGATAGCTTGCCACGCGCTGTTCTTCAGCGGTGTCCACTCGCCGTCCCGACGTGCGCTGGCATAGATGCGCCGCTCACCTGTTGCGCAGCGCAAACCTTCGAAGGTGATGTTCTCGGCGCCGCCGGGCGTGCGCACCACCAGCGTGTAACGCACGACCTGGTCCGCCCCGACGCTGACGCTGCCTTCATCGATGAAAAAGCTGTTGGGCGAGGCACTGCTGACGAAGAAAGGCCGCAGACGCGACTCCTCCACCGCCGGCGGCAAGCTGAGCTCGCCCTCCGTCCAGTCCGAATCGGTCTCGACCAGCCAAGCACCGAAGGCGGCGCCAGACCAGCACGCGAAGGCGACACAAGCGCCGCCAAAACTACGTCTTAAACGGGAATGCAAGCGCGTGAATCTCCACAGGAAAAACGTCTCATCCGCACCGCACTCAAGGCGGCGACCTGCCCAGCACCACCTTGAGCGGCGCTTCCGGCTCAGCTACACGGTAACTCTCAGGCATGTCAAACGCCCGTGAACGGAACAGGATGCGGGCCAGTTCCACCAACGCCATCTGGTACACCAGACGCTTGAAATCGATCACCGCATCGAGCGGCACCCAATAATTACTCCACCGCCAGGCATCGAATTCCGGATGTGAGCTCGCGCGCAGACTGACGTCAGAATCTCGCCCCACCAGCCGCAACAGATACCAGATCTGTTTCTGTCCGCGGTAGGAGTTGCGCCATTCGCGCCGTATCCAGTTCCTTGGAACCTCATAGCGCAGCCAGCCGCGCGTGCGACCGAGGATCTTGACGTGCTCAGGACGCAGACCGACTTCCTCGAACAGTTCCCGATACATGGCCTGCTCCGGCGACTCACCGTGCTTGATGCCACCTTGCGGGAACTGCCAGGAATGCTCGCGTATGCGCTTGCCCCAGAAAACCTCGTTGCGCGCATTTACCAGAATGATGCCGACGTTAGGGCGAAAGCCTTCACGATCAAGCATGTTTAACCTTCAAATTCGGTTTGTTAGCACCGATTTTTCCACACTTGCGGTCGGTTTGAAAGCGCACCATTGCTGTGCATGGGCTACTCTGGCCCGTGCAAGCGCCTGTTGCAGTGATGCCTTGCGCTAGAATTCCGCGCTCGACAACGCCTTTCAAGCCAAAGACTCCCATGCGCGCCAGCCAGTTCCATCTCTTCACTCTCAAGGAAGCCCCCTCCGACGCCGAGGTCGTCAGCCAGAAGCTGATGCTGCGCGCCGGCATGATCCGCAAGGCCGCAGCCGGCATCTACAGTTACATGCCCCTGGGCCTGCGCTCGATCCGCAAGGTTGAGACCATCATCCGCGAAGAGATGGACCGCGCCGGCGCCATGGAGCTGACCATGCCGCTGGTGCAGCCTGCCGAGCTGTGGCAGGAGACCGGGCGCTGGGACACCATGGGCCCGGAGATGCTGCGCCTGCAGGACAGGCACGATCGCGACTTCGCGCTGCAGCCGACCTCGGAGGAGGTCGTCACCGACATCGCGCGCCAGGAAATCAAGAGCTACCGCCAGCTGCCGAAGAACTTCTACCAGATCCAGACCAAATTCCGTGACGAGCGCCGGCCGCGCTTTGGCGTCATGCGCGGGCGCGAATTCACCATGAAGGACGCCTACTCCTTCGACCGCAGCAAAGAAGCCGCCGGCCACAGCTACGCGCTCATGTTCGCCACCTACACACGCATCTTCGACCGCATCGGCCTCGACTACCGCGCGGTGGCGGCTGACACCGGCGCCATCGGCGGCGACCGCTCGCACGAATTCCAGGTCATCGCCGACACCGGCGAGGACGCCATCGTGTACTGCCCTGACTCCGACTATGCCGCCAACATCGAGCTGGCCGAGGCCGTGTCGCTGCTCGAGCATCGCGCCGAACCAGGCCAGGCGCTGGAAAAAACCCCGACCCCGGGCAGCGCCACCTGCGCCGACGTCGCCGCCCTGCTCCAGGTGCCGCTCGCCACCACGGTGAAGTCACTCGTACTCGCCACCGACGATGTCGACGCCAAGGGCGAGCCCGCCGGAGTCACGCTGTGGCTGCTGCTGGTGCGCGGCGACCACAGCCTCAACGAGATCAAGACAAGCAAGCTCGACGGTCTGAAGACGGGTTTCCGCTTCGCCACCGAAGCCGAGATCGACGAGCACTTCGGCTGCAAGCCAGGCTACCTCGGCCCCATCGGACTGCAAAAACCGGTCAAGCTCATTGCCGATCGCACGGTCGCGCACATGTCCGACTTCATCTGTGGCGCCAACGATGCCGACTTCCACTTCACCGGGGTGAATTGGGGCCGCGATCTGCCCGAGCCTGACGTGGTCGCCGACATCCGCAACGTCGTCGAGGGCAACCCCAGCCCGGACGGCAAGGGCACACTCGCCATCCAGCGCGGCATTGAGGTCGGCCACGTGTTCTACCTTGGCGACAAATACTCCAAGGTGATGAACGCCACCTTCCTCGATGAGGACGGCAAGCCCAAGCACTTCGAGATGGGCTGCTACGGCATCGGCGTGACCCGCATCCTGGGCGCCGCGATCGAGCAGAACCACGACGCCCGCGGCATCATCTGGCCGACGGCGATCGCGCCCTTCGAAGTGGTGATCTGCCCGGTGGGCTGGGGCAAGTCGCAAGCAGTGCGCGATGAAGCACAAAAGCTCTACGAAGCGCTGCGCGCGCAAGGCGTGGACGTCATTCTCGACGACCGCGACGAGCGCCCGGGGGTGATGTTCGCCGACTGGGAACTCATCGGCGTGCCCCATCGCGTCACCATCGGCGAGCGCGGTCTGAAGGAAGGCGTGGTGGAATATCAGGGCCGGCGCGAGGCCGAAGTCAGCAAGCTCGCGCTCGACACCATCGCCGCCCACCTCCTGGGCGCACTCGGCCAGGCCTGAGCCATCATGCCCGCCCACAGCTCCGGTTTGCGCGCGCTGATCGCAGGACTTGCGCTCACGCTGTGCAGTGGCGCAGCGCAGGCCGGGGCGCAGCAATATGAGCCGCTTGCCGCCAGCGTGCGCGCCGCCCTGCATGAAGCAGTCAGTGACGCGGTGGCGCCGACCTTGCCCATCCCGGACGCGGGCGAGCGCAGCCTGTGGCTGACGGAGATGTCACGCCGCCTGCAAAAGCGCATTCCGGACGAAAACTACCGCAAGGCCTTGCTCACCAGCATCCACTACGAAGCCACCCGCGCCGGGCTGGACCCGCAACTGGTGCTCGGCCTGATTCAGGTCGAGAGCAATTTCCGCAAATACGCGATTTCTTCAGCCAGCGCGCGCGGCTACATGCAGGTGATGCCGTTCTGGCTCAAGGTCATGAACCGCCCGGACGACAACCTCTTCCACCTGCGCACCAACCTGCGTTACGGCTGCACCATCCTGCGCCACTACCTCGACATCGAAAAGGGCGACCTCTTTCGCGCGCTGGGGCGCTACAACGGCAGCCTGGGCAAGGCCGAATACCCCAACCTGGTCCGCACTGCGTGGGAAAAGCACTGGAGCTGGCAGCCGCAGCAAGTCGCCAGCGCCACGGCCACCAAGCCGCCTTCAAACTAGGCGCCGGCCTCAGCCACCCGACCCAGGGCCTCAGGCCGTGCCGCCCACCGTCAGCCCGTCGATACGCAGCGTCGGCTGGCCCACACCCACGGGCACACTCTGGCCTTCCTTGCCGCAGGTGCCCACACCCGGATCGAGCATCATGTCATTGCCGATCATCTTTACTTTGGTCAGCGCATCCGGGCCGTTGCCGATCAAGGTTGCGCCCTTCACCGGCCGCGTGACCTTGCCGTTTTCGATCAGATAGGCCTCGGAGGTGGAGAACACGAACTTGCCCGAGGTGATGTCGACCTGACCGCCGCCGAAGTTCACCGCGTACAAGCCCTTCTTCACCGACTTGATGATCTCTTCCGGGTGCTTGTCGCCATTGAGCATGTAGGTGTTGGTCATGCGCGGCAACGGCAGATGGGCGAAAGACTCGCGCCGGCCGTTGCCGGTCGCCGCCATGCCCATCAGGCGCGCGTTCATCATGTCCTGCATGTAAGCGGTCAGCACCCCATCCTCGATCAGCACCGTGCGCTCGCTCGGGTTGCCCTCGTCATCGATCGACAGTGAGCCCCGCCTGTCCTGCAGCGTGCCGTCATCGACCACGGTGACACCCTTGGCCGCGACCTGCTGGCCGATGCGGCCCGAAAACGCCGAACTGCCCTTGCGGTTGAAGTCGCCCTCCAGGCCGTGACCGATGGCCTCGTGGAGCAGGATGCCCGGCCAGCCCGGGCCCAGCACCACCGGCATGGTGCCGGCCGGCGCCGGATCGGCACCCAGATTGACGCTGGCCTGATGCACGGCAGCGCGCGCGTATTCCTGCAGGCGCTCATCACTGAAGTAGCCGTAATCGTAACGCCCGCCGCCGCCTGCGCTGCCTTGCTCGCGGCGCTCACCTTCTTCCATGATCACCGTGATCGACACCCGCACCAGCGGGCGCACATCCGCCGCCAGATGGCCGTCGCTACGCGCCACCATCACCACCTCCCACGACCCGGCGATGTGCGCCATGACCTGGGTGACGCGCGCGTCCTCGCCGCGGGCGAAGCCCTCCAGGCGCTCGAGCAGCTTGACTTTGGCGGTGTCGTCGAGCGAATCGAGCGGGTCATCGGCACGATAGAGACGCGACTTGAGCTTGTGCGGCACGATGCCCACACGGCGGCGCTCACCGGCAGCGGCGATCGCCCGCGTCGCCGTCGCCGCGCTCAGGAGCGCGTCGAGCGAGATGTCGTCGGAATAGGCGAAGGCGGTCTTCTCACCGCTGATCGCACGCACACCAACGCCTTGTTCGATGTCGAAGCTGCCCGACTTGACGATGCCCTCTTCCAGACTCCAGGCCTCGGAGCGCTGGTACTGAAAATAGAGATCGGCAAAATCGATGTCATGGCGCATCAGCTTGCGGAAAGTCTTCTCCAGCTCGGCCTCCCCCAGACCATGGGGCGAAAGCAGATAACGATCGGCGACGTGCAGCGGGTTTTGGCTCTTGCTCATGCGTAGTCCTTGGGTTTCTTGCCGGCTTGGACCGGCTGGGCGCGCAAACGATCAGCGCCCCGATGAATTCTGCGTGTTCAGCCCATGCGGCGATGACTGAGCGCCGGCAGGCTGGCGCGCACGCCGGCGATGCGTTCGGGCCGGATCTCGGCCAGCACCACGCCCGCCCCTTCCTCACGGCAGGCCAGCACCTCGCCCCAGGGGTCGATGATCATGCTGTGGCCCCAGGTCACGCGACCACTCGCATGGCGCCCACCCTGTGCCGGCGCCATCACGTAGCACTGATTCTCGATCGCACGCGCGCGCAACAACACCTCCCAGTGCGCGCGCCCGGTGGTGTAGGTGAAGGCCGCCGGTACGATGATGAGATCCACCGTGCCCATCGCACGGTAGAGCTCAGGGAAGCGCAGGTCATAACACACCGACAGGCCGATACGGCCCAGCGGCGAATCGAAGGCACACACCGTGCTGCCCGGCTCGATGGTGGCCGCCTCCTCGTAACGCTCTCCACCGCGCTGGAAACTGAACAGATGAACCTTGTCGTAACGCGCCACACGTTCGCCTTGCGCATCGAACACCAGCGTCGTGTTGCGCACCTTGCCCTCGGCATCGGCCATGAGCGGAATCGTGCCGCCCACCAGCCAAACTTCATGGCGCTGCGCGAGTTCGGCGAGAAAGTCCTGCTGCGGTCCACTGCCGTCCGCTTCGCGCACGCGCACCTTGGCCTGCTCGTCGGCGGTGATCAGCGAGAAGTACTCCGGCAAGGCCACCAGGCGCGCACCCGCAGCCGCAGCCTCGGCCACCAGACGGGCGACGGTTTGCAGATTTTGCTCCACATCCGGCCCGGACACGGTCTGGATCGCGGCAATGCGCGTGCTTGCAGGTGTGTCTGACGAGGAGACGGCAGGCGAAAGTGGCGGTGCGGGCGATAGGCTCATGCAGGCTTGGAGGTCCAGGTTGGAGGTTGAAGTGCGGCGGAACTGGCGTGCTCAGCGCTGGCCACAGCGGGCTCCCGCTTCATGGCACGGGGGCGGATTTCCCTGCGCCCAGACGCCTGACTTCGGGATCATCCCAGGTGCCGCGGATTTCGTATTCGTAGGCAAAGAACTTTTCGATTGGATCGCTGAGCGCCTTTTGCGCCAGGTAGGTCAGCACGCCCGCGACCGGATTGAGCAGGCCTGCGGCCGCGCCGATCGCAACCGATTCCGACAGCGTAGGCTGCACCGCCACACGCAGATCCTGGGTTTCCGCCTCGACATCCGCCGTACCACGCATGCGCACCCGCGCCGCCGGCCCACGGATGGAAAGATCTTCGGTGTGCATCACGCCGTCAGCCACGTCGATGCTACCGGAAATGCCATCGAAGGCGAATCCCTCCGAAAACACATCACGAAAGTCGAGCGTGATCCGGCGCGGCAGCGACTGCAGGCTGAGAATGCCCAGCAAGCGCCCGACTCCCGGTTCGAGCTTGTTGAACTGGCCCGCCTCGGCGGCGAGATCCATCCTGCCGGCCAGGCTTGGATAGTCGATACGGGTGGGCGCTCCTTGCCAGCGCACTTGTCCTCCCAGCGTCGCCTTGCCGCCGCGCACGACGTCGTCGTAGCCCAGACGCCTGGAAAAATGGCCGATATCGGCCACCTGCAGGCTGAAGTCGAGCCGGGTCGATTGCTGGCCACGGGTGCGCCACTCGCCGCTGCCCTTGAGCTGGCCGTCGGCGCTGCTCAGCCCGAAGCGCTCGAGCTGCCACACGCCCGCGCGGTTGCGCGCAAACAACTCCAGCCGCCCGAGCTCCTTGCCTCTGAGCAAGAAGCGCTCGGCCACCACGTCGAGCGCGGGCAATTGTCGGGGCGGCGTCTCATCGTGCTCGTGCGCCGAAGCGGACTTGCTCACCGGCTCGTTTCCGTCTTCCTCGCCACCCTCCTCGCCACCGCCCAGGCTCAGGCGCTCGAGGCGGGCGCGCAAGGCGCCCGCGCCGGCATCACGCCAGTCGAGCTCACCGAGCACGCGATCACTCGCGATCTGTGCCCTCCAGCCCCCCTGATCGGCCACGCCGCGCAGGGCGAAGTCATTCACGAGCTGGCCGAAGACCTGCAACTTCTTGACCTCGAGCGAGACCCCCGCCAGCGCAGGGAGCGCAGCGCCACTGCTGCGCGTGGCCTCAAGGCCTGAGCCGTCCGCTGCGGACTCATCGGCCACCGCAGCGGGCACCGCGCGATCGAGCACCCGGCGCCAGGCGTCGGCATCGAAGGCATCGAAACGGGCTGTGACCAGCACGCCCTCCGCCGCACGTGGCAGCACCTCTCCCGCGCGCGCATTGAGCGCGAGCCCCCCACGCAGGGGAGCGCCCGCGCCCGGCCACTCGAGCTCGGCGCGCAGCCACTGCGCCAGTTCCAGCTTGAGCTGCATCGATGACTGCGCGGTGGGCGCATCAAGATCGACGCGCAGCGGCCAGGCCTGAGCTGCGCTCTTGTTGAGTGGTGCGGGCAGACTGGAGGTGAGGCCGAGCAGGTCGGACTCCAGCTTGAGCCGGGTGGCGCCGCGTGCGATGTCAATCCGTGCCTTCCACTCCGCACTACCGGAAACATGATCGAGGAGCGGTGCATCCCACGCTGCCGACAGCGCCGATACGCTGGCCGCGCCGCTGGCCTCGAAGCGCACCGTGCCGTCATCGAGCGTCTGTGCACTGACTCGTGCCGGCGCGCCGAGGAACTGCGCACGCGCCTCGGGCAGGGACAGCGTGTCGGCGGTAAAGCGCAGGCGCCCGCCCGCGTCCTCGAGCACGGGCAGCCCCTCCACCAACCACAGGCGGTTGGCAGCGAAGCGATACTCGCCCTCGACCGTGCTGTCCTCCAGCTGTCGCAGCGGCATCACCAGGCGCAGGTCCAGACGGCCCCTGCCCTGCGCACGCATCGCGTCGGTGAAGCCACCGATGCGCGCGGACACAGGACTGGCCGAGACGAAGCGCAGGAACTCGGCGCTCGGCCCCGCTGCCTTGCCGGTGATGGTCATGACTTCGGAGGGCTGCACATCAAGATCGGGCACGTCAGCGACGACATCGGTCAGCGCAGCACCGAAGATGCGCGCGCGCGCCGCCTCGATACGCATCCCCGGTCCCTCGAAGCGCACCTCCCCGAAGATGCCTTCGATCACCGGCCAACCGGTGGCGTAATCCAGGGTCGCGTTCGCCACCCGGATGACGACGCGAAACTCGCCCTCGCCATCGCGAAAGGGAAACGCGTTGAGCGCGCCGCGCAGGCGCAGGCTGGCCTCGGGCACCTCGGCCTGGCGAATGGAGGTACGCACCCAGTCCTGGGTATGGCTGCCGACAACACGCGGCAGGTAGCGCCACACCGCCGTCCCCTCGGCCCGCGTGAGCTTGGCCTGGAGGTCGATCTCGCCGGCACTGCCCGCTTGCGGCCGGTACACGCCGGACGCATGGCCAGCGGCATCCGGATTCTCGAACTGCGCGCTGTCGAGCGTGATCTCGAGCTGCGCTGCGCGCCGCTGCCAGCCCCCGTCCGCCCGCAGTTGGTCAAACTGCAGGCGGGTGGAATCGAATATCTCGGGCACGTCGACATGCGCGCCACGGCTATCGAGGCGGAAACGCCCGCCACCCTGATCGCCTTCCAGCGTGCCGCTCAGCCCGCCCAGACCCGGCAGTCCGGCGTCCGCGGCAAAGCCAAGATCAGCAAAGCGAGCCGACACCTCCCAGGCTGTTGGCACCACCAGCGCGCCCTCCCAGCGCAGACGCAAGGCGTCCAGCCGGCCGCTGGGCGCAAGCGTGGCAAGTTGCGCGCGCAGCACAGCGTCAAGCGGAAGAAAGGCGGCAAGCCGCGCCAGCGCATCGAAGTCGAGCCGGTTGACGTCGAGACGTCCGCTGCGCCCGAGCATGCCGCCTTCGCCCTCGAACCCGATCGCATCTCCTTCCTCATGACCGGACTGTGCCCGCGCTGCCGCGCCCAGCTGCAGTTCAAGATCGGTCGGCAACAGTGCCAGGCCATCCGCGGCGCGCAGCGTCAGCCCCCGTGTGTGCAACCGGTAGCCTTCGTCATCGCGTTCGACACCGAGGCGACCATCGAGGCGGTCGAGCACCAGCTCGGGCAGGTCTGCATCGAGTTGGGTGCGCACCTGGGCGAGCGCGAGATCGGCCGTCACTGCCCAGGCCGGCGCCGCAGCGCGACCGAATTTCAGCGCACGCGCCAACTCGAAGCCAGCCCCCAAGCCTGACCCTGACCCTGACCCTGACCCTGACCCTGACCCCGAACCCGAACCCCCCCCCGAGCCGGCGTGCG
>NZ_ATJV01000043.1 GCF_000443165.1 Thauera terpenica 58Eu | reverse complement strand
GACGGGGGAAAGGGGCGAATCATGCCAAAATCTCAGAATCTAGGCCATTGTTATATAAGCGTTTGTTAATAGTGCACCAACGCCGTTTTTTCGGCTCGGCTTGGTGACGAAACGCCTGGTCTGTCGGAAACCGAGCATCGATCTGATGAGGCCCAGCTCCGGCTCCTCACTCTGCTCTAGTAGGGTGGGCTCTTCGAAGTGGCTGCGTCAATCCCGATCCTGATGGTGCTTATCGCGCGCCGCCACGGTCAAGGCCTCGATCATGGCATCCTGCCAGTGGAGCGGTGCGGGTCATTTCTCGCTCGTGCGTCCTGGTCGGCGCCGCAGTGCGGTCGAGCACATGCGGGATGTGCGATTGGGTGAAGGGTCGAGGATGGAATCATACAATCACATCAAGGTGTTATGGTGGATCATGGGCTGTGCGAACACGGACTCGTGATATTTGCTCCTGCTGCAAGGAGGGATTGGATTATGCTGCACAACTCTCCCTGCGGACCTGACGGTTACAACCTTGCTCGATCGCCTGAAGAAGGGTTTGGCAGGAAAGCTCACAAACTTTGAGTTCGGGGAAAGACAGGATCATGGCCAGTGATAAACGGGCAAAATACTTTTCAGTCGACGCCTTCTCGGTTCTCGCTGCAGCAGAAGCCGGCAATTGGTGGTTTCGCTCACGAAACCGTTTGATTCTATGGACTCTTGATCGCTACTGTCAGCCGATTGGTAGTTTTCTGGAAATCGGCTGTGGGACGGGTTTTGTCCTTGAGGGGGTTCATCGGGCGTACGGTGAGGCTAAACTTTTCGGCTCTGAATATTTCGAAGAAGGGCTGAACTTTGCACGAGAAAGGGTTCCATCCGCAGAGTTTTTCCGTCTTGACGCCACGCAGATGACAGATGTTGGAGTATTCGATGTGGTGGGCGCTTTTGACGTGCTTGAGCACATCGACGAGGATGAGAGGGTTTTGAGTAATGTCTTCAATGCCATAAAGGCCGGGGGGTTTTTGATTGTCACCGTCCCCCAGCATCGCTGGCTCTGGTCTCCAGTGGACGACTACGCTTGCCACGTGCGGCGCTACACCCGCGGGGAGTTGGTGGGAAAGATCAAGGCGGCAGGCTTCGATGTTGTTCAGGTGTCGTCCTTCGTGAGCTTGCTTCTCCCCTTGATGTGGATTTCTCGCCTTCTCTCTCGGACGAAGAGTGTTGAGCCCATGAGTGAGTTCAGTATTCCAGGGTGGCTGAACAGAGTGCTTGAAGCGGTCATGAGCTTGGAGCGTAGGCTCATTGCGTGGGGCCTCCGTTTTCCTGCAGGAGGTTCTTTGATTGTCGTCGGAAGAAAAAATCGCGACTCCGCTCAATAATCTGAATTCGGCTGAACGCCGGCGCAGTTAAATGCTCATCAACAGCTTGTCGATAATCCTGCGGCTTTAAAAGTCGATATTTCCACCCACGACCCGCTTGCGCCACTCAGGTAGCCACTATTTCCATGACTTGAATCGCATGCTACGGAGAGTCAGATTTCTTGCCGCGTGAGCATGGCCAGCAGAAGGCTGGCGGCGAGGCGTCCCCTCTGAGTCGGCGAGGCAATCAGAGCCAGTAGCAGATCTTTGATTGCCTGTAGGTGCTGGCCATCTCGCCATGCCCATTTCGCATAGTCGCAAAGAAGGCCCGCGTAGACGCTTCTCCAGAATACGCCCTGCTGGTCCTGCGGGAGGAGTCTGCGGTTCTTGCGCGTCATTGCGAGCGCGCCACGGCGCATGGCGGTTCGGTTGCGGCTGACGCTTGCAGGGTGTTTCAGGATCACCACCAATGGCTCTTCCAGACACATGAAGCCACCGCGTGCAGCAAGCCGGATCCACATGTCGGTGTCTTCGGCGCCGGCAAGGGCAGGGTCGAAGCCACCGAGTTCCTTCACCAGCGCTGTGCGCGCGACAACTGCAGATGCGCCACCGGCGACGGACGCATGTCCACAAAAGATGTCGGCAACGGTCGCGCTGTGCTGGTCTGATCCACTCCAGATGCCGACCGCTCGCCCCTCGCGATCTTCGAGCAGGGCAGTAGCGGCACAGAAGGCGAGCTCAGGACGATGCTCAAGCAGTTCCACCTGACGGAGTAGCTTGTTCGGCAGCCAGCGGTCGTCGGCATCGAGAAAGGCAATATAGCGCCCATTTGAAGCGGCGATTCCGGCATTGCGGGCGCTGCTCATTCCGCCGTTGGGTTTGTCGACGACCCGAATGCGTGTGCCGAAACTCGCAAGCACCGAGCGCGTGTCGTCGGTACTGCCGTCATTGACGACGATGGTTTCGACACCCTGGAAATCTTGTGCAAGAACGCTGTCGATTGCGCGCCTGACGCACCATGCGGCGTTGTAGGCAGGAATGACGACGCTGACGGTGGGTGCTTCAATCATGGGGGTCGTAGCCCATCCGCTCCATCATCGGCGCGATCGCAGGCAGGATGCGTTCAATCATCTCGGGGTTGCTCTCTTTCCACTTCTGTTTCTTTGGCGTGCCCCTGACAATGCTCGTCGGACGGCTCGACAGGCTTGCACATCGCCGTTCCATTTCCGCATTGAAAGGCAGATTGAGGCGTTCGAACGCTCCGCGAAACATCTCGACCGGGCGTTCAAAGATGTCCTCGTAGCGCAAGCTTATCCATTGTTCCGGCGGGATTGTTCTGGCGGCGTCAAGCGCGAGGGCGTTTGCGGTGATCCACTGGTAGGCGCAGACTTCCTCGAGACTGGCCCTGTTGTAGTCTTTCCAGCCGGGTGGAAGAAAGAAGTGCCACTCGCTGAATTCGCCGTCATTGATTGCGACCGGCGAGGGCGAGGGGCCGAAAAATTTCTCGAGTCCGAAGCCGCCGTCGGTGCGCCCGAGCCGCCAACCGTCGATCATCGAACTGATGTTGTCCCGACCATCACGTTGTATGAATATGAACTTTGCGTTCGGAAACAGGGTATGCAGATAGCCAACGCGCAAGGTGTTGATGCAGGTCTTGTCAAGGACCTGACCTTGTCCGAGGCGCGCATAAAAATATGCGAGCGCTCGGCGGCGGTGTTCGGGCAGGGCTTGTTCCGGCCGGGCTGACTCCGACTCCCAGCCATTGTTCAGCGGCCCGACCAGCGAGTTCCAGAATTGTGGAAGTTCGTAGTCGAAGTGCAGGAAATGTCCGGACGCCGCAATGGTTTCAAAAGTGATGGTGGTGCCCGAGCGTGAGCAGCCGATCACGAAAACCGGATCCGGCATCGCCGGACGTGCCACATTCCAGAAAAGTTCTTGAGCTCGCCAGGCAAGAAGACGCAGATTCTTGTCTCGGACTTCCGGGTCAAGCAACTTGGGTAGGCTGCTCAGTTTCAGCGCCATCGTTGGGGGGCACTCCTGACGTTGTTAAAGAGATTGGCGAGCAGTCTGGATCTGCATCGATGATCTGTCGTAATGCCTTCCAGAGTGTCACGACAATTTCCGCATGCTTTGCAGAGACATCGGATATGCAGCCCGGGTCAGAGACAAGGTCAAACAGCAGCAGCTTGCAGCCTGATTCGAGTGGCTGATAGACGAGCTTCCATTGACCGCGTCGCAGCATCCGATCCTTGGCCTGCACGATAGGGCGTTGAAACTCTGGTTTGATGGCCATTGTGCCGGTTTGCTTGTCGGGGACCTCGAGCATTTCCAGCAGGTTCGGGTAGCGCAGATGATCAACAGCCATGCCCGGAATGTCTGTCATCCAGATCCCGGTTTCGTTGTAGGCGTCCAGTGCGATTTTCGCATCGGCGTCGTGGAGGTAAGCGCTCAGCGATACCCCGTCCATCCCTGTTGGCGCTGGTAGACCGAGTACATCAAGCAGGGTCGGCATGAGATCGATACTTCGCACGACATGCTCGACGCGGCCCTGCCCTGGTGTGCGCGGATCGATGATGAGAAGTGGTACGCGGGCGGATTGCTCGCCGATGGCGGAGTTTCCCTGTCCCCAGGATTCATGCTCGAAAAACTCCATGCCGTGATCTGAATAGAGGACGAGGATTGTGTTGTCCCTGAGACCTGTCGCATCGAGATGTGCCAATAGGCGACGGACTTCATCATCGAACCGATTGACGCAACCATCGTACAAAGCCGTGATCTGTTCGAGGTCGAATGCTTCGCGAGGCTCGGCCTGGCGACGCAGGATCTCCCAGGGGTCAGTCAGGCGCGCCATTGCGAACTTCGATTCGCCTGCGTATTCCCGCGTTGAATGATTGAGGTAGTAGGGGTATTCGGATCCAAAGGGTGGGTGGGTCGTGGAGAAAAACACGTTAAGCAGGAATGGCTGTGCTGACGCGCCCAGCCGATTGATCAGTCGGGCCGCCTCTACGCCCAGTTCGTCGGTGAGCGGTACGCCGCCGAGAAAATGGATTTCGGGCAACAGTGCCTTACCGAATTCGTTATGCACGAACATCGACAAGAACAGCCGCAGATCTTTCGGGCCCTGGCGAATGAAGAGCTTCAGGTTCCACTGGTCTTCGGGGAGATCGACATACTCGAAGCCAAGGTCGAACTTGCCCATGTCTGCGCCGCACCAGTCGGACAGCACGGCCGTTGTGTAAGCTTCGCGCCGTAGCAGATGCGCGAGCGCGGGCACCTTGAGACGGGTCTGGTCATCGGCCACATAATTGTCGCGAATGCCATGCGTATGAGGCCAGGTGCCGGTAAGTAGCGAAACAAGACTGGGGGCGGTGCGGGCGCATGGCACATAGCAGTGGGTGAAGAGCGTGCCCTGTTGCGCAAGGGATTCGATGAATGGGGTGAGCCTTTTTCCGATGCGGTCGGCGCGAAGGGTGTCCGAGCCGATCATCAACACGTTGGGGCGAGCCGTTGGCTTGTCGGCCTTGCGAGGCTTGGGGTATGACCTGGCCTTCAGGCGTCTGGCGATCAGTGCAAGGGTGGCGCTGAAAGCGGTGATCGACGCGACACCTGCCCAGTGCTGTTGCATGAGCAGTCTTGTGCCTGCAGCCAGGATCAGGATGATCGCGGTGATCGCGAATGCCGCCTCTGCCGCCTTCAGACCACGTGGCGTAAGACATCTCCACAAGGGATACAGGCGACTGCTTCGGTAATGCGACGACGCCATCAGGCTGGCCGGGAGCAAAAGAAGATGGCGACAAAACTGAAACCCGGTGCTGACAACGATTGCCGCGACCGCGCTCACTGCCCCCCATGCGGTGGAGGGGGTTTGCTGGAGAAGGTAGGTGCTGGCTGAATAGATCAGCGTTCCGAGCAGGCCTTGTACAAACAGAATCCCGAAGGCGATCAGAGTCAGTCGCATCAGGGCCAGTGCGGAATAGAGGCGGAAGTGGCGCAACACCTCGTGCCGCAACTGGGGACCGGTTTGGGAAAAATCGGCCAGCGATTTGCCCAGCAGCGCCATGGCCCCCAGCCCGGCGACCCCTATCGACGGCAACAGGGTCGATGCGAGTGCCCCCTGGCTGAGAGCCCAGGCGAGCACGCAGGCGGAAATCATGAAAACAGCGAGCAGGCTTGCCAGCGCCCCGGCTCGACTGGAATTCGAGTGTTGGCATTCGCGACTCTTCTTCATCGCCCGCCAGAGCTCGAGCGAGCCCGCAAGCTCACCTGCGCTGGCAGCCACGCGGACCATATAGAAAAATCGCCGGTTGCTGTCCGTGGTGAAGACTGCGCACGCTGAGTGCTCGAAGATCTTGCGCAGCATGTAGGCTTGCGGCCCCTTCGTTCGCTTGGAGATCATGAAGCTTGCGCGCGAACGCAGGTAGCTCTTCCGAAGGGTGTAGGGCGTACTCATGCGCTGCGCGTCGACCGCGTGTAGTTGCCTTACCTTGGGCAGGTAGCGGATCGTGTGTCCCTGGGCGGTCGCACGCCGCAGAAAGTCATGGTCCTCTCCACCGGCAAGATTGTGTCCGGTCGGTCCCAGATCGGTCGAAAACCCACCAATATCCAGGAGTACATGCCGCCGCACGCTGATGTTGCCGCCGCTGGGATAGCGATCCGCTTCGCAAATTCTGCGGGACTCGCGGCCCAGATCAAACTCGGGGAAGGGGCGAATCGGGATGGCATAGGGTTCCCTGGCATGAACCCATTGCGGCTCACTTCCGTCCCAGGCCGGCCAGATGCGGCCACACAGGATGCCATCCTCGGGGTAACGCTCGATGCCTTCGAGCAAATGGCTGATAAATCCGCTCTCAACCACCTGGTCGTCATCGATGAAGCACAGCACTGCGTGCTGTGTGTTGGCTATTCCGGTGTTCAGCGCATACGATTTTCCAGGCTGAGGCTCCTCCACCCACGACAGGCGCAGGCGAGCTTCGAGGTGGGCGTGACGAAATTCCGTGAGTCGGACAAGCGTGTCGTCGAGGCAGTTGTTCGCGACCACGAGCACGTCGATGATCTCTGCTCCCGCGTAGCCATCGTTGTAGATCGACTCGAGGGTTTCGATGAGCGACTGGCTGCGATTGTGGGTGCAAATGACAAGCGCGAGGCGAGAGGAGACGGTCATCAGGGGGGCGCTCGCGATGAAAGGAGCGGGTTCAGACTGATCGGCCATGTGCGCGCAAGACCTTGAGCCACTCGTTGATAAGAGAGCCCTCGGTGCGCATGTCCCAGCGATATCCCGTGCGCTTGAAAGGATAGATTCCCTGCTCTACGGCCCAGATCAAATCGTCCAGGTAGCGGATGTAGTTCTCATCGTGTCGCCATGGATGGATAGCCCAATGCTCATGGCCCGTCATTGACCAGCGCACGTAACCGCGCTGCGCGAATGTGTGGCTGAGGCTGTTCTCCAGAGGCTCGCCCGGACGGGATTGTTGCAAGGGGAGGCAGGCCCTCAATTTGACCATGTCCATCAAGAAGTAACGGGTGGAGGTGAAGGTGGCAATGCCCCACGGCTCTTGTGGTGTGCTCGCAAAGGACCGTCCAAGCAGTCGTTCGAGCCAGTTTCGCGCTTGCGGAGGTCCGCCCTGCGGTGTCGTGACAATGACCTCCGGATGCTGCTGAAGCATGCGCAGACCCTCGTGGATCCACGAGCCACCACCCTTGCGGTAAAAAAGCATGTCCGAGTCGACGTGGAGTACGTAGTCAGAGGCGCAGGAGTCGAGCGCATAAAGGTATTGATAAATGGGCGCGCCAGAGAAGTCCTTGAGCTCGATGTCGGCATTTCCGAAGTACTTGAGCAATATGCGCCTCTGTTCGTCATCGCTCCAGGGGATGACATCGACCCGATCCAGTACGCCGTCTTCAAGCAGGCGCGCGAGGATTTGCTCGACATCCGTTTGCTGACCCTGGATACGCGAGGCGTACTTGCCTTCCTGGCGACCAGGATCATAGGTCGCAATCTTCTCCCGGAACGGGAAGTTGAGCGCCTTCATCATATGGCGAAGAGTCTGCTCGAGATAGGGGGCATCGGAATTGCAGACGTTTACGGAATAACTGATCGGCGGTGTTGTCGATGGCATGTTTTGCAGCCTGTTGTTCGGAGTTGGGCAGGCGTCCTGGCAGTACGCTCTACCGTACTCTTCGATAGGATGGAGTTCCCTGCACGGTGAATTACGGAACGCACGTCGTCTTCAGTTTGGTCAAAACCATTCTCTATTCCTGTTCGCGTTGCTGGCTCTGGTGCTTGCTACACCAACCCGGAATGATGGATGAATGTCGGACTGGACAATGATCGGCACTCCGCACCCACACTGGATGCTTATGTGCACGGAAGGTCGGGGCTGAAGCAGCCCAGTCCCATAAGCTAGTTGTCCATCATCCAGCCCATGAAATAACCGGAAAAATACGCAGCATTCATTTCAAGGCGTAGTGAGTGGTTCTTGCCCAATCTTGCCCGGCTGCTGATGGCGCGAAAATAGGCCCGCAGAGCCTGGGGAATCAGGAATTTTGGCGGAATCTTGGAGCGCGCCCCGCGTGCGTATGCGCCCTCGGTACGGCCTTGGCGGAAATGCAGATCAAGAAAATAGCTGCGGCGGAGTTTGGGGGTCTGGATGCGGTGATGAATGATGGCGTCGGGTACCCAGCGCACGCTGCATCCATTGTCGAGCAGGCGTCGGTAGATTTCCGTGTCTTCCCCGCCTATGTTCGCGCTGCCCTTTCGCCCCAGACGGCTGTCAAAGTCACCGATGCGAGCGAAGACGGATCTACGAAAGGCGAAGTTTCCTCCAAAGATGGGTGTGTCGTGGGCCTCAAGGGCGCGCTCCTGCGGGCCGTGGTCCAGCTTGCCAAGGAAACCGAGCAACTCGTCCTGTAGCCAGGCCGGGCGGGCACCGTCCTCGAAGAACACTTCTATCCGCCCACCGAGTGCGTCCGGTGAGTAGGTGCTCATTGCCCGCTCGTACGCTACCAGCCAGAATGGATCGGGCGTTTCGTCATCGTCCATGAAAAGCAGATACTCGCCGCGTGCTTCCCGTAAGGCCCGGTTGCGGGCATTTGACAGGCCAAGGCTGTTTTCACGCACGATACGTGTGACGACGTGCTCAAGTCGCCAATGTGTAGAAGCCAGTAGTTCAGCCGTGGCATCGGTGCTGCCGTTGTCGATGACGATGAATTCCCATGGTCTGGTCGGCATTTCCAGCAGAGCAAGGTCGGCAAGCGTCCGCTCCAGGCGGTCTGCATGGTTGTGCGTGCACAGTGCGACGGTGATGAAGGGTGTGGTCGAGGTCATCGGGCTCAACTCGCCTGGATTCCAAACCGGGACAGGACTCTGCCGGCCTTGTAGCGAAAGCTGTTGGCAAGGCTGCCATCGTTGCTGCCCAGACTGATCTTGCGCTTCAGCATCGATGCGCTGTCAGTGCCGAACACGTCGAGGCGGCGCAGGCGGAAGTGCTCCACATCGGGGCGGTTGAAACCGGGCTGAACTGAAAATGCAGCGCGGTAGCCGGCGGACTGGGTGTGGGCGAGAACGCGATCGTCGTATCGCCCATAAGGATAGGCCAGGTAGTCCACCGCTTCGCCGAGCAAGGCCTGCAGGTCCTCGCGAGCGCCGACGAGTTGGGCTCGCAAGGCATCATCGTCCAGGGTGGGAAGGTCTGCGTGGCTGCGGGTGTGAGAATGAAACGCGAAGTCGTGCCGCAGCAGCTCCCGAATGTGGCTCCGATCCATCAGCGGGTAGGTGTGACCATCCGGATTCTGCTTCTCACACCAGGCGTCGCGCTTGCCGATCAGTCCACTCACGAGGAACACGGTTGCAGGCCAGTTGAGCCGCGCGAGCACCGGGGCTGCATGTTCGTGTACGCCAAGAAAACCATCATCAAAAGTCAGCAGGAAGGCGCCTTCTGCCAGCGTGGTCTCTCCGCCTAGCCAGGACATGAAACTCTCGATCGAGATCGCATGCCAGCCAGTGGAGGCAAGGCCTTCCATATGAGCGGAAAAACGCTCCGGGCTGACGCAGTACTTTCGCTCCCAGTCGTTGTGTGCATCGCCGATTCGGTGATACATCAGAACCGGGACGCGTTGTGCGCGTGGTGAGGGCAGGCTGTTCATTGGCGTACGGTGTGTTGTTTGATGTGGCGAGAGTGAGCCTGGGCTTCGACTTTGATGAAGCTGAGCGCGATTTCGCTGTTCATGTCGTGCGGCTGACGAGCGCTACCAGCCTGCGGAACACCGATCCGGGGAGCGTTGCCGGGATCAGGTATCTCAGGTCGCTGGCCTTCCAGCTGCCTTCACGCAGGGCAGCCCGGAAGAGTTTTTGTGCGTCCTCGAGCTCACGCTTCCAGTACGAGCGATAGGCCTCTCGCATGAGATAGCCATCGGAGAGTTCGGACAGCTTTGCCTGTGACAGGTGGCTGACGCGTTCGGGATGCTGTGCAATGAAGTCTCGACGCACCTGCAGTGCATCGAGGACCTGCTTCCAGCGTGTCTTGGATATCTGCCCGCCGCCATGCCAGCGGTAGAAGGCCATCACCTCGGGCACGCGCACGATGCGCTGGGTATGCGCATAGAGGCGCAGCCAGAAATCGTAATCCATCGAGGAGAAACATCTTTCCGAGAAGCCGCCGATCGCCTCCACTGCTTCACGCCGCACCAGGGCCGCATGTATCGGCCACGGGCAGCTGCGGAGAAATTCCGCGGCCGTGTCCATGGTGGCGTAGTCCGGCGGAACGTAGGGCTGTGATCCAGGCGCGCCCTCACCGAAGTTCTGCCAACCGCAGTAGGCAAGATCGGCAGCTTGCCGCTCGAGCGCACCAGCCAGTTTCTCGAGGCAGTCTTGGGAAAGATAGTCGTCGGCGTCGAGAAAGGAGACCAGGTCTCCCTTTGCATGCTTCAGGCCGAGGTTGCGTGCCGGATAGGGCCCTCTGCGATCCTGATGCAAGAGCACGATGCGTTGCGGGTGGCTTTCGGCAAGCGCCTGCAGAATCGCCTTGCTCCCATCCGTCGAGCCGTCGTCGACGATGATCAACTCGACGTTGCCATGGCTCTGCCCCATCACGCACTCGACCGCCTCGACTACAAAGGGGGCGGCGTTGTAGCAGGGCATCACAACACTGATGCGCGAGGACAGGGAGGCTGAGCTCATGTACGGCCCCACACTCTCGATTCACATCGCGGATGGTTCATTGTTCTCGGCTCTCGGCAGTTAACGAGCGTGTAGCAGGGTACGGCCTGCCGGGTGACGACTCAACAGTGTGTATGCCCAACGGCGGCTGTCGGACAGGCGCGTCTGCTTCAGCAAGGGGACGGATTTCCAGGCTTCGAGCCCGGCGTGGTGGCGAAGCCAGCGCCAGGTCGGGACAACGAAACCACTCTTGGGGCGATCAAGGACGGAGCCTGGAAGACTGTTTGGCAGAGTCTGCGGCAGCATCTGCTTGCCACTGCCGAGACGGCCGCTTGCCGCCAGGCCGAGGATCGATTCGGTCAGGCGATGATCGACCAGCGGAGTGCGGATTTCCAGGGAGTGGGCCATGCTGACCCAGTCCGTGTCGCGCAGGAGCTGGTTGCGCATGTAGCGAATCGACTCCAGGCAGGCCACCTGTGCAAAGTCATTGAGGTCGTCGAAGCTATCGGCATGAGCGGCGTCATGCTCCATGAGCGTGTTCAAGCCTTCGCGAAGCGTCTCAGCACTGAGCACGTGTCGCAACTCCCAGGGCATGAACACGCCTTTGGACAGGTGATAGGCCCCGGGCGCCGTGCTGCCATAGCCCGGGATGCCGGCATTGTTGGCCGGCCAGTTGAGTGAGGCGCCGAGCAGGTCGTGGACATGGCGATAGAGCGAGGGCGCATGCCGCCATGGGCTGGTCGAGGCTTGGGCTCGAATGCGTGGGACGTGCTCGAATGTTGCATAGCCGCCCAGCAACTCGTCACCACCCACGCCTGACAGGGCGACCTTGAGCCCGGCCTGGCGTGCAGCCCGGCTGACGAACCAGGTGTTGATGCCGTCGATGGTGGGTTGATCCATTGCGGCAAAGAAGCGTTCCAGCTCATCTTCCTGTGCTCCTGCCGAGAGCACGATGCACTCATGATCGACGTCCAGGTGACGGGCGATTTCGGTGGCAGCGGGGCATTCATCGTGTTGCGTGCCCTGCAGGTCGTCGAAGCTCAGGGTCAGGGTCTGCAGACGCGTCGTCGACACTTCGCGCGCGAGTCCAACCAGGGTGGAGGAGTCTAGCCCCGCGGACAGGAAGGCGCCCACGGGAACATCAGCCAGGAGATGCGCGCGAACGCTGTCGAGCAGCTGCTCACGCAGATAGGCCCGCTCCTGGCCCTTGGGTATCGCGGATGCGGTGTGGAGGGACAGGCGCAGTGCGTCGCTGATCTTCCAGTAGCGAACAGGCTGCCCCAGCCCTCTGGATTGCGATACGACAAGGGTCGAGCCGGCCGGCAAGAGGCTTGCCCCCTTGTACAGGGTGAAGGGCTCGGGAACCGAGCCCCACAGAAGAAAGCCCACCGCACCTGCAGGATCTGCCCGCGTGTCGACACCTTCTCCAGCGATAAGCGAGCTGACCTGAGAGGCGAAGCGGATGGTGTTGCCGTCGTTCGCGTAATACAGGGGTTTGATCCCATGCGGATCGCGTGCGAGGAGAAGCTGCCTCTCCCTGGCATCCCACAGGGCGAAAGCGAACATCCCGCGCAGACGGCCAACCATGGAAGGGCCGTGCTTGCGGTACAGGTGCAGGAGGACCTCGGTATCCGAGTGCGAGCGAAAGAGCACGCCTTCGCGCTCCAGCTCTTCACGCAGGATGAGGTGATTGTAGATTTCGCCGTTGAAGGTGATGACCTGTGCGCCGTCCACAGCGTGCATCGGCTGTGCGCCGGCCTCGGTAAGGTCGATGATGGCCAGTCGTCTGTGTGCGAGCCCCAGGCGGCCGTCGTCCGAAATCCAGCATCCGCTGCCGTCGGGCCCGCGCGCGGCCATCGAGTCACGCACGCGGATGAGCTCGTCGCGATTGACCGCAGCCGCCGTCTGCCCGTAGGCGAAGATGCCGTTAAGCCCGCACATCGCTCGGTGCCTCATTCAAGGCTTCGCGCACTGCTTCCAGATAAGCGTGACCGAAGCGTTGATCGGGCTCCAGATAGTTGCCCTCTGCCCATTCGTTCCAGGCCTTGATGAAGACAATGCGTTGCGCGGACGGATACGCCTGAACCAGGTTGATTCCGCGCTGCAGGACGGTCTTGAACAGCTCAGGCGTCGAGCCGTGGAGCACCAGCCCGTTCAGGCCCGAACGTGGGGTGTTGTCCCAGTTCGGCAGCACGGTTGGGTACTCGGTGAACTTGGGTGGCTGCTTGCGGGTGAGCCCATCCATGATCTGGCTGTAGTCGAGTACGGTCAGCTTGTACTGCCCGCGCGCAAGCCGCATGCGCGCCTTGAGCGCAGGATAGCGCCATGGGATATGCCCGCTTTTGTCCGGCATCGGTTGCCAGGTTGATGCGTCCATGCCGAACTCGGCAGGATCAACCGGAACTGCGCGGTAATTCACCGCCACCAGGTGAAGGCCTGGCAGCCCGGCTTCAGCGGCAAGGCTGCGCCAGTAGTCCATCACGTTCTTGATGTCGGGGATGTCAGGCGGGTTGTAGATCAGGAACATCGGCTTGCCATCGACCCGGATGTACCTGGGGTCGTGGAACGCGGCCAGCAGCCATTCGAAGTGGCGCTTGTGATCATCCATCCCGGGATAGGATTGCTCGATCAGCATCCTGTCGGCCACCCCCTGCCAGATGTTGCTCCAGCTGTGATTTGCCCAGCACAGGCAGAAAGGCAGCTCGGGTTCGCCGCTGGATAGAATTTCGTTGACCGGCCTTTCGAGTATGCGACGTCCGCCGAACCAGTAATGGTAATAGCAGAAACCCTCGATGCCGTAGGCCTTGGCAAGCTCGGCCTGTGCATGGCGTGCCTCGGGTAGGCGCAGGTCGTAATATCCGAGATCGGCGGGCAAGTGGGGTTGATAGTGACCGGGATAAAGCGGTCTGGCCTTGGCGGTGTTGGTCCACTCGGTAAAGCCCTTGCCCCACCACTCGTCGTTCTCGGGGGTAGGGTGGTACTGCGGGAGGTGGAATGCGATTGCGCGTGCGTTGCTCATCGGGGACGGGAAGTGGAAGTCAAAGTGTTGTAGCGTTTGAGTGCGCTGCGGACGCCTGGGTCGTTTGCGTTGGGTGCGCAACGGCTGGTGTGCACATGGTCCACGCACGTGCCGGAATCTGAACGGATTGCATCGGGGAGCGCGCGTCCGCTGCGAACATTGCCTCCTGGCGATCGAAGACAAGCGGGAGTGGGGCCTCGGCCGTATTGATCACCATGAAGCTGGGGCCGTTGCGGTCAGTCAGGTTCACCACGCGCAGGCGGGGGTCGACAGGAGAGGGGGTCGCATGCGCACCTGCGGGTGGGTGTATTTCACCGTTGGCGCCAAGGAGTGAGGGTGGAAACCCCAATCCTGCGTCGCTCAGATCAAGCACTGCGGTGGCCAACAACTGACGGTCTGTTTCGGAGCCTGTGCGCAGGCAACGGCGATAAAGCCCTTCTGCCCAGAAGGCGAGCGAGTCCTTGCTGGCGGCGCTTTCCTTCCAGTGCAGTGTCACTTGGCTTCGAACACCGAAGTCGGCCAGACCATCACTGATTGCAGCCAGTTCGGCTGCTCCTGAGTGCGCCGGAATAGTTGAGATCAGGCGTTCGAAATCCATCAGATGCACCCCGTGGTAGCGGTGCACGAAATCACCTTGAGCCAGGCTGCGCTCGATGTAGCCATCGGGCATCAGCAGCCGCGGAAAGCGCTTGCGTATCAGGTGCCAGCGGGGAATCACGTACTTCCAGCCGATGCGTTTCAGCGCGCGTTTCGCGAACGGCAGCCTCTCCTGCGCGGCCTTGGGAAGCAGGGATAGCTCGATGATTCGCAGCAGTGGTGTGAACAGCCATTGTGCAGGTCGTGCGGCAAGCACCGCCTGCAGGGCGCCCACGCCGGAGGCCACAAGCCCGGCGTGGGAGGCGTCTCCGGTCACCGCCTCGAATCGTTTCAGGGCCAGCATGCAGTCGAGGTGGGTGTTCAGAATCAGCAGATTGGTTGGCGACTTTCCCAACCAGTCGCTGCGTGCCCAGCCCAATGGATAATGCCGCATACCTTCTTCGGACTTCTCCAGTGAGTCGTGGAGGAACCAGGCCCCTACTGCGGTCTGGTCGACCTGAGAGGCGATAAAGGTCGCTGCACGCTGCAAGGCATCCGCCAGTGCGGGCTCGGGCGACTCCGCGTGTTCGCTTGCAAGTAGTTGCACCGCGCCGTTGATAAGCCGGTTGTGGCTTTCATACTGCTCGGTCCACTCGCCATGCCGAAAACCACCATCGAGGTCCTGTCGTGCGAGCACCGACAGCACGAGCTGTCGGCGCAGCAGGTGGTACAGGCGTTTGCCGGTGCTTCGCGACAAGCCGGTCGCAACCATGTGCAGCGAGAGCGCATCGAGCTCGTCGCATATCTTGCGCTGCTTCGGCCAGGCCCAGCATGCGCCGTATGCCTTGCCGTGGATGAGATGTTGATAGAAGTCCGCGGCTGACTGGACCGACGTATGCGAGGCGTAGACGAAGAACGCCTGGCTTTCCAGCGTCTTCGCGGTCATCAGTTCGTCACGCCAGCCAAGGCGGGACGAGTCATCCCGGCTATCCAGACGCCACAAGGCCCAGTCCAGAATGTAGCCTTCAGGGATGTCGAAGGATGCCGCAGCCGCCTCGCTTCCCATCGCGAAGTCTGCCGGTGAGACCGGCATCTCGGCCGTGATGCGCCCCAGGGCATCGAGCTTTCTTAAAATGGGCGCCCGAGGGCTCCAGAAGACGGCGCCGGTCCTGGACAAGGGATCGAGCAGCCAACCGCCAAGCCCCAGGCACCTGCGCAATGCGTAGCCGCCCACGAGTTGCAAACGAAAAGGCCCGAGTGATGAAGCCTGGGCGCGGATGAAGAGGCACTGGCTGCGTTCGCTATCAAAATCGTCGCGCACGAGCTCGACGCCGTCGTCTGTCCATTCCCGTCGCGTGGCCCCGTCGAGTCGAACCGGGCTGGCGTCGGCGGGCGTGTTGAAACATTCAATGAGATTGAGGTGCGTCATCGGGAGTCAGGCGCTCAGCTTGAGCACCCTGCGCCAGCGCAGGGCTTCGTCGGCGAGTGCGGGAGCAGGAAGGAAAAGGAAGGCTGCAAGATAGGCCAGGCCCGACACGCCACCTGCCAGAAGCATGTAGAGCGCCGGGCGTGCCTCGCGCCAGTCTGAGGGCAGCATCACATGGACGATTGCCAGCGCGACGATCAGGACCAGGTTGAGTTTGAGCCCGGGCAGCAAGGCCCGCGAGAGGTCGCTCAGGCTTGCAGGAAAGCAGCGTGTGGCGAGGTAGTACATCACAGGTGTCGAATAGGCGATGCCGGCGAAGACGCCCCATGCAGCGCCCACGATTCCCCAGGTTTTCAAGCTGAAGTAGCAGATGAGCGCAACGACAATGCCTTGACTGACATGAATCCATACCTCGCGCCCGAGCCGGTTCATGGCTGCAAGGACTGCGCCACAGGGATGCCCGATACAGATGAAGATCCCGGCCAGCGAGACAATGCGCAAGGGGTCGGCAGACGGCAGCCATCTTTCGCCATAGACGAACAGCATGAATGGCTCAGCCATCCATACGAGGCCGACATAGACGGGCATCGTATACACGACCATCAGCGTGATCATGCGATAGAAAAGGTATTTCACCTCGTCTGGCCTGTCCTGCGCCTTCGACATGGCGCGGAAAACCGCCTCGTAGACCGATGCGCTCAAGGTGGAGAAGGGCAGCCAGGCAAGGCTTTCGCCCTTGTTGAAGAGGCCGACGGCAGACGGTCCTGAGGTTTGACTGATGATTGCGTTGCTTGCCTGTTTGGTTGCATACGAGGCAAGGTCGTTCAGCGACACCTTGATGCCGTATGCACCGAAGCGTTGCGCAACCGCGTAGTCAAGGCGCAGTTGTGGCTTGCGTTCGCTCACGCGGTCAAGCAGCACGAGCGTGATCAGACTGCCGAGAATCCCGGACAGGATCAGGCTCCAGGGGCCTGCGCCAGCGATGGCCATGGCAATGCTGGCGAGGCCGGTGATGACAGCCACCACGAGCCCGATGATGGAACGCTCCTTGAAACGCATTTCCCGGTGCAGCCAGCTCGCGCGCGTATTGACGAAGGGGCGCAACAGAAAACTGATCGCCGACACCCTGACAAGGCCGGTATAAAGCGGGTTGCCAAAAGCGTTGGCAATCAAGGGCGCGCAAAGATAGAAGCCTCCGAAAATAAGCGCGCCGATAATGAGCTGTGCCGTGAACACAACGTCGAAGTCATGCTCGCTCGCAACGTGTGATTGCACCAGCGCCTGACCCATGCCCCCACCGCTGACGAGTCCGACAAAGCCGGTAAAGATCTGGATCGTCACAATGAAGCCGAAGTCTTCGGGCACAAGAAGGCGGGCAAGCGCGATCCCGAACGCAAACTGAAGAATTTGTCCGCCGAGGCTGCCGGTAAGTAGCCACTTGATGCCGCCACGGATGGAGTTCGATGTGCTCATTTTTTTTGATTTGTCTGCGTTTTCATCGCAGTCATTTGTTCACGCAGCGTAAGTGCACTGCAAACGCTGCGTTGGGGTTCGGTCGCGGGGAATGTGGTGCTGAGCTTCACGAATGAGCTTGTACAAGATCCCGCAGCGTTGGCAGCCCGGTGTCCTTCCCTGACAGGCTGGGCTGAGCAATCGGCCAGGGTATCGCCACCTCCGGATCGTTCCAGATCAGCCCGCCCTCATCTTCGGGAAAGTAGAAGTCGGTGCATTTGTACTCGAAGTCTGCCACCGCGCTGATCACGCAGAACCCATGTGCGTAGCCCGCTGGAATCCATAGCTGGCGGTGATTGTCGTCGCTGAGTTCGACCCCCACGTAGCGGCCGAAAGTCGGCGATTTCGGGTTGATATCCACCGCCACGTCATACACCGCGCCGCGGCTCACCCGCACCAGCTTGCCCTGCGGCCGGGTCTTCTGGAAATGCAGCCCGCGCAATACGCCGCGCTGTGAGCGCGAGTGGTTGTCCTGCACGAAGGGCTGGGTGATGCCGATTTCGTGGTAACGCTCGACCTGGAAGGTTTCAATGAAGAAACCGCGGGCGTCGCCGAAGACCTTGGGCTCGATGATGAGCACGCCGGGCAGGGCGGTTTCGATGAGCTTCATGCGGCGGGGCGCTCCTTGAGGATGCGCAACAGGTACTGGCCGTAGCCGGTCTTGCTCAGCTTGTTGGCTTCGTGCGCGAGCTTGTCGGCGCTCAGCCAGCCCTGGCGGTAGGCGATTTCTTCCAGGCAGGCCACTTTCAGCCCCTGGCGCGCCTCGATGGTCTGGATGAACTGGCTGGCTTCCATCAGCGATTCGTGGGTGCCGGTGTCCAGCCAGGCAAAGCCGCGTCCGAGCAGGCTGACGTGCAGGTTGCCGCGCTGCAGGTAGGCGTTGTTGACGTCGGTGATCTCGAGTTCGCCACGGGGCGAGGGCTTGATCTGGCGGGCGATGTCGATGACGTCGTTGTCGTAGAAGTAGAGGCCGGTGACGGCGTAGTTCGACTTCGGCTGGCTGGGCTTTTCTGCGATGGAGATGGCCTTTCCCGCCGTGTCGAACTCGACCACGCCAAAGCGCTCGGGGTCGTTGACGTGGTAGCCGAACACGGTCGCGCCCTTCCGGCCGACCGCGGCTTGTCGCAGCATGGCGCTGAAACCATAGCCGTAGAAAATGTTGTCGCCCAGGATGAGGCAGACGTCGTCATCACCGATGAAGTCTTCGCCGATCAGGAAGGCCTGCGCAAGTCCGTCGGGCGAGGGCTGTTCGGCGTAGCTGAGCGTGATGCCGAAGTCGCTGCCGTCACCGAGCAGTTTGCGAAAATTGGGCAGGTCGTCGGGCGTGGAGATGACGAGGATGTCGCGAATCCCGGCCAGCATCAGCACCGAGAGCGGATAGTAGATCATCGGCTTGTCGTAGATGGGCAGCAACTGCTTCGAGACGCCGCGCGTGATCGGATGCAGTCGCGTGCCGGAGCCGCCGGCGAGGATGATGCCTTTCATTCGGTACTCCCGGGTAGTAATGGGCATTGTGGACCGCAAGCCATGACGGCGCCGTGAATTATGGCACTGCACATAAGGTCTGGCCCGGATCGGCGTGGTTTTCAGCCGCCAAGTCGGTGCAGCGTGCGGCTTTCGCCTTCGATGATCTCCACCGTCAGCCCGCGCTCGCCGGCTACGAACCACCAGCGTGTTGTGCGCTGCGGGCCGATGATCTCGGCGCCAACACGCTTGCCATCCTCCAGGCGGCGCACGCTGGCCTGCGCCTTCTCGCCGGTGAGGGTCGGCAGCATCACGACCAGAAACTGGTCCGCCTCGGCTTCGCTGGCGGGCATCAGTTCGATGCGCCAGTTGCCCGGTTCGGGCAGGCCGGGGCCGGTCTTTTTCATCTCCTGCTGCACCGTGCCGCCGTTGTCGTAGTTCTTGCCGTCTACGAAGAACTCGAAGCCAGGCCCGCCGATGAGGTTGAGCAGCGGCACTTTCGGCAGCAGGACCTGGCCGCTCAGTTGCCCGCCGCGGTGGCCGGGCTGAGTGGTGGCGGGGATGAAGACGCTGAAGCTGTCCTGGCCGATGACGGGCAGGTCGATGGCGTGCAGCAGCCAGCGTTTGCGAAAGCCGGCGTCGCTGGCGACGACGTCGTCGAACACCACGATGGCGTCGTTGGTGCGGTCGTAGCCGAACACCCGCCACATGCGTTCGACGCGTTTCGTGCGGTGGGCGAAGCTGCCGCGGCCGGACTGGCTGTTGGTGTAGGCCGGGGTGAGGTCGGCGACGGCAGCGACGATGTCATCCTGGTCCAGGTGGGCGACGATGTTGCCGCTGTGATAGGTGTCGCGGCGCTTGTCCCATTGCTCGCGGTCCAGTGGCGCGGCCTCCACCCCCCAGCCCGAACCGATACGGCGCTGGCCACCGTCGTTGGCGTAGTGGCGCGGGTTGCCGATGTCGAAGCCGGGGCCGGGCTGGAGGTCGTCGGGGTCGGTGACGGTGACGAGGTTGTGGGCGATGCTCTGGTAGGCGTAGTTCATGTGGTGGTCGGAGCCATAAGGCCGCCCGTAGAGCCCACTGTCGATGGCGAGGGCGCCGCCCTTGTAGATGGTGAATGCGCCCTGGTCGAGATGGCTGTGCGACCAGTAGTTGTCGCCCGCCTTGAAAGTGAGGTAGGTCGCGTCCGGCGACCAGTTGCTGCGTGCGACCAGCATGCCGATGCCGTCGAACAATTGCGACAGCGGCAGGCGCTCCGTTGCGTGGGGGTCGATGAGGCTGTTGTCGGACAGCGGCCCCCAGGGCCAGGCGGTGGGCAGCAGGTCTTGTGCGGGCGGCGCCAGGCTGTAGGCCGCGGCATGGCGCAGTTCGAGCGCGAGCGCGACGGCGTCGGGCGCAGGGCGCAGGAAGTTGGAGCCATCCCCCCAGCGGTAATGGCTGCCGTCCGGGCGCGTGCGATGGACGAGAAAGTCCAGAAAGCCGCGAATGCCGGGTTCGGACTGGATGAGGTCCTCGCCGGTGGCGAAGCGCCACATCGCCGGCAAGGTGTAGATGGCCTGGCCGATGCCGATGCCGACGTACTCGCCACCTTCGTGCCAGCCGCCCGCGCGCCCCATGATCTGGCGCCACACCGGCAGTACGCGCTGCTTCCACAGTTCGTGGGTGAAGGCCATGTAGGCGTCGCCGCGCGGGTGGTCGCGGTAAAGCGCGATCGAGCACGCCATCAGCGCCTGCAGCGGGGCGTTGTACAGGTAGACGTTGTAGGGTGAGAGCTGCTCCTTGCGGATCACCTCGATGACGTAGTCGCAGCCCTGCGCCAGCTTGTCGCGCAAGGCCTCACGCTCGGCCAGGCTCCATTGGTCGTACAGCCAGTCATAGGCCAGCGCCAGGGGCTTGACCTGATCCTGGCCGCGCTCCCAGAAGTGCAACTCCATCAGCTTGGCGTGGGTGCGGGCGAGGTCGACGCTGCCGGGGCGCAGGCGCGCGGCGAGGATGGCGGCGTCGATGGCGTTGGGGTTGCTGCGCGCGGCGTAGAAGATGGGGTCGATGTGCTTGCGCTTGTGGGTGAGCAGCAGCTCGATGTCGCCCGGGGTGGGGTGGGGCAGGCGCGGGCGGGCGAAGCGGAAGCCGGGCAGGGCTGCGGCGGGCAGGGCTGCGGGCGGCGGGTAGCTGAGCGTGGCTGCGTTGATGGCGCCAGCCGGTGGCGTGGACGGCACAGTCGTGATGACGACGATGAAGAGCGCGAGAACGGGCAGGGCTCCACCCAGCAGCAGCGCCCGCCAGCGCGAGGTGGCTGCTGCGCTGACGGGCGCGGCGGCCGATTCGGTGGGCAATGCAGCGCGCTGCGTGTTGGCCATATTGCTGGCTCCGTCACGCAGCACGCGCTCGACCAGCCAGTGCAGCACGGCGGCGCTTGCGGCGGCGATGAGGAGGTTGGTCGGGTCTGGCCGCTGTCCGACCGCGAAGAGCTTGAGCACTTCGATGCCCAGGCACAGCAGCAGCGCAGCGAGGACGGTGAGCGCGCGCGTCGTGCCAGGCTGAGTGCGCCATGCCAGGGCGCTCGCCATGCCCAGCGGGGCATAGGTGCCGGCGACGAACAACAGGCTGCGCAGGGCCACCGTTTCGCTGGTGTAGTAGTGATAGTAGAAGGGCAGGAAACGCAGGCCGTCGAGCTTCTCCAGCGCGGCCCAGGTGGGCTGCAACTGCAGTGGAAGCAGGCCATTGAGCGCCAGCGCGAGCGCGAGGTAGAGGGGCAGCAGGGCCAGAAGGGCAAGACGCAGCCGCTGCGGCCGCCACAGCAGCCAGCGCGGCGACGCCGCATGCGCCAGCACCACGCCCCAGGCCACGCCCAGACTGCGGGTGAAGATGGAGATGATCTGTGTGTTGCCCGAGGCCAGCACGATCTGCACGCCCTCGATGGTCGCGCCCAGCACTGTGCCCGCCACCAGGCCCCAGATGACTGTCCTGATGGGAGAGGGGGTGGGCGCCGCGTCTGGCCGGTGTGGCATGCGCCAGCCGAGCGCGAGCAAGATACCAAAGGGCAGCACCAGCAGCGCCTCAACCAGCAGCTTTACGCCACAGGTGAGGCTGCTGCCGCAAGCCAGTCCAGGGCCGATGCTGAAGCTGTCGGGCTTGGCGAACTTGGCGCCGAGCTCCGCCCCTGAAACCAGGAAGTCATACGGGAAGAAGCTCAGCCCCAGATAGCCGATCGCGTAGAGCGCGAGCAGCGCACGCAGGCTGCTCGCGCCGCCGTGGATGAAGCGCTCCCACATCGCCGCGATACGTCGCCCGGCCATGAACCACGTCAGCGTACCGAGCGCGGTGCCCAGGCCCTCGGCGAGCAAGTCATTGAGCGACACCGTGCGTGGCGGGAAGAACAGCTGCAGGTATTCGATACCCGCCGCCAGCGCCAGGCAGGCGCCCAGCATCAGCGCGAGCAGCAGCGTGCGCAGCGTCCTTGTCAGTCGGCTGGCCCACACCGCACCGGTGACGAAGTAGGCGAGCACCAGGTAGAGCAGGATGTTCGCCACCCAGTCGGCTCGCGAGCCCACGCCCAGGTCCAGCCAGGGAGTGTTCACAAAGTACTGCCAGGCGTCAGGGCGGGCTTTGTATTCGAGCGGCACCAGGCTGCCATAGGCGACAAACAGCGCCCACAGGATGGCAAGCCTTGCATGCGGCCAGGCGAGCGAGCGTTGTGCTGAGGGTGTGATACTCATGGTCTCGGTCTATATTTTTTCTGCATTGACTGCAATTGTCGTATGTGCTGCGGCAAACTGCGAATCCGAAGCCTTGTCGCGCGGTTCAACCTTGGATGGGAGTGATCATGAAGATTTCTGGCGTAATGGCAGGTGTGTTGTTGCTCGGCGGTGTTGGCCTTGCGGGACAGGCGGCGGCAGCGTGCAGCGGCACAGCGCTGGACGTGACGCAGCTGAGCGCTAAATTTTCCGGCAACACGGTGTGCGCTCAGCGCGCTGGCGATCGCTGGCAGGAGTATCACCAGGGAACGGGCAGCGGAGACCTCATCGACTGGAAGATGGGGCCGGGGCATGCCGTCGACCCGTCCAAGCAGGTCGGTACCTGGTCGGCGACGAACACTGGCATGGCTTATGACTACGGTTCGGGTGGGCAGTACACGTATCAGGTTTTCGATAACAACGACGGCACTTACAGCTTCTGCAATGGGGCCGAAATGGCGGTGACGGTGCGCAGCGGCCAGGGCGCTTGCCCCTGATCGCAAGGCCTCACACCAGCACTTCCACCACTTCCGGATGGCTCAGGAAAGCCCGTGGGCTGGCGCTGGCGCCATAGGCGCCGGACTGGAACACCACCACCAGGTCGCCCGGCTGCGCTTCGGGCAGGGCCATGCGGTCGGCAAGCAGGTCGAGCGGCGTGCATAGCGGGCCCACCACCGACACCGTATCGCCTGCGGGCTGGTCCATGCGGTTGCCGATGGCGACCGGGTAGTTCTTGCGGATGACCTGACCAAAGTTGCCGCTGGCCGACAGGTGGTGGTGCAGGCCACCGTCAGTGACCAGGTAGGTGTGGCCACGCGATAGCTTGCGGTCGATGACGCGGCACACATACAGCCCGGCTTCACCCACCAGGTAGCGGCCGAGCTCGATCACCAGCTCGGCTTGCGGCAGCTTGTGTGCAGCTTCCGTGAGCAGTTGGGCAAGGTTGTCGGCGACCGGCGCGAGCTCGAGCCGGGTTTCGCCGGGGAAGTAGGGGATGCCGAAGCCGCCGCCGAGGTTCAGAAAGCGCACTGGCGCGGGAGCGGAGTCGGCCAGGCGCAGGGCGAGCTCGAAGCTTTGCCGTTGAGCCTCGACGATGGCCTCGGCCTTGAGGTTCTGCGAACCCGCGAAAATGTGAAATCCTTCGAAGTTCAGCCCCAGGCGCTTGATCTGCGTCAGCAGCTCGGGCACCTGCTCAGCATCGACGCCAAACGGCTTTGGCCCGCCGCCCATCTTCATCGCCGAGCTGCGCAGCTCGAAATCCGGATTCACCCGCACGGCCACCCGGGCCGGCAGTCCCAGCGCTTGTGAGGCCTGTGCGAGCGGGGCGAGCTCACGGAAGGACTCCACATTCACCAGGATGCCGGCGGCGACGGCCTGGTGCAGTTCCGCGTCACGTTTGCCGGGGCCGGCGAAGCTGATCTCCTGCGGATCCGCGCCGGCGTCCAGCGCCACGCGCAGTTCGCCGGCCGAGGCGACGTCGATGCCGTCCACCAGCGTGCTCATCAGACCCACCAGCGCCGGCATGGGATTGGCCTTCATCGCGTAATGCAGCTTGATGCCGGCAGGTAGCGCCGCCCTCAACTCGGCGACGCGGCGTCCGAGCAGGCCACGGTCGTAGGCGTAGAAGGGTGTCTGGCCGACGCGCGCGGCGAGGCGCGAGAGCGGCAGGCCGCCCACGATCAGCTCACCGTCAAGAGTGGGAAAGGCGTCCATCGGGGCATGGACCGGTGCGGGTTTGCTGGCGCTGCTCATGGGGCGGGGTTTCTCGATTCGACCATCGTTTTCGTGGTTCAAGCCTGAGCCAGGCTCAGCCGGCCTGGGCTGCAGCGGCAAGTGCCTTGCGGTCGATCTTGCCGTTGGGGTTGCGCGGCAGTGGGCCTGCGTGCGCTTCGATACGTGCGGGGACCATGTAGGCCGGCATGCGGCTGCGGCAGGCAGCAAGCAGCGCGGCGCTGTCCACCGCGCCGCTGGCAGGGGGCGTGACCACGACCGTGATGCTGTGACCGAGGCTGTCGTGAGCAACACCGAAGGCGGCACATTCGCCAACCAGCCCGGTGGCGTAAACGATCTCTTCCACTTCGGTGGGGCTGACGCGGTAGCCGGAGGTCTTGATCATCTCGTCGCGGCGGCCAATGAAGTACAGGAAACCCTCTTCGTCGCGGCGCACGGTGTCGCCCGAGAACACCGCGATCTCGGGCAGCACCAGGCCGGCTGCGCCGCCCGGCGCCTGCGTGGGCAGGGGGCGGAAGCGCTCGGCGGTGCGGTCGACATCGTTCCAGTAGCCCATCGCCACCAGCGCACCGCGCTGCACCAGTTCGCCGGGTTCGTTGGCCGCACATTCGCTGCCGTCCGCGCGCAACACCATGACCTCGGCGTTGGGAATGGCCTTGCCGATCGAATCCGGCCGGCGATCGAGCTCTTCCGGCGCCAGATAGGTGGCACGAAAGGCTTCGGTGAGGCCATACATCAGGAAAGGGCGGGTGTGCGGCAGTTGCGCGCGCAGACGCTGCAAAGTGTCGAGCGGCATGCGTCCGCCAGTGTTGGCGATGTAGCGCAGGTGGGTGCCGATGTCCTCGGGCCAGGACAGCTGCGCGAGCTGGATCCACAGCGGCGGCACCGCGGTGAGGCCGGTGACGCGTTCGCGCGCGATCGCCTTGAGCACGTCACGCGGCAGCAGATAGTTGAGCAGCACCACGCGCGCGCCGACGTGAAAGGCGCTGGTGAGCTGCGAGAAGCCGGCATCAAAGGACAGCGGCAGGGCGGCGAGCAGGCTGTCGTGCGCGTGGTTGCCGAGGTATTGCGCGACGCTCTTCGCCCCGGTCACCATGTTGCGATGCGACAGCACCACGCCCTTGGGGCGGCCGGTGCTGCCCGAGGTGTACAGGATGGCGGCCATGTCGGCGTCGATGACGCGATGAGCTGGGCGCGCGGGCGCGGCCAGCAGCGCGTCCCAGCCGTGCAGCGATACCCCACTCAGCTCCGGCACGGCCGCCGGCGCGCCGGTCAGCACCACGTGGCGCAGATCGTGGCAGCCTGCCAGGGTGTCGCGCAAGGTGGCCAGGCGCTCCGCGCTGGTGACGAGCACACGCACATTGCAGTCGCGCAGGATGTGGCCGACCTGATCGGGCTTGAGGATGGGGTTGACCGGCACGAAGACGGCACCCGCCGCGCTCGTGCCGAAGGCAGCGACGACGAATTCAGCGCGTTTGTCGAGGTAGATCGCGACCCGTTCGGCGCGCGCCAGACCGAGCGCGATGAGTCCGGCCGCCGCCGCCTGGCAGGCGGCGTGTACGCTCGCATAGCTCAGGTGCTGGGTGCCTGCGCTGAGCGCGATGCGCTCGCCGTCACGCTCGGCGGCGGCGGTGACGAGGTGGTGCAGCAGATCGCTGGGGCAAGGGACAGGGTTCAACATGCAGGTTTGAAGGCGAGGCACAATCATTGCTCAAGTCCGGAAGTATAATGCGGGCCGGCCAGGGCACCCGGATTGCTGTGGTGCCTGCGAGATTGCGTAAGGGAGACGGTGTTCTTGGATATTCAAAAAGAAGTGTTGTCCTTACTCGACGAGGTGCTCAGCCTCGACGGCCGCGCGCTGGCGTTCGATGCCGATACGCCGCTGCTGGGCAGTGTCGCCGAACTCGACTCGATGGCGGTGATCGCGGTCATTCAGGAAATCGAGCTGCGCTTCGACATCATCGTGCCCGATGACGAGGTCGACGGCAGCTCCTTTGCCACCGTGGGCTCGGTGGTGGAATTCGTCACCCGTCTGAACGCGCACTGACTGGCCGTCTTGTTGGCTGAATGAGCGCGCGCCCTTGCGGGCGGCTCGTTCACGCCGGCTGGAGCGGAAACACCAGCGGCACCAGCGCCAGCACACCGAGCGAATACGCCAGGCTGACGGGTAGGCCCGCGCGCAGGAAGTCGCGCATGCGATAGCGCCCCGCCGAATACACCATGAGGTGGGTCTGATAGCCGAAAGGGATCAGGAAACCGGCGCTCGCGCCGTAAGCCACGATCATGACGAAGGGCGTCGGATCGACGCCGAAGGCGCGCGCCGTCCCCAGTGCAATCGGAAACGCGAGCGCGGCTGCGGCGTTATTGGTGATCAGTTCGGTCAGGGTCAGGGTGATCAGATACACCCCGACCAGGGCGCCATACACCCCGTAACCGTCGAACAGGCTGCGCATCCAGCCCGCCATCAGTGCGGCCGCGCCCGAGCGTTCGAGGACCCCGGCAATGGTCAGCGCCGAGCCGATCACCACCATGATCTCGAACGGAAAGCGGCGCCGTACTTCGCCCAGGGTGAGCAGTCCGCTCACCAGCAGCGCTGCGAACAGGATCAGCAGGCCGTTGAACAGCGGCAGGTACTCGAGCGCGGACAGCAGGATGACGCTGGCGAAGCCTGTGAGCGCGAAGCTGCTCTGCGCTGAGCTCATGCGTGGGCGCACTCCGGCGCCGTTGAGCACGTGGAAGTTGCGGTCGAGGTTGCGATGCTGGAAGAAGTCCGGCCCCGCGGCCAGCAGCAGGCTGTCACCGATGCGCAGCGGGATGCGCCCCAGTTGTCCGGTGAGGCGCTTGTCACCGCGCCGGATGCCGACCACGCCGGCATCGAACATGGTGCGGAAGTCCATGTCGCGCACGGTGCGATTCGCCAGTTCCGACTCATTGGAGATGACGACTTCGATGAGGTTGGACTTGAGCAGTGCGTCCGCGCCCACGCCGAACACCTGCAGGCCCGCAAAGCGTTGCAGCGCCTGCACCTTGTCGACCGCACCGGTGAATACGAGCACATCCCCCGCCTGCAGAACCTCCGCCGGTCCTACCGGCGAGATCAGGCGTTCCTTGCGTGCGATCTCGACCAGGAACAGGCCTTCGAGATTGCGCAGGCAGTTGTCCTCGATGCTGCGCCCGATCAGGGGCGAGCCGGCCGTGACGCGGGCCTCGAGGAAGTAGGCGGTGCGCGACTCGGCGTCGCTCGCGGCATTGGCCGGCAGCGTCCGGCTGCTGAGGGCCATGACGGCGATGCACAGCAGCGCCACCGGCAGGCCGACGAGGGTGAACTGGAACATCTGCAGCGCAGGCAATCCGGCTTCGACGGCGAAGGAATTGACCACCAGGTTGGTCGAGGTCCCCACCAGGGTGGTGATGCCGCCAAGGATGGAGGCGTAGGAAAGCGGGATCAGCAGCTTTGAGGGCGGATGCAGGCGCTGCTTCGAGATCGGGCCGAGCAGGGCGCCGACCACCGCGGTGTTGTTCATGAAGGCGGAGATCAGGGCGGTGACGCTGCCCAGCTTCAGCGTCGCACGGCGCCGGCTGCCCTGCAGCAGGGAGGCGGACAGGCGATCGAGCAGCGGCGAACGTTCGAGGGCGAGTGAGACCAGCAGCAGCAGGATCAGCGTGGCCAGGGCCGTGTTGGTGAAGTTGGACAGGAAGGCCTGCTGACTGCTGAGGCCGAGCAGGGTGTAGCCACCTGCCCAGGTCGCGAACAGGATGGCTGGGCCGAAGCGGCCGTGGATGAGTAGACCGAGCAGGACGGCGATCGAGGCGAGGACGAGATAGGCCGTCATGTGGATTCTGGTGTGATGCGCAGCAGGCAGGCGAGAGTGTCGGCGCGGACGGCTGGGCCTCTTGGCCCGGACTTGTTTGCGCCCTGGAACACCTGCGGTCGGATGCAGGTGCATGCGCTGCGCCCTATTCTATCGACAGCCGAGCTGCTGCGGTGGCGCGGAACACGGAGATGGAGAGCGGGGCACGGGCGCCTGCACTCCATCTCCGTGGGGCGCGATCTTGCCGCGCCGTGGGGAGATCGGCCGCCGGGCGTGATTGCTGCAATGCAGCATCTGCGTGGCGAGAATTGAGCTGTCGGGGGGCTGGTTTCGTCTGGTGGCGCTTTTCCGGTTCGGTTTTCGTGGCCTGAAGCTGTTTGCTGGGGCCTGGGCGTGAAGCTCGGTGGCCCTCGCTCAGCGGGCCGGACCCGGTTGGCCAGACGGGGACTTGCTGTTAGGGTCCACCGTCGCCTGCACAGGGCGAAGCCCTTCGACCGACGACCGTGAGCCTCTTCCTTCCGTCCCCCAATTTTGATCACCGCCCGCCGGGTGTGCGCGTGCGCCTGATCGTGGTGCACGCGATCAGCCTGCCGCCGGAGCAGTTCGGCGGCCCGGGTGTGGCGCAGTTGTTCACCAACTCCCTGCCCTGTGCAAGCCACCCTTACTACGACACCATCCGCCATCTGCGGGTATCGGCGCATTACTTCATCCGTCGCGATGGTTTACTGATCCGTTTCGTCGATCCGGACCTCCGTGCCTGGCATGCGGGGGTGTCGTGCTGGAACGGGCAGCAGCGCTGCAATGACTTCTCCATCGGCATTGAACTGGAGGGCTGCGACGCCCAGAAATTCGAGATTGCCCAATATGAGCAACTTGCCCGTCTGGTCCTTATGCTGAAAAAACGTTACCCGATCGAGGGTGTCGTGGGGCACTCGGAGATTGCGCCAGGCCGTAAAACCGACCCTGGCCCTGGCTTCGATTGGGCGCAGTTCGAGCGCTGTCTGCAGCAAGTCGGAGATTGATTTCGGGCTGGGCAGCGCATTCAGGTTTTGACAAAATGTTTGCGGACCAATAAAGTTCGCCCCGTGTTGCTCTGCAGCATTTTTATTCATCAATCGATTTCGGTGCGGCGCCTTCCCTTCGGGGAGACGCAGTTTCATGGACGTACGCACCGCGCAGTCCGTTGTTTCGTTGCGACGATGGGCTTGAACACCTACTTGTGACCGAGCGTTACTGCACTCGGCCGAGGTTTATCCGCCCCGGTTGAGTCGGCTTCTGCACACCATGCGGAAGCGCTGGATGGCCGACCACGCCGATCCAGCTGCAGCCGCCCTGGTCGCAGCATGGAGGACACCATGAAACAAGCAACCCGAATCAACACGCTCGCGCGTCAAGCGAGCGGAGCCATGTTCAGCATTGCACACGGCACCGTTCTTTCCCTGGGTCTGATGGGCATGGCCTACGTCGTCGGCGAGAACAGCGCGCCGATCGCAGTCAGCTATGCCGACACCCGGGCAGCGTCCAAGGCCGGGCCCACAGTCGGCGAAGCCGCAATGGCGCTGAGCGTCGCGGATCGCGCCCAGCCCAGTCTGCTTGCGCCGCGTCAGGCGACGCCGGGCCTTAGCATCCCTGCCCGTGCCACCTCTTCCGCCGCGCTGCGGGCGCTGGGCACGCCTGGCTTCGGGCTTGACGGTAGCGCCGATGGTCTGGCCGCAGAAGAGGACGAAGGGCTGTCGCCCGAAATGGCGCGTGTGCGCGACTGGATTTCGGACACCTATCGCGTCTCCGGCCCGGCGCTGGAGCCGGCCTTGATGGCCGCCGAGGATTCAGCCGAAGAGCACGGTTTCGACCCCTTGCTGATCGTCGCCATCATGGCGGTCGAATCCAGCTTCAATCCGCGTGCGGTCAGCACGATGGGGGCGCAGGGCCTGATGCAGGTCATTCCGCGCTATCACGAGGACAAGATCGGCAAGCGCCAGGGCCGGTACGCCTTGTTCGATCCTGAGCTCAATGTTCGGGTCGGCACCCTGGTGTTGCAGGAGGGCGTGCAGCGCTACGGCAGCCTGCAACGTGCGCTGCAGTACTACAACGGCTCGCTCAAGGATCCGCATGCGCGCTACACGCGCAAGGTGATGGCGGTCAAGAAGCGCCTGGTCACTGCTTCCGGGCGCGAGTTGCTGGTGCAGAACCAGAATAAGGCCAGGGCCGAGGTGCTCGCCGCCGCGAGCTGAGTCAAAGCTGCAGCCGTGCGATGCGCTCCACGGCCTCGAGCAGACGCTCGCGCCGCGTGGTGTAGGCAATGCGCAGATGCTGACGCGGCAGGTGATGACCAAAATCCAGTCCCGGCGTGGCCGCCACCCCCGCTTCTTCGATCAGGCGGCGGGCCAGACTTTCGGCGTCTGCGGCAATGTCCGAGACGTCGGCATAGATGTAAAACGCGCCCTGCGGCTCGGCCGCGACGCGAAAGCCGAGGCTGCGCAGTGCGGGCAGCAGGGTGTCGCGACGAGCGCCGAACTCCTTCCGCCGTGCTTCCAGGATGGCCAGCGTATCGGGCTGGAAGGCCGCCAGTGCGGCGTGTTGTGCCGGGGTGGAGGGCGAGATGAAGAAATGTTGCGCGAGCTTTTCGATGTCGCGCACCAGGCCTTCGGGTGCCACCAGCCAGCCCAGGCGCCAGCCTGTCATGCCGAAATACTTCGAGAAGCTGTTCACCACGAAGAGGTCGTCGGCCGCGTTGAGGCGCGGATCGGCGAGGGCCGTCGTCGCTTCGACGCCGTAGCTCAGGCCCTGGTAGATCTCGTCGACGATCAGCACGCCGCCACGGGCGTGCGTCACCGTGTGCAGGGCGGCGATTTCACTGACGCTGAGCAAGGTGCCGGTGGGGTTTGACGGGCTTGCCACCATCAGCCCCCGGCTGCGTTCACACCAGGCGGCGTCGACCTGCGTCGGTGTGGGCTGGTAGCGTGTGGCCGCATCCACCGCCAGGCTGCGTGCGCGGCCCTCGAAGCTGCGCACCAGGTGGCGGTTGGAGGGATAGCCCGGATCGGGCAGCAGCCACTCATCGCCCGGATCGGTCGTTGCCGCTAGCGCCAGGATGAGGGCGCCGGAGGCGCCGGCGGTGACGACGATGCGTTCGGGTGCGACCTCGGCGCCGAAGCGCTCGAGGTAGAAGCCCGAGATCGCTGCGCGCAAGGCCGGCAGGCCCAGGCCGGGAGTGTAATGCACGTCGCCGTCGGCGATGAAACGCGTGGCAGCGTCGATGATGGGCTGGGGCGTGGGGAAATCGGGCTCACCGACTTCCATGTGGATGATGTTGCGCCCCTGGGCTTCGAGCTCGCGCGCGCGGCGCAGCAGCTCCATGACGTGGAAGGGCTGGATGTCCTGGACGCGGCGCGAACGCTGAAGCATCTCTGCGATCCTCTGTGGGGCTCAAGGGCGAGCCAAGACCGGCCGGCTTTTTTGCCCGTGAGTGTTGTCTGAAAAAACAAAAGCGCCGTCGAGCGGCGCTTTTGCGATGTGGCTCCTGTGCGTGAAGCGCAGTGCTTCAGGGCTCAGTCGGGGGAGCTCAGTCGGCGTTCAGTGCCAGCTCGAACAGTTCGCGCTTCAGCTCCAGCTCGCGCGGCAGGCGGTCCTGCAACTTGTCGAACCATTCCTTGTGCGATTCGAGCTCGGTACGCCAGGCATCGGCGTCAACCTGGATGAGGGCGTCGAACTCGGCGCGGCTGACGTCGGCACCGTTCCAGTCCAGATCCTCGAAGCGCGGCATCCAGCCCAGCGCGGTCTCCTTGGCTGCGATCTTGCCGCGGCAGCGATCGACGATCCACTTCAGGACGCGCATGTTGTCGCCAAAGCCGGGCCACATGAATTCGCCCTGCTCATTGAGGCGGAACCAGTTCACGCAGAAGATCTTGGGTGTGTCTTCCACCGTATGGCCCATCTTCAGCCAGTGGTTGAAGTAGTCGCCCATGTGGTAGCCGCAGAAGGGCAGCATGGCGAAGGGGTCGCGACGCACCACGCCCTGCGCGCCAAAGGCGGCGGCGGTGGTTTCCGAGCCCAGGGTTGCGGCCATGTAGACGCCGAAGTTCCAGTTGAAGGCCTGGTACACCAGCGGCACGGTGGTGGCGCGACGGCCACCGAAGATGAAGGCCGAAATCGGCACGCCGGCGGGGTCTTCCCAGGCTGGATCGACCGACGGGCACTGATTCGCGGGGGCAGTGAAACGCGCGTTCGGGTGTGCGGCCTTGCGCTTGGTTTCAGCAGCGATCTCCGGCGTCCAGTCCTTGCCCTGCCAGTCGATCAGGTGAGCGGGCGCTTCCTTGGTCATGCCTTCCCACCACACGTCGCCGTCGTCGGTGAGCGCGACGTTGGTGAAGATGATGTTTTCCTTCAAGGTCGCCATGGCGTTGAAGTTGGTTTTTTCGGAGGTGCCGGGAGCGACGCCGAAATAGCCGTATTCGGGGTTGATGGCGCGGAACTTGCCATCCGGGCCGGGCTTGATCCAGGCGATGTCGTCGCCGACGGTGGTGATCTTCCAGCCGTCGAAGCTCTTCGGCGGGATCAGCATGGCAAAGTTGGTCTTGCCGCAGGCCGAGGGGAAGGCGGCAGCGACGTAGGTCTTCTCGCCTTGCGGTGACTCGACGCCGAGGATCAGCATGTGCTCGGCCAGCCAGCCCTCGTCACGCGCCATGGTGGAGGCGATGCGCAGCGCGAAGCACTTCTTGCCCAGCAAGGCGTTGCCGCCGTAGCCCGAGCCGTAGGACCAGATCTCGCGCGTCTCGGGGAAGTGCACGATGTATTTGGTGGTCGGGTTGCACGGCCAGCGGCTGTCGGGCTCGCCCTGGCCAAGCGGGGCGCCGACCGAATGCACGCAGGGCACGAAGGCGCCGTCGGTGCCGAGCACTTCGATTGCGCCCTTGCCCATGCGCGTCATGATGCGCATGTTGGTGACGACGTAGGGGCTGTCGGAGATCTCGACGCCGATATGGGCGATCGGGCTACCGAGTGGACCCATCGAGAACGGAATGACGTACATCGTGCGCCCACGCATCGCGCCCTTGAACAAGCCGTTCAGGGTCTCGCGCATGACTTCGGGCTCTTCCCAGTTGTTGGTCGGGCCAGCGTCGCCCTTGTCCTGCGAGCAGATGAAGGTGCGGTCTTCGACGCGGGCGACGTCAGACGGGTCTGAGCAGGCGAGGTAGGAGTTCTTGCGCTTTTCCGGATTGAGCTTGATCAGCATCCCGGAATCGACCATCTCGGCGCACAGGCGATCGTATTCTTCCTGCGACCCGTCGCACCATACGACACGGTCCGGCTCGGTGAGTGCGGCGATCTCGCCGACCCACTGCTTCAGGCCTTCGTGGCGGACGTAGTCGGGGGCAGCGGCAATGGCCGCCTGGGCGTGGTTCAAAGACATGTGTACAGCTCTCCCGTGCTGTGATGCGAAACCATGCCCGTCGGTCGGCCATCGTTGAAGCAGGCTGTTGCCTGGCCGGCGGGCTGCTTGGGGCGCCGATCATGGCGCACCGATGTCCGCCTGCGACTCAGCCGAAGACAAGTCGCAGCCGGTGAAAGCCCGGAATTATGCCATGACCCGGTGGTGCTCATGAAGGCGGTCGTAACTATCGCTGTGCGCAGGCGCGGCTATGATGATGGAGCGGAGTGCTGATTCTCCATTTCACATTGCAGGCGTGTTTTTCGTAATGCGAAAGATGGGTGTTTCACGGTATTCTTCGCAGCTTCGCGCAAGAGTCGTTGGCCTGCTCAGTCGTCGGGAGCGGTCGGCGGCGCGTGATGCGCACACCAACCCGCAGACGAGACAGGAAAGAGACCATGGATGAACTGATCCGCAGCGCCGCCCTCGACTATCACCGCTATCCGCGCCCGGGCAAGATCTCGGTCACGCCGACCAAGGTGCTGTCCAACCAGCGTGACCTGTCGCTGGCTTATTCACCGGGTGTGGCCGCTGCGTGCGACGCCATCGTCGAGGACCCCGCGCAGGCGGCTGAACTTACCGCACGCTCCAACCTGATCGGTGTCATCACCAATGGCACGGCGGTGCTGGGCCTGGGCAACATCGGCCCGCTCGCGGCCAAGCCGGTGATGGAAGGCAAGGGCGTGCTGTTCAAGAAGTTCGCCGGCATCGATGTGTTCGATCTGGAGGTCGACGAGAACGATCCCGACAAGCTGATCGACATGATCGCCGCGCTCGAGCCGACCTTCGGCGGCATCAACCTTGAAGATATCAAGGCCCCCGAGTGTTTCTACATCGAGAGCAAGCTGCGCGAGCGCATGAAGATTCCGGTCTTTCATGATGATCAGCACGGCACCGCGATCGTCGTCGGCGCGGCCATCCTCAATGGCATGCACTTGCAGGGCAAGGATCTGAAGACGGTCAAGGTGGTGACTTCAGGTGCCGGTGCGGCGGCGCTCGCCTGCCTGCGCCTGCTCGAGAAGCTGGGGGTGCCGGTCGAGAACATCTGGGTGAGTGATATCGAAGGTGTGGTGTACGAAGGCCGCACGGTGTTGATGGACCCGATCAAGGCGCGTTATGCGAAGGCGACCGAGGCGCGCAAGCTGGGCGAGATCATGGAAGGGGCGGACGTCTTCCTCGGTCTGTCGGCGGGCGGCGTGGTGAAGCCCGAGATGGTGGCCAGGATGGCGCCCAGGCCGATGATCCTCGCGCTCGCCAATCCGACCCCGGAGATCCTGCCCGAGGCGGTGAAGGCGGTGCGCGATGACGCGCTCATCGCCACCGGGCGTTCGGACTATCCGAATCAGGTCAACAACGTGCTGTGCTTCCCCTTCATCTTCCGCGGTGCGCTGGATGTGGGCGCGACCACCATCTCCGACGAGATGCAGCTGGCGGCGGTGAAGGCGATCGCCGAGCTGGCACGCGTCGAACAGAGCGACATCGTCGCCGCCGCCTATGGTGAGAAGGTAGGCGGCTTCGGCCCCGACTACATCATCCCGCGCCCCTTCGATCCACGCCTGATCGTCAAGATCGCGCCCGCGGTGGCGGTGGCAGCGATGGCCTCGGGGGTGGCGACGCGCCCGATCACCGATTGGGATGCGTACCGCGCGCAGCTGAACAACTTCGTGTGGCATTCGGGCATGATCATGAAGCCGGTGTTCGCCGCAGCGCACATGGAGCCGAAGCGCATCATCTTCTCCGAGGGCGAATCCGAGAAGGTGTTGCGTGCGGTGCAGACGGTGGTGGATGAGGGGTTGGCGCGTCCGATCCTGATTGGCCGCCCCGACATCGTGAAGGCGAACATCGAGCGTTTCGGTTTGCGCATCGTCGCCGAGCGTGACTACGAGTTGGTCAATCCCGACTCCGATCCGCGCTTCAACCAGTTGTGGCAGCACTACCACGGACTGATGGAGCGCCAAGGTGTTTCGGTCGAGTATGCGAAAAAGGAAGTGCGTCGACGCACCACCTTGATCGGCACCTTGCTGCTCAAGTTCGGTTATGGCGATGGCCTGATCTGCGGCACCTACGGCATGCACCGCCTGCATCGCGAGTTCGTCGAGGTCGTGCTCGGTCGGCGTCCGGGGGTGGACAACCTGTATACGGTGAATGTGCTGAGCCTGCCCGGGCGCACCCTGTTCCTCGCCGATACCTACGTCAACTACGATCCCAGCGCAGCGCAGATCGTCGAGATGACCCTGCTCGCGGCGGAGGAGATGAAGCGTTTCGGCGTCACGCCGCGTGTTGCCTTGCTCTCGCACTCGTCTTTCGGGTCGGCCGATTCGCCCACCGCAGAGAAGATGCGCATGGCCCTGCGTTTGCTGCACGAACATCACCCCGAACTGGAGGTGGAGGGTGAAATGCACGGTGACTCTGCACTCGATGCCCGCCATCGGTTGCAGATCTTCCCCAATGCCAGGATGCGCGAAGATGCGAATCTGCTCATTTTCCCGACCCTGGATGCGGCCAACATTGCCTTCAACCTGCTCAAGAATGCGGCGGGCGAGGGCATGACGGTGGGCCCCATCCTGCTCGGTGCGGCCAAGCCGGTGCACATCCTGACGCCGTCAGCCACGGTGCGGCGCATCATCAACATGACCGCGCTGACGGTCGTCGAGGCTGGTCAGAGAGGCTGATCGTCGGCAGCGGCAGCGTGTCTCACACCCGCCCCCTCAGCGAGGGTGGGTGTGATGAATGATGACGATGACGGCGCACCTGTTTCCTCACGGCACCACCGCAGTGGATTTTTTTGTTTCAGACGATGCCGCCCGCCGGCATTCATGTAACAATTTACTCAGACCGTGTGAATCCGCTTCAAACATCCGCGCTATGTGCTTATTTTTCTTGTAAGTTCAGGCTAGGACTTCTGGGTTGCCTCCTCCGCCATGACGCCACGTTCCCTGCTTGTTGCCGCCTTGTTCGGCTTGTCGATGTTACAGCCGCTCGCCAACCTCGCCGAGGCCGCTGCCAGCCCGGCTGCAGGAGCGAGTGCCAAGCCCGCAGCCAAAAAACCGATTGCGAAAACAGTTGCGCAAAAGAAGAAGGCGGCGCTGAAGTCGTCGACGCGCAAGACGGTGCGCAAAGCCAGGGCGGGATCGGCCACGAGCAAGGCACGTCGCCTCTCGGTGCGCCTGGCGCCGGCGGCGGCGGGTGCCAGTGCGGCCCTCGTGGCGCCGGCGGCGGCGGCGGAAGACGTCGCCCTGACCCTGGACGCGGGCGGCATGCCCGAGCTGGGTTCGAGCGCGTTCTATGTCATCAACTCGACCAATGGCGAAGTGCTCCTTGAGCGCAATGCAAGCGCGGTGGTGCCGATCGCATCCATCACCAAGCTGATGACGGCGATGGTGGCGCTCGATGCCGGACAGAGCCTGTCCGAGCTGATGACGATTTCGCGAGATGACATCGACACGCTCAAGGGCACGGGCTCGCGTCTTTCGATCGGCACCACCTTGTCGCGCGAGGAGATGCTCAACCTTGCGCTGATGTCTTCCGAAAACCGTGCGGCGTCTGCGCTGGCGCGTTATTACCCGGGCGGTGAGCAGGCCTTCATCGAGGCGATGAACGTCAAGGCGCGCTTGCTGGGGTTGTGGAACACCCGCTTTCACGACAGCACCGGCCTCAATCCGGCCAACGTCTCCAGTCCGCGCGACCTGGCGAAGATGGTGTCGGCTGCTGCGGCCTATCCCTTGATTCGCGAGTTCTCGACCGCGCCCGAGCGCCATGTGGATGTGCGCGGGCGGCTGACGCGCTTCGGCAATACCAATGGGCTGGTGAAAAGCCCGGAGTGGTCGATCAGCGTATCCAAGACCGGTTACATCTCGGAGGCAGGGCGCTGCCTGGTGATGCAGACCTGGTTGCATCAACAGCCGGTGGTGATGGTGCTGATGGATTCAAACGGGCGTTACACACGTACCGCAGACGCGAAGCGGGTGCGCAAGTGGATCGAGCAATCAGCGACCCAGCGTGTCGCTGCAGCCCCCGTCCGGCGCGAAGGCTGAGCCCTCCTCAGGCGTGCTCGGGCAGGTAGCCGAGGGCGCGCGAGATCTCGTTTGCGGTCTCGCGCACCAGGGGCGCCCAGTCGGGATTGAAGCGTTCCGACGGCGTGGACAGCGAAATCCCCGCGATCAGCTTGCCATGGTCGTCACGGATGCCGGCGGCGATGCAGCGAACGCCCGCCTCGACCTCGTCCAGATCGAAGCTCACGCCATGACGGCGCACGCGATCGAGTTCCTTTTCCAGTGCTGGCAGGCTGACGATGGATGCGGGCGTGGACGCCGGCAAGCCGGTGCGGCGAGCATATTCGCGAATGCGCTCAAGGCCGTCTTCGACCAGGAACAGCTTGCCGGTGGCGGTCGTGTGCAGCGGCGCGCGTGCGCCGACAATGTGCACCACGCGCACCGAGGAGCGTCCGCTCGAGGTGCGGTCCACATAGACGATCTCGTCGTTGGCGCGGATGCCCAGGTTGACGCTCTCGCCGGTGGCCGCGTGCAGCTTGAGCATCATCGGCATCGCGGTGTCACGCAAGGAGATGCGCGACTTCACCAGGCTACCCAACTCCAGCAGGCGGATCCCGAGCCGGTAGATGCCCGCGTCGGTGCGATCAACGAAACCGCTTTGGGTCATGGCGCCGAGGATGCGGTGCGCGGTCGACGGGTGAAGCCCGGTCTCCAGTGCGAGCTGCTTCAAGGTCACCGGATCGGGATGTTGCGCGAGCACATCCAGCAGCTTCATCATGCGATCGATGACCTGAATGGGGTTCTTGCCTTCGGCGACGGGAGCAGGATCGATCTTCTTGGCGGGCACGATGAGATTTGAAGTGAGCAGGAAATGCCGAAGCTTGAATCTTACGCGGACGGTCTGATTTCGCCTAATGAAACGAGGTGCCGTTTTGCGGCAATGTGCCAGCCCGGATATACTTTGGCCGCAACAGACCCAGCGCTTGCTGGCTGGCGTAATGTATGCGTCTGAGCTTGTCGCCGCGCGCTGTGCGCACAAGACTCCCGCGCAAGACCCAATGAGCAAGGCCTGGAATTTTCAATGAGTCTTCTGCTGATCGTGCTGCTGCCTTTTCTCGGCGCGCTATTGCCGGCGTTGATGATTCGCGCCGGGCGCACGGCCTGCGCGACGACGACATTCAGCTTCAGTCTGATCGCACTTGCGCTGCTCTTGTCGCACAGCTCGGCGGTGTTGAATGGCGAAGTGGTGCACGCGAGCTGGGAATGGTTGCCGGGGCTCGGTCTCAATGCCAATTTCATGCTCGACGGCCTGGGCTTCTTCTTCGCCGGGCTGATCCTGGGCATTGGTTTGCTGATCATCGTCTACGCGCGCTTCTATCTGGCAAAAGACGATCCGATGGGCAGCTTTTACGCCTATCTGCTGCTTTTCCAGGGCGCAATGCTGGGCATCGTGCTGTCGGACAACATCCTGTTGTTGCTCGTGTTCTGGGAGCTCACCAGCCTGTCGTCCTTTTTGCTCATCGGTTACTGGAAGCACCTGCCCGAAGGCCGGCAGGGCGCGCGCATGGCGCTGACCGTGACCGGTGCCGGCGGCCTGGCAATGATCGCCGGCATGCTGATCCTGGGCGAGATTGCAGGTTCCTACGATCTGTCCGAGATCCTGCTGGCGCGCGAGGCGATCCAGGCCTCGCCCCTCTACCTGCCCGCGCTGGTGCTGATCCTGATCGGCTGCTTCACCAAGAGCGCGCAGTTCCCCTTCCACTTCTGGCTGCCACAGGCCATGGCAGCGCCGACGCCGGTTTCGGCCTACCTGCACTCGGCGACCATGGTGAAGGCAGGCCTCTTCCTGATGGCGCGCATGTGGCCCGTGCTGGCGGGCACGCCGGAGTGGTTCTACATCGTCGCCACCACCGGCCTGGTGACCATGCTGCTTGGCGCCGTGATTGCCCTGTTCAAGGATGACCTGAAGGGCTTGCTGGCTTTTTCCACCGTCAGCCATCTCGGGCTGGTGACCATGTTGCTCGGGTTCGGCACGCCGCTGGCGGCGGTTGCAGCGGTGTTCCACATCCTCAATCACGCCATCTTCAAGGCGGCCTTGTTCATGAATGCCGGCATCGTCGATCACGAGACCGGCACCCGCCACATTCCGCACCTGGGCGGCTTGCTGCAGGTGATGCCGATCACCGCCACCCTGGCCATGGTGGCGGCGGCATCGATGGCGGGCCTGCCGCCCCTGAACGGTTTTCTGTCCAAGGAAATGATGCTGCACGAGGCCGTGTCGACCGCATGGCTGGGCTCGGACTGGGTGGTGGCGGCGATGGCGACCCTGGCCGCGTGCTTCTCGGTTGCCTATGCGCTGCGTTACGTCGGACATGTGTTTTTCGGCAGGACGCGCAGCGAGCTGCCGCACACGCCGCACGACCCGCCGCTCGGCATGTGGCTGCCGCCGGCGCTGTTGGTGGTGCTCGTGGTGCTGATCGGCCTTTTCCCCGATCCCGTCGCCGGCCCGCTGGTGGCGAGTGTGTCGCGGGTGGTGACCGGGGGCGAGGTGATGGATTACCACCTCGCGCTCTGGCATGGCTTCACCCCGGCGCTCGGGCTGAGTGCGATTGCCGTCGTTTGCGGCTTCTTCATGCTGAAGGCCTACCCGCGCGTGCGGGCGATATGGGCTGCCGGACCACATCCTGAAGCGCGCCTGATGTTTCGCTCCACGATCTCCTTTGCCGTCGAACTGGCGCAAGCGATCACCCAAGGTCTGCATAACGGTGCGCTGCCGCGTTATCTGGCGTTCATGATCGCCACCGCACTGCTGCTGGGGATTTCGGCCTTTATCGGCGGCAGCCACGAGGCCGGGCAGCGCCCCTTGCTCGAGGCGAATCTGGCAACGGTGATGGTGTGGCTGATGCTCGTGGGGGGCTGCCTGACGGTGCTTCTGCATCACCACGAGCGTATCGTCGGCCTGATTGCGGTGGGTATTGTCGGCCTTGTGGTGTCGGTGGCTTTCGTTTATCTGTCGGCGCCGGACCTGGCTTTGACACAGATCTCGGTCGAGGTGGTCACGGTCGTGCTGATGTTGCTGGCGCTGAACTTTCTGCCCAAGGACACGCCGCGCGAGAGCAGTGGGGCGAGGCGCCTGCGTGATGGCTCGCTGGCAGTGGCGTCCGGGCTCGGGATCGGAGGCTTGGCGTGGGCGGTGCTCACGCGAGACTTCGAGACCCTGTCGGGCTACTACCTCGAGCAGTCCGTGCCTGGCGGCGGTGGCACCAACGTGGTCAACGTCATCCTCGTCGACTTCCGCGGCTTCGATACTTTTGGCGAGATCATCGTGCTCGGCATCGCTGCACTCACCATCTATGCGCTGCTCGATGGCGTGATGCGCGGCGCGGTGCAGCGCAAGCTGGTGGCGTGGGTGCCGGATCAGGCACGCTCCGCGGATCGCCATCCGATGATGCTGGTGGTGGCCACGCGCGTGGGGCTGCCGCTGGCGTTGGTGGTGGGCGTGTTCATTTTCCTGCGCGGCCACAACGTGCCGGGCGGCGGCTTCATCGCCGGACTGCTGGTGGCGATTGCGCTCATCGTGCAGTACATGGCGAGCGGTTTCAGCTGGGCAGCGCAGCGCATGAAAATCGACTACCACGGCCTCATCGGCAGCGGGGTATTGGTGGCCGCGCTGACCGGCCTGGGGGCCTGGGTTGCCGGCTATCCCTTCCTCACCAGCACGGTGTGGCATCTGTCGCTGCCGCTGCTGGGTGAGGTGCATGTTGCGTCGGCGATGTTCTTCGACACCGGGGTGTTTCTGGTGGTCGTGGGGGCGACGATGCTGGCGCTTGCCAATCTCTCGCGCATCGCGCGGCGTGCCGAATATCTGCCCGTGAATGCCGAGCCCATGGATATCGATCCCTCGCTGCAATCCCACTCCGGACAAGGCTGACATGGAATTCCTGCTTGCCAGTGCGATCGGCGTGATGACCGCCACTGGCGTCTATCTGCTCTTGCGCGCGCGCACCTTTCCCGTGGTGCTGGGTCTTGCGTTGCTGTCCTACGCCACCAACGTGTTCCTGTTTGCCATGGGGCGTCTTGCGGTGAACCGGCCGCCGGTGGTGGATGCGCTCGCGCGCGGCTACACCGACCCCTTGCCGCAGGCGCTGGTGCTGACTGCGATCGTCATTTCCTTTGGCATGACGGCGGTGTTGGTGGTGATGTCCCTGCGCAGCTTCATCGAGAGCGGCGACGATGGCGTGGACGTCCTGGTACAGCCCACTGAGGACGAGCTGGGCGGCTCAGCACCGCGAACCGCTGCGTCCTCAGCGCGCGAGGCAAGCCAATGAACCACTGGATCATCCTCCCCATCCTGTTGCCGGCGATCGTCGCGCCCGTGCTCGTGCTGGCTGCACGTTACGACCTGGGGCTGGCGCGCGCGCTGTCGCTGGGGACGGCGGTGCTGGCGCTGGGGCTGGCGCTGGGCCTGCTGTTGTCGGCCAGCGACAGCAGCGTGGCGCAGGTCTATGCGCTGGGCGACTGGCCCGCGCCATTTGGCATCGTGCTCGTGCTCGATCGCCTGTCGGCGCTGATGCTGATGCTGGCTGCGCTGCTGTCGCTGGTGGTGCTGCTCTATGCGGTCGGCGATAGCGACGGCCGCGGGCGTCATTTCCATGCCCTGTGGCAGTTCCAGGTGATGGGGATCAATGGGGCCTTCCTCACCGGCGACTTCTTCAATCTGTTCGTGTTCTTCGAAGTGCTGCTGATCGCCTCTTACGGCCTCATGGTGCATGGGGGAGGCGCACAGCGGGTGAGGGCAGGGGTGCAGTACGTGGTGGTGAACCTCGTCGGCTCCACCCTGTTCCTGATTGCGGTGGGCCTGATCTACAGCGTCACCGGCACGCTCAACATGGCCGATCTCGCGGTGAAGGTGCCCGAGGTCGCGGCTGGTGATCGCGCCCTGCTCCATGCCGGTGCGCTCTTGCTGCTACTGGTGTTTGGCGTCAAGGCCGCCCTGGTGCCCGTGCATTTCTGGCTGCCGGGAACGTATGGCAGTACCAGCGCCGTGGTGGCGGCATTGTTCGCGATCATGACCAAGGTCGGGGCCTACTCCATCCTGCGCCTGTACGTCCTCGCCTTCGGTCCGGAGGCGGGCGCGTCGGCCTTGCTCGCGGCGCAGTGGCTGTTGCCAGCCGCCATGTTGACCCTGGCTCTGGGCATGATTGGCGTGCTGGCCGCGCGCAGCCTGAGCCAACTCGCAAGCTTCGCCGTGATCGGCTCCATGGGTACGCTGCTGATCGCGGTGGGCCTGTTTTCTGCACAGGCGACGTCGGCCGCGCTCTACTACATGCTGCATTCAACCCTGGCAGTGGCGGCGCTGTTCCTGATCGCCGAGCAGGTCGGTCTGCGGCGCAAGAGCGCCGGCGAGGCGCTGATCGTGGGGCGGCAATTCGAGTCTCGCAGCCTGTTGGCGGCGCTGTTCTTCGTCAATGCGATTGCGCTGTGTGGTCTGCCACCGCTGTCGGGCTTCATCGGCAAGCTGCTGGTGCTCGATGCCGCACGCGATTCAGCGAGCATGCTGTGGATCTGGGCTCTCGTGCTGTCAACCTCGCTGCTGGCCCTGGTCGGCTTCGCACGTGCGGGCAGCACCGTATTCTGGAAAGAAACCGTGAGCGCGGACTTTCGCCCGCTGTGTGCACCCGGGGCGCCGCTGCCGCTGGTGGCGATTGGCGTGCTGCTCGCGAGTCTGGTGCTGCTGACCGTGTTTGCGGGGCCAATCACCCTGTGGCTGGATGAAGCCGCTGCCCAGCTCTACCAGCCCTCACACTACATCGATGCGGTGCTGGGTGCCGCAGGGGGGAACGAGTGATGAGCGATAGGGCAACTGCGTCCGCCGCCGACAAGAGGGGCTGGCTGCCTCATCCCTTGTTGAGCGCTTCACTGGTGCTGGTGTGGCTGTTGCTGCAGAACAGCTTGGATCTTGGCAACCTGCTGCTTGGGCTGGTGCTGGGCCTGGGCATTCCCTTGTGGACCAGTGGGCTGTGGCCGAAGCGGCTGCGGGTGAAGAGCTGGGTCGCGGTGCTGCGTTACAGCGTGATGGTGATCGGCGATATCGTGCTCGCCAACATCGACGTTGCGCGTCTGATCCTGTTCCGCCGTGCGAGCGAGCTGCGCACGCGCTGGGTGAGCGTGCCGCTCGAGCTCTCCAGCCCGGAGGCGATCACCGTGCTGGCAGGCACGGTGACGATGACCCCGGGCACGGTGAGCTGCGATCTGTCGGCCGATGGCAGATACCTGCTGGTGCATTGCCTCGATGCGCCGGATACGGAGCAGATCGTGCGCGAGATCAAGACGCGCTATGAGGCCAGGCTGAAGGAGATCTTCGAATGATCGACCATGCACTCAGTTTTGCGCTCGGCGCGACCTCGCTTGCACTGCTGCTCAACCTGTGGCGCCTGGTGCACGGGCCGAGTGTCATTGATCGTGTGCTGGCGGTCGACACCATGGTCATCAACATGATCGCACTGATCATCTTTTACGGCATACACGAGGGCACGCCGGTGTATTTCGAGGCGGCGCTCATCCTCGCCATGTTCGGTTTCGTGTCTACCGTCGCCTTCTGTCGCTTCGTGCTGCGTGGCGACATCATCGAGTGAGGCTGTGCTCATGAACCTCGTGTTCGAGATCCTGGTTGCCGTGCTGATCATCATCGGCGGCGTTTTCACGCTGATCGGCTCGTGGGGCATGGTCAAGTTGCCCGAGCTCATGAGCCGCCTGCACGCCCCGACCAAGGCCACCACACTCGGTGTCGGTGGCGCCTTGCTGGCGTCCATGCTTTATTTTGCGGCGTTCAAGAGCCACCTGTCCTTGCACGAGTTGCTGATCTCGATGTTCCTGTTTCTGACTGCGCCGATCACCGCCCACTTCCTCGCCAAGGCGCACATTCACCGTCACGTCGACCCGGTGCGCGAGCTGCCGCGGCCCGACGGCCACGGCTGGGGCACTTTCGAGGCGCCGCATGACGCCGCGGCCGAGATGAAGGCGGTGATGGATGACGGGCCTGATCCCGCAGCCGCAGAGAAAGCGCACAACGACGACGCCGGGCGAAGCCCGCGGTAGTGCCTGAATTGTGGCGTGTGTCGGCGCTCGCCGCCTTTCACCTGCGCTTGGGCGCATAATCGCGCCTCCGCTTTGATGTGCGTCGGTTCGACGCCAGAGGTATCGTTGTGAGCACCGTTCGCAAGAGTCCCCCCCAGCCTGCACCTTCACTCATTTCCGGCACGCTCAAGGTGCGCAAGCCAGCCGCTGCTGAGGCCGAGGCCGAAGTGCCTGCGGTCGGCGCGCCGGCGAGGACGCCCCAGAGCGAGGAGCGCAGCAATGATCAGCGCAGGAAAGCTGAGGCCGATGGCGTCGAGCGCCCCCGTGGCGATCGCACGGGTGGCGAGCGTGGCCGCGAGCGCACGAGCGGACGTCCCTCCGAGCGGCCGCTAGAGCGTCCGCGCTCACAGGTGAGCCGCGGAGAAGGCGCCACGAATCCAGCCCGGCGCGGCGAAGGCCACACGAATCAACCCAGGCGCGGCGAAGGCCCCACCAATGAGCGCACGCCGGCAAGCCGTGGGCGCAGCCCGGTCAAGGGGCCACGCGCGGCCGGTGATGCAGGCGAGCGCTCCGAGCGCCCTGGCCGCGTGCGCGGCGCAGCGGACAATGCCGACGCGAGTGCGCATCGGCGGGCGTATGAGAATCGCGCCGACGCCGGGGCGGACTCTGTGCGCTCCATCGCCGCAGCCTCCGCTTCGCTCCCGGTTTCTGGCGCAGCGGCAGCCGAGCCTCCCAGTGGGGTGCGGCTGTCCAAGATCATGGCCGAGCGTGGAATCTGTTCGCGCCGGGAGGCTGATGAATTCATCGAGCGCGGCTGGGTTTTCGTCGACGGCAAGCGCGTGTCCGCGCTTGGCATCCGCATCGATCCCGACGCGCGCATTGATCTGGCGCCGGAAGCGGCTCGCACCCAGGGCCAGCGCGTGACCATCCTGCTGCACAAGCCGGTGGGCTATGTATCGGGCCAGCCCGAGCCAGGTTACACCCCCGCGGCCAGCCTGATCGGCGCAGACAACCAGTTCGACCGTGAAAGCGCGCAGCGTTTTCATGGCAGCCATCTCATGAATCTGGCTCCTGCGGGCCGGCTCGACATCGACTCCACCGGACTGCTGGTTCTGACCCAGGATGGGCGCATCGCGCGCCGCCTGATCGGTGAGGACTCAAAGGTGGACAAGGAGTACCTGGTGCGCGTCGAGGGCCAACTCGACGCCGAGGGCCTGGCGCTGCTCAATCACGGCCTCGAGCTCGATGGCGTGCGCTTGCGACCGGCCAAGGTGGAGTGGATCAATGATGATCAGCTGCGCTTTGAATTGCGTGAAGGCCGCAAGCGCCAGATTCGCCGCATGTGCGAGCTCGTGGGCCTGAAAGTGGTGGGTCTCAAGCGCGTGCGCATCGGCCGGATCAAGCTCGGTGACCTGCCTCTGGGGGAGTGGCGCTTTCTGCGCGAGGATGAGTCCTTCTGATCTGTGCTGATCTGTCCGTGCCGAGCGACCTTGTCGCGGAGCTGGTCAGCGCCGGTGCGCAGCCGCGTGGGCGCGCACCGGCCCGGCTCAGGCGGGGGCAGCAGGCCGTGCCCGCTTCAGGCACTTGCCGCTGAGCTTCAGCGCCGCAGCGGTCTCGTCGCTGAGGCCGCTGACTTCGGCGAAGTACCCGGCCAGCGGGCAATCAAAACCGGGCGGGCAACCGTGCTCGCAAGCGCACTCGTGCTGCGTTGCGTCGAGTAAAACCATCTCTCTGACAGCTTCGCAACGGCCGATGGGGAAGTCGATGATGCTCATGATGGCCTCCTTCCAGGCGCTGCCTGGTCACTGCGTTCAATACCTTTCTGCGTTGGCTGGTGATCCCTGTCACGGTGCTGGCTCACTTTCAGTGTAGTGGTTTTCCCTAGCTTGTCCAGCTGAACCTACACTCTGTGTGGTCTTATTCGGCGCGCAGAGCTGCAACCGCATCGAGGCTGGCAGCACGCCGCGCGGGGAGCACACCAGCCAGCAGGCCGATCAGCACGGCGAGCAATTCCGCGGCGAGGGCAAAGCCCCACGGCGTGCTCACCGGTAATGCCGGCAGCAGCAATCCCAGCGCATGGGCTGCGCCCGCGCCGACGGCCAGTCCAACCAGACCGCCCAGCGCCGACAACACCACCGCTTCGCCCAGGAACAAGCCCAGGATGGTGCGCCGGCGTGCACCCAGCGCCACCAGCAGGCCGATCTCGTTGGTGCGTTCGGACACCGCGATGGTCATGATGGTGACGATGCCGACACCGCCCACCAGCAGCGAGATGCCGCCGAGTGCGCCCACCGCGGCGGTGAGGATGTCGAGAATGTTGGACAGCGTTGCCAGCATGTCCTCCTGGGTGCGTACGCTGAAGTCTTCGCGGCCGTGGCGGGTGATCAGGCTGCGCGTGACCGCGTCGACGACGGGCGCGACGGGGACGTTCCCCGCGTAAGCCACGCCGATCTCCATCAGGCCGTCGCGTTTGAACAGCGCCAGCCCGCGCACGCTGGGAATGAAGGCGGTATCGTCGAGATCGACGCCCAGAAATTCGCCCTTCTCTTCCATGATGCCGATCACGCGGTAGCGTTCATCACCGATCTGGACACGCTCACCGAGCGCATTGGCGACGCCGAACAGTTCGCGCTTGAGTTTGGGGCCGAGGACGACGAAGGCGCGCGCGCTGGCGCTGTCGTCAGGCGGCAGGAAGTGGCCGACGCGCACCCGCATCGCATACACCTCCTGCATGTCGGCGCTGACGCCGAGCACCGTGGTGCGGCGCACGCGGCCGTTGGCGCGCACTTCGGCATTGCCGTTGACGTTGGCGGTGACATGGGTGACGTAGGGCAGGCGGGCGAGCGCGGCAGCGTCATCAAGGGTCAATTCGCGTGCAGTCGACGGCAGGCCGGGCGGGCCGCCGCGCGCACCCTGGCGCCCGGGGTTGATCTGGATGACGTTGGTGCCGAACTGGCTGAACTCCTGCAGCACGAAGCGGTGCAGACCTTCGCCAATCGAGGTCAGCAGGATGACCGCGGCAATGCCGACGGCGATGCCACCCAGGGTCAGCGCGCTGCGCAGGCGGTGGGCGGTGATCGAGCGCAGGGCCAGCTGCAGCAGGTCACGCCAGCTCATCGTTGTGGCCTCCTCATGTTCAGCGCTTCATCAAGGCCTGGACCGGGTCCAGGTTGGCGGCACGCCTGGCCGGCATGACGCCGAACAGCAGGCCGGTGACGAGCGCTGTGCCCACGGCGGCAATCACCGCCCAGCTCGGTGGCCAGGCAGGCAGGGCGGGAAAGACGAGGCGAATCACCCACGCGCCAGCGTGGCCGAGGACAAAGCCGCTCAGCGCGCCGGCCAGTGACAGCAGCGCGGCTTCGGTGAGGAAGGCAAGACGGATGGCGCGAGCGCTGGCGCCGAGTGCCTTCAGCAGGCCGATCTCGCCAGTGCGCTGGGTGACGGCCACCAGCATCACGTTCATCACCAGGATGCCCGCCACCGCCAGGCTGATGGCGGCGATGCCGGCCACGCCCAGGGTGAGCGCGCTGAGGATGCGGTCGAAGGTGCCGAGCACGGCGTCCTGCGTGATCACGGTGAAGTCGAGTTCGCCGTCACGGCGCGCACGCAAGAGCGCTTCGACCTGAGCTTGAGCGGGCACCAGGGCGTCGCGGCCACGTGTCTCGATCATGATGCGAAACAAGGAGTTGGTGTTGAACATGGCCTGCGCGGTGGCGACCGGCACCAGCACCAGCTCGTCGGAATTCATCCCCAGCCCGCGCCCGGCCGGACTCATGACGCCAATGACGCGCAGGCGGCGGTCGCCGAGGCGGATCATGCGCCCGATCGCATTCTGGTTGCCGAACAGCTCCGCACGGATCGTTTCGCCGATGACCGCCACCGCCGAGGCGCGGCCGAAATCCTCAGGTGGCAGGAACTGTCCGCTGGCAACACCGAAGCCGCGGATGTCGACGTAGTCGGCGCTGGTGCCGACCACCATCACCTCGCGCAGCCGTCCGCCAAAGGAGATTTCGGAATTGCCCACCGCCAGCGGCGCGACGCGCTGCACCAGCGCCAGGCGCAGCAGGGCGGCGGCGTCGCTGGTGGTGAGGTCGCGCGGTGTGCTGCTGACGAAACTGCCTGGATTGACGCCACCGGTCTCGTTGCGCCCGGGCAGCACGATGAGCAGGTTGGCGCCCAGCGCGGAGAATTCCTCCACCACGTAGCGCCGCGCGCCATCTCCGAGCGCCGTCAGCATCACCACTGCGGCCACGCCGATCGACATCGCCAGCACCATCAAGGCCGTGCGCAGCGGGTAGCCGAGTGCGGCGCGGGTGGCAAAGCGCAGCGTGTCGGCCGGGCTCATGGGGCGGTTTGCGGCTGGTCTGCGGCCAGGCTTGGGCTTGCCGGTTTGCGCACATCCTGGCGGATGAAGCCGTCTTCCATCAGCAAACGGCGGCGCGCGCGTGCGCCCATGGAGGGGTCGTGGGTGACGACGATCAGCGTCATGCCGGCGGCATTGAGGTCCTCGAGGAGCGCAGTCACCTCCTGTCCGGTGGCGCGGTCGAGGTTGCCGGTGGGCTCGTCGGCGAGCAGCAGGGCGGGGCGCATGATGGTGGCGCGTGCGATGGCGACGCGCTGACGCTGGCCACCGGAGAGCTCTTCCGGGCGGTGGTGGGCGCGGCTGGCGAGGCCGAAGTCCTTCAGCGCCTGGCTCACGCGCGCGCCACGTTCGGATGCGGAAACACCCGCCAGCATCAGCGGCAGGGCGACGTTCTCTACTGCTGTCAGCCGTGGCACGAGATGAAAGCTCTGGAACACGAAACCGATGCGGGCGCTGCGCACTGCGGCCTGTTCGTCGGCGCTCAAGGTGGTGACATCGCGACCTTCGAGCCGGTAGTGGCCACTGTTGGGGCGGTCGAGCAGGCCGAGCAGATTGAGCAGGGTGGACTTGCCCGAGCCCGAGGGGCCCATCACCGCGACGTATTCGCCGGCTTCGATGCTGAGTGCCACCTCGCACAGCGCATGGACCTCGCTGTCGCCAAGCGTGAACACGCGGTTGATGCCCTCGAGCTCGATCTGTGCCATGGTCGGCCTCGGCGCTGCGCTAAGGGGTGGCGGCCTGGGTTGAAGCTTCGATGCTGACCTGCGCGCCCGCTTCCACCCCCGCACGTTCGAGCGAGGTCACGATGCGATCTCCCGCGCTCAAGCCTTCCAGCACTTCGGTCTGCTCCCAGTTCGACAGCCCGCTGCGCACGCGGCGCTCGACGAGCACGCCATCTTGTGCGATCAGCACGCGATGGCCCTCGCGCAGGGCTGAAGTCGGAATGCGCAGCACGTCCTCGCGCGTGTCGAGCACGATCTCGACGTCGGTGCTGTAGCCCACCAGCAGGCCGCGCGCCTCTTCCGGGTGCACGAAGTCGATATCGACCTCCACTGTTCGCGCCTGTTTTTCCACCGCGGTGATGTAGGGTGCGACGCGCTTGACGCGACCCTCGAACACCTTGGCGGGCATGGCCTCGAGGGTGATGCGCACGGCTTGGCCGGGGACGATTCTGGGCGCGTCGATCTCGTCCATGGGCGCCTTGACATAGAGGCAGCTGTCGTCGATGAGGTCGATGACAGGTGGCGTGGGGACCCCCGGTGGCGAGGGGATGGAGATCTCACCGAGTTCGCCGCTGATGCTGGCCACGGTGCCGGCGAAGGGCGCGATCAGCACCAGGCGCTGGCGATCGATGGTGGTGGCTTTGGTCTGAGCCTGGGCGGTGAGGACATCGGCTTTCGCGGTATCGCAGGAAGCGCGCCGGGCGCGGGCTTCGGTGCGCGCCCGCTCCTCCACACTGGCGGAGACGAAGCCGCGCTTCACCAGCTGCGCCTGGCGTGCGGCCTCGCGCTCGGCGTTGTCGGCGACGGTGCAGGCTTCGCGCACGCGCTGGCGCGCCGTGGCCAGTTGGGCCTCGTTGACCGCCAGCCTGGCATCCAGGTCCTCATGCCACAGCCGCATCAAGACCTGGCCGGCCTCCACCCGGTCGCCTTCCTTCACGCCCAGATAGTCGATACGCCCGCCGACGATGGTGGCCATTTTGGTGCGCTGGCAGGCTTCGATCTCGCCGGCGCGGGTGTTGGACAGGGTGGCTTCGACCTGGCCACGGCCCACTTCCTGCACAACCACCAGGATGGGTTTCGGTCGGGTGAACCACCAGCCTGTCGCCGCCAGCAGGACCAGCACGACAAGGACAGTGAGCAGGCGGCGCAGGCTTTTCATGGTGGGGAACCCGGTCGGTGGCTTATTTGCTGGCCTTTGCCCACGAATCCTTCAGCGTCACCGTACGGTTGAATGCTGGTGAACCGGGTTTCGAGTCGATGCGGTCGGCGACGAAATAGCCGTGGCGCTCGAACTGGAAATGCTCCTCTGGCCTGGCGTCCTTGAGTATGGGCTCGAGGTAGGCGATGAGGCTGCGCCTGGAGTCGGGGTTGATGTCGGTGAGGAAGTCGCGCTCAAGCTCGGGTGCGTCGCCTTCGCGGCGCTGGCCAGGGTGGGGATGGGCGAACAGGCGATCGTAGATGCGGACTTCGGCTTCATAAGCGTGCGCGACCGATACCCAGTGCAGGTTGCCCTTGACCTTGTAGGTGTCGGCGCCGGGCGTGCCGGAGCGGGAGTCGGGCATGTATTCGGCGAACACCGTGGTGACCGTGCCGGCGGCATCCTTCTCGCAGCCGGTGCATTTGACGACGAAGCCGTAACGCAGGCGCACCATATTGCCGGGGTAGAGGCGGTGGAAGCCCTTCACCGGTTCTTCCATGAAGTCTTCGCGCTCGATCCACAGTTCGCGGGAAAAAGGCATGTCGCGCTTGCCCAGCTCGGGCTTGAGCGGGTGGTTGGGCGCCTGGCACAGCTCGGACTCACCCTCGGCATAGTTGGTGATGATGAGCTTGAGCGGGTCGAGCACCGCGACGCGACGTTCGGCGGCCTCGTTGAGGTCGTCGCGCATGCACTCCTCGAGCACGCTCATGTCGATCCAGGAGTCGGCCTTGGACACCCCGATGCGCTCGGCAAAACGGCGAAAGCCGGCGGCGGTGAAGCCGCGGCGGCGTGCGCCGATGAGCGTGGGCAGGCGCGGATCGTCCCAGCCGGCAACGTGGCCTTCATTGACGAGCTGGATCAGCTTGCGCTTGGACAGCACCACGTAAGTGAGGTTGAGGCGGGCGAACTCGATCTGCTGCGGCAGCGGGCGCGAGAAGTGGCCGGCGTCCGCGAGCGCGTCGAGCAGCCAGTCATAGAACGGGCGCTGGTCTTCGAATTCGAGCGTGCACACCGAGTGGGTGATGTTCTCGATCGCGTCCTCGATGGGATGGGCGAAGGTGTACATCGGATAGATCGGCCACTTGTCGCCGGCGCGGTGATGGGCGACGTGGCGGATGCGGTAGATCGCCGGGTCGCGCATGTTGATGTTGGCGCTGGCCATGTCGATCTTCGCCCGCAGGATGTGCGTGCCTTCGGGGAATTCGCCGGCGCGCATGCGGCTGAAGAGGTCGAGGTTCTCCTCGACGCTGCGCTCGCGATAGGGGCTGTCCTTGCCGGGCTCGGTCAGGGTGCCGCGCCTGGCGCGCATGTCGTCGGCGGACTGCGAATCGACATAGGCCTTGCCGGCACTGATCAGGCTCAGCGCACAGGCGTACATGGTGTCGAAATAGTCGGATGCGAAGTAAAGATGCTCGCCCCAGTCGAAGCCGAGCCACTTTACCGCTTCGAGGATGGCGTCGACGTATTCCTGCTCTTCCTTCTCCGGGTTGGTGTCGTCGAAGCGCATGTGGCAGACCCCGCCGTAGGCCTCGGCGAGGCCGAAGTTCAGGCAGATGGACTTGGCGTGGCCGTAGTGCAGATAGCCGTTGGGCTCGGGCGGAAAGCGCGTTTCGACGCGGCCGTCCCATTTCCCGGTGCGCAGGTCCTCGTCGATGATGTTGCGCACGAAATTGGAGGCAGGCGGGGGGGCGGCGGCGAGATTTTTTTCGGGTTTCATCGGCTTCGCAGGTGACGGTGGCCGCGTCGCGGCCGGGTTTCCATGAGCGCGATTGTAGCCGATCCGGTCGCCTCGCCCGCGCGTGCGGCGCCCGCGGAGCCGGCGCGCGCAGCGTTCGGCCGTCGGCGGGTAAAATGAGGCTTCCTTGAACCTGAAACAGGATCGTAATGGCTGAAATATCCTATTTTTCCTGGTTCCAGACCTTTCTTGCCGATCTCACTGGCGGCGAGAACATGCTGACGCTGGTGCTGCAACTCTTCCTCGTCGTGCTGGCGGTGGTGGTCGCGAACTTCTTTCTGCGCCGTACCATGGCCCGGCTTGAGGAACACTCTCGCAGCACGATGGTGGAGTGGGACTTTCCCCTCCTGTCGGCGGCGCGCAGGCCCTTGAGTGTGCTGGCCTGGATCGTCGGCCTGAGCTTCGCTGCACGCATCGTGGAGTCGAAGACCGACTCGGTGCTGCTGGAGGTGGTCGAGCCCCTGCGCACGGTTGGAGTGATTGCTTGCGTCGCCTGGTTCCTGGTGCGCTTCATCGGCAACTTCCAGGACAGCATCATCGAGAAGCGTCACCGTCGCGGTGAGTCGATCGACCGCACCACAGTGGATGCGATCGGCAAGCTGCTGCGCGTGTCGGTGATCATCACCTCGGTGCTGGTGGGGCTGCAGAGCCTCGGCTTCTCGGTTTCCGGCGTGCTCGCCTTTGGCGGCATCGGCGGCATCGCGGTGGGTTTCGCGGCCAAGGATCTGCTGGCGAACTTCTTTGGTGGCTTGATGGTTTATCTGGACCGTCCCTTCGTGGTGGGCGACTGGGTGCGCTCGCCGGACAAGGAGATCGAAGGCACGGTGGAGGAGATCGGCTGGCGGCTGACGCGCATCCGGACCTTCGACAAGCGTCCGCTCTACGTGCCCAATGCGGTGTTCGCGCAGATCACGGTGGAGAATCCGTCGCGCATGAGCAATCGCCGCATCAAGGAAACGGTCGGACTGCGCTATGTTGACATCGGCAAGGTCGCCGCCATCGTCGCGGACATCAAGGCGATGCTGCAGTCCCATGAGGAAATCGATCAGAACCAGACCCTGATCGTCAATCTGCTGCAGTTCGGCCCCTCAACCCTGGACATCATGGTCTATACGTTTACAAGGACGACGGTGTGGGTGCATTTCCATGAGATCAAGCAGGACGTGATGCTGAAGATTGCCGATATCGTCGTTGCGCACGGGGCGGAACTTGCCTTTCCGACGCGGACCCTGCATGTGCTGGGCGAGGCTGCGGCCGCCGAGGCCGTGGGCGCGCAGGCCGGGGGTGCGTCGCCGCAAGCTGTGGCGATGGCGGAGGCGCGATGAATTTCACCGCCTTCGCGGCAGTGGGGGTCGGTGCTGCCTGTGGCGCCTGGCTGCGCTGGGGCTTGGGCGCGTGGCTGAACCCGCTGTCGGCGATGGTGCCGCTGGGGACGCTGGTGGCCAACCTGGGCGGCGGCCTGTTGATGGGTTTTGCGCTCGGTCTGATTCAGGCCTGGCCGGCGATGACGCCGGCGCTGAAACTCTTGCTCACGACTGGCTTGTTGGGCGGCTTGACGACCTTTTCGACGTTTTCGGCCGAAGCCTTTCACTTGTTGCAGCGCGGCGCCATCGGCTGGCTGGGGCTGCATGTGACGCTGCATGTGATGGGCTCGGTGCTGATGACCTGGGCGGGATACTCGATTTTCAACATGCTGCGGACTTGAGCAGCTGGTTCCGCGTGAGGGGTGTCATGCTTTGTTGCACACTGGAAGACGGGGGTGCGGCATTGCGCGCCGATAATCGATCGGCTTGTTACAAATCTGGAGGCTCAAAACCATGAATAAAATCCTCATTTCCCTGACTGGGGTCACTTTCGCCGCAAGTGGTCTTGTCGGTTGCGCCAACATGAACGAAACCCAGCGTGATACCGGCATGGGTGCAGCCATTGGCGCCGTGGCCGGAGGCCTGATCGGTGCCGCCACCGCGGGCGGAAACAAGGGCAAGAGCGCGGCCACGGGGGCGGCCATAGGCGCGGCCCTTGGCGCGGGTGGCGGCTATCTGTGGTCGCAGAACATGCAGAAGCAAAAGGCGGAGATGGAGCAGGCCACGGCTGGCACCGGCATCGGTGTGAGCCAGACCGCCGACAATCAGCTCAAGGTGGACATCCCCAGCGATGTCTCCTTCGACACCGGGCGCTACGACATCAAGGCCAACATGCGCCCGGTGCTCGACAACCTCGCCAACGGCCTCAATCAGCACCCGATCACCACCATCACCATCGTCGGTCACACCGACAGTACCGGCAGCGATGCGGTGAACAACCCGCTCTCGATCAACCGTGCTTCTGCCGTACGTGACTATCTGGTTGCGCGTGGCGTGGCCGCCCAGCGCATCGGCATCGAAGGGCGTGGCGCACGCCAGCCGATCGCGGACAACTCGACCCCGTCCGGGCGGGCGATGAACCGCCGTGTTGAGGTCTTCGTCGCCGAGCAGGTGCGCTGAACCTGGCCTGAAGTCTGGCAAGGCGACGCGAACCGCGTCGCCGGATCAGCAAAAAGGGCGCCTGCGCAGGCGCCCTTTTTGCTGATTCACGCTCGGTGCGACATCAGTTCGGTTTGATGGCCACCTTCAGCACGCCGTCACGCTGGTTGGCGAACAATTCATAGGCGGCGACGATGTCGTCGAGCTTGTAGGTGTGGGTCACCAGCACACCGAGGTCGACGCGTTTGGATGCGACCACGTTCATCAGCCGGCGCATGCGTTCCTTGCCGCCAGGGCAGAGCGCGGTATTGATGCGATGGTCGCCCAGGCCGGCGGCAAAGGCGGACAGCGGGATCGTCAGGTCGCTCGAATACACGCCGAGGCTGGAAAGTGTGCCGCCCGGCTTGAGTACGCGCAGCGACTGCTCGAAGGTGGCTTGGGTGCCCAATGCCTCGATCGCGGAGTCAGCACCGCGCCCGCCGGTGAGCTTCATGACCTCGCTGACCACGTCGCAGTTGTGGAAGTTGAGCGTCACGTCGGCCCCCATCACCTTGGAAATGCCGAGGCGGTGGTCATTGCCATCGACCGTGATCACCGTGGTCGCGCCCAGCAGCCGCGCGCCGGCGGTGGCGCACAGGCCGATCGGGCCCTGGGCGAACACCACCACCGTATCGCCGAGCTTGATGTTGGCGTTCTCGGCGCCCTTGAAGCCGGTCGACATGATGTCCGGACACATCAGCACCTGCTCGTCGCTGAGGCCGTCGGGAATGGGGGCGAGGTTGGCCTGGGCGTCGGGCACCAGCACGTATTCGGCCTGGGTGCCATCGATGAGGTTGCCGAAGCGCCAGCCGGCGGTGGCCTTGTAACCGTGGCCACCGCACTGGCCGGACGGGATCAGGTAGCTGCCGTCCTGCGAGGCGGCGCCGTCCTGTGCGGCGTAGGAGTTGAAGTTCGGGCAGATCGCGCCGGCGATCACGCGCTGGCCTTCGCGGTAGCCTTGTACCGCGCTGCCGAGTTTTTCGATCACGCCCACCGGCTCATGGCCGATGGTGAGGCCGGGCACGACTGGATATTCGCCTTTCAGGATGTGTACGTCGGTGCCGCAGATCGTGGTCGTGGTGATGCGGATCAGGGCATCGTTGGGGCCGATTTCGGGGATCGGCTTGTCGACCAGTTCGATACGGCCGGGGGCAACGAAGACAGTCGCTTTCATCATGGCAGTCATGGGGCGTCTCCTGGTACAGGAAGGTGAGTCCGCGAGATCAGGCGCGAACGGCCAGGGACACTATGGACCACCATGACGACGGCGGGCTTGATCTGGGTCGAACCAGGAGCACGGGAGGGCCGCATGCCGGCGGCCCCTCCCGCAGCGCAGGTCACACGTTGCGATACACCTCAGCCCCACTCCTGACGAACTCCACCGCCTTCACCTCCATGCCCTTCTTCAGCGCCTCAATTTCGCTGATGCCTTGCTGGGCAGCGAATTCGCGCACGTCCTGGGTGATCTTCATCGAGCAGAAGTGCGGGCCGCACATGGAGCAGAAGTGCGCCACCTTGGCCGAGTCCTTGGGCAGGGTCTCGTCGTGGAATTCCTTGGCCTTGTCCGGGTCGAGGCCGAGGTTGAACTGGTCTTCCCAGCGGAACTCGAAGCGCGCCTTGGACAGCGCGTTGTCGCGGATCTGCGCGCCGGGGTGGCCCTTGGCCAGATCGGCGGCGTGGGCGGCGAGCTTGTAGGTGATGATGCCTTCCTTGACGTCCTGCTTGTTGGGTAGGCCGAGATGCTCCTTGGGCGTCACGTAGCACAGCATGGCGGTGCCGTACCAGCCGATGGTGGCGGCGCCGATGCCGCTGGTGATGTGGTCGTAACCCGGGGCGATGTCGGTGGTGAGCGGGCCCAGGGTGTAGAAGGGCGCTTCATGGCACTGCTCGAGTTGCAGGTCCATGTTTTCCTTGATCAGCTGCAGCGGCACGTGGCCCGGGCCCTCGATCATTACCTGCACGTCGTGCTTCCAGGCGATCTGGGTGAGTTCGCCCAGAGTCTTGAGCTCGCCCAGCTGCGCTTCGTCATTGGCATCGTAAATCGAGCCCGGGCGCAGGCCGTCGCCCAGGCTGAAGGCCACGTCGTAGGCCTTCATGATTTCGCAGATGTCCTCGAAATGCTCGTAGAGGAAGCTCTCCTTGTGGTGCGCCAGACACCACTTGGCCATGATCGAGCCGCCGCGCGAGACGATGCCGGTGAGCCGGTTGGCGGTCAGCGGCACGTAGCGCAGCAGCACCCCAGCGTGGATGGTGAAGTAGTCCACGCCCTGCTCGGCCTGCTCGATCAAGGTGTCGCGGAAGATCTCCCAGGTCAGGTCTTCGGCCTTGCCATTGACCTTTTCCAGCGCCTGGTAGATGGGCACGGTACCGATCGGCACCGGCGAGTTGCGTACGATCCATTCGCGGGTTTCGTGGATGTTCTTGCCGGTCGACAGGTCCATCACCGTGTCGCCCCCCCAGCGGATGGCCCAGGTCATCTTGTCGACCTCTTCGCTGATCGAGGAGCCCAGCGCCGAGTTGCCGATGTTGGCGTTGATCTTCACGAGGAAATTGCGGCCGATGATCATCGGCTCGGTTTCCGGGTGGTTGATGTTGTTGGGGATGACGGCGCGGCCGCGGGCGACCTCGGAGCGTACGAACTCGGGGGTGATCTCGTCGGGGATGCTGGCGCCGAAGTTCTGCCCCGGGTGCTGGCGCAGCATCATCGCCGCCATCTTCTCGCCGGTGGGGCCGGCGGCCTTGAGCGAGGCCAGATACTCCCGGCGCTGCAGGTTCTCGCGGATGGCGATGTATTCCATCTCGGGGGTGATGATGCCGCGTCGGGCGTAGTGCATCTGGGTGACATTGACCCCCGCCTTGGCGCGACGCGGCTTGCGGTGCAGGCCGGGAAAGCGCAGCTCGTCCAGTGCGGGGTCGGCGGCGCGCTGGCGGCCGAATTCGGAGCTCAGATCGGGCAGCAGCTCGGTGTCGGCGCGCTCTTCTATCCACTGCTGGCGCAGTGCCGGCAGGCCGGAGCGGATGTCGATCTTCGCGGTTGGGTCGGTGTAGGGGCCGGAGCAGTCATAGACGAAGATCGGCGGATTGGGCTCGGCGCCCATCGAGGCCGGGGTGTCGCTCTGGCTGACCGCGCGCATAGGCACCCGGATGTCGGGGCGCGAGCCCTCCGCATAGACCTTGCGTGAGTTGGGCAGCGGGGCAATCGCCGCGGCGTCCACATGGGCGGTGGCGGCGATGAATTTTTCGTTGGCGTTCATGCGTGTTGTCTCCGAGGAATCGGTGTTCTTGCACAGGGGGTAGTCCACGGCGATGCGGCCGTGGGGATGCGATTACGAATACGGGGTCGGCGAGGTGGCGACGCAGAGGCTGGGCAGATTCAGTCGCGAGTGGGCGACTTGCGCCACAGCGCATGGAAGTGATGGACCGGTCCATGGCCGCTGCCGACGGCGAGCTCGCCTGAATGCGCGATCGCGCCGAGCAGCCACTGGCGCGCCTGGCGCACGGCGGTTTCCACCGGGCGAAAGTCGGCTGCCGTTTGTGGCAACAAGGCGGCCACGGCCGAGCTCAGGGTGCAGCCAGTGCCGTGGGTGTTGCGGGTTTCGATGCGGGCGGCGGGGAGTTCGATCATGCGCTCGCCATCGAACAGCAAGTCCATGAGCTCATTGCCGGGCAGGTGGCCACCCTTGAGCAAGACCCAGCGCTCTGACGACAGCGGCAGCAGTTCGCGCAGGCGTTCGGCGGCGCGGTACATGTCCTTGACCGACTCCGGCGCGCGCTGCCCGAGCAGCACCCCGGCCTCGGGCAGATTCGGGGTGATCATGAAAGCCTGCGGAAACAGGGCTTCGCGCATCATCGAGATCGCGCTCTTTGCCAGCAGGCTGTCGCCGCTCTTGGCCACCATGACCGGATCGAGCACGACCTTGACGGCTTTCCAGTGCGCAAGCCGGTCTGCGACGGTGGCGGTGACTTCGGCGCTGCCGAGCATGCCGATCTTGGTCGCGTGCAGTTGTACATCCGCAAACAAGGTGTCGATCTGCAGGCGCAGGAAGTCGGTGGGTGGCACATGCACGGCGGTGACCGCATGCGTGTTCTGTGCCGTCAGTGCCGCGATCACGCCACAGCCGTAGGCACCGAGCGCGGAGAAGGTCTTGAGGTCGGCGAGCACGCCGGCACCGCCAGACGGGTCGATGCCGGCAATGGTGAGCACATTGGGAATGCGGGAGGGGCTGCCGGTGACGGCAGCCGATGATGCGGATGAACTCATGGTGACGTTTCCCTACGCCGGTGCGAGCCGGATCAGGTTCCAAGGGTGTTTCTCAGCCCGTACGCAGCGGGCACCCCTAACGAGAAGGGCGACGATACTGCATGCACCGGACCGTGGCAAGGTGCTCAAGAATTCGTGCTCAAGAATTCGGCGCAAGCGTCGTTTAGCATGAAACCACACTTGAATTCCGGTCGTTTCGATGAAACCCTCCCGCCTGGTCTTGCTGGCCATGTTGACCGCAATCCCGCTCCAGCAGGCGCTGGCTGCCGACTGGCAGTTGGTGCTGAGCGATCGCAATCGGCGGGTGGAGATCGATCGCTCCAGCATCTTCGCGTCTGATCGCGGCACCAAGGTGTCGTGGGGGCGGGTGGTGCTGAGCAATGAGGAGGCGGCAACGGCGGGCTATGCCACGATCAAGGCTTTGAATCGCTACGATTGCCAGAACCGGACCTTCGTGACCGTCAAGCGCGTCTATCTCGACGGCAACGAGATCATCGTGCGTGAAGAATCGGTGGCGGAGCAGGCCCCTTTGCGCGTCACGCCCAACTCGGTTGATGAGCGCATGTGGCGTGAGGTGTGCACTCCACCCTCCGCCAATGATCTGCAAAGGATTGCGAGCGAAGTGCAGAAGCTGGCGGCGACGCAGCCCGCGCTGGCGCAGCCGGTGGTGGCCCCGCCTGTGCCCCTGGCGCCGGCGCCGTCTGCCAAGGCGGCGCTGCCTGCGGCTGAAGCCGAGCCGGAGGGGGGCGCCAAAGCGCTGCCTGCGAGCGCTGAGGACGCGCGCCCTGGCCCCATCGATGCGCGTGACACCTCGGTGCGCCCGATTCGTGCCGCCCAGAGCCCGCAGCCCGCGCCAGCGGCGCAGTCCAGAGCGGAGCCCCAGACTGCCACCCCCGAGGCCACACCCCAGGCGTCCATCGTGCCGCCGCTGCCGCGCATCAAGCCCACCCGACCCGAGCCGGAGGCGGCCGAAGCCGCGGACGCGCCGACAAAGGGCTCAGCGCCGCCACCCCGGGCAAGAGTGACCCCCGCACGTGCCGCGAGCTCGGCCAGGAAGCCGAATGTCCCGCCGGTGCTCGCGATGGCGCAAACCCGCACGCCGTCGAGATCAGGGCCTGCTCCGCTCAAGCCAGGGGCGAACGCGGCTGCACCCGATGCCCCCGACGCCGTTGAGGCGCTGTTGCGCGCCCGGCGCCAGAACCCGTTCGATGCGGGATGGAGCTATGAGGGGGAGACGGGGCCTGAAGTCTGGGGGCGTCTGCGTCCCGACTGGCGCACCTGCAGCGAAGGTCGTCGGCAGTCACCCGTCGACCTGCGTGAAGGGCTGGTGGTCGATCTGGCGCCGATCAAGTTTCACTACCTCTCTACCGGCTTTCGTATTCGTGACACCGGCAATGCGATCGAAGTCACGCCAGGAGAAGGCATGGGCATGGAGGTGCGCGGCGTGCGCTACGAGCTCGAACGCCTGAGCCTGCACCAGCCCGCGCAGGAGCGCATCGGTGGCATGGCTTTCGACATGAGCATGTATCTCGAACATCGCAGCGCGGACGGGCGCATTGCGATCCTGGCCGTCCTGCTGTCCGCGGGTACGGAGCCCAATGTGCTGCTGCAGACGCTGTTGAACAACCTGCCGCTGGATCAGGGGCGGGAGTTCGTGCCCGATGCGATCATCGACCTCGCCGACATCCTGCCCGACAATCCGGCACACTTTCTCTACCTGGGCTCATTGCCCACACCGCCTTGCACCGAGGATGTGATCTGGGCGGTGATGAAGACTCCGGTGGGGATGAGCGCGGATCAGCTCGCCGTGTTTGCACGCCTGCACACAGGCAACTCACGCCCGCTCCAGGATACCAACGGGCGGCCCATCCTGGAGTCGCGTTGAGCCCCGTGGGCCCCGACGAGCGCAGCGAAACGGCGCTGTGCGGGCCGTTGCCCGCGCCAATCCTTCCTCATCGCGGTGCATCAACTGCGCTAGAATATTGGACTTTTCCGTAATGGATGACGCTTTTTATTAGCGTCTGCTAATATTCCGCCAGGAGCACCTGATGAACTTCGAGAAAGCGCGCTTCAACATGGTAGAGCAGCAGATCCGCCCTTGGGAGGTGCTGGATCAGGACGTGCTCGATCTCCTCATGACGGTCAAGCGTGAGGAATTCGTGCCTGCCGGCGCGCGCGCGCTGGCGTTTGCCGAAGTCGAGATCCCGATCGGTTTTGATCAGGTCATGCTCAAGCCGACCATCGAGGGCAAGCTGTTGCAGGCCGTGCAGGTGAACAAGACGGACTCGGTGCTCGAGATCGGTTCGGGTTCGGGCTTTTTTGCCGCCTTGCTTGCCGGGCATGCGGAATGGGTGCGGACGATCGAGATCGAGCCCGCGCTGGTGCGCCTGGCGTCCGCAAACCTGGCACGCAACGGCGTCGAGAACGTCGTCGTGATCCAGGGTGACGGCCTTGAGGGCTGGGCCGAGCGCGCGCCCTATGACGTGATCGTGGTGTCGGGCGGCGTGCGGGAAATTCCGCAGGCGCTGCTCGAGCAGCTCGCGGTCGGCGGCCGTCTTTTCGCCTTTGTCGGCGCAGCGCCGGTGATGAAGGCGCGCTTGGTCACCTGCGAGGCTGAGGGCCGCTTCCGCACCGAAGATGTATTCGAGACGGTGGTGCCGATGTTGCGCAATGCGCTGGACAAGGCCTCGTTCAAGTTCTGAGTCCAGGGCATGCGTCAGATCAGTCCCCGTGAGTTGGCCGATCGTCTGAATGACGGCAGCAAGGACGCGCCGCTTCTGCTCGACGTGCGCGAGGCCTGGGAGTTTCGTTTTTGTCATATCGAGAATTCGCTCGAGCTGCCGATGGGGAGCGTGCCGACACGCTATGTGGAGCTTGAGCCTGAGCGTGAAACGGTGGTCATCTGCCATCACGGCATGCGCAGTGCGCAGGTGTGCATGTTCCTCGAGCATCACGGCTTCACGAACGTGATCAACCTGGCGGGGGGGGTGGCGGGCTGGGCCTCACAGGTCGACCCCAAGATGCCGCATTACTGAGCAGTTGTACTCATGGAGCACGGAATGAAGCGAGCGTTGGCAATTTGTCTGGCAGGTCTGTTCTCAAGCGGTGCCATGGCGGCCGATCTGATGCAGGTGTACCAGGATGCGCTTGCGAACGATGCGAAGTTCGCCGCTGCCCGTGCGCAACTCGAGGCCGGCCAGGAGAGCGTGGTGCAGGGGCGTGCCGGTCTGTTGCCACAGCTTGGCCTGAGTGCCGATGCGGCCTGGAATGATGCAGAAATCAAGTCGAACCTGGGCACCTCGTCCGGCGACTATGACAGCCGCGGTTACGGCGTGCAGCTCACACAGCCGCTGTTTCGTTGGCAGAACTGGGTGCAGTTCAAGCAGGGAGAGCTGCGCACGGCGCTGGCGGGTGCGCAGTTCGGGGTGCAGCAGCAGGATCTGGTGCTGCGCGTGGCGGAAGCCTACTTCAACGTGCTCAACGCGCAGGACGTCGTGGACGCGGTCACGCAGCTGCGCAAGGCGGCGGGCGAGCAACGCGAATTGGCCAGGACCAGCTTCGAGGTCGGCACCGTGACCATCACCGACGTGCATGAAGCTCAATCGCGCTTCGATCTGGCCTCAGCACAGGAGATCGCGGCGCAGAACCAGCTCGAGGTCGCACGCCAGGCGCTGGCGCAGATCATCGGCAAGCAGCCCGAAGCGCTTGCCGGCCTGCGTGAGGGCGTGACGCTCTCGCGACCGCAGCCTGACAACATTGCCGACTGGGTGAGCGCGGCGGAGTCGGGCAGCCTTGGTGTGCAGGCGCAGCAGCTGGTGCGCGAGATTGCGGCGCAGGAAGTCGAACGCGCGCGCGCCGGGCACTTGCCCACCGTGGACCTGGTGGCCTCGCATGGCGTGCGCCACAAGCCGCAGCTGGCAACCGATCGCAGCGAGGCGACTCTGGTCGGCGTGCAGCTCAATCTGCCGCTGTATGCGGGTGGGCGGGTGTCGTCGGTGACGCGCGAGGCGGCCGCGCTGCGCTTCAAGGCTGACGCCGATCTCGAGGACGCCCGGCGCTCGGCAGCGCTCGCAGCGCGTCAGTCCTGGCTTGGCGTCACCAGTGGAATGGCCCAGATCAAGGCGCTGGAGGCCGCGCGGGTTTCATCCTCCTCGGCCCTGGAGGCCAACAAACTCGGCTATGAGGTCGGGGTGCGCATCAACATTGACGTGCTGAACGCGCAAACTCAGCTCGCCGATACGCTGCAACAGTTGTCACGCGCACGTTACGACACGCTGCTGGCGCAATTGCGGCTGAAGGCCGCCGCGGGCACCCTGGGCGAGGACGACGTACGCGCGATCAACGCCTTGCTCGTGCCCTGAGATTCCGCCTTCAGCTTGCGCCTTCCATACCCAGGACTTCAGGCCTTGGGTATGTGAGTCTCAAGGTTTCAAGGCCTCGAGCATTTCCAGCGTACGCGCGCTCGCGCCACGGTCGGCTTCGGCAAAAGCCTTGCCTGCCCTCGCCATTGCATCACGGCTTGCAGCGTCCTCCAGTAGTTTCAATCCGGTACGCACGCCTTCCTCGACGTCGGGTGCGCGCACTGCCGCGCCTGTGATAATCGCCTGCTCGGCCACTGCGGCGAAGTTGAAGGTGTGCGGCCCGACGATGACTGGCGTGCCACTGGCGCAGGCTTCGATCGGATTCTGGCCACCGAAGGCAAGCCAGCTGCCGCCAATCAGGGCGACATCGGCGAGCGCGTAGTAGACGAACATCTCACCCATCGAATCGCCCAGCCAGACGCGCGTGTCCGCGTCCACCGCGCTGTTGTCCGAACGTCGTTGCAGCTTGAGGTCGCGCGTGGCGGCAAGCTTTGCGACTTCATCGAAACGCTGCGGGTGACGCGGAACCAGAACCAGCAAGACTTCGGCTGGAGCGAGACGGGCAAATGCGTCGAGCAGCAAGGCCTCTTCACCATCGCGCGTGCTGGCGCCCAGCAGCAGCGGGCGCGCGCCGGTGCGCGCGCGAAAGATGGCGGTGCGAGCGGCCGTGTCGTCCGGCGGGCTGATATCGAACTTGATGTTGCCGGTCACCATCACCCGCTTTGCGCCCAGCGCCGACAAGCGCGCGGCGTCGGCAGCCGTCTGCGCGCCGATTGCGCTCAGTGCGCCCATGGTCAGCGCGCTCAGTGCAGGTAGCCGGGCGTAGCGGCGTGCCGAGCGTTCGGACAGGCGTGCGTTGGCCAGCATCGCCGGTATCTTGCGCCGGCGACAGGCGGCGAGCAGGTTGGGCCACAGCTCGGTTTCCATGATGACGCCGAATTGCGGACGAAAGTGACGCAGAAAGGCATGGGCAAAGCAGCCGATGTCGTAGGGCAGATAGCAGCGCAGCACGCGGCGATCGCTCTTGAACAGGCTCTTGGAGGTTTCGCGCCCGGTGGGCGTCATGTGCGTGAGCACGATGCTGTGCTCGGGCCAGCGTTCAAGCATTGCCTTGATCAGGGGCTCGGCGGCGCGTGTCTCGCCCACCGAGACCGCATGCACCCAGATGACCTGGCTCGGAGCGCGCACGCTGTAGCGGCCAAAGCGCTCGCCAAGGTGTTTGAGGTAGGCCGCTTGGCGGCGCGCGCGCCACACCAGGCGCAACAGTACGAAGGGCAGGGCCAGGAGCCACAACAAGGTGTAGGGCAGGCGAGTCAGCATCGAGTCAGATGGCAGTGGGATGGCGCAAGTATAAGCAAGGACGACCGTGTCGGTTGCCTCATGCTGTGCCCGTGGCTGCATGCGATAATTCGCGCCTTGTGTTCTCCGCTGCCACGACCCTCATGAAAATTCTCGTTACCGGCGCCGCTGGTTTCATCGGCATGCACGCTTCCCAACGTCTGCTTGCGCGTGGCGACGAAGTGGTCGGCCTCGACAATCTCAACGATTACTACGATCCGACGCTCAAGGACGCGCGCCTTGCACGCCTGACGCCGCACCCGGCTTTCCGTTTCGTGAAGATGGACGTCGCCGACCGTGCTGGCATGGAGGGACTGTTTGCCACCGAGAAGTTCGATCGCGTGATCCACCTCGCGGCCCAGGCCGGAGTACGTTATTCGCTACAGAATCCCCAGGCCTACATCGACAGCAACGTGGTCGGTTTCATGAATGTGCTCGAGGGCTGCAGGTATTCAAAGGTGCAGCACCTGGTTTATGCATCGAGTTCCAGCGTGTACGGCGGCAACACCAGGATGCCGTTTTCCGAGCGCGATAGTGTCGATCACCCGGTCAGCATTTATGCGGCAACCAAGAAGGCCAACGAACTGATGGCGCACACCTATAGCCACCTGTACGGCCTGCCAACGACCGGTCTGCGCTTTTTCACCGTGTACGGTCCGTGGGGGCGGCCCGACATGGCCTTGTTCCTGTTTACCAAGGCCATCCTCGAGGGGCGACCGATCGACGTCTTCAACCACGGCAAGATGAAGCGCGACTTCACTTATGTAGACGACATCGTTGAGGGCGTGATCCGCACCCTGGATCGCACCGCGGAGCCGGATGCCGCCTTTGATTCGGATCGGCCTGATCCGGGTCGCAGCAAGGCGCCCTTCCGTGTGTTCAACATCGGCAACCACGACCCGGTGCAACTGATGGACTTCGTCACTGCCATCGAGAGCACGCTGGGCATGAGCGCGCAGAAAAATTTCATGCCGCTGCAAGATGGCGATGTGCCGGCGACTTACGCCGACACCGAAGCCTTGAACGCCTGGACCGGCTTTGCGCCGGCCACCAGCGTGCAGGACGGTGTCGCGCGCTTCGTTGCCTGGTATCGCGACTACTACCGTGTCTGATCCTGTGTGCGCCCCCGTATCAGCTGCGGGGGCGCACACCCGCGCTCAGGCGCTCTTGATCATGGTGCCGACGCCGTGGTCGGTCAGGATCTCAAGCAGCAGGCAGTGCTCGACGCGGCCGTCGATGATGTGCACCGACTTCACGCCGTTGCGCGCTGCGTCCAGCGCCGAGCCGATCTTGGGCAGCATGCCGCCCGAGAGGGTGCCGTCGGCGACCAGCCCGTCGATCTCGGCAGGCGTCAGGCCAGTGAGCAGTTTGCCGCTCTTGTCGAGCACGCCGGGGGTGTTGGTCAGCAGCATCAGCTTCTCGGCCTTCAGGATTTCGGCGAGCTTGCCGGCGACCACGTCGGCGTTGATGTTGTAGGTCTCGCCGTCCTCACCCACGCCGATGGGCGCGATCACCGGGATGAAGTCGCCCTTGTCGAGGAAGGAGATCAGGCTGGGGTCTATGCTGGTGATCTCGCCTACCTGGCCAATGTCAATCAGGTCGCCCATCGGGGCGTCGAGTTTTTGCATGCGCAGGCGCTTGGCGCGGATGAAGCTGGCGTCCTTGCCGGTCAGGCCTACCGCCTTGCCGCCCGCCTGGTTGATGAGATTGACGATCTCCTTGTTCACCTGGCCGCCGAGCACCATCTCCACCAGTTCCATGGTCTCGGCGTCGGTGACACGCATGCCCTGGATGAACTCGCCCTTCTTGCCCACGCGCGCGAGCAGGCTCTCGATCTGCGGGCCACCGCCATGCACCACCACCGGGTTCAGGCCAACGAGTTTCAGCAGCACGACGTCGTGCGCGAAACATTCCTTGAGGTGGGGGTCTGTCATCGCGTTGCCACCGTACTTGATGACGATGGTCTTGTCGAAGAAGCGCTTGATGTAGGGCAGGGCCTCGGAGAGGATTTCGGCCTTGCGCGCCGGGGTGACGGCGGGGGTGCTGCGGGTATCGGTCATGAACAAGTCCTTTTTTTGCAGTGCGGATCGATGGCCCGCAGTTTACTGTTCTCTGTCGCATTCTGTGCGCGGGATCTCCGCCGTCCTGCTCTCGCCTCAATGAAAAAACCCGCATCCGCGCCCTGGCTGGGCGTGGATGCGGGCTCGAGGCAGCATTGAACAGCTGATCAGCGCTGTCCCGTTGCGGGCTCAGTCAATGCTCAGGCGCCTGGCTTGGGCTTCCGCCTTCTTGGGTAGCGAGAGTTCCAGCACGCCGTCGTTGAACCTGGCTGATGCCTTGGCTTCGTCGATTTCCTGGCCGAGTTGGAAGCTGCGCGAGACCTTGCCGAAATAGCGTTCGGTGCGCAGCACCTTGTCGCCTTCCTTGGTTTCCTTTTCCTGCTTGCGCTCGGCGCTGATCGATACCACCGGACCATCGATATGGACGTGGATGTCTTCCTTCTTCATGCCGGGCAGCTCGGCATGTACTTCGTATGCGTCGGCTTTCTCCTTCACGTCCACGCGCATCTGAGGGGCGTCGGTGCTGACGTTCGCAAGCGGGTGACCGCCGAAGTCCACCGGGCGGACGAAGAAGCCGCGGAAGAAGTCTTCCAGCGGATCGGGACGACGTGTGAGATTGGTGCTCATGTTCAGGCCTCCTGTGCTCGAAGTCTGCCGGGGGATTCCGGCCTCACCTACAAGATAGGTGCGAAGCCCTGGTTTTCAAGACCGAAGGCCGGAGTCCTGGCCTATGATCCCTGGCGTGCATTTCTCGACCTGGATCGCAAATGGATGCAAACATCTCTGCAGCGCCGCCTACCAATCTGTGCCCACGCTGCGCACAAGCTTTTTCCTGTGGCATGCGTGCGGGTGTGGAGCCGTGCTGGTGTGCTGCCTATCCGCCAGCGTTTGCAGTGCCCGCCGCCGCCGGGTCCGGTGTGACCGAAGGCTGCTACTGTGCGGACTGTCTTGCCGGGCTGATCGCGGCACGGCAGGCCGGGCTAGGATGAAGCCTCCACGTCGGCGCCCGGTTCCGTGCCTTCGTCGATGATGCTCACGGTGAATGCAATGCCTTCGTCTGCCCAGAAGGCAGCGGCGCCGGCGAGCACTTGCAGCGCGCTGGCGAGTGTCTCGGGTTCGTTCTGGCGCAGCAGCGCGGGGTGGGAAAGGACGACGCGATAGGCCGAGGCGGGCAGCCACGACAGATCGGTGAGACAGTCGTGCATTGCATCCCAGTTGTGGCCGAACCATGAGGGAAAGCGCAGGGCAGCAGCAAAGCGATCGAGCAGGTCATGCTTGCCGGTGCACGCCGACAGGTCGATGTGTACTTCGAGCGCTGGATCAAGGGGCGTTGTGGTCACGGGCGCGGCTCCAGCTGACGAAAGCTGCGGTAGTGATCGTCGGTGTAGTAGTAGACCACCGGTGGGTCACCACCGCTGACGATGCGGCGCGCGCCGCGATCACGCGCTCCGGGTGTGGGCACGGTGTATTCGCGGTAGTAGCCAGAGGGCTTGTGCGGCAACAGGCGCTCGCGATTGTGGAATACGCTGCCGTCCTTGCGATAAGGGAAGGGGCCGCGGTCCTGGATCAGGGCCAGGGTCTCGGTGGCTTCCGCAGGCAGGCCGGCGTAAGGGCTGCCCGCGCCGTTGCCCGGGCTGCACGCTGCGAGCAGCGCGGCGAACAGCATTGCAAACACAAGAGGGAGCCGAAGGCGAGGGCGGTGGAGCATGGGGGCGGACGAGCTTGATCGGTAGCGAGGCCGGGCGGCCAGGGGCGGATGATTCAGGTATTGCGGACCAGGCGTGACATCACACGTTCAGGGCGGATGCCATAGCGCTTGATCAGCGCATGCATGAATTCGGTGATCGCGGTCAGGCGCGGATTGGCGGGTGAAAGACGATGAGCGCGCTGGATGAGGTCGCGGGCCTGAACGGCGAAGGCGTCGTTCCAGCCGCGGTTCTCGATGTGACGCAGCAGCGCCAGCGCGGCGTTGAAGAGCACGTGCGGATTGCCGGGCAGCTTGCGGGCAGCGTTCATCATCTCGGCCACCGCACCGTCGTAGTCTCCCGCCTGCGCCTTCTCGGCGCCGGTGGTGACGAGAGACTTGACCTCAGCCTGGATGCCGGCCTCGATCTGCTGTGACAATTGCCCCAGGCCACGGGCTTCGAGCACCGCGCGCGTGGTTTCGAGCGTGCGATCATCCGCGGCGCTGCGCAACAGGTCGGCGACGAGTTCCTTGCCATGGTCGTCCAGCTGCTGCTCGAAGCAGGTCCTGATCATGTCCTGGCGCAAGCCGACCGACAACTCGCGCATGCTGCCGCCGGCGCGCAGCGTGCTCGCCAGCGCCTGCTGGGCGCGTGCCCGATCGTTGTTGTGGGCGTGAATGAGGGCGGTGCACACAGCCTTGCACAGCTCACCCTTGGGCTGGCGTCCCATGCTGCGCTCAAGGTCGGCAACGGTTGCCTGGGCCTCATCCACCCTGTTCCGCGCCAGTTGTGCCTGCAGCAGGCGAACGTGATCCTCGGGGTCGCGAAATTCCGAGTACTTGCCCTTGCGCACGACCTCGGCCATCGCCTGCTCTGCCCCTTCAGGCCGGCCGGTGGCCAGGGACAGGGTGCCGAGACGGCGCAGGCGCGCGACGCGGTGGGGCGAGTACTCGGTCGCCGTCGCGAGAGTGGTGCAGGCCTCATCCGGGCGCCCGGTTTCCTCCTGAATCTGGGCCAGGAGTTCGTAGGCAGCGATGAAGCGCTCATTTCGGCTCAGCACGCCGCGCACGATGTCTTCGGCCTCGACGTACTGCTTCTTGATCACCAGTATGCGTGCAAGCCCGAGCTCTGCCCACGGGATGCTGCGTGCGCCGAGTATTTCCCGATACAGGGTCGCGGCTTCATCGACCTGGCCAATGCTGGCGTGAAGCTGCGCCTGCAGACGCATCAGGTCAGTCAGGTATTGAGGGTTCTCATTGCGCGCAAGGCGGCAATAATCGATTGCACCGATCGGGTCGCCCAGCCTTGCTAGCTGCCACGCCGGGAGGAAGGCGTCGCGTTTTTGCAAGGCGCGCAACAGCCTCACACGCAGCGTTTCAGCGTTCAGGGGCTTGAGAATGTAATCGTTGGGCGTGAGCTCACAGGCACTCACCACGCGCTCGTAATTGCGTTCGCCAGTGATCATGACGAACACGGTGTCGAGCGGGATGATGCCTTGGGCGTGGAGGTCTTCCAGCAGATGCTGGCCGTCCTGGCCGTCGCCCAGGTTGTATTCGCACAGCACCAGATCGAAGCGCTGCTCGCGCAGGCGACGCATGGCCATCGTTGCCGACACCGCGAATTGGGCGGTTTCGACCCCGATTGAAGTCAGCATGGTGCGCAATTGCGTGCGCATCGTGGGCTGGCTTTCAACGACCAGGACTTCGAGTTCGTGCGAGAGGAACATCAGTAGTGGCGCCAAACGCACGCAATGGCGTGCCTTGGCCGAAGACTACGGCATCCGGCACGTAATCTGAAGCGGCCGCAGGGGAGAATTATCCAGCGCTGGCCTGGCGGGCATTACTGCTGCCCGCCGCTGCTGCCGAATTGCGCGAGGGCGGCGAACCCGCTGCCGCGCTCTCAGCAGGCCAGGCTCAGGAAGGCTTGCCGACTTCTACCGTGGTCTCCACCTTCTGGCGTAGACGGATGTGCAGTTCGCGCAGTTGCTTTTCGTCCACGTCGCTGGGTGCGTTGGTCAACAGGCACTGAGCACGCTGCGTCTTCGGGAAGGCGATCACGTCGCGAATCGACTCGGAGCCGGTCATCATGGTCACGATGCGGTCCAGGCCGAAGGCGAGGCCGCCATGCGGTGGCGCGCCGTATTTGAGCGCATCGAGGAGGAAGCCGAACTTGGCCTGTTGCTCTTCAGCACCGATGTTGAGCGCTTCGAACACCCTGGCCTGCACGTCGGCACGATGGATACGCACCGAGCCGCCGCCAATCTCCCAGCCATTGAGGGCGATGTCGTAGGCCTTGGCCAGACACTCGCCGGGGCTGGTGGTGAGCAGCTCGAGGTGTTCGTCCTTGGGGCTGGTGAAGGGGTGGTGGCAGGCCACCCAGCGCTTGTCGTCCTCGTCGTATTCGAACATGGGGAAGTCGACGACCCACAGCGGGCACCAAGCCTGGCCGCTGAGGTAGCCCTTCTCGTGGCCGAGCTTGCTGCGCAGGGCGCCCATGGCGTCATTGACGACCTTGGTCTTGTCTGCGCCGAAGAAGATGAGGTCGCCGGATTGGGCCCCGGTGCGCTCAAGGATGGTGCGCAGCGCGCCCTCGTGCAGGTTCTTGACGATGGGCGATTGCAGGCCTTGCTCGTTGGCCTGGCTGGCATCGTTGACCTTGATGTAGGCGAGCCCGCGGGCGCCATAGATGCCGACGAACTTGGTGTACTCGTCAATCTCGCCGCGGGTCAGGCTGTTGCCGCCGGGCACGCGCATCGCTGCAACGCGGCCGCCCGAGGTGGCGGGGCCGCTGAACACCTTGAAGGCGACGTCCTGCACCGCGTCGGTGACGTCGGTGAGCTCCAGGGTGACGCGCAGGTCGGGCTTGTCCGAGCCGTAGCGACGCATCGCCTCCGCATAGGTCATGCGCGGGAAGGGTGAGGGCAACTCGACCGCCAGTGCCTCCTTGAACACGAAGCGGATCAGGTCTTCCACCAAAGCGGTGATCTCGTGTTCGGTCAGGAATGAGGTCTCGAGGTCGACCTGGGTGAATTCGGGCTGACGGTCGGCGCGCAGGTCTTCGTCGCGAAAGCACTTGACGATCTGGTAGTAGCGGTCGTAGCCCGCCACCATCAGCAATTGCTTGAAGAGCTGGGGCGACTGCGGCAGGGCGAAGAACTGGCCCGGGTGCACGCGCGAAGGCACCAGATAGTCGCGCGCGCCTTCCGGCGTGCTCTTGGTCAGCATCGGCGTCTCGACGTCAATGAAGCCGGCGGCGTCGAGAAAGCGGCGGAAGGCCATCGTGGTCTTGTAGCGCAGCATCAGGTTGTGCTGCATTTGCGGGCGACGCAGGTCGATGACACGGTTGGTCAGGCGCACGGTCTCGGACAGGTTGTCGTCGTCCACCTGGAAGGGGGGTGTGACAGCTGCGTTCAGCACTTCGATGTCCTGGCACAGGATTTCGATTTCACCGGAGCCCAGATTTGCGTTTTCGGTACCAGCCGGGCGGCGGCGGACCTTGCCGCTCATCTTCAGTACGTACTCACTACGCACCGACTCGGCGATGCTGAACATGTCGACACGGTCCGGATCGCACACCACCTGCACCAGGCCTTCGCGATCGCGCAGGTCGATGAAAATGACGCCGCCGTGGTCGCGGCGGCGGTGTACCCAGCCGCAGAGGGTGACGATCTGATCGAGGTCGGCGGCGGTGACTTTTCCGCAGTAATGAGTTCGCATGGGTGGGTTCCGGCAGGTCTGGGTGGCGACGCCTGAAGCGCGCGGGGGTCTGAAAGGGAGATGGGCGTTATTCGTTGAGTAGGGCGGGCAGTTCGCTGCGGCGCGAAGGCGGCGCAACGACGCCCATCGAGATGATGTACTTGAGGGCTTCGTCTACGCTCATGTCGAGCTCGATGACGTCCTTTGTCGGCATCATCAGGAAGAAGCCAGAGGTCGGGTTCGGCGTGGTCGGCACATAGACGCTGACGTAATCGCCCTTGAGATGCCGCGCGGCATCACCGCCGGGCTTGCCGGTGAGGAAGGCGATGGTCCAGGCACCTTCGCGTGGGTACTGAACCAGCAAGGCCTTGCGGAAAGCCTGGCCGCTGCTGGAAAACAGCGTGTCGGACACCTGCTTGACGCTGTAGTAGATGGATTTCACCACTGGAATGCGGGCGAGCAGGCTCTCCCACACCTTGACCAGCTTCTGACCCAGCACGTTGGCGGCAACCAGTCCGGTGACAAGGATGATGAGCAGGGTCATCACCACGCCGATGCCAGGAATGTTGAAGCCCAGGATGGCCTGGGGCTGGGCGTCGCGCGGCAGCCACAGCAGGATCTGGTCGAGCGTGTTCACGATCCAGGCCATCACCATGAAGGTGATGGTCAGTGGGATCCAGATCAGCAGGCCGGTGATGAAATATTTCTTCACGAAGTCTTCTTGCGAGGCCTGCGCGGTGCAGGCCGATGAGGTGCAGGCGGGTAAGGACTGGGGGCCGTCAGTGGCAGGCGCAGCCACCTGCGCAAGCGGGCGCGGAAGGCGAGGCGCTCTCACCTGAGGTGGATGTGTCGCCGCCCGTGCTGCTTCCCTTGCCGCTGCCATTGCCCTTGAAGTCGGTCGCGTACCAGCCGCTTCCCTTCAATTGAAAGGCGGCTGCTGACAGCAGCTTGGTGTAGCCGCTGAGGCCACAGGATGGGCAGGTGGTGAGCGGTTCATCGCTCATTTTCTGCAGGTGATCCTTCTGGAAACTGCAGCTCGGACAACGGTATTCGTAGATGGGCATGACGAGCTCCCGAAAACAAGTGCGCAAGTCTAGCGCAATGCAGCATAAGGAAGAAGGCGAAGCCCGCGTACGCCGGGCCAAGGGCGTAAATGGGGTCGCGCTGGTGGGCTTTCAAGCCTGGCTGGCAGGGCGTGCGCCTGAGATAGCAGTCCTTACAGCGCGCCCAGATAGTGGCTTGTCAGCGCTTCGCCCCAGAACAGGGCGATCACGCCGGCCGCCGCGAGATAGGGGCCGAAGGGAATCGGCACGTTGCGGCCATGATGCGCAAAGACGATGAGCGCGATGCCGACCAGCGCCCCGACCAGCGAGGACAAGAGCAGGGTGAGCGGCAGGATCTGCCAGCCCAACCAGGCTCCGATGGCGGCGAGCAGCTTGAAGTCGCCATAGCCCATGCCCTCCTTGCCGGTCGCCAGTTTGAACAGCCAGTACACCGCCCACAGCACGAGATAGCCCGCCATCGCACCGATCACCGCACTCGACAGGTCGGTAAAGGTGTCGCCAAGATTGAACAGCAGGCCCAGCCACAACAGGGGCAGGGTCAGGTCGTCGGGCAGCAGCTGGGTGTCGATGTCGATGAAGGCGAGCGCGAGCAGGGTCCAGATGAAAAGCAGCGCTGCCATGGCGGCAAGGCCGGAGCCGAAATGCCACGCGGCGTAGCCCGACAGCAAGGCGGAAAAAACCTCCACGATCGGGTAGCGCTTGCCGATGCCGGCACCGCAATGGCGACAGCGGCCGCGTAGGGCCAGATAGCTGATGAGGGGAATGTTCTCGACCGCCGTGATCAGGTGGCCGCAGTGCGGACAGCGTGATCGCGGGGTGGCAAGGTTGAAATGCTCGATGTGTGGCACCGCCTCGCCGCGCAGCTCGGCGGCCTGAAGCTGCCAGTCGCGCTCCATCATCTTCGGCAGGCGATGGATGACGACGTTCAGGAAGCTGCCCACGAACAGCCCCAGCAGGGCACTCAGAGCGGTGAAGAGGACGGGGTCGCGCACTGCCTCTGTCACGGCTCAGACAATCGAGCCGAGCTTGAAGATCGGCAGATACATCGCCACCACCAGGCCACCGATCATGGTGCCGAGGAAGACCATGATGATGGGCTCGAGCAACTGTGACAGGCCGGCCACTGCATCGTCGACTTCCTGCTCGAAGAAGTCGGCAACCTTGCCGAGCATGGCGTCGAGCTGACCGGACTCCTCACCGATCGACACCATCTGCACGACCATGGTCGGAAAAACCCCCACACCCTGCATCGAAACGGTGAGGCTGGTGCCGGTGCTGACATCGCTCTGGATCTGGCGTGTCGCGGTCAGATAGACGTGGTTGCCCGAGGCGCCCCCGACCGATTCGAGCGCTTCCACCAGCGGCACGCCGGCGGCAAACATGGTCGACAGCGTGCGCGTCCAGCGCGCAACGGTTGCCTTGCGGATGATGTTGCCGATGACCGGCAGCTTGAGCACCGTACGGTCGATGGCAATCTGCATCGCCGGCGAGCGCTTGTACAGCCAGCCAATGGTGAGGATGGTGACGATGGGTATGCCGAGCACGACGTACCAGAAGTCGACGAAGAAATCCGACATCGCGATCACGATCATTGTCGGCGCCGGCAGGTCGGCACCAAAGCCGGCAAATACACTCTTGAACTCGGGAATGACGAACAACATCATCACCGAGATGACCAGTGCCGACACCATCAGGACGGCGGCTGGGTAGAACAGGGCGGCCTTGATCTTGCCCTTGATGGCGAGGATCTTCTCCTTGTAGGTGGCGATGCGGTCGAGCAGGCTGTCCAGAATGCCGGCCTGTTCGCCAGCCGCCACCAGGTTGCAAAACAGCTTGTCGAAATGAGCCGGGTGCTTGGCGAAGGCCTGTGACAGGTTGAAGCCGGTCTCGACATCGGTGCGCACCTCGTTGAGCAGGCGTGCCAGCGCGGGGTTGCCCGAACCCTTGATGCCAATGTCGAAGGCTTGCAACAAGGGCACGCCGGACTTCATCATCGTTGCCAGCTGGCGCGTGAACAGGGCGATGTCCTTGTCGCGGATGCGGCCGCCGCGCGACATCTTCTGTTTCTTCACCTTGGTGACGAGGATGCCCTGGCGGCGCAGCATGGCTCGAACCATGGCGTCCCCGTTGGCGCGGGTCTCACCGCGGACCAACTTGCCGGTCTTGTCCTTGCCTTCCCAGTTGTACAGCCCCTCTTTCGGACCTGTTTGACGCTGTGCCCGGCTCGCGCTTGCCATGTGATCGAACTTCCTTTGCCTTATTCGTTGGTCGTGGCCAGTACTTCTTCGAGCGAGGTGACGCCCTGCCTGACCTTCAGCAGACCTGAGCGGCGCAGATTGTGCACCCCTTCGCGGTCCGCCTGCGCGGCGATGTCCATCGAATTGCCACCCGTCATGATGATATGGGCAATTTCCTCGGTGATCGGCATGACCTGGTAAATGCCAACCCGTCCTTTGTAGCCACTGCCCTTGCACCGATCGCAGCCCGCGGGTCCATAGGGCTGCCAGCTATCGTCCAGTTCGTCGACACTGAAACCGGCTTCAAGCATTGCCTCAAGCGGGATGTCCGCAGGCTTTTTGCATGAGCATAGCCGCCGCGCCAGACGCTGTGCCGTGATCAGGATCACCGAGGAGGCGATATTGAAGGGCGCCACGCCCATGTTCTTCAGGCGTTCGAGCGTGGTCGGGGCGTCGTTCGTGTGCAGGGTCGAGAGCACCAGGTGGCCGGTCTGTGCGGCCTTGACCGAGATTTCCGCGGTGTCGATGTCGCGGATCTCGCCGACCATGATCACGTCCGGATCCTGGCGCAGGAATGCGCGCAAGGCGACAGAAAATGTCAGCCCGGCCTTTTCATTGACGTTGACCTGGTTGACCCCAGGCAGGTTGATTTCGGCCGGGTCTTCTGCGGTCGAGATGTTGACCCCGGCCCTGTTGAGGAGGTTGAGGCAGGTGTAGAGCGACACGGTCTTGCCCGAGCCGGTGGGTCCGGTGACGAGGATCATGCCGTAGGGGCGCTCGATTGCGGCGAGCAGTGCCTGACGTTGGTCGGGCTCGTAGCCGAGTGCGTCGATGCCCAGCATCGCCGAACTGGGGTCGAGGATGCGCATCACGATCTTTTCGCCATACAGGGTCGGCAGGGTCGATACGCGAAAGTCGATGGCCTTGGCCTTCGACAGCACGAGCTTCATGCGGCCGTCCTGGGGGACGCGCTTTTCGGAGATGTCGAGGCGCGAAATGACCTTGATGCGGGCGGCGATCTTTTCCTTCAGGACCAGCGGCGGCTGGGCGATTTCGCGCAATACGCCGTCGGTGCGGACGCGGATGCGGTAGTACTTCTCATAGGGTTCGAAGTGCACGTCCGATGCGCCCTCGTTGATCGCGTCGATCAACACCTTCTGGATGAACCTGACCACCGGCGCATCGTCGACTTCGCTCGTGTCCTCCGCTTCCTCGTGCGACTCGCCCTGCGCTTCGAGCTTGAGCAAACCCATGTCGAAGTTGTCGCCGTTGAACTCCTTCAGCGTGTCGGCGGCGGATTCGGAGAGCGTCTCCACCAGGCGCTTGAGCTTGTCGGCCTCGGCGATCACAAGATCGAGTTGCAGGCCGGTCTGGAAGCGGATCTCGTCGAGCACGCGCATGTTGGAAGGGTCTGCGAGCGCAAGGGTGATGCGGTTCTGGCGCTGCGCGAGGGCAACGACCTGGTGCTTTTGCATCAGTTTGCGATCGACGGCATCGGCCGACAGCATGGACTTGTCGAATGCGGCGATGTCGAGCAGCGGATAGCCGAAGGTGTCGGCCGCAAAACGCGCCAGGCTGGCGATCGAAATCAGTCCGCGTTTGGCGGACTCGAATATGAAGGCATTGGCGCCCTCGGTGCCGTGACGTGTACAGGCGATCGCGTCGGCCTCTGACAGACGCCCGTGCTGAACGAGGGCCCGCGCGAAACCGCTCAGGGCCGGTTGAGGATTTGCCGCCATGCCTTCCCTTCGGAGTTCTCGCATCTGAAGATCATAAGGGATGAGTCTGGGTGCGCGGTATCTTCACCGCTGCAGGCTAGCGAGCTGGCCTGGGTGACATCGTGCGGACCTGCATCCTTGGCCATGGTCGCTTGGCGCTCAGCCAATGCGCTGCAGCACGACCTCGATGACGAAGCGACTGCCAACGTAAGCAAGCATGAGCGCGACGAAGCCGGCCAGCGTCCAGCGCAGCGCAATTCGACCGCGCCAGCCCCACAGGTTGCGGCCGAGCAGCAGGGCGCCAAACAGCAGCCACGAGATGGCCGCGAATATGGTCTTGTGGTCGACCCGGAACGCCTGGCCGAACAGTGACTCGGAGAACATCACGCCAGTGGCGAGCGTCAGGGTCAGCAAGGAGAAGGCGATGGCGATGAGGCGAAAGAGCAGCGCCTCCATCGTCATCAGTGGCGGCAAGTTGGTGAGCAGGCGGCTGAAGCGGGCGTTGTGCAACTGACGCCCGGCGACCGACATCAATAGCGCGTGCAGGGCCGCCAGCGTAAACAGGCTGTAGGCCAGCATGGCGATGACGAAGTGCGCGCGAAACGCCGGCGATGCCGCGTTCGCGAGGACGTGTTCGCCGGGAAAGAGCATGGGAATGGTGCTTGCCAGCACACCGGCTGGCATCACCACGGCATGCAGGCCATCGAGCCGGGTGTAGAGCGTCTCGACCCAGTAAAAGCAGATCGCCAGCCATACCATCAAGGACATGGCGACGCCGAAGCCGAAGCGCATTTCCTCGCCGGGGAAGATGGCAGAGTGCAGGGCGACACCGTGCGCCACCAGCGCGATGAGGAGAAAAACACGTTCGCGCGGCGCCATGCACTGCCGCCCCTTGGCGAGCGGCGCACGGGCGAGGATGCAGCTGCGCCAGAACACCACGCCGAGGCCGGCATAGAGCGAGGCTGGAATCAGATGAAGTAGAATTGTGCTCATACAGAACATAAGTTTACTCCAAGTCACCCGCTGACGAAGGCTCTCTCGCACATGCTCGACAATCTCACCCAACGCCTGTCAAAGGTCGTCAAGACTCTGCGCGGTCAAGCGCGCCTGACGGAAGACAATATCCAGGAGGCGATGCGCGAGGTGCGCATGGCCCTGCTCGAAGCCGACGTCGCGCTGCCGGTGGTGAAGGACTTCATCGCCCGGGTCAAGGAAAAGGCCGTTGGCCAGGACGTCATTGCCTCACTGACGCCGGGTCAGGCGCTGGTTGGCGTGGTCCATGACGAACTGCGCAACCTGATGGGCAGCGCCCATGAGGGGCTGAATCTGGCCACCCAGCCGCCGGCGGTGGTTCTCATGGCCGGCCTGCAGGGCGCAGGCAAGACCACCACCACCGGCAAGCTGGGCAAGCTGCTGCACGAACAGCAGAAGAAGAAGGTGTTGGTGGTGTCCGCCGACGTCTATCGTCCGGCGGCGATCGAGCAGCTGAAGACGGTCGCGGCGCAGGCGGGCGTGGAGTTCTTCCCGTCTACGGTCGAGCAGAAGCCGGTCGATATCGCCCGCGCGGCGCTGGACTTCGCGCGCAAGCACCACTTTGACGTGCTGCTGGTCGATACCGCCGGTCGTCTCGCCATCGACGAGCTGATGATGGCCGAGATCAAGGCCTTGCATGCCGCGGTCGCGCCGATCGAGACCTTGTTCGTGGTGGACGCGATGCTGGGCCAGGATGCGGTCAACACCGCGCGCGCCTTCAACGAAGCGCTGCCCCTGACCGGCATCGTGCTCACCAAGCTCGACGGCGATTCACGTGGCGGCGCGGCGCTGTCGGTCCGCCACGTCACCGGCAAGCCGCTCAAGTTTGCCGGCGTGGGCGAAAAACTCACCGGCTTCGAGCCTTTCCATCCTGAGCGCATGGCCAGCCGCATCCTCGGCATGGGCGACATCCTCGGCCTGGTGGAGGAGGCGCGGCGTGGCGTCGACGAGGAGAAAGCGCGCGTTTTCGCGCAAAAGCTCAAGAGCGGGAAGGGTTTCGATCTCAACGACTTCAAGGAGCAGATTGCGCAGATGCGCAAGATGGGCGGCCTGTCGTCGATGATGGACAAGCTGCCGGCGCAGTTCGCGCAGGCCGCGGGGCAGTTGCAGGGCGGTGCCGAGGAAAAGACCATCGGTCGGATCGAGGGCATCATCAATTCGATGACGCCGCTCGAACGCGTCAAACCCGAACTCCTCAAGGCCAGCCGCAAGCGTCGTATTGCGGCAGGGGCCGGGGTGACGGTGCAGGAGGTCAATCGCTTGCTCAATCAGTTCGAACAGACGCAAAAGGTCATGAAGCAGTTCTCCAAGGGCGGCATGAACAAGATGATGCGGGCGATGAAAGGCATGATGCCGGGCGGCCTGCCCGGAATGCCGCGCTGAAGGCGGGGGCAGGATGAAAGACATATTGCTTGCCTTCGGCCGCGCCACGCGCAGCCTCTTCCGCCGCGACATCTTCTGGCACCTGCTGTGGCCGGGCGTGGTGTCGATGTTGGTGTGGACGCTGGTGGCGGTGCTGGCGTGGACCCCGGTCACTGATTGGATTTACGCCTGGGTGGGCGGGTGGAGCTTCGTGGGGGGCTGGATCTCGACCTCGGAAGCTGCTGCGGCGGTGACGCTGGTGCTCGTCCAGATTGCCGTGGGGCTGGCTTTCGTGCCGCTGATCTACGTCACCGCGGCGCTGATCGTTGCCACCATTGCCTTGCCGCTCATGCTCGAGCGTGTCAGCCGGCGCGACTACGCCGATGTCGAGCAGCGACGCGGCGGCTCCAGCCTGGGCAGCGCCTGGAATTCGATTCTGGCGGGCATCCTGTTCCTTCTGGCGCTGATTGTTTCACTGCCGTTCTGGCTGATTCCAGGGGTAGGGCTGCTGGCCGCAGTGCTGTTGACCGGCTGGCTCAACCAGCGCGCCTTTGGTTACGACGCCCTGATGCTGCATGCGGACGCTGAGGAGTTGCATCGCCTGCGTCGCGACTGGCGGCCGCAGATGTTGCTGCTCGGCGGCGGCTCCGCCCTGCTCGCCTATGTGCCGGTGATCAACCTGGTCGCGCCGGCCTACGCAGGGCTGGCTTTTGTCCATTATCTGCTCGAGCGTCTGCGGCAGGATCGGCGCTTGCGCGGCGTGACCTTGCTCGACGCCGAAGCACCAAACCTTGCGCGGGCAGGCTCATGAAATTTGCGGCATTGATCATCGGCGACGAGATTCTGTCCGGTCGTCGCAGCGACAAACATCTCGCCAAGCTCATCGAGCTGCTTGGCGCACGTGGGCTCAAGTTGTCGTGGGCGCGCTATTGCAGCGACGATCTGGCGCAACTCACCGCCACCTTGCGTCAGACCTTCGCCAGCGGCGATGTGGTCTTCTGCTTTGGTGGGATCGGGGCCACCCCCGATGACCGCACGCGCGAGGCGGCGGGCGCAGCGCTGGGGGTGGAACTCGCGCTGCACCCCGAAGCCGAGGCCGAGATCCGTGCCCGCTTTGGTGATGAAATCACCGCCGAGCGTCTGCAGATGGGGGTCTATCCGCTGGGCAGTGAGATCGTCCCCAACACCTATAACCGCATTCCGGGCTTCTCCATCCGCGAGCACTATTTCACGCCGGGATTTCCGGTCATGGCCTGGCCCATGGTGGAGTGGGTGCTCGACCAGCGCTACGCGCACCTGCATCACGCCGAGGACTATGTGGAGCAGGCCATCACCATCTGGGACACCTACGAGGGTCAGCTGATCGGGATGATGCAGCAGATCACTGCGGATTTCCCCGGCGCCACCTTGTTCAGTCTCCCCACGTTGGCGGCGCAAGGCCAGCGGCGCTCGCTCGAACTCGGCATGAAGGGCACAGCCGCATCCGTGGCTGCGGCGATGGCGCTGATCAAGGCTGATATCGACACACGTGGGCTGGAGTGGCAGGACAAGGTCTGATGCGCGCGCGTGCTGGGCGCGCGGCGGCGGCGAGCGAAGAGGCGCATGAGCTCGATATCGAAGGTCTGCAGGTGAGGCTGACGCTGCGGCGCTCGCAGCGCCGATCCTTTGCCTTGCAGGTCGATCATCGCGGCGCGCGGGTATCGGTGCCCATGCGCACTCCTCTGGCTGAAGTCGAGCACTTCGTGCGCGGACATGGCGCCTGGCTGCTGGAGCGGCTGCAGCGCTCGCGGCAGCGCATGGCGGCGCCGCCGCTGACGCTGGTGGACGGGGCTGAGTTGCCTTTGTTCGGACGCCCGCTGCGACTGCGGCTCGGCAGCGGGCGCCGCAGCCAGTGGCGGCTCGATGACGATGGTGGTGAAGAGTTGCATCTTCCCGCTCAGGGCGATGTTGCACAGGCCTTGCAACGCGCCCTGCGCGCGCGGGCGCTGGCGTGGTACCGGGAGCGCGTGGAGATCTACTGCCAGCGCCTTGGTCTGCCCATGCCCGAGCTACGGCTGACGAGCGCACGCACGCGTTGGGGTAGTTGCAGCAGCCGCTCCGGAGTCCGTCTGCACTGGCGGCTGGTGCATTTGCCCCCGGCGCTCATAGACTATGTCGTCGCGCATGAGCTCGCCCATCTGCGCGAGATGAACCATTCGCCTCGTTTCTGGGCCGTGGTGGAGTCGGTCTATCCGGACTGGCGCGAAGCACGGGCGCGGCTGCGCGCGGCGGCGCTGCAGTTGCCGGTGTTCGGAACCATGGAGGCGAACGACGCCGGCTTGATCAATGCTGAAGACTGAGACCTTCGTCGCGTGCGACGAATCGACTTTAAAGGAAAACTGAACATGCGAATGCTGCACACCATGCTGCGCGTCGGCAACCTTGAGCGCTCACTTGCCTTTTATACCGAAGTGCTGGGGATGCGGCTTTTACGCAAGCATGATTACCCGGATGGCAAGTTCACCCTGGCCTTCGTCGGCTATCAGGATGAACAGGACGGTGCCGTGCTCGAGCTCACCCACAATTGGGGTGTTGATGCCTACGAGCTGGGCACTGCCTACGGTCATATCGCGCTGGAGGTTGTCGACGCGAAAAAGGCTTGCGAGGAAATCCGCGCCCGTGGCGGAAAAGTGGTGCGTGAGGCGGGACCGATGAAGCACGGCACGACGGTCATCGCCTTCGTGGAAGATCCCGACGGCTACAAGATCGAGCTGATCGAGCGCAAAGTCGATCATGCCTAGCAGCGTAGCGCACGGGATGATGACGTCGCGATTGTGAGTCACGTAAAACCCGTGCTCGACATGGGTTTCAGGTTTCATGAACAGCCGCTCAGGGCATATAGGCGCCGCCGCTGACGCTGATGAGCTGTCCCGTGATGTAGCTGGAGCGCTCCGAAATGAGGAACAGCGCCAGATTGGCGATATCCTCGGGGCGCCCCAGGCGAGGGGTGGGCAGCCCGCTCATGTTGAACAGACTGCCCTCCAGGCGCGCTCGTTCCATGTCCTCCGGCTTGCCGAGTTGCTCAAAACCGAAGCGGTTCCAGAAGCTGCCGCCGCCTACGTTCTCCGCCTTGTGGGGCACGATCCAGCCCGGACAGATGTTGTTCACGCGCACCCCTTGCTTGGCCCATTCCCAGGCCAGCGCCTTGGACAGGCTATTCACGAAACCCTTGGTGGCGCCATAGTGGGCGACGCCCGCGGCGGCCTCGCCCAGCAGGGAGGAGTTGGAGGAGATGTTGACGATGCTCCCTCGGCCCAGAGCCAACATGTCCCTGGCGACCGCCTGGCAGCAATTCACGACGCCATCAATGTTGAGCGCAATCTCCCAGCGTCGAGCCGCCTCGTCCAGTTCCGCAAAGGCAGCCGGGTGGGCAACGCCGCCGGCATTGTTCACCAGTCCGTCGATGGGGCCGAACTGCTGGTGGGCGATTTCAATCATCGCCTCCACACTGGCCCGTTGGGTGACATCGGTGGCCACTGCCAGCACCTGGCCGGGCAGGCCCTGCTGCTTGGCCTCCTGAGCGAGCTTTTGGCCGGTGGCCGCATCCCTTGAAGCACTGAGCACATTGCAGCCTTCGCGGGCGAATTCCATCACCAAGCCCTGGCCGATACCGCCGCTGCCACCTGTGATGATGATGGTCTTGCCTTTCAGGTCCAGATCCATGCCGGTTCTCCTCGTCGATGTCAGTCGTTGGTGGGACCATGAATCGCGCCGTTTACCGGCAACAGTGCACCGCTGATGGAGGCAAGCTCGCTCGCATCGCAGGCCATCAGAGCTCGTCCGGTACGTGGTGGAAGTGCTGATAGCGGGCAAAAATCTCCCGTTCCCTGGCGATCTGGTCGCGTTCGCCGACGCTGTACTGATGCTGGCCGAATCTGCCTTGGGGCTTTTCGGCCAGGTAGCTGAGCACGTTGCTGCGGGCCTGCTCGGAGAACGGCAGGCCCATCTGCTGATACAGTCGGGCGAGCGTTTCCTGGGGCTGGGCCATCAGATCGGCGAACAGGAGATCATGGATGCGGGATCGGGGGATGCTGCCGTCCTCGATCTGCTCAATGACCCGGTTGAGGCTGTGAGCATAGGCCTCCGGCGTCAGCAGGCGCTCGAAGGCGGCGGCATCGAATGGCTTGTCGCTGCGCATCCAGTAGAGGGTGCCGAGCAGATTGGTGACCGAAGCCCTGGCCTTGATCGGATCCCGGTGCGTGTAGACCACCTGGGCATCAGGAAACACCTTGAACAGCACAGGCAGGCTCTCGGTATGGGAGGGCGATTTCAAGAGCCAATGAGAACGAGGGTTCTTCCATTGCAACAGCTTCAGCATGCGCTTGTAGTAGGCATAGGGGACGGAGAGATCCGCCTGCGTCAGCCACTGGTAATAGCTGGGAATCTGGAAGATGCCGGTCAGGTTGTCGGTGACGAAGGTGCAATTCATGGCCACCTTGCACTCGTTGGGTATGCTTGCCCCCAGCTCGTGCATGGCGAGAAAGCTGGGGGCCACCCGATGCCATTGGGTCAGCAGGTGCTGGGCCTTCGCGATGCGCGGGTCGCTGCGGTAGGTAGCGGCCTCCGGTGGCGGACAGGGAAACATGATTTCCCAGTTGGTCGGGACGCCAAACTGCCCGTCCTGTGAAAGCAACTCGAACAGAATGGAAGTGCCGGAGCGGGCCTGGCCGACAATGAATACCGGCGCATCCACGATCTCGTCCTCGATCTCCGGATGGCGACGGTAGGTTTCCTCGATCTCCAGCCGCTCCTGAAGCCAGATCAGCAGATCGCTACGCGTCATCAGGCGGCCGAAAAGGTTGAGCTCCGCCTCCTCGTTTATCGCCTTGACCAGAATTTCAAAGGGCTCGCGCCATTCGTCTTTGCCGAAGTCGGAGAGGCCCGTGTTGGCCATCGCCGTGTCCAGCAGTTCCTGGGCGCGCAGGGGAACCAGGCTGGCAATGTCCATGCCCCTTCCTTCCTGGTTGAGCTTTGCCAGCCAGTCGGGGCGTGCTGGGGGTGTCCAGCCTGTCGGCGTGCCTGCGCTCATCTGGGCCTCTCCTGGAAAAGGGGATGTCGTTCAGATATTGCCGAAGCGGTTGATCACGCCCCGGCGCCGGGCTGCCAATTGTTCGCGGCGTCCATTCGGGCTGATGCGCTTCACGTCGGCCGGCAGATGTTCGGACAACTGCGCCGACTTGATCTGGGTGGCCACAGGGGCCGGGTAAGCGTCAGACAGCATCCAGCGGTAGCAGACATAGCCTTCCGCATAACCGGAGGGATCCAGCCAGTTGGGCAAGCCCGGATCTTCGTGGGCGATGACGACGATCAGTTCGCCGTCGCCTTCCAGTTGGGCGTAATGGCAGTTGGTGTTGGACAGCCGGTAGCGGTAGTCCATGGTGGTCCACCAGTAGTTGCCGAACTCCACCGCCCAGTATTGGCAGCGGGGAGGTCGCACGCGGATGATCAGGGCCTCGTCCGGCGGCAGGGCCCAGTAGGCAATCATGGGCTCGCCGCCCGGCGTGGCGTCGATGGCCTGATCTGCCAGTTGCTTGTAGGAGCGGAAGGTGTTGGGTTGGGCTTTCCACATGTTGATCATGTAGACCCAGAACTCGATGGACTCGTTGACCCATTTGGCCGAGGCCAGCAGTTGCCGTGCGAGACGTTGCGGTGTCGGGGGTGGCGGTGGGCTCATGTCGCCGGTCAATCGATCGATGCGCGCCTTCATGGGGCGCTCGTTCTCCCAGTCGGCGAAGAACTGACGGAAGGTGACGCGAAAGGTTTCCGGGGTGGTGCGCAGCCAGTTGCCGGGCTGGGGCTCGGGACTGCAGATGAGTTCGAAGCTGCCATCAGCGTCCACCTGAAGGTCATCGGCGAAGAGGGTCTGAGCTACCTTGCCACCCCAGGGGGTCTGGCCCTGCTCGACCGAGGTGACGGCGAAATAGCGGGCGCTGCCGCGGTCGCCGCTGATGCGGTAGGTGTCGGTGCCATTGATGGTGGCGCCAACATAGACCGCGTCGGTGTTGTCGCCGCCCTGCTTGCGCACGGGGTCGAAATAGTGCATCAACTCCGGATGGAGCGGATCCGCGTAGTCGTGTTGGAAGTTCAAGGCCAGCGATATGTTGCGGGCCAGGACCTCGAAACCGGCAGTGCGATCATTGACATGGGGTGGCACCGTGGCCCGGAACGGGATCTCTCCGGCTCTCTTCAACTCGTCGCAAAAGTCTGCCCAGCCCTGGCGCAGAACATCTTCGTCATCGCTAGCGCTCATCCTTGCTACCTCCTGGTCTTCATCCTTCCCGCTTGAATGCCTGCACGATGTCAGCCCAATGGCCAGGGTCGGGACAGCGGTTGTGGGTGATGCTGACGCCGTCGGCGATGCCGGCCAGACGAGCGCGCAGCTTGCCGGCGATTTCGTGACGCTCCCCCAGCACCGCAACTTCATTGAGGATCTCGTCGCTGATGAGGCCGGTCATGTCGTCCCAACGGCCCGCCTTGGACAGCCGATTGAGTTCGGCATGGACGTCGTCCCAGCCATGGCAGGCCAGTGTGGGCAGGTAGGCAGGCGTGGAGCCGTAGAAAGCCAGCTGCTTGCGCGCTGCCAATTTGGAGGCCTCAAAGGCTTCCTCGGTATCGGCGGTGACGACCAGGGTGGCGCAGATGATCTCGATATCGCTGCGCTGGCGGCCCGATTTGCTCAAGCCTTTTTCCAGCGCCGGCAGCGTGTTTTCCAGCAATGAGCGCCGCGTGTTGAAGGGGTGGCCGATGAAGCCGTCGGCGGCCTCGCCAGCGACCGCCGTCATCAGCGGGCCGAAGCCGCCGGTGAGTATCGGTGGCGGACCAAAGGGGTTCGGCCCCGGGTTGAAAGCCGGGATCATGATGGTGTGACGGTAGAACTTGCCTTCGAAGTTGAGCGGCGCCTTGCCCTCCCAGCAGTTCCAGATGGCCTTGATGGCCAGCACGATTTCCCGCATGCGTTCGGCCGGATGGGACCAGACGGAACTGAATCGCTTCTCGATGTGGGGTTTGACCTGCGAGCCCAGGCCGAGGAAGAAGCGGCCACCGGAGATCGACTGCATGTCGTAGCCCAGGTTGGCCAGGTTCATGGGGTTGCGGGCGAAGGCGATGGCGATGGCCGTGCCCAGGCGCAGGGTGCTCGTGTGCTCGGCCGCGACGGCGAGGGTCAGGAAGGGGTCGTGCTTGGCTTCGAAGGAGAAGCCTCCGTCATAGCCGATGTCCTCCAGTTCCTTGTAGATGGTGCGAGCCTTGCGCGGATCTTCCAGGGGGGCGGTGGTGTAGATTTTCATGCGGGCTTGTCCAAGGATGATTTGCGGAGTCTGAACCTCGTCGCAGCATCATCATCGACTGGAAGTTTCTCGGCAAGCCCGGCTTGCGCGTGGTGATGATGTTGCGTTGAACTTCAGAGGTGCCGCCACCAAGCCTGGGTCGCATACGCAGTGGGGTGTTCCGACGGCTGTGGGGCGGTCCAGAAACCCGGTCCGGAAAGCTATTGAACGGTCGTGTGTTCGGGTTCGTCGACGAAGCGGGTGTGGATGTCGAGTACCTCGTCCCAGCTCGACAGGAAGGCGTCGATGCAGCGTGCGTCGAAGTGGCTGCCCCGGCCTTCGCGCAGGAGCGCGATGGCGCGCGCGAAAGGCCAGGCGGGCTTGTAGGGGCGGGAGGAGGTCAGCGCGTCAAATACGTCGGCCACAGCGACGATGCGGCCCTCGAGGGGAATTGCCTCGCCAGCGATGCCGTTGGGGTAGCCTGTGCCATCGAACTTCTCGTGGTGAGACAAGGCGATGCGAGCGCCCAGTCGCAGCACTTCGGATGAAGAGTCCTTGAGGATGTCATGGCCGATGAGGGGGTGGCGTTTCATCACCTCGAACTCGTTGACTGTCAGACGTCCGGGCTTGAGCAGGATGGTGTCAGGGATGCCGAGCTTGCCGACGTCATGCATGGGTGCCGCCAGCAGCAGGGCGTCGGCAAGCTCGCTCCCCAGGCCCATGCGGCGTGCAATCACTGCCGAGTAGTGCGACATGCGCTGAATGTGAGCGCCGGTCTCGGGGTCGCGGAATTCGGCGGCGCGCGCGAGGCGGGTGATGGTTTCGCGTTCGCGGTCGAGAATCGCGGCGGTGGCCTTGCGCACCGCCACGCTGAGGGTCTCGGCGCGCTGGCGCGTGGCGAGGTGGGCTTCGCGCAGCTTGAGCATGTTGCGCACACGCGGTTCGAACTCGTGAGCGTCGATCGGCTTGGTCAGAAAGTCGTTGGCGCCACACTCGAGCGCCTCATAGCGCACCCCACGCTCGTTGTTCGCGGTCACCATGAGGATGGGCACGTCTTCGTGCTTGTGGCTGGCGCGTACGCGGCGAATGAACTCGAGGCCGTCGATGTCCGGCATCATGTAGTCGACGATGATGAGGTCGGGCTCGGTGTGCGCGCACCATGTCAAGGCCTCCTGCGGCGACTCGAATCCGTGCGATTCGACGCCGGGCAGGCGATCGACGAGCTTGACCATCAGCAACAGGTTGAGCGGGGTGTCGTCGACGATGACGATTTTCATGGGCGGCTATCAGGGAGCATGGACATCGGGACTATCGCTGCTAAACGCCGTGCAGGCGAGGAACTTTGCCCGCCTTGAAGCGCGAGCACGGTGTCATCCCGGGTAAACACCCCGGCTATCCGCTTCAGGCGGGCAGCGCGATCTTGTTGTCCGTGCTGAACTGGTAGTCGCGGAAGATATGCTCGGCGGTGAGGATGCGGTAATCACCGTTGTCCTCGCGCACCGAGGTGTCCTTGAGACGGTAGGTGTAGTGGCCACAGGTCCAGCAGTCGAAGTTGCGCATGTGGGTGCACAGACAGGTCTTTTCGAAGACCTTGATCTTCTTCGCTTCCGGATGAGCCGCGACCTCGCGGTTGTAGGCCTCGATGTACTGGCAGTTGCCGCTCGAGTCGAGCAGATAGCCGTAGGCTTCACAGTTGGGGCGGATGCCGCTGCCGATGGCGGGGCTGCTCTTGAGCATTCGCATCGGGTAGCCGGTGGGGGAGATCTGATTGACCTCGATCTCTTCCTCGCTGGCCTTGAAGTAGTGCTGTTGCACCGTTTCTGGCAGGCCGCATTCCTTCGCCACCGTGAAACGGGTGGCAACCTGCACCGCCGCCGCGCCCATCTCGAGGAAATTGACCGCGTCGGTGCCGGTGAAGATGCCGCCGGCCGGGATCAGGGGGATGTCGAGTTGCTGTGCCTTGAGCCAGTCACGCACTTCGACGACGATGGTGGCGAGATCGTACTGTGCCCAATCGAGCCCGAAGCCGAGGTGGCCGCCCGCGAGTGGACCCTCGACCACGACGAAGTCGGGTTGGCGGCCGGTGCGGGCGCTCTTCTTCAGGAACAACTGCAGCGCCCGCAGCGAGCTGACGATGATGCCAAGCCGGACGTCGTGAAAGCGCGGGTGGTCCTCGATCAGTGCGAACGAGCCCAGGTGCAGGCCGGCCGCCAGGGTGATGCCATCGATGCCGTTGTCCATCGCCGCTCTGAGCCGCGCCCTGAGGGTTTCCTTGGGCGAGTTCATGGTCAGCTTCTCCATGCAATTGATGAAGATCTGGCCGCTGCCCTGCTTGCGCTCCATCGTGCGGCTGACATGGGTCGCGGTGGCCTCGGCAATCAGACCAAGATCGAACTGCACGACCGATTTGTCGGTATTGGCGACGTTGAACTTGTACTGCTGGAGCTTGTTCTTGACGTACTTGGTGTTGTAGCGGCGATCGGAAACCGTCGGCAGCATGGCGTCCGAGATGTGCCCGACGCCGCCCAGGCGCGCCGCCTCGAGGGCGAGGTCGGCCGTCGAGATGTCGACGCCCATCCCGCCCACCATGATCGGCACCAATTCCTGGGATCCCAGCTTCAGGCGAAAGTCGTCAACACGCTTCATTGCATCGAGTCCGTTAGTTCGGCAGTCCGGCATTATCACCCGAGTCGAGTCTGCGGCCCAGCCCTGTGCCGTGCTTAAGCGCCGGTATCGAGCTCGGTCAGCTCCGCGGGCGACCCCGGGTAGTGGGGAGCTTCAGCTGGTGTGCGTGCGACGCTGGTGCGAGGCTTGACAGACGCGCTTACAACTTGGACGGGAAATGACCAGTGCAACCATTGAATGTCGCGGCCGGCCTGCGTAAGATGCAAGCCATGGTTGTAATCCCGGCAACCCGGAGGCGTTCTGGACAGGGGTTCGATTCCCCTCACCTCCACCCAAGTGCATTCGGGAGTGTGCTTGGGTGGGGGTGTACTGGTTTCGACAGGGCGGGCAAAGGTGCGCAGGCAACTCGAGAGGCGACGGACGTAATCCGCGCAAAACCATAAACGCCAACGATGAGCGTTTCGCAGTAGCTGCATAAGCTGACTGCCGGGGCCGCTGAAGCCTTGTAACCCAAGAAAGCCGGTGGGGACTTCGGTCCCCATCGTCACGTCTGGCGTCTGCCCGTTGTTGCGCTGTTGATTACGCCCGCTGTCGATTGCCGCTGTCGATTGCATGAGGCCGGCGCGCGCATCAAGCTGGCCGCAGCCAAGCCATTCCCAAAAAAATACCTCAAGCGGTGCTGTCGAGCACCACATGAAAGCAAGTGCCGCTGGGCTCGAGATCCCGAATGCGGATCGTCCATCCTTGGTGGGTGCAGATGCGTCTGACCAGCGACAGGCCAAGTCCGAGGCCTTCGCCGCGCGCATGTTCGCCGCGCACGAAGGGCTGGAACACCTGCTCATGCTGTTGCTGCGCGATGCCCCAGCCGCTGTCTTCCACCCGGAAGCCGCCACGCTCGGCGACAAGCCGGACACGCCCCTCGTCGGTGTAGTGCAGGGCGTTGCGCAACAGATTGGAGAGTACGGCGCGCAGCAAGGTCGGGTTGTAGACGCCCGTATCCTGCCCCTCGCTGCCGAGCTCGAACGCCAGCCCCTTGGCACGTATCTGCGGCCCCCAGTGGGCGGCTTGCTCATCAAGCACTTCTTGCAGCGTGCAGTTGGCCGCGAAGGCGGTCTTGTTCGTCTTGCTGCGCGCCAGTTGCAGGAAAGTCTGCACCAGCTCACCCATTTCCTCGCTCGCGCGCTCGATGCGCCCGAGTTGTTCGCGCTGGCGTGGCTCAAGCTGTGCGTGCTGCAGCAGTTCGCATGAGGTGGCGATCACCGTCAGCGGCGTGCGCAGTTCATGGCTGACATCACTGGTGAACAGCCGCTCGCGCTCGAGTGAGTCGCGCAGCTGCCCGAGGGTGCTGTCGAAGGCCGCGGCCAGCTGCCCGACCTCGTCGTCGGCATACTCGGCTGCCAGCGCCGGCGCCAGGGGGAGCAGCTGGTCGCGATGGCTGACTTGCCGGGCCAGCCGGCTGACTGGCGTCATGACGCGCCTGGCCATGAGCCAGCCCAGTCCCCAGGCGCCCGCCACCGAGAGCAGGAAGCCGGCGAGCACCACGTTGAACAAGGCCTTCTCGCGCGCCTCGAACTCGTGTTGTTCCTGCACCAGCACGAAGCGCTCGCCGTTGAGGGTCTGGATGTAGACGTAGAGTGCACGCTCCCCGTCGACCAGTTCGGTGAAGCCGTCGTCGAGTGCGGAGTACTGCGGCGGGACCTCATAAGCGCTGTGACTGGAGGCGTAGAACCGAGTCGCAGGGCCCAGGCGTGGCGGGCGTTGGTTGCGCAGATCATCCTGCAGCACGGACTCAAGCTCGCGCTGCATCTCCTGCGACACCAGGTGCTCCTCGAGTACGTGCACGATGGCCACGATGCCCAGCGAAAAGGTGCCACTGACCAGCGCCGTCATCAGCACGAAGGCGACGACGATGCGACGCATCAAGGGTTGCCTAGAGCGCATCGTCGCTCTCGGCCAGACGAAAGCCGACGCCGTGCTGGGTGTGCAGCAATGGCCGTGCAAAAGGCTTGTCGATCACCTGACGCAGCAGGTGGATGTGACTGCGCAGACTGTCGCTGTCGGGACAGTCGTCTCCCCACAGCGCCTCCTCGAGTACCTCGCGGCGCACCACGGCGGGGCTCTTCTGCATCAGCAGCGCCAGCAGCTTCATGCCCAGCGGGTTGAGCTTGAGAGGCTTGCCGGCACGGGTGACGAGCAGCGTATCGAGGTCATAGACCAGGTCAGCCACTTGCAGGCGGCGCGTGCGGCTGCCCCGGCTGCGGCGCAGGATGGCCTCGATGCGGGCATGCAGCTCGGACAGGGCGAAGGGCTTGAGCAGATAGTCGTCGGCGCCGGAGCGCAGGCCTTGCAGGCGATCTTCGAGCGCGTCGCGGGCGGTCAGCATCAGGATCGGCACTTCGCTGCGCGCCTCCTCGCGCAAGCGTCGACATAGCTGGTAGCCGTCCATCCCCGGCAACATGATGTCGAGCACGATCAGGTCATAGTGCTGGCTGGTGGCCAGGTGCAGGCCGCTGAGGCCGTCCTGGGCGCAGTCCACGCTCCAGCCCTTGAGCTGAAGATAGTCCATGACATTGGCCAGAATGTCGCGATTGTCTTCGACCACCAGGATACGCATCGACCACTTCCCTCTACATGGATTGACGTTTTCTTCACATCGCCTTGACGCAGCGCTCACGTCGAGGGCGACAGACTGCGGCTCGTTCATCTGCCACAGACTTTCACGATGCCACAGCTTCGCTACGCCCAAACACGATATCTGAGTGTGCTCCTGCTCAGCTGGCTGCTCGTGTTCTTCCTCACCCGCACCGTCCTCCTGCTCGCCCATCTCGCCGACGCCGATGCTGGACTGTTCGACGTGTTGCGCCTGTACGGCATAGGCCTGGTGTATGACCTGAGCTTTCTGCTCTATGCCGCGCTGCCGCCGGCGCTCTACGTGCTGCTGTGCCCGAAACGGCTGTGGCGTAGCAAGGGCCACACTTTATTCCTCCATGTGCTGACCGGCCTTGCCTTGTTTGCGATGTTGTTCGTTGCGGTGGCGGAATGGCTGTTCTGGGACGAGTTCGGGGTGCGCTTCAACTTCATCGCGGTGGACTACCTGGTCTACTCGGACGAAGTCATCAACAACATCCTCGAGTCCTACCCCATCTATCCCGTGCTGGCCTTTCTGGTGCTGCTGGCAATGGCCGCCACGGTGGGGCTGAGGTCGACCCTCAAGCGCGCGCTTGCAGCGCCTTTGCTGCAAAAGTCCGCTGCCCTGTTGTACGTGGGCGCGCTGGCGGTGGCCGCCTTCGCCGTCAGCGCCGTCATCGGCCAGAACTTTCCGCTCGCCATGGGCGGTAACGTCTTCCAGCGCGAACTGGCGAGCAACGGCCCATTCCAGTTTTTCGCCGCTTTCCGCAACAACGAACTCGATTACCAGCAGTTCTACGCCACCTTGCCCGACCCGCGTGCCGCTGCGCTGCTGCGTGCAGAGCTGAGCGAGCCCATCGCCCGCTTTGTCGGAAGTGATCCACTGGACATTCGCCGTGCAATCGACAACCCCGGACTCGAGCAGCGTCGCAATCTGGTGCTGGTCACGATCGAAAGCCTGAGCGCCAAATATCTGGGCAGCTTCGGTGACCGCCGCGGCCTCACCCCGAACCTGGACGCACTACGGGATCAGGGCCTGTTCTTCAGCAATTTTTACGCCACCGGCACGCGCACCGATCGCGGCCTGGAAGCCATCACCCTGTCGATACCGCCGACGCCGGGGCGCTCCATCGTCAAGCGCATCGGGCGCGAATCGGGCTTCGCCAGCCTCGGCCAGCAACTCGAGGCCAAGGGGTACGACAGCGTGTTCGCCTATGGTGGGCGCGGCTACTTCGACAACATGAACGCTTTCTTTGGCGGCAATGGCTACCGCATCGTCGATCAGAGCAGCGTGGCTGAAGACCAGATGCATTTTCAGAACGCGTGGGGCATGGCAGACGAGGACCTCTATGCCCAGGCGCTGAAGATCGCAGATCAGGATCACGCCGCCGGCAAGCCCTTCTTCCTGCAGCTGATGACCACCTCCAACCACAGGCCTTACACCTACCCTGATGGCCGCATCGACATCCCCTCCGGTCGTGGGCGGGAAGGCGCGGTGAAGTACACCGACTACGCCATCGGCCAGTTCCTCGATCGCGCCCGTGACAAACCCTGGTTCAACAACACGGTGTTCGTCTTCGTGGCGGATCACACCGCCGGCAGCGCCGGCAAGGAAGACCTGCCGGTGGCGAACTATCACATTCCGCTCTTCATCCTCGCGCCCGGCCTGGTTGTGCCGCATGAGGTGTCCACGCTGAGCAGCCAGATCGATCTCGCTCCCACCTTGCTGGCTCTGCTCAACATGGACTACGTCTCCACCTTCTATGGACGCAATGTGCTGAGCGATGAGACTCGTCCGGGGCGCGCGCTGCTCGGCAACTACCAGCATCTCGGCCTGTTCGACGGCAAGGACCTCGCCATCCTCAGCCCGCGCCGCGGCATGCGCCGTCACGATGACGCGCTCGGTCTGAGTCATGAGACGAAAGTGGATAGCGAGGACCCGCTCCTGCGCCGCGACATCGCCTATTACCAGGGCGCCAGTCATGCCTTCGGTCAGCACTTGATCGACTGGCAGCCCCGGCCAGCGCCTCAGGCGCTGCTCAGTCAGCGCCATCAAACTGGCAATCAAGCTGGAGAAACCGTTCGCTCCGAGCCTGTCGAAGGGCTTAGATGAAAAAGAGCCAGGGCTCCCGGGCACCGTCCCGGCTTACGATCGGCTGATTGTGAAGAAGTGTCGACCGAATCGACATGACATCTTTTCATGTCGATATATGAGGAAAATCCGTACAGGTTTGGCTTGGGCATCCTCGCCGAGTTGCCCTTCACTTCGAGCGCTGTGAGCAAGCTACGGTGACCTGTCCCCGCAGGAGTGCGGCCATGCGGGGCGCACCAAGAAAAAAGAGCCCAAGATTTCTCCTGAGCTCTTGATCCTGTTGGTGGGCCCTGCGGGATTCGAACCCGCAACCAAAGGATTATGAGTCCTCAATATGTAGATTTTCAGGCAAAAAATGATTTATATTCAATAAAATGACGGGTCAAAAATTGCACACAAAGCTGCACATATCGGCCGTTTTAGCGGCTATGTGCAATCCGATCGCACACGATTGCACATAGAACGTAGCGAGCCCCGCGCACGCTACGCAGGCAGGCTTAGCCGAGGGGAATAAACAGCAAAAGAGGCTCATGCAGCGTAATCAATAAGCATAAAAAATCAATAGGGTAGGGGAGTCTGCCGACGTTAGAGTAGAGTCATGTAGCCTAGGCGAGTCTGCCGACGGGAGAAACGCGTTTGGCGGCACTGAGCGAGGCCTCCGGCGCCCCTGCCACCGCTGGCGCGTTGAGCCGATTCAGCATGCGCTCAGCACGACTTATGGCGCCCGCAATGGCGGGGGCAATCTGCATTTTGATCGACTATCCTAGGTTGCGGAACAGTTGCATATCGACCGCGAGCGATACAGGATCACCGAGACGGATACGGGCGAAGTCGGGATGCTTTGGATTCAGCAGGTAGTTGCGCTCGGTCGGGAGCACCGCGCTGGGCACGCTCAGAACCGCTGAACGCGCACTGTCGAGCCAGGCGCGGCCGATTTCATGCAAAGCACCGCGGGCACCGAGAGCTCGCCAGTCGGTAGGCAGGGATTCGACGTTAACGCGCGTTTCGGGCAAATCGACGTGCGCGGGAATCAGCACATAGTTTGCTCGCAAGCGGTCGTCCTGCACCATGAGCTCGAGCAAAGCCAGGGATTGTGACTGCGCGGTGTAGATCTGCGTATTCCACGCAAACTGGACACGCATTCCACGCCAAACTGGACAGTCGCGCACCTTCGCAGTCAAAAGCGGATGCCGCGAATCGCCCCGTGACGATATGCCAGACGGTGCGCTTCAAACGAATACACCGTGCGCGATGCGACCGAGCGTGTCGATGCAGGCATGCTCGATGGTCAGCGGATCACCGCCGTGGCTACGCATGTCCTCGGCAAAGGCCTGCAGCGTGGTGTGATCGCGCCCCGGGGTGGCAAACAGCAAGCGTTTGAGCTCGAGGTCATGCACGACGGTGATGTACTCATGTCCGCGCTTGACGCTGGTCTCGTCGATGCCCACGTAGCGCACGCCCGACATGTCGTCCTTGGCGCGGGCAGCCTCGACGTAGTGGCGCACCCGCCGCCACATGCGCTTGGGCGCAACCCGCATCTGGCCGGCTACCTGGCGCACCGGCATCTCCCGGCACAACGACAGGCTCAGCGCCTCGAACAGCAGGGTAAAGCCGCTGCCCTCGCGCGCCCACGGCACCGGCAACTGCGTGGTCTTGCCGCAACCGCTGCACTGCACGCGCGGGATCTCAGCATGCAACCAGGCTTCGAACTGAAAGAAGTCGAGATGACGCCAACTGCGCCGTACCCGGTCGTGAATCAGCTCAGGCTCGGCCCCGCACGCCGGACACGCTGCACGCTTGCCGGTGTGCTCGACCTCGAAGTCGATGCGTCGCTTGCTCGTGTTGAGCTCGACCTTGGCAACGTGCCAGGGCGGCTGCAGGCCAAGTGCGGTGGTGAAGAGGGCTTCGATCTGGGTGCTCATGGTGTGCGAGGTCAGCGTCAGGGTCGGGCGGTTGTAGCACTCGCCGTCATGTTTGAAGAGTCAATTTCCACTGGAAACGGCTTAGAGCCAGCTGGCATCCCTGGAATGGGTGTCCCGGTTCAACCATCACGGGCAGCTCGAACCCAAATGTCATATTTCGCCCGCAGAGGCTGACACTACCTGACACTACTACAGGCAACTCGCCAGTCAGGCCATCATCGTGGCCTGACTTGAACCAAGCGGCCTCCACGGAAGCCGGGGCGATTCAGTGCAAGCAAAAGTCCCTTTCTGGTGCGGGTGTTGCAGGGCCACCTCCCATGTATTCACGGCTCGCCGCGCCAATGTGGGCGCCTCTCGCTTTTCCCCCGAGTACTCCTTTCCATGAAAATGTATTTGCCGGGCTCAAATAAAAATACTACGCTGCGCAGCACCCCGACCCATTGAGGCCCCTTCCGCTACACGGGGGAAACCTACCCGACCCATGATCCGCTGCCACCTCTCCACCCTGATGCATCGCGACAAGCTGCGCATCGCTGATGTCGCGCGGCTCACCGGGCTTAATCGCAGCACGGTCACGGCGCTGTACCGCAACACTGCGACGCGCATCGAGCTTCCGGCAGTTGATCATCTTTGTGCGCTGTTCCGCTGCTCCGTCGCAGATTTGCTCGAATACATGGCCGACGAGCCGGGGAGGGAGGCATGAGCATGGGACCGTCACGCTGGCACGTCATCGCCGAATCAAACTTTGCCTGGGAGCGTGAAGCGCTCGACTGGCTGCGAGAGCAACTGCCCGACCGCGAACCCTGGCACGTCTGGAGCAACTTCGAGTTCATCGATGACCAAGGCAAGGTCAATGAGGTCGACGCCCTGGTGCTATCGCCCGCCGGTCTGTTCCTGGTCGAGATCAAGAGCCGCCCCGGGCGCTTGTCGGGCGATGCGCACTCGTGGACCTGGGTGACGGACGCTCACACCCGCACCATCGACAACCCGCTCCTGCTTACCGACCGCAAGGCCAAGCGACTCGCCAGCCTGCTGCGTCGGCAACCGGCCATCGCCAAGGCCAAGATCCGCCTGCCCTTCGTCGAGCCGCTGGTGTTCCTGTCCGCAACCGCGCTCGATTTCCGGCTCACAGGCTCCGCTGCAGCTGGCGCCTATCGGCGCGGGCGCCCCGGTGCCGATGACGATGGTGGCATCGTCGGTGCCCTGGCGCAGGGGCTGCGTGGGCCGATCCGTCACCCGGTCGACCACCAGCAGGCGCGCGCCATCACCCGCGGGCTCACCGAGGCCGGCGTGCGGCCATCCAACAAACATCGCCAGGTCGGCGACTACGAGCTGGTCAAGCTCATCTCCGAGGGCGAGGGCTACCAGGACTGGCAGGTGCGCCACGTCAGCGTCGACACGGTGCAGCGGAGGGTGCGCATCTACACCATCTCCACCGCGTCCAGCCCGGAAGAGCGCGGCGCCCGAGCCCGCCAGGCCCGCCGCGAGTTCGAGGTGCTCGAAGGCATCGACCACCCTGGCATCCTGCGTTGTAACGACTACAAGGACAGCGAGCTCGGGCCGGCGCTCATCTTCGATCATGACCCGGCCTCGGTCCGCCTCGACCACCTGATTCGCGAGCGTGGCCAGCACCTCACGGTGGACCAGCGCCTGCAACTGGTGCGCGACATCGCCGAAGCGCTCAAGTACGCCCACGGCAAGCGCTTGTATCACCGCGCCCTCGGGCCGCAGAGCGTGCTCGTGCGCCAGGATGGCAGCGGGCTCAAGGTCCAGTTGATGAACTGGCAGACCGCCGCCCGCGACGTCGATGCCGACGACACTGTGCATCGCACCACCGGCACCCAGCACGTCGAGGCTTATGTCGAGGACCCCGGCCTGGTCTATCTGGCGCCCGAAACCACGCGTGCAGACCCGGTCCATGGTGCCGAGCTCGACGTATTTTCCCTTGGTTGCCTCACGTTCTTGATCTTCAGCGGCCGTTCGCCCGCCTCGTCGACATTGGAGCTCACCGTCAAGCTGCGCGAAGGCCAGGGCCTGCGTCTGTCGGATGTGATGGATGGCTGCGGCAAGAAGCTGCAGGAACTGGTGCAGTACGCCACCCACCCGGACGTGCTCGGCCGCTACGACACCATCCAGGGTTTTCTGGCCGACCTCGAAGGTGTGGAGGACGAGCTCACCACGCCCGACCCCGAAGCCACCGTCGATCCCAGCGATGCGGTCAAGGGCGATCGGCTCGAAGGCGGCTTCACCGTCGTCACGCGCCTGGGGCGAGGCTCGTCCAGCATTGCGCTGCTCGTGCAGCACGATGACAGCGGCGAAGAGTTCGTCCTCAAGGTGGCCAACGACCTCGCCCACAGCGACAATCTGCAGGCCGAAGGCGAGGCGCTGGCCAAGCTGCGCCACCCCAACATTGTCGAGTACCGCCAGACCCTGCAGATCGCCGGGCGCACCGCCTTGGTGCTCAAGAGCGCTGGCGAGCACACCCTGGCCGAAAAGCTCAGGGACGGTCGCCTGTCGCTCGACTTGCTGCGCCGCTTCGGCGAGGAACTGATCGAGGCGGTGCGCCACATCGAGGACAAGGGCGTCATCCACCGCGACATCAAGCCCGATAACATCGGCATCAGCGGCGGGCGCGGCGGCAAACTGCAGCTCGTTCTGTTCGACTTCTCACTGTGCCGCACTCCGGTCGAGAACCTCAGCGCCGGCACGCCGCCCTACCTCGACCCCTTCCTGCCGCTGCGCCCCGGCAAGCGCTGGGACCTGTACGCCGAGCGCTTTGCGGTGGCCGTCACCCTCTACGAAATGGCCGTGGGCAAGGCGCCGCGCTGGGGTGATGGCGCCAGCTCACCGGTGGTGGTCGATGGCGAACTTGTGTTCGAGACCGGCGTGTTCGACCCTGCCATCCGCGGTCCGCTCGACACCTTCTTCTCACACGCCCTGGCCCGCGACTTTCGCGAGCGCTTCGACAATGCCGAAGACATGTTGCGCGACTGGCGCCGCGTCTTCGAAGTCTTGTCGACCACCCATCCGACCTCGGCCCAGGGCTTCGAGGCCATCGCTTTTGCCGCCAACGCCGACACCACCATGGTCGAGCTCGGCTACAGCCTCGAAGCGCGCGATGTGCTCGAGCGCATGGGCATTCACAACGTGCGTGAACTGCTTGCGGTCGATCGCATCCGCTTCCGCTACCTGCGCGGCGTGGGTGACAAGATTCGCAAGGAGATCCGCCTCAAGGCCAAGGAGCTCGCCCGGCTGCGCCCGGACCTGACCCAGGGGCGTGGCACGCTGCATGACACGGAGGAGGGCGGCGGCAAGAGCACCGACAAGCGCGCCATCAGCGTCAACGAGCTTGCCCGTCAGTTGTTGCCGCGGCGCCCGGCTGGCGACGACCGCCCCGAAGAGGCCGCGCTCGCCTACTTCCTCGGGCTGGACGAGGACGCCGAGGGCGGCAGCCCCGCCGCCACTGACCCGGGCCAGCCCCGCACTTCGCCAGGCCCGGCTGGCACCTGGCCGGCACTCGGCGCGGCTGCGACCGCCCACGGCCTGGACCGCAAGGAACTCACCGACACTCTGGTCAAGGCCCGCGAGCGCTGGCTCAAGAATCCGGCCTTCACCGAACTGCGCAACCAGCTCGAAACCCTGCTGCACGGCCAGGGCGAGGTCATGACCAGCACCGAGGCCGCACTCGCCCTGCTGGCCTTGCGCGGCTGCGCCGAACAGCGCGACGACGAGCGCCTGCGCCTGGCCAGCGCGGTGCTGCGCGCAGCCCTCGAGGCCGAGAGCCACCTCGAAAAGCCCCGCTTCGAGCTCTTCGACCACGCGGCCACCCCGCTCGTCGCTACCAGCTCCGCCTGGGCGGACTACGCGCACCGGCTCGGTGACGTGGCCGACACCTGCGCCTTGACCGATCCGCTGTTGCCGCTGACGCGCGTCATGCAGGCGCTCGAAGGCATTCGCCCGCCCGCGCCGGTCGATGACCATGCAGCCGATGTGCAGCGCCCCATTCCGCCAGCCCGCCTGCTGCGCCTGGCCACCGCAGCCTCGCGCACTGCGGCGCTTTCCAGTCGGCAAGAAATCTACCCGCGCAACATGCCGGCCCTGCAGGCGCTGCGCCAGTCCCTCGGCGCTCTGGTCAGCCTCAAGGAACTCGAAGTCGCCGACCTCAAGGCGCGCGTGCGCGGCCGCTACCCCCTCGCCGAGCTCTTGCCCGACCGCCCGCGGCTCGACCGCCTGCTCGAAGAGGTCGACGCCCCTTTCCGCTGGGATGACGAAGCGCGCCTTTACCGCCGTCTCCAGTCGGGCACCACCAGCAGCGGTACCACCGCCTTCCAGCGCCTCACCACCGTCGACGGCCTCGCTCTGGCCGACGCCGCGGTGCAGGGCGCGCAGGCGCTCGAAGACCGCCTGCAGCGCAACCTGCGCCAGGGCGGGCTGCTGGTGCTGTGCGTCGATCCGCGCCTTGTCGTGCGTGCCGAGGCCGAGCTGCTGCGCCGTTTCGGGCCGGGTGCGGCGGTCGCCGGCGGGCTCGCCCGCTGCAGCTTCGACGCCCTCATGATCCAGGCCCTGCGCGCGCAGGCCCAAGCCCTGGGCGCCGACTGGAACGTCATCCTGCGCGCCGACGGCGCCGCCCACGACAGCCGCGACTGGGCCAACCTGCAGCGCCTGGTGCAGCGCACGCTGCCCGGCCTGCGCGACCGTCTGCTCGGCAGCGCCGATCCGGTCCTGCTCACCAGCCCGGGCCTGCTTGCCCGCTATGGGCTGATGAGCCTCGTGTCCGAGCTCGAAGCCCAGGTCGGCCGTCCCGGCTGCACGCCCGCGCTGTGGCTGCTGCTGCCCACCCGCCGCCAAGGCCTGCCGACGCTCGACGGGGTGCCGGTGCCGCTGGTCCACACCAGCGCCGCTGCCGACGTACCGCAGTCGTGGATCGAAAACCGCCATCGTGCGCAAGGTGGAGACAAGCGCCCTATCGCGCCGCCTGGCAGCATGCAGGGGCGCGACTGGCAGATGGCGGATGATTTTGACGCGCCTTTGTCGCCATGGATGGAGCCATGAGCTTCGGGTTCGTGGTGCGTCACGAACGGCGATTCGCGGCTGAAGCCGCTCCTACAGCGAGGAAACACCCCCGTAGGAGCGGCTTCAGCCGCGAAC
>NZ_ATJV01000042.1 GCF_000443165.1 Thauera terpenica 58Eu | reverse complement strand
GCCGGCGCTGCCCGTGCGGTTCGAGATGCGCTGGATGCGGTGGGTGGCAGTGGCAGTCCGGCGGGATCGGCGCTGTGGTACGTGGCTGGATTGGGCCAGTCGGTCCGTGAGTGGGCGTTGCGCCAAGGCTGGGCCGGCAAGGCAATCTCCCTGCACGAGGCCCAAGGGCATCCTGATCGCTGGGCTGGGCGTGTTGGCCCGGTACTATGGTTACGACCGCAGTGGAAGCGGCCGTCACCGACGAACAGCATCGGCCGAAGCCACGCCTTGACACGGGACTGGGGGCTGAGTTTAATAACTGTTATTAGTCGTCAGGAGAAACTGCGATGCCGACCAGTGTTGCGCTCAGCCCCCACTTCGAAACCTTCATCCGCCAGCAGGTCGACTCGGGCCGCTTCAATAACGTCAGCGAGGTCGTCCGCGCCGGACTGCGCCTGCTCGAGGAGCGCGAAGCTGAACAAACCGCCAAGCTGCAAGCTCTGCGCGAAGCGATTGCGGTAGGCTTGGCCAGTGGGCCGGATATTCCTGCAGACGAGGTGTTTGATCGACTTGAGGCGAAGTATCTTGCGATGGCTGAAGCGGCGATAAGAGCCTGATGCGACTGGTATTTCTGCCGCAGGCTGAGATGGATCTCGAGGCCATCGGTGACTACATCGCTCGCGATAATCCACGGCGGGCGATCAGTTTCGTGCGCGAGCTGCGCGGGCAGTGTCGCAAGATCACGGAGGCGCCCAAAGCCTACCGGCCACGACCGGAGCTCGGTAAAGGCCTGCGCTCATGTGCCTATGGCAACTACGTCGTGTTTTTCTTCGAGGAACTCGGTCTGGTGCGTATCGTCCGGGTGCTGCATGGCGCGATGGACATCGAAGCGCAGTTCGCTGAAAAGGGAAAATAGAAGGGAAAATAGTAGGGGACAGACCACGGTTTTCCTCCAGGCGGGCGATGGTCGATTGCGTCGTGTGCATGCGCTCGGCAGGCTCGGATTGAGTCAGGCCGGCGCGGGTGCGGGCGGTGATGAGTTCGCGGGCAAGCTCAAACTCCGGCGCTTGCGCGTCGTGCTCGGCGCGGGCCTCGGGGTTCACCAGAATGCGGGCCTTCAGGTCGGCAAGCTCAGTCATCGGTCAGGTTGCCATCACCTCGGGCGCTCGCTGAGAACCAACAATGGGGGACAGACCACGGTTTTTTGCTAAGCTGGACGTGTGTTCATGTTGATGGAGGTTTCATGCCCCGCCGACCCCGTGTGGTGTTACCCCACGTTCCACTGCATCTGATCCAGCGCGGCAACAACCGTCAAATCTGTTTCGTGGCGGATGAGGATTACCGGTTTTATTTGGATTGGTTGAAGGAATACGCCAGCAAGTCGGGTTGCCGCATTCATGCCTATGTGTTGATGACCAACCATGTGCATCTGTTGGTCAGCGCAGATCGTGGCGAGTCGCCGGGCGCGTTGATGAAGGCGCTGGGGCAGCGCTACGTGCAGTATTTCAACCGGACTTATCGCCGCAGCGGTACCTTGTGGGAAGGCCGCTATCGCTCCTGCCTGACCCAGGCGGAAGATTACCTGCTGGCCTGTCAGCGCTACATCGAGTTGAACCCGGTGCGTGCTGGCATGGTGGCGCATCCGGCGGATTATCGTTGGTCGAGTTATCGAGCGAACGCCCAGGGAGAGGCAGATGCGCTGGTGACGCCGCACGAGATTTTCCTCGCGTTGGGAAGCACGGCAGAACACCGGCAGGCAAGCTACCGGGATCTTTTCCGGTCTGAACTTGAGCCGGGCCTGGTTGAGCAGATCCGCCAGGCGAGCAATGGCAATTTCGCCTTGGGCAGCCCCCGCTTTGCCGAGGAGATCGCAGCGCTATTGGGCCGGCGCGTAACGCCAGGAAAATCCGGCAGACCGCGCAAGTTGCCGGAGCCTGAATCGGGCGATCTCATTATGTAAGCCGGAAGAGGCCGAATGACCGTTGTCGGTGTGCCGCAAAAGGACACTCACTTTGTTTCCGTAACGCGGAAAATTCGTACGGTGCAAGAAAAACAGAAGGACACCCACTTCGTTTCCCGTAGTGGTAGCGTCCCTGCAAAAACGCGATCCGATCAGCTTTCACCAGATACACGCAGCGGTGTTCCTGCGTGATGAGTGATGCGCCGTGACCAGACATCCGAGCCCAGGTGCTTCACAGCGGTTCGGGGCTGCCAATGCCCTTGAAGGGATCGCGCAGAGCCGCCTTGACCAGTTCCAGCAGCCGCTTGGCTGTGCGACGTTCCGTCTCTGCCCAGTAGCTCAGGTCTTCCAGAAACTCGGGCTGAAACACCGCGACGCGCTCGGCGTTCTTCGGCGAGCGCAGCCTGGGGTTGCGCTTTGGGCGCGAGCACTTCCCGGCGGCTGTGCCGCCAGGATCGGGCTAGCGCTTGAAGTCGCGGTAGAAGTTCTCGTGAGGACCGACGGATTCGAGGTGCACCAGCCGAATGCCCTCATCGCGGGTGTAGCCCAGTAGGTAGAGTTGGCCGAGGCAGCGGAACTTGTATACCCACAGCTCCGAGAGATCGCCTTTCTTCTTCTCGCCGATGTCAGGGTCCTGGGCCACGGCTTCGACGGCCGTATCCACCTCGGCGACGATGTTGTCGTGTAGCTTCTTGTAGATGCGCGTAAATCGCCGAGTCTGGCGAACGTCCCAAGTCACGCTCTGGCAGCCGAGCGAGGCACGAAGGGTGTGCTGTCCTCACGGGGCTCGGCCATGCTCATCAGGCTCTCGGCAATGAACGAGGCGGGCAGATCAGGGTTGTCGAGCGCGGCTCGACCTACCTTGGCCCAGAACTCCACTTGGCCCTGCACGGTACGGAACTCGGCTTTCGCTGCAGCGCGTGCGGCGCTGACCAGGCTCTCATCGATACGCACGGACACGGTGCTCATCGCCACCTCCTCTGAGATATATTTACCACAATTGTAGTCGAGCGCTGCGCTGTGGTCAAACGACCTGGGGTTCAATCGAATGAAAAACAAAAGGACACCCAATTTATTTTTTTCGTGGAGGCGTGTGAGTTGAAAGGGGGCGCTTCAGTCGCGCCCTTCTCCGTCACGAGCTTGGGTTTTTTTTCATGAGCGCGTTCGGGTAGAGTGTGCTCACGAAAAGCCCCCACAGCGACACGAGCCCATGCCCACTTTCCAAGCCATCTCCAGCACCACCCACGCCGACAAGCGCTGGAAGCGCTACGACAGCTACGCTTTTGCCGCGCACGATGCCCTGGCGCCTCTGGTGGCGCAGGAGTTGCCGCGCGCCGTTCTGCACCTGCCGATCGCTTTTGTCGCCCAGGACGGGCAGTTCACGCCGGTGGCAGTCCTCGGCATCCAGCCCGGTCAGAACCTCTTTGTCGCGCCCGAGGGGCGTTGGCTGGCTGCCTATACGCCGGCAGCCTACCGCGCCTACCCTTTCGCGTTGGCGAATCTGCCCGATGGCCAGCAGGTGCTCGCCTTCGATACCGACAGCGGACTGCTCACCGAAGGTGAGGGCGAGCCGTTTTTTGATGCCGATGGCCGCCCCGCCCAGGCGGTGCAGAACATTCTGGGCTTTCTGACGCAGGTGCAGGCCAACCGGGAGCTGACCCAACGCATCTGCAAGGCGCTGGCCGACCACCAACTGCTGCAAGCGTGGCCGATCACCGTGAATGGCGATGGCGGCGAGCGTCAGGTCGAAGGTCTCTACCGTATCGACGAAGCGGCGCTGAACGCGCTGGCGGCCGAATCGCTCAAAGCGCTGCAGGAAGCGGGCGCGCTGCCTACGGTCTACTCCCAGCTGCTGTCGATGCAGCACCTGCCCTTGCTGGGGCAACTCGCCCAGGCCCAGGCCCAGGCCCAGCGCAAAGCGGCGCAAGCGCTGCCGACCACGCCCAGCGGTGAGCTTGATTTGAGCTTTCTGAGCAACAACGGCACGTTCAGCTTCGGTGCCCGCTAAGCCAGCGCGCCCACGCAGCCATGAACAGGCTTGAGCGCCTCACCACCGAATACGTCGAACGCGAAGACCGCATCCGCCTGAGCGGCCAGCTCACCCACGGCGATACGGTGGTGCTGTGGCTCACTCAGCGGCTGCTGAGTCGTCTGGTGCCGCACCTCAGCGCCTGGCTGGCACGCCAGCTGGCGCCGGCATCCAGCAACCCCTCCGTTCAAGCCGCTCATCAGGACATCGTGCAGGGCTTTGCCCAGCAGGCGGCGCGTGCGCAACTGGTGCCCGAGCCACCGGTGCGCGCCTCATCGCCGATGGCCGTCTGGCGAGTGGATGCTGTCGATATCGCCCAGGGCGAGGACAGCTTGGCGCTCACCTTCAAGGGTGAAGCAGGGGAGCCGGTGCTGCTGACCCTGAGCGCGCAGCCGCTGCGCCAGTGGCTGGGCATCGTGTACGAGCAGTACCGCAAGGCCGAATGGCCCACTGGCGTGTGGCCGGCGTGGGTGGAAGATGCTCAGGTGAGCGCCGAAGCCAGTTTACGCAGCGTTGTGCTGCACTAGACGACGAAACAAAAGCACTTCGAAGCAAACGGACACCCACTTTACAAGGCCCTGGTGGCTTACAAGGCCTCAACGTCCATATAGACCTCGTCCACCGTGAGCTCCGCGTCCAGGCAGTCGAGGCGGAAGCTGCCTTCGGTGTGGATCTCGTGTCGCACCGGGTTGCCGAAACGATAGATTTCGATGCAGCGTTTGTCGGGATCGATCAGCAGGTATTCGCGTAGCGACGGAATCGTCTGGTAGGCAAAAAGCTTCTCGCGACGGTCGATGCGCTCGGTGCTGGGCGACAGCACCTCGACGATCAGGCAGGGGCGACGGCGGTAGTAAGGCTCACGGTCTTGCGGATCGCAGGCCAGCAACAGGTCGGGGTAGTAGAAATAGGTCTGGTCGCTGTGCTCGACGCGCAACTTCATGTCGGCCATGAACAGCTGGCAACGCTTGCGGCGAGCGTGGGGACCGAGGGCGAGCCCCAGTCCGGTCACGACCAGGCCGTGTCTGGCGCTGGCCCCGCCCATGGCGACGACCTCGCCATCCAGGTATTCGTGCTTGATCTCACAGCGGGTCTCGCCATCGAGGTAGTCGTCGATGTCGATCGGGGCTGGGCGCGGAAGTGGGTTGCTCATGGGGGCCTCCGTTCACACTTTATCGAAGCTGATGATAAGCCAAGTCGGGCCGCCGCCTGCCGACGCTTTGGGCTGGGCTTGAGCTCAATGCCTCGCCAGCTCATACAAGTGATCGGCACAATGAGACAATCCCTCGCTCTGCCCCGATATCTTCACCCCAGACTGCGATGACATCTCTACCCATGATCCACCCCTCCGCCGACGTGCACAGCACGTCCATCGGCGAGGCTACCCGAATCTGGCAGTTCGTCGTTGTGCTGGCGCAGGCCCGGATCGGCAGCGACTGCAACATCTGTGCACATGTATTGATCGAGAACGATGTCGTGATCGGCGATCGTGTCACGGTCAAGAGCGGGGTGCAACTCTGGGATGGGCTGCGGGTCGAGGATGACGTCTTCATCGGCCCCAACGTCACCTTTTCCAACGACAAGTTTCCGCGCAGTCGCCAGTATCTGGCATCGCCGCTGAGCACGCATGTTGCGGCCGGGGCCTCGCTGGGTGCGGGCTGCACGATCCTGCCGGGGCTGAGCATTGGGCAGAACGCGATGGTTGGGGCGGGGGCGGTGGTGACGCGCTCGGTGCCGGCGAATGCGATCGTGGTGGGCAATCCGGCGCGCATCGTGGGCTATGTCGAGGCGGATCGTCGCGCGCCGATGGATGGACGCGTGGCAAGTGACGCGCCGCTGCAGCCGACGCGGGTGAAAGGGGTGACGCTGCACCGACTGCCGCGCGTGACCGACATCCGCGGCAGTCTGACTGTGGGCGAGTTCGAGCGCTCGGTGCCGTTCCCGGCGCGGCGCTACTTCATGGTGTTCGACGTGCCAAGCGTGGAGACACGCGGCGAGCATGCGCATCACACCTGCCACCAGTTCCTGGTGTGTGTGCGCGGGCAGCTGTCGGTGGTGGCCGATGACGGCACGAACCGTGAGGAGTTCGTGCTCGACCGCCCCGACCTGGGGCTGCATCTTCCGCCGCGGGTGTGGGGCATCCAGTACAAGTATTCGGCCGATGCGGTGCTCCTGGTGTTTGCCTCGCATTATTACGACGCCGACGATTACATCCGTGATTACGACCAGTTTCTCGGCCTGGTGGGAGCGCGCCCGTGATTCCCTTTCTCGACCTGAAGGCGCCGCACGTCGAACTGCGCGCCGAAATCGACGCGGCCATTGCGCGCGTGGTGGACAGCGGCTGGTACGTTCTTGGCCCCGAGGTGGAGGCCTTCGAAGCCGAATACGCCGCCTGGTGCGAGGCGCGCCATGCGGTCGGCGTGGCGAACGGGCTCGATGCGCTGCACCTCGCGCTGCGTGCGCTGAACGTGGGGCCGGGCGACGAAGTGATCGTGCCGTCCAACACCTACATCGCCACCTGGCTGGCGGTGAGCCAGTGCGGTGCCAGACCTGTTCCCGTCGAGCCGCTGGACGCCTCGTACAACCTCGATCCGGCGCGCATCGAGGCGGCGCTGACGCCACGAACCAAGCTCATCCTGCCGGTCCATCTCTATGGGCAGCCCGCCGACCTCGACCCCATCCTGCAACTTGCGCGCAAGCACGGACTGCGCGTCCTGGAAGATGGCGCCCAGGCCCACGGCGCCCGCTACAAGGGGCGGCGCCTGGGCAGCCATGGCGACGCGGTGGCGTGGAGCTTCTATCCGGGCAAGAACCTCGGCGCGCTGGGCGATGGCGGGGCCGTGACCACCAATGACGCTGAACTTGCGGAGCGTATCCGGGTGCTGCGAAACTACGGCTCGCGGGTGAAGTACGTGAATGAGCTGAGGGGCTTCAACAGCCGCCTGGACCCGCTGCAGGCCGCAGTGCTGCGCGTCAAGCTTGCCCATCTGGATGACTGGAATGCGCGCCGCAAGGCGATTGCGGCGCAGTATCTGGTTGGGTTGGCTGACTGCGGCCTGGTGTTGCCGCAGGTGCCGGCATTTGCCGACCCGGTGTGGCATCTTTTCGTGGTGCGCCACCCGCGCCGCGATGAGCTGCAGAAGCGCCTCGCCGAGCGGGGCGTGGGCAGCCTGATCCACTATCCCATCCCGCCGCACAGGCAGGCAGCCTACGCGGATGCGGGCTTTGCGCCCGGAGACTTCCCGCTTGCGAACATGCAGGCTGAACAAGTCCTGAGCCTGCCGATGGGGCCGCATCTGAGCCGCGCTGATGCGGATGAGGTGGTGCAGCGCGTGCGCGAGGCCGCGGCCGAATGAGCCCGAAGGCACAGGCTGGGCCGCGCCCGCTGGTGACTTTTGCGGTGCTCGCCTACCAGCAGGAGGAACTGGTCCGGCAGGCGATCGAGGCGGCGTTCGCGCAAACCTACTCGCCTTTGGAGATCATCCTGTCGGATGACGCCTCCAGCGATCGCACTTATGCGGTGATCGAGGAAATGGCTGCGGCCTACAGCGGGCCTCATGTGGTCAGAATCAATCGCAACGCGAACAATCTGGGCCTGATCGGACACGTCAATGCGCTGTTCGAGCTGGCTGCAGGCGATTTCGTGCTGCTGGCCGCGGGCGATGACGTCTCCCTGCCCCAGCGCACGGAGCGCCTCGTCTCAGCCTTCATGGAGGATGAGCGGGTGATGCTGGTGCACACCCCGGTCGAGCGCATCGACTCCACGGGCCAGATCCTGGGGCTGTGGCATCCGCCCATGCTGGGCAAGCCGGACGAGGTGGCCAGCCTGGCGATGAGCCTGGGCCTGCACTTGGGGGCCAGTGCCGGCTATCGCAAGGCGGTGTTCGACCACTTTGGTCCGGTTCTCGAGGCCTTTGCCTACGAGGATCTGGTCCTCGGGTTCCGCGCGCGCTTGCTGGGGGAAATGAAATACCTGGACACGCCATTGGTGCGCTATCGCGTCGACACCGGCATGACGCGCAAGGAAAAACCGCTTGAAAGCAGTGTCCGCAATCAGCGCAGGGTTCGCGCACTGAAGATGATGCGTGCCGTGTTCCGGCAGCGCATGGCTGACTACCGGCGGACAGAGCGCCCCGAGCCGGCCGTGCTGGGCGCGATGGGTGCGAAGTTGCGGGATGTCGAGAGTCGGCTGGCCTATCACGAGGCGCCAGGTGCCTTGTTTGATCAGAGGCGCCCGGGTTCTGTTGCCGAGGCGTTGAAGGCCGTTCATGGCGAGGCCAGGCTGCAGCTGGTGTCCGGCCTCAAGGCACGCTTGCGTTCCCTTTTTCCGGGCCGGTCCCGCGGCTGATAGGGAGGTTTGCATGATTGCCGAGAAGCAGCATCGCCCTCTTGCGTTGCGGCGTGTTCTGGCGCTGCGCTTGATCAAGCTGGTGCAGCGTGTGCGCGTCCTGGGCTATCGCCTGGTCTCCTTTCTGCCCATCGAGGGCAGGCTGGTTCGCTACCAGCCCGTGCATGCGATTGGAGAGGGGCGGCTCGAAATCGAGGGCAAGGTGAGAGTGGGGGTCTTTCCTTCGCCACACTTCCTCTCCTCTTATGCACATATCGAGGCGCGCCATCCCGGTTCGATCATCGTGATCGGCGACGGAACCTGGATCAGCAACGGCTTTGCGCTCATCGCTGAATATTCATCGGTCAGAATCGGGCGCAGATGCCTGATCGGCGCGAATGTGGAAATCACCGACAGTGACTTCCATGGTCTTGAGTTGTGCGACCGTCATCGGTCCGATCCTGCGTGGTGCAAGCCGGTGGTGATCGGCGACGATGTGTTCATCGGCGCGGGGGTCAGGATTCTGAAGGGGGTGGTGATCGGCAATGGCGCCGTCCTTGCGAGCGGCTCGATCGTTGTGCGTGATGTTCCACCCTTCAGTGTCGTCGGCGGAAACCCGGCACGCCTGATCCGTATGCTGGATCAAACCCCCCCCCTGATTGGCCACTGCAAGCGTTCTGGAAGTCGTGCCCACAATGAGAATATTGAACTCTGTTTATGGCGATTCATCGGGTGGTCGCTGGAGCGCCACCCTGAAGACGGGTGAGCTGCTCGCGGACGCCGGGCATCAGCTCACCCTGCTGATCGCGCCTTCGGACCTGAACAAGGTGCCAGACTACGCTGGACGCAAGATCGACGTCGTAAGCCTGAAAAATTCGGGGCATTACGACCTGATTGCCAGCTGGAAGGCGGCTCGCCTCATCCGCGACCGCAAGATCGACGCCGTCATCGCCCACAGCGGACGGGCAATTCACATGCTGAAGCGGGCGGCGCCGTCGACGGTGCCGGTGATCGCCTTCAACCACAGCCACAACATCAAGCGCACATTGAAGGCGGATGCTTTTTTCTGCATCACGCCGTACATGAAGCACATCGTGGACGCCGCCACCGGGGGCAGCAAGCCCAGCTTCGTGATCAGCAATGCGGTGAGCATCCCGCCGGATGAGGCCTTGATCGCGGGCCAGGCAGAGCGACCCTTCACCATCGGCTTCATTGGCCGCCTGGCCTTGAACAAGGACTTGCCGACCTTGATCGATGCCGCCGCCGTGCTTGCGCGGCAGGGCGTGGAGTTCCGCTTGCTGCTGGCCGGTGAAGGGGAGGAGCGGCCAATGCTCGAGCGCAAGGTCGATGAACTGGCGGTGCGTGACAAGGTGGTGTTTGCAGGCTGGGTCGGGCCGGCGCAGAAGGCGGATTTTTTCCAGGACTGCGACGTGATCTGCTCGCCGTCGGAATGGGACACCCAGCCGCTCACGGTGCTGGAAACCTTTGCCTGGGGCAAGGCGCTGGTCGCTACCGACATCCCTGGCCCATCGAGTTGTTATGAGCACGAACGGACAGCGTTGGTCGTGCCCCCCAAGGATTCCGTTGCGATGGCGGCGGCCTTGCTGCGCTTGAAGGAAGATCCCGCGTTGCGCGCGCGCCTGGCGGCCAATGGGCGCCGGCAGGCGATGGCCGAACATGCCGATGCTGAAGTGGCCAGGCTGCTCGACCTGCGGGTGAAGGCACTGGTCGAGCTGTTTGCGGGCAGGGCGGCTTGATGGAAGTCGGCTTCAGGGGTGAAACGAGTTTGTCTCCAGTGAAGAAGGCCGCGAACTGGCAGTTGCACGGGCTGATTTTCGCCACGCTCTACTGTGTGTTCATGAATGCAGCCCCGCGCGCCTTCGGGGTGCCCGTGATGTGGGCGATTGCCTTCCTGCTCGCCCTGAGGCTGGGCGGTTGGCAGTATTTTTGGGGCCATTACCGGCGAGTGGTCTGGGGCGTGCTGGCGCTGACCGCTTTCAGCGTCCTGAGCGCACGGCTTCCCGGGCGGGCCGTGGTGGGCGGCTATGAGCTGCTGCGCAGCCTGAGCCTGATCCTGCCTGCGCTGGTGCTGGTGGCGCAGGATGTGCCACAGCAGGTGCTGAACTGGCTGAAGGCCTATGTGTTGATCTTCAGCCTGCTGTTTCTGGTCATGTATCTCACCGGCCTTGCGCCGCCAGGCCCCTACGAGCATATGTACGCGTGGGCGTTCGCGCATTTCGGCAATCCGCACAATCTCATCAACGTGTCCGCGCTGGTCTTGCTGGGCGCCGTGGTCCTGCTTGTCTTCGAGGACCGCATGCCGATGCGCGCCGTGCTTGCCGTGCTGTGTGCTTTTTCAGTCTGGGTGCAGTGGGTGTTGCAGTCCGAAGGCGCCTACCTGGCGTTGGGCATCTGCGCCTGTACCTGGGTGGCGTTGCGCTATGGTGGCGCCTTGCGCGTGCTCGGCGGCCTGGGCGTGTGCGCCGGGGTGGCGGTGTACGTGTTGCTGATGCTCAATATCGAGCTCGCCAAGGCGAGCCTGGGGCTGAGCCTGGAGTCCTTTGAAATACGCGCGATCATGAACGAGCGTTTGCTGGCGCTTGTGGCTGAACGCCCCTGGGTGGGCTATGGCATGAACAATTTCAAGGGGCTCGCGGACACTGCCGTCCTGGGAGTCCTCTACGTCTATCCACACCAGATCTACCTTGAGGCCTTGTTCTCGTTTGGTGTCCTGGGCTGTGCGCTGTTCGTTGCAGTGATCCACGCTGTGTTCCGCTTCAGCAGTCGCTCAGCCATAGTGGCCGATCCGCTGGCGATGCTGGGTTTTCTGCTGGTCATGTATATGGCCGGGAAAGGCCTGACCGACATGAAGCTGATCGATATCCAGCCACTGGGCATCTTCATGCTGGGGGCTGGGTTCATGGCGCGGCGCTCCCTATTCTCCCGCCCGCTGCAAAACCTTGAGGCCTGATTCGGTGGCCCGGTCGCCATACTGGCCGACTTCCTCGCCGAGCTTCCCGAAAAGTAGCTGCGAGCCATAGCGCCAGGGATGCTTGAGGAGGTGCTTCCACATCAGTCCGGGGTACAGCCTGAGCAGCATCGCGATCGAGTGCGCCTTGATGGGCGAGGTGCCGACCGTCGCCCCTTTGTGCTTGCGGTTTTCCAGCACGACTTCGGGCACGAAAATCCCTTCGTAGCCCTTGGTGTACAGCCGCAGGTAGAGCTCCCAGTCCTCGCGCAGCTTGCGAAATGCGTTGTCGTAACCTCCTACGCCCAGCAGGATGTCCTTGCGCAACAGGGTCGTTGCGCAGATGAAATTGGCTCTGGCCAGGCGGCGCGCATCGAACGGGGCCGACGCGAAAATGCCATCCCGCTCGCCAAAGTAACGCATCTGGCCGTAAGCGTAGGCGACTCCGGCAGGTGCATTCACCAGGCCTGTCATCAGTCTTTCCACAGCCGTCGCCACCAGACGGTCATCGGCATCGACGAAGATCACGTAATCGCCGTGTGCCTGGGTCAGCGCATTGTTGCGGGCAAGCGACAAGCCAGAATTCTTCTGTGCGATCACCGTGATGGGATAGCGGCAGGCGATCTCAAGGCTATCGTCCCGCGACTCGTCATCCAGGACGATGACCTCCTTGTGCTGCCAGGTCTGCGCCAGCGCCGATTCGATCGCCTCCCCCAGGAAGCGTCCGTAGTTGTAGTTGGTGATGATGATCGAGACGAGCGGTGGCATGGTGTCAGCAGGCAGCGGCTTGGTTGTCGAGGATCTCGCCCAGCACCTGGGCGATGCGGCGGTTTGAATAATGCGCTTCGTAGCTGGCCCGTGCGGCCTGGCCGAGTGCAGCAATCTCGTCACGTCTTTGATGCAGGCGCTCGACGGCTGCGCAGATGCTCGCCGGCTCACCGGGCTGCGCCCACAGCAAACCCTGCTCTTCATCCGCCCGCAGCGCGGGCAGGAAGGCTGGCGTTGCCGCGGTGATCACCGCCCGCCCGAGCGCCAGGCCCTGATACACCTTGTTCGGAATCACCCGCAGTGCCTTGTCGCTGGTGCCGAAGATGCCCAGGATGGCGTCGGCGCTGGCGAGCCGGCCGGGCAGTTCGGGCAGCGGCCCCCAGCCCTCGAAGCTGACGCGGCTGGGGCCGCTTGCGCCGGCAAGCGGCGCAAGCAGGCGCTCGCAGTCGGCCTTCAGCGGTCCTTCGCCGATCAGGCGCCAGTGCGTGGGCGGGCCGTCGTAGTGCAGGATGGCCTGGGCCAGCACGTCCACGCCCTGCAGGCCGATGAAGGTGCCGAAGAAGGCAAGCTCCAGCGCAGCGTCGGCGGCCTTGTGCGGCCAGGGCTGTGGGGTGCACAGCGCTTCTTCCGCGCCCACCGGGATCACCCGGATGTGTTCGCGCGCCACGCCGTGGGTGGTGTGAAAGTAGTCGGCGTGGCCTTCGGTGTCGGCTATGAGGCAGTCAGGCAGCTTGAAGAGTTTCGTCTCCCACGCCAGCAGCTTGCGTGCCTTGGCGCTGTCGGTGGCGAACTTGTGCTTCTCGTTGACCTGCTTGTCGTAGGCGCTGATGAGCGGGTCGAACACCAGCGCGATACGGTGGCGGCGCGCGTAGCGTGCGGCGGCGGCGAGGTCGCGCTGGCGAAAGCAGGGCACCCAGATCAGGTCGGGGCGCGGGCCGCCGCGCAGGCTGTATTCGATGTCGGCGAGTGCCGAGACTTTGGGCAGAAAGCGACTGAGCTCGCAGCCCAGATCGCGCAGCACCGATTCGATGACGCGGTTGCGCGGGTAGTCGGGGCCGTAGTTGCCGTAGCGTCCCCAGATCAGCACTTTCTTCATCACCGGGCGCGCTCCAGCAGCGCCAGCACTGTGTCGGCGATCTCGGCCTGCACGTCGGGGATAGGCGTGTTTCGTGCCGGAAAACGTGCCTCCGACAGACGGTCGATGGGGCAGCGTGCGAGCAGGCCGCGTGCTGCATAGCCCTGCAGCGCGGCGCCGTCATTGGCGTTGGGCTGGGCCATGGCGGGTGAAACCGAAATCACCGGGCGACCGGAATAGAGACTTTCGGCCACCATGCTCAGGCTGTCTTCGGTGACGACGATGGCGCTGGCCGCCCCCAGAAAACGCCGCATCACCTTGCGTGGTGCCTGCGACCACCACACCGCGTCGGCCAGCAGTTCGGGCGGCAGGCTGGCGCGCAGCAGGTCTTCGGCGGCGGCGCCGCTGCGGCGCGAGCTGGTGAGCAGCAGGCGTGCGCCTTCGCGTCTGGCCAGCGCGGCGAGGCCGTCAGCAAAAGCGCGCCAGTCGGCATCCTTGAAAACGTAGCCGGCGCCATCGCCGCCCACCAGCACCGCGATCAGCGGCTCGCCACCTGCTGCCGGCAGCGGGTGGGCGAGCTCGCCGGGGACCGGGGGCAGGGGCAGCACATGGTTGCAGGCCACGCCCAGCGCCACCACGGTGAACACGCAGTCGAAAGCCGCGGGGTCGTAGCCTTTCAGGGTGCCGCTATAGACGTTGGTTGCCGCGTGCTGGCGGGCGAGCAAGGCGTTGGCGAGCAGCGTGTTCGCGCCGGACGACACGATCAGCGCTGGCCGTCCGGCGGGCAGGCTCAGGGTGTAGGTGCGCGCCAGCCAGCCCGCCGTGTCGCGGATGCGCGGCAGGCACAGGCGACCGAGCCGTTTCCACATGCTGCTGCGCAGCTTGAGGTCGATGGTCGTGAGCTTGACCTCGCGCCGCGTGGCCAGCGCATCGACGATGCCGCGGCTCTGGCTGAGGTGGCCGGGCGCGCCGTCGCTGAGCAGCCAGACGCTGAGGGGGGGTTCTGTACGAGCCGCAATCGTTTTCGCTGTGCTCATTTCTTCCACCCCCGCTTGCCGCCGCGCATGCGCATGACAAAGGCGAGCATGTTGTCCTTGCCGCTGACCTTGATGCGCTTGAGCTGCAGGGGGTCGGGGCGGGGTGTGCGCGCATCGATGCCGTCGACGGTGGTCACCGCGGTGACATGGCCGACTTCGCGTGCGAGCGCGACATCTTCATCACCATAGATGCCGAAAGGGTAGGCGAAGCTGGTCACCGCCTGCCCGCTCTGCGCCTGCAGCAGGCGGCGGGCTTCGGCCAGTTCGCGGCGCTTGTCGTCGATGGGTGTGGTGCGCAGGTTGATGTGGGTGAGCGTGTGCGAGCCGATCTCGATGCGGCCGCTGGCGATCAGGCGCTGCAACTCGTCGTCGCTCAGCTTGGGTTCGCGCGCCAGCTCACCGCTGTCGTGATGCGCCTTCTTGGCGGTGGACCAGTCGCGATCATGGCGGTCGACGACCATGTAGATGGTCGCTCTGGCGTCGTACTTTTCCAGCAGCGACAGGGCATTGTGCAGGTTGTCGGCGTAGCCGTCGTCGAAGGTGATCGCCACGCTCTTTTCCGGCAGCGTGTCCCACCGTTCCCACAGTTCGCTGACGGTGAAGAACTGCCAGCCCTTGCGCTTCAGCCAGGCGAGCTGGGCCTCGAAGCGCTCGGGTCGCACGCGCAGGCCGTTGAACCGGGCGCCCGGCCGATGCGCGCTCACCATGTGGTACATCAGCACGCGCGGGTGCTGCGCCGCCACCGGCCGCCGCCACCAGGCGTAGCGGTTGGAAAACCATAGCGCCGCCAGCGCAAAGCTCAGCCCCAGCCAGATCATGTGGCGAGCGCCTCATACAGCGAAAGCGTGGAGCGCTGCATGCGCTCGAGCAGGAAGCGCGTATTGGGCAGCACCGCAGGCGTCTTGCCCTTCAGCACAGCCTCCGCACGCAGGGTCGCCGCGCCGATGTCACCCTTCGCCACCGCTCCGTGGGGAAACAGCTCCGCCAGAATCTCCGCCACGCCCCCATGCGCATAGCCCACTACCGGCCGCCCCATCGCCAGCGGCTCCAGCACTGTGCGTCCGAAGGATTCCGGCGTGGAGGACAGGCTCAGCACGCAGTCCGAAATCGCGTAGATCTCGCGCATGTCGCTGCGGTGCCCGGTGAACACGATGCGCTCGGTGAGCCCGGCGGCGAGCACGCGCGCGCGAATCTCCCTGGCGTAGCCGGGCCGCTTCGGATCTTCGCCGCCGACGATCAGCCCGACCACGTCCAGGCCCTCGGCGACCAGCTTGCCGACCAGGGTGATGAAGTCGTGATGGCCCTTGAGCCGGGTCAGTCGCCCGGGCAGGGTGAGCACCTTGCGCTGGCCGAGCTGCGGAAACTCGGCGTGGAAGCGCGCCAGCCATTCGGTCGAGGCTGGGTAATCATGCGGGAATTCCGCCGGGTCGATGCCGCGCGGGATCACGGTGATGCGATCGTCCGCCAGATGCGGCCAGCGCGTGGTGGGGTAGTGGCTGCGGATATGGTCGCGCACGGTGTCGCTGACGGCGATCACACGCTCGCCCGCGCACATGATCGCGCTGTAGCGGCTCACCGAATGCATGCCATGCACCGTGGTGACGAAGCGCGGCCGGGTCGCGAGCGGCATGCCGCGCCAGGCCAGCCACGCCACCCAGGCCGGCATGCGCGAGCGGGCGTGCACGATGTCGAAGCGCTCGGCCTCGAACAGGCGGCGCAGGCGGCGCGCGTGGAGGAAAGTCAGCGGCGATTTGCGCCCGAGCTCGAGTGTGATGTGGCGCGAACCTTCGCGCTGCAGGGCCTCGACCAGCCGCCCGCCCTTGGACAGCACTACCGATTCATGTCCGGTGGCGACCAGCGCACGCGCGATCTCCAGCGTGCCGCGCTCGACGCCGCCGCTGTCGAGCGCGGGCAGGAGTTGCAGAACCTTGAGGGGCTTCATCGTGACCCAGCCGTCCACAATGGCTCGGCCTGGTCGCTGAGGGTGAAAGCGCTGAGGGTGAGGGCAGGGTGGGCGAACATGCGCGGATTTTACCCGTATCGCCCAGCGGCCGTTGCGGTGCTGACTTCAGTACTCCGGCTGGGGCAGCCTGGCCACGAGCGCATCCCAGGCGATGGACACCCCCGGCAACACGCCGATGGGGGTGTGGTCCTTGAGTTCGTAGATCTCCGGGCGCCCGTACTGACCGTCGATCAGCGCGTAAACGGTGAGGGTGCGGTCGCCGGGGTGGACCAGCCAGTATTCGCGCACGCCGGCGCGCTCGTAGGTGCGGCGTTTGGCGATCTGGTCGTGGGCGGCGGTGCTGGGCGAGAGCACCTCCACCAGCCAGTCGGGGGCGCCACGCACGCCGCGGCGGTCGATCTTCGCCGGGTCGCAAACCACCAGCACGTCGGGCTGGACGACGGTGTCGATGGCCTCATCGGCTTCGTCCGCGCGGGGCAGACGGACATCGACCGGGGCGACGAAGGGGGTGCACGCCTGCCCGTCGAGTGCATTGGCCAGCTGACGGAATATCTCGCCCGCGATGATCTGATGCTCGATGAGCGGCGCGGGTGCCATCAGGAAAGCTTCGCCGTCGATCAGCTCATAGCGCGCTTCTTCCGGCCAGCGCTGGTAGTCGGCGTAGGTGAAGCGTTGTTCCTTGCGCTGTGCGTAACCCATGGTGGCACTCCATCTGGCGGACGTCCTGACGACATTCTAGGCGATTAGCTGGAGCGGCCGAAAATGTCTTCAGGTGCTGAGTTCAGTCTCGGGCGGCTGACCAACGCGCCAGCACTGCCTCCGCCACTCGATCCGCCTCCGCCAGGCGCTCAGGCGGGGCATGCAGCGCGCCCTTCTGTTGCCAGGCTTCGAAGGTCGTGACCAGGCCTTCGCGCTGCAACTCGGCCACCCCTGCGGCGATGCGGGTTGCGCCCAGACGCGGCACGGCCAGCAGCCCGGTGGCGGCGCCGGCGGTGAGGCTCTCATACACCATGGACACGCTGTCCTCGCTCACCCAAGCCTGCGCGCTGCACGCCACTTGTGCCATTGCCCAGCCCGGCGCGGTGTCGCTCACCGGGCGCACGTCTACGCCGCGGGCGCGCAGCGCGAGCAGCGCGGACTCGGTCTGTGCTGGCGTGCGCCGCGATGTGGTCAGCGTCCAGTGCAGGTCGGGCGTGGCGCTCAGGATGGCGTCGATCTGGGCCAGCAGCCCGGCACTGTCCCAGGCAAAGTGCTTCGATGGCCCGCCGATCAGGAACAGACCCTTGTCGGCCTTGCGCTCACGGTCGGGGCGGGCGGTGTTGAGCACGCCGCGGGTGGTGATGACATTGCTGCGGGTGGGGGGGCTGTCGTGCTGCGGGATGACGCACAGATCGAAGCAGCCCAGCGGCAAGCTGGGCCGCATGAGCGCGATGAGCCGGCCGCCGCGCGCACGCCGTGCGGCGAGGCCCGCCAGGTGCGTGCGATGGCCGGCGACCAGGATGAAATCCGGGTCGGGCAGGCCGGCGCCGGGCGGGAAGCGCGCACTGAGCCAGTGCAGCAAGGCGTGGCGCGCGCGCGGCGTGTCGATCCAGTGCGTCTCGATCGCCGTGCGCGCAGCCATCGCCTGCGCCAGCCCTTGCAGCTGGCTGCGATGGCCGGGCTTGTTGTCGGTGATCAGCCAGAGGGTGGGCATAGGGGTCGAGCCTGTTGTGATGGCACGCTGCGCCCCAGGTCAGCTTGCTGCTTCCACGAACTGCACCGCGTGCATCGCGGCGTAAGCTCCCTTGCGCGCCATCAGGGCGTCGTGGGTGCCGGATTCGATGATGCGGCCCTGATGCATGACGACGATACGATCGGCTTTTTCGATCGTCGACAGGCGGTGGGCGATGACCAGCGTGCTGCGGTCGCGCATGAGGTTGTCGAGGGCGGCCTGCACCATGCGCTCGGACTCGGTGTCGAGCGCCGAGGTGGCCTCGTCCAGGATCAGCACCGGGGCGTCGCGGTAGAGCGCGCGGGCGATCGCCAGGCGCTGGCGCTGGCCGCCGGACAGGCGGGCGCCTTCCTCGCCCAGCACCTCGTCATAGCCCTTCGGCAGTTGGGCGATGAAGTCGGCGGCAAAGGCGGCCTCGGCGGCGGCGCGCACGCGGGCGGGGTCGGGATTGGAGTCGGCGTAGGCGATATTGGCCGTGACGGTGTCGTTGAACAGCACCACGTCCTGGCCCACCATCGCCAGCTGCTGACGGTAATCGTGCAGGCGGTAGTCGGCGATGGGGGTGCCGTCGAGCAGGATGTCGCCGTCGTAGCCGCTGTAGAAGCGCGCGATCAGATTGACCAGCGTGGTCTTGCCGCTACCCGACTGGCCGACGAAGGCCACGGTCTCACCGGCGCGGATGTGCAGGTCGATGTCCTGCAGCGCAGGGGCAAGCTCCGCGCCGTAGGCGAAGCGCAGGGCGCGGATATCGATGTCGCCACGTGCGCGCTCGATCGGGTGCTGGCCGTGGTCGGGTTCGATGGGCTGGTCGATGAGCGCGAACACCGTCTGTGCTGCAGCCAGGCCGCGGTGCAGGCTGTCGTTGATCTTGGTCAGGCTCTTCACCGGCTGTTGCAGCAGCAGCATGGCGCCCATGAAGGACACGAAGTCACCAGCGGTCAGCGCCCCCGCCTGGGTGCGCACGCCGGCAAAGTAGACGATGAGCGCGATCGTGATCGCGACCATGAACAGGTTGATGCCGGAGTTCAGCGCCGTGGTGGCGGCGCGCTTGACCGTGAGCCGGCGCACTTGCTGGTTGGTGCGGGAGAAGCGCCTGGCTTCGTAGCCCTGGCCGTTGAAGATCTTGACCACGCGGTGCCCGCCCAGGCTCTCATCCAGGATGCGCGCCAGCATGCCCATCGAGTCCTGCGTCTGCAGTGACAGCCTGCGCTGGCGACGGCCGACCACCTTCATCGAGAACGCGACGCCGGGCAACAGCAGGGCGCAGAACATGGCCAGCTGCCAGTCGGTGTAGAGCAGGATGGCGAGCAGCGAGATCGCCAGCACACCGTCCTTGACGACGACGGTGATGACCTGCAGGCCAGCTTCCATGATCTGGTTGACGTCATAGGTGACGCGCGACAGCAGTTCGCCGACCGAGGCCCGGTCGTAGGTGGCGACCGGCAGGTGCAGCAGGCGCTCATACATCTCGGCACGCACGTCGTGGGTGATGCGCGAGGACAGCCAGCTGCTGGCGTACTCGTAACCGTAGGAGGTCAGCATGCGCGTCAGGCCCACGGCCAGCAGCACTGCCGGCATGACCCACAGCGCCATGCTGCCGTTGGCAAGCGACTCGAAGCGGTCGATCAGCTCCTTGAGCAGCTTGATCATCAGCGCATCGACACCGCCGGCTGCCGCCATCAGGATCACGGTGAACACCGCGATGCCGCGATACGGCAGGAAATAGCGCAGGAGGCGAAGGTAGAGCTGGCCGGAGGAGGTCATCGGGTGGTGTGGGCTCGAAACAGCCCGAACTTTAGCATCCCGGCCCCTGGTATCAGCGGTTGAACCAGCGCAGCACCACGCCCCAGCCCTCCACGTCCAGCCGCGTCACCTGCCCGCAGCCAAAATCCAGCCCCAGCCAGCGCTCCGGCGGCAGGCCCAGCAGGTGGCCGGCGATGGCGCGCAGCGGGCCGCCGTGGGCGACCACCACCACCGGCTCTGTGGGTGCAGAAAGTTGCAGCGCGCTCAGCCAGTGCAGCACGCGCGCGCTCATTTCGTGCGCCGACTCGCCGCCCGGTGCGCGAAAGCCGAGCGGGTCGGCCGCCCAGTCGTCGATGGCGCTGCCGATCGACTCGAAGCTGCGCCCCTCCCAGTCGCCGAAATGGATCTCCTTCAGGCGTTCATCCAGTGTCGGCGTGCCCAGCGCCTCGGCCAGCAGGCGGGCGCGCAGCAGCGGGCTGGCGTGCACGGTGTAGGCGTCGGGCAGCAGCGGTTTGAGCCGGGTCGCTACCTCGACTGCGGATTCGGCCAGGCCGATATCGCTCTGACCGTAGCAGATGCCGGGCTCGATGGCGGGGCGGGGGTGGCGGATGAGGTGAAGCTGCATGGGCGAGTAGTGATGGATGGCGTTTTACGCCGAGGCGGGGGAGAGGGCGGCGAGGAGGGCGAGATAACACGCCAGCTCGGTGAGCTGTTGCGTAGCGCCGAGCAGGTCGCCGGTATAGCCGCCGAGGCGGCGGCGGAACAGGCGCGCTGCGCACAGCGTCACCCCGAATACGGCGAGCACCACCACCACGATCTGGGCCGGCGCCAGCAGCGCCAGCGGCAGCAAGCCGCAACTGGCGGCGATGGCGAGTTCGGTCGCGCTCAGGCGTTTTGCGAGCGCTGCGGACTTCGCGCTCTCGTCTGCGCGCACATAGGGCAGCACATGGATCAGGCTGCTTGCCGCCAGGCGCGACAAGGGGTGCGCAACGAGCAAGGCCACAGGCAGCATGCCCATGCCTGCCAGATCACCGCTCAGCCCCTGGGTGCCGAGGCGGGCAAGCTCGATCAGCGCCGCGGCCTTGGCCATCAGCAGCAACACCATACCGATGGTGCCGTAGCTGCCGATGCGCGAGTCCTTCATGATCGCCAGCACCTGCTCCTTGTCCCAGCCGCCACCGAGGCCGTCGCAGCTGTCGGCGAAGCCGTCCTCGTGAAAGGCGCCGGTGATGCGCACCGTCAGCGCCATCGACAGCAGCACCGCCAGCGAAGGCGGCAGGATGAGGGCAAAGCCGAGGACGCTCAGCGCTGCGATCGCGCCCACCACCCAGCCCACCAGCGGCAGGTAGCGCCCGGCATCAGTGAGCCGCTGCGGTGACCACGGCACCCAGGCGGGGATGGGCAGGCGGGTGAAGAAGCCGAGCGCGGTGAAGAACAGTTCGAGCTGGTAGCGCATGGCGCGGTTCAGCTCTTGGCGCTGACGCCGGCCGACTCGAAGCTGGCCATTTCGTTGAGGAAGTTCGTGGCCGCCTGCACGAGCGGAAACGCCAGTGCAGCCCCCGTGCCTTCGCCCAGGCGCAGGTCCAGCTCCATCAGCGGCTCCACCCCGAGGTAGGCCATCTGCACGCGATGGCCGGGTTCCTGCGAGCGGTGGGCGAACACGCAATAGGGCAGCACAGCAGGATTGATGGCATGGGCGACCAGCAGCGCAGCGCTGACGATGAAGCCATCGATCAGCACCAGCATGCGCTTTTCTGCTGCGCCCAGCATGGCGCCGACCATCATCGCGATCTCGAAGCCGCCGTATTCGGCCAGCACCGTAAGCGCGTCCCTGGGCCCGCCAGTGCGCTGCAGCGCCTGTTTGAGCAGGGCGCGCTTGTGTGCCAGTCCGGCGTCGTCCAGGCCAGTGCCGCGGCCGGTGACGGTGTACAGATCCGCGCCCTGCTCGGCGCCGACAAGGCAGTTCGTGAGCAAGGAGGCGGAGGCGGTGTTGCCTATGCCCATTTCGCCCACGCACATGCAGTTGCAGCCGTTGCCTGCGAGGGCGTGGGCGATTTCACGCCCGCGCTGCAGCGCGGCATCGCGCTGTTCGGCGCTCATCGCCGCCTGTTCGATGTAATTCGCGGTGCCGGGCGCGATCTTGGCGTCCATGAGCCCGCTGCGCTTGCCGAAGTCGTGATTGACACCAGCATCGACCACCGTCAGCCCCAGGCCCATCTGCCGGCCGAAGACGTTGATTGCGGCACCGCCGGCGAGGAAGTTCTCCACCATCTGCCAGGTCACGTCCTGCGGATAGGCTGACACGCCGGCACGCGCGGCGCCGTGGTCGCCGGCAAAGACCACGATGTGGGGCTGGCGCAGTTCAGGTGTCAAGGTCTGCTGCACGAGGCCGATCTGCAGCGCCAGCGCCTCGAGCCGACCGAGCGCGCCGAGCGGCTTGGTCTTGCGGTCGATCTTGTGTTGCAGGGCGGGGGTGAGGGCGGGGTCGGGCGCGGTGATGAGGAGGTTCATGGGCTGGAATGATGGAGCTGGAGTGGGGCTGAAGGGGGGCTGAAGGGGGGCGAGTGGAGGGCGAGCAGAGGACAAGGCGGGAGCTGCGGCGCTGACGGCGACAGGCCGGGGGGCGAGTTTAGCCCTGCTTCAGCACCAGCGGCAGGCCGGCGGCCACGAACACCACGCGCGGGCACAGCGCCGCCACCGCCTGGTTGAGTCGTCCGGCTTCGTCGCGAAACAGCCGCCCCAGCGCGGTCTCCGGCACCAGCCCGAGGCCGACCTCGTTGGCAACCAGGATGACGTGGCCGGGCAGGCTTGGCAGGCAGGCGAGCAGGGCGTCGCGCTCGCGGCGGAACAGGGGCAGGGCCTGGGCATCGGCGCCCGGCGCCAGGGTGTCGGCGTCCGCCAGCAGGTTGCTGAGCCACAGGCTCAGGCAGTCCACGATCACGCAGCGCTCGACAGCGGCCTCGCGCGCGAGCGCGGCGGCCAGCTCGATGGGCTCTTCCAGGGTGCGCCAGTGCGCGGGGCGGTCGGCCTGATGACGGTGGATGCGGGCGCTCATCTCCGCGTCGAGCGCCTCGGCGGTGGCGATCACCGTCACCGCCATGCCGCCCTCGGCGGCGCGCTGTTCGGCCGCGCGGCTCTTGCCCGAGCGTGCGCCGCCCAGAATCAATTCACATGCCATGGTCCGGTCGCGCCTCATGGTTTCAAAACGGTGTTTTATTGCAGTGCGCAATACTGCCCCGTACGTTATCATCCGCCCCCACTGCTCCGTAAGGGGCGGCGCGTTATCGGTGCCCGTGGGCGTATCTCGCCCTCGGCTTAAACGGGAAACAGGTGCGCGGCTTGTCGTCAGGACAAGGCCGCAATGCCTGTGCTGCCCCCGCAACGGTAAGTGCGCGCAAGGCGAGTCATGCTGCCACTGGGAATTTTCCTGGGAAGGCGACCCGCCCGTGCGGCCCTCGGGCCGACACAGCGCACCAGCCCGGAGACCGGCCGTAACGCGAAATGGCGGATGTGCCGCGGGGTGGCGGCGACGGGTGCGGTGTGTCCTGCTCTCTTCGAGTCTACTCAAACGTGGTGCGTCCATATGAAGCTGCCATGGCTTGCGGGGACGCAGACCATGGCGAAGGGAGCTCCCAGCATGAAAATCCGTCTTTCCGCGCTCGTCTCCGCGTGTGCGCTCGCCTATCCGTTCGCTGCCCTTGCGCAGGCCAATGATGCCCAGCTTGGCCATGTCGTGGTTACCGCCACCCGTCAGCCGATCAGCGCTGACCAGGCGCTGGCCAGTGTCGACGTGATCGAGCGCGACGAAATCGCGCGCGCCGGCCATTCCAGCCTCCTGACCCTTCTCGCGGCGCGCCCCGGCGTGCAGATGGCGCGCAACGGCGGCCCTGGCTCGAGCGGCAGCGTCTTCATTCGCGGCGCCAATTCGGGTCACACCCTGTTGCTTGTCGATGGTGTGCGCATCGGTTCGGCCACCAGTGGTTCGCCCGTGCTGGAGACGATTCCGCTTGAAGTCGTCGAACGCATCGAGATCCTGCGCGGACCGGCGAGTGCGCTCTATGGCGCAGACGCGCTCGGTGGCGTGATTCAGGTGTTCACCCGCAAGGGGCGCGAAGGCTTCCAGCCCTCGGTGCGCGTCGGCGCTGGCAGCGACGGTGCGCGCCAAGGCAGCGTCACCCTGGCCGGTGGAAACAAGACCCTGCGCTACAGCCTGACTGCAGGTCACGAGCGCAGCGATGGCTTCAATGCGCGAACGCCATCGCAGACCGCCCACGACCGCGATGATGACGGCTTCCGCGAGGACTATCTGGCGGCCTCGCTTACCCTGGATCTCGGCGGCAAGGATGAAATCGGCGCCAGCGTGCTGTATTCCGACATGCGAAACTGGTTCGATGCGGCGCAGTCCTTCAATTCCTACCTCGACAAGCAGACGGAGACCTTGGGTCTGCATCTGCGCAAGCAACACACGGCGGAGTGGACGAGCACGCTGCGCTTCGGCTACGGCTTCGATGGGCTGGAGAATCAGTCCAACGCGCGCTCGCGCTCGCGCTTCGACACGACGCAGCGACAGTTGAGCTGGCAGCACGACCTCGCGCTCGGCGGCGGGTCCTTGATGGCCGCTTACGAGTTTCTGCAGCAGCGTGTCGACACGACCGCGAACTATGAGACAAGCCGCCGTAACATCAACGCCTTCCTGCTTGGCTGGGGCGGGGAGTTCGGCAGCCATCATGTGCAGCTCAACACCCGCCACGATCGCAACTCGCAGTTCGGTGGCAAGACCACCGGCACCGCGGCTTACGGCTACCGGCTTACGCCCGAGTGGCGGGCCCATGCCAGCATCGGCACTGCGTTCAAGGCGCCGACCTTCAATGATCTCTATTATCCGGTTGAGTGCTATCCGCTATGGGGCTGCTTTGGCGGCAACCCGGCGCTCAAGGCGGAGGAGGCCCTCAATCGCGAGCTCGGTGTGGCGTGGGAGCGCGGCAATGTCAGCGCGGGCCTGAGCTATTTCAACAACCGGGCGAAGAACCTGATCGACTGGAGCAGCGGCATCGCCTCCAACGTCGGCACTGCGGACATCCAGGGGGTCGAGGCGTCCCTGGCGACCCTGGTTGCCGGGTACCGGGTGCGCGCCAGCGTCGACCTGCTCGACGCCGAGGACAAGCAGACCGGTGATGAACTCGGACGGCGCGCCCGTGTTGGCGGATCACTGGGGATTGAGCGTGCGCTTGGCGCGTGGGCCTGGGGCGTGGAATGGAACGGGCAAGGGCGGCGTTATGATCGCATTCCGAACAGTCCGAGCACTCGCCTCGATGGCTATGGTCTGTTGAATGCCTATGTCCACTACGCAGTGGCGCCGGACTGGAGCGTCGAGCTGCGCGCCAACAACCTCCTCGACAAGGGCTACGAGCTTGCCAAGAACTATGGCACCCAGGGGGCAAATGCCTTCATCGCCGTGCGTTACGCCATGCACTAAGCGATGCTCGTCGCATCTGATCGTCATCCCGTGGGCCGAGGTCTGGGGCTGATGCGATCGGGCCGCCGCCATCGTCTTGTGTTCGCCGTCGGTCTGCTGTCGGCAGTGCTGGCGCTTGTCTGGGCGCTGGTCGCCGGCGACATGCCGATCAGCCTGGGCGAGGTGTTCGCAGCCCTTGGCGGCGGTGAGGGCATGACCGCCGCCATCATCCGCGAGCTGCGCCTGCCGCGCGCGGTGGCGGCCTTCGTCAGCGGTGGCCTGCTCGCCACCGCCGGGGCGTTGATGCAGGTGCTGCTGCGCAATCCACTGGCCGACCCTTACATTCTCGGCATCTCGGGCGGAGCGGCGGTGGGCGCGCTGCTGGGGATGACGCTGGGCGTGGCTGCGCTGGCGGTGGATGCGCTCGCCTTTGGCGGTGCGCTGACGGCGATGCTGCTGGTGTTCGGCCTCGCTCATGGTGATGGCAGCTGGACGCAGACGCGCTTGCTGCTCACCGGTGTCATTGTCGCCGCCGGCTGTGGCGCGGCGGTGTCCTTGATGCTGGCGCTGGCGCCGGATACACGGGTGATGTCGATGCTGTTCTGGATGATGGGCGACGCCAGCGCCGCGGCCCGGCCCTGGCCGGCAGCGCTGGTGCTGGTGGTGGCGGTGGCGGCGGTGCAGCCCTTCGCGCGCGACCTCAACGTGCTCGCACGCGGCGAGCTCAGCGCGCGTGCGCTCGGTGTGCAGGTGCAAAGGCTGCGCATGGCGCTGTATGTGCTGGCTTCGCTGCTGACCGCCACCGCGGTGACGCTGGTGGGCTCGGTCGGTTTCGTCGGTCTGATCATCCCGCACCTGGTGCGGCTGGTGCTGGGCAATGACCAGCGCGTGCTGATTCCGGCGGCCGCGCTCGCCGGCGGCACGCTGCTCACCCTGGCCGACACCGCGGCGCGCACCGTGATTGCGCCGCAGCAGCTGCCGGTGGGGGTGCTCACCGCGCTGATCGGGGTGCCGGTGTTTCTGTTTCTGCTCGCGAGGCATCCGCGATGAGCGCACGCCACGGCGACGAGGCCCCTCTGCTCGAGGCCGAAGGGCTGGCGCTGCAGGTGGGTGAGCGCTGGCTGTGCTGCGAGTTCAGCCTGCGTCTGGTCGCGGGCGAATGTCTTGCCCTGCTTGGCCCCAACGGCGCCGGCAAGACCACCTTGCTGCACACCCTGGCGGGTTTGCGTGCGCCCTCCGTGGGCCAGGTGCGGCTCGCCGGCAAGCCCTATGCCGCGTGGCCGGCGCTGGAAGCGGCGCGCTGTCGCGGCCTGCTGGTGCAGCAGCAGCCCGACCAGTTTGGCGCCAGCGTGCTGGAAACCGTGCTCATCGGGCGCCACCCCCATCTCGGACGCTGGGGCTGGGAGAGCGCCGCGGATGAAGCCCTCGCCCGCCAGGCGCTGGCCGAGGTCGGCCTGCAGGGCTTCGAGGCGAGGGAGGTGCTGACCCTGTCCGGGGGCGAGCGCCAGCGCGTGGCCATCGCCACCTTGCTGGCGCAGGCGCCGCAATTGTTCCTGCTCGACGAGCCGCTGAATCATCTCGATCTGCACTATCAGATCACCACGCTCGAGCTCTTTCGCGCCCTCATCCGCGCACAAGGGATGCAGCGTGCGGTGGTGATGGTGCTGCACGACATCAACCTCGCGGCGCGCTATGCCGACCACGTCATCCTGCTCGATGGCCGTGGCGGGGTGATCGCGGGCGACCGCGAGGCGGTGCTGCGCGCTGATCTGCTGAGTCAGGCTTTCGGCCATCCGCTGCGCCGCGTCGACAGCGCGGGGCGGGTGATCTTTGTCCCTGATTGAGACGGCCGCGCCCAGCCTGCGCGCCTGTGTCAGACTTCAGCACAACGCATACACGGAAGGTTTTGCATGTCCCTGCCTGATCTCGCTGTCTTTCGCCCCGGCCCGGTGCCGGGCCATGTCTATCTGGTCGGGGCCGGACCGGGTGACCCGGAACTGCTGACCTTGCGCGGCGCCCGTCTGGTGGCAGGTGCGGATGTGGTGGTGTATGACAATCTGGTGGCGCCGGCGCTGCTCGATCTGGCGCCTGCTGCAGCTGAGCGCATCTACGTCGGCAAGAAGGCGGCCGATCACAGCCTGCCGCAGGAGGCGATCAACGCGCTGCTGGTGCGCCTGGCGCAGGCGGGCAAGAGCGTGGTGCGCCTGAAGGGCGGCGACCCCTTCATCTTCGGTCGTGGCGGCGAGGAAATGGAGGATCTGCTGGAGGCGGGAATCACCGTCGAGGTGGTGCCGGGCGTGACCGCCGCCGCCGGTGTGGCGGCGTATGCGGGTATTCCGCTCACCCATCGCGACCATGCACATTCGGTAGTGTTCACCACCGGCTTTCTCAAGGATGGGGCGCTCGATCTCGACTGGCCCTTGCTCGCCCATCGCGGCCAGACTCTGGTGATCTACATGGGGGTGTCGCGGCTGGCCGAAATCTGCGCGCAATTGGTCGCCCACGGCTTGCCGGCGACGACGCCCGTGGCGGTGATAGAGCGCGGCACCACCCATGCGCAGCGCATCGTGAAGGCCGAGCTTGCCACCCTGGCCGACGAGGTGCTGCGCGCGGGCATCCGCCCGCCCTCGCTGACCATCGTCGGCGACGTCGTCAAGCTGTATCCACGCCTGAGCTGGTTCCAGCCCGAGGCGCCGCCTGCCGCTTCACCGCTGCCGCACGCTGGCTGTGCGGTGGTGCATACCTCGCGCGAGCCTTGAGCCGTGGTGGATGGCTCCGGGCTTCGTGCCCCTGCCGCAGCCTGGACGACCGCGCGCTGTGCGGCCTTGTTCATTGCGGCGCCGGCCTCCGGCCAGGGCAAGACCACGGTCACCGCGGCGCTGGCGCGCCTGCATGTGCGCCTGGGGCGCAGGGTGCGGGTGTTCAAGTGCGGGCCGGATTTTCTTGATCCGCAGATCCATGCGGTGGCCAGTGCGGCGCCGGTGCATAACCTCGATCTGGGCATGTGCGGCGAAGCCGATATTGCCTGGCGCCTGCACGCCGCCGCGCAAGAGGCGGATCTGATCCTGGTCGAAGGCGTGATGGGCTTGTACGACGGTACGCCCTCGGGCGCCGACATCGCGCGCCGCTTCGGCATCCCGGTGATGGCAGTGATCGACGCGCGCGCGATGGCGCAGACCTTTGCTGCCGTGGCCTTCGGACTGGCGCACTATCAGGAGGGCCTGGCCTTTGCCGGCGTGCTCGCCAACCACGTGGGCAGCGCCTACCATGCCGAGCTGCTGCGCCAGGCTGTGCCCGCGGGCATGCGCTGGTTCGGTGCGCTCATGCGCGACGCCGACGCCGCGCTGCCCGAGCGCCATCTGGGCTTGATGCAGGCCGCCGAGATCGCTGATCTCGATCAGCGCCTGGATCGTCTCGCCGATCATCTGCAAGGCACTGGCGCAGCCGAGCTGCCGCCGGCGGTCGACTTTGTGCCCGCGTTCGCGCCCGCGCTGCCGCCGCTGCTGGCCGGCAAGCGCATTGCGATTGCGCGCGATGCGGCCTATGGCTTCATCTACCCGGCCAACCTCGACACCTTGCAGGCGCTGGGGGCGGAGCTCGCCTTTTTCTCGCCGCTGGCCGGAGATGCCCTGCCGACGGACAGTGACGCAGTGTGGCTGCCGGGCGGCTACCCCGAGTTGCACGGCGCTGCGCTGGTGGCCAACAGCGCGCTGTGGTCCGGGTTGCGCGCCCATGTCGCCGCGGGCAAGCCGGTGCTGGCCGAATGTGGCGGCCTCATGAGTCTGCTCGACAGCATCGTGGACAAGGCCGGTGTGGTCCATGCGGGTGTCGGCTTGCTGCCCGGGCGCGCGCTGATGCAGGCGCGCCTGGTCGCGCTGGGCATGCAGCATGTGGACTTGGCGCAAGGCCGCCTGAGCGGACACAGCTTTCATTACTCCAGGATGGAGACCCCGCTGCTGCCCTGCTTGCGCGCGCAGCGTCCCGATGGTGGCGAGGGCGAGGCAGTGTACCGGGTGGGCTCGATCACCGCGTCCTACGTGCACTTCTGGTTCCCGTCCAATCCGGCGGCGGTGGCGGCCCTGCTCGGCGCAGCGGGCGAAATGACGTGTGGCAAAATGGAAGGGTGGTGTACTTGCAATCCTTCGTCGTAAAAGAGGCCAGGAATGAAGCTGCTTTCCCGCATCACCGGTAATCTCACCGTGGCCATTCCAGTGGCGATGCTGCTGGGTCTGGGCTACGGCCTGATCGCACCGACCGCCTGGCTGCGCACCCTGATCGTGCCGCTGACGCTGCTGATGGTGTATCCGATGATGGTCAACCTCAAGCTGCGCACCCTGCTCGTGGGCGGCGATGGCAAGGCGCAGCTGCTCGCGCAGGCGATCAATTTCGCGGTGATTCCCTTTGTCGCCTTCGCGCTCGGGCGGCTGTGGTTTCCCGAGCAGCCTTACTTCGCGCTTGGCTTGTTGCTGGCGTCCTTGCTGCCCACCAGCGGCATGACCATCGCCTGGACCGGATTTGCCAAGGGCAATCTTCCTGCCGCGATCAAGATGACGGTGGTGGGGCTGATCCTCGGTTCGCTGCTCACGCCTTTGTATGTGCAATGGTTGATGGGCGCGACGGTGGCGGTGGATCTGTTCGAGATCTTCCTGCAGATCGTGCTCGTGGTCTTCCTGCCCATGCTCGCGGGCCAGCTCACCCAGGCCCATCTGCTGCGCCGGCATGGGCAGCAGGCTTTCCAGTTGCACTGGGCGCCGCGCTTCCCGCCGCTGTCCACGCTGGGCGTGCTGGGCATCGTGTTCGTGGCGCTCGCCCTCAAGGGCACGACGCTGTTGGCCCACCCCGAGATGCTGCTCGACATCCTGCTGCCGCTGTTCGTCCTCTACCTCTTCAACTATGCCTTCAGCACCTTCGTCGCCAGGCGACTGCTGCCGCGCGGTGACGCCATTGCCCTGGTCTATGGCACGGTGATGCGCAACCTGTCGATTGCCCTTGCCCTGGCGATGAACGCTTTTGGTGCCGCCGGCGAGGACGCGGCGCTGCTGATTGCCGTTGCCTATGTCATCCAGGTGCAGTCTGCGGCCTGGTATGTGAAGTTCAGTGATCGTTTCTTTGGGCCGAAGCCGGTCTGAGTCTTCAGGAGAATTCAAGCCATGCAATACACGCTCTTCATGGACAAGTACCCCACTCATCATGTCGATCTGCTCAAGACCGAAACTGCCTGCACCTCGGTGGATGAGATCATCGCCTTCTTTTCTGCCAAGGTGGAGGCGGACCCGCGCGCTGGCCTGATCGCGGAGTTCGATCACTACGCCCACACCCGTGCGCTGCCCGATGGCGAGATCGCCCCGAACATCCGTGCGGCCAAGCATCTGGTGTTCTGTTTCGGCATCAAGCTGCCCAACCCGCTGGCGATGGCGCCGCGGCCGCGCTCGATCGGCGTGTGCGAACTTGACGACCGCTTCACCATCGCCTTTCTTGAGGCCCCCAACCCGGCCATGAACACCACCATGCAGGAGTGGGTGAAGGAGCTCGAAGGCTTCACCCCAGGCTCCGCCTGAATGTTTGCTTGCGACGCAGCGCTGCGGGCTGGCGCGTGTGTGGGCCGGCCGAGCGCTGCCATGGCAGCGTTATAATTCCCCCATCACCTCCCATCAGGAATCCGCCGTGTCCGAGCGCCTCACCGTTGGCCTGCAATACGTCCTGCCCAAGCGTGCCCTCACCCAGCTTGCGGGCAAGCTCGCCGGCGTGCGTGCGGGCAAGCTGACGGCGGCCGTCATCCGCTGGTTCATCAAGCGCTATGGCGTGAACATGGACGAGGCCGCAAACCCCGATCCGGCCAGCTACGCCAGCTTCAACGAGTTTTTCACGCGCCCGCTGCGTGAAGGCATGCGTCCACTTGCCGAGGCCGACTACGTCTGCCCGGTCGATGGCGCGATCAGCCAGTTCGGGCCCATCGAGCGTGATCAGATCTTCCAGGCCAAGGGCCACTTCTACAGTGCGAGCACGCTGGTCGGTGGGGACCGCAGCCTGGCGGCGCGCTTCGAGGACGGCGAGTTCGCCACCCTCTATCTCAGCCCGCGCGACTATCACCGCATCCACATGCCCTGCGACGGGCGCCTGACGCAGATGATCTACGTGCCGGGTGAGCTGTTCTCGGTGAACCCGGCCACCGCGCGCGGCGTACCCGGCTTGTTCGCGCGCAACGAGCGTGTGGTGTGCGTGTTCGAAGGCGAGAGCGGTCCCTTCGTGATGGTGCTGGTGGGCGCGACCATCGTCGGTAGCATGGCGACGACGTGGCACGGCGTGGTCAATCCACCACGGCGGCCCGACATCGAGAAGTACGCCTATGCGGCGGGTGAGGTCGAACTGCGCAAGGGCGACGAAATGGGGCGCTTCCTGCTGGGTTCGACGGTGGTGATGCTGTTCCCGAAGTGCACGCTGCGCTTTTCCTCCGACTGGGCGGCGGCGAGCCCGGTGCGTCTGGGCGAGGCGATGGGGCACAAGCTCAGCCAGTAGGCGGGCTCACCGTCAGCATTCACAGACAGGCAGTGCGTGCGCCACGCCTGTCTGTGGCCACGGGTGACGATCCGCGCCGCCCTGGCGCTGGCTTCAGCGCGAGCTGAACAGACGCATGCGTTTGTGGGCGCCGGGAGGCAGTGCGCCAAGCAGGGCGCCCACCGAGACCACGACGATGCCGATGATGCTCGTCGGGCCCAGGGTTTCGTCGAGGATGAGAAAACCACCGATGGCAGAAAATGCGGGCACCAGGGCGAGCATCATCGAGGCCTCTCCCGCGCCCACCTTCTGCACCGCATAGCTGTACAGGCCGCCGGCCAGCAGGGCGGCGATGATGCCCTGATAGACGCACTGCAGGGTGATCGCCCCCCAGCTCGCGTCGCCGATGGCAGCAGGCAGCCACAGCACATACACCGGTAGGTAGGCCAGGGCAGAGAAGCTGGCGATGCCCAGAATGCCGAGCTGGGGCCGGATCTGCCAGCGCCGCATCAGCAGGCCGAAGATCGCCCAGCACAGCGCGGCGCCCAGGAAGAGCAGGTCGCCTATCCATTGCTCGCCACGGGCGCTCGCGAACAGGCTCTGAAAGCCGATCAGCAGCAGGCCGCAGCTCGACAGCAGGAGCGCGATCACGGTCTGACGTGGAATACGGAATTGCGTCATCACCGCCATGATGATCACGGTCCAGAATGGAATGCCGCCATTGACGAAGACGCCGGCATGCGCGCTCGGCGCGAAGGCGAAGCCCGAATACACCATGATGCCGTAGCCCAGCCCGCCAAACAGCGCCAGCACCGCATGCCGGGGCCAGTCCTGGCGCGGTACGAAACGCAGGAAGAGCGGCAGCGCGATCGCGCCTGATACGCCGAAGCGCATCGCCGCAATGTCGAAGGGGGTGAAGGTGGCGGTGGCGCCGAGCCGCGACACGATGTTGAAGCCCGACCAGAACAGCACCACGATGAGCGCGGCGAGCAGGCCTTTGCCTGCGTCCGGGTTGCTGGTGTGAGAGCTGGTCAATGGCGCTCCGCTGCAAGGCTGGCGCCGACCGTGCCGCCTGGGGCGAAACGGTCGGCTGAGCTGAAGGTGGCTGGCGAGCGTCGCGGAGTGGCGAAAAAAGCTCGCCAGGGTGTCATCTCCACGCCCGCAAGGGAGTGGGCGTGGAGCAGCAAGCGCTCAAGCCAGGTTCAAGCGCCGGGCAGCTTCGCGCAATTCGGCGCGGAAGTCCGGATGGGCGATGCCGATCAAGGCCTCGGCGCGCTGCTTGGCAGTCTTGCCGCGGAGCTGGGCGACGCCATACTCGGTGACCACGTAGTTGATGTCGTTCTTGCTCGTGGTGACATGCGTGCCTGGCGACAGCACGGGCGCGATGCGCGACACGGTGTCGTTCTTTGCGGTCGAGGGCAGCACGATGAAGGCCTTGCCGCCCTTCGAGCGGTTGGCGGCGCGCACGAAGTCCACCTGGCCGCCGGTGCCCGAGTAGGGAAGGTGACCCAGACTCTCCGAGCCGCACTGGCCGAGCAGGTCGATCTGCATGGTGGCGTTCACCGCGCACAGATTGTCGTTCTGCGCGGCAAGATAGGGATCGTTGGTGAAGTCCACCGGGTGCATCTCCACCGTCGGGTTGCGGTGCAGGAAGCGGTACAGCCTGCGTGAGCCCAGGGCGAAGGTGGCGATGCTCTTGCCCGTCATGAAGGTCTTGCGCCGGTTGGTCACCGCGCCCGACTCGATCAGCGACAGGATGCCGTCGCCGATCATTTCGGAATGAATGCCAAGGTCGCGTTTGTGCTGCAACTGCATCACCACGGCGTCGGGAATGCCGCCGTAACCCACCTGCAAGGTCGCGCCGTTGTCGATCAGGTCGGCCACGTACTTGCCGATAGCCTCCTGCACCGGCCCGATCTGCGGCAGGCCGACTTCGAACAAGGGTTCGTCGCTCTCCACCAGCGCGGACACCTGGGACAGGTGCACGTGGCAGTTGCCGTTGGCGAAGGGGACGTTCGGGTTGACTTCGAGCAGGATGACGCGCGCCTGGCGCACTGCCGCCATGGTGTAGTCCGGCCCCAGCGACAGGCTGAAGAAGCCGTGCTCGTCCATCGGCGAAGCCATCGACACGACGACGTCGGCAGGCAGCTGGCCGCGGTCGATCAGCATCGGCAGTTCGGAGAAGTAGGCCGGAATGAAGTCGACCCAGCCGGCCTGGCCGCCAGCGCGGTTGGCGCCGCCAAAGAAGTAGGCGTCGTGGCGGACGTTGGCGCGGGTCTCAGGGTCGAGATAGGCAAACTTGCGCAGCGGCAGGATCTGGCTCACCGCCACGTCATTGAGCGTATGGCGACGTGCGGACAGCGCTTCGAGCAAGGCGGGCGGTTCACCCACGCCGGTGGGGACGACGATGGTGTCGCCATCGCGAACCAGGGCGACGGCGTCGGCCGCCGTCATGCGTTTCTCTTGGTACAGGGTTTCCGGCTTGCTCATGCTGTCTCCACGGCGGGTTGAGCCCTTGTGCAGGGCGGCGGCATTATTTCGATGCGCCCGGATTATACCTGTTTCCATACTTTAGCGTATGGAGCCTGCATCAATTCGCTCAGCCCGCCGTGGGTGTGACTCAGCGTTCGCCGCCGCCGGGCTTGGACGAGAACAGCGCTGCACGCGGGGTGGGGCGGCGGTTCTGGCTCTGGCCGCTGCGGTTGCCGGCGCCCTCGGGGCGGCGGTTGGCCGGTGCGCGATTGCCATCGACTTCCGCGCGCTGCGATGAGCTGACACGGTTGCCGTCGACTTCCTGGGTGCGTGCCTGGGGTGCGCGATTGCCATCGACCTCACGCCCATCGCTCTGGCGGGGTGCGCGGTTGCCATCGGCCTCGGTGCGCGGGCGCTGGGCTGGGCGCGCGCCCGGCCTGCTCGGCGCGCTGCTGCTGCGCCCGCCGCCGGGGCGGTCTGCGCTGCGCGTGGCCGTTGCGCTCGGCTGTGGGCGTCCTTGGGTGTTGCGTCCGCCGCCACGGCGCGGCATGGGCTCGCGCTCATGATCGGCGTCATGCGCGGCTTCGCTGCCGGCGCTGGGCACAAAGTCGACGGCCACCGCGCGCTCGATCTGGCGCTTGATCAGGCGTTCAATCGCGGTCAGCAGCTTCACCTCTTCGCGGTCGACGAGCGAGATCGCGTGCCCGGCTGCGCCTGCACGGCCGGTGCGGCCGATGCGGTGTACGTAGTCTTCGGCCACGCTGGGCAGCTCGAAGTTCACCACCTGTGGCAGCTGGTCGATGTCCAGACCGCGGGCGGCGATGTCGGTCGCGACCAGCACCGGGAGCGAGCCGTCCTTGAACTGCGCGAGCGCGCGCGTGCGCGCCGCCTGGCTCTTGTTGCCATGGATGGCGGTTGCCGGGATGTCGTGCTTGCTCAGGTATTCGGCGAGCTTGTTGGCGCCATGCTTGGTGCGGGTGAACACCAGGGCCTGGAACCACTGCTTTTCCTTGATCAGGTGGGCGAGCAGCTCGCGCTTCTGCTTCTGGCCGACCATGTACACCGCTTGCTCGACGCGCTCGGCGGTGGTGTTGCGCGGCGCCACTTCGACCGTGGCCGGGTCGTGCAGCAGGCCACGGGTGAGCTCGCGGATCTCGTCCGAGAAGGTGGCCGAGAACAGCAGGTTCTGGCGCTTCTTCGGCAGCAGCGCGAGCACCTTGCGGATGTCACGGATGAAGCCCATGTCGAGCATGCGGTCGGCTTCGTCCAGCACCAGGATCTCCACCCCCGACAGGTCCAGCGTGCGCTGGCCGACGTGGTCGAGCAAGCGCCCGGGCGTGGCGACGAGGATGTCGACGCGCTTCTTCAGGGCGCTGATCTGCGGGTTGATGTTGACCCCGCCGAACATCACCAGTGAAGACAGCGCCAGGTGCTTGCCGTAGGTCTTGACCGACTCCTCGACCTGGGCCGCGAGTTCGCGCGTCGGGGTCATGATCAGGCAGCGCGGACGGCCAGGCGGGTGCGGATGAGCGTGGGTTTGCGACAGGATGTGCAGCAAGGGCAGGGTGAAGCCCGCGGTCTTGCCGGTGCCGGTCTGGGCCGCAGCCAGCAGATCGCGGCCGGCGAGCACCTGCGGGATGGCCTTGACCTGAATCGGCGTCGGCGAGGTATAGCCGGCTTCGCCAATGGCGCGCAGGATGGGGTCTGCCAGCTCAAGGCTGGCGAAAGTCACTTCGGAATTCATGTAGTCGTTTCCGGCGCCAGCCCGTCGCGCTTCGTGGCGACACCAATCCGGACTGACGGGAGAGATCCGCGGCAGGGTGCCAGCAGGATCGTTGCAGGAGCAGCCGCGGTCGATTGGTCAATTCGCGGGCAGTCAGCACTATAGACGTTAAGTCGGCCTGGCGCGAGCGCTTTCCTTGTTTTTTGTGCGGCGCAGCGAGGCTGGCATCTGCGCTCACCACGTTTCAGCGTTCCGGTCTTATATAAGAGAAACATTGTGCAGGCCACTGACGTATACTTTTGGCCCTGGCCGACCTGAAATCTCCCATGAAATCGATCGCTTCGGGCAAACGACTGTTCAAGCTGCGCAAGCGCCTCGCGCGGCGGATGAGTTTGCTTGCCCTCGCCGGTCTGGCCGTGTGCACGTTCATGCTGGCGATGCTGGTCGGTGGGTTCATTCTTGCGCTGGCCAACAGCTGGGCTGCGATCAGCGCCGGACAGCCGCTTGCGAGCGGGCTGTGGAGCCTGGCCGGCGTCATGCTGGCGCTGTGTGCGATCGCGCTCGCCGATGTCGTATTCAGCGCGCCGCCGCGCCCGCAAGGTATCCGGCTGCCGCCTACGGCCGCTGCCGAATTGTTCCGGCTGCTCGACACCACCGCGGCGCGCTTGCGCATTGCGCCCATTCGGGCGGTGTACATCACCGACGACATGAACGCCCACATCCACCAGCGCCCGGTCTGGGGCGTGGTCGGCCCGCTGCGCACCTACCTGATGATCGGCCTGCCGCTGGCGCACAGCCTGTCTCCGACCCAGTTTGCCGCCGTGCTGGCGCACGAACTGGCGCATGTTGCGGCGCAGCGCCGGGGCTGGTCCGGCGTGGGCGGTGCGCTGCGGGCGTGGTGGGCGCGCACGCTCGACCGTGCGAGCGCGCGGTTTGCGTCGATTTCGCCGTGGCTGGACGCGAAGTCGCTCAATCTGTGTCTGGCGATGCTGCGTCTCGCCCGCATCGAGGAGTTCGAGGCCGACGCGATCGCGGCCGAGCTGGTCGGTCGCGGTCTGATGGGTGAGGCCCTGGTCGAGGTGAGCCTGAAGTCGCACTTTCTCGAGCGAGATTACTGGCCCCATGTCGAGGCCCATCGCACCGGGCAGGCGCAGCCTTCGCTACGCCCCTACCGCGATATGGCGCTGGGCGTCCAGGTCGGCTTCATGCGCACGGTGTCCGACCATGCGGTGGCAATCGAGGGCACGGCACAGCAGCGTTTTGCCTTTCACCCCAGCTTGCAGCGCCGCCTCAGCGCCCTGGGCGTGCCTTGCCGCGTGCCCGAAGATGATCCCACCTCGGCCGCGGTGCATTTCCTGCGTCCCGTGCTGCCAAGCCTGGCCTGGGTGTTCGACCGCGCCTGGGGGCGGGCCTGGCGGGCACAGCGGCGCACGCGCTACGAGATGCACGGCGACGACTGAGTGCGCGCGCTGGCTGCTTTTGCGGCGGGCTCAGTTTTTCGGCGCTGGCGCTGCGGGCGACCGTTCAGCGCGTCTTGCGCGTACCGACTCGAGCTGTTCACACAGCTGGCTGGCGCCGTCGAGGATGCGTGGCGTGTGGCGCTGCACGATGTCGGGCGGAATGAAGAACAGGTTGCCGTGGGCGTTGGCCGCCAGATCTGGCCAGCGCTTCCACTGATCCAGCCACTCCGGGCGCGCCGCGCCCATGCCGCTGGCAACGATGGCCTCAGGGTTGGCCGCGAGCACGGCCTCGACGCCGATCGTCGGCGACAGCGTGCCCAGCGTGCCGAACACGTTGCGCCCGCCACACAGGCGGATGACGTCGGCGATCAGGTGTTCGTCATTGATCGTCATCAGCGGCCTGTCCCAGATCTGGTAGAAGGTGCTGACCGGTGCGCGCTCCTGATAGCGCGCCGACAGGCTGGCGTGGCGGGCGCGAAAGCGCGCCGCAGCGGCGGCGGCGGGTGCGCTGGTGCCGGCCAGCGTGCCGAACTGCTCCAGGCTGCGGGCAACGTCGTCCAGGCTGCGCGGCTCGTTCAGGAACACCGGGATGCCCAGCGCGCGCAGGCGGTCGAGGTGGGCGTTGCGGTTGCCGCTGCGCCAGGCCACAACGAGGTCAGGCCGCAAGGCCGCCACCGCCTCCAGGTCCACCTTGCTGTAGCCCCCCACTTGCGGCAGCGCCGTAGCCTCGGGTGGAAAGTCACTGTAAGCCACCACGCCCACCACTTGCGCGCCCGCCCCGGCCGCGAACAGCAGCTCGGTGACGTGCGGCGCCAGGCTCACGATGCGCTGCGCCGGACGCTCGAGGCGGAGGTGATTGCCCGCGTCGTCGGTGATCTCGATCGCGCTGTCAGCGCTGGCGGTGGAAGCCGAGGCGTGGGTGAGCGCGGGCGCGCTCATCAGGCTCATCAGGCCCAGCAGCGTGCACAGGCTGATGCACGTCCCTGCCCGTGCGCGGGCGACAGGCTTCAGCCGCGAGACCGGACGTGAAGCGCCGTCCAGGGAATCGGCATGCAGTGAGTTGGTACGCAGAAAATCGGCCATGGTTTGGGGTAGCTCAGGTGTACGGCTTGCAGGGGCTGGCGCGGCGCTCATGCGGTGTCGCCGCGCTGGAGTTCATGCGGGTGCACGGCAGGCCGCGAGAGCCTGTTCGAGTCGCGACCAGCCCGCTTCGTCGGGCGGCAGGCCAAAGCGCAGCGCAGGAGGGTGGGTAAACAGCCGGGTCAGGATGCCACGCTGGGCGAGCGCGTGGTGCAGTGCGGCGGCGGCGGGAAGCTCGGGCAGCGCAATCCACTGGAACAGGCAGGTGCCGGTGCACCCGCCCAGGCCGGCCCGGCGCAACAGTTGGGCGAGGCGCTGGCCGTCGCGCCTGAGCTGCGCGCGCGCGCCGGCCTGCCACGCGACATCGGCCAGCGCGCTGCGTGCGACATGGCGTGCCGGGCCGCTGATCGTCCACGGGCCGAGTTGCTCCGCCAGTTGCGCCCGCACTGCGGCCGGCGCCAGCACGAAGCCGACGCGGGCGCCGGCGAGCCCGAAGAACTTGCCCAGCGAGCGCAGCACCACCAGACCGTCGGCGCCTGCCATCGGCGCCAGGCTGGCATCGGGGGTGGGGTCGATGAAGGCCTCGTCCACCACCAGCCAGCCCCCGCGGCGCGCCAGGCGCGCGTGCCAGTCCAGCAGCCGGCTGCGCTCGAACAGCGCGCCCGTGGGGTTGTTGGGCTGCACCAGCACCACGATGTCGCTGGCGTCGACCGCGGCCTCGGCGGCTTCGGCGGCTTCGGCGGCTTCGGCGGCGTCCGCATCGGCAGCGAAAAAATGTGGGGCGCGCGCGCGCCAGGCATGCGCATGCTCGGCATAGCTCGGCGCCAGCAGACTGACACGCGCGCCGCTGAGCACGGCGGGCAGGGCCTGAATGGCGGGTTGAGAGCCCGCCACCGCGAGCAGCGCGCTGCTGCCGTAATAAGCAGCGGCGGCGGCGTCGAGACCGTCATCGTCCTCGGGCAGGCGCTGCCAGGCGGAGGCGGGTACGGCGGGGGCGGGGTAGGCATTGGGGTTGATGCCGGTCGACAGGTCCACCCAGTCGGCCACGGCAATGCCGTAGTGCTGTGCGGCGCGGCGCAGGCGGCCGCCGTGTTCAAGCATGAGCCCAGCCTGCCAGCGTGATGACGACGGCCAGCGCGCTGGTGATGGCCAGCCACAGCACGCTGCCGCGGCGCACGAGGGTGATCGCGGCGCGAATTGCGCCCGCATCGGGTGTGCGCCCTGCACCCAGGGGCGGACGCTGTTCCCACTGGCCGTGGTAGAGCGCGCCGCCGCCCAGGGCCACGCCGAGGGCGCCCGCGCCCGCAGCCATCACCGGGCCGGCGTTGGGGCTGTCCCAGGCCGCAGCCTGCGTGCGCCAGCACTTCAGCGCGCAGCGGGTGTTGCCGAGCACCGCGTAAGTGAGCGCGGTCAGGCGTGCCGGCAGGGCGTTGAGCACATCGTCGATGCGCGCCGCGGCCCAGCCGAAGTGCAGGTAGCGCGGGGTGCGATAGCCCCACATCGCGTCCAGGGTATTGGCCAGGCGAAACAGCAGCACCCCGCCACCGCCGCCCAGCAAGAACCAGAACAGGGCGCCGAACACCGCGTCGTTGCCGTTCTCCAGCACCGATTCGGTGCCCGCGCGCGCCACGCCCGCAGCGTCCAGCGCGCCCGTGTCGCGGCTGACGATCCAGCTCACGTGCGCACGCGCGCTGTCGACATCGCCCGCAGCCAGCGGCGCCGCCACCGCTTCGGCATGCTCGGCCAGGCTGCGCCCGCCCAGCGCAAGGTAGAGCAGGGCGATATCGAGCGGCCAGTGCGCAAGCGGGTGTGTTGCACGCAGCGCCAGCGCCAGCGCCAGCCACGGCAGCACCGCGAGCGCCCATGCCAGCATGCCTGCGCCGCGATGCGTGCCGACGTGGCGGCGGGTGGCGGCTTCCAGCGCGCGCGCCCAGCGTCCAAAGCCGACCAGCGGGTGAAAACGTCGAGCTTCACCCAGGAGGCGGTCGGCGAGCAGGCCAGCGGCCATTTTCAGTGCGAGAACGAAGAGGGCGGAGAGCAAGATCGGTGACCGTGAGCAAGACAAGAACCGCGGCGTTGCAGGATGAGGTTTGCACCGCAGCAAGACCGTCGCCAGCGCCAGCGCCGCAGCCGGCCTGTGACGCGCGTGAATGGGCGATAATCCACCGCCCAACTCGAAGAGCCCGGATTCTACGCCATGCCTCCCCCGATTACGCTGATGGTGCAGGGCACCACCTCCGATGCCGGCAAGAGCACGCTGGTTGCCGGCCTGGCGCGCATCCTGCGTCGCCGCGGGCTGCAGGTGGCGCCCTTCAAGCCGCAGAACATGGCGCTCAACGCCGCCGTCACCGCAGACGGGGGCGAAATCGGTCGTGCCCAGGCCTTGCAGGCGCTGGCCGCCGGCCTCGCCCCGCATACCGACTTCAACCCGGTGCTGCTCAAGCCCTCGAGCGACATCGGCGCCCAGGTCATCATCCATGGGCGCGTGGTGGCGAGTCTCTCGGCGCGTGACTACCACGCCTACAAGCCTACCGCGATGGCGGCGGTGATGCAGAGCTGGGAGCGCTTGTGCGCGCGCTACGACGCGGTGCTGGTCGAAGGCGCAGGCAGCCCGGCCGAGATCAACCTGCGTGACCGTGACATCGCCAACATGGGCTTTGCCGAGGCCGCCGACGTGCCGGTGGTGCTGGTGGCCGACATCGACCGTGGCGGCGTGTTTGCCCACCTGGTCGGCACCCTCGAGCTGCTGTCGGCGTCCGAGCAGGCGCGCGTCAGGGGCTTCATCATCAACCGCTTTCGCGGCGACATCAGCCTGCTGCAGCCCGGTCTGGACTGGCTGGAAGCGCGCACCGGGCGCAAGGTGTTCGGCGTGCTGCCCTACCTGCACGGCCTGTTTCTCGACGCCGAGGACGGACTCGGCGATGCAGTGGCGGAGGGGGCGGGCGCAGCGGGCGCACTGCGCGTGGTGGCGCCGGTCCATCCGCGCATCTCCAACCATACCGACCTCGATGCGTTGCGCCTGCACCCTCAGGTGGACTTCCACTGGGTGGGGCCGGGGCAGGCGATCCCGCCTGCGGACCTGATCGTGCTGGCGGGCTCCAAGAGCGTGCAGGCCGATCTGGCCTGGCTGCGCGCCCAGGGCTGGGACGAGGCGATCGCGCGCCACCTGCGTTATGGCGGCAAGCTCATCGGTATCTGCGGCGGCTTTCAGATGCTCGGTCGCAGCCTGGCCGACCCGCTTGGGCTGGAAGGCGAGGCCGGCACCGCCCCCGGGCTGGGCTGGCTGGAGATGGAAACCGAGCTCAAACCGGACAAGCAGCTCGGCACCGTCAGCGGCCACCTGGATGGCGCGCTCGGTGGCGGCGCAGCAGTGGTGAGCGGCTACGAAATCCACATGGGCGTGTCCTGGGGTGCGGCGCTGCAGCGCCCGGCGCTGTGGCTGGAGAGCGCCGCGGGCAAGCGTGCGGACGGCGCGCTGTCGGCCGATGGGCAGATTCTTGGCACTTATGTGCATGGGCTGTTCGACGCCCCCCAGGCGCTGTCGGCCTTGCTGGCCTGGGCGGGGCTCAAGGACGTGCAGCCGATCGATCTGGCGGCACGCCGCGAAGCGGACATCGAGCGCCTTGCCGACGCGCTGGAAACCTCTTGCGCGATCGACGCTCTGTTTGACCATCGCCTGCCCACGCAGCCCACCCTCTCACCCTTGTCGCCCCCATGAGCACTGACACCCCGCGCCTGCATGGCGCCGAATCCTCGCCGCTGGGCCGCCCCGCCGCCTACCGTGACACCTATGCACCCGATCTGCTGTTCCCGATCGAGCGCCAGCTCAAGCGTGACGAGCTGGGCCTGAAGGCCGACGACCTGCCCTTCATCGGTGAGGACTTGTGGAACGCCTACGAGCTGTCCTGGCTGGACCTGCGCGGCAAGCCGGTGGTGGCGCTGGCGCAGTTCCGGGTGCCGGCGAACTCGCCGCGCCTGATCGAATCCAAGTCGCTCAAGCTCTACCTGAACGCTTACAACCAGCAGCGCTGCGCTGATGTGGGCACGGTGCAGGCGATGATTGCCTGCGACCTCGTGGCTGCGGCGGGCGCCGCGGTGGCGGTGCGCATCACGCCGCTGACCCAGCGCCCACAGCGCAGCTCAAGCTATCCGCAGGGCTTCTGCCTGGATCAGCTCGAGCTCGACATCGACACCTATGAGCCGGCGCCGGACTTGTTGCATGCGCACGGCAGCGAGGTGAGCGAGACCCTGTACTCGCATCTGCTGAAGTCGAATTGTCTGGTGACCGGTCAGCCTGACTGGGGCATGCTGGTGGTGCGCTACACCGGCCCGGCGATGGATCGTGCCGGGCTGCTGCGTTACCTGGTGTCCTTTCGCACCCACAACGAGTTCCATGAGCAATGTGTCGAGCGCGTGTTCTGCGACATCCTTGCGCGCTGCCGGCCGCGTGAGCTCGCGGTGTGGGCGCGCTACACGCGGCGTGGCGGGCTGGACATCAACCCCTTTCGTACCAGTCATGCGGGCCTGCAGGCCGATGAGGGCATGGAGGTCAGGCAGTAGGCAGGGCGAGTACGACGCATGCAGGAAGGCGCTTCTTGATATGGGTTAAATCCGTGCCTGATGCCGGCCATTCGTGCATGAAAAAGCTGTTTCCAAGGGTGTCCATCGATAGGAAAAAGCTCGACCCTGAGTTAACATCGGTCACGCCTTAAACCGGCCCACAACAACGAGGTAAGGAATATGAAACTGTTCGTCGCAGCCGCGCTTGCCGCGGGTCTCCTCTCCAGCGCTCCGGCTTTTGCCGATGAAGCCATGGCCAAGGCCAAGAACTGCATGGCCTGTCACGCGTTGGACAAGAAGCTGGTTGGCCCGGCCTACAAGGAAGTCGCTGCCAAGTATGCAGGCCAGGCTGATGCCGAGGCCATGCTGGTGACCAAGGTGCAGAAAGGTGGCGTAGGCGCATGGGGCAAGGTCCCGATGCCTCCCAACCCGCAGGTCAATGACGCCGAAGCCAAGGCACTGGTGCACTGGGTGCTGTCGCTCAAGTAATCCCTTGCACGCTTTGCATGGGCCCCACATGGGCAGGTGCAAGACAAGAAAGGCCGACTGTGATGTCGGCCTTTGACGTTTACGCCCGCTGTGCGCACGCGCTCGCTGTCTGGCCCGCCCGGGGTCAGTGGGCGCCGAACAGCAGCTCGGGCTGGCGCAACCACTCGAGCGCTTCGTGGGCCGGTGCGGGACGGGCGAAATGGTAGCCCTGCATGATGTCGCAGCCCAGTAGCTGCAGGGTCTCGGCCTGGTGGAGTTGTTCCACGCCCTCCGCCACGACGTCGAGGTCGAAGCCGCGCGCGATGCCGGTGATGGCCGAGATGATGGGGTTGCTCTTCGGTCCCTCGAGTGCGCGCACGAAGCTGCGGTCTATCTTCAGCGTGCTCACCGGAAAACTCTGCAAGTAGGCGAGTGCCGAATAGCCGGTGCCAAAGTCATCGATGGCGATGCTGATGCCGGCGCCGCGCAACTCCTTGACCTTGACCGCGACGCCGGCGGCGTTGTTCATCATCAGGCTTTCGGTGATCTCGAGTTCGATGCGGGCGGGCGGCAGCGCATGGCGCTGCAGGCAGTCGGTGATCGAGCTCACGATGTCACGGCGGTCGAAATCCAGCGCTGACATATTGACCGACATGCGCACCTCCAGGTGGCCGTCGCTGCGCCACTGCACCAGCTGCGTGCAAGCCTCTTCCAGCACCCAGCGGCTTATTTCGCCGATGAGGCCGAGTTCTTCGGCGATCTCGATGAAGCTGTTCGGCGTCAGCTTGCCGAGCACCGGGTGGTTCCAGCGCAGCAAGGCCTCCATGCCGATGATCTGGCGGCGACTGACGCTGACCTGAGGCTGGTAATGAAGTTCGAATTCCTTGCGTTGGAGCGCATCGCGCAAGTCGTTCTCGAGTGCAATACGCTCGCGGTGATGGGTGTTGAACGAGGGCTCGAAGAAGCGGAAGGCGTTCTTGCCCGCACGCTTGACCTGGTACATGGCGACGTCGGCATTGCGCGTCAGCTCTTCAGCCGTACTGCCATCACGTGGGAAGAGCGCGATGCCGATGCTGGCCGTCACCCGATAGTCACCGTGGCTGAGCGCAATCGGGGTCTCGAGGGCGGCGAGGATCTTGGTGCCGATGAGTTCGGCGTCCTGTGTCAGCTTGATGTCCGGCAGCAGTACGGTGAATTCGTCACCGCCGAGTCGCGCCAGGGTGTCACCGCGGCGCAGCGTGCTCGACAGCCGGCTTGCGATCGCACGCAGCAGGGCGTCGCCCTCGGCGTGACCGAAGGTGTCATTGACGAGCTTGAAGCGGTCGATGTCGATGAACATCACCGCCAGCGTGCCGCTGCGGCGCTGTGCCTGCGTGATCGCCAGTTCGAGGCGATCCTTGAACAGCACGCGGTTGGGCAGGAGGGTGAGCTGGTCGTGAAAGGCCTGAAAGCTGATGATCTCTTCGGCGCGCTTGCGCTCGGAGATGTCGCGTGCGACCCCGTAGAGTCCGGCGCCGCCGCTGTGCGTCGGCATGGGCGAGGCGGTGAGCGCAACGGTGATGCCGTCGTTGTTGATGCCGTGATTGCAGCGCAAACGCAGCTCGAGGTTGAAATTCTCGGTGAGGGAGGTGCTGGACTGGGCCAGCAGGCTGCACGCCCGATCGATGTCCTCGGGCATGATCAGGGTGGTGAAGGGGCGACGCAGCAAGGCCTTGCGCTCGAAGCCGAGTAGCGAGCTGACGCGTGGGCTGATGTAGCTGAAGCGGCCTTCGGCATCGAGGGTGAAGATCAGGTCGGGTGAGCTTTCGACCAGATAGCGATGCAGGCGCTCGGATGCCTTCAGGCGCAGGCCCATGGCGCGGTTGGTCTTTTCCAGCGCGCCCTTGTGCAGGGCGCCGTCCACCGCGCGCTGCAGCTGCGCCACGTGGTAGGGCTTGCGCACGTAGTTGTCGGCACCACGGCGCAGTGCGCTGATTGCGGCGTCGATGGCATCCTCGCCGCTGATGATGATCACGGCCTCGTCCCGGCGACGCTCCACCAGCCAGTCCAGCACGGCAAGGCCGGATGCGTCCGGCAGGCGGTAGTCGAGCAGCACGAGGTCGTAGTGCTGCTGCTCGAGGCGCGCAATGGTCTCGCCTATGCTCGCCGCTTCGTCGAAGCTGCGCCCGGGCTGGGCGAGCACGTGCGGAAAGGTCCGACGCAGCGCCGGATCGTCATCGACGATCAGAATGCGAAAGCTGGGCTCCACGGGGAGTGGGCTTTGCGGAGGCTGGAAAGGTTTGTCGCCCGGGATCGACATGAAGCGCTGAGAGCGTGTCTGAAATATTATTTAGAACGCTCATGATGCAACACTGCGCCCCTTTGTTCCAGTGGTAGAAATATCTGGAAGCGGGTGCCCGCGCCGGGCTGACTGCGACAGAGGATGGTGGCGCCCCATTGCGCCAGTATTTCGCGCACCACGGTGAGGCCGACGCCTTGATGGCCGTCGCCCTTCGTGCTTGCGCGGGGCATGAAGGGCGCGCTGGCGCGCTCCGGCGGCAGGCCGGGGCCGTTGTCGACGAGGCGGAGCTCGAGACTGGCGCGCCCATCGACGGTGACCTGCGACAAGGCCGACACCACCAGACGTTGACCGGGCAGCAAAGCCTCGGAGGCGTTACGGAAGAGATTGAGCAGCACCTGCTTGAGGGCGGAGGCGGGCACGGCCGCAGGCGGGAGATCGCGTGCTGCGCGCAACTCGAGCTGGATGCCGCGCTCGGCGAAGAGCGCTTCACCGTAAATCGAGCGCATGTCGAGCAGCAATTCAGGCACGCCACAGCGTGCGACCTCGACCTCGTCCAGCGGCAGGCTGCTGGCCGTGCGCATGAGCTTGTCGATGCGATCGAGCTCAGTGTTGAGCAGCACCATCTCGTCCTGCAGCGGGGTGTCTTCGGGGCGCTGCATGCCGAGCATCTCAAGCCGGCTCTTGAGTACCGTCAGCGGGTTGGTGACCTCATGTGCAATCTTGCGCACATGGTCGTGGAAGCGTTGCTGGAGCAAGGCTTCGCGCGCTGCAATCTCGTTGCGATGGCGCTGTGCAGCGTGCAGGGAGCGTGCCGCCGCACCGAGCAGGGCGGCGTAGCGCCAGCGCAGCTCGCTGCTCAACGCATGCTCATGATCCAGCCCGATCAGGGCTACCATGGGCTGGCCGTTGGCGGTGAGCGGCAGGCAGCACAAGCCCTTGTGTCCCAGCCAGCCGGCGATCTGCCAGTCGGCAAGGCTGCGCCCGGGCTGCCGGTTGTGAAAGAGGACGGTGCTTGCATGGGCGTTGCGGGCACACAGCGCGATCACGCTCTTGTCGTCGTCGACGCGCAGCTGCAGCTCGTCGATCAGGGCCGACAGCGCGGCGCTGGGCGCGGGCAGCATGGTGCGCAGACGCCCGCTGTCATCGACGGTGAGCAAGGGCGGCACCTGCTGCAGACCAAACAGCGGGCAGGCGCTGGCGAGGCGGTCCTGGACCTGTTGTGGTTCGAGGTCGAAAAAGGCGGCGGTGAGCAGGCCCAGCATGCCGGCGCTGCGATAGGGGTCATCGCTCACCGTGGCCGGCAAGTGCGTCTCACTCGTGCACGGCAGGGCAGGCGCTGCCGGATAGGCCGCATGTCCGGCCACGATGTAGGCGACGTCGGTGCGCATGCTGCTGAGCACGCCTTCGTGCAGGCCGGTGAGGCGGGCCACCTCGGGCAGGTGTTCCTGCCACTGCGGATACGCAAGGCGCTCGGCGGCGAGTGCGAGCGCGAGCAGCGGATGTGCGCCCTCGAGCTGCTCTTCCATCACCGTGCCCAGTTCGAGCGCGTCGCCAAGGCTGGCCGGCAGGCCACAGTCACGAATCAGTTTCGACAGCTGCTGCGCCTGGCGCGTCTGCTGCGCGCAGGCTTTCACCCCGGGCGTGCTCGCCGCGCTGGTCTCGCCGGGCGGCCGCCTGGCATTGCCAAAGCCGCGCCACAGCCCGGCAAGATAGGCCTCGTCGGGGCGTGGATAGCGCGTTTCGATCGCCAGGTGCAGCGCGCATTCGGCGCGCAGCAGGGCGAGGTCGGGGGCGCTGCCGCAGTCGGTGTTGGTGTTGCCCAGACCGAGCAGCCAGGCACGCAGCAGGTCGGGGCCGAGACGTTCCAGGCGTCGTCTGAGCACGCTGTTCAGGCCATCGCTGAGCTCGTCGGCGGCGACGGGCTGGGCAATCAGCAGCGCGAGGCTGAGTGCAGGGTCGCGCGCAACGACGAGTGCGACCTCCGGCCAGTTCGGTGAACTGGCCGCCAGCAGACGCAGGATGGTCATCGCGCCTGCAGCCTGGGGCTGGAGTTCCAGATCAGTGAAGGCGGCAGGGAACATGGTTTGAAGCACGGATGGTCGGGCAGAGAGCAGATACTAGCCTGCGCTCGTGCGCGCGAATGTGACGCATGTTGCGTTTGTGCACCCGATTCGACTCAGGCCTGCAGACTGTCGGCAAAGCTCAGGCCGGTGAGCAGCGCCCGGTTGAGCTGATCGAAGGGCAGGTGCAGCTCGGTGCTGGCCTGCCTCAGCCCGGCGCCGTCGAAGCCTTCGCAGTGCCTGGCCAGGCGCAGGAAGGGTGCGAACTCGCCGCTGTCATGGACGAGCGCGTCGGTGACTGCGGTGGGCAGGTTCATCTCGTCGAGCACGGCCTGCATCGAGGTGCCGAGCAGCAGATGCAGCAGCGAGAAAGCGCCGGTGATGAAGAGGTTGTCGGCTTCGGCGGCGTCGAAATAGCTGGCGCCGATTTCCTCCATGAAGCGCCCGCGCGCGATCGCAGTCTGCATCATGGCGGGGGCGCTGGGGTCACGCGTGGCGGTGATCAGCAGCAGTGACAGCCATTTGTTGAGCGCGTCATAGCCCAGGATGCTGACCGCGTGGCGGAAGGACTGGATCTCGCACATCAGGCCGAACCCGGCCGAGTTGATGTAGCGCAGCAACTTGTAGGACAGGGCCACGTCCTGCTTGAGCACTGCCTCGATGCTGCGGATTTCGGCGTTATTGCGCACCAGATTGAGCAGGCGGATGATCTGGGCGTGGCCGGGAGAGAGCTCTTTTGCGGGCGGATTGCCGTGCAGGAAGAACCAGCCCGAGGCGCCATCGAAGCCCGCGTCCACGGCCTCACGGAAGGCGCCGAGCTGGGGCAGGCCCCAGGCCAGTTTGAGGCCGGGCGCGCTCGCGGGCGAGCTCACGCGGCGCGCGTCCATGAGCACGAAGCGCCAGTCGATGTCGGCCGGGAGCGTGGTCTCAGGCGTGTACCAGATCAGGTTCATCGCCACGCCGGCTGCGCGCAGCTGCGCCATCAGGGCCTGGGTGTGGGGGTGGGCAAGGGTCTGGGCGGGGATTTCGATCGAGGTGTGCTCGGGAATCTGCCACTGCATGAGCTCAGGCGTGGGCACCAGCCGCCCCAGGCTGAGGAACACCGGGTGATGTGTGGGCCACACCTCGGCCTGTGCGTTCAGGGCCTGCACCACCTCCGCCATGTTGGGGCCATGGGCAATCAGACGGTTGGCGGTGATTGCATGCTTCTTGTTCACCACGGGTTCGCGGGTCAGCAGGGTGGTCTGGCTCATTGCGGCTCCGGTGCGGCGGATGTCGAGCGAAAGGGCTGCGGGGTGGGGCGAAGCGGCGAAGGGGAAAACTCGGCGCGCTGGCGAATGCGGCAGCGCTTGTTGAGCGTTCAGCCTGCCGGTGTGGAAAAGGTGAAGGCGTCGGCAAAGAAGGCGTGCTCGGGCAGGCCGCGGCCCGTGCACAAGCCGGTGCGCGCCGCGTCTATCATCGCTGGCGCCCCGCAGGCATAGACCTCGTGTCCGGAGAGCTCGGCAAAGTCGTCCATCACCGCCTGGTGCACCAGTCCGCGACGCCCCTCCCAGCTCAGATCCTGCGCTGCGTCGGACAGCACCGGGATGTAGCGCAGGGAGGGCAGCGCGGCTTCCCAGCTGCGGGCCAGCTCATCGAGGTAGAGTCCGGCGCGCTCGCGGGCGCCCCAGTACAGGCTGATCGGGCGTTGCAGCCCGGTCTCGATGGCGTGCTCGATGATGCTCTTGATCGGTGCGAAACCGGTGCCGCCGGCGACCAGCACGATAGGGCGCTGTGAGTCCTCGCGCAGCCAGAAGCTGCCGAGCGGGCCTTCGAAGCGCAGGATGTCCTTCTCCTTCATGCGCTCGAAGACGTGGGCGGTGAAGCTGCCGCCATCGATGCGGCGCACGTGCAGTTCGATATGGCTGCCGTCGTGCGGCGCGTTGGCGATCGAGAAGCTGCGGCGCCGGCCATCGGCGAGCAGGATGTCGATGTACTGACCGGCACGAAAACGGAAGGCCTCGCTCGCCGGCAGCTTGAGGTCGAGCAGCATGACGTCGTCGGCCAGGCGCTGCAGCCGGTGTACGCGGCACGGCAGCTTGCGGATCGGGATGTCGCCCGCGCGCACGACGTTGCGCGCCTGCACCACGAGATCCGAGAGCGGCTTCGCGCAGCAGAACAGGGCGTAGCCCTCGGCCTGCTCGGCGGCGCTCAGCGCGCTGGCGGAGTGGCTGCCGTGATCCACCCGGCCTTCAATGACCTGGCCCTTGCACGCCCCGCAGGCGCCGTCGCGGCAACCGTGGGGCAAGAGCAGCTCGGCGGCGAGCGCGGCTTCGAGCACGGTCTGGTCGGCGGCGGCGTCGAATTCGTGGCCGCCGGGCTGGAGGGAAATCCGGTAGGTCATGGTGCGTGTGATAATCGTCTGATGAAAAGAATTCTGATTGTGGGCAGCGGCGACGTGGCTGCGCGCTGCCTGCCGTGGCTGACCCGTCGTTTTCGTGTCCTTGCCCTCGTGCGCAGCCCCGAGGCCGCGCCCGCCTTGCGTGCGGCAGGGGCGCTTGCGTTGCATGCTGATCTCGATGACCGCCGCAGCCTGAGGCGGCTGGCCGGGCTTGCCGACATCGTGCTGCATTTTGCGCCGCCCCCGGCGCAGGGCAGCGGCGACCCCCGCATGAAGCGTCTGCTGGCGGCGCTGGGCGCGGGCGGAAGTCTACCACAGGGCCTTGTATACATAAGCACGACAGGGGTTTACGGCGACTGCGAGGGCGCGCAGGTGAGCGAGACGCGGCCCTGCAACGCACGCAGCGCGCGTGCGTTGCGTCGCGTCGATGCCGAGCGCCGTGTGCGCGCCTTCGGCCGGCGCAGCGGCGTGCGCGTGAGCGTGCTGCGCGCACCGGGCATCTACGCCGCCGACCGCCTGCCGCTCGAGCGCTTGCGCCGCGGTGACCCGGTGCTCAGCGCGCAGGACGATGTGTACACCAACCACATCCACGCCGAGGACCTGGCGCGGCTGGCTTGCCTGGCGATGTTCCGCGCGCCGGCGGGGCGGGTGTACAACGCCAGCGACGACTCCGACCTGAAAATGGGCGATTATTTCGACGCGGTCGCCGACGCTTTCGCGCTGCCGCGCCCACCGCGCCTGGCGCGGGCGGACATTGTCCAGCGCCTGTCGCCGCTGACGCTGTCCTTCATGAGCGAATCGCGTCGACTCGACAATCGTCGCCTGAAGCAGGAACTGTGCGCCACGCTAAGCTATCCGACGATCGCGCACGGCCTGGAAGACGCGCTCGCGCGCCGTGCCTGAGCGCCTTGGTGCGCGAGCCGCACCCGGTTCGAGCCGCCTCGCCTGTGCTTCACCCTTTTTTCTTCACTGAGCTGCCATCGCAATGCTGACCGTCAAGGCCTTACACATCATCTTCGTCGTGAGCTGGTTCGCCGGCCTGTTCTACCTGCCCCGCCTGTTCGTCAATCACGCCATGGTGGAGGACGCCGCCACCCGCGAGCGCCTGAGCCTGATGGAGGGCAAGCTCTACCGCTTCATGCTGCCGCTCGCCATTCTTGCGGTGGTGTTCGGCCTCTGGCTGTGGTTTGGTTACGGCTTTGGCGGCGGCTGGCTGCACGTCAAAACGCTGCTGGTGGTGTTCCTCATCGGCTACCACTTCTATTGCGGACGCCTGATGCGCGACTTCGCGGCCGGGCGCAACAAGCGCAGCCATGTGTGGTTTCGCGTGTTCAACGAGATCCCGGTGCTGGTTCTGGTGGTCGTGGTCTTTCTCGTCGTGCTCAAGCCCTTCTGAGCGATGACGGGCAGCGCAGACGAAATCTCTTCATCGATCAGCGGCGACGCCGTGCAGCCGCTGTCGAACGCCCGGCCAGCGTCGGTGCGCGCGGCGGCGGAGTCGATGGGTCTGATCGGACGCTCGAGCGCCATCGAGCAGCTGCGCGCCCTCATCCGCCGCGTCGGGCCCATGCCCAGCACCGTGCTCCTGCAGGGCGAATCGGGCACTGGCAAGGAGGTGGTGGCGCGCGCGCTGCACCACAGCAGCGCGCGCGCGCATGGCCCCTTCGTGCCGCTTAACTGCGCGGCGATCGCCGTGGAGCTGGTCGAAAGCGAGCTCTTCGGCCATGTGAAGGGCGCTTTCACCGGCGCCAGCGAGAACCGTCACGGTTTGTTTCACCACGCCCGCGGCGGCAGCCTGTTCCTGGACGAAATCGGTGAGCTGCCGCTGACTTTGCAGGCCCGGCTGCTGCGCGTGCTCGAAGAGCGCACGCTGCGTCCGGTGGGTGCTGAACGCGAGGTGGCGGTCGATGTGCGCATCATTGCGGCCTCCAACCGCGACCTCGCCGCCGAGGTCAGGGCCGGCCGCTTTCGCGAGGATCTCTACTACCGGCTCGCGGTCGTCGACATCCGCCTGCCCAGCCTGCGCGAATATCCTGAGGACATTCCCCGGCTCGTGCACCACTTCATGCAGCAGCTCGCCACGCCGCTGGGGGTGGCGCCCCTGGCGCTGTCGCACGATGTGCTCAGGCAGCTCAGCGCGCACTCCTGGCCCGGCAATGTGCGCGAACTGCGCAACCGCGTCGAACGCGCGCTCATCCTCGGCAGCTTCCTGGCCGAGCCCATGGCCACACAGGAGGGCTTGTCCCGGACGCCGGCGGCGCTGCCCGCAGACGAACTCGAACTGAGCCTGGCCGAGGTGGAGCGCCGCCACATCGAACGTGTCACCGTGGCCTGTGGCGGCAACAAGACCGAAGCCGCACGCCGTCTCGGCGTGTCGCGCAAGACGCTGGAGCGCAAGTTCGCCGAATGGGGTGAGGCGGATGCGGACGCCGATGCCGACACGCTGGTGCGTCGCGCCTGAAGCGGGGGTCAGCCTCAAGGGTGTTGCGCGCTCGCTTGGGTGCTCAGCGGGGTCCTGAAGCCGGCGCGGTCTGCTCGCCCTCGAGGATCTTGAAGAACACCGTCTCCAGCGACACCGCGGGCTTCACCGTCATCAGCCGCCCGCCTGCCGCCTGCAGGCGGGTGAGGAAGGCGGGCAGGGCGTGCTCGTCGAGCTCTTGCTCGTACTCGCCGTCGCGGATCGCGGCGTGGGCGCCGTCCAGGGCGGCGCTGGCCTGGTAGCGCACGATGAAGCGGTCGGCGCGCTCGCTCACCAGATCGCGCGGCGAGCGCGTGGTCAGCAGTTCGCCCTGGTGGATGAAGCCGAAGCGGTCGGCGATGCGCTCGACATCGTGCAGCACGTGCGAGGTGAAGAAGATCGCGCCACCCTCGCGTTTGTATTCGGAGAGGATGTCCACCACGTCCTTGCGCCCCACCGGGTCCAGGCCGGACAGCGGCTCGTCCAGCACCAGCAGGCGCGGGCTGACCACCAGCGCATGGGCGAGCGCCACGCGCTGCACGTTGCCCTTGGACAACTCGCGCACCCGGCGTCTGGCGTTGTGCGCCACCGAGAAGCGCTCCAGCCACTGCATGCACCAGGCGTCCCGATCCGGGCGGCGGATGTCGTACATGTCCAGCGCCATGTGCAGGATTTCCAGCGCCGTGAATTGCTCGTAGAGCGCGGGTGACTCCGGCACGTAGGCAACGCCCTTGCGCGCGCTGGCCGTGCGCGCCGACACGCCATACAGCTTGACCTCGCCTTCGTAGTCGTTGATGGCGTCGAGCATCACCTTGATGGTGGTGGACTTGCCCGCGCCATTGGGGCCGACAAAGCCGAACACTTCGCCTTCGCTGACTTCGAAGCTGACATTGCGCAGCGCGTGCACGGTCTTGCCGCGCGCGCGAAAGATCTTGCTGACGGCGTGGAATTCGAGGGCGGGGGTCATTGATGACGTCTTCCTATGCGCTTCAGGTGTTATCCGCTGTGCCGAAATCGAAACACAGCTCGCGCTGATGGCGGATGGCTAACAGGTGAACGCCGTCGCCAAGATGGGCATACAGCAGCAGATGCTGTGTCATGACGTATGCACGGATGCTGCCGGAGTGATCGAGCTCGCCGAGTCGGTGTACGAGGTGCTCGAGTCGCGATGCGGCTTCGACCGACTGCGCCCCGCGGGCGAGAAAATCGCGACCCATGTCCGGGTGGCGTTCGAGGTTCGGAATCACCACGTTCTGCAAGGCGTCGAGCAGCGTATCGAAGTGCTCGGGCACACCGGCGTCCGCCAGGAAGGGTTCGATCTCACCCAGGTGGCGCTCGAAGCCGGGTGTGACGAAGACGGTAGCCGTCCCGCTCATGCTTTGGCGCGGCGCGTCTTGCGCTCGGCGAGCGCGGCACGTGCATCACGCGTTCGCCCCTCGGCGACGTCCTGCAAACCGCTCGTAACGTCGTCGATCAGCAACAGATGGATGTGCGCGCGCTCGAGCCGGTGGTAGTGGTCCAGTCGTTGCGCATCGATCAGCGCCACGTAGCTTTCACCATTCTTGGTGATGATCTTTTCCGCCCCCGCCTTGACCTGCTCTGCCAGTTCGGAGAGCTGGGCGCGGGCGGCGCTGAGGGAGATGATGTCGCGGGTGGTGATGCTCATGCTGAGCCTCGTCTGTGCAGAATATGTGCCCTTATTCTAGACGCTTTTCTGCAAGCTTGTTTTGACTCAGTGTTGCAGCTCTAGCGCCGCTCCAGCCCGGCAATCTTCAGCTCCTTGAGGCGAAAGCGGCCATCGGCAAACTCGTAGCCAAGGCCTAGCGGATCGTTGGGGAAGGCGTCGAGTTCGCCGCTTGCGATCAGCGCCGCAGGGTCGCTCAAGGGCTGGCCGAAGCGCGCCTCGTAGCGCTGCTGGGCGTTGCGCAGGGTGATCAAGCCTTCGATGCGGGTGATGCGTTGGTCGAGCATGGCTTGCAGCTTGGGGTCGGCGGTGGCCGCGCGTTCGCGCTGCAGGAAGTCGAGCGCGGCGCTGTCGTCCTTCAATTCACCTGCCGCCAGCATGATGGCCATCTTGCGCAAGGCCGCGGCGTTGTCGGTGGCGCGTGAGGCCGCAGTTTCGAATGCCGCACGTGCGCCCTCAACGTCGCGCTGAAAAAAGAACAGGTTGAAGCCGTAGAAAAAGGGCGGGAGCTCATCCCAGGTGCGGCACTCGGTAGCGCGGTGCAGCAAGTCGATACCCTCTGACACCGCCCCGCCCCAGCTCAGCAAAGCGCTGCCGAGGTAGTAGTTGTCTTCGTGGCAGGGGTTCAGTTGCGCGACCGCGCTGCGGCTGCGAGTGGTGAATGACGCGTTATATTCCGCAGCCTTGGGCGCGTCGCTGGTGGTGGCGGCTGAACGGATCGATTCAAGATTGGCCGCCAGGAAGCGGTCGCCGCCCGTCATCAGTATCTGCAGGGCGGGCGAAAGCACGACACGATCGAACACTTCTGCTGGCGGCGCAGTATCAATGTGTGCCCGGCTTGCCCAGGCCGCAGCAAAGACGCAGTAGCTCAAGAGCGCCACTACAAGCGGGTGCATGCCTTGTCTCATGGTGAGGAGCCCGCCTTTCTGATCATGCCAGGCGCTTGCGGTTCAGCGCCCATACCGCCAGCCCGAGCAGGGCAGCGGCGTAAGCCAGGGTGGCCAATGCGCTTTGTGCCCAGTTGGCAGGCAGCAAGGACCAGTGCCCGTAGAGCGCCACCATGCGCACATCGAGGGCGCCCAGATCCGGCAGCAACAGCCCCAGCATGCCGAGCGACGATTGATAGGTCTCGGCATGGCTGACCAGCGTGCTGTCGCGCTCCAGCAAGGCGACAATCGCGGAGAAGGAGCGTGCCATGAGCATGAAGCCCAGCGTGCCGATGAGCACGAAAGCCGGCGTGCTGGCGACAACGGCAAGCAAGGTGCCCAGCGCCAGTCCCGCCAGCAGGTCCAGCGCGATGAAGGCAATGGTGAGCGCATAGGGAAGGCCGAGCGCAGGGGGGGTTGTCTGGGCGTAGTCCGAGCTGATCCAGGTGACGAGACCGGCGAGCAACACGGCCAGTATCAGGAGCAGGCCGGCCAGCAGCACACCGATCGCGGCCACGCGGCCGAGCAGGAAGTGGTGGCGCGGGCGCGGGTAGGTCAGTGACACCAGAAACAGCTTGCGGTCGAACTCGCGGCAGACCAACTCCTGCAAAAGCAGAACCGTGAGCACGGGAAGGGCGAGGCGAATCAGCGACAGGCCGACGTCAAGCCCGACGGTGGCGGGCTGACGACCGCTGAAGTTGGCCGCCAGCGGCACCGCGATCGCCAAGGCGATGGCGAGCCAGAGCGAGAACGACAGAAAGCGGGCACGGAAGGCGAGGCGCAGCGAAGGGCGCAGGTTGGGGGTGAACAACATCGTGCATCACTCGAGGGTCTGGCAAGGCATCGTGGTGTGTTGTCTGTGTGGTGTCAATTTTGCAGGCTCTGTTCTGAAAAAAACACACCGCCGCGGCGGACGCCACAGCGGTGTGTTTTTTTGGGGCTCAGCGAAGCTTCGATATCTTTGGACTGTAGGCCAGCCTTGATTTTGTAGGCTTGATACGTGCAGCCCGTCCGTTAGCTGCCGTCGCCCGCGCCGCCGCCCGCGCCGCCGCCCGCGCCGCCACCGCCATCAGCTTCCGCATCTTTCTCCGCATCTTCCTTCGCTTTGGTGTCGCCGGCTGTGGCGTCATCGGCAACGCAATCCTTGGCTTCGCAGGGTCCGTATGATTTTACAGCGCCACCATCCGTATGTCCGCCGAAGTATTCACTCCCCTTTGCCGAGGTCGCCCCTACAGTCAGAACGGTGGCGCTTTGCTCGGTGTAGACGACAAACGAGTTGTTCGAGCAGTTGAACGTGAAGTCGGTTTTGATGAATGTAGGAGTGTCTGCTTTCTTTACGGAAGCTTTCTTTGCTGCCGTGCCATCGCAGGGGGTGACGGCAAACGAAAGTGAAGAAAGGCTGCCCAGGATAAGCGCCGCAATAATCTTTTTCATGTCTGTATCTCCGAGGGCTGCTTAGTTTGAGTTGGCGATGGCAGCAGTGAGGAAGTTGCGTGCGTCGGTCTGGGCGACCTTGTTTTCGCTCTTCCTGGTGTACTCGCTGAACTGCGGAATCGCGATCGCGGCCAGAATGCCGATGATCGCCACGACGATCATCAACTCGATCAGGGTGAAGCCCTTTTGCATCTTTTTCATTTGCGTTGCTCCTTGGAGGTCTGGCGGTGTTTCCGCTTGGATTGACTAAAGCAATCAGCGTGCCAGCTTGTTTGGGAGTGGTTTGCGTGATGTAGTTCCGCTGGTTTGACAGGCTTGCGCGGCCAGACCTGACAATGCGGCGAGCATTGTGTCAAGTTTTGACAAGCGGAAAGGCGGAAGAAGGGGCGGGGCTGGAGACTCAGGACCAAAGGTTCAGGACCAGGGGCATGATTTTGACACCAGCACATTGTGCTGAATTTTGTCCATGGTTCAGCCGGAGCATGAAATGAAAGCCTTGACCTCCAGCGATACCCGAACCCATCTTGCACGAGTGATGCGCAGCGTCATTGCATCGCCTCCCACGGATTGAGGATGGCCACGCCTGTGAGCTTGAAATCAGCGACGTTGCGAGTAACTACCGTCATGCCATGCACAAGGGCTGTTGCCGCAATGAGTGCATCGCGCTCACCGCGCTTGTCGGGTACATGCAAGCGGGCGCAGCGCAGCGCCACGGCAGTATCGACAGGCAGCGTGCGGCCGGTGAACTCGGGCAATACGTGTTGCTCCAGCCACGAGCGCAGCATGGCCCCCTGGGTGGCGTCCGTTCGCTCAATCGACAGAACGCCAAGCTCCAGTTCCATGATGGTGATGGCTGACACAAAGAGGTCGGCGGCATCAACGCTTTCCGTCCATGCCGTCACGTTCGCATCGGCCTTGCCAGCCCGCACCTTGCGCAGCTCGGACACCACGTTGGTATCGAGAACAAACATCATGAGAAATCAACCGGCCGGGGTTTGATGGTCACACGCGGTGGATCAAACTCGATGTCGGCGATACCCGGCATTGCCAGCGCATCGGCAATGTTGCGCCGCTGCTTTGTGAGCCGTTGATAGTCTTCAAAACTCATAAGCACATGGGCCGGTCGGCCTCGATCTGTGATGAACACCGGCCCCTTGTTTGCGGCCCGTTTTGCCTCGCTCGCCCCTTGGTTGAACTCGCGGCTTGTCAAGGTGGTGATGGTCATGGCGGTACCTCGTATACGTGAATGATGTAGCCATGTTACTACAACAAAAAGATGGGAGTAAGCTCTGTCTTCGCAAAAATCCTAAGTTTTGCAGCATGAACGCCACACCCCGGCGATAGGCGGTTTCATGGGTGATAGAAGATTGCATGCGTCTGTTTGAGGAAAAAGCCAGCGGGGCGCAGCGTGACAGGCCCGAGCTGGGCCGGATGCTCGATCACCTGCGGGCTGGTGATGTGGTGAAGGTGACACGGCTTGACTGCCTCGCCCGTTCTACCCGTGACCTTCTGGAAATTGCCGACAAGCTGCGCACGATAGGGGCCGGGCTGCGTTCCCTTGCGGAACCGTGGGTCGACACGACAACGCCAGCCGGGCGCTCACTCTTTGTGCTTCGCGGCATCAACCATCTGCCGAGTTGCTCTTCAACAGTCTCGACGGCGTGACAGTCAAGGGCGCGGGGGCCTTGGTGGCACCTTCGTGGTGGTCGGTCGCTGCCCTGCGCCGTATTTGCGCATCACGCTGCGCGCATCGGCCTGCGCGCGTTCCAGGGTGCACATGGACGGATCATCGTCATGCGGGCTGAAGAAATCGTCCGCCTGCGCGGCCATCACGAGCTTGATGGCCGCGTCCTCGGTTTGCTCATAAAGCTCGAAGAGCAGGGTGGCGACTTCGTCGAGATGTTGTTCGTAAGTCATGGGTGGGGCATTGGGCGGAGTGGTGGGCGGCATGCTGTGGGCTGTCCTGGTGTCCTAGCGCAGGGTGACGAGTTCTTCGGCGCTGGTGGGGTGGATGGCGACCGTGCGGTCGAAGTCGGCCTTGCAGGCGCCCATCTTGAGCGCGACGGCAAAGCCTTGCAGCATCTCGTCGGCGCCCTTGCCAATGATGTGCAGGCCGACGATGCGTTCGTTGGCGCCCGCGCACACCAGTTTCATCGCGGTCTTGGGGCGGTGCTCGGTGAGGGCGTGGTACATGTCGGTGAAGCGCGTCGCGTACACCTTGACGTCGTCGAAGCGCTTGCGGGCTTCGTCTTCGGTGAGGCCGACGGTGCCGATCGGCGGGTGGCTGAAGACCACGCTGGGGATGCCCTCGTAGTCAAGCCGGCTGTCGGCCTGGTTCAGGAACAGACGCGCGGCCAGCTTGCGTCCGGCGGCAATCGCCACCGGCGTCAGCTCGGCCTCACCGGTGATGTCGCCGATGGCGTAGATGCCGGGCACGGTGGTGTTCTGAAAGGCATCGGTCCTGATCATGCCGTGGTCGTCGGCGCTGAGCCCGGCGGCGTCCAGTTGCAGGCGGTCGGTGTTGGCGCGGCGGCCGGTGGCCCACAGCAAGGCGTCGACCTGCAGGGTGTGGCCGTCCTTGCAGCTGATCTGCAGGGCGCCGTCGGCCTGGCGGACGATGGATTCGATCTCGCTGCCAAAATGCAGGCGCAGGCCGCTGTCCTGCATGTGGGTGGCGAGTTCGTCGCGCACCATGGCGTCGAAGTGGCGCAGCAGATGGGGGCCGCGCACCAGCATGTCGACTTCGCTGCCCAGGCCCTTGAACACGCCGGCCAGCTCCACTGCGATATAACCCGCACCGACGATCGCCACTCGCCGGGGCTGTTGTTCGAGGGCGAAGAAGCCGTCGGAGTCCATGCCCAGTTCGGCGCCTTCGATGGCGGGCACGACTGGCAGCCCGCCGGTGGCGATGACGATGTGCGGCGCGCTGAAGCGCTGGCCGTCGACCTCGATGGTCTGTGCGTCAATGAACTGCGCAAAGCCCCTGACGACATCGACGCCCGCCTTGTCGAGCAGATTGGCATAGACCTCGTTGAGGCGAGCGATATAGGCGTCGCGGCGCAGCTTGAGCGCTGACCAGTCGAATGCGCTCTCGCCCACGCTGAAGCCGTAGCCGGCGGCGTCGCGCAAGGTTTGTGCGATGTCGGAGGCGTACCACATCACCTTCTTGGGCACGCAGCCCACGTTCACGCAGGTGCCGCCCAGGCGCGCGGCCTCCACCACCAGCACGCGTGCGCCGTATTCTGCGGCGCGCCGTGCGCTGGCCACGCCGCCGCTGCCGCCGCCGATGGCGATGTAGTCGTAGGTCTGCATTGTTTGCTCCGTAGGCGATTGACCGGGCGCAGTCTTGCATCGACCTGGCGATCCGTCCAGCCCGCAGGCAAGCTCAGGCTGTGCTGTGCTTCAGATCCTGCTCCGCCGCGCCGAGCTCGGCCGCGGTGTTGATGTTGCGAAACGCAGCCGGATCATCGTCGAAGGGCACGGCCACCACCCGTAGTGTGCTGTGCCAGGCGCCGACCTTGCGCCCGCCGGCGGCGAGGAAGTCGGCGAGCTGGGGCGCGAGCTCGCGCCGGCACAGGCAGAACACCGGATGCGCCCGGCCCGCGGTGGTCGCCACCGCGAGTTGTGTAGCACTGGCGTGCGTGCCGGCACTGGCATGCAGGGCGTGAGCGAGACGCGCGACCAGGTCCGTGGGCAAAAAAGGCGAGTCGCAGGGCACGCTGAGCACCAGGGGGTGCTGTGCGCGCACGAGCGCGGCATGCAGGCCGGCGAGCGGGCCGCAAAAGCCGTCCGCACCGCCGAAGTCGTCGCTGAATACCGGGTAGCCGAAGCTCTGCCAGCGCTCGAGGTTCTGGTTGGCGTTGATGAGCAGCTCGTCGACCTGGGGCGCCAGGCGGGCGAGCACGTGCGCGGCCATGGGCTGGCCGGCGAGCTCGACCAGACCCTTGTCGACGCCACCCATGCGGCTGCCCTGGCCGCCGGCGAGGAGGACGGCGCTGATGTGGTCGTTGGGCTGCGGGAGGGCAGGCTGCGGTCCGGCGGTGGGGTTGTCGGCTGCGCGCTTGGGGAGGCGGGAGGTGTTCATGCCTCCATTGTGGCCGTGCCGGGGCGCACCCGGAAAGCGTTTGAATGCGCGGCGAGGCCTTTCATCAGCCGGGCGCCGCTTGCGGGTGCCCGGTACAATGCGGACCGTTCCCTGTCCGGAGCCTGCAATGGCCGAAGCGTTCTTTTCTCCCTGTCCACGTGGTCTCGAAGCCTTGCTGGTGGACGAGCTGCGATCCTTTGGCGCCAGGGGCGCGCAGGCGGTGCACGGCGGCGTGGCGTGGCAGGGTGATTGGGCGGTGTGCCATCGTGCCAACCTCGAGAGCCGTCTCGCCACGCGCGTGATGTGGCAGGTGGCGCAGGGTCGCTACCGCGCCGAGGTGGACATCTACAAGCTGGCCTACAGCGTGACCTGGGCGAAGTGGTTCACCGCCGACGACAGCATCCGCATCTACGTCACCGCGCGCAAGTCGCCGCTGAAGAGCCTGGAGTTCATCACCTTGCGCGTGAAGGATGCGGTGTGCGATCACTTTCGCACCGTCGCCGGGCGGCGCCCGGACGTGGATACGGCGAACCCGGCGGTGCGCATTCACGCTTTTCTCAGCGCAGACACCGTCACCCTGTATGTCGATACCTCGGGCGAGCCGTTGTTCAAACGCGGCTTCAAGCCGGCGGCGGTGGAGGCGCCGCTGAAGGAAAACCTGGCCGCCGGCATCCTGCGCCTGGCGGGGTGGACGCCGGGCGAGGTGTTGCTCGACCCGATGTGCGGCAGCGGCACCTTCCTCATCGAGGCGGCGATGATGGCCCTCGACATTGCCCCCGGGCTGGGGCGCGGCTTCGGCTTCGAGAGGTTTCGTCATCACGACCGCAGTGGCTGGGCGGCGGTGCGCCGTGCGGCTGAGGCACGCCGCCAGGTGCCGCGTGCGCTGGCGATCCATGGCTCGGATATCGTCGGCGAGTGGGTGCGGCGCACGCGGGTGAACCTGGATGCGGGCGGGCTGGCGAAATGCGTGACGCTGGAGCGCGCCGATCTGCTCGAGCGCATGCCGCCCGCGGCCGCAGGCGTGATGGTGACCAACCCGCCCTATGGGGTGCGCCTGGGCGAGAGCGAGGAGCTGGCCGAGTTCTACCCGCGCCTGGGTGATGCGCTCAAGCAGCGCTGGGGCGGTTGGCGCTGCTACATCTTCAGCGCCGATCCGGCGCTGGCAAAGCTGATCAAGCTGAAGGCCACCAGGCGCACGCCCTTGTTCAACGGTGCGCTGGAGTGCCGGCTCTACGAATACCGCATGGTGGCCGGCAGCAACCGCCCCAAGGAGCGTGAGGGCGCCGAGCGCGCACCGGACTGAGCCGCCGCCGGCATCAGACGATGCCGAGGTGCTGGATGCCGCTGATGTTGGTGTGCTCGTCGTGCTTGCTGTTGAGCTTGATCTGCAGGCGCAGGTCATTGAGCGAGTCGGCGTTGCGCAGGGCGTCCTCGTAGGTGATGTGGCCGCTCTCGTAGAGGTCGAACAGGGACTGATCGAAGGTCTGCATGCCGAGCTCGCGTGAGCGCTTCATGACCTCCTTGATCTCGGGCACGTTGCCCTTGAAGATCAGGTCGGAGACCAGCGGCGAGTTCAGCATCACCTCCACCGCCGGCACTCTGCCCTTGCGCTCCTTGAGCGGCAACAGGCGCTGCGAGATCAGGGCGCGCAGGTTGAGCGACAAATCCATCAGCAATTGGTGGCGACGGTCTTCGGGGAAGAAGTTGATGATGCGGTCGATGGCCTGGTTGGCGCTGTTGGCGTGCAGCGTGGCCAGGCACAGGTGGCCGGTCTCGGCAAAGGCGATCGCATAGTTCATGGTCTCGCGGTCGCGGATCTCGCCCATCAGGATCACGTCGGGCGCCTGGCGCAGCGTGTTCTTCAGGGCGGACTCCCAGGAGTCGGTGTCGATGCCGATTTCGCGCTGGGTGACGATGCAGTGCTTGTGGTTGTGCACGAACTCGATCGGGTCTTCGACCGTGATGATGTGGCCGTAGCTGTGCTCGTTGCGGTAATCGACCATCGACGCCAGTGAGGTGGTCTTGCCGGTGCCGGTGCCGCCGACGAAGATCACCAGGCCGCGCTTGGACATGGCGATGTCGGTGAGCACCGCGGGCAGGCCGAGTTCGTCGAATTTGGGGATGCGCTGCGGGATGGTGCGCAACACCAGCCCCACCTTGCCCTGCTGCACGAAGGCGTTGGCGCGGAAGCGGCCCACGCCTGCCGGCGAGATGCCGAAGTTGCATTCCTTGCGTGACTCGAACTCGGCCGCCTGACGGTCGTTCATGATGGCGCGTGCGAGCTCGGCGGTGTGCTGCGGCTGCAAGGCCTGATTCGACTGCGGCGTGATGCGGCCGTCGATCTTGATCGCCGGCGGAAAGCCGACCGTGATGAAGAGGTCGGAGCCGTTCTTCTGCAGCATCAGCCGCAGCAGGTCGTTCATGAACTTGAGTGCCTGATCGCGTTCCATCGGGGTGAGCTCCTGCATGTTCGGGCGCGTGATGAGCGCGTGGGTACGGGCTGGTGAATGCGCTCGGCGCGTGTCGGGCTGGGCTGGCGCAGGCGGCGAGCCGGCGCGGGTCTTCGTCTTCAGCCAGGGATGCTGTCCTTGTTCTGCGCGCGTATGCGTGCTTCGGCGGCCGAGACCACGTTGCGTCGCACCAGGTCGGCCAGGCACTGGTCCAGGGTCTGCATGCCCAGGGTCTGGCTGGTCTGGATCGAGGAGTACATCTGCGCGATCTTGTTCTCGCGGATCAGGTTACGGATGGCCGGAGTGCCGAGCATGATCTCGTGCGCGGCGATGCGGCCCTGGCCGTCCTTGGTCTTGAGCAGGGTCTGCGAGATGACTGCACGCAAGGATTCCGACAGCATCGAACGTACCATGTCCTTCTCGGCGGCGGGAAACACGTCGACGATGCGGTCTATGGTCTTGGGCGCGGATGAGGTGTGCAAGGTGCCGAACACGAGGTGGCCAGTTTCGGCCGCGGTCAGCGCCAGACGGATGGTCTCCAGGTCGCGCATTTCGCCCACCAGCACCACGTCCGGGTCTTCGCGCAAGGCGGCGCGCAGTGCGTTGGTGAAGGACATGGTGTCGCGGTGCACCTCGCGCTGGTTGATCAGGCAGCGCTTGGACTCGTGCACGAATTCGATCGGGTCCTCGACGGTGAGGATGTGGCCGTACTTGTTTTCGTTGACGTAATCGACCATCGCCGCCAGCGTGGTCGACTTGCCCGAGCCGGTGGGGCCGGTCACCAGCACGATGCCGCGCGGAGCGTCCGAGATGTCCTTGAAGATCTTCGGGCAGTTGAGCTCTTCGAGGCTCAGCACCTTGGTCGGAATTGTGCGGAACACGGCGGCGGCGCCGCGGTTCTGGTTGAAGGCGTTGACGCGGAAGCGGGCAAGATTGGGCACGGCGAAGGAGAAGTCGCACTCCAGGGTTTCCTCGTACTGCTTGCGCTGACCGTCGTTCATGATGTCATAGGCCATGGCGTGCACATCCTTGTGCTCCATCGGCGGCAGGTTGATGCGGCGCACGTCGCCGTGCACGCGAATCATCGGCGGCAGGCCGGCCGAGAGATGAAGGTCTGAGGCCTTGTTCTTGACAGCGAAGGCGAGCAGTTCGGTGATGTCCATCGTATTCCTCCAGCGGCAGGGTCCAGAAGGACCGATCAATGCTGAATGTTATACTTTTCGTGGCTTTAGCCTGAAGGAATAGACCACATACATGACGACAATCGCGGATCGGCTGCGCGTGGTAGAGCAGCGAATTGCCGCTGCGGCAAGGGCTGCAGGACGGGATCCGGCCGCAGTGAGCCTGCTCGCGGTGAGCAAGACCTGGGGGCCGGATGCGGTGCGTGAGGCCGTGGCTGCCGGGCAGCGCGCCTTTGGCGAGAACTACGTGCAGGAAGGGGCGGACAAGGTCGAGGCCTTGCGCGCAATGAGGCTGGCAGAGCTGGGGGCGGACGAACGAGAGCCGGCCGCGCCGGGGCTGGAGTGGCACTTCATCGGCCCCTTGCAGAGCAACAAGACACGGCGCGTGGCCAATACCTTCGACTGGGTGCACAGCATCGACCGCCTGAAGATCGCCGAGCGCCTGGCCGAGCAGCGCGCGGCGCACCTGGCGCCGCTCAAGCTGTGCATTCAGGTCAATGTCAGCGCGGAAGACAGCAAGAGCGGGGTGGCGCCGGAGCAGCTGGGCGCGCTGGCGCACGCGGTGGCGGCCCTGCCGCGGCTGCAGCTGCGCGGGCTGATGTGCATCCCCGAGCCGAGCGCTGATGCCGCCGTGCTGCGCGCGCGCTTTGCCTTGCTGCGTGAGCTGCAGGCGGGGCTGGTGGCGGACGGGCTGGCGCTCGACACCTTGTCGATGGGGATGTCGCAGGACATCGAGCTGGCGGTGGCGGAAGGGGCGACCATCGTGCGCGTGGGCAGCGCCATCTTTGGTGATCGCAACCGCCAGGCTGCAACCGAAAAATGAAGTACGCCAGGGACGCTGCGCTGTCGCGATGGCCCAGCAGCGTCGCGGCTCCTCAACATTCACACACGAGAATACTGGCATGAAGATCACTTTCCTGGGCGGCGGCAACATGGCGGCGGCCCTTATCGGTGGCCTGATCGAGCGCGGCTTTGCGCCCGCGGCGGTGCAGGTCATCGAGCTGGGTGCGGCGCTGCGCACGCAACTGGGTGAACGTTTCGGCGTGCGCGCGGTGGAGGCGGCGGATGCCGCGGCGCTGGCGTGCGATGTGCTGGTGCTGGCGGTGAAGCCGCAACAGATGCGTGCGGCGCTGGCCCCGCTCGCCGGCAGGCTGGATGCACAGCTTGTCATCAGCATCGCCGCCGGTCTGCGTCTGTGCGATCTCGCGCGCTGGCTGGGCACGCCTGCGCAGCCCTACGCCCGGCTGGTGCGCTGCATGCCCAACACCCCGGCACTGATCGGCGCCGGGGTGAGTGGTCTGTATGCCGACCCGAGCGTGGATGAGGCCGGGCGGGCGCTCGCGGCGCGCGTCATGGCGGCGGTCGGCAGCACGGTGTGGGCGAGCAGCGAAGAGCAGATGGATGCGGTGACGGCGATTTCGGGTAGCGGCCCGGCCTATGTGTTCCACTTCATCGAGGCGCTGGAGGCGGCCGGGCGCAAGCTCGGCTTTGAGGCGGCCGATGCGCGCAAGCTCGCGCTCGACACCGTGTTGGGTGCGGCCAGACTGGCGGCCGGCGCGGAGGACTCACCCGCGCTGCTGCGCCAGAAGGTCACCTCGCCCGGTGGCACCACCGAAGCCGCGCTCGCCAGCCTGGCGACTGCAGGCTGGCACGACACCCTGGTCACGGCGGTGATGGCCGCGGCCGCGCGCGGGCGTGAACTCGGCGCTGAACTGGGCAAGGACTGAATGCGATGCTGACCAATATCTTGCTGCTGCTCGTCAATGCCGCGGGCGGCTTCCTCACCCTGATGCTGCTGGCGCGTTTCTACATGCAGTGGCAGCGCATTTCTTTTCGCAACCAGATCGGCCAGTTCGTCGTCACCACCACCGACTGGTTGGTGCGCCCGCTGCGTCGTTTTGTGCCGGGTGTGTTCGGCCTCGACATGGCCAGCTTGCTGCCAGCCTGGGTGGTGCAGGTGCTGATGGTGGCAATCGAGCTCAGCCTGCACGGCGCGGTGTTCAGCGGTAATGTCGGTGCGGTGCTGGTCGGCCTGTGGGGCGTGGGCCTGATCGAGCTGATGCGGATGATCGTGTATCTGGTGATCGCGGTGGTGCTGGGCTCGGCGGTGCTGTCGTGGTTCGGCCCGCAGGCGCCGCTGGCGCCCTTGTTGCATGCGCTGGCCGCGCCCTTCCTGCGGCCTTTCCGTCGCATCGTGCCCAGCATCGCCAATGTGGACCTGTCGCCGCTGGTGTTGTTGCTGGTGCTGCAGATCGTGCTGATGGTGCTGGGTGGGGTGCGCAACAACTTCGCGCCGCTGCTGTTCGGGGCCTGAGTCCGGCCGCGTCTCAGCCGACGTTTTGCAGCGCGCGCTCCCAGTCGATGACGACTTCGGGCAGGATGCCGACGGCGAGGGTTTCCTTGAGCTCGTAGATGTCGGGGGCGCCGAATCCGCTCGGCTGCGAACGGTCGTGGTGCAGGCGGTACACCGTGACCACGCGGTCGACCGGGTGCACCAGCCAGTACTCGCGCACGCCCACGCGCTCGTAGAGCCGGCGCTTGATGATCAGGTCGTGGCCGGCGGTCGACGGCGACAGGATCTCGACCACCCAGTCCGGCGCGCCGCGGCAGCCACGCTCGTCGAGTTTGCTGCGATCGCAGACCACCACCAGATCGGGCTGCACGACGGTGTCGATGGCGCTGTCGGCCTCGTCGCCGTGCGGCAGACGGACATCGAAGGGCGCGATGAAGGGGCGGCAGGGCTTGCCATCGAGCGCGTTGGCGACTTCACGGTAGATTGCGCCAAGTATTTCCTGATGAACGCGCAGCGGCGCCGGCGCCATCGCAAAGGCGATGCCGTCGATGAGCTCGTAGCGCACGTCGTCCGGCCAGCTCAGGTAGTCGGCGTAGGTGTGGAAGTGGGTGTCGCGTAGTGCCAGGCCCATGGCTTTGTCCTCGTGTGCGGCGGATCAATCTGCACCGAGTATAGCGCCCGCGGACCTGGCTTGCGCCGCGCGCTCAGTGGTCGAACATGAGCTCGCCTTCGACCAGGGTGTAGCGCACCTTGCCCGGCAGCTCCAGGCCGAGGAAGGGTGTGTTCTTGCCCTGGCTCCTGAGGTTTTCGCGGCTGATGATGGCGTGCGCATGCGGATCGAACACGCAGATGTCGGCGCGCGCGCCCGGCGACAGGTGGCCGGCCTTGGTGATGCCGATGATCTTTGCGGGATCCGAGGTGATGCGGGCGAGCGCGTCCATCAGCGGCACGCCGGCGCGTTCTGCCCACTTCAACGTCAGTGGCAGCAGCAGTTCCAGCCCGGTGGCGCCGGGCTCGGCCTCGGAGAAGGGCACCTGCTTGCCGTCGTCGTCCACCGGCGTGTGGTCCGAACACAAGGCGTTGATGCGGCCCTCGGCGAGGCCCTGGCTCAGGGCCTCGCGGTCGCGCTGGCTGCGCAGGGGCGGGATGAGGTGGCAGTTGGGGTTGAAATAGCCGATGTCCATGTCGGACAGGTGTACATGGTTGATCGACACGTCGCAGCTCACGTCCATGCCATCGGCACGCGCCTGCTCGATGAGGGCGAGGCCGGCGGCGGACGACAGGCGGGTGATGTGCAGCCTTGCGTCGGTGATCTTGGCAAGCTCGAGGTAGGTGTACAGCGCGATCGTCTCGGCGGCGACCGGAATGCCGGCCAGACCCATGCGCGTCGCCATCTCGCCGTCGTGGGCGTTGCCGCCACGGCCGAGAAAGGGGGCGATGGGCTGCAGCCAGACGCGGAAGTTGAAGGTGGCGGCGTACTGCAGCGCGCGCATCAGCACGGTGTTGTCGATGATGGGCACGTTGGCCTGGGAGAAGGCCACGCAGCCCGCTTCGACCAGTTCGGCCATCTCCGACAGGCGCTCGCCCTTGAGGCCCAGGGTGAGCGCGCCCACCGGGTAGATGTGGGCGCGATTGAGCTTCTTGGCGCGGTAGGTGAGCATCTCGACCAGGCCGGGCTCGTCCAGCGTCGGGTCGGTGTCGGGCGGAATGGCCAGGCTGGTGACGCCGCCGGCCATCGCCGCTTCCATCTCGGACTCGAGTGTGGCGCGGTATTCGAAGCCGGGTTCGCGCAGGCGCGCGGCGAGGTCGATGAAACCGGGGGCGACCACCAGCCCACTGGCGTCGATCGTGCGCTCAGCGTGAAAGCCGTCGGGGGCGCTGCCCAGCGCGACGATCTTGCCGTGGGCCACATAGACGTTCTGTACGCTGTCGCTGCGCCTGGCCGGATCGATGACGCGGCCGTTGGAAATGAGGATGTTCATGGGTGAATCCTTGTGCCTGTGCTGGGCGCGGCTCAGTGGCTGCCCAGCATGCTCATCACCGCCATGCGCACGGCGATGCCGAAGGTGACCTGGGGCAGGATCACCGCCTGGGTGCCGTCGGCCACCGCCGAATCGATCTCGACGCCGCGATTCATCGGCCCCGGGTGCATGACGATGGCGTCGGGCTTGGCGAGCGTGAGCTTGTCGGCGGTGAGCCCCCAGATCTTGTAATACTCCTGCGGCGTGGGCAGCAGGGCGCCGTTCATGCGTTCATTCTGCAGGCGCAGCATCATCACCACATCCACGCCCTTCAGTCCTTCGCTCATGTCGTGAAAGACGCGCACGCCGAGCTTTTCCACTTCGGTCGGCAGCAGGGTGCGCGGGCCGATGACGCGCACTTCGGGCACACCCAGCGTGGTCAGCGCGGCGATCTGGCTGCGCGCCACGCGCGAGTGCAGCACGTCGCCGACGATGGCCACGGTCAGGTTGGTGAAGTCGTGCTTGAAGTGGCGGATGGTGTACATGTCCAGCAGCCCCTGCGTGGGGTGGGCATGGCGCCCGTCGCCGGCGTTGATGACGCGCACGTCGTCGCGCCCGGTGTGCTGCAGGTGTTGCGCGATCAGCATCGGGGCGCCGCTTGCCGCGTGGCGCACGACGAACATGTCGGCGTGCATCGCGCACAGGTTGTCGACGGTGTCGAGCAGGCTCTCGCCCTTGGCCGCCGAGCTGGTGTTGATGTTCAGGTTCACCACGTCGGCCGACAGGCGCTTGGCAGCGATCTCGAAGGTGGTGCGGGTGCGCGTGGAGTTCTCGAAGAACAGGTTGAACACGCTCTTGCCGCGCATCAAGGGCAGCTTCTTGACTTCGCGCTCTGCGACTGCAGCGAAGGGCGTGGCGGTGTCGAGGATGGTGGTGACGATTTCGCGTGGCAGACCGTCGAGCGTGAGCAGGTGCTGCAGTTCGCCGTGTTTGTTGAGCTGGGGGTTGCGCATCGGGCTTGCCTCGGAATCAGCGCTCGACCGCGGGGGTCTGGGTGAGCTGGAAGGTCAGCTGGCCGTCTTCGTCGCGCTGCAGTTCAAGGTTCTGCGAGCGCGGCAGCGGCTCGGCCAGGGTGTGGGCGCAGTAGCGCGCGGCGACCGGGAGCTCGCGGCCGCCGCGGTCAAGCAGCACCGCCAGTTCGACCACGCCGGGGCGGCCGAAGTCGAACAACTCGTTGAGGGCGGCGCGCGTGGTACGACCGGTGAACAACACGTCGTCGACCAGGATCACGTGCGCGCCATCGACGTTGAAGGTGATCTCGGTGCGCTGCGGTTTTGCATGCAGGCCCTTGCTGGCGTAGTCGTCGCGGTAGAAGGAGACGTCGATTGCGCCCAGCGGCTGGGTGATGCCGAGCTCGGTATGCAGGCGCTCGGCCAGCCACAGGCCGCCGGTGTAGATGCCGACCAGCGCGGTGGCGGGCGTGACATGCGGGCGCATCTGTGCGGCGAGCTGTTGGCACAGCGCTTCGGCATCAAGTTCGGTCATGACGGAGGTCGTCCAGAAAGGTTTGCAGGATGAGGCGGGCTGCGACCGCGTCGAGCACTGGCTTGCGTGCGCGCCAGTGCTTCACGCCCGCGCTGCTCAGTTCGGCTTCGGCGGCGACCGAGCTCAGGCGCTCGTCGCACGGCAGCACGGGCAGGCCGAAGCGGCCGTGCAACTGATTGGCAAAACGACGGCAGCGTGCGGTGAGTGCGTGCGCGCTGCCGTCGAGATGGGTCGGGATGCCCACCACCAGTGCCACCGGCCGCCATTCGGCGATGAGCGCGGCGATGGCCTGGAAGCGCGCGCTGTCCGATTCAGCGTGCACCGTGGTGAGCGCACTGGCCTGGCCGGTTTCGAGCTCGCCGGTGGCGACGCCGATGCGCGCCAGACCGAAGTCGAAGCCGAGCAGGGTGCCGCGCAGTGGTAGAGGCGTGCTGCGCACAGGCGGGGAAGGCTGGGCAGGACAGGCGGCAACTGCCGCGTCAGGCATGCCCCGCGACCTCGCTGAGATTGGCGAAGTCGACTCCCAGGGTCTGCAGTGCGGCCGCCAGGCGCTCTTCGGGCGGCAGCTCGAACACGATGGACATGTCGGCCGGCACCGTCAGCCAGGCGTTGTCCATCAGCTCCTGTTCGAGCTGACCGGCGGTCCAGCCTGCGTAGCCGAGCGTGACCAGCACCTCGCGTGGCTCGCCGCTGGCTGCGATCGCCTGCAGCACGTCGCGGCTGCTGGTGAGGCCGACCTCGTCATTGACCTTGAGCGTCGAGTGCCACTCACCCAGCGGACGGTGCAGCACGAAGCCGCGATCGGTCTGCACCGGGCCGCCGAAATAGACCGGCTGGGACTCGAAGCCTTCGGCTTCGAGCGCCACATCGATGCGTTCGAACAGCGCCGCAAGGGTCATGTCGATCGGCCGGTTCACGATGATGCCAAGCGCACCCTGATCGTTGTGCTCGGCGATGTAGGTCAGTGTGCGGGCGAAATGAGGATCGGCCATGCTGGGCATGGCGATCAGGAAGTGATGCGTGAAGTTGGAAGTAGAGGTTTCCATGGCGCTCATTTTACGCGGTTTGTCAGGCTCTTGTGGGCGCTGAGGGGGCTGGGTGAGGCCTGTGTCGCCGCCGCTGCGGCGCTCCTTGTGCGCGCGCCGCCTTAGCGTGTGACGAGGCTTGAGTCATAATCACGCGCCGTTTGCCGTGGACGACACAATGACTTCCGCTCTGGTCTGGTTTCGCCGTGATTTGCGCAGCTTCGATCACGCCGCCCTTTACCATGCGCTGCGTTTTGCCCAGCGCGTGCATTGCGTGTTCGTCTTCGATACCGCCATTCTAGATGCGCTGCCTGCGCGCCGCGATCGTCGGGTCGAATTCATTCATGGCAGTCTGGCCGAACTCGATGCTGCGCTCAACACCCTGGCGCAGCAGGCCGGTGGCGCCGGCGCAGGCCTCATCGTGCGCCATGGTCGCGCGCAGGACGAAGTGCCGCGTTTGGCCTTTGAGCTGGGCGTGGACAAGGTGTTCGCCAATCGTGACTATGAGCCGGACGCGATCGTGCGCGACAGCCAGGTCGCGCAGCAGCTCGCGGCGCAGGGCGTCGGCTACGAGGACTTCAAGGATCAGGTGATCTTCGAGCGCGACGAGGTGCTGACCCAGGCCGGCAAGCCCTTCAGCGTGTTCACGCCCTACAGGAATGCCTGGTTGAAGGCGGTTGACGCTTTTCAGCTCAAGTCCTATCCGGTGGCCGCATACGCCCAGCGCCTGGCGCCCAAACCTGCAGGCGAAAGCCTGCCTGCGCTTGCCGACATCGGCTTCGAATCCACGAACCTGATCGAATTGCACATGCCCTTGGGGATGAGTGGCGGGCGCCGACTGTTCGAGGACTTCACCAATCGCATCGAGCGCTACAAGCGCGCGCGTGATTTCCCGGCGGTGAAAGGGGTGAGCTATCTGTCCACCCACCTGCGCTTCGGCACGGTGTCCATCCGCCAGCTCGCCGCGCACGCCCAGCAGCAGGGCGGCGAAGGTGCCGACACCTGGCTCAGCGAACTGATCTGGCGTGATTTCTACCACCAGATCCTGTGGCATCACCCGCGCGTGGTGACGCAGGCCTTCCGCCCCGAATACGACACGCTGCAGTGGGACGAGGCGCCCGCACTGTTTGCGGCCTGGTGCGAGGCGCGCACCGGCTACCCGCTGGTGGATGCCGCCATGCGCCAGTTGAACCAGACCGGCTACATGCACAACCGCCTGCGCATGGTGGTCGCGTCCTTCCTCACCAAGGACCTGGGTATTGACTGGCGCCTGGGCGAGCGCCATTTTGCCGTGCACCTGAACGATTTTGATCTCGCAGCGAACAACGGCGGCTGGCAGTGGGCGGCCTCCACCGGGTGTGACGCGCAGCCCTGGTTTCGCATCTTCAACCCGGTCACGCAGTCCACCCGCTTCGACCCCGAAGGCCGCTTCATCCGGCGCTATGTGCCGGAGCTGGCGCGGGTGCCGGACAAGTTCATCCATGCGCCGTGGACCATGGGCGGCATCGATCAGAGCGCGTGCCGCACCAGAATCGGCGTCGATTACCCTGCGCCAGTCGTCGACCATGCGGCGGCGCGTGAGCGTACGCTGGCGCGCTTCGGGGTGTTGAAGGGCTGAGGCCGGACATCGAATGCAGGGCCAGTTTGCGCGACAATGCAGGCCCGCTTCCGTGAGCCGCCGACCATGAGCGTTTCTGATAGTTTCGACTTCGATCACATCATCGACCGCAGCGTGCAGCCGAGCGAAAAGTGGGGGCGCTACGCCGGCCGCGACGTGCTGCCGCTGTGGGTGGCGGACATGGACTTCGCCGCGCCGCCTGTCGTCATCGACGCATTGCAGCGCCGCATCGCACATGGCGTGTTCGGCTACACCGAGGCCTGGCCGAGCCTGGTCGAGGCGGTGGTCGAGGGCCTGCAGCGTGAGCATGCGTGGACCATCGAGCCCGACTGGCTGGTGTGGTTGCCGGGCGTGGTGAGCGGCTTCAACCTCGCCTGTGCGATCGCCGGCGAGGTGGGCGATGGGGTGGTCACTGCGACGCCGGTGTATCCGCCCTTCCTGTCCGCCCCGGCCAACACCGGGCGCGTGCTGCAGCGCTGTGAGCTGGTGTTGCGCGCCGGGCGCTGGCAGTGGGACTGGGAGGCGCTCGAGCGCGCGGTGGACGCGCGCAGCCGCCTGTTGCTGCTGTGCTCGCCACACAACCCGGTGGGACGTGTGTTCGACGCCGATGAGTTGCGTGAGCTGGCGGATTTTGCCGCACGCCACGATTTGCTCATCTGCGCCGACGAGATTCACTGCGGTCTGGTGCTGGATGCCGAGCGCGCGCACCGACCGATTGCGGCGCTTGACGAAGCCGTGGCGCGGCGCACGATCACCTTGATGGCGCCGTCCAAGACCTGGAACATCCCGGCGCTCTACTGCGCGTTCGCGGTGATCCCGGATGCGGCGCTGCGCCGCCGCTACCGGGGTGCGATGCGCGGCCTGATTCCGCAGGTGAATGTGCTGGGCATGGTGGCGACCGAGGCCGCCTATCGCGATGGCGGGCCGTGGCGCGCCGCCTTGCTCGATTACCTGCGTGGCAACCGCGAGCGCGTGATGGCGGCGGTGGGCGCCATGCCCGGGCTGGCGACGACGCGGCCAGAGGCCACCTATCTGAGCTGGATCGATTGCCGCGAGATGATGGCGCAGCGCCAGGTCGAAGACCCGGCTGCCTTCTTCGAGGCTGCCGGCGTCGGGCTGTCGGATGGGCGCTTCTTCGGCGCGCCGGGCTGGTTGCGGCTCAATTTTGGTTGTCCGCGCGCGACCCTGGACGAGGCGCTGCGGCGCATGGCGCAAGCCCTGGCACACTGAACGGGCTCAGTCTTCGGTCTGCGCCTGTGCGCACTCAGGCCGGCCAGGCCTGGGCCTGGGTGTAGCCTGCCAGCAAGGCCAGCAGCTCCTCTTCCTGGTAGGGCTTGCCGAGGTAATGGTTGGCGCCAACTTCTTCGGCGTAGCGGCGGTGCTTGTCGGCCAGGCGTGAGGTGATCATGATCACCGGCACCGCGCGCAGGCGCGCATCGGCGCGGATGTTGCGCACCAGGTCGAAGCCATCCATGCGCGGCATCTCGATGTCGGACAGCACCACCGCGGGGGTGCTGTCGATGAGCTGCTCCAGGGCGTCGACGCCATCCTTGGCGGTGATCACGCGGTAGCCCTCGCGCTCGAGCAGGCGGCCGGTGATGCGGCGCACGGTGAGTGAATCGTCCACCACCATGATCAGCGGCGCCTGCACCACGGGCTCGGGCACTTCGAATGCGGTATCGTCTTCGTAAGCGTCGCCGCCGCTGCCCAGGCTGCGGCTGGCCAGGGCCACCGGGTTGAGGATGAGCGCCACTTCACCGTCGGCCAGCACTGTTGCGCCTGCCATGCCGATGATGCGGGTGAGCTGTGGGCCGGCGTTCTTGACCACGATTTCGTGGTTGCCGCGCAGCCCGTCGATGTGCAGTGCCAGTGTTTGCGCACCGGCGCGCAGCAGCAGCAGCCAGTTGTAGCGCTGTTCGGCAGGCTGGGCCTCGCGATCACCGAGCAGGCGCGGCAGGTAGCGATAAGCATAGTGTTCGCCTTGCCAGTCGATGCCGCGATCGGCCTGTACGCGCCGCAGCGCGTCGGGCTTCAGCTCCATCGCCTGCGCCACCATGTTGGACGGGATCGCCCAGCTGCGCCCACCGGCCTTGACCAGCAGGGCCTGCGTCACCGCCAGCGTCAGCGGCAGGTAGATGCGAAACCGCGTACCCTCGCCAGCCCGACTGGAGACGTCGATGCGGCCGCCCACGGCCGCGGTCTGTGCTTTGACCACATCCATGCCCACGCCGCGGCCGGACACCGCCGACAGCTGGCTGGCGGTGCTGAAGCCGGAGAGGAAGATGAGGTTGGTCAGGCGCTTGTCGTCGGGGCGCTCATCGGCGCCGAGCAGGCCGTTGGCGCGTGCGCGTTCGGCGATGCGCTCGAAGTCCAGGCCCCGGCCGTCGTCGCTGAGGTCGATGGCGATCTCGTTGCCTTCCTGGCTCAGGCTCAGCACCAGTTGGCCCGTTTCGGGCTTGTTTGCGGCGCTGCGTTCGGCGGGGGATTCGATGCCGTGTGCGACCGCGTTGCGCAACAGATGCTCGAGCGGCGCGACCATCTGTTCCAGCACGCTGCGGTCCATTTCGATGCGACCGCCGCGCAGGTCGAGCGTGGCCCGCTTGCCGATTTCCTTCGCGCTCTGGCGCACGACGCGGTAGAGGCGGTCGGCGAGGCTGTCGAAGGGCAGCATGCGCACCCGCATCAGGCCTTGCTGCAGCTCGCGACTGGTGCGTGCCTGGCCGTTGAGGGCGCTGTCGGCACCGTCGAGGTTGTGCAACAGGGTTTGTTGCACGGTGGTGACGTCGTTGACGCTCTCCGCCATCATCCGCGTCAGTTCCTGCAGGCGGGTGTAGCGGTCCATCTCCAGAGGGTCGAATTCACCGTGATGCGACTCGGCCTGGGCGATGCGTGACTGCATCTGCACTTCAGCCTGAATTTCGACTTCGCGCAGCTGGTTGCGCAGGCGGATGACGTTTTCGGTGAGATCGAGCAGCGAGCGCCGCAGGGTGCGCAGCTCGCCTTCGATGCGGGTGCGCGAAACGCCGATCTCGCCGGCCTGGTTGACGAACTGATCGACCTGTTCTGCCCGCACCCGCAGGGTGGCGGTGCTGATGGCATCGGTGTCGCCCGCCTCGGCGGTAATGGTCGTGGTCGTGCGCGGCGCAGCCGGGCTGGCTGCAGTGGCCCCACTGGCCACAGGCGGCGGCGTGCTTGCGTCAGGGCTCAGGGGCTCGAGGGCACGCGCAGGCAGGCCGGCGATGCTGTCTATCATCTGCTCGCTGACGTCCAGGCCAAAGGCCAGGTCGTCGATGAGCGTGAGAGTGTCGAGCTTGTCGGCGAGGCCGTCCTCGAGGCGCGATTCGAGCTGGTGCAGGTGACTGCCCAGGGTCATCGCCCCGGCCATGCGCGCGCTGCCCTTCAGCGAGTGCAACAGGCGCGCGATGGTGATGGGGTGGGGCGTGGCTTCGGGGGCGACGCGCCAGGCGCGCAGGGTCGCATGCAGGGTGGTGAACAGCTCGCCGGCTTCTTCGAGGAAGATCGGCAGCAGTTGGGCATCGAGCTCATCTTGCGGCGGCGGCAGGAGATCGCCACCGACGGGCTCGGAGGCTGGGCTGGGTGCAGCTCGCACCGGGGTCGCGCGCAGCATCGCGGGGGCTGCGGGGGCTGCGGCCGGTGGGGTGGGCGCCTGACTGCGGCCAAGGCCGCAGTGTTCCACCGCGGCGACCAGGGCGTCGGCGGCGTCCGGCAGGATCTGCGCGGAAATCTGGGCCAGCATGGTCTGCAGCGTGTTGGTGGCTTCGCGCAGCACCATGAGCTCGGCGGTGGTCGGGGCCTGGTTCTGATCACGCAAGCGGCCAAGCGCATGTTCGAACGCACGCGCCAGATCATGTGGCGGGAACAGGTGTGCGGTGCCGGAGATGCCGGCAAGGGTGTGCGCGGCGCGGTGGGCGAGCTCGGTCGGGGTGGCGTCTGCGTGCTGGGCGAGGCGGTCCACTTCTCGTGTCAGCGTGCTGACGTGCTGCAGCGCCTCGACCTGGAAGAGGGCAAACAGCGCGGCAGAGAGCTCGGTGTCGCCGACCTGCACCGTCGCTGCGGCTGCTGCAGTGCTTGTGACAGGCGCGACCTCGGGCGCCTGGAGCGGGTGCTCGGGCGCTTGCGGCAAATTGTCTTCGACTTCGGCTGAGTCAGTGTCCTGCCCTTCGGGTGCAGCGCCGGGTTCGGTACTGGGTTCGGCGCTGGTGTCGGCGCTGGTGTCGGAGGCGAGCTCGGGCTCTTGGTCCAGATCGAGGCTCGTGGTCTCGATGAGGAAGTCGGGTACGGTCGTGTCACGGCTTGCGCGTGTTTCTTCGTCGTCCTCGAGCAGCGGCAGGAGCTCGCCGTCGTCGGCCAGGTCCAGCGTTGGAAATTCGATCCAGGCGTCGAACTCGGCAGCGCCTGCGGCCGGTGTGGCCTCAGCCGCAGGCGTGATCGCCTCGGCCGGGACCGGCGCCGTTTCAATTTCGGCAGCGGCAGCGGCAGCGGCAGCGGGGCTTGGGGTCTCCGTACTCGCCGTCGTGCCTGCGTCGACAAGGCTGCTGTCTTCGATGGCCGCGTCAGCGCTGCGCAGGTGTTCGGCCTCGGCGAGGAGCGCGCTCGCGTCGGGCGTGGCGGCGCTGCCGGCCCGCAGCGCCTCGACCCAGGTCGAGAACAACTGTTGTCCGCTGTCGATCAGGTGCAGGAGGGCGGGTGTCGGCGCCCAGTCGAGCTGCAGCCAGCGGTTGAGGGTTTGCTCCACGCCCCAGGCCGCTTCGCCCAGCGCACTCAGCCCGACCATGCGGCCGCTGCCCTTGAGGGTGTGAAAGCCGCGGCGGATGGTGATCAGGGCGTCGAGGGGTTGCACCGCCTCGCGCGCGCTGTCGAGCTCGGCGCGGATGCGGGCGAGGACCTCGTCGGCCTCTTCGATGAAGATGCCAAGCAGCTCGGTGTCCATGTCCGCTTCGCTGGCGGGCAGGGAGGGCTGCGCAATGAGGGGGGCGCTGGCCAGCGCAGGCTGTTCCAGGGCAGGCGCGCCGATGTCCTCCAGTTCGGGCAGGGCATCGAGGTCGAGGTCGGGTGCGAGTGCGCCTGGGTGCGCAGGCGCCTCGTCGCTTGCGGGCGTGGTGGCCGACGGGAGCGCATGCGGCTTGAGGTCGGACAGATCCAGGTCGGGGAAATCCAGGTCCGGCAGGTCGAGGGTGCTGAAATCCAGCCTGCCCGCTGCTGTGGCAGGCGTCGCGAGGGGCCGCTCTGCGGGGCTGGAGTCGGGCACGGTCGCCGCTTCGCCAGCGAGACTGGGCGCAGGTTCCCGGGGCGCGGTTTGCGCGGCTGCGGCATCGTGCTCTGCGACCTGTGCTTCGCGCTCGCGCCGGCGCTCGGGGTGCAGGAAGTCGTCAAGTTCGGCCGCGCCGTGGGGGAGGGCCTCGAGATAAAAGCCGAGCGCGGAGAGTTGGTGGGCCAGGGCCTCGAAAGCCGCAGCGTCGGCGTCGGCCGGCGCGTTGGCCAGGCTGGCGATACGTGCGCCCGCATCGCGCACCAGCGTCAGCGCGCCGGTTTCGCCGAGCAGGCTGAGTGCGCCGACGATCTGCTGCAGCGGGCGGTGGAGCTGGGTGAGCGGTTCGTGCTTGGCCTGGTTGCGGAAGTAGTCGTCCAGGGTTTGCTCGACCTGCCCCAGGCTGACGCGCATTTCGCTACAGAGCTGTACAAGGGCTTCGTGTTCCTGGCTGGCGCGCGCACCCTCAGCGTCGGTGCCGGAAGTGTCAGGCGCTGGCGTTTCACCGCGCATCAGGGCCTGAATGCGGCTCAGGCGCTGGTCGATCTGCTGCGCGAGTGCGTGGTCGAGTACGCGCTGCTTGAAGTCGGCCTCCAGCAACAGCAAGGCGGTGGCGACCTCGAGCGCGAGTGCGTCCGAGTGCTGCAGCGGGTCACGACGCAGCCATTGGGCAAGCGCTTGCAGACCCTTGAGCAGGTGCAGGGTGGCGGGGCGGCCGAGAGCGGGCGCCATCGGCACGAGGGCGCTGAGGCGCTCGTCGAAGTGGGTGAGCGCGATTGCCGTGCCGGAGCTGAAGGCGTCCCATTGCTCGCGTACGCCGGCGAGCGCTTGCTGCAAGTCCTGCAACAAGGGGCCGAGCGGGATGTCGCTGACGGGCGCGTTGGCCGCGGGCAGCAGGGCGTCGAGCTGCCAGCAATTGCGCACCGCCTGTTGCTGTGCGCTGCGTGCCGGCAGCATGGCAACGCGGTACAGGATGTCGCGCAGGAGCCGGTCGGAGGAGGATTGCGTGCCGGCGAGCAGACGGCGAAATTGAGCGTCGATCTGGGCGCACAGCTGTCTCACCGCGACGTCGACCGGCAGGCTGCCGTCAATCAGGCCGTCAAACAAGGCCAGCGCTGCCCACCACAAGCTGCGCTGTGCAGGCGTGGCCTGCAGGGCTTCGACTTCGGCGATGGCGTCGCGCATTGCCTGTGCGCCGCTGTGCGGGTTGCCGCGCAGGAGCTCGAGCAGGCCGCGTTCGAATTGTGGCCGGATGCGGCGCAAGGCGGCCTGGCTTGCAGCCCCCTGGTCCTTTGCTGCTGCGCCTGCGGGCGTGTCACGCCGTGGCGGGCGGCGAGACAGGTCGGGGTGGAAGAGGTCGGCCGCGCACGGCAGCGGAAGCCCGCGCGCGAGGGCGATCTCCTCGTACAAGGGGGCCAGGCGCAGCGGCTGGTCGGGCGCGCCGTGCGCGATTTCCTCGAGGTAGTTGCCGATGCTGGCGACCGCGCGCGTGACCAGTGCCAGGCTGTCACGATCGATCGCGAGTTCGCCGCGCGACATCAGGCCGAGCAGCACTTCGGCCGCGTCGGCAAACTGGGTGAGGCCATCGAGGCTGATGATGGACAAGGCACCACGCACCTGGTGGAGGTGTGTTTGCGCGAACTGCACGCGGGCGGCCGGGTCCGCGGCGTGCGCAGCCTCGGCCAGCGCGGCGGCGGTGCGCTGCAGGGCGGCGTCGATCTCGCCTTTAACCCATGTGAGCGGGCCGAGATCCGTCTCCTTGGCTTGTGTCATGGCGTGCTTCCCGGAGTGACGGCGTTCAGACCTTGAAGCCCGAAACCGAGCCCTTCAGTTCGACGGCGAGATCGGTGAGCTGACCAATCGATACCGCGGTCTGCTGGGTGCCGAAGGTGGTCTGTTCGGTGACGGTGAGAATGTCCTTCATCGTCGCCGCCACGCGTCCTGCAGTGGCAGCCTGCTCCTGGGTGTCGGTCGAGATCCTTTCGATCAGGTGTGCGGCTTCGAGCGAGACCTCGTCGATCTCTGACAAGGCCTGGCCTGCGGCGTCGGACAGCTGCGCACCTTCGACCACGTCGCGGGTGGCGTTTTCCATCGCGCCGACGGCGTCCTGAGTGTCGGTCTGGATGGTCTTGACGATCGCGGCGATCTGTTTGGTGGCCTCGGCCGAGCGCTCGGCGAGGCGCTGCACTTCTTCGGCGACGACGGTGAAGCCGCGGCCCGCCTCACCGGCGGTGGCGGCCTGGATGGCGGCGTTGAGCGCGAGGACGTTGGTCTGCTCGGTGATGTCCGAGATCAGTTCGACGATCTCGCCGATCTCCTGTGAGGACTCACCCAGGCGCTTGATGCGCTTGGAGGTCTCCTGGATCTGGCTGCGGATGCCGTTCATGCCGCGGATGGTGTTCTCCACCGCGCCCGCGCCCTTGCGCGCCGCTTCCAGCGAACGCCGCGCGACCTGGGCCGACTGCAAGGCGCGCTCGGAGGAGTCGGTCATCGACTGCGCCATGCGCTGCACGGTGGTGCCGGCCTCTTCGATTTCGCGCGACTGGCGTTCGGTGGCGTCGAGCAGCTCGCGCGAGGTGCGCTGGGCGGACTCGGTCGCGGTGGTGACGCGCGTGGCGGCGTCGTTGATGCGGCGCACCAGCACCGACAGTTCTTCCACCGTGTAGTTGACCGAGTCGGCGATGGCGCCGGTGATGTCTTCGGTCACGGTGGCGCGCACGGTGAGGTCGCCATCGGCGAGGTCGCCCATTTCGTTCATCAGGCGCAGGATGGCCTGCTGTGTGAGGTTGCGCTCGCTCTCGGCTTCCTGGCGCTGCCGTTCGGATTCTGCGCGCCGCGCCGCGACACCGCTGCGATAGGCGCGCGCCATGGCGGCCAGCGCCAGGATGCTGGCGAGTGCGCCGGCGGCGATGAGCGCGTGCATGCGGGTGAAGCCGGCATAGAGCTGCTTGAGGCCGGCGGTCAGCTCGGTGCTGCGTTCAAGCAAGGGCACGGAGTCGCCAAAGATGCGGCTGCCGGCTTGCTTGGCCTGCACCGTCTTCTGGATGTTGCCGAGAATTGCGCTGGCGGCGTCGAAGGTGGGCGCGGCTGCGCTTGCGAGCGCGCCAAGCTGGCTGCGTACATCGCTGTTCGGTGCGCTGGCTGCCAGCGTGTCGATCTGCTTGCGCAGGGCGTCAATGTCGCGTCCAAGGATGAACGCGACTTCGGGGTCGATGGCGTCATCGACCAGCAGTGCGCTGGCGTTCTTGGCGATGCGTTGAGTCAGCATCATGTTGCGACTGGCGGCGCCCAGGCTGACGGGGTCGGTGGCCGCAGCCTGCAGCTCGCTGGCGATCTGTTCGCTGAGCTCGAGCAGCTCCGCGCTGTCCTTGCCGATGGTGGCGACCGCGCTGTTGAGCGCCACCAGATCCTGGCGCTGCCCCAGCAGCTGGGCGGTGTTGCGCTCGGTCTTCTGCCACGCGGCAGACAAGGCCTCGAGCTGCGGACGCAGCGCTGCGGGCACCGGCGGCACACGGGAGCCGTCGATGTCGCCGCCCTCATCGAGTGCCAGCAAGAGGCTGGCGAACTGGTCGCGGCCGCTCTTGAGTTCAACAAAGGCCGGGCCATTGCCGCGCAGCGCGAGCTGTGCCGACTTGGCGATCTGCTGTGACAGCATCTGCATTTCGCTCGATGCGGTGACGTGCAGGGTGGCGTTGGCCGATTCACGCTGCTGAAAAACAACGAGTACAGCGGTCGCCAGGGCCAGCATGGCGAACAGGATGCCGTAGTTGCGCAGCCCTCCAGTGTCTGCGCCAGAGCCGGAGGCCGAGTCTGATCTGGCCGTCCTGGGGGCGCCGCTGCCGGGCTTGGGTGTGGTCTCGAGGATCGTGATGCCGTCGCTGTCGGCGACATTCGACGGCGCTGTGTTCTTGCCGAAAAGCTTCAATGCCATGTTGCGTGCTCCACCGTGTTCTTGGGGTAGGCCAGACGCGAGGCCCGGATCGTCATTCGAGACCCGCGTCGAGGAATTGCGGGCTGGCCAGCAGTTTTGTGACGTCGACCTGCAGCCACAGCTGACCTTGTGCGTCGCGCAGGCGCTGCGCGACCCATGGCCGATCTTCCTCGCCCACGTCCACTTCAAAGTCATCCGCGCTGCGCAGACCGAGTGAATGGGACACCAGCAGCGCGCAGTGAATGCCCAGTCTGGCGCCGATCAGCAGCAGGCGTGCACGGCCGCTGGGGGTGATGGCCGCTTCGCCGTGAAACTGGGCCAGATCGACGACACCGTAGAGCGCGCCGCGCACATTTGCCAGGCCGCGAAACCATGATCGCGTCAGCGGCACGATGGACAGGGGCGGCGGCGGCATGATCTCGCCTGCCTCGGTGAGGTCGATCAGCCAGCTCTCGCTGCCCGCTTGAAAGCCAAGCAGGCCACGGCGGTCGGCGGTGCTGGCTTCGGCCAGTCGGCGCGCGAGGTTTTGCTGGAACTCCCGCAGACTGCTGCGTTTGGCCATGATCGAGTCAGCCGATGGCCCGGATGTGGGCGAGCAGGTCGTCGTGATTGAGCGGCTTGACCAGATAGGCGTGAGCGCCCTGGCGCATGCCCCAGATCTTGTCGGTTTCCAGCCCCTTGCTGGTGCACATGATGATGGGGATGTTGCGCGTGCTGTCGTCGCGCGAGATCGTGCGTGTGGCCTGGTAGCCGTTCATGCCCGGCATCACCACGTCCATCAGGATGAGGTCGGGTTTTTCGCTCTTGCTGGCGGCGATGGCTTGTTCGCCGGATTCAGCGCTCACGACCTGATAGCCCTCGCGAGCGAGCAGTTCCTGCAGGGCCAGGCGTTCGGTGGGAGAGTCGTCAACGACAAGAATCTTGCTTATCGGCATCTTCGAAGTCCTGTACGGGGCGGATTCAACGCGGCGTGTTGCGGTGTGAATGTGTGGCGACGGCCTTGAGCAGGCTGTCCTTGGTGAAGGGTTTGGTGAGGTATTCGTCCGAGCCCGCCATGCGGCCGCGGGCGCGGTCGAACAGACCATCGCGTGAGGACAGCATGATCACCGGCGTCGATGCCAGTTCTGCGTTCTTCTTGATCAGGGCGCAGGTCTGATAACCGTCGAGGCGGGGCATCATGATATCCACAAAAATGACGTCAGGATTGTGGTCGGCAATCTTTGCCAGGGCGTCGAAGCCGTCTTCGGCAAGCAAGACCTGGCAGCCGGCCTGGCCGAGAAAAATCTCGGCGCTGCGGCGGATGGTGTTGCTGTCGTCGATGACCATCACCTTCAATCCGGCAATGTCCATTGGATCTGTCCTTGATTGTTCGGGCTTGCTGTCGGCTGGCCTGGGCTCAGATTTCGACGAGCTCAAAATCTTCCTTGCGCGCATGACATTCCGGGCAGGACCAGTCGTGAGGGAGGTCTTTCCAGCGTGTTCCTGGAGCAATGCCTTCCTCGGGCGCTCCAGCGGCCTCGTCGTAAATGAAGCCGCAGATGAGGCACATCCAAGTCTTGTACGGGGTGTCGGCCATGGTTCTCTCAACTTGAGAGCAGGGGGTAAAATAACGCGCATCTTAACTCATCCCGAATGACGCCTCCGTGGCGGACTTCTCGCTCATGGCAATTGATATTCCCGCCACGCCACCCGCAGTGTTGTGCTTTGGCGCAGGTGATGCGACCGCCGGCAGCGGGCTTGCGGCTGACATCCTGACGCTGGCGAGCATGGGCTGCCATCCGCTGCCCGTGCACACGGCGGTCTTGCTGCGTGATACGCGCAGCGTCGATGAAGTGTGGGCGCAGGACGCCGAAATTGTCGTCGCCCAGGCGCGGACCATACTCGAGGACATTCCGGTCGCAGCCTTCAAGCTCGGCTTCTGCGGCAGCGTGGAAAACCTGGCCGCCATCGCCGAGATCCTGTCCGACTATCCGGATCTGGCGCTGATCGTCGAGCCTGCGCTGTATGCCTGTGGCGACCTCGGTGAGGCTGGTGAGGAGATGAGTGCCGCGCTTGCCGACCTGATCCTGCCTCAGACCACACTGCTCGTGCTCGGGCGTCATGAGTTGTGCCGTCTGGTCGGGGTGGCGTGCAGCGATGGCGAGCACGATGAGACGGAGTTGCCTGCAGTGGACGATGCGCTCGCGCAGGTGCTCGCTGGCGGCACCGAATACATCCTGCTCACCGGCGGGAGCGAGCACGGTCCACAGGTCGTCAACAGCCTGATCGGGCAGGCGGGCAGCGTGCGCACCGATGCCTGGCCGCGGCTTGGGGGGCGCTTCCTGGGTGCGGGCACAACGCTTGCTGCTGCGGCCGCCGCGGCGCTTGCGCATGGCATGGACTTGCCCGAGGCGGTGCGCGAGGCGCAGGAGTTCACCCAGCAGGCCTTGCGCCACGCCTACCGACCGGGCATGGGGCTGGCCTTGCCCGACCGCTTCTTCTGGGCGCGCGGCAAGGGGGATGCAGATGAGTGAGGCGGCGCGCGGGCCAGTGCTGCGCGGTCTTTATGCGATCACGCCTGACGAAACCGATACCGCCCGCCTGCTGGCGCTGACCGAGCGCGTGCTGGCGGGGAAGCCCGCCTTGCTGCAGTACCGCAACAAGCTGGCCGGGCCGGCCCTGCGCCGCGAACAAGCCCTTGCGCTGCTTGAGCTTTGTCGCGCGGCTGGCGTGCCGCTGCTGGTCAATGATGACCTCGCCCTCGCGCTTGAGATCGGCGCCGACGGCGCTCACCTCGGGCGCGACGATGGCGAGCCGGCAGCTGCACGGCGTGCGCTGGGCGCCAGCCGCATCCTGGGCGTGACCTGCTATGCCGATTGGGCGCGCGCCAGCGCCGCAGCCGAGGCCGGTGTGAATTACCTCGCCTTCGGCGCGATCTTTCCGTCTGCCACCAAGCCCCATGCGCCGTCTGCGCCGCTGGCGCTGATCAGCCGCGCACGGCGTGAGCTGAAGCTGCCGGTGGCGGCGATCGGCGGCATCACGCTGGATAACGCTGCGCAGGTGATTGCGGCCGGTGCTGAGCTCATCGCGGTGGTGAGCGATGTCTTTTCCGCGCCCGACCCTGCGGCGCGCGCGCTCGCCTATCGCGCCCTGTTCTGAGCGCGGTGCGCGATCGATCGGCGTTCTTGATCCCTGTGCTGGACCCGGACCGGTTGTGGGCGCGACAATGGCGCCTTTCGAATGCAGTCCAGGATGAGCGCCCCATGACCAGTCGTAGCGAAACCCTTTTTCAGCGTGCCCAGAAAACCATTCCGGGCGGAGTCAATTCACCGGTGCGCGCCTTCCGTTCGGTGGGCGGGACGCCGCGCTTTCTTGAGCGTGCCGAGGGCGCGCGGGTGTGGGATGCCGATGGCAAGGACTACATCGACTATGTGGGCTCATGGGGGCCGGCGATCGCCGGTCATGCTCACCCGGCGATTGTCGAGGCGGTGCGTGAGGCGGCCCTGAAGGGCTTGTCGTTTGGCGCGCCCAACGAGGGCGAAGTGGTGATGGCGGAGCTGATCTGCGAGCTGCTGCCCTCAGTGGAGATGGTGCGCCTGGTCAGCTCGGGCACCGAGGCGACGATGAGCGCGATCCGGCTGGCGCGTGGTTTCACCGGGCGCGATGCGATCCTGAAGTTCGAGGGTTGCTATCACGGTCACGCCGACAGTCTGCTGGTGAAGGCGGGCTCGGGTTTGCTGACTTTCGGCAATCCGTCCTCGGGCGGTGTGCCGGCCGATTTTGCCAAGCACACGATCGTGGTCGATTTCAATGACTTGCAGCAGGTCGAAGAGGTGTTCAAGGCGCGCGGCGACGAGATTGCCGCCATCATCGTCGAGCCGGTGGCGGGCAACATGAACCTGATCAAGCCGCAGCCGGGCTTCCTCGAGGGCCTGCGGCGGGTGTGCACGCAGTATGGCGCGGTGCTGATCTTTGATGAGGTGATGACGGGCTTTCGCGTCGGCCCGCAGGGCGTGCAGGGGCTGTATGGCGTCACGCCGGATCTGACCACGCTGGGCAAGGTGATCGGTGGTGGCATGCCGGTGGGCGCTTTTGGCGGGCGGCGCGACATCATGCAGCACATCGCGCCGCTGGGTGCGGTGTATCAGGCGGGCACGCTGTCGGGCAGTCCGGTGGCGGTGGCCGCGGGGATCGTGTCGCTGCAGCTGACGCGCGCACCGGGTTTTTATGAAGGCTTGACGGCTAGTACGCAGCGCCTGGTCAGCGGGCTGGCGGCGGCGGCGGCCGAGTCGGGCGTGTGTTTCAGCGCGGATTCGGTGGGCGGCATGTTCGGCGCGTATTTCACCGCCACCGTGCCGACGAGCTTTGCCGAGGTGATGGGCGCGGACAAGGAGCGTTTCAACCGCTTCTTCCACGCCATGCTCGACGCCGGTCACTATTTCGCGCCCTCGGCGTTCGAGGCGGGTTTCGTGTCGGCGGCGCACAGTGACGCCGATATCGATGCGACGATCGCGGTGGCGCGTGAGGTGTTCGCGGCACTGGGCTGATCGCGGCTTGTAATCCGCCGGGGCTGGGCCGGGTATTCCTTCCGAAGGCTGCATCGCTACGCGATGCTGGCGGAGGGTACGTAAATGAGCGCCCTTCGGGCTCAGCGCTGCGCTCAGACAGTCCTCGCCTTCTTCAGGAATACCCAGCCCATCCCCGGCTCGCAGTGTCCGTGATCTGGGGCTGGGTGGGTGAGTGAGGTGCTCGTTCGAGGGCTGCACCACTACGCGATGCTGGCGGAGGGTACGCAAATGAACGCCCTTCGGGCTCAGCGCTGCGCTCGGACAGTCCTCGCCTTCTTCAGGAATACCCGGTCCAGCCCCGGCTGACGGTGTTCGTGTTCCGGGTGGGGCGCTGCCCGATTACAACAGGAACAGCGTTGCCAGGCCGAGGAAGATGAAGAAGCCGCCGGAGTCGGTGAGGGCGGTGATCATCACCGAGCCGCCGATGGCGGGATCGGCACCCAGGCGCTCGCGCAGCATGGGGATGATGACGCCGGCGCAGGCGGCCAGCAGCAGGTTGAGGGCCATCGCCCCGGTCATCACCAGGCCCAGCGAGACGCTGCCGTACAGCCACCATGCCAGCACGCCCAGCAGCCCGCCCCAGGCGATGCCGTTGAACAGGGCGACGCCGAGTTCCTTCTTCAGCAAGCGCTTCATGGCTGAGGGCTCCACCTGGCCCATGGCGATCGCACGCACGATCATCGTGGTGGTCTGGTTGCCCGAATTGCCGCCGATGCCGGCCACGATGGGCATCAGCGCTGCCAGCGCGACCAGTTTTTCGATCGAGCCCTCGAACAGGCCGATCACGCGTGAGGCGACGAAGGCGGTGACCAGATTCACCGCCAGCCAGGCCCAGCGGTTCTTCACCGAGTCCCACACCGAGGCGAAGATGTCTTCGCCTTCGCGCAGGCCGGCGTTGCTCAGGATCTCGGCTTCGGATTCCTCGCGGATGTAGTCGACCACGTCGGCCACGGTGAGGCGGCCGATGACGCGCTTCTCGCTGTCGATGACAGGCGCTGAGACGAGGTCGTAGCGCTCGAAGGCCTGTGCGGCTTCATCGGCTTCGTCCTCGGGGGTGAAGCTGATCACCGTTTCCGAGCGCATGACCTCGGCCACTTCCTTCTCGGGGTCGTTGATGAGCAGGCACTCCAGGGTCAGGATGCCCTTGAGGTGATCTTCGCGGTCGACGACGAAGAGCTTGTCGGTGTGGTCGGGCAGTTCCTCGAAACGGCGCAGATAGCGCAGCACGACTTCAAGGCTGACGTCTTCGCGCACCGTCACCATGTCGAAGACCATGAGCGCGCCCACCGAGTCTTCCGGGTAGGACATGGCCGCGCGCAGTTGTTCGCGGCCTTCGGGGTCGAGGGACTGGAAGACGTCCTGGATGACCTCGGGCGGCAGGTCGGGTGCGAGATCGGCGAGCTCGTCGGCGTCGAGCGATTCGGCCGCAGCCTTGAGCTCCGCGGGCGCCATGCTCTCGATGAGCGATTCACGCACGGCATCCGAGACCTCGAGCAGGACCTCGCCGTCGCGTTCGGCCTTGATCAGGTTCCAGACGTAGAGGCGCTCTTCGAGTGGCAGCGCTTCGAGGATGTAGCCGATGTCGGCCGAGTGCAGCTCTTCGAGCTTGGCCGCCAGTTCCGCTTGCTGTTGCTTGTGCACCAGGCTCTCGACCATCTCGTGGCGAGGCACGTCCTGCTGGCTGACCAGGTTTTCGACGGCTTTCTGGCGTGCGAGCAAGTCCTGCACTTCGCGCAGGTGTTGCTGGACATCGTCGGGATGGAGTTCCTCTTCCTGCGTCATGGGATTCCAGCAGCGTGGCGGAGCAAAAGCGGGATTCTACGGGCTTGGTGCGCGCCTTGCGACTGTTGCAGGCCTTCCGCGCTCAGATCTACGCGGAGTTTGTTGCGCTGCAACACAGAAGGTCTCGACAAAGCGCGCAAAAGCGCGGCAGCTTGAGTTCAGGGCACCTGCGAGGCCTGCATCCGGCGCTGGATACGGTCGGCGTGGGCGGCCAGGCGCGGGCCGTAATTGCGCTCGTAGTGCCTGGGGTTGGGCAGCATCACCGCCAGCCGGGCGGCCTGTGACGGCCCCAGCTGCGCGGCGGAGCTGCGGTAGTAGCGCTGCGCGGCGGCTTCGGCGCCGAACACGCCCTTGCCCCATTCGACCACGTTCAGGTACACCTCGAGAATGCGGCGCTTGTCCCAGGTCTGTTCGATCATCACCGTCAGCACCGCTTCCTGGCCCTTGCGCAGCCAGCTCCGCGAGGGCGAGAGGAAGAGGTTCTTGGCGAGTTGCTGGGAGATGGTCGAGCCCCCGGCGCTGAGGCGACCGCGGCGCTCATTCTTCTCCAGCGCGCGCTGTATGCCCTCCCAGTCGAAGCCTTCGTGATCGAGGAAGCGGTCGTCCTCGGCGGCGACCACCGCGCGCTTGAGGTGGATGGAGATGCGCTCGTAGGGCACCCAGTGGTGACGCAGCTCGGCCTTGGGGTCGGACGCGCGCAGCTCAGCAAGCCGCATGCGCATGAAGCTCGTGCTGTCCGGGTCGAAGCGGCTCCACCAGATCACCTGGGTGAACAGCACCGCTTGCCAGAACAGCACCAGCAGGAACAGTGCAAGCAGGCTGTGGCCCAGCCAGATCAGCCAGTTGCGGGGCGTCGGCATGGCGGCTCAGGGGCCGCCGAGCTCGCGCCGGAGCTCGGCGAGCACGGCGCTGCTGTCGGGGCGCAGGCCGCGCCAGAGCGCAAAGCTCTCCGCGGCCTGCTCGACCAGCATGCCCAGGCCGTCGGCGGTGCGCGCCGCGCCCTCGGCGCGGGCCGCGGCGATGAACGGAGTGTCGTCGCGGCCGTACATCATGTCGTAGGCGAGTGCGCCGGGGGCGTAGAGCCCGCCTGGCAGCGCGGGCGCGGCGTCGGCCAGGCTGGCGGCGGTGGCGTTGATGACGAGGTCGAACTGTTGGCCGGCGAGCGCTTCGAAACCGCAGGCGTGCAGCTGTGTGCTGGCGGCAGAGCCGGCAAAGCGGGAGGCCAGCTCCTGCGCCTTGCGCGGCGTACGATTTGCAATCGTCAACACGGCGGGCTGTTCGTCCAGCAGGGGCAGCAGCGCGCCGCGGGCAGCGCCGCCTGCACCCAGCAGCAGAATCCGCCGCCCTTTGAGGGTGCAGCCGAGATGGACGCTGAGGTCACGGACCAGACCGGCGCCGTCGGTATTGTCGCCAAGGATGCCTTCGCTATTGAAGCTCAGGGTATTGACCGCGCCCGCGGCGCGCGCACGCGGCGTGTGCTGGTCTGCAAGGGCGAAGGCTTCGAGCTTGAACGGTACGGTGACATTCATGCCGCGCCCGCCGGCGGCGCGGAAGGCGTGCACGCTGGCGCTGAAGCCGTCGAGCGGCGCGAGGATGGCTTCGTAACACAGGGCTTGCCCGGTCTGGCGCGCGAAGGCGGCGTGGATGCGGGGCGACTTGCTATGCGCGATCGGGTGGCCGATGACGGCGTAACGGTCCATGGAGAGCTCTCAGTTGGTGCGCACCTGGTCGGCGTTGGTGAAAGCCCAGGTGCGGGTGATCTCGATGATGTCGGTGTCCTTGCGGATGGCGGGCGGGAAGGGCGCATAAGGCGCGGCCAGCTTGACGATGCGCACCGCGGCTTCATCAAGCAGGGCGTGCCCCGAACTGCGGTGCACGCTGACTTTTTCCACCGTACCGTCGGCGCGGATGGTCACCGACAGCAGCAGGCTGCCGTACACCCGGCCGCGCGCAGCCTCGGGGTAGTTCAGGGTGCCCACCCGCTCCACCTTCAGACGCCAGTCCTCGACGTACTGGGCAAAACGGTATTCCTTGGTTCTTGCGCCGATGAATTTCTTGCGCGGGCGCTTGGCGATTTCGTCCAGATTGCGGTCGATCTCGGCTTCGATGCGGGCGACCGCTGCCGCGCTGTCGAGCAGGTCGAGACCGCTGATCTGTTGTTCGGGCTGGGCTTGTTCGATCTTTTTTGGTGCCGATGCAATCCTGGCCGGCGACTTCTTCTCGCGCGTGATCACCTGTTTTTGCTCGCGCACCGGTTCTTGCGTGCGACGCCTGGCTTCGACCAGCGCGTCGCCGTCGCGCTGCGTGGCTTGCGGTGGCAGCGGGGATTTGGGGCGTGCCGGCTGTTCACTGCTGCCGCCGCCATCGACGTTGGCCTGGGCGCGCAGCTCCGCCTGCGGTGGCGCCTTGGCGTGGCGAGTGTTGACCAGCACGACTTCCAGGCCCCTGTCCTTGGCCGGCTTGGCCTCGGGCATGCGGAACTGCAGGCTGAGCAGCAGCGCGTGCACAGCAAGCGAGACCGCAAAGGCCAGCAGCATCAAGCGTGTCCCGTGCCGGCTGCGCTGTGATGCAGGCGCCCGCGGCGTGGCGCTGGGGCCGCCCACCGGCGCTGCAGCGGAGGCGGTGGCGGAAGGCGGGGCGGCCATGGTCACGGCTCAGAGCGGGCCGAAGGCGTCCGCGGCCAGGCTGTCATCCTGGGTTTCCGGCTCTGCCAGCACGCGTTGGAAGCGCGCGTCGACCTCGACGTCAAGCAGGTCGGTATGTTCGACCACCAGTCTCACCTGGCTGCCAGGCAGCTGCAGCGGCATTGACGGCACCCTGAACATGAGCGGAATTTCGCCCAGGCGCACGATGTTCTCGCGTACCACGGTTGCGTCGACCTCTCCGCGCTGATGTTGACGTAGCCAGCGCAGACACCAGTAGCGTTCCATGCGGCGCTGGAATTCGGCGTAGTCGGCATAGGTCAGCTCGAAGTCACGCAGGGCCGCCATGAGGTCGGCCGAGCGCGGCGCGAAGGCGGGGGTGCCGCCTTGCAGTACCGCCACGATCTGCCACTGGTTGACCAGATCCACGTAGCGTCGCAGCGGGGAGCTCGACCAGGCGTAGCACTCCACGCCCAGGCCCTCATGGGGTGCGGCGACGGTCGTCATGCGCACCTTGCCTCCGCCCTGGGCGCGGTACAGGCCGGGCACGCCGGCCTCGTCGAGCAGGCGGCCCCAGGTGACATTGGCGTGGATCATGAGCTCGGCGACCAGCTTGTCCAGCGGTGAGCCGCGCAGACGGCGGCTGATGCTGACCAGGCCGGGGCCGTCTGCGCTGCCTTGAGTCCAGTCCACGCTGAAGCCGAAGTCCACACGGTCTTCGTTGCCACCGGCCTTGCCACGTCCGGCCTCGAGCACGGTGGCGAGGTCCCACAGCAAGGTGAGTTCGCGCTTCCAGGTGAAGTCCGGGCCGCCCTCGCCGTGCACAGAGGCGTCGTTGAACAGCGGTTCGATGTCGTGATGGCGCAGGTTGGCGACAATGGGTACGAGCTCGACCCGGCTTTCCTGGCCGACGATCGCCAGCCCCGGGGTGATGTCCAGGTAGAGCGATACCGCCGGGCACTCGCGTCCGGCAATGAGGGTGAAGGTCTGCACCACTTCGTCGGGCAGCATGGTGAGCTTGTCGCCCGGCATGTAGATCGTGGACAGGCGACGGCGTGCGATGGCGTCGAGCTCGGTGCCGCGCACGAAGCCCAGCGCCGGAGCGGCAATGTGGATGCCGATGCGCCAGCCACCGCCCGCGCGCGGGGTGACCGAGAAGGCGTCGTCGATCTCGGTGGTGGAGGCATCGTCGATCGAGAACGCGACGACCTCGGCGCGCGGCAGCTGGCTCGGCCAGCTTGCCGGCGCAAAGGCGGGAAAGCCGGCGCCTTCGGGGAAGTTTTCGAACAGGAAGCGGTTGTAGTGGAAGTCGTAGCTCGAACTGAGCGCGCCGCACTTGAGCAGCAGGCGCGGGGCTGACAGGCCGGTATCGACACAGGCGGCTTCCAGCGCCTTGATCTCGTTGCGGTTGCGGTCGGGGCGGTACAAGGCCTGCGGCAGCAGTGCGCCGAGTTCGGTCGGCAGACGGCCTTCGACCAGTTCGGCACGCATGTGCTCGATGAGCGCGGCCTGCTGGCGCTTCTTTTCCAGTCCGGCGAGCGCGGCCTGCAGGATTTCCGCAGGGGCCTTGCGAAAACGTCCCTTGCCCTTGCGGTGGAACCAGATCGGCGCCGAATGCAGGCGCAGCAGGACGGCGGCTGATTCGACCGCGGTGGGTTTGTGGCCCTGGTATTCGGCGGCGAAGTCGGCAAAGGCGAACTCCTCGTCACCGCACACTTCCCAGAGGAACTCGATGTCCAGCTCTTCAGCTTCCGCTTCGGCCCGGCGCAGGAGTTCCGCGGGCGCGGGCTCGAGGAACTCGAGCAGCACGTTGGCGCGCTTGAGCTTCACGCGCTTGCCGTGGGTGTTCTCGACCTGCAGGGTGGCTTCGTTATCGGCGAGGATCGTGCCAGCTTTGAAAGCTCCGTCCTCTTCATACAGCACGAACATCGGCATTGGCCTGGAAAAATCAAGCTGCCTAGTTTACTGGATTCGGCCGGCTTGCCCCAAAGCCATCGCGCGCACGACGCGGACATTCGTTGCCGATGGGTTGAGGTTTTCGGGCGCGCCTGCGCGCTGTGCTTCAGCCCGGGCGTCGAGCGGTGGCGACCAGCGTGTGTGCAGGCAGGATGAAGCCGCCGCGTGCATCGCCACAGACATGGCCGGCAAGCTCATCGACGACCGCGCTGCGCAGGGCCTGCTGGCTGGCCTCGGGCAGGCGGCCGAGGGCCTCCGCAGCGCCGCCGGCGAGGTCGAGGAAGGCCTGCCAGTAGTCGTCGGCGTCGGCAAAGTGGCAGCTGAACGCGCACGGACGGATGTCGATGTCCACGAAACCGGCGGCGGCGAGGCTGGCTTGCAACACCTCGGCCTCGCCGAAGCGGAACACCGAGGGGCGTGCGACCTTGGGCGCCGGCAGCAGGCGGGCGATGCAGTCCTGGGCGCGGTGGATGAGGGGCACGGTCTCGCGTGTGCCCCATACCGACAGTGCAACGAGGCCGCCGGGGACGAGCACGCGGTGCATTTCGGCGAGCGCGCGTTCGGGGTGGGGAAAGACGAACAGCGCCAGCCCTGCTAGCACGCGGTCCACGCTGGCGTCGGCCAGGCACAGCTGTTCGGCGTCAGCGGCGGCAAAGCACGGGGTGCTGGCGTGTTCGCCGCAGCGCCGGGCGCCTTCGGCCAGCATGCCCTCGGCAATATCGGTGGCGAGCACGGTGCCGCCGGGGGCGATGCGCAGCGCGGCGTCGCGCGCCAGCAGACCAGGTCCGCTGGCAAGGTCGAGGACGCGCTGGCCGGGGGCGAGGGCGGCGGCATCGAGCAGGGCGGTGGCGAGCTCGGCGCGCAAGTGCGCACCTTCGGCGTAGCGTGCCGCGATGCGGTTGAAGCCGGCGCGTTCCATCGCCTTGAAGCGGCGCGCGTCGAAGGCGGCGGGTGAGGAGGTGGCTGCGGGTGCCGGGTCGGCTGCGCTGGGCTTGTTCGTGGGCGGGTTCATCGGGTGTCATCCCCTGCCGGCACGGCGAAATCGATCACCGCGTCGAGATAGTCTTTCCAGCGTGAAAAGCCGTGGTTGCCGCCTTCGAGGATGGTCTGGCGCGCGCCGGCGTACTTGATCACCGCGTGACTGTAGTCGAGCACTTCGTCGCCGGTTTCGGCGAGCAGCCAGTAGCGCTCGGGGCGGGTGATGGCCGCGACCTCGAGGGTGCGTAATTCGTCGAGGTGCTGATGGGTGAATTCAAAGCGCTCGCCGGTGTAGAGGTTGTCCTGCATGCCGACGAAGCTCTCCAGCGCCAGCGGTGCGACCACCGCCGGATTGATCAGCACCGCGCGCAAGCCATGGCGCTCGGCCAGCCAGGTGGCGTAGTAGCCGCCGAGCGAGCTGCCGACCACGGTCGGCTGCAGTCCGGCGCGCCGGGCGCGGGCAATTTCGGCCTCGGCCAGGGCGATGGCGGCACGTGGTGAGACCGGGAGCTGCTCGCACCAGAAGCGCTCGCCGAGCCCGCGCTCGACCATGCGGCCCTTGAGTGCGCGCGCCTTGATCGAGGCCGGTGCGGAGCGAAAGCCGTGCAGATAGACGATCATCGGGCGCGCCTCCTTCAGGCTTCCGACCACTCGACCCAGCCGAAGTACCAGGTTGCGAGCACGAACAGGCCGAAGGCGATGCGGTACCAGGCGAAGATGATGAAGGTGTGGTTGGAGATGAACCTGATGAAGCTCTTCACCGCCCATATCGCGGCCACGAAGCTGGCGACGAAGCCGACCGCAAACACCGGCAGGTCTTCCGCGCGCAGCAAGGCCCAGTTCTTGTAGAGGTCGTAGGCGGTGGCGGCGAACATGGTGGGGATGGCGAGGAAGAAGGAGAACTCCGTCGCCGCCTTGCGTGACAGGCCGAAGATCAGACCGCCCATGATGGTCGAGCCCGAACGCGAGGTGCCGGGGATCATCGCCAGCGCCTGGGCGAAGCCGACCTTGACGGCGTCGCTCCAGCGCATCTGCTCGACCTCCATGATGCGGGGCTTGTAGGCGCGTTTTTCCACGTAGAGGATGATCAGGCCGCCGACGACGAGCGCGGTGGCGACGGTGATCGGGTTGAACAGCAAGGCCTTGATCTTCGAGTGGAACATGAGACCGAGCACGGCGGCGGGCAGGAAGGCGACGAAGAGCATGCCGACGAAACGCTGTGCACTGGGTTCGGTGCGCAGTCCGCTGGCGACCTTGATCAGGCGCTCGCGGTAGTCCCAGCACACGGCGAGGATGGCGGCGAGCTGGATGACGATCTTGAACACCTTGCTGGTGTCGTCGTTGTAGCCGAGCAGGTCGCCGAAAATGATGAGGTGGCCGGTGGAGGATACCGGCAGGAATTCGGTCAGGCCTTCGATGATGCCGAGGACGAGTGCGACGAGGAGGAGGGGGAAGTCCATGCGGCGAGTCTTTCTGGTGCGGAGGAGCCGGCGATTATAGCGGCTCGGACCTTGCGTCGCGGTGGCGGGCGAATGTCGTGGCCCGTGCTGCGCCTGTAGACGACGATGCGGAGGATAATGCGCGGCCTGACCAAACCGAAGCTGAGCCATGAGGGCTGAACCCCGGGGCGAACGTCGCCCCTTAGCGCTGCCGACCTTTGACGACTGCCTGAGTGTCGACCGTCCACGCTTGCGCCGCATGGCGCGCGATCTGGCGCGGCCGGCCGCGCCGCGGCGTGAGCCAGCGGCGGGCGCGGAGGCTGCCGAGCGTGCGCTGGCGCAGCGCGCTCGCCTGCAGGCCGATTTCGATGCCTTGCTGCAGCGTTCGCGCACCGCGCTTGGCGCCCGTCTTGCGGCCCTGCCGGTGCCGGAGTTCCCGCCCGAGCTGCCGGTGTCCGCGCGCCGTGAGGAGATCGCCGCGGCGCTGGCCGCGCATCAGGTGATCGTCGTCTGTGGCGAGACCGGCTCGGGCAAGACCACCCAGTTGCCCAAGATCTGCATGGCGCTGGGGCGCGGCGCGGCCGGCCTGATCGGCCACACCCAGCCGCGCCGGCTGGCGGCGCGCGCCACCGCGAGCCGGATCGCGCAGGAGCTCAACAGCCCACTTGGCCAGGTGGTGGGCTACAAGATCCGCTTCACCGACAAGCTCAGCGCCAACAGCCACGTCAAGCTCATGACCGATGGCATCTTGCTGGCCGAGACCCAGACCGATCCGCTGCTCGCGGCCTACGACACGATCATCATCGACGAGGCGCACGAGCGCAGCCTGAACATCGACTTCCTGCTCGGCTACCTGCGCACCCTGCTGCCGCGCCGGCCTGACCTGAAGGTGATCGTGACTTCGGCCACGCTCGATGCCGAGCGCTTCGCCAGGCACTTTGCCGACGCCGCCGGCAAGCCGGCGCCGGTGATCGAGGTCTCGGGTCGCCTGTATCCGATCGAGATGCGCTACCGGCCGGTGGAAGGTGAGGAGTCCGCGCCGGTCGCTGCGGTGCCGGCCAAGGCTGAGTGGGGAAGGGATGGGCGGGCGAAGGAGCGCAGCCGTGATCTGATGGACGCGCTCGTCGATGCGGTCGACGAGGCCCAGCGCTGCGGCCCGGGCGATGTGCTGGTCTTTTTGCCCGGCGAGCGCGAGATCCGCGAGGCCGCCGAAGCGCTGCGCAAGGCGCAGCACCTGCCCGGCACCGAGATCCTGTCCTTGTTTGCGCGCCAGTCGGCGCAGGAGCAGGCGCGCGTGTTCTCGTCCTCGAGCGGGCGGCGCGTGGTGCTGGCGACCAATGTGGCCGAAACCTCGCTCACCGTGCCTGGCGTGCGCTATGTGGTGGACACCGGGTTGGCGCGCATCAAACGCTATTCGCCGCGCACCAAGGTCGAGCAGCTGCAGGTCGAGAAGATCGCGCAGTCGGCCGCGCAGCAGCGCGCCGGGCGCTGCGGTCGGGTCATGGACGGCATCTGCTTTCGCCTCTACGACGAAGACGACTTCACGCGTCGCCCGCTGCACACCGACCCCGAGATCCTGCGCTCTTCGCTCGCCGGCGTGATCCTGCGCATGAAGTCGCTCAAGCTCGGCGGGGTGGAGGATTTTCCCTTCATCGATGCGCCGGGCTCGCGCCTGATCGGCGATGGCTACGCCTTGCTCGCCGAACTGGGCGCGATCACCGACGACGATGAGCGCAGGCTGACACCGAGCGGGGTCGAGCTCGCCCGCCTGCCGCTCGACCCGCGCATCGGGCGCATGATCCTGGCCGCGCGCGAACGCGGTGCGCTCGCCGAGTTGCTGGTGATTGCCGCCGCGCTGTCGGTGCAGGATCCGCGCGAGCGCCCGCCGGACAGCCCCGGTGCGGCGGATCAGGCACATGCGAAGTTTCGTGGTGGCGAGCAGGATGAGCGCTCCGAGTTCCTGTGGTACTGGCACCTGTGGAAGGCCTGGGACGAGGTGCAGCGCCACGAGTCGTCCTCCAAGCAGAAGGCCTGGTGCAAGCGCCATTTCCTCAATTACATGCGCATGCGCGAATGGCGGGATGTGTTTGCCCAGCTGCACGCGCTGTGCGCCGAGCACGGCTGGAAGGAGAACACCCAGCCCGCCAACTACGAGTCCATCCACAAGGCGCTGCTCGCGGGGCTGCTCGGCAATATCGGCTTCAAGCTCGAGGACGCGGTGGGGGCGCAGGCCGGCGCCTATCTGGGCGCGCGCGGCATCAAGTTCTGGCCGCATCCGGGCTCGACGCTGGCGAAAAAGGCCGGCAAGTGGATCATGGCCGCCGAGCAGGTGGAGACTTCGCGTCTGTTCGGGCGCTGCATCGCACGCATCGAGCCGGAATGGGTGGAAGAGGTGGGTGCGCATCTGATCAAGCGCCAGGTGTTCGAGCCGCACTGGTCGAAGTCTGCGGGCGCGGTGCGCGCCTGGGAGCGCGGCACGCTCTACGGTCTGGTGATCTATCCGCGGCGCGGCGTGGCTTATCGCGACATCGACCCGGCGCTGTGCCGTGAGCTCTTCCTGCGCGAAGGTCTGGTGCAGGGCGAGATCGCCGAGGGGCCGGCGCGGGCGATGGGCTTTCTTGCGCACAACCAGCGCCTGGTGGCCGAGATCGAGCGCCTGGAGCACAAGTCGCGCCGCCCCGACGTGCTGGTCGATGAGGCGCTGATCGAGGCCTTTTACGACAGCAAGATCCCCGCGGAGGTGTGCGACCTCGCCGGCCTGGAAGCGTGGCGCAAGACGGCTGAGAAGAGCGAGCCAAAGCGGCTTTATCTGCTGCGTGAGCAGCTCATGCGGCACGAGGCCGAGGGCGTGACCACCGACCGCTTCCCGCCGACGATGGCGGTGCTGGGGCAGAAGTTGAAGCTCGTGTACCTGCACCAGCCGGGGGAGGCCGACGATGGCGTGACCCTGATCGTGCCGCTGGCGATGCTCAACCAGATCCCCGCCAGGCGCTGCGAGTGGCTGGTGCCCGGGCTGCTGGAGGAAAAGGTTGCGGCCTTGTTGAAGACCGTGCCGCAGAAGCATCGCCACCGCCTGCAGCCGGTGGGCGAGAGCGCGGCGGCGTTCATGACCAGCTTTGAAGCCGGCGAATTCGACACCGATGAATCCTTGTTGAAGATGCTGCAGCGCTTCGTTGAGGAGCGTGTGCAGCTGAAGCTGCCGCTTGAGAGCTTTCGTGCGGAGAACCTCAAGGCCCACGCCTTCATGAACTTTCGCGTCATCGACGAGCATGGGCGGGTGATGGGGCAGTCGCGGGATCTGATGGAGTTGCGCGCGCGCTTCCGTGACCAGGTGGCGGCGCGCTTCTCGGCGGCAAGCGTCGGTGGTGCGCTGGCCGGCGCCTTGTCCGCGGTCGGGGTGGTTGACGGGGACGGGCTGCGTCGGGATGTGACAGCCGGGGATGAAGGTGCAAGCCGCCATAGGCCTACGCGCTCTGCCACTGAGGGCAAGGGCGTACCTAAAGCGGAGGCTGGCAAGGGGAAGGTCGTACCTGCAGCCGCCGGCAGCGCGCGCGAGGCGGACAGTGCCGGGAGCGGCGCTGCGGCGCTGGCTGGCCTGACGCAGTGGAGCTTCGGCGCCTTGCCCGAGTTGCTCGAGATCCGCGTTGGCGGGCGTGAGGTGATCGGCTTTCCGGCGCTGCACGACGATGGCGACAGTGTCTCGCTACGGCCCTACGACACGCCCGAGGAGGCGGCGCGCGTGCATCGGCGTGGGCTCGCGCGTCTGTTCGCGCTCAACCTGAAGGATCAGGTGCGTGCCATCGAGCGCTTGCCGGGCTTGCGCGAGCTGGCGCTGCAGTACATGAGCTTTGGCACCGAGGCCGAGCTCAAGGCGCGCCTGGTGGAGGCCACGCTGACGCGATGCTGCCTGCTTGAACCCTTGCCGCTGGATGCGGCGGTGTTTGCGCAGCGCTGCAGCGAGGCGAAGGCGCGCGTCACTTTGGTGGCGCAGGAGTTCGTGCGCCTTGCCGGACAGCTGTTGATCGAGCATGCGGCGCTGGCGAAGCGTCTGGTGGGGCTGAAAACCTTCCCGGATGCGGTTGCCGACATGCAGGCGCAGATCGCGGCGCTGTTGCCAAAGGATTTCCTCGTCGCCTTTGCGTGGGAGCGGCTGGCACATTTCCCGCGCTACCTGAAGGCGGTTTCGATTCGCGTCGACAAACTGCGTAACAACCCGGCGCGTGATGCGCAGTCGATGGCGGAGTGGAAAGCGCTGGCGCAGGCCTGGGAGCGCGAACTCGCCGCCAAGCGCCGGGCCGGTGTGGCCGATGCGGCGCTGGAGGATTTCCGCTGGATGCTGGAGGAGTTGCGTGTCGGGCTGTACGCGCAGGAGCTGAAGACGCCGATGCCGGTGTCGGTCAAGCGTTTGCAGAAAATCTGGGATAGCCGGGCGCGTTGAATGTGACCGACTCCTCTCCGCCTCAGTTGAGCGGGATGATGAGGGGTGGGATGTTGACGCCGATCACCAGCGCTGGCGAGCGGCTGTAGCCGTAGCCGTATGACGGCATGGGCTGCTGGTAATAGTGATGGTGCACTTCGCGTTCGCGGTAGTGGCGCGGCCGCTCGCGGATGATCACCCGCTCCCGGTATACGGTGCGTTCGTCCCAGTCACGGTGTTTCTTGTAGTGACGCTTCTCATGCTGCCAGCGACGATGGTCGCGGTCATCGCGATCAGCGTGGGCGGCGGGGGCTGCGGCAATGAGGATGCCGCCGCAGATCAGCGCGGTAAGGAGTTTGCGTGTCAGGGGCGAATTCATGGCCGGCCTCATCGGAAGTTGATGCAGGGCGTGGCCCTGATGCTGTGGATGCTAGGCGAGTTGGCCTTTGGTGCGCGGCAGCAGAGTGTAAGCGGGCTTGTGTAACAAGGTCCGTCGACGCCTGTCGTCCGTGTTCCGGTTTGTTTTGATTTTGTCGCCATTCTTGCTAGACTGCTCGGCTTCCCTTGCTCCACCGGACCGCATGCCGGGGGGCTGTAACAACCAACCGCAAGGAGTTTGCATGCGACATTATGAAATTGTCTTCATCGTCCACCCTGATCAATCCGAGCAGGTGCCGGCGATGGTCGAGCGTTACAAGGCGCTCGTGACCGCGCGCAGCGGCCAGATTCACCGTCTGGAAGACTGGGGTCGTCGCCAGATGGCTTACCCGATCCAGAAGGTGCACAAGGCTCACTATGTGCTGATGAACATCGAGTGCGATGGCGAGACGCTGACCGAGCTCGAGCATGCCTTCAAGTTCAACGATGCCGTGCTGCGCCACCTCATCATCAAGATGAAGAAGGCGGTCGCCACGGCCTCGCCGATGATGAAGGAAGAGAAGTCGCGCTCGCTGAGCACCTCGACTGAAGAGGCCAAGCCGGCCGCGGCCAACGAGGGCGAAGCGACTGCTGCCTGAGTTGCCTGGTCCGGGGCTGAATGAACTGCGCTTCGATGCGCGCGTGGCCGAGTTGCTGCCGCTGCGTCGAACGCCTGCCGGAGTGCCGGTGGCAAGCTGCGTGCTGGCGCACGAATCGAAACAGATGGAGGCGGGTTTGAGCCGCGATGTTTCGGTGGAGGTGCAGGCGGTGGCTGTCGGTGATCTCGCTGGCGTGCTGGCAGGCGTGAAGCCCGGGGCGGTCCTGCGGCTCAGTGGCTTCCTCGCGGCGCGAAGCCTGCGCAGTCGAAGCCCGGTGCTGCACCTGAATACAATAGAATTTCTCGAAGGAAACTGAAATGGCTTTCAAGCCCAAGTCCAAGTTCAAGAAGAAAGACGATCGTGGCGGTCGTGGTCTGTTCAAGCGGCGCAAGTTCTGCCGCTTCACCGCGGAGAAGATCGAAGAAGTCGACTACAAGGATGTGGACATCCTGAAGGACTTCATCACCGAAAACTCCAAGATCATGCCGGCACGCATCACCGGCACCAAGGCTGGTTACCAGCGTCAGCTGTCGGTCGCGGTCAAGCGCGCCCGCTTCCTGGCTCTGATGCCCTATACCGACCTGCACCTGTAAGAGGGAATAGACATCATGCAAATCATTCTCCTCGAAAAGGTCCAGAACCTCGGTGGTCTGGGTGACGTGGTCAAGGTCAAGGACGGTTACGCGCGTAACTTCCTGATCCCGCAAGGCAAGGCCAAGCGCGCCACGCAGTCCAATCTGGCCGAGTTCGAATCGCGTCGTGCCGAGCTCGAGCGCGCTCATGCCGAGAAGCTGGCTGCCGCGCAGGAACTCGCCACCAAGCTCGAAGGCGTCACCGTCAAGGTCGCACGCAAGGCCGGCATGGATGGCCGTCTGTTCGGGTCGGTTGGCAATGCCGATGTGGCCGAAGGCCTGGTCGCCCAGGGCTTCGACATCGACCGCGCTGCGGTCCGCATGCCTGACGGTCCGCTCAAGCAGGTGGGTGAGGTGCAACTCGAAGTTGCGCTGCACTCTGACGTTCTCGCTACCATCACCGTTGCGGTGGTTGGCGAACAGTAATATCGGCGGCGTTTTGCGGGCTGATGAAAAGGGCTGCCGTGGGCAGCCCTTTTTGCTTGATGCGTGGGTCATCCGGGCATCTGCTGTGACGCGCGTCGCTGAAATTCGAGGTGGTGGTTTCGAGAGGTGTTTGCGATGAGTTCTCCGTCTTCCCGTTTTTCCTCCTATCCGTCCGATCCGCAGATCGCGCAGATCAAGCTGCCGCCGCACTCGCTCGAGGCCGAGCAGTCGCTGATCGGCGGGGTGCTGCTCGACAATCAGGCCTGGGAGCGTATCGCCGACATCGTCAGCGAGGGCGACTTCTATCGCGACGATCACCGTCGCATCTATCGCCAGATCACCAGGCTCATCGACCAGGGGCGACCGGCGGACGTGGTCACCGTGTTCGAGTCGCTGGAAAAGAACGGCGAGGCCGAGCAGGCCGGGGGGCTCGCCTACCTGGCCGAGATTGCGAACAATACGCCCTCGGCGGCCAATATCCGTCGCTATGCCGAGATCGTTCGTGAGCGTGCAATCCTGCGCAAGCTGGTCGCGGTCGGTGATGAGATTGCGGCGAGTGCGTTGAGCCCATCGGGCAAGGATGCGAAGGCATTGCTCGACGAGGCAGAGGCCAAGGTATTCGAGATTGCGGAGGCGGGGGCGCGTAACAGCAGCGGCTTTGTGTCCATCCAGCCCATCCTGAAGCAGGTGGTCGATCGTGTGCAGGAGCTCTACGACCGCGACAATCCGTCCGAAGTGACCGGCGTGCCAACCGGACTGGTGGACCTCGATGAGAAGACCTCCGGCCTGCAGCCCTCCGACATGATCATCATTGCCGGACGCCCGGCAATGGGCAAGACCACCTTCGCGCTGAACCTGGCTGAGCACATCGCCATCGAGCAGCGCCTGCCGGTGGCCATTTTTTCCATGGAAATGCCGGGCACGCAGCTGGCGACGCGCTTCATCTCCTCGGTGGGGCGGATCGACATGCAGAAGATACGCAGTGGACGGCTCACCGATGACGACTGGCAGCGGCTGACGATGGCGATGGGCAAGCTCTATGACGCACCGATCTATATCGACGACACGCCGGGGCTCAACCCCATCGATCTGCGCGCGCGCGTGCGCAGGCTCGCACGTCAATGCGGTCGGCTCGGCCTGGTTGTCATCGACTACCTGCAACTCATGAGCGGCACGCGCGAAGGCGAGAACCGGGCGGCCGAGCTGTCCGAGATCTCGCGCTCGGTGAAGTCGCTGGCGAAGGAGCTGCATGTGCCCATACTGGCGCTGTCTCAGCTCAACCGCAGCCTGGAGCAGCGCCCGAACAAGCGCCCGGTGATGTCCGACCTGCGCGAATCAGGCGCGCTCGAACAGGACGCCGACATCATCATGTTCATCTACCGGGACGAGGTCTACAACCCGGACTCGCCTGACAAGGGCACGGCGGAGCTGATCATCGGCAAGCACCGTAACGGACCCACCGGTACGGTTCGCCTCACTTTCATCGGTGAAAATACGCGATTCGAGAATTACGCCGGATCGCCGGGATTCTGAGTCCGGCGCTCGAGCTCGGTACGCATGCGCGCATAGAAATCTTTAAGCGTGCGCGGACCTTGACCTTTGCTTTTTGGTGTCTATAATTCGGCCTCTCCTGGCGCTGACGCGGTTTGATTCCGGTCTTTGCGGTGGTGCTGGGGATGAGGCGGGTTGGGTGTTTCGGGGGTTTCGGGTCGTGCGGTTGGAGGCACGGTTCGTTAAAAAGAGTTCCCGGGGTGCTTGACAGG
>NZ_ATJV01000041.1 GCF_000443165.1 Thauera terpenica 58Eu | reverse complement strand
CTCTCGTCCTGCACCACCGGCGCCTCGTTCTCGACCACGATCGTGAACTCCCCGGTGCTGGTCGTGGTGCCGTCGCTCACGGTGTAAGTCAGCACCTCGCTGCCCACGAAACCGGCATTCGGCGTGTAGGTGAAGGAGCCGTCGGTGACCACATTCAGCGTGCCGTTGGCCGGCGCCTCGAAGCTCAGCACCTGCAGCGCGTCGCCGTC
>NZ_ATJV01000040.1 GCF_000443165.1 Thauera terpenica 58Eu | reverse complement strand
TTTCAAGGTAGGTCGTCGGCGCAGACGTCATGAAAAACGCGGTGGCGCTTGGGTTCGCGGCCACCGCGTCAGCGGTTTAGTTCAACTTTGTTTTAGGGCGACAGTTCTGCTGCATAACATCGGAATGCCGGATAACGAATAGGGTTTATCCCTCGCGCCGCAAGCGCCGTTCAGTGCGCGGGCGCCTGCCGCGAGGGATAAGCCTTGTTGAACTGAAC
>NZ_ATJV01000039.1 GCF_000443165.1 Thauera terpenica 58Eu | reverse complement strand
CCGCAACGCCCGCGCCTGGTTGGCCTGGTGGTCTGCCGCGCCAACGAGCGCGGCGGGGTTCGGGGAGGATTGAGGGTCAAGGGTCGTAACCCTGGCTGGTGCGGCCCGCAGGCGAAGCCGAGGACACGGGCCAGGGTGGAGAGGGCGCAGCCCGGCCCTTGATGCTCAAGCCGTGGGGCGCAGCCCCGCCAAGCTCCCGGCAAGGCCGGGGGAAGGAAGCCG
>NZ_ATJV01000038.1 GCF_000443165.1 Thauera terpenica 58Eu | reverse complement strand
CCCGCCGCGCTCGTTGGCGCGGCAGACCACCAGGCCAACCAGGCGCGGGCGTTGCGGTGTTCAACGCGCCATAGCAAAACGCTATAGATTGCCGATCCGCGATGAATATTTATTTGCTTCGATGACAAGCAAAAACGCTTGACACGAAACCGGGCAGAGAATATACTTTAGTCATGGTGATCGAGACGAATCGCCAGCAAATAAAAGCCTCAAGTCAACGTAAG
>NZ_ATJV01000037.1 GCF_000443165.1 Thauera terpenica 58Eu | reverse complement strand
CGGAGAGGGAGCAGGGGAAAGGTTTTAACCCCTGCTCCCCGACGCCTCGCGGGCGAGAGCGAGGTTTGGGGCAGCGCCCCAAGTTAAAGATCCACTTACCCGCCTGCGGCGGGTGTTTTTGCGGACGCGAAAACGAAAGACAAAGGCATCGCTCGCCGCTATGCGTCGCCGGGGGAATGTGCGCCTGCGGCTTCCTTCCCCCGGCCTTGCCGGGAGCTTGGCGGGG
>NZ_ATJV01000036.1 GCF_000443165.1 Thauera terpenica 58Eu | reverse complement strand
CCTCGGCGTTGGTCACCAGCAGCAGCTTGCCGTCCATCATCTGGGCGAGGCGCCGGGCCTTCTCGTCGATGTGGTAGCTGAAGAGCTCTTCACTCAGATCCACCTTCAGGATGCGCGACAGATGCGCTTCGCTGACCGCGCGGTAGAAGCGCGCCTTGGCGCCGCTGTCCGAGAGCTTGCGGCCCCGGTGCTTGACGCCTTCGTCTTGCTCCGTGAGCTTGCCGGTC
>NZ_ATJV01000035.1 GCF_000443165.1 Thauera terpenica 58Eu | reverse complement strand
AGCAGTTGGCGCTGTTGTAGTGGCATTTTTGAAAGTGTGGTCTAGCAAAAACAAGGGCTTGCGCGCGTAACTGTCGAACTCGGGGGTGCAAGCTCTTCCCCTGCTCGCACCGGTGTCGCCTGTGCTGGCGGCGGAGGCGCGTGCAGGGCATATGGCGGCGTGCTGGGCGATGATGCTGCGCTTTGACACCGTGCTCGATCTGTCTTTCGATGCGGCCTTCGTCAATCGCGGGCCCTTGCGCTGGGTGGCGCGTGATAGCAGCAAACCGGGGCGTGATGGCCAGGAGTGCTGGAGCCTGCATGCCAGCGCCGAATGGAGCGAGGCGCATCTGGAAGAAGACGCAGAGATCGTGGCGCCCATCCTGATCGAGGCTTTCAAAGCCCTGGGGGGTGCGCTGCCGCAGGCCTGGTCTGCCCATCGCTGGCGCTACGCGATCACGGATTCGGCGGTGGACGGTGGCTGTGTGTGGCACGCGGCAGACGGACTTGGCCTGTGCGGAGACTGGCTCAACGGTGGCCGCGTCGAGGGCGCCTGGCTGAGTGGACGGGCTGTTGCCGAGCAGGTGCGGAGCAGTTTCATCGCCGAAGCACGCTAGACGTTTGCAGCGCATCGCGGGTAAAACGCCAGTGCGGGCTGAATGTCTGCAGCCCCTCTCATTGCCTCTATGGGCTGGTGCAGGCATCGTCCAGCGCTGGTAGGACGAGCACAGGCAGGGTCCGCGCTGCCTTCACCAGTATCTTGTACACGTCCATGTCGAACGCGGGGCGGCCGCGCTCGAGCAATTGCGTGAGCTCAATTCCGTTGCGTGTGCTGCCCAGATAGCGCCAGCCATCGATCAGGTGCAACTCAAGCCCTTCGCGCAGCGCAATCGGTCCCGGCCATGGCCAGCTCTCCAGCTTCAGCCCCTGCAGCGCGTCGAGCAGGCGCTGTTCATGAGCTGCCGCGGGTTCCTTGCCATTGCAGGCGCCGTGGCAGCGCTTGAGCTGAAAGTCAAAGCAGCGCATCCTCGGCGCATGTTTTTCCAGCCCCAGCAGGGGCGGGCATAGTGCATGGTCGCGCGCCAGCGCGCGCAGGCGGTTGCTGGCTTCGCGGCGGGTGCGGAACAAGCCGTACAGATTGTCACGCTGGCCAAAGTCGAGCGCGTCCGCGTGCAAGAGTTCGAGGCGCGGCTTGCCGAACAGGTCCGTGCCCAGCCGCCAGGTACACAGGTCGCGATTGCGCCGCAGCAGCCGGTTATGGGTGGGCTGCAGTTGCTTGATGAGTTCGGCCTCCTTGAGCAAGGCGCCGACCTCGCCGGCGGTTTCTATCCAGTCGATGCGCCGCACTTGCTGGCTCAGGCTGAGTTCGCGGTCGCTCTGATGATCGGCGGCGAAGTGCGCCAGCACGCGACTGCGCAGATGCGTGCTCTTGCCGATGTAGAGCGGCAAGCTGGCCTTGCCCTCGCGCTCACCGTAAAACAGATACACCCCGGGCGTATCAGGCAGCGCATTGATCTGCTCGGCATCGAGGTGGGAGGGCAGGCTGCGGTGGGCGACCAGCGCCCGCACCTGCTCCGCGATATGCGCAGGTGGAAAGCGCTCGTGCAGCTTTTGCCAGAACTGCCACAGCAGCGTCGCGTCGCCCAAAGCGCGGTGGCGCGCACTGACGTCCAGCCCGTGTCGTGAAATCAGATGGTCAAGACTGTGATGGCGATGTTCCGGCAGCAGTCGGCGTGACAGCTTCACGGTGCACAGCACTTGCGGGCGCAGGTCGAGCCCGGCACGGCGAAACGCGGCGCGCAGATGGCCGTGATCGAAGCGTGCGTTGTGGGCGATGAACAGGCGGCCGTGCAGGCGATCGAAGACCTCGTTGGCGATCTGAGCAAAACGTGGCGCGTGCGCCACCATGGCGTCGTCGATACCGGTCAGGCGCTGGATGTGATCAGGGATACGGGACTCGGGCTGCAGCAGCGCAGACCATTCGTGCACGCCATCCTCATCCACCTGCACGATGCCGATTTCGGTGATCGATGCGCGCTGCGCCGGCCCGCCATTGGTCTCGATATCGACAAAGGCGATACCACCGGGGAATTGGCGCAACAAATCGGGGTGCAGCAGCGCAGGTGTCATGGTGGGTCGGCAGCAAGTGCGATCGATGTGATCGGGCTTCGAGTGCGTATCGACCGCGATGGTTTCTGCGTCGGTGCTGCCGGTGTGGGATTCAGTGCGCGCTGAAGCCGGCGTCTTCGATAGCCTGATGGATGTCGGCCGCTGAGACGAAGTTGCCGTGCTCGATTGTTGCCACGCCGCTCTCGAGCGAGATTTCCAGATGGCCGATTCCCGGCAGGTCCTGGATGGCATTGGTGACCAGGCGCAGGCACTGTTCGTCGCGCATGCCGCTGATGCTCAGGGTGAGGGTGTTCATGTGCGCGCGTCCACTTGAAAGGTGGACGATGGTGCTTGACTCGACCCCGTCATGCAAGCGCGTACTGGCGCACGCGCCCCGGGAGCCGGAAGCGCGTGCGCCAGTAGTGAAGGACTCGAATGCGAACAATCGAGCGGATCGATGGACTCCTGATCAGAAGCTGTACTTCACGACCAGCGACAGCTGATCGCGGTCGGTCAGTGCTTTTTCCCGGCGCATGTCCAGGTTCGCATTGCCGAGGAAATCCAGATAGGTCAGTTCGAAGCTCAGGTTCTGGTTGTAGGTCATCGCCGCGCCGATACTGAAACTACGCTCGCCTTGACCGCCTGCCGGGCCCAGCAGGGTGCGCCCGCTCAGCTGATGTGCGTAGCTGATCGGGATCTCGAGATCCCAGCCAGGAAGGACGCCGTCATAGTTCAGATACAGCGAGGTGGAGAAGCCGAGGCCGTGTCCTGCCATGCTCAGCTTGTTCGAGGCTGGGAGATCCATACCATAGTCTGCGAGTGCGATCTCATGGCCCGGTGCCTTGATCTTCTTCACGCTGCGCACGTCGATGTAGGACACTTCCGCAAGCAGCAAAGCCCCGTCGGAAAGGCTCGAGCGACCAAAGTTGATGAAGGAGTTGATGCTGGTCTGCAGCGTGTTGGCTCGACTTGGCGTCGGCAGAGCACTGCCTCCCGGCAGCACTGCGTCGACCAACTCTGGCGCTCCTCTCTTGTAGGCCACTTCTCCGGCGAGGGTGGCCATGCCCAGGGTGGTGCTGAGGGATGCACCGATGAGCTTCACATTGTCGAAGTAGCGATTGCGATAAGTACCGCCGCCGAGCGCATCGCTGGCAGCGAACACGTTGACCTCGGGTAGTGCAATGCGGTCGTGATAGTTGAGGTAATACAGGCCCAGTTCGGTCTCTTCGGTGACGCGGAAGCGCGTGCCCACGCCCCACTGCCCGGTGTCGCCTGGTCTGTCATCTCCCTGCCGCGCTCCGAAGGAGCAGCTGTAGCCTCCGGTACCGTTGGGGTAGTAACGATCGAGACAGGAGTTTCCGGGGCCGGACGTGTTGCTGGTATTCAGGAAGGAGCCGGGCGCGTTGGTGATGATCGGGTGCCAGTTGTATTGCACGTGGGCCATCAGCGTCCAGTTCGGTGCTGGCCGGTAGATCAGTGAGAGCTGGTCTTCGGGCAGCAGAAGGTCCTTGGTTTCGGTTCCGGGGATGGAGCTCTTCGAGCCGTCCACCGGGCCTTGCGCCAGGGAAATCGCCGGGAAGAACAGCGCTTCGCCCCAGGATACGACGTGCTTGCCCAGGCGCACGGTCGCGTCGCCATCGCCTACACCAAAGCTGGTGTAGCCGTAGGCATCCAGGATGCGGCTGTAGCCGCCATGGTAGCGGCGTGCGTCAGAGCTGAACGTGCCGGGTGCATTTGCCGTGCCGAGGGCGGCGCCACGGAAATCCGTCTTGCCGTGATAGACGTCGTCGTAGAAGGTGCTGGCCGAGAGCACGAAGCCGCTCCTGTCCTTGGACAGCTTGCCTTCGAGCAGCAATGCCAGGCGGTTGGCGGTGAGCGCACCTTTCTTGAAGTTGCTGTTGCCGTCCACTTCCAGAAGCAGGGGGTCGGGCGACTTGAGTCGGGTGGCGAGGGTATAGGTCGTCGTCGCCTTCCAGTCGAGCTTCGCGCCGTTGTCGTAGACGATGCTCTCACCGCCGAGCGAGGGTGAGGAAAAGACGACGCCCAGGACCGCGATGGCGACAGGAGACAGCTTGAATATTGGTAGGGTCATTTTCATCTCCTGATCAGTTGCCGATCTGGCGCAAGGCTTCCGGACCAAACATGGTCGGGACCATCTTTCCAGCATTCAGAATGGGGCCGGTCTCACGCTCCTGGAAAAGGTTGTAGCCAACATAATTCCCGGTGTTCAGGTCATGGTAGAAGCTGTTGCCGACGTGCCAGCCCTTGAGATCGAAGGCGTAGTAGTGGTTGATGAAGGCGTGCTGCCAGAGCGCTCCCCTGGCGTCGTAGTAATCCGACATCGAGGCTTGCCAGTTGTCTTCGTCGAGGTAGAGCACGCGCTTGCCGTAGGCGTGGCGGAAGCCGTCTTTCAGCGTCGCCTCGAGCACCCAGACGCGGCGCAGTTCGTAGCGCAGATAGTCGGGATTGGCGTGATTGGGGGTGAGCAGGTCGGCGTACTTGACGTCCTTACCATGGAGCCGGTAGGAATTGGCCGGGAGATAGATCTCGCGTTTGCCCAGCATCTTCCACTCATATCGTCCCGGATCGCCGTTCCACAGGCGGTCCTGGTCGATCGTCATCTGGCCAGAGGTGCCCGAAAGCGGTGTGTCGTAGCCGTACATGGGCAATTGCCTGACGCGACGGGTGCCAGGGTCATAGTTCCAGGCCAGGCGTGTGTCGGTGGCAAAGTTCACCGGCTCCACCGCGCTCGACACCGAGCCCCGGTCCCGGATCGGGAGATACGTCTGGTTCAGCGAGTAGGCCATGATCTTGCCCATCGGCTTGCCGACCTCGTCGGGCTCGGTGACCACGTTGAGGCCGCGCAAGTGGTTTCTGCCCCAGAAAACATCGCCTGTCCGTTGCACGTTGGCGATGTCCATCGTGACCTCTTCGGTGAAAGCGATGGCCGGGAAGGTGGTGTTCTGCAGCAGCTCCATTGCCTGCTTGGGGATCGGGAAGGGAGGCGTGCCCTGGTAGCCGGCGAATCCCGGGCCACCGTCAATCAGCTCGGCCTCGAGCGCGTTCTTGCGCGCAACATCACAGACCTTGTCGTCGTAGCGAAAGTCACGTCTGCCGGTGTACACCGGAATCCTGAACGTGGGATAGCGGCGGAACATTTCCAGCTGACCTTCGGTCAGTTTCGCTGCGTATTGTTCGAAGTTGGCCGAGGTGATTTGAAAAATCGGCTTGTCATCGGGATAAGGGTCGATCGGGTGCTGGCCGACGTGTGGTTTATAATCGATCCCGGGCGGGGTTCCCAGCCATTTTCCCGAAAAGGCCGGAATGGTGTTGTCGGCATTCGCGCCGGCTTCGGCACCCATGCAGGTCAATTCCTTGCCCAGTTTTGCAGCCTCAGCGGCGTCCACCTTGGCCAGTGCGCTTGAACTGACGCACAGAAATCCTGCGGATATGGACAAAGCAAGAATTATCTCGTTTTTCCTCATTTCTACTCCTTTGGTTTTAGTGTGTTGAATTTTTATTATTATTTTGAGTCAAGATTTCAACCATTCAACTCTCGGTCAAATACCCCATGAAAGAACCCAATCCTCCCTCCACGCTTCAAAAACGCCCTGGCGGACGGACCGAGGTCGTCAGGCAGAAAGTGATCACAGCGGTGATCGAGCTCATCAAAAGTGGAAACATGCACTTCAGTTACAATGAATTGGCCGATCTCTCAGGTGTTAACAAAACTACGCTTTACCGGCGCTGGCCCTCCCAGATCACTCTCTTTCAGGAAGCCCTGCAGGAGCACAACAGACCGGTTGAAATAAATCAGAAGAGCAACTGGGCGGAAACGCTCGAAGCAGGACTGCGGGAGCTCGCCTGGCATTTCTCCAAGGCTGAGGAAATCGCAATGAATCTTTCCTTCCTTTCGTCGCCGGATGTTGAGGAAAGCAGCATGATCCTCGCGCAGTGGCAGCCGATTCAGACGAACTTCATCCGCTTGATCAAGGATGCGCAGGAAAAGGGCGAGGTTCCGTCGAACCTCGACCCTGCCTCATTGTTTACAATCATCATTTCCCCACTCGTTCTGATGACACTTGCTGGAAGGAAGCCGATTGAAGAGAACAAACTTGATGCAATCATCAAGGTCTTGAGTGTATTGACGACACGTGCAGAGTGATGAGCATCCCGAGTGCATGCGGCAGGTTTCAGAATGTTTCGATCCTAGTGGATGCGGCAATCTAACGCAACTAAAGTTGCGAAGAGCGCGATAGGGGTTTTCCCTGAGTCAGAGGCTTCTTCAGTGCCACTCCGCGGGACGGTGACGGTCGGTTGTCGGCGTTCATTGCTCATGGCTTTCGAGTGCGATGCAAGATGGGGAGTGGCAAAGGCTCAGGCTGTTCAGCGCGATCGCACGCCCCCAGCATCCAGACCCGGCATGAATCAATATTTGCAGCGCTTTTCATCATTCAGCAGTTTGTATGGAAGTGCTCTGGAGAAAGTGGCGGGCTTCGTAAAGAAGACTTCGCTGTAAGGTAAATGCCATTACGCCTGCCTGGGGAGTTGCATATGGGGGTAATCAGTGGGGGAGGTAAGTCCCCATGACATGAGCACTGCACGCTGCGTCTTTTGGGATGCGATGCTGTACGTGCCCTTGATTACGGGCTCCAATCAATCGAGCTGCCAAGGCAGATCGTGCTGCGGACCATTCAGGATGACGTGTGCAATTCGCACGACCATCAGTGGGTGCAACAATCAGCGCTGATTTGAAACCATGATTACCCTTCAATCAGCTGTAAGGAGCTTAGCGAAGGCGCTTCAGATCGAACAAGTACCACTTGGTACCAGCCGCTGCTGTCAATGGAGTACTGACGATATTGGCCACCCGGGACAGTGACGATCAACGCCACAGGGCGATCACTTCAGTCGCCCGCCGGGGTGGTCCGAGCCTCTCAACGCGATCGCTTGAGGTCGATTGACTGCCAGGCCGTGTGCACAGCCTCGGCACCATGGCAGCGCTCCAGCCGGCGCACGATGAAGTGGCCGCGGCTGACATCCTGGAAGTGGTCCATGAACATCAGATTGAGCCCTGCGCCTGCGGCTGCGCCAATGCCTGGCACCAGCATGCCCGCCGCCTTTTGCGTCAGCTGCACCTTGTAGCGTGTCGCAACCAGGGTGATCAGCCGCACCAGGGCGGGCGCGCCTTCGCTGGTCAGGCCTTTTTCCGCAAGGTGGCGGGCGGCTTCGCCGACGCTGGTGGCGAGGGCGGCGCGCACCGCGTAATAGCCCGACTCGGCCGCGTCGTCACCGCGCCCGGGGCCGCCGAGGGCAAAGACTTCCAGTGCAGCCAGGCGCGTCTGCGCCGAGCCGATGTTCTCGCCTTCGGCACGGGCGATGTCAAGGATGGCGCGCATGATCAGCACCGTCGACAGCGGTATCTCGACCGCCAGCCCCGCCAGACCAAAAGCGCCACCCGCGCCGCCGCTGACCGAGCCCAGCAGCTTGTGCAGACGCGGCGAGGCGGCGCGAGGCGCGCTGTCGAGCGTTTTCGCCGCGGTGTTCATCGCCTTGAGCAGCGCGTCATGCGCCAGCGCGCCCACGCCGCCTCGCCAGCGCTCGGGCAAGCGCGCCATGCCCTTTTCCAGCGGGCTGCCGACGACATTGCTCAGGCGTGCGGTCAGGCTGGGATGGTCGAGCAGGGCGCGGGCGCGCACGAGCTCGTCGAGGTCGGCGCTTGAAAGCGGGCTGGCGTTCATGGCGTGATTCGGGGCTCAGACGGTTGATGAGAGTCAGACGCGGTCGTCGTCGCCGCGTTCCGCCTGCCGTACGAAGTCTTCAAGAATGAGGTTCAGGACGGCTTGCCGGTTTCCAGCGACTGCAGCAGCGCCGCCCCCAGCACCGCGGCGGACTGCGCGCCGGACACCGCGAGCTTGCGGTTGAGGATGTAGAAGGGCACGCCCTCGATACCCTGCTTGCGCACGCCAGCGACCATGCGCTGCACCTTGTCGGTGTCGGCGCTGCTGTCCAGCCATTCACGAACGCTGTCGCGGCGCTCACCGCAGGTGGCGGCGATGTCGGCCAGCGTGTCCTTGTCGCCGATGTCGCGCCCCTCCTGGAAGTGGGCGGCAAACAGCGCGCCGCCCAGCATCTGGATGCGGGCCTGGGTCTGGCCGATGGACTGTGCGCGGTACATCAGGCGGTGTGCATGCAAGGTGTTGGGGCGGGTCTGGATGCGCTCGAAGGCGTACTGCAGGCCGTCAGCGGCGGCGGCAGCGCGCACATTGTCGAGCACGGCCTCGGCCTTGATCGGGCCGCCGAACTTGGCGTCAAGAAAGGCGCGATAGGGTTCGCCCTGGGGCGGCGTGTCGGGGTTGAGCAGGAAGGGCAGCCAGTTCACGCGCGGCTCGAGCTCGGGGCGGGTGGCCTGCAGTTCGGTGAGCGCGCGCTCCAGGCGCACTTTGCCCAGGAAGCACCAGGGACAGACAAAATCGGAGACGAAGTCGATGTTCAGGATCATGGCGTGGTCCAGATAGGCAGGCAGGGGTTCGTTGGCTCAGCTTGCCCGAGCGCCTCTCGGTGTGCTGAAAGCGGCGGGGCTGCGGCTGAGGGGAGTGGGCTGCGCTCAGAGAAAGCGCGCAATGAAACAGGGCTGCGCAGGATCGGCCTGTGCGGGCAGCGGCAGCCACACGCGCCGGCCACTGCCGGGGATGCGCCCGATCTCCTCACCATCGACAGTCAGGAGGCGATCGAGTTGCAGTTCGTGATTGGCCTCAGGCTGCACGAACTCCAGCCGGTCGCCCACGCCAAAGCCGTTCTTGACCTCGACCTCGGCCAGCCCGCGCTGCGCGTCATAGCCCACCATCTCGCCCACCAGCAGGCTGCGGCCGGATTCGGAGTGGCCGCGCAGATAGTTCTGGTGCGCCGGGGTGTGGTGGCGCTGGTAGAAGCCGTCGGTGTAGCCGCGGCTCGCCAGACCTTCCAGTTCGCCCAGCAGGCGGGTGTCGAAGGGGCGTCCCGCGACGGCGTCGTCGATCGCGCGCCGATAGCCCTGGCTGGCGCGGGCGACGTAGTAGGGACTCTTGGTGCGGCCTTCGATCTTCAGTGAATCGATGCCGATGTCCACCAGTCGTTGCACGTGTTCGATCGCGCGCAGATCCTTGGAATTGAGGATGTAGGTGCCGTGCTCGTCCTCCTCGATCGGCATCAGCTCGCCCGGGCGCGTGCCCTCTTCCAGCAGCCACACCTTGCTGCCGCCGATGTGGCGTGGCCCGCCGCCGAGGGCGGTTCCAGGCGCGGCGTCGGCTTTGCCGCGGGTGGCAGTGCCGACCGCGCCGGCGTGCTTCGGGTTGCCGATCGGCATGTCGCCACGGGCGTGCACGTCGCCGGCGGCGTCATCGGCGCCCTCGTGCAGCTTGTAGTCCCAGCGGCAGGAGTTGGTGCAGCTGCCCTGGTTGGGGTCGCGGTGATTGAAGTAGCCCGACAGCAGGCAGCGCCCGGAATAGGCAATGCACAGCGCGCCATGGACGAACACTTCCAGCTCCATGTCGGGGCAGGCGTCGCGGATTTCGGCGATCTCGTCGAGCGACAGCTCGCGTGACAGGATGATGCGTTTCACCCCCATCGACTGCCAGAAGCGCACCGAGGCGTAATTGGTGGTGTTGGCCTGCACCGACAGATGGATGTCCATCTCCGGCCAGCGCTCGCGCACCATCATCATCAGCCCGGGGTCGGCCATGATCAGGGCGTCGGGGCGCATTTCCATCACCGGCGCCATGTCTTCTTCAAAGCTGCGGATCTTGGCGTTGTGCGGGTAGATGTTGGCGACCAGATAGAACAGCTTGCCCGCGGCGCGGGCCTCGGCCATGCCGGCGGCGAGCGTGTCGAGCTGGCCGAAGCTGTTGTTGCGCACGCGCAGCGAATAGCGCGGCTGGCCGGCGTAGACCGCATCGGCGCCATAGGCGAAGGCGGTGCGCATCATGTCCAGCGAGCCGGCGGGGGCGAGCAGTTCGGGGCGGCGAAGAGGATGAGGCATGTGCTTGAATTCTCAGCAGGTTCGGCAAGGGCGCGATTGTAAGCGCTAAGCCGGGGCGGTGCAGTTACAGGCTGCGCTGCGCGTGCCGCACGGAGGGGCTGGGGTCGGGCTGTGCGCAGCGTGCCCGCGCAGACCGGCGCTCAAGCCTGGGTGCGGTCCTGCGCCTTGTTGAGCCAGGAATAAAGCCCGTGCGCAGCGGCGACGCCGGTGGCGAAGCAGGCGGTGAGCAGATAGCCGCCGGTGGGGGCCTCCCAATCAAGCATCTCGCCGGCGACGAAGACGCCGGGTCGCGCGCGCAGCATCAGTGCTTCGTCCACCGCCTCGAAGCGCACACCGCCAGCACTGCTGATCGCTTCGTCCAGCGGACGAGGGGCGACCAGGGTCAAGGGTAGTGCCTTGATGCCCGCCGCCAGTTGCGCGGGGTCTGCAAAAGCCTGCGCTGGCAGGCATTCGCGCAGCAGCGCGGCCTTGATGCCCTTGATGCCGGCCTGGCCCTGCAGGTGGCTGGCCATGGAGCGGCTGCCGCGCGCGCGCGCAAGTTCGCCGCGCAGGCGCTCCAGGCTGCGCCCCGGCGCCAGGTCCAGATGCAGGGTGACGCTGCCCTGTGCCGCGATGGTGTCGCGCAGCGGCGCGGACAGCGCATAGATCAGGCCGCCTTCGATCCCGCTTGCCGACACCAGGCACTCGCCCGCACGCTCGTGGCGCTGGCCCTTGAAGTCGGTGAAGTGGGCCACCACCGACTTCAAGGGTTGGCCGCGAAAGCGCTGCAGGAAGTGCGTGCTCCAGGCGCTGTGCGGGGTGCGCTCAGCACCCTTGCCATCCGTGCCGGGCGCAGCACGCGCGGGCTCAAAGCCCTGGAGATCGGAGCCGCCGATGTCGAAGCCACAGTTCGCCGGCAGCAGGTCGGCGACCTCGACCCCGGCCGCACGCAGCACCGGTACCCAGGCGCCATCCGAGCCCAGCCTGGCCCAGCTGCCGCCGCCCAGCGCGAGCAGCACCGCGTCGGCGTCGACCCGGCGCTCACCGTGCGCGGTGGCGAAGCGCAGCTGGTGTTGCGGCGCAGGCGCGTCGCCTGGCGCACGGCTGTCGTCCCAGCCCAGCCAGCGATGGCGCATCTCGAAGCGCACGCCCGCTGCACGCAGGCGCGTGAGCCAGGCGCGCAGCAGTGGCGCCGCCTTCATTTCCTTGGGGAATACGCGGCCCGAGCTGCCGACGAAGGTGTCCACCCCCAGGCCATGCGCCCAGTCCTGCAGCGCCTGCGCGCCAAAGACGTGCAGCATGGGTGCAAGCCGTGCGCGCTGCGCGCCGTAGCGCGACAGGAAGGGCTCCAGGGCTTCACTGTGGGTCAGATTGAGCCCGCCGCGCCCGGCGAGCAGGAACTTGCGCCCGACCGAAGGCATGGCGTCGTACACCGTCACCGTGGCCCCCGTCGTGGCCAGTTGCTCTGCCGCCATCAGGCCCGCCGGTCCGCCGCCGACGATGGCGATGCGCACGGGGGCCGGGCTGGACGGCAGCTGGGTGATCGTGGACATGCGGCGCTGACTCAGTCAGGTGTTGGTGAATCGGCGGCAAAGCGGCGGCGAAAACCTGCGGGCACTGGGGCCTTGCGGCGCGCGCCGTAGTCGAAGAACACGATGCCGGTCTTGCCGCGCGCGACCTCACGCCCGGACAAGGCTTCATGCATGCACCACACCAGGTCGCAGCCGAAGGCGTGGAAGTCGTTCGCTGCCATCGAGATGTTCAGCGTTTCGCCGTGGAAAGCCTCGGAGCGGTATTGCACACCGGCGTCGGCGACGATGACGCCCGCTCCGTCCACGTCGAGCTCGGTGTAGCCCATCGACTTCAAGAAGCGCACTCTAGCCTCGGACACGAGGCCGATCAGCTGCGCGTTGTCGAGATGGCGGCCGAGGTTGATGTGCGAGATCAGCAGCGTGATCGACGTGCTGAAAGGAAAGTGTGCGGGCAACTCGATGCGAATGCGGGGCATGGCGGGGCCTGGTGAACGGGAAGAGGTCCGAGCCTAAGGGCGCGGACCTCGAGTTGGCAAATCAGGGGGGCAAGTCTGCAGCGCGGCCTGTGCGGCGGCGCTGGTGCTCAGGCTGCGGGCGGAATGCGCAACATCTGACCGGGATAGATCTTGTCCGGGTGTGACAGCATGGGCTTGTTGGCTTCGAAGATCAGCGGGTATTTGCTGGCATCGCCGTAGAACTTCCCGGCGATGGCCGACAAGCTGTCACCGCGCACCACGGTGTGGAACTGTGCTTCGGGCTCGCTGCGGGCCACGGTCATCATGTCGGCCACCTTCGCCACCCCCGCGACGTTGCCGGCGGCGAGCAGGATCTTCTCCTTGCTGCTCTGGTTGGGCGCCGTGCCCGACACCGTGACGGCCGAGTTTGCGCCATCGAAGGCGATGGCGAGGTCGGCCGGGGCCAGCTCCAGGGCGCAGATGTAGTCGTGGATGGCCGTCGCCGCAGCAGCGTTGGCCGCCGCCGCATCCGGTGCACTCGCAGCCTGTGCCGAAGCCGTGCCGAACAACTTCTCGCCCGCTTCCCTGACGAAATCGAACAAACCCATACTGGCCTCCTGAGGTCGATGGTGGGCAAGGGCGGCCGGCATGAACGCAGCTCGGCGCGCCATCATGCTTCGAAGATAACACCAAAATCCGGCCATGGCGGGGCAAGGCAGCAGCAGCGGCTGTGCGAAAACTTCGTGTCCAAGGCCACAATCTCATGCAAAATAGCGGCCATTCAACGCGACTTCCTCGGCTAAACCCGAGGAAGTCGCGTGCGCGTGTCCATTTTTTCTTACAGGCCCACAATCATGAAATATCAGTCTCTCGAGGAGTTCCTGGCGTACGTTGAGCAACGCAATCCCGGCCAGCCTGAATACCTGCAGGCGGTCAGCGAGGTGATGGAGAGCCTGTGGCCCTTCATCTCCGCCAACAAGCGTTACGCCGAGCACTCCTTGCTGGATCGTCTGATCGAGCCCGAGCGCGTGATCATGTTCCGGGTGTCCTGGGTGGACGACAAGGGTGAGGTGCAGGTCAATCGCGGCTATCGCATCCAGCATAGTTCGGCGATCGGTCCTTACAAGGGTGGCCTGCGCTTCCACCCCTCGGTGAATCTGTCGATCCTGAAGTTCCTCGCCTTCGAGCAGACCTTCAAGAACGCGCTCACCACCCTGCCCATGGGCGGTGGCAAGGGCGGCTCCGACTTCGATCCGAAGGGCCGCAGCCCGGGCGAGGTGATGCGTTTCTGCCAGGCCTTCATGAGCGAGCTGTTCCGCCACGTCGGGCCCGATACCGATGTGCCGGCGGGCGACATTGGCGTGGGTGGGCGTGAAGTCGGCTTCATGGCCGGCATGATGAAAAAGCTGTCGAACAACGCCGCGTGCGTGTTCACCGGCAAGGGCCTGCCTTTTGGCGGTTCGCTGATTCGCCCGGAATCGACCGGCTACGGTACGGTCTATTTCGCCAACGCCATGCTCGAGCACGCCGGTCGCGACATCAAGGGCATGCGCGTGTCCGTGTCCGGCTCGGGCAACGTTGCCCAGTACGCCATCGAGAAGCTGCTCGAACTCGGCGCCAAGCCCATCACCTGCTCGGACTCGAGCGGCACCGTGATCGATGAAGACGGCTTCACCACCGAGAAGCTGGCGGTGCTGATGGAGATCAAGAACCACCACTACGGCCGTGTCGCGGAGTACGCCGAGCGCGTCGGCGCACGCTTCGAGCCCAATGTTCGGCCCTGGCATGTGCCGGTCGAAGTCGCCCTGCCGTGCGCGACCCAGAACGAGGTGGACGCCAATGACGCTGCCACCCTGGTCAAGAACGGCGTGGTGGCCGTGGCCGAAGGCGCGAACATGCCGAGCACGGTCGAGGCGGTGAAGATTTTCGAGCTCAACGGCGTGCTCTACGCGCCGGGCAAGGCTTCCAACGCCGGCGGCGTGGCCACCTCCGGCCTGGAGATGAGCCAGAACGCGATGCGCATCTCATGGACGCGCGAAGAAGTTGACGGCCGCCTGAAAGAGATCATGCTCGGCATCCACGCCGCCTGCCTCAAGTATGGCGAGCGCGAAGACGGCTCGTTCAGCTATGCCGACGGCGCCAACGTTGCCGGCTTCGTCAAGGTGGCCGACGCCATGCTGGCGCAGGGCGTGATCTGATCACCTGCGCACTGCGACGCGACTGAGCGTTCCAGCTGCCGCCCCGGACCCGCCCCTCGTGCCGAGTGCACACGGGCGGGTTTTTCGTTGAGCGCGCGCTTGAAGTTAAACTGGTGGCCGCCATCAAGCTTTCAGGAGCCTCACCCATGATCCAGGCCAGCATCGTTCCGGTCACGCCCTTTCAGCAAAACTGCAGCATCCTCTGGTGCGAGCGCACGAAGAAGGCCGCCGTGGTCGACCCGGGCGGTGACATCGACCGCATCCTCGCTGCGGTCGCCAAGCTCGGCGTCACGGTGGAAAAGATCCTCATCACGCACGGCCATATCGACCATGCCGGGGGCACTGCCAAACTGGCGCGCACACTGGGCGTGCCGATCGAAGGGCCGCAGGAGGAGGACCGCTTCTGGATCGAGAGCATGGCGCAACAAAGCAAGATGTTCGGCTTTGCGGAGGTCGAGAGCTTCGAGCCCGATCGCTGGCTGCATGATGGCGATACCGTGACCGTGGGCGAGCAGCGCCTCAAGGTCATTCACGCGCCGGGGCATACGCCTGGCCATGTCGTCTTCGTACATGAGGGCGCCCGCCTGGCCATCGTCGGTGACGTGCTGTTTGCCGGTTCGATCGGCCGCACCGATTTTCCGCGCGGTGATCATCCGACCCTGATCCGCTCGATTCGCGAAAAGCTGTTTCCGCTGGGCGATGACATCACCTTCATTCCCGGGCACGGCCCCACCTCGACCTTTGGCGAGGAGCGCGAGAGCAATCCGTTTGTGGGTGCGTATGGCTGAACACTGCGGCCATTGCGTGCCCTGAGCCTTGGGCCTGCGCTGGCCGTGCAGCACGGAGGCGTTCATGCAGGTCGCTGCGGCGGCACAACAGGGGGTGTCGGATGAGTGAGCAAAAGAAGAAAGGCTACCAGTGGCGATTTTTCCGCTCCGGAGGCTTTGATCAGGTCTTGATCGAGAACGCGGACGATCTGCGTCATCTCGGTGAACTCGACCAGAAGCTGTGGTCGGTGCTGGCGTGTCCGACCTCCGGGCTGGAGTTCGACACGCGCACGCTGCAGATGATCGATAGCGACGGCGATGGTCGCATCCGCGCGCCGGAAGTGATCGCGGCGGCCAACTGGGTGTGCACGGTGCTGAAAACGCCGGACGTGCTGTTTCGCGGCGTGGATGGCTTGCCGCTGGACGCCATCGCAAGCGAGCATCCCGAGGGTGCGAAGCTGGCGGCGACCGCGCGCAAGGTGCTGGCCTATATCAACAAGCCGGAGTCGGATGCGGTCGCGGTCGCCGATTTTGCCGATCCCTCCCTTCTGTTTGCACCCGAGCATTACAACGGTGACGGCATCGTGCCGGCCGAACTCGCCACCGACGCCGGACTGGTGCAGACGATAGGACTGATCATCGAGCACTTCGGCGCGCTTGAGGACCGCAGCGGCAAGCCAGGCATCGATCAGGACAAGGTGTCGGCCTTTTTCGCGGCAGCGCAGATGGTGGTGGACTGGCACGCGCAGGCCACGCGCGACCCGGATACCGTGTTGCCGCTCGGTGATGCGACGGCCGCGGCCGCTGCAGTTTTCGATGGCGTGCGCGCCAAGGTCGAGGACTACTTCACCCGCTGTCGTCTTGCCGCCTTCGACGAGCGTGCCGCGCTGGCACTCAATCCGCTGGATACGACCTATGCCGGCTTCGCCCTCGAGGCGCTTGGGGCCGATAGCGAGGGCGTGCTTGCGCTGCCCCTGGCCCAGGTCGCTGCCGGCCGCGCCCTGCCCTTGAGCGCGGGGCTCAATCCCGCCTGGGAGGCGCGCATCGCGGCACTGCGTGATGAGGTGGTGAAACCCATCCTGGGGGCCCACGAAGATCTGTCACATGCGCAATGGCAGGATATCGCGGCGCGCTTCGACGCCTATCGCAGCTGGCTGGCGCGCAAGCCCGCGACGCCCCTTGCGGCGCTGCCGGTGGATGAGCTGAGCGCCCTGCTTGCGGGCACGGCTCAGGCTGAACTGACGAGCTTGATTGAACAGGATCTCGCTGCCGAGACGGCCGCGGCACAGGTCGACGCGCTCGAGCGCCTGGTGCGCTACAACCGCGACTTCGTCACCTTGCTGCGCAACTTCGTCACCCTCAGCGATTTTTACAAGGGGGCGGACAAGGCCATCTTCCAGGCCGGTACGCTCTATCTTGATCAGCGCAGTTGTGAGTTGAGTCTGCGTGTGTTCGACATGGGCCGCCATGCGGCGCTTGCACCCTTGTCGGGCGCCTATCTGGTGTACTGCGACTGTGTGCGTGAGGGCGAGGCGGCGATGACGATCGTCGCCGCGATGACCGCTGGCGATGCCGACGAGATGATGGTGCCGGGCCGCAACGGCGTCTTCTACGACCGCCAGGGCAGGGACTGGAACGCCAGCGTGGTCAAGGTGGTGGAGGCGCCGATCAGCGTGCGCCAGGCCTTCTGGTCACCCTACAAGCGCATTGGCAGCATGATTGGCAAGCAGTTGCAGAAGTTCGCCGCTTCGCGCGACAAGGCGGTCGAGGACAGGGCTGCAGCGGGGGTTGCCGACGCCGGCGCCAAGCTCGAAGCACCCGCGGCCACGCCCGCAGCGCAGGCCTTCGACATTGCCAAGTTCGCCGGCATCTTCGCTGCCATCGGTCTCGCGCTGGGGGCCTTGGGCACGGCGTTGGCGGCTGTGGTCACCGGCTTCCTGTCCCTGCCTGCGTGGCAGATGCCGGTGGTCATCGCCGGGGTCGTGCTGCTGATTTCCGGGCCGTCGATGCTGCTGGCCTGGCTCAAGTTGCGCAACCGTAATCTGGGGCCTCTGCTCGACGCCAATGGTTGGGCGGTCAACACGCGTGCGCGCATCAACATCCCGTTTGGCGCCGCACTGACCGGGCTTGCCACGCTGCCCGCCGGCGCCAGGCGTTCGCTGTCCGACCCCTACGCCGAAAAGCAGACGCCCTGGGGCACCTGGATGTTCCTGCTGATCGTGGTGGCGATCGCGATCGTGTTGTGGCGCCAGGGGGTGTACGACAGCTTTCTCGGCTGAGCGACAGCTTTCTCGGCTGAGGACATGCAGCGCCGAGGCGGGGCACGGACGCCCGCCTCAGGCGCGGGCGCGAAACACCGGTAGCCGCCAGCGAAAGCGGATGGCGGCCAGCCTCAATACCAGCGTCAGCGTCCCGCCCGCCAGCGCCGCCCAGCCCGGGCTGACGTCGTACGCCATCAGGCCCAGCAGCAGCAGTGCGCCCAGCCAGGAGGCGGTGGCGTAGAATTCGCCGTTGAACACCAGCGGTACTTCGTTGCACAGCACGTCGCGCACGATGCCGCCGCACACGCCGGTGATCACGCCCATCAGGCTCGCCACCAGCCAGGGCGCATCCATGGCCAGTGCCGCCTGGGTGCCGGAAACGGTAAACAGCGCCAGCCCGATTGCATCGGGCAGCAGGAACAGGCGCGCGGGCAGGCGCACGTAGCGCACCAGCGCAAAGGTCGCCAGTCCGGCGGCCATGGCGCCGATCAGATAGCTCTGGTCGGCAATCCAGAACACCGGACGGTCGAGCAAGAGATCACGCAGCGAGCCGCCGCCGAGCGAAGCTGCGAGCGCCACCACCACGATGCCGAAGAGGTCGAAGGGTTTGCGCCCGGCGTCGAGCACGCCCGCCGCAGCCTGGGCGGCGACACCGGCGAGGCCGACGCCATAGAGGATGGATTCGATACCGTACATGGGGCGGGAGAATAGCATTGCGCCCAGCGTGCGGTGTGCCCCGGGCGCGGTGTTAAAGTCGCTTTCTGCGCGCCGTCTGCGCCATGCCCTTGAGCCCCGCGCTGACGGCGGCCTGAACCATTCCGCTCAACGCTACTTCGGCCCCATGCTTTCCCTCCTCCAGGTCCTGTCCAGCGGCATCGCCATCGGTTGCGTGTATGGGCTGGTGGCGCTGTCCTTCGTGCTCATCTACAAGGCCACCGCCACCGTCAGCTTCATGCAGGGCGACCTGCTGATGGTGGGCGGCTTTGCCGGGCTCGCCCTGCACCTGGCTGCGGGCTGGCCGCTGGCCTTCGCCGTGCTGGGCGCGGTGCTCGCCGTGGCCTTGCTCGGCGCAGGACTGGAGCGGGTCGTGCTGAGGCGTGCGCTCGGTCAGCCCCATCTGGTCGCAGTCCTCCTCACCTTCGGCCTGGGCATGATGTTGCGTGGTGGCGTGGCCTCGGTGCCGGCTGCGGCGCAGGACATGTATCGCCTGCCGTTCGCCACCGACACCGTTGCGCTGGGGGCACTCGTTGTGGCTGCCAGTCATCTGTGGGTGGTGTGCGCCACCGTGGTGCTGATGCTCTTGCTGGCGGCCTTCTTTCACTTCAGCCGCGCGGGTCTGGCCTTGCGTGCGTGTGCGGAAGATGCGCGCATGGCTGCGCTCATGGGGGTGCCGGTGGCGCGCATGCACACCCTGGCCTGGGCGCTGGGCGCAGGCCTCGCCGCAGTGGCGGGCTTGCTGCTCGCGCCCATCACCTTCGTCCATCTCAACATGGGCTTCATCGCGCTCAAGGCCTTTCCCGCGGCGGTGCTGGGCGGCTTGAGCAGCCTGCCGGGGGCGCTCGCCGGTGGCATCTTCATCGGCGTGGTGGAGGCGATGGCAGGCTTGCTGTTGCCCGAAGGGGCGAAGGACGTCGTGCCCTATGTGCTGCTGATGGCGGCGCTGTTGCTGTTCCCGCAGGGGCTGGGCGGCGGGCGGCTGGGTGGCGGTGGGCGATGACGGACCCAGGCCGGGTGTCGTCCCGCACCGAGTCGACGCGCGTTCCCGTTGCGCGGGCTGGGAATGCTGGCCACTGGCGACGCCATGGGCGCGCGCTGGCCACCTGGGGCGTGCTGCTGATGGCGGCGCTCGCCTGGCTGGGCGCGGAGTTTGCCTTGGGGCAGGCGACCCTGGTTGCGACCTATACGATTGCCGGACTGGGGGTGATCATCATCGTCGGCCAGGCGGGCCAGATCGTGCTCGGGCAGGGCGCTTTTGTCGCGCTGGGAGCGTACGCTCAGGCCTTGCTGGTGCACGCGGGTGTGCCGGCGCTGGCCGCGCTGCCGCTGGCCGCCGCCGTGGGTGCGCTGGGTGGCGCGCTCGCGAGCTTGCCCGCCGGGCGCCTGGGCGGGCTGTACTTCGGCATGAGCACGCTGGCCTTTGCCTTGATCGTGGAAGAAGGCCTGGTGCGCTGGGAGTCGCTGACGCAGGGTGCGGCGGGCATGCTGGTGCCGGCGTTCGCGCTCGGCGGCTGGCGCGCCGACACGCCGCTGGCGCAGGCCGGCGTCAGCCTCGCCGCCGTGCTGGTGGCCTTTGGCTTGTGCGCGCGCCTGCTGCGCTCGCGCATCGGGCGTGCATGGCAGGCGGTGCGCGAGGACGAAGCCGCCGCCGCCGCCTGTGGCATTGCGCCCGCGGCGGCCAAGCTGCGGGCCTTCGTCGTTGGCGGCAGTCTGTCGGGCCTGGCGGGTGGGCTGTACGCGCACTGGATAGGTTTCATCAGCCCGGAGCAGTTCGGGCTGGTGTTTTCCTTCGAGCTGCTGATGCTGGCCTTCATCGGCGGCGCGCGTCAGCTCGCGGGTGCCGCCTGGGGTGCCCTGGTGGTGGTGGCGATGCCGCAGGCCATTGCGGTGCTGCGCGACACCTTGCCCGGAGACTGGGCCCGTGCTGCCGGCCTGGAGCTGGTGCTGTTTGGTGCAGTGATCGTGGCGGTGATCCTGCTCAGACCACAGGGCCTGGCGCGTGCGCCCTGAGCTTGAAGGCCTGGTCTCATCAGCAGTCTTGTCTGTAATTATGAATTATTAGAGAATTTGTGCCCTGCGACGCGCTTCCGGTCCTTCCCTGTCGCTCCTGATGCGCGCGCGTTTCCGAACTCGTTGTGGACCTTCCTGCCGATGAAAACAATCTCTCTTCTTGCCCTCGCCCTGTGCGCCAGTGTGGCGAGTCATGCCCTCCATGCCGCTGATGTTGCCGGCGTCAGCGCCAGCGAGATCGTCGTCGGCCACATTTCCGATTTGTCCGGCCCGATCGCCATGCTGGGCATACCGGTGCGCGACGGCATGCTGATGCGCTTTGACGAGGCCAATGCCGCGGGCGGCGTTCATGGTCGCCAACTGCGTCTGGTGGTGGAGGACGCCGCATATGATCCCAAGCGCGGCGTGCTGGCGGCGCGCAAGCTGGTGCAGCGCGACCAGGCCTTTGCCTTCATCGCCACCATGGGCACGCCGGTGGTGATGGCGACAATGCCGGTGGTGCTCGATGCCGGGCGTCTGCACCTGTTCCCGTTCTCGCCGCATGAGGCGACCTACGCGCCCCTGCACCCCTTGAAGTTCCAGAATTTCGCGCCTTATCAGGACTACATGGAGGCGGCCACCCGGCACATGGTCGAGCGCGGCAACTATCAACGCACCTGCCTGCTCTACCAGGACGACGACTACGGCCTGGAAGTCATGAAGGGCGTGGAGGCGGGCCTGGGCAAGCTCGAGCGCAAGCTCGTCGAGCGCACCGGCTACAAGCGCGGCGCGACCGATCTGTCGAGCCAGGTCGCGCGCCTGCGTGCGGCCGAGTGCGATCTCGTCGTGCTCGCCACCGTGGTGCGAGAAACCGTCGCCGCCATGACCGAGGCGCGCCGCATCGGCTGGAAGGTGGATATGCTGGTGACGGCTTCGGGCTACTCGGCGCAGACGCATGAGCTGGGGGGCGAGGCAGTCGAGGGCTTGTACGGCGTCAGCGTCCTGCCCCATCCCTACGCCGCAGGCGCCAACGCCCAGCTCGGCGCCTGGATCGAGCGCTATCGCGCACGTTTCGGCGCTGAGCCCAATGTGTGGAGCGTGATGGGTTACACCCTGGCCGACATGTTCGTGCGCACCGCCGATGCCAGCGGGCGCGAGTTGACGCCCACCGTGTTCGCGCGCACTCTCGAAAACCTTGAATTCAGCCGTGATTATTTCGGCAGCCCGGCTTACCGCTTCAGCGCTGAGGACCACCTCGGCAACCGCCATGGCCGTCTTGCGCAGATCCGCGACGGGCGCTGGGAATTGATCACGGACTACCTGCGCTGAGGCGCGACCCGGCCACGCCAGGCACGGCTGGCCGGCCCATGCACCAAGAGATGTCGATGAGCTCCTCGCCGCGTACGATCACCGTCGCCTTTACCGGTGCCTCCGGCCTGCCCTACGGGGTGCGCCTGGTGGAGTGCCTGCTGCAGGCCGGCCACCGCGTGTGGTTGCTGTATTCGCAGGTGGCGCAGATCGTCGCGCGCCAGGAGATGGACTGGGCTCTCCCGGCGCGCCCGGCCGAGGTCGAAGCCGAGCTCTCCCTGCGCTTTGGCGCGGCGCCTGGCCAGCTGCGTGTGTTCGGGCGCGAGGAGTGGTTTGCCCCGCCGGCTTCCGGTTCCAATCCGCCCGACGCCATGGTGGTGTGTCCGTGCACCATGGCCACCCTGGCGGCGATCGCCGGTGGCCTGAGCCAGAATCTCATCGAGCGCGCGGCCGATGTCGTCATCAAGGAGGCGCGCAAGCTGGTGCTGGTGCCGCGCGAGGCGCCCTATTCGGCGATTCACCTCGAGAACATGCTCAAGCTGGCGCGCCTGGGCGTGTGCATCCTGCCGCCCAACCCGGGCTTCTACCATCACCCGCAGACGGTGCAGGACCTGGTCGATTTTGTGGTGGCGCGTATTCTTGACCAGCTTGGCGTGGCACATACCTTGATGGCACGCTGGGGAGAGGATTTGCCGCAAGAAGGAGCTTGAGCCCATGAGTGATGCATCAGATGCGGTGCAGCGGCTGCCGCTGTTTCCGCTCAAGACCGTGTTGTTTCCCGAGGGTGTGTTGCCGCTGCGCGTGTTCGAGCCACGCTACATGGACATGGTGACGCGCTGCATGCGTGAGGACTCGGCGTTCGGCGTATGCCTCATCGCCGCTGGCGAGGAGGTGGGCGAGACCGCAGTGCCGCACGCGGTCGGCACCGAGGCGTGCATCGAGCACTGGGACATGGAGCAGGCCGGGCTGCTCACTTTGCTCACCCGTGGTGGGCGGCGCTTTCGCGTGCTCGACCACGAAGTCGAACGCGACGGACTGCTCGTCGCCGAAGTGCGCTGGCTTGAAGAGCCTGCGCTGCAGCCGGTGCCCGAGGCCCAGTCCGATCTGCTGCCCTTGCTGCAGTCCATCGTCACCGAACTGGGTGAGCGCCTGCCACCGCCGCATCGCTTCGAGGATGCGGCCTGGGTGGGCGCGCGCTATGCCGAACTGTTGCCGATTCCGCTTCCCGCCAAGCAGAGCCTGCTCGAGCTGGACGATGTGCTGAGTCGGCTGGAGGTGCTGCAGGCGTTTCTGCGCGAGCATGGACTGCTGCCCCGGCTGGCCTGAACGCGACCGCAGCACCAGGACGACTTATTAGCCTGTGTTGATGGCGTGGGCGCCGTCAAACAAGTCGGGCGCGGCCAGGGCGTCGAGGATCTTTCGCATCGGTGCAGGCAGCGCGGCATCTGCAAGGTCTGCGAGCGCATGCCAGCGTAGCGCGCCGTCGTCCGCGATCAGCGTGCAGGTGGGTGTGCTGGCGTGCAGTAGTACCGGCTGCAGCTCGAGCACGAAGTGGGTGAAAGTGTGGGTCAGGCTGGCCAGGGCGCGTGCTGGGGCGCAAGCGAGGCCCAGGTGTTGCTGCGCCCACACCCCGCCGTCGGGCGCAGTCGCCGGGATTTCGGGCGGTGTCAGCAGCCCGCCCCAGATTCCGGCGGGGGGGCGGCGTTCGAGCAAGACCGCGTGCTCGTGGATGATGATGGCGTAGCGCGCGCTGCGCCGCGGCACGGTCTTCTTCGGGCGCGGAGTGGGCAGCTCACCCACGCGTCCGTCGCGGCGTGCGACACAATCGTCGGCAAAGGGGCAGCGCATGCAGGCGGGTTTGCTGCGGGTGCACAGGGTGGCGCCGAGGTCCATCTGCGCCTGGGTGTAGCGGCCGAGCTCGCGCGTGGGCAGCAGCGATTCTGCCAGCGCCCAGAGCTGGGTCTCGACGCGCTTTTCGCCCGGAAAACCTTCCACGCCAAAGAGGCGCGTCAACACGCGCTTGACGTTGCCGTCGAGGATGGCAGCGCGCTCGCCAAAGGCGAAGGCGGCGATCGCGGCAGCGGTCGAGCGGCCGATGCCGGGCAGGGTGGCGATCTCTGCGGCCGTGCGCGGGAAGTGGCCACCATGGGATTCGACAATCGCCTGCGCGGCACGGTGCAGGTTGCGTGCGCGGGCGTAGTAGCCCAGCCCGCTCCAGTGCGTCATCACCTCATCCACTGCGGCGCCGGCGAGGCTGGCAAGGTCGGGGAAGCGCTCGAGAAAGCGTGCGTAGTAGGGGATGACGGTGTCGACCTGAGTCTGTTGCAGCATGATCTCCGACAGCCAGATGCGGTACGGGTCCTGCGTGTCCTGCCACGGCAGCGCATGGCGCCCGTGCTGCTGCTGCCAGTGGATCAGGCGTTCGGCGAAATCACTCATGTCACGGTTTTTCCTCTGCTTTCTAGCCTGAATCAAAGCGCTTGCCCTCGACGTGTGGGTCCTGGCCGGCCATAATCCCGCGCTTCTCTCGCATCCCATCAGGCGTGGATCGCACCGCGTGCTTCGCTCATGACCCAGAACGTTATTCCCGGCGAGGATTTTTCCCGTCGTTTCCGCAACGCCCTTGGCATGTTCGCTACCGGCATCACCGTGGTGAGCACGCGTACGCCTGCGGGTGCGCCCATCGGCCTGACGGTGAATTCCTTCAATTCGGTATCGCTCGACCCGCCCCTGATCGTCTGGAGCCTGGCGAAAGAGCTGCCCAGCAGGGACTTGTTCGAAGGCTGCGAATATTACGCGATCAACGTCCTGGCCGAAGATCAGACCGAGCTCTCGCAGCGCTTTGCGAGCCGGGCGGGCGCCCGCTTCGCGGGGCTGGAGATCGATGAGGGGGTGGGCGGTGTGCCGCTGCTCAGGGGCTGCTGCGCCCGCTTCGTGTGCCGCAACAGCGTGCGCCATGAGGGCGGTGACCACCTCGTCTTCATCAGTGAGGTGCTCAGCTTCGATTACGCGGAGCGCGCGCCGCTGCTTTATTTTGGCGGCGCGTATCGGCGCCTGATGTCGTGAGCGGCACGCTGGCCTCAGTCAGTACGATTTCACAGGGCAGCGAAGGGTCGAGCGCGAGCGCCAGCAGGTTCAGGCGGCGCAGCGCTGCGGTCTGGGTTTCGACCTCTGCGCTGCAGGCTTCGCTGCAAAACGCGCCCTGGGGGTGAAAGTTCCAGGCGCTGGCCGGGATGACGACGCAGTCGGCGATCAGCTCCGCTTCCATGCGCACCCAGCACAGCAGCACGCCACGCGCGGTGATCACGCGCGCAAGGCCCACGCCCGCCACCACCTGCACGGCGTCGATCAGCGGCGGCACGTCGTCAGTAAAGGGGTAGCGCATGCGGCTGGCGCAATCGGCAAGGTCGATCGCCTTGCAAAACAGCCGCGCCGACAGGCGGTGACCACGGTCGAGCAGCAGGCGCACCAGCGGCGAGGCCGCATGGCGTGCGAGCGGACCGGTTTCCGCCGGCTCGTTGGCGAACAGGGGGCGGGCCAGGAACTCCGCGCTGGGCCAGTTGCCCACGGCGGCCGACCACGCCGCGGCACTCAAGGTGCCGAGGAGGGGGACTGCGCGCTGTCCTTGTGGCTGCGATGGGCCGAGGCTGATCAACTCGCTCAGCACGGCGCCGAGAATGCCACCGGTGTCGGCACAATCAACGAATTCAGCGAGGTTGTGTGGCAGACGGATGCGGTTGAAGAAGCCTGCCAGCATCTCGCGTGCAACCAGATCCAGAACGTCACCGCCCAGTTCGAAGTACGCGGCAGGATCGATCTTCGCGTGCAGGCGGCGGCGAAATTCGGCGTAGCGATTGTGGCGCGCGTCCATGTCCAGGCTCAGGGGCCAGTCGATCAGCAGCCTGTGCAGGTGGGCGTCGACGGCCTCGGCGGCGAGCGCGCGCTCAGTGGCCAGCTGGCTACCAGGATCGGCTGGCGGAAGTCCGAGGGCAGCGGCACAGGCCATGCTCAGGGCTTGAGCATGCGCGTGCGGACTGTGGGTGCCGAGCTGGCTCACACGTGCTACCGCTGCGTCAGCTTCCAGCCCGATGACAAGCGCGGCAGGGGTGACAGCTGGCGGCAGGGCGACGGTGGTCGAGGCCACACGCCCGCCTTGCTGCTCGGCGTTGATGCGGATGAGCAATTCGTCGCCGGCCTGTGTGTGCTGCTGCATGGTGCCCTCCAGGCCTTGATGCTGTCAAAACGCAAGGATAGCGCGGAAGAGAGGGGCTTGAATCAGAGGCCGCGCAGCGCGTCACGGCCGCGCTCACATGCACACCTTGCGAAATGCTCCACATGCGGCGACAGTGCTAGAATCGTTGGCGTAGAAAGAGCTTTCTGAAACCTCCACCCACACCAATCGAGGAAAAGCATGAATAAAGGTGAATTCGTCGAAGCACTGGCCGACCGTCTGGATGTCTCCCGCGCGCAGGCCGACCGCGCGCTGTCCGCCGTGCTCGACATCATCGCCGAACAACTCGGCAAGGGCGAAAAGGTTGCGTTCACCGGCTTCGGTTCGTTCGAAGTGTCCGAGCGCGCCGCCCGTACCGGTCGCAACCCGCAGACTGGTGCCGCCATCGAGATTGCTGCTTCCAGCGTGCCGAAGTTCACTGCGGGTGCCACGCTCAAGGCCGCCGTCAACAAGTAAGCTCGTCTGTATGCGCGGGGCGCGTCCCCGAAAAAGCGAGTCCGCATTCAAAGTGCGCACTCGCTTTTTCATTTTGATCAAGTGTTTTTCTCAAGAATCGAGCACATGAGCGTGGAAAGTCGATATACTTCGCCTCGTTGTGCAATGCAGCAGCAGGGCCATAGTGGTATCTGGCGCGGACAAGGATGCCCGCCGACCCGGCCCGAGGGACTGTAACCACAGCCCCATCGCCCCCGACCTCCCGCCGAACCCCATTCGTTCTTCCGATCGTCTGGCATCGTGACAACCGGTTGGTGCCGATGCGCGGTCCTTGCGGCCTAGGTTTGATCAGGCCAAGAAGACCAGCCACGCCCATCGCGCGTTTGTCGCCCTTGCGATCCCGTTTCCGTTGCAGCTCTGGCTGCTCCGGTGCGGCGCGATGCCATTGAGGCCTTGTAACAGGGCCAGAATTCGTCCGGCCCTCGCCATGAGCGAGGCTGGCACGCAAGACACAGGAAGAAACACATGACTTTCGAAAATCTCGGCCTCGCCGCAGACCTTCTCAAGGCCGTCGAACAGACTGGCTACACCACCCCCACCCCGGTGCAGGTCCAGGCCATTCCCGCAGCCATCGCCGGCCACGACCTGCTCGTGTCCAGCCATACCGGCAGCGGCAAGACCGCGGCCTTCACCCTGCCCGCGCTCAACCGCATCATCGATCGCCGCCCGACCCAGGGCAGTGGTCCGCGCATTCTGGTGCTGACCCCGACGCGCGAGCTCGCCCAGCAGGTCGAGAAGGCGGTGCAGACTTACGGCAAGGCCTTGCGCTGGCTCAACACCGCCTGCCTCGTCGGCGGTGCACCGATGTTCGCCCAGATCAAGCAGCTGCAGCGCCAGTGCGACGTCGTCGTCGCCACCCCCGGTCGCCTGCTCGACCACCTGAATCGGCGCAAGATCAAGCTCTCGGACGTCGAAGTGCTGATCCTCGACGAAGCTGACCGCATGCTGGACATGGGTTTTGCCGAAGACATCGACGCCATCGTCGCCGCCACCCCGGCCAAGCGCCAGACCCTGTTGTTCTCCGCCACGCTCGATGGCGTGGTCGGCAGCATGGCTAACCGCATGACGCGCAACCCGCAGCGCATCGAGATCGAAGTCGCGCAGGAAGACCGCGGCCAGATCGAGCAGCGCCTGATGTTTGCCGACGACCTGGGTCACAAGAACCGCCTCCTCGAAGCCCTCCTTGCGGGCGAGGGGCTCAACCAGACCCTGGTGTTTACCGCCACCAAGCGCAGCGCCGATGAGCTGTCGTTGTCGCTGCAGGAAAAGGGCATCTCCGCTGCTGCCCTGCATGGCGACATGCACCAGACGCAGCGCAACCGCACGCTCGACCGCCTGCGCCAGGGCCGCATTGGCGTGCTGGTGGCGACCGACGTCGCCGCGCGCGGCATTGACGTTGCCGGCATCAGCCACGTCATCAACTTCGACCCGCCGCGTCAGGCCGAAGACTATGTGCACCGCATCGGCCGTACCGGTCGTGCCGGTCGTGACGGCATCGCGATCACGCTCTCGGGTCCGCGTGAAACCGGTCTCATCCGTGCGATCGAGCGCTTCACCGGTGATCGCCTCGAAGTGCACACCATTGCGGGCATGGAGCCGTCGCCGCGCAAGCCCGCCGGCCCGCGTCCGGCAGGCAATGCCGGTCGTCGTTTCGGCAATGGCGGTGGCAACAGCTTTGGTCGTCCGGGTGGCGACACGCGTCGCAACGCCGGCGGCTTCAATCGTGACGGTCATTCGGCGCGTAACGGCGGTCAAGGTGGACGCTCGGACCGTGGCTCGCGCGGCTGAACCATCGGCCTGTGCCTGTCGCTGACAACAAAAAACCCGCCGCTGGCGGGTTTTTTGTTGTCAGGGCTGCCTGCGCCTAGAGCATGCTTTCCAGGAAAGCGCGCGTGCGCGGATGCTCGGGCTGGGCGAAGAAGGCCGCTGCCGGGCGCGACTCGATCAGCTCGCCGCCGTCCATGAAGGCGACACGCGTGGCCACTTCACGCGCGAAGCCCATCTCGTGCGTGACCACCAGCATGGTCATGTGCTCATCGGCAAGCTGGCGAATAGTGCGCAACACTTCACCGGTGAGCTCCGGGTCGAGCGCCGAGGTCGGCTCATCGAACAGCATGATGTCGGGCTCCATCGCCAGCGCGCGCGCGATCGCCACGCGCTGCTTCTGCCCGCCGGACAGGCGCGAAGGGTAGGCGTCGCGCTTGTCGAGCAGGCCCACCTTGCGCAGCAACTCCTCCGCCTTGGGCAGGATTTCGTTGCGCTTCATGCCTTTCACCGTGAGCGGGGCGGCGAGGATGTTCTCCAGCACGGTGAGGTGCGGGAACAGGTTGAAGTGCTGGAACACCATGCCCATGCGCGCACAGATACGGCGCACTTCGGCGTCGGTGACGTAGCGCGCCTGCCCCTGGGCGTCGTTCGCAACCAGGGTATCGCCCTCGATGTCGATGCGTCCGGAGTCGATGGTCTCCAGGTGGTTCAGGCAGCGCAAAAAGGTGCTCTTGCCCGAGCCGGAGGGGCCGATCACCGCGATCACCTCGCCCTTGGCCATGCGCAGCGACACGCCCTTGAGCACCTCATTGCTGCCGAAGCGCTTGCGCACGTCTTCGGCAACGATCATCGGACTCGTCAGCGCTGCGGCTTCAGTCATAGACGGCATGGCGTTTCTCCAGGCGCTGGAAGAACCAGGTCAGCACCAGGGTCATGAACAGGTAGAAGGCTGCGGCAACAACGAAGGGCGTGATCGTGAAGTCGCGCTGCACGATGCCACGCGCGGCGCGCAGCAAGTCGTTGAGGGCGAGCACGTAGATCAGCGAGGTGTCCTTGACCAGGGTGATGGTCTCGTTGCTCATCGGCGGCAGGATGCGCTTGACCACCTGCGGCAGCACGATGCGGCGCATGGTCTGGCCGTAGGAGAAGCCCAGCACGCGTGCGCCCTCGTACTGGCCACGGTCGATGGACTGGATGCCGGCGCGGAAGATCTCGGCGAAATAGGCAGCGTAGTTGAGCGTGAACGCGAGGATCGCCGCCGGAAAGTCGGGCAGACGAACGCCGACCACGGGCAGGAAGGGCAGGGCGTAATAGACGAACAGCAGTTGCAGCATCAGTGGCGTGCCGCGCATCAGCCAGATATAGCCATTCACTGCAGTGCTGGCGGCACGATTGTTGGAGATGCGTATGAGCGCAAGCGCAAGGCCGAGCGGCAGCGCCAGACTCAGGGTGATGAAGAACAGCTTGAGGGTGACCAGCGAGCCTTCGGCAAGCGGGCCGATGATGCTGAGGATGTAGTCCATGTGACCTGTCCGTCCGCCGCCCTGAGGTGTGTTGCCGAGGCGGCGGAGTGGCGTGAGAGGAGAGACGGGTCAGTCGGGACTTACTTGATGATGTCCTTGCCGAACCACTCGGTGGAGATGCGCGCTGCGCTGCCGTCAGCCTTCATCTCGTCCAGGGCCTTTTGCAGCCCGGCAAGCAGCGCGCTGTCGTCCTTGCGCAGGCCGACGCCGTATTCCTCGGTGCCGAAGTTGTCCTCCAGCACGGCGTAATCGTCCGGCCTTTTCGCCGTGTAGTAGCGGCCCACGACTTCATCGAGCACCACCGCATCGAGACGGCCGGTGCTCAGGTCCATGAGCGCGGTGACGTTGTCGCCGAACTTCTTCAGCTCCTTGAACGAAGCTGCGATCGGGTCACGCTGTACGGCGTCGATCGCGCTGCTGCCGTCCTGGATGCCGATCACCCTGGTGGCGAGCTCGGCCTTGGTCTTGATCGTGGAGCTCCTGGGGACGACGATGATCTGGTGGTTTTCCATGTAGGGGCTGGTGAAGGCGATGTTCTTCTTGCGCTCCTCGGTGATGGTCAGCCCGTTCCACAGCATGTCGACGCGCTTGCCGTTGAGCTCGGCTTCCTTGGCGCTCCAGTCGATGGGCTTGAATTCGGCCTCGATGCCCATGCGCCGGGTGGCTTCCTGTGCCATCGAGATGTCGAAACCGACGAGTTCGTTCTTCTCGTTGCGAAAACCCATGGGCGGGAAGTTGTCGTCCAGGCCGATGACGATCTTGGTCGGCAAGGCGGGCGCGGCTGCAGATTGCGCGGCCGGTGCGCTGTCCTTGTTGCCGCAGCCACTGAGCAGGACGCCGGCGGTGAGCGACAGCATCAGCAATGAGGTGAGTTTCTTCATGGTCTTGCCCGAGAGAGTGATCGAGGGCGGGCAGGATGCGCACGCCACTGTTTGACACCGGGTGTGCCGGTGCTGAAGGCGTGATTCTCGCTGCGATGCGACATGGGATCAACCTGCGGGCTTGGGAATGTGCCCGACAGGTTGCGTTTCACTCTCTTTCGGTGCGGAGGAAACGGCGTTGAGGACGCATTTCCCGGCCTGAGTCATCGCCGCGCTCCAGTTCGCGGCGCGGCTCCCGCGGCTCCCGCTGTGCTCGCTCCGAGTGCTCCGGCCTTCCTGCCTGATCGACTGCGCGCGCTTCGGCGCGGAATCGAGGTCGCTCGCCCACTGCCAGTGGGCGGCGCTCGCCCTGTGGGCGGGTCAGTTGCTCGCGTGCTTCGCCTCGTGTGCGCTCACCCTCCCACCGTCGGGGGGCTTCATCCCGGGCCTTGCTGTCGTGCTGCGGGCGTTCTTGCATGGGCTCGCGTTGGCGGAACTCACCTTGCTGAGTCCAGCGCCGATCCCGCCTCTCGCGCGCGTGTTCGCGTTTGCGTTCGTGCGCGAGCGCTCTTTCACGCTCGCGCAGCGCCTCCATGCGACGCCCGCCGTCGTCGCGCCAGTAGCGCTGGGGAGGTCGCGCGTGCATGGGCGGCGGCGCCCAGTAGCCCGGCACCCAGACTTGCTGCCTGCCAATGCGGTTCCAGTAGCCGTCGATCCAGATGGTGTTTGCGGCTGGCGGGTAAGCCCGATATTCGATATGCGACGCCGGGGCCATGATCACCGTCTCGCGCACATAGTCGCGCTCATCATCGGTGTAGCCGTAATCGCGCTCGGGCACCACGGCACAGCCGCCCAAGGCGAGCCCGAGGCTGAGCGCGGGCATCAGCAGCCATGAGGTCTTCATCATCTTCGTCCTTTATTGCGCGTACCGGGAAGCGCGCCTAAGTGTCCGTGACGTCTTGTCCGGACGCGCGCTCCAGGCTGCTTTGACACAGGCTGACGATAGAAGAAAATCGCTCTTCCAGGCGGGGCGCGCGGTAATGAGTTGTAAGGTGCACCCTTGCCTGATCACGGCTTTCGTGCGGGCTTGGAAGCGCCACCAGGGAGCGCTCCCCGCCGGGCAATGAGCAGCTTGATGAAACCCCACCATGACAATAAGGAAAGCGCAATGAGTCTGTCCCGCAACGCGACCCTGGGCGTGCTTTCTGCCCTGCTGCTCAGCGCGTGCAGCCTGTTCGGCGAGCGCGCCGCAGAGCCGTCCGTGGCGGCGCCGGCGCCGGCCCTTGCGGCGGCGGTGGCGCGGATGGCGACCTCGACCTTGCTCGAGGAGCGCTACCGCTGTGGCGCGCGGGTGGCCACGCTGCGCCAGCTCGGTGATGGCGCCAGCCTCGCGGTGGACGGGCGCAGCTGGGCCTTGCGCCCGGAGCCGGTGGCCTCGGGCGTGAAGCGGGTGGCGGTGGATGACGAGCGCACGCTGCTGTGGACCAAAGGCAATGCGGCGCTGCTCGAGATCGAGGGCGTACGCCAGCCCGAATGCACTCTGCTGAGTGAGGACAGGGTGCAGTTTCGCGCCGTCGGCAACGAGCCCGGCTGGCGCCTGGATGTGACCGCGCGTGCCTTGGTGCTGCTCACCGACGACGGCGACACCCGCATCGTGGCTCCCGGCCCACTGCTTGAGGCGCGCGCCGGCCTGCGCCACTATCGCGCTGACAGCGTGGACGGCGAGCTGTCGGCGACCGTGGTCGAGCGCCTGTGTGTGGACAGCATGAGCGCCATGCCGCATCCGGCTGCGGTCGAAGTGAGCTGGCAGGGTCAGACCTTGCGCGGCTGCGGCGGCGAGCCGGTGGAGCTGCTGCTGGGCGAGGTGTGGCAAGTGGTGGACAGCGAGGGGGCAGGCGGCGCCGACCTGCCGCAGATGACGCTGGCTTTCGGCAGCGATGGTCGTATTGCCGGCATCGCCGCCTGCAACCGCTACAGCGGTGCGTTCAGCTTGTCGGGCGAGGGCTTGCGCCTGTCACAGCTGAGCACCACAAGGATGGCTTGCGCGCCGGCGCTGATGGACAGGGAGCAGCGTTTTCTTGCCGCGCTGGGCGCGGTGACGGGCTTTGCCATCGGCGCCGACGGCAGCCTCGAGCTGAAGTCAGGCGAGCGCGTGCTGATGCGCGCGCGCCGCAAGTGATGCGCAGCGCGCCCCGATCCGCGTACGATCACGACCTTGGCGCGGCCTGCGCCACCCCTCTGCCGGGTGTCCTTGCGACCCCGGCCAACGGAGTATCGATGCTGTCCCTGTCCTGTTTTTCTCGTCGCACCCTGTTGCCGCTGCTGACGACGGCGGCTCTCGCTGCCTGTAGCGCAGAAGCGCCACCGCCGCCGCAGGCCCCTGTGCTGTCGGCAGCCGAGCTCGAGGCTGCGAACCGCGCCGTGTTCGAGGCGCTAGACCCCCGCGAACAGGCCGCCAGCGCACGTTTCGAGATGCGCAACGACGGTACGGCGATCGACACCACGACCGGGCTGATGTGGATGCGCTGCGCATTTGGCCAGGTGTGGCAGGCAGGGAGCTGTGCCGGCGAGGCGAAACTGATCAACTGGCACCGGGCGCTGGAGGCAGCCGAAGGCTTTGCTTTTGCCGGCTACGGGGATTGGCGCCTGCCCACGCGTGACGAACTGACGAGCCTGGTGTATTGCAGCTCGGGAGTGCGCCGCGCGCCCGATGCGGACGGCGTGCCCGGCACCTGTGAAGGGGATTACCGTGCGCCCACGCTGCTGCGTGCGGTGTTTCCGGATGCGCCGGTGCACAAGTACTGGTCGGGCACGCAGGACGAACGTCACAGTTTCGGCGCCTGGGGCGTGTCCTTCGTCAATGGCGCAACCGGCGTGGGGGTGCAGACCGAATATGTCCTGCTGCGCCTGGTGCGCAGCACTGCGCACGCGCCGCGGCAGGACTGAGCGCGCGCTTCAGCTGCGCGCCGCGCGCGCTGCGTCGACTTCGACCGGGCGCAGGCGGGCAGCGAGCTTGTCGAGCACGCCGTTGATGAACTTGTGCCCGTCGGTGCCGCCGTAGCCCTTGGCGAGCTCGATGGCCTCGTTGATGACGACGCGATAGGGGGTGTCGATGTTGTGCCGCAGCTCATGCGTGCCCAGCAGCAGGATGGCGTGTTCGACCGGTGACAGCTCGGCCACCGGGCGCGACAGCAGGGGTTCGAAACAATCGCGCAGCTCATCCGCGCTGCTGATCGCCCCGTGCAGCAGGCTGACGAAGAGCTCGCGGTCGGTCTTGTCCAGACTCGCGCTTTCGGCCTCGAGGTGGCGCTGCACCGTGCTCATCGAGTTGCCCGACAGCAGCCACTGATAGACGCCCTGCATGGCCAGTTCGCGCGCACGGCGGCGCGCCATCTTGCTCGTCGGGTTCGTCGGCGTCGCTGCGCCGGGCGCGGCTTCAGCCCCGGCCTGGGCTTCGGGCTCGGGCTGCGGGCGGGGCTTATCCGTAGCGCTCATCGCACCACCTTCAATAAATTGCTCATTTCCACCACCGTGCGTGCGCAGTCGCTGCCTTTCTCGCGCATGCGCGCGATCGCCTGGTCGTCGTCCTCGGTGGTGAGCACGCCGTTGGCGATCGGCAGGCCGGTGTCCAGGCCAATGCGGGTGACGCCGGCGCCCATCTCGTTCGAGACCAGCTCGAAGTGGTAGGTCTCGCCGCGAATCACCGCGCCCAGCGCCACCAGCGCATCGTACTTGCCGCTGTTTGCCATCGTCTGCAGTACGAGCGGAATTTCCAGCGCGCCCGGCACGGTGACGATGCGGATGTCGCTGCGGGCCACGCCCAGCTGCAGCAGTTCGTCAGTGCAGGCCGACAGCAGGCCTTCGCCGATATTGAGATTGAAGCGGGCCATGACGATGCCGACGCGGATGCCGGCGCCGGCCAGGTTGGGGTCGATCTCGTCGATGCCGTCTTGGCGTGCGCCCTGGCGGGCGCTTTCAGGTTGGGTGCGTTGCATGCTGTTCTCTTTGATTCGATCAGTTCTTGTCGACGAAGCCGGTGATTTCCAGGCCGAAGCCGGTCATGCTCGGAATCTTGCGCGGGCTCGCGAGCAAGCGCATCTTGCCTACGTTCAGCGCGCGCAGGATCTGCGCGCCGACGCCGAACAGGCGGGGGTCCCATTTTGCCGGACGGTCCTGGGTGCCATTGAGGCTGGCGAGCAGCTCGCGCCCCGACATCGGGCGGTAGAGCAGCACGATCACCCCGGCCTCGGCCGCGGCCAGGGCCGCGAGCGAATCGTTGACCGGGAAGCTGTGGCGCTTGCTGCTCTGATCGAGGAAGTCCACCACCGAGATCGGCTCATGCACCCGCACCAGGGTTTCGCGCTCGGGGGCGATGTCGCCGCGCGAGAGGGCGAAATGCACGTCGCCCGAGGTCTTGTCCTCGAAGGCCGACAGGCAGAAGCGGCCGTGCACGGTGTCGACGTCCTTTTCGCTGACCTTTTCCACCAGGTGCTCGGTGGCGGCGCGGTACTCGATGAGGTCGCGGATGGCGCCGATCTTGAGGGCGTGTTCCTGGGCGAACTCGATGAGGTCGGGCAGGCGCGCCATGGTGCCGTCGTCCTTCAGGATCTCGCAGATCACAGAGGCCGGCTCCAGGCCCGCGAGCTGGGCGAGGTCGCAGCCAGCCTCGGTGTGGCCGGCGCGGATCAGCACGCCGCCCTTTTGCGCGGTGAGCGGGAAGATGTGGCCGGGGGTGACGATGTCTTCCGGCTTGGCATGGCGAGCGACGGCAGCGAGCACGGTACACGCGCGGTCGTGGGCCGAGATGCCGGTGGTCACACCGCTGGCGGCCTCGATCGACACCGTGAACGCGGTGCCGTGCGGGGTGCGGTTGTCGCGCACCATCTGCTGCAGGCCGAGCTGGCGGCAGCGCTCGTCGGTGAGGGTCAGGCAGATCAGGCCGCGGCCGAAGCGGGCCATGAAGTTGATCGCCTCGGGGGTGACGAATTCGGCCGCCATGACGAGGTCGCCCTCGTTCTCACGGTCCTCTTCGTCCACCAGGATGACCATCTTGCCGGCCTTGATGTCGGCGATGATCTCGGTAATCGGCGCGAGTGCGCTCATGCTGTGTCCTCTATTGGCTTGGCGTGCTCGTGACGCAGGGTGGGGCTTCAGGCGGGCGCGACGTCCTGTTCACTGCGCCAGGCGAGCATGCGCTCGACGTAGCGGGCGATGAGGTCGATCTCGAGATTGACCATGCTGCCCGGGCGCAGGTGCTTGAGGTTGGTCATCGCCACCGTGTGCGGGATGAGATTGATCGAGAAATCGCGCGCAGTGACGGCATTCACCGTCAGGCTGACGCCGTTGATCGTGATCGAGCCCTTCTTTGCGATGTAGCCGGCAATGGCCGCGGGTGCGCGCACGATCAGTTCGTGGCTCTCGCCCACGGGCTCGAACTTCAGCACCTCGCCGACCCCATCCACATGACCGGTGACGAGGTGGCCGCCGAGGCGGTCGGCCAGGCGCAGCGCCTTCTCGAGATTGACTTCAGTGCCGACCTTGTCCAGCCCGACGGTGCAGTTCAGGGTCTCGCGCGAGACGTCATACTTGAGCTGCTGGCCGTCGATGGCGACCACGGTCAGGCACACGCCGCTGTGGGCGATGCTGTCGCCGAGGATGACGTCGGAGAGGTCAAGGCCAGGGGTGTCCACGCTCAGACGGATGCCGTCTGCGAGCGGCTCGATGTGTTCGATGCGACCAACGGCCGCGACGATGCCGGAGAACATGAAGGGTTTGAACCGTAAGGGGAAAGGCGGGATTGTAGGTGAAAAAGCGGCCCTAAAGGGCGCGCTCGAGCACCGTGGCAAAGGGCTCGGCTTTCATGAAACCCACTACGCGCAAGCCCTTGCGCTCGGCGCCGGCGGCGTCGAAGAAGATGATGCCGGGTGGGCCGAACAGACCGAAGCGCTGGAGCAAGGCCTTGTGCTCGGCGCTGTTGGCGGTGACGTCGGCCTTGAGCAGCAGCATGCGCCCCATGCGCTCGGCGACCCGAGGGTCGCTGAAGGTGAAGCGCTCCATTTCCTTGCACGACACGCACCAGTCGGCGTAGAAATCGAGCATCACCGGGCGGTCGGTGGCCTGGAGCCGTGCGTCGAGCTCGGCGATGGAGCCGACCTTGTCGAATGTGGGCAGCGTCGTGGCCACGCTCGCCTGCGCGCGCAGCACCGCCAGCGGCTGCAGCGGGTCACGCGAGCCGGCCAGCGCGCCGATGAGCATGGCGGCGCCACTGAGCAGGAGCACCACACCCACGCCCTTCCAGAAGCGCGCCCAGCCCTTGGCCTGCGGCGGCAGCGGGTCGAGCGCGTGCAGGAAGATGGCCGAGAACACGAGCAGAGCCGCCCAGCCCAACATGGTCGCCAGCGCCGGGATCACCGGGTCCAGCATCCACAGCGCGACCGCCAGCAACATCACGCCGAAGGCCTTCTTGACCCCCTCCATCCACGGCCCGACCTTGGGCAACAGGCTGCGCGAGGCCACGCCCACGGCGAGCAAGGGCGCACCCATGCCCAGTGCCATCACGAACAAGGCCCAGCCGCCGAGCACCGCATCGCCGGTCTGGGCGATGTAGAGCAGGGCGCCCGCCAGTGGCGCGGCGACACAGGGGCCGACGATGAGTGCTGACAGCACGCCCATGATGGCCACGCCACCGAGGCTGCCGCCTTGCTTGTGACTGCTGCTGCTGGCCAGCCGGCTTTGCAGGGAAGACGGCAGTTGGAGCTCGTAAAAGCCGAACATCGACAGCGACAGCAGCACGAAAACAAAGGCGAAACTGCCCAGCACCCACACGTTCTGCAGCGCGGCCGACAGCATCGTGCCGGTGAGGCCGGCGGCGACGCCGGCGAGCGCGTAGGTGATGGCCATGCCCAGCACGTAGGCCAGTGACAGCATGAAGGCGCGCAGGTGTGACACGCGGTGGCCCTGGCCGACGATGATGCCCGAGAGGATGGGGATCATCGGGAAGGTGCAGGGCGTGAACGCCAGCAGCAGGCCGAAGCCGAAGAAGCTGAGCAGGACCAGCGGCACGCTGGCACCGGCGAGCAGGCTGGCGATGTCGCCGCTTTCGTCACCGGAAACGCCAGCGCCCTCCGCCTCGGCGGAGGGCGATGAGGACGAAGCGGAGCTCAGCTCACCGTTGCGCAGCTTGTCGAGGAAGCCAGTGGCGGCCTTTAGCGGTGGTGCGCTGAGATCGATCGCGGCGATCTGGGTGGTCGGTGGATAGCAGATGCCGCCGTCCCAGCAGCCCTGACTGGTGGCGATGAGATCGAAGCGGCTCAGGTCCGCGCCCGCCTGCACCGGTAGCAGGATGCGCAATTCGCCGCGATGGGTTTCCACCTCGCCGAAGAAGTCGTCCTTGTGGGTCTTGCCGACGGGCTTGTCAGGCGTGCCGAAGCCGATGCCGGCAGGCTCGGATTCGAAGCGGAACTTGTCGCCGTAGAGGTAATAGCCCTTCGCGATCTTGAACACCACCTCCACGGTCTCGGCGTCCAGTGCCTGGGCGCTGAGCGCAAAGGCCTTTTCGGGTGCGATGGGGTCGGCATGCGACAGGCTCGGCAGCAGCAGGCTGGCGAGCAGCGAAAGCAGGATCAGCAGGCGGTGCATCGTATTCTTCGCGTTCGGGGTGGGTGGGGCATGAGAGAGGGCGAAAGGGAAAGGGCGCAAGGCAGGCCGATATCAGGTACGGGGAGCGACTTCAGCCGCGACCCAGTCGAGATAGGCTGGCAAGCCCGGCCCCACAGGGACCGCGATGATCTCGGGAAGTTCGTAGGGGTGGAGGCTGAGGATCGCCGCTTCGAGCGCGGCATAGCGTGCTGCGGTGGTCTTGATCATGAGTGGCAGCTCGTGCGCGCTGTCGACGGCGCCCTGCCAGCGATAGACCGAGCGACAGGGCGCGAGGATGTTCACGCAGGCGGCCAGCCCGGCCTCGACAAGCGCATTCGCCAGCGCATGGGCGCAGTCGGCGTCGGGCACCGTGGTCATAACGAGAAGCGTGTCGGCCATGGCGGCTCTCCGGCGGGTGGGGCGGGTGTGTCCCCGGACTTGCTGCGGGGTTTGCTGAGGGGCGGGCTGGGCAGCGCGCAGGGAATCCGCGTCCGGGTGCACGTCAGGGTGTACCACGGGATCCACATCGCCGCGCGGGGTTCGGGTACTTGCGCCTCAGCGCCGCTCAGTGCTCATCGGCGCGGTGTACGTTGCGCGCGACGAGATCGCGGATCAGGTGCAGCTTGCCGTGGAAGAAATGGTCGGCGCCTGGCACCACAATCACCGGTAACTCCTGCGGGCGCGCCCAGTCGAGCACGTTGGTGAGGGCCACGGTTTCGTCGTTCTCACCGTGGATGAGCAGGGTAGGCATGTTTTTCGGCACCGGTGGCGTCTCGTAGTGGCGCGCGCTACCGGTGGTTTCGCCGGCCGCCATGCCCACCAGGACGAGCTGGCGCGGTGGTGCGATGCCGTTGGCGAGACGGTTGGCGATGCGCGTCTGCACGTAGCCGCCGAAGGAAAACCCGGCCAGCGCCAGCGGCATGCTGCCCCAGCGCGATTGCGCCCAGGTGATCACCGACAGCATGTCTTCGGTTTCGCCATTGCCTTCGTCATGCTCGCCCGCGCTCTGGCCCACGCCGCGGAAATTGGGGCGGATTGCGGCGAAGCCGAGGTCGCGGAAGCTGCGCGCCAGAGTGTGCGCCACCTTGTTGGTGTTGGCGCCGCCAAACAAGGGGTGGGGGTGACACACGAGCGCGACGCCGCGCACGCTTTCGGGCGCATCGATGAGGACTTCGATGTGGCCTTCGGCGCCGCGCAGAAGGGCGGATTCAGTGGGCGGCGTGCGCGTCATGCGGCGTCCTCCGGCAGGCGCAGGCGCTCGACGATGCGGCCATGCAGCAGATGGTTGTCGATGATGTCATCGATGTCTTCCTTGTCCACGTAGGTGTACCAGACGTTGTCCGGGTACACCACCAGCACCGGGCCGTCATCGCAACGGCCCAGGCAGCCGGCCGTGTTCACCCGCACGCTGCCCTTGCCCTTGAGGCCGAGTGCGGCGCTGCGTTCCTTGGCGTAGGTCTGCAGTGCGCTGGCCTGGTGGTTGTTGCAACAGGTATCGCCGGCGTTGCGCTGGTTGCAGCAAAAGAAGACGTGATGTTTGAAGTAGCTCATGGTGCCTCGCGCAGGGGCGGCGCACAGTGCGCGCCGTCAGAAGGGGTTGCAGTGGAAGGGTCGATTATAGGTTGCGCACGGCCTTGCCCGGGCGTGCGGCGAGGTGCTCACCACGCCACAGCCCCAGCGCCGACAGGTAGGCGAGGGCGAGGAAGGGCCACAGGCTGTCGACGAGCGCGGTCAGGCCGTGAAAGTTGAGCACGTTGCTGAACTGGGCGAGACTCTGGTTGTAGGCCAGATAAGGGTTCTCCGGCATCAGATTGACGAGCGCGGTGGCGGCCAGCAGGGCGCTGCCGGCGAGCGAGTGTTGCAGCAGCCGGGGCAGCAGCAGCGCGGCCACGAGCAGGGCGCTGCCCATGGCGAGGCCGCGCTCGGCGCCCGGCGTGAGCCAGCCCAGCGGTGCTCCGGGCTCGAAGAAGGTGGCGCTGGCCAGGGTTTTGGCGCCTATGCCCAGCGCCAGCAGCAGCACAATCGGGAGCGGGCTGCGTGCGCGCATCATGCAGCGCGCGAACAGGCCGATGGAGAGCATGGAGGTGACCGTCAATGCGGTGTCGAAGGCGATGAAGCGCTCGGCGCTGAATGGCAGTGGTGCATCGATGCCGAGCAGGCTGCGCAGATCGCCACTGGAAAACAGCAGGTCAGTGGCACTGAGCTGGCCCAGCAACCATAGCCCGAGCAGGATCAGACCGGCCTCGCCGCTGCGTCCGGCGATGATCCAGTCGCTGCGCCAGCGGTGGACGAAGCCGCGCGCCCCAAACCAGGCCTGGCCCCAGCGCACCCCCAGCGCCGCGCCCAGGAACGCCCCGCCGATGTTGCCGCCGAGGTCGAGGTTGCTGGCAACGCGCGTGGGCAACAGGTTCTGTGCAGTTTCCAGACCCAGGCTCAGCAGCGCCGCGAGCACGGTGACCTGCACCACGCCGCGCCAGGCCGACACTGTGGCAGGCAGGGCGGCGGCGGCGAGAAAGCCGAACGGGAGATAGCCCAGGATGTTGAACAGCAGGTCTTCGAGGATGAAGTATCTGGGCCACGGGGCGAGCAGGTAGTCGAACAGCGGCAGGCCGCTCATGCGCCAGCCGCTCAGGGGGTGCAGGCAGGCGTAGGCGATCAGCAGCGCGTAGGCGAGGGCGAGGTTGCGTGCCAGCGAGGTGGACCTTGTGCGACCCATCGTGGGGCTCAGTCGGCGCGCGGCGGCAGGCGGCACAGCGCCTGCGCCTCCTGCGCACTGAGGATGTGGCCGGGCAGCGGAATCAGGCCGGCGACGCGCGCGCGATAGCGCGCGTAGGCTTCGCCATGGAAGGCGAGCAGCTTGCGCTCCTCGAGCAGCGAGCCCAGCCACAGGTAGAGCGTGATGCACAGCGTGCTGATCAGGCGCGCTTCGTCCATGTCGCGCGTCCACAGGATGAGCAGGCCGAGGCTGTACCAAGGATGGCGCACGTAGCGGTGCAGCGGCGACAGTCGCAGGCCGCCCGGGTCTTCCGCGCCGCGGTGGCGACTGTGCCACTGCGCGCTGCCGGAGAACACCGCCATGTCGTAGTAGCGCGTCGACCACACGAAGCCCGCCACCGCGGCGAGCGCGAGCGCGTTCGCCAGCCACGCCCAGGCGCCGCTCCAGGCCCACAGCAGCGCTCCACTCCAGGCCATGGTCAGCCACAGCGGCGGGATGAGCAGCACCACCGCAAGCACGTTGAACGCCAGACGGTAGGCGGGCCCCAGGTCTGGCCAGCGCGTCAGCAGCCAGCGTTTGAAGCCCAGGGCGGCGAGCAGCGAATGCAGCACGGCATAGCCCAGCCAGCTCAGCAGGAGAATGACGATCTGGTTTGCGCTCAGCGTCATCGGAAGGCCTTCGGCTTGGATGGAAAGAAAATCACCCCAAACGGGAATTGAGCTTGCATTGTTTTATGTTGCAGTGCAACATAGACCCATACACCCCACGCACCGATGCAGGGTAACCACAAAACAGGAGCACAGCATGAACGCCACCCCCGAGAAAATGATCGCCACCCTCAAGACTACTGCTGAAGCCCGTGTCAGCGAGCTGTCTGCCGCCAGTGACAGCCTGATGGCCGTCGCCGAACACCTCACCGCGCTGAACCTGAACACCGCCCGTTCGATGATGGACGACGCGGTCGCGCTGAGCCAGTCCATGCTTGCCGTACGTGACCCGAAGGCGCTGGTCGAGCTGCAACTGGCCACCATCACGCCGTCGCTGCAGAAAGGCTTCACCTACGCCAGGACCGTCGCCGAGATCAGCACGCGCGCACAGACCGAACTGCTCAAGCAGGTCGAAGTGGGCATGGCGCAGTGGCTGCAAGGCGTCATCGTCACCCTTGAAGGGCTCAACCGCAATGCGCCGATGGGATCGGACTTCGCCGTGCAGGCGCTCAAGACCGTGGTGGTGAATACCTCGTCGGCCTTCGAGAGCGCGACTCAGCTCGCCAAGCAAGTGTCCGAAGCAGCTCAGACCAACGCCGATCAGGCTGCCGCTGCCGCTGTCGATGCGGTCAATAAGGGCACCAAGGCAACCGTTACGATGCTCAAGACCGCTGCCTGATCAGGGTCTTTGCTAGTGCAAAAAGGCCAGCTCACGAGGCTGGCCTTTTTGCGTTTACACGAGCACCGAGCACGAGCACTGCGGCTTCAGTCGTCCTTGTAGGGTCCGGCCCCGAATCCGATCGGGGCGGGTGCGGAGGCGACCAGTTTGGAGAAGACGCGGCTGAAGTCTTCATCATCCTGCGCACGGGTGCCGTGCATGGGGTCGTCGATGATGAAGCCGGCGTTGGCGTGGGCCCAGTCCTCGGCGGTGAAGTGCTTGCGGATCAGCGGCAGCACCTCGCGCTCTTCGGTGAGCATGTGGCTGCGATAGAAGCTCGCGTAGGTGTCGAAGGCGGTGCGGAAGCTGTCGAAGCCGTCGGCTGCGCCGCTGGCGTAGTGCTTGACGGCGGCCTCGAGCACCGCGATGCGCGCATCGGCGTCGGCGTGCTCGGCCTCGAGCTTGTCGAGCACCGCGTCGGCGTCGCGGGTGCGCGCGCGCAGCGGCGCGAACAGGTAGGCGTCTTCTTTGGGGTGATGGCGCTTTTCGGGGTAGGCGTCGAGGTAGTGCACCATCGCCGCGAGCAGCTTGAAGTCGGGCTGCAGGCGGCCGGCGCCGATCTCCTTGATCATGTGACGGATGGCGTGAATGATCGCCGCCAGCGACTGGTGCTCGTCCATCAGGATGCGCATCGCTTCCATGGCAGGGTGTCCTTTTTTTCGGTGTGGGGCGGGTTCAGGTCGACAGCATCGCCTGATGCTTGCCGCCCAGTCCCAGGTAGGCTTCGATGACGCGCGGATCGTCGGCGAGTTCGTGCGCCGGACCTTGCATGGCGATCTGGCCGGTCTCGAGCACGTAAGCATAGTCGGCCACCTGCAGGGCGGCGCGCGCGTTCTGCTCGACGAGCAGGATGGACACCCCGCGCCGGCGCAGCTCGGCGATGATGCGAAAGATCTCGCGCACGATCAGCGGCGCCAGCCCCAGGCTGGGCTCATCGAGCATCAACAGCTTGGGCTTGGCCATCAGCGCACGGCCCACGGCCAGCATCTGGCGCTCACCGCCCGACATCGTGCCCGCAGCCTGGTCGCGGCGCTCCTTGAGGCGCGGAAACAGCGCGTACACCTCTTCGAGCGTCTGCGCCTGGTCGCGCTTGCCCATGCGGTAGCGCTGAAAGGCACCCAGGGTGAGGTTGTCCTCGACGCTCATCTCGCCGAAGAGCTCACGCTTTTCCGGCACCAGGGTCATGCCGCGCGCGACCATGTGCTCGACCTCGGGCACGATCTCGAGCGTGCCATCGAAGCTCACCTCACCCTTGGAGCCGAGCACACCCATGATGGCCGAGAGCATCGTCGTCTTGCCCGCGCCGTTGGGCCCGATCACGGTGACGATCTGACCCTCGCCCACGGTCAGGCTGGCATTGGTGAGGGCCTCGACCTTGCCGTAGGACACGGTGAGGTCCTTGATCTCGAGCACCGGGTTCAGCGCACCCGTGTTGCCCGGCGTTGTGATGGAAGTCTGTGTCATGGCATCCGTCCTCAATCCACGCCGCCCAGATAGGCCTCGAGCACCGCGGGGTCTTGTTGCACTTCGTCAGGCAGGCCTTCGGCAATCTTCTGTCCGAACTCCATCACCACCACCCGATCCACCAGGCCCATCACGAAGTCCATGTCGTGCTCCACGATCAGCGTTGCCATGCCTTCGGCACGCAGCTTCTTGAGCAACTCACCGAGCGCCTCCTTTTCCTTGAAGCGCAGACCCGCGGCCGGCTCATCGAGCAGCAACAGACAGGGGTCGGCGCACAGCGCGCGCGCGATCTCCAGGATGCGCTGCTGGCCCAGCGCCAGACTGCCCGCTTCCTCGTACATGAACTCGGTGAGGCCAACGCGCTCGATCTGGTAGGCCGCCTCCTTGAGGATGCGCGCTTCTTCCGTGCGATCGAGGCGCCAGGCCGAACTGAGCACGCCCTTGTCGCTTCTGAGGTGAGCGCCGATGGCCACGTTCTCCAGCACCGACATCGTCGGCAACAGCTTCACGTGCTGAAAGGTGCGGCTCATGCCCATGCGGGCGATCTCGCGCGAGTCGCGCCCTGCCACCGGCGCGCCCATGAACAGGACCTCGCCCGAGGTGGGCGTGTCGACGCCCGAGATCTGGTTGAACATGGTGCTCTTGCCCGCGCCATTGGGGCCGATCAGGGCCAGGATCTCGCCCGCCCTGACCTGCAGGCTCATGTTGTTGTTGGCCACCAGGCCGCCGAACTTGCGCGTCACATCCTTGGCTTCGAGGATCAGCTCACCGGCCTGGGGCAGGGTGCGTCGCGGCAGCGCCTCGGCGTTCGCGTCGATCTTCTTGGGTGCCACGCGCACCGGCACCAGCTTGCGCAGGATCGGCCACAGACCTTCGCGGGCGCGATGCAGCACCAGCACCATCAGGCCACCGAACACGATCATCTCGAAGTTGCCGCTCGCGCCCAGCAGGCGTGGCAGCCAATCCTGCAGCCACTGCTTGAGCACGGTGATCAGGCCCGCACCGACGACGGCGCCCCACACATGACCGGCGCCACCGATGACCGCCATGAACAGATACTCGATGCCGATATGCACACCGAACGGGGTCGGGTTGATGAAGCGTTGCATGTGGGCGTAGAGCCAGCCCGAGGCACAGGCGTGGAGCGCGGCGATGACGAAGATGATCATGCGTGCGCGCGCCGTATCCACGCCCATCGCCTCGGCCATCACGCGCCCACCCTTGAGCGCGCGGATGGCACGCCCCTCGCGCGAATCGAGCAGGTTGTGGGTGGTCAGCATCGCCACCAGCAGGAAGACCCAGATCAAGTAGTAGATCTCGCCGCCCTCGTCGAGCTCCCAGCCAAAGAGCGAGATCGGCGGCACGCCGCTGATGCCGGTGTGCCCGCCCAGGCTTTGCATGGTGCCGAACAGGTAATACAGGCTGATGCCCCAGGCGATCGTGCCCAGCGGCAGGAAGTGACCCGACAGCTTCAGCGTCAGCGAGCCGAGGATGATCGCCACCGTGGCGGTGATCAGCAGCCCGGCCACGAGCGTGAGCCAGGGCGAAGTGCCCACCCAGGCCAGCCAGGTGGGCAAGTCGGTGGCGGTGGTGAGCGCCGCCGTGGTGTAGGCCCCCAGGCCGACGAAGGCGGCCTGGCCAAAGCTGGTGAGCCCGCCCACGCCGGTGAGCAGCACCAGGCCCAGCGCCACCATGGCATACAGACCAATGTAGTTGAGCAAGGTGACGTAATACGGTGAGAGCACCACAGGCACCACCAGCAGCAGCACCATGAAGCCGCCCAGCAGCAGTCGATCGGGCCTCATTCTTCTTCCTCCACATGGCGGCTATTCAAGGAGCGCCACAACAGCACCGGGATGATCAGGGTAAAGACGATGACTTCCTTGTAGGCACTGGCCCAGAACGAGGCGAAGGCCTCGAGTAAACCCACGATGAGTGCGCCGAGCGCAGCGACCGGGTAGCTCGCCAAGCCGCCGATGATGGCCGCCACGAAGCCCTTGAGCGCGATCAGGAAGCCGGTGTCGTAATAGATGGTGGTGATGGGGGCGATCAGCACCCCCGACAGCGCCCCGATGAAGGCGGCGAGAAAGAAGGTGAGCTTGCCTGCGAGCGTGGGCGAGATGCCCATCAGGCGCGCGCCCACGCGGTTGATCGCGGTCGCGCGCAGGGCCTTGCCGTACAGCGTGCGCTCGAAGAACTGGTAGAGCGCGACGATGAGCAGGGACGAGACCGCCAGCACCCACAGCGTCTGCCCGCTGATCATGAGCGGCCCCAGATCGAAGCTGGCGTCGCTGAATGCGGGCGTGCGCTGGCCTTCGGCGCCGAAGAACAGCAGCCCCAGACCGACCATCGTGATATGCAGCGCCACCGACACGATGAGCAGGATGAGCACGGGTGCGGAGGCAATCGGCTGGTACATGAGGCGATACATCATCGGCCCCAGGGGCACCACCACGCCCAGCGTGAGCAGCACTTGCACGGCCAGCGGCAGCTCATTGACCGGCAGCCCGGCGAGCACGGCCAGCAGCGCGAGCGGATAAACGAGGTTCCAGCCCGCCACCGCTGCGGCACGCCGCACCTGGCCCGCGCGCAAGGCGGCGCTGCCGTCGAGTGCGGTCACCAGCACCCCCATCACCAGCAGCAGCCACACGGTGGCGGGGACCGTGCCGCCTTGCATCATCGCCAGCGTGAGTGCGCCGTAGGCCACGAACTCGCCTTGCTGGATGAAGATCACCCGTGTCACTGCGAACACCAGCACCAGTGCCAGCGCCAGCAGCGCGTAAATCGCGCCGTTGGTGATGCCGTCCTGGCCCAGAATCAGTGCAATTTCCATATCCATGGATAAGCCCCGTCCGCGCTGGACGTCACCGGCCAGCGTATAGATTCGATTTGTCGCGCCGGCGTCGCCGGCATGAAGGCGTGAGCGCTACTGCGCTCACGCCTTCAGCAGAGGATTACTTCAGCAGCGACCATTCGCCGTTGCGGATCTCGATCATCACGCGTGAGCGCTCGTCAAGACCCAGATGGTCTTCGGCGCTCATGGTGTAGATACCGGTCGCACCAGCCGCCTCCTTGACGCCTTCGAGGGCATTGCGCAGTTCGGCGCGGAACTCGGGCGTACCCGGCTTGGCTGCCTTCAGCGCAGTCGGCACGGCCGCCTGGAGCAGCACGCCGGCATCCCATGCGTAGCCACCGAAGCTCGAAATCGAGCCCTCGCCATGGGCGGCCTCGTATTTCTCGACATAGACCAGCGCACTGGCCTTCACTGGATTGCTGTCGGGCAGGCTGCGGGCCATCTGCAACGGACCGACGGGAAGCAAGGTGCCTTCGCAGTCCTTGCCGCAAATGCGCAGGAAGTCGTTGTTGGCCACGCCGTGGGTCTGGTAGATCGGGCCTTTGTAGCCGCGCTCACGGAGTGCCTTTTGCGGCAGTGCCGCCGGCGTGCCCGAACCGGCAATGAAAATGGCGTCAGGCTTGGCGGACATCAACTTCAGGGCCTGGCCCGTGACCGAGGTGTCGGCCGGGTTGAAGCGCTCGTTGGCGGCGATTTCGATGCCCTGCGCATCGGCCTGCTTCTTGAACTGTTCGTACCAGCCCTCGCCATAGGCATTGGCGAAGCCAATGAAGGACACCTTCTTGACCTTGTTGGCGGTCATGTGGGCGATGATCGCCGATGCCATCTGCAGATCGTTCTGCGGTGTCTTGAAGATCCAGCGCTTCTTGTCGTCCATCGGCGAGACGATGCGTGCCGAGGCGGCCATCGAGATCATCGGCGTCTGCGTTTCGGCGGCGACGTCGATCATTGCCAGCGATGCCGGGCTGGTGGTCGAGCCGATGATGACGTCGACTTTTTCCTCATCAACGAGCTTGCGTGCGTTCTTGACCGCCGTGGTGGTGTCGGAGGCGTCGTCGAGCACGATGTAGCTCACGCTTTCACCGCCGATGGTCGTCGGCAGCAGCGCGATCGAGTTTTTTTCCGGGATGCCCAGCGAGGCGGCGGGGCCGGTGGCGGACAGTACGACGCCGACCTTCAGTTCGGCGTGTGCGGCGGTGGCGGCGAAAGCGAGGCCGATGGCGGCCAGCAAAGTGTTACGTAGCTTCATGGTGTCTCCTCCAGTGATTCAACAAGATGCCGGGACCTTGTGCCCGGCTTGTCTTTGGTGTGCCGCTCCAGCCGTGTCGCATCTTGTGACTGCGTTTGCGATGGGGCTGAGTGGGCTTGGGGTTCTTGGTGGCGAGTATTCTGAAATACAGAACTCGTTCTGCTTATTAGAAATGATACAAAAGGGTCCGTCAACACAAAAAAATGTATCGGATCGGCAGGATCACGTGCTTCATCGCCTGAGTGGAAGGCGGCATGCTCGTGCTGCGCGCTCGTGCCTGGGGCTTGGTGTGGCCACGCCCCAGGCTTCAATCGGAGCTGGGAGCGGGGTCCGCGGCAGTGTCGGACGAGATGGTGGCGCCGAGTCGAACCGAAAGGGCGCGCCCGGCCTGGCGCAGCGCGGCAAGAGTGGAGCTTCCGGTCTCAAGGTCCAGCGTGTCTTTGACGCCGACGATGGCGATCGCCATGGCGATTTCGTTCTTGAAGTTGAATACCGGAACCGCGGCGGCCTCCACGTTGCGGGCGAAGTAATGCCGGGAAATGACGGCGATACCTTGCTTGCGCACATCCGCGAGCAGGTGGCGCGCATCCTCGAGCGTGCGGATGTCCGCGGGTGCCTTGCCGGACTCGATTTCCTGGCGGAGCGTGGCTTCGGTCTGGGCTTCGGGCAGCCAGGCGCTGAACACCCGGCCCGCGGCCGAGCTCAATAGACGGAGATTGGTGCCGGTGAGCACGTTGACCGTGATCGGCTTGCGCGGACGCTCCCAGCGCACGATCACCGGGCCGTTGTCGTTCCATACTGCAAGGGCGATGGTTTCATTGGTGACATCGCGCAAGTCGGTGATTGCGGCCAGGCCGAGGCGGATGCGGTCGACGCGATCGAGTGCCACCAGCCCCAGATTGAGTGCGAAAGGACCGAGGTCATAACGAGATGTGAGCCGGTCCTGTTCCACCAGGCCGGTGCGGATCAGACTGACAAGGTAGCGGTGTGCCTTGGACGGCGGCATGTCTGCAGCCAGTGCGATGTCCTTGAGCATCATCGAGCGCTTGCCAGCAGCCATCGCTCGCAGGATGCTGATGCCAACCTCGAGCGACTGTACGCCATGCTTTCCTTCCAGTTCGTCGTTCATGATTCGTTCCGGATCAAAATTTCTTATTGAAGAAGCCATTTCTTTATATGTAACATAAGCCAATTTCAAGGAGAACAGCAATGACCCGCTTAAAGGTCTATGCCATCGACGGCATCGTACCGGTGGTTGACCCGAGCGCTTACGTGCATCCATCGGCGGTGCTGATCGGTGACGTCATTGTCGGGCCCGACTGCTACGTCGGACCGTGCGCAAGTCTGCGCGGCGATTTTGGCCGGCTGATCCTTGAGCGAGGATCCAACCTGCAGGACACCTGCGTCATGCATGGCTTTCCCGGCACCGATACGGTGGTGGAAGAGGATGGGCATATCGGCCACGGGGCGGTGCTGCACGGTTGTAGGGTGGGGCGCAACGCGCTCATCGGCATGAACGCGGTGATCATGGATAACGCCGTGATTGGCGAGTCGTCCATCGTGGCCGCATCAGCTTTCGTCAAGGCGGGGATGGAGATCCCGCCGCGGGTGCTGGTTGCCGGCATGCCAGCGAAGGTGATTCGCGCCTTGTCGGACGAAGAGGTGCGTTGGAAGAGCGCGGGTACGGCGACCTATCAGGATCTCGCGCGGCGCTCGCTGGCGACGATGGAGGAAACCGTACCCCTGCTCGCCGTCGAGCCGGGGCGCAAGCGCATCCATATGCCCGAAGTGGTGCCGCTGGTGGCCTTGCGCAACAAGGATGACTGAACCGCGCGCTGCGCCAGTCGAGGCTCAAGCCTCGTCGAGCAAGGGATCAGCGTCCTGAAAGCGCTCGAGCAGGCGCGTAGAGGCCTCGGGCGCGTGTCCGTCGGCGAGTTGCAGATGGTTGTCGAGGTGGCGCTCGGAGGCCGTGAGCAGGCGGCGATAGAGCTCGCGGCACAGCTGGCGCGCCTTGTGGCCGGGCCAGTTGCTCGGGAGCAGGACGTCCGGCAAGGCGGGGTCGCGCAGCAGCAGGCGACGATAGTCGTGAATCAGCAGCACGCGCAGCAAGAAGGCGTCTTCGTCACTGAGATCCCCTGCACCATCGCGTAGCTGTGTCAGCGCAGGCTGATAGCGGTCCACGAAGCGCAGATAGGTTTGTGCGAGGTGCTCAAGGTTCCATGCGTGGCGCACCATTTCCGCGTCACTGGCCGCGGTTCCCGGTGCGGCATCGGCCGCCATCAGCGGCTTCAGTTTATGCACGAATTCGCCCAGCCCTTCCGCCACTAGCGTATCGAAGGCGCTGATCAGATTGGCGCTGGGGTGCACGAAGCAGTCACCGTTCAGGACCCCGAAGCCTTGCCAGAACAGGGCCCTGCGCAAGCGCTCGCGGTCCTTGGCGGCAAGCTCACCAACGCTGATGATGAGTCGCCAGCGCCGATCCCATTGCGGCGTCGCGGAGGCGTACACAAGGCGTGATACCTCTTCGATGCGTTGTAACCCGGATGGGGTGAGCAGGTAGTTGGTGCGTCTGCCGCAGGGTTCGCTTTGCAGCCATTCATCGCGTGCGAGGCGAAAAACCGAAGTGCGCACCAGGCGGTCATTCAGGCCCAGGGTTTCGAGCAGGCGAATCAGGCTTCCCAGCCAGATGCGTCCTCCGCGCGGCACGACCGCGTCTCCGAACACCGAAATGATCAGTGCTGCCGCGCGGATGCGGTCCTGGCGGCGAAATTCGTCGATGCGTTGCTGGATGGGAGTCGACACGCGGGCGTCATCGGGGGCTGCGGATGGGGGGCCAGAAGTCTAGCGATTTCGTCGTCATCCGTACAGCGTCGGGGCGGTGTTCAATGAGCGCGTCGAGCTTCAGCCTGGTGCTTGTAGTGGACCTGCGGGTCGATGTGAGGCGCCTGCATTGAGACAGGGATGGCAGCGCAGCAACAATTTTCACGCTGTGAAAAAACGATACTAAATAAAAAGAAAACAGCACAAATTGGTATCACGTAGGCCTGCGGTGTAGGATTCCCAAAACAATTAACAGCAAGATAAATATTCTTTTAGGGTTAAAAATGATGAGCTAACTAATTAATTTAAATCACATTTTTAATGTGAAAATCAGTTCTGTATAGAGTAATAGAGGCGGTTTTACGCTCATGAATGAGATACACGTATTGACAGCGTATTGAGCGATTTGTATCGTTATGCCCAGAATCAGTCACCCGGAGAGAGACGAATGACCCACCCCCTGCTTGAAAAGCATCGCGCAACGCTGGAGGGCGCGCTCAGTGCCATCGCCACCCGCGGCTACTGGTCACCCTATGCTGAAATGCCCAGCCCCAAGCTGTATGGCGAGACTGCGCCGCAGGACGGCAAGCGTGCTTTCGAGGCCCATCTGGGCAAGCGCTTCGAGCTCGAGCAGCCTGGCCAGACCGGCTGGCATGGCGGGGAAGTGTCGCCCTACGGTGTCGCGCTTGATGTCAGCTATCCGGTGTGTGAGCCCGAAGCCCTGATCGACGCTGCCAATGCGGCCGCGAAGTCCTGGCAGGCGGTGGGTGCCGATGGGCGCATCGGCATCTGTCTGGAGATTCTCGATCGCCTCAACAAGCAAAGTTTCGAGATCGCGCATGCGGTCATGATGACCTCCGGCCAGGGCTGGATGATGGCCTTTCAGGCGGGTGGGCCGCACGCCCAGGACCGCGGCCTCGAGGCCGTCACCTACGCCTGGCGCGAGCAGAGCTTCGTGCCCACCGAGACCACCTGGGAAAAGCCGCAGGGCAAGAACCCGGCGCTGGTCATGAAGAAGCACTACCAGATCGTCGGTCGCGGTGTGGGCCTGGTCATCGGTTGCGGCACCTTCCCGACCTGGAACACCTATCCGGGCCTGTTCGCCACCCTGTCCACCGGCAACCCGGTGATCGTCAAGGCGCACAGCAACGCCATCCTGCCGGCGGCCATCACCGTGCGCACGATCCGCGCCGTGCTCGCCGAGAACGGCGTCGACCCCAACCTGGTGAGTCTGTGCGTCGCCACCCAGCGCACCGTCACCCAGGCGCTCGCAACCCATGCGGCAGTCAAGTCGATCGACTTCACCGGCAGCAACGTATTTGGCCAGTGGTTGATCGAAAACGCGCGCCAGGCTCAGGTCTATGCCGAGCTGGCAGGGGTCAACAACATCGTCATCGACTCCACCGACGCCTACAAGGCCATGCTGGGTAACCTGGCTTTCACCTTGTCGCTGTTCTCGGGTCAGATGTGCACCACGACGCAGGTCATCGTCGTTCCGTCCGGCGGCATCGACACCGACGAAGGGCACAAGACCTACGACGAGTTCTGCGCCGACCTGGCCAAAGCCGTCGAGCGTTTCCTGTCCAAGCCCGAGGTCGCGCATGCCGTGCTGGGCGCGATCCAGTCTGCCGATACGGTCGAACGCATCGACATCGCCAACAGCGGTGCCTTGGGCAAGGTCGTGCTCGCCTCGAAGGCGCTGGAAAACCCGGAATTTCCGGCTGCAAAGGTGCGCACGCCAGTGCTGCTGGCCTGCGATGCGGCTGATGAGCAGGCCTTCATGGAAGAGCGCTTCGGCCCGATCAGCTTCATCGTCAAGGCTGCCGACACGGCCGCTGCAATCGCCTTGTCCGAGCGTGCAGTGACGGTCCATGGCGCCCTCACCGTGGGTGTGTATTCGACCCGGCGCGAGGTCATCGACGCCATGACCGAAGCCACCTGGCGGGGCAAGGTCGCGCTGTCGATCAACCTCACCAGTGGCGTGTTCGTCAATCAATCCGCGGCCTTCTCCGACTACCACGGCACCGGCGGCAACCCGGCGGCCAACGCGTCCTACTCGGACTCGGCCTTCGTCGCCAACCGCTTCCGCGTCGTCCAGCGTCGCTATCACGTCTGAGGAGTGAACATGGACTACCGCAACATCCTCTACTCGACAGAAGGCGGCATTGCACGCCTGACACTGAGCCGCCCGGACAAGCTCAACAGCTTCACCGGCGAGATGCATGCCGAGTTGCGTGACGCCCTGGACCGCATTCAAGCCGATGGCTCGGTGCGCGTGCTGGTGCTCAGTGGCGCAGGGCGCGCCTTCTGTGCCGGTCAGGATCTGGCCGACCCCGAGATGTCGGCGCTGCCCGACGGGCGCCTGGCTGACATCGGCAATGTGGTCGAGAACAACTACAAGCCCCTCATCCTGCGCCTGCAGAACCTGCGCGTGCCCACCATCGCCGCGGTCAACGGCATCGCCGCCGGCGCCGGTGCCAGCGTGGCCCTGGCCTGCGATCTGGTGGTGGCGACCAAGTCGGCGTCCTTCCTCCAGGCCTTCAGCAAGGTCGGCCTGATTCCGGATACCGGCGGCACCTGGTTCCTGCCGCAACGTGTCGGCATGGCGCGGGCGATCGGGTTGGCCATGCTGGCCGACAAGCTACCCGCCGAAAAAGCCGCCGACTGGGGCCTGATCTGGGCCGCTTACGAGGACGCCGAATTCAGCGCCAAGGTCGACGCAATGGCGGCGCAACTCGCTGCCATGCCAACCAAGGCTCTGGTACGTACCCGCCAGGCCATGCACGCGGCCGCCAGCCACACCCTCGAGCAACAGCTTTCCTTCGAAGGGGGCTTCATGCGTGAGCTGGGTTGGAGTCCGGATTACGCCGAAGGCGTCGCCGCCTTCATGGAAAAGCGCGCACCGAAGTTCACCGGGCAATGAGCATGACGACGATTCAAGCCCCCGCGCTGGCGCCGTCTGCGCTCATCGCCGTGGTCGGCAGCGGCGCCATGGGTGGCGGCATCGCTCAGGTTGCGGCCGCGGCCGGCCACGTGGTCAAGCTCTTCGACAACCGCGCCGGCGCCGCTGCCAAGGCCATCGAGGGCCTGCGTGCCCAGTTCGGCAAGCTCGCCGAAAAGGGCAGGATGAGCGCCGAAGCCGCCCAGGCTGCGGGCGAGCGTCTGCGCGTGGCCGAGCAATTGAGCGACCTGGCCGATGCCGCGCTGGTGGTCGAGGCCATCGTCGAGAGCCTGGAGGCCAAGCAGAAGCTGTTCCGCGAGCTCGAAGGCATCGTCGGCAGCGACTGCATCTTCGGCACCAACACCTCGTCGATTTCGGTGACTTCGATCGGTGCTGCGCTCACGCACCCCGAGCGCCTGGCAGGACTGCACTTCTTCAACCCGGCGCCGGTCATGAAGCTGGTCGAGATCGTGTCGGGACTGGCCACCGCCAAGGCCGTGGCCGATACGCTCTACGCCACGGCCGCTGCGTGGGGCAAGACACCCGTGCATGCACGCTCGACCCCAGGCTTCATCGTCAATCGTGTCGCCCGTCCGTATTACGCCGAGGCGCTGCGCATTGTTCACGAAGGCGGCGGCGATTGCGCCACCATCGACGCGGTGATGCGCGACGCGGGCGGCTTTCGCATGGGGCCGTTCGAGCTCATGGACATGATCGGTCACGACGTGAACTTCGCCGTCACCCGCTCCGTATGGCAGGCGTTCTACAACGACCCGCGCTTTACGCCCTCGCTCATGCAGCAGGAGCTGGTTGAAGCCGGCTTCCTCGGGCGCAAGGCCGGGCGCGGTTTCTACGATTATCGTGAAGGCGCGGTGCGCCCCGAACCCCAGCTTGCGGTGGCGCAGTGTGTGCCTGCCGAGATCGTGCTGCATGGTGACTCGGCCGCTGCGCATGCCATTGCTGACCGCTTGTTCGAGCGCAAGATCGTCCATTCGTGGGGCGAAGCGACTGACGGCCGCATCGCCGAGGTGGGCGGCGCGGTGGTGTTCGTCACCGATGGTCGCAGCGCCACCCAGCGCGCGGCCGAAGCCGGCATCGAAAATGTGGTGCTGATCGACCTCGCACTGGACTACGGCAGCGCCACCCGCATTGCCGTCGGCGCTGCGATCAACTGCTGGGCGCCGGCCGTGGGCGCGGCAATCGGCATGTTGCAGGCGGCGGGATTTGCCGTCTGTCGTCTGTGCGATACGCCTGGTCTGGCGCTGATGCGCACCGTGGCGATGCTCGCCAACGAGGCCGCGGACGCGGTTAATCAAGGTGTGTGTGACGCTGCAGCGGCTGATTCGGCGATGTGCCTCGGGGTCAATTACCCGCGCGGCCCGCTGGCCTGGGCAGACCGCGTCGGTCTGCCGGTGATCTGCAGCGTGCTGTCCAATCTGGCGCGCTTTTACGGTGAAGACCGCTATCGCGTGTCACCGCTGATTCAGCAGCGCGTCCTTGCGGGGAAGAACATTCATGACTGATACGCCCGTCGACGCAGCGGCAGCCCAAGAGCTGGCCGAAGCGGTGGCCGAGGCCATGTGGTCGCGAGACCGCGCTGCCCAGGCGCTGGGCATGCGCATCGACAGCGTCGCCCCCGGGCGCGCGAGCTTGAGCATGCCGGTGCGCAGCGACATGGTGAATGGCCATCACATCTGCCATGGCGGGCTGATTTTCGCGCTCGCCGACACCGCCTTCGCCTACGCCTGCAACGCCTACAACCTCAATACGGTCGGCTCCGGCTGCAGCATCGACTATGTTGCGCCGGGCAAGGAAGGTGACACCTTGCAGGCCATCGCCGTCGAGCGCTCGCGCTCCGGACGCACTGGCGTTTATGACGTCGTCGTGCGTGATGGCGCAGGCAGGGACCTTGCCCTGTTCCGCGGCAAGAGCTACCGCATTGCCGGTGAAGTCATCGCCGGCCTGGCTGCCGGCCAGCGCTGATCGGCAAGTCGAAAAAAACAGAGAGGAGAGAGGACAAAGCCATGCCCGTGAAAAGCCCCCAAGCCGGTGATCTGGACCCGATCGAAACCGCCAGTCGCGACGAGATTTCGGCGCTTCAGCTGGAGCGTCTGCAGTGGTCGGTTCGCCACACCTACGACAACGTCGAGGCCTACCGCAAGCGCTGCGAAGAGAAAGGTGTTCATCCCGATGAGTTGAAGTCGCTCGCCGATCTCGCCAGGTTCCCCTTCATGACGAAGACGGATCTGCGCGACAACTACCCCTTCGGCCTGTTCGCCGTGCCGCGCGAAAAGGTGGCACGCCTGCACGCCTCGAGCGGCACCACCGGCAAGTCGGTGGTCGTGGGCTACACCAGGCGCGACCTCGACAACTGGGCTGACGTCGTCGCACGTTCGCTGCGTGCCGCGGGCGTGCGCGCGGGTGACATGGTGCATAACGCCTACGGTTACGGCATGTTCACCGGCGGTCTTGGCGCCCATTATGGTATCGAGCGCGCCGGCTGCACCGCGGTGCCGATGTCGGGTGGACAGACCGAGAAGCAGGTCCAGCAGATCATGGACTTCCGCCCCGACGCGATCATGGTCACGCCGTCCTACTCGCTGGTGATCGCCGAGGAGTTCGAGCGCCTGAACATCAAGCCCTCCGAGATCTCGCTCAAGGTCGGCATCTTCGGCGCCGAACCCTGGGGTGAGGGCATGCGCAGCGAGATCGAGCACAAGCTCGGCATCGACGCCATCGACATCTACGGTCTGACCGAAGTGATGGGGCCGGGCGTGGCCTGCGAATGCATCGAGACCAAGGACGGCCCGGTGATCTGGGAAGACCACTTCTACCCCGAGATCGTTGATCCGGAAACGGGCGAAGTGCTGCCCGACGGAGAGGACGGCGAGCTGGTGTTCACCTCGCTGACCAAGGAGGCCTTTCCCGTCATCCGCTACCGCACGCGCGATCTCACCCGCCTGCTGCCGCCCACCGCACGCGCCTTCCGCCGCATCGGCAAGATCACCGGGCGTTCGGACGACATGCTGATCGTGCGCGGTGTGAATGTGTTCCCGACCCAGTTCGAGGAGCAGATCCTGCGTGACAAGCGCCTGTCGGGCAATTACCAGATCGTGCTCACGCGTGACGGACACATGGACAACGTCGAGGTGCGCTGCGAGGTGCAGCGCGAGCTGTCGGGCAAGCTCAGCCGCAGCGAGACCGAGACCATCGCGCGCGAGTTGCAGCAGCACATCAAGACCATCATCGGCATCTCCACCAAGGTGAATGTGATGGAGTTCGAAGGCATTCCGCGCACCCTGACCGGCAAGGCTCGCCGCGTCATCGACCAGCGCCCGAAACAACTTTAAGGAGCTGACGATGACCGAAGCTTTCATTTGTGACGCCATCCGTACTCCCATTGGCCGCTACGGCGGTGCCCTGGCGACGGTGCGTGCCGACGATCTCGGCGCGGTGCCGCTCAAGGCCTTGATGACGCGCAATCCACAGGTCGATTGGGCGGCGGTGGAAGACATCATCTACGGCTGTGCCAATCAGGCCGGCGAGGACAACCGCAACGTGGCGCGCATGTCCGGCCTGCTCGCCGGGCTGCCGATCGAGGTGCCCGGCACCACGCTGAACCGCCTGTGCGGTTCGGGCATGGACGCCATCGGGCTTGCCGCGCGCTCGATCAAGTCCGGTGAAACCGAGCTCATGATCGCCGGCGGAGTGGAGAGCATGTCGCGTGCGCCCTTCGTCATGGGCAAGGCCGAGAGTGCGTTCTCGCGCAGCGCTGCGATCTACGACACCACCATCGGCTGGCGCTTCATCAACCCGCAGCTCAAGAAGCTCTACGAGACGCACTCGATGCCGCAGACCGCGGACAACGTCGCTGCCGAGTTCAATGTCTCGCGCGCCGACCAGGACGCCTTCGCGTTGCGCTCGCAGCAGCGCTGGGCAGCCGCGCACGCCGCCGGTCGCTTTGCCGATGAGCTGGTGCCGGTGGAGATCCCGCGCAAGAAGGGCGAGCCCGTGGTGTTCGACACTGACGAGCACCCGCGCCCCGAAACCACGCTGGAGATGCTGGCAAAGCTCAAGGGCGTCAATGGCCCTGAGCTGAGCGTCACCGCGGGCAACGCCTCCGGTGTCAATGACGGCGCGTGTGCGCTGTTGCTGGCTTCGCAAAGCGCCGCCGCCATCCATGGTCTGACCCCGCGTGCCCGTGTGCTGGCGATGGCCACCGCCGGAGTGGCGCCGCGCATCATGGGCTTCGGCCCGGCTCCCGCAGTGCGCAAGGTGCTGGCCAAGGCTGGGCTGAGGCTGGAGCAGATGGACGTCATCGAGCTCAACGAAGCTTTTGCCGCGCAGGGCCTGGCGGTGTTGCGCGACCTGGGTCTCGCCGACGATGAGGCGCGCGTGAACCCGAACGGTGGTGCCATCGCCATGGGCCACCCGCTGGGCATGAGCGGCGCGCGTCTGGTCACCACTGCGCTCTACGAGCTGCAGCGGCGCAATGGTCGCTACGCACTGTGCACGATGTGCATCGGGGTGGGCCAGGGCATCGCCATGATCATCGAGCGCGTGTAAGACAAAGGCAGACATCGACATGAGCTACGAAACCCTCGACATCGAACGCCAGGGCGCGGTCGCCACGGTGTGGATGAATCGACCGGAGGTGTTCAACGCCTTCAACGAGCAGCTGATCGACGATCTGGCCGCCGCCTGCGGCGCGCTCGAAGACGATGCGGGCGTGCGGGTGGTGGTGCTTGCGGGCCGGGGTCGCCACTTCTCGGCCGGCGCCGACCTCAACTGGATGCAACGTGCCTCGGCTTGCACTGAGGCCGAGAACCTGGCCGATGCGCGCAAGTTCGCTGCCATGTTGCAGGCGCTGTCGGGCTTGCCCAAGCCCACGATCGCCCGTGTGCAGGGCGCTGCGCTGGGCGGCGGCACCGGTCTGGCGGCGGCGTGCGACATGGTGGTGGCGGCGGACAACGCACAGTTCTCCACCTCGGAGGTGAAGTTCGGGATCATCCCCGCGGTGATCAGCCCCTACGTGCTGCGCGCCATTGGCCCGCGCCACGCCTTGCGCTATTTCCAGACCGCGGAGAAGTTTTCTGCCGCCGAGGCCAAGGCCATTGGCCTGGTGAGTGAGCTGGTGACGCTCGATGAGCTCGATGCCGGTGTGGCGAAGCTGGTGCAGTCCCTGCTGACAGGAGGCCCCCTCGCCCAGCAAGCGGCAAAGGAGTTGATCGCGGCCATCAGCGGGCGGCAGATCGACGCCGCGGTGGGAGAGGAAACCGCGCTGCGCATCGCGCGCCAGCGCGCAGGCGCCGAGGCCAGAGAAGGCATCACCGCCTTTCTGCACAAGCGCCCAGCTGCCTGGCAGACCTGAAGCTCGGCAGCGCGAAACGCGAACGGCGGTTTGCTTGCTGAGTCGAAACTTGTGTCCCCGCCCCGGTATCCGCCGGGTGGGTATTTGGAGGAGAGAGCATATGTATACGCAATCAATGGATATTCCGGACGGGGCCGCGAAGAAGCCGACGGCCGTGCCGGATGCCATGAGTGAGCAAGAGGCCGCCTTCGAGGCGCGCATCGCGGCGGATGGTCGTATCGAGCCGCAGGACTGGATGCCAGCGGCCTATCGCAAGACCCTGGTGCGACAGATCAGCCAGCACGCGCACAGCGAGATTGTCGGCATGCTGCCCGAAGGTAACTGGATCTCCCGTGCGCCCAGTCTGAAGCGCAAGGCGATCCTGATCGCCAAGGTGCAGGATGAAGGCGGCCACGGTCTTTACCTGTATTCCGCAGCCGAGACGCTGGGCACGGGGCGCGACGAAATGCTCGAGGGGCTGCATTCGGGCAAGGCCAAGTACAGCTCCATCTTCAATTACCCGACCCTGAACTGGGCCGATGTCGGTGTGATCGGCTGGCTGGTCGATGGCGCGGCGATCATGAACCAGGTGCCGCTGTGCCGCTGTTCCTACGGCCCCTATGCGCGCGCCATGATCCGTGTGTGCAAGGAGGAGTCCTTCCATCAGCGTCAGGGCTACGAAGCACTGTTGGTGATGATGAAGGGCACGGAAGAGCAAAAGGCGATGGTGCAGGACGCGGTCAATCGTTACTGGTGGAAGTGCCTGGCCATGTTCGGCCCGCCTGATGCCGACAGCCCGCACAGTGCGCAGGGCATGCGCTGGGGGATCAAGCGCATCAGCAACGATGACCTGCGCCAGAAGTTCATCGACGCCACCGTGCCGCAAGCGAAGGTGCTGGGCGTGACCCTGCCCGACCCCGACCTGAAGTGGAACGAGGCACGCGGTCATTACGACTATGGCCAGATCGACTGGGACGAGTTCTGGAACACCGTAGCGGGCAACGGCCCGTGCAACAAGGAGCGCCTGGCCACTCGCGTCAAGGCACACAACGATGGTCAGTGGGTGCGCGACGCAGCCCTGGCCTATGCCCACAAGCAGCAAGAACGCGCCATCAAGGAGGCAGCATGACCACCAAACCCGCACTGAAGGATTGGCCCCTCTGGGAAGTCTTCGTTCGCAGCAAGCAAGGCCTGGAGCACAAGCACTGTGGCAGCCTGCACGCCGCCGACGCGGGCCAGGCGCTGCACATGGCGCGTGACGTCTACACCCGGCGCCAGGAAGGCGTCAGCATCTGGGTGCTGCCCTCGTCGGCCATCACCGCGAGCAACCCGGACGAGAAGGGCGAGTTCTTCGATCCGGCCGCCGACAAGATCTATCGTCACCCGACCTTCTACGAAATTCCTGAAGAAGTGGGGCACATGTAATGAGCACGCTGAACGATTACCTGCTCCATCTGGCCGACAACGCGGTCGTGCTGGGTCAGCGCAATGCCGAGTGGTGTGGGCATGGTCCGGTTCTGGAAGAGGACCTGGCGCTGGCCAATGTCAGCCTCGACCACATCGGCCAGGCACGCCTGCTGTACCAGCATGCCGCCGCCGTGATCGGGGGCGATGCCAGCGAGGACAAGCTCGCGTATTTTCGTGAGCCGCACGAGTTTCGCAACTACACCTTGCTGGAGCTGCCTCACCGTGGGCCCTTGGTCGGCTATGCGGCTGCCGACCGCGACTACGCGACCACCATCGTGCGCAATTTCTTGTACTCGGCGCTGATGGTCATGGTGTGGGACAAGCTGCAGAGCTCGTCCGACGAGACCCTGGCGGCGATCGCAGCGAAGTCGCTGAAGGAGACCAGCTACCACTTGCACCATGCACGTGACTGGCTGATCCGCCTGGGGGACGGCACTGAAGAGTCGCATGCGCGTGCGCAGGCGGCGGTGAACCATCTGCTGCCCTACACCGAGGAGTTCTGGACCAGCAGTGAGGCCGAGCGCGCCGCGGTGGCAGCGGGAGTGGGTGTGGATGTGCCTGCCTTGCGCGCGGACTGGGACGCTCTGGTGAACGAGACCCTGGCCGAGGCGACGCTGACGCGTCCCGATTTCCAGGGCTACATCACCGAGGGCAAGGTCGGCTTGCACTCCGAGCACTTGAGCTTCCTGCTCGGGGAGATGCAAGGGCTGGCCCGCGCACACCCCAACGCTAGCTGGTAAGGCGAATCGTCATGAGCAGCACAGTCGATAAGGTCTGGGCCATTCTGGAGCACCTGACCGACCCCGAGATCCCGGTGGTGACCCTGCGCGAGTTGGGCATCCTGCGCGATGTGCGCGAGGGCGCCGATGAGATCGAGGTTGTCATCACGCCGACCTACAGCGGTTGTCCAGCGATGGGTCAGATCGAAGACGACGTACGTGCAAGCCTGGAACAGGCCGGCATCGCAGCGCGGGTGCTGACCCAGCTCGCGCCGGCCTGGACCACCGACTGGATGACCGACGAGGCCAAGGAAAAGCTGCGCCAGTACGGCATCGCGCCGCCGCACACCCTGCCCAAGGGCGTCAGCGTGGTGCAGTTCGTAAAGCGCAAGCCCGAGCCCGTGGCCTGCCCGCAGTGTGGCTCGACGCATACGGTCGTCACATCCCAGTTCGGTTCCACCGCGTGCAAGGCGCTTTACCGTTGCCTCGACTGCCAGGAACCCTTCGACTACTTCAAGCCCTATTGAGGGCCGGAGCCAAACGACATGTCAGCACCTCGTTTTCAAGCACTCTCCGTCAAGCGCGTGAGCCCGGAGGCGGCCGGGGCGGTAGCCATCACCTTCGCCATCCCCGAGTCCGATCGAGCGCGTTTCACATTTGAGCCGGGTCAGTTCCTCACCCTGCGCGCCACCATCGATGGCCAGGACGTGCGCCGCACCTACTCCATCAGCAGTCCCCGCAGCCGGCTTGCGCGCGACGGCGAGCTCGAGATCGGCATCCGTCCGGTCGAAGGCGGCGTGTTCTCGAATTGGGCGGCACAGGCGATCAAGGTTGGCGACGCACTTCAGGTCATGCCGCCGGACGGGCGCTTCGTGGTCAAGAAGAAGCGCGCCATTCATCGCGTGGGTTTTGCTGCCGGCTCGGGCATCACGCCCTTGCTGTCGATCGTGGCGAGCACGCTGGAGGAGCAGCCTGAGTCGAAATTCACCTTGATCTACGGTAATCGTCGCTGGTCTACCGTGATGTTCAACGAAGCGCTGCAGGATCTGAAGGATCGTTTTCGCGACCGTCTGACCATGATTCACATCTTGTCGCGTCAGGCGCAGGAAGTGGACCTGCTCGAAGGTCGTATCGATGGCGACAAGGTACGCCAGCTCATCAGCGCCCTGCTGCCGGTAGGCAGCATGGACGAAGTCTTCGTCTGTGGCCCGGACGAGATGATCACGGCTACCGAGGCTGCGCTGGTGCAGGCCGGTGTTCCGGCTGATCGCATCTATAGCGAGCGCTTCACCGCCAATCTGCCCACCGGCGTCACCGGCGCCATGTGTGTCGGGGTCGCGAGTGCGGCCGAGGCGTCGGCCAACGCCGCCAAGGACATCACCATGACCTTGCTTCTGGACGGCAAGGAGCACGAGCTTGCGATCGGCCCCGATGAGCACATCCTCGACGCCGCGCTCAATGCCGGCCTTGATCTGCCGTTCTCGTGCAAGGCGGGGGTGTGCTGCACCTGTCGTGCCAAGGTGCTCGACGGTGAGGTGGTGATGGACAAGAACTTTACCCTCGAAGCCGACGAAATCGAGCAGGGCTTTGTGTTGAGCTGTCAGGCGCGCGCGACCAGCAAGCAGCTCAGGGTGAGTTTCGACGAGCGCTGAAGCACGTTTGCAAGGGGGGTAATCCCTGCCAGTGTCATCTGCGGCCACTTCAGTGGCCGTTTTTTTGCTTGTTTGCGAAGGCGGGCAGGGTGCTGATACAGATCAACGAACAGCGCTTGCTCCCTGCCTAGACTGCTGGAGTTCACCCACGATCGTCGAAGGCGGCCATGCGCAACACTCATTACCTCAGTTCGATGTTCGAGCCGACTTCGGTGGCCGTGATCGGCGCCTCCGAGGTGGCTCAATCGGTGGGCTGCGTCATTTTCAGCAACCTGGTCGATGGCGGATTTCGCGGTGCGCTGCATGCGGTCAATCCGAAGCACGAGACCGTGATGGGCAGGAAATGCCATCGCACGGTGGAAGAGATCGGCGCTCGCGTCGATCTCGCCATCATCGCCACGCCGGCGCGCACCTTGCACGCGGTGGTCGAACAGTGCGGTCGCGCCGGGGTGAGCAATGCCGTGCTGGTGACCGCGCTTGAACGCGGCGACAGAGCGCTTGAGCAGCGCGTGCTCGATACCGCGCGCGCTGCCCGCGTGCGCCTGCTCGGGCCAGGCAGCCTTGGCATCCTGCGCCCGCAGGCCGGACTGTACGCGGCGCTGAGCCGCATCGCGGTGGCGAGCGGCGAGCTGGCGCTGGTGACACAGTCGGGGGCAATGTGTTCGGTGGTGCTGGACTGGGCGGCAACGCACCAGATCGGCTTCTCGTCGGTGATCTCGCTGAGCACTGCGATCGATGTGGATTTCGGCGAGACGCTCGATTACCTCGCCCATGACGAGCGCACCCGATACATCCTGCTGCATGTCGATCATGTGCGCAACGCGCGCCGCTTCATGAGCGCCTTGCGGTCCGCGGCGCGCATCAAACCCATCATCCTGTTCAAGACCGGCCGTCACGAGCAGCACGGCGTGCGCGGCGAGGCCAGCGTGGGTGAGGCCTCCCTGGCGGACGCCGTGTTCGACGCGGCGATGCGCCGGGCCGGTGTTGTACGCGTGCAGAATATCGGCCAGTTGTTCTTCGCCGCGCGTGCGTTCGCATCGGGCTTTCGGCCGCGCCTGGAGGCGCTCGCCATCATCACCAACGGCGCCGGCCCGGGTGCCATCGCCGCCGATCGTGCGGGCGACCTGAGCACCCCCCTGGTCGGCGTGTCTGCGCCCACGCGGGCTGCACTGGCGAAGCTCAAGATCGGCGAGGGAGGGGGCGGTAACCCGCTCGATCTCGGTGGCGATGCGCCGGCCCAGCGCTACCGTGATGCGATCGTCGCCTTTGCCGATGACCCTGAGATCCACAATGTGCTGGTGATTCTGTCGCCGCATGCGATGACGGATCCGGTCGAGATCGCGCGCGCGGTGGTCGAGGTGTCGCGCAGCGTGAGCCTGAGCATCTGCTGCTGCTGGATGGGGGGCGGCCAGGTTGCGCAGGGGCGTGCCGTGCTCGAGCAGGCAGGTATCCCGGTATTCCATGCGCCGGAAACGGCGGTCGAACTGTTTCACAACATCTCCCAGTTCTATCGCCATCAAACCCTGCGCTTGCAGACGGCCGGGCAAACCGCGCATGCAGACGGCAGCGGTGCGTCGGGTGCACGCATGCTGGTCGAGGCGCTGCTCAACCAGCGCCGCACGCTGCTGTCGACCATGGAGGCCAAGGCTTTGCTGCGCAGTTTCGGCGTGCCGGTGACGCAGACCATGGTGGCGCACGACGTCACTGAGGCGTTGTTCGTTGCCGAGCAAGTGGGCTTTCCGGTCGTCATGAAGATCGACTCGCCCGATCTGGCGCACAAGGCCGAAGCCGGCGGGGTGCGACTTAACCTGACAACAACCGAATCGGTGTGGAGCGCATTCCAGGACATCGTTGGCAGCGTGCGTGTCCGACTCCCGGAGGCGCGCATCACCGGGGTGTCGATTGAACCCTATCTGCACTGCCCGCACGGGCGCGAGCTGCGCCTGAGCGCGTTCCGTGACCCTGTGTTCGGCCCCGTCATCAGCCTCGGTCCCGGGGGTGCGGCAATGGCCCACATCCGCGACCGCGCCTATGGGCTGCCACCGCTCAACGCTGTCCTCGCTCGCGATCTGATCGAGACGCCACAGTTGGCGCACGTGCTCGGGGGTGTCGGCGCGCAGCCCGCGGTGGACCGCGCTGCGCTCGAGCGCGTGCTGGTCGCCGTGTCCGATCTGTTGTGCGAGTTGCCCTGGGTCAGCGAGCTGATCATCGACCCGCTGATTGCAGACGAGCAGGGCGCGATCGTCGCCGATGCCCGCGTCGTCATTGATCAGGGTTTGCCCGCGGGCAGCGATCCCTATTCGCACATGGCGATCCACCCCTATCCGGCTCATCTCAGCCAGAACTGGAAGATGTCCGATGGCCGCACCGTACGCATGCGCCCTGTGCGTCCTGAAGACGCGGCGCTGGTGCAGGATCTCTTTGACCGGCTCAGCCCCGAGGCACGCTATTACCGCTTCATGGAGGAGATCGAGACCCTGCCCCCGGGGCTGATCAACCGCTTCACCCAGATCGACTACGACCGCGAGATGGCCCTGATCGCCCTCACGCGCGAGGAGGGCGTCGACACCATGATCGGCAGCGCACGCTATTCGCTGGCGGCCGATGGAGAGTCGGTGGAGTTTGCGCTGGTGGTTGCAGACGACTGGCAGCGCTTCGGGCTGGGTCGGCGCCTGATGGGGGCACTCATCGAGTGCGCGCGCGCGAAGGGTTTTCGCAGCATCGTGGGCGACGTCCTGGGCAACAATGCCAAGATGTTGCGCCTGATGCAGGGGCTGGGCTTTGCGGTGCAGCCCCACCCCGAGGAGGGCAGCTTGCGCCACGTCATCAAGGACTTGCACGCTCAGTCGGCGCAGTGTGCGGCCTCGATGCGCTGAGTTGGTACGTTGAGTCTGCGGCACACTCATGAATGCGCGGTGAATCCACCCATTACCGCCAGGACATGAATAGGGAGTTGTAAAAGCAAAATGCCAACCCGAGGGCTGGCATTTTGCTTTTTACTTGGCGGAGTGGACGGGACTCGAACCCGCGACCCCCGGCGTGACAGGCCGGTATTCTAACCAACTGAACTACCACTCCGGAACTGCATCCTGCGCTGGCGTGCAGCGCTGAAACTGGAGCGGGAAACGAGGCTCGAACTCGCGACCTCAACCTTGGCAAGGTTGCGCTCTACCAACTGAGCTATTCCCGCATTGAAACTGTGCGCCTGGGGCCGAGCCGCATGGTGCCCATGGGCAGGATTGAACTGCCGGCCTCTCCCTTACCAAGGGAGTGCTCTGCCACTGAGCTACATGGGCGCTGCCCTGCTTGTTCCGGTCAAGCCACTTTCCGGAACCGAGAACATCGGCTCTTGTGAAGCGATGTTCTCCTTGTCTGGTGGGGGCACTAGGACTCGAACCTAGGACCAATTGATTAAGAGTCAACTGCTCTACCAACTGAGCTATACCCCCGGTGCCTTGCGGCAAGCTGAACTCGCGTTCAGCAAAGAGGCGCGAATGATAACCGCGGATTTCGTGCAGCGCAATACTTCCCAGCGTACTTCGCACACCCTCGCGGATTGAGGTGGCGCTCAGCCCAGAATGCGCCCGCTGCGCCGCCGCGTACCGACCCCCGCGAGCCCGCCCAGGCCTTGCGCGCCGTGGGCGTGACAGATGGCGCAGGCGAGCGCGTCGGCGGCGTCGGTGCTGGGAATGGCGTCGAGCAGGAGCAGGCGCTGCACCATGTGCTGCACCTGCTCCTTGGCTGCCTTGCCGTAGCCGACGACCGACTGCTTGACCTGCAGTGCGGTGTATTCGGCCACTGCCAGGTCGCACGACACCGCGCCGCAGATCACCGCACCGCGCGCCTGGCCGAGCAGCAGCGTGGATTGTGGATTGACGTTGACGAACACCTTTTCCACCGCGACCACGTCGGGCTGGTAGGTGGCGATCACCTCACGCACACCGTCGAGCAGGGTCTTGAGGCGGCCGGGCAGCTCGCCGTCGCGGGTCTTGATGCAACCGCTGGCGACGTAGCGCAGCTGGCTGCCGAGCTGGTCCACCACACCGAAGCCGGTGATGCGCAAGCCCGGATCGAGGCCGAGGATGCGGGTGGCGACGCGTTGTGAGGCGCTGGTGCTCAAAGTTGTACCGCGGTACCGCTGACGCACACCATCAGCATGCCGTTGTCGGCGCCCAGCACTTCGTAGTCGACATCGACACCGATCACCGCATTGGCGCCCAGTTTTTGCGCTTCTTCCTGCATCTCCCCCATGGCGATGCGGCGGGCGTCGGCCAGGGTGCGCTCGTAGCTACCCGCACGGCCGCCGACGACGTTGCGGATGGACGCGAACATGTCCTTGAACAGGTTGGCGCCGATGATGGCTTCGCCATTGACGACGCCGAGGTACTGGCGCACGGGACGGCCGTCGAGCGAGGAGGTGGTGGTCATCAGCATGGCGTTTGCTCCGGTGGATGGAGCTCCGATTCTAGCCCTTGCGCGCGAGCCACACGCCGGCCACTGCCACGCTCATGCCCACGAGCGCGATCACGCTCAGGGTCTCGCCGAACATCGCCCACGCAATGAGCGCGGTGGTGGGTGGGGTGAGGTAGAACAGGCTGGCCACATTGACCGCGCTGCCGCTGCGGATCAGCAGGTTGAGCAGGCTGATCGCGCCCAGCGACAGCACCAGTACCAGCCACAGCAGGGCGAAGATGAATTCGCCGCTCCAGTCGATGTGCAGGCTCTCGGTCTGGCTGGCGACGAGGGCGGTGAGCGCCAGGGTGGGCACAAACTGCACCACCGAGCCGGTGCGCAGATCGAAGCGTGGGCAGAAGCGCTTCTGGTACAGGGTGCCGGCGGTGATGCCCAGCAGCGCGGCGAGCGCCGGTGTCAGCATGTGGGTGAGCTCGGCGAAGGCCACGCCGTCGACCGTGGCCTTGCTGCCGACCACCAGGCTGACTCCGGCAAAGCCCAGCGCCAGCCCCAGCCACTGTCGCGCCGACACGCGCTCGCCCAGCAGCAGTCCGGCACAGGCTGCGGTCAGCAGTGGCTGCATGCCCACCACCAGTGCCGACACGCCTGCCGGCAGGCCGCGGTGGATCGACATGAACACCCCGCCCAGGTACAGGCCGTGCACCAGCAGCCCGGTGATGCCGATATGCACGGCGTCGCGCGCGCGCGCCGGCCAGGGTGCGCGCATCGCCAGCGCCAGCAGCGTCATGAGCGCGATCACCAGCACGTAGCGCGTACTGAGAAAGCTCAGTGGCTCGGCATAGGGCAGGCCGAACTTGGCGCCGATGAAGCCGGTGCTCCACAGCAGCACGAACAGCAGGGGGGTGATGCGCTGAAACAGCGAGGCGGATTGCATGGCGGCACGTGATGAAAATGAAAAAGCGGCGCCGGGCGCCGCTTTTCAGGGTGGGCGCGCGCGTGCTGCGCGCTTGCTGGGCGCGTTTAATCGCCCAGTTCGGCGGAGCTGTAGACGTCCTGCACATCGTCCAGCGCCTCGAGGGCATCGAGCAGCTTCTGCATGCGTACGGCCTCATCGCCGGCGAGTTCGATGATGTTCTCCGGCCTCATCGTCACCTCGCCGAACTCGGCGCTGAAGCCAGCTGCTTCCAGCGCTTCCTTCACCGCGGTGAATTCCCACGGTCCGGTGACGACCTCGATGGAGCCGTCGTCATGGCTGAGCACGTCCTCGGCGCCGGCCTCGAGCGCGGCTTCCATGAGCGTGTCCTCATCGGTGCCAGGAGCAAACAGCAGCTGGCCGCAGTGCTTGAACTGGAAGGCCACGCAGCCGTCGGTGCCCATGTTGCCGCCGTGCTTGGAGAAGGCATGGCGCACATCGGCGACCGTGCGCGTCTTGTTGTCGGTGAGGCAGTCGACGATCAGCGCGGAGCCGCCGATGCCGTAGCCTTCGTAGCGGATCTCCTCGTAGCTCACGCCCTCGAGCTCACCGGTGCCCTTCTTGATCGCGTTGTCGATCTTGTCCTTGGGCATGTTCACGCCCTTGGCCTTGTCCACCGCCAGCCGCAGGCGCGGGTTGAAACCCACATCGCCGCCGCCCATCTTGGCCGCCACGGTGATTTCCTTCGCCAGTTTGGAGAAGGCGGCGCCGCGCCGCTCATCCTGACGCCCCTTGCGGTGCTGAATATTGGCCCACTTGGAATGACCCGCCATATGCCCCTCGATACTGCGCCAAGCGCTTGAAAAGCGGCCAGTATACCGCCCGCGGCAGGCGCCGTGCAGTCTCCCCCCGCGCTCGATCGTGCGGCGCGTGTGCGGCGTCGGTGGCAGAGCAGCCTGATAAACTGCGGGGCGATCAAACAATCCAAACCCGGGGTGATGTGATGACCGACGCGCTGCTGATTGCCAAGGCCGCCGACAAGCCGATCGAACTCTTGCCGCGTCTGGCCAATCGTCACGGCTTGATCACCGGTGCCACCGGCACCGGCAAGACGGTGACGCTGCAAAAGCTGGCCGAATCCTTCGCCGGGATCGGGGTGCCGGTGTTCATGGCCGACATCAAGGGCGACCTGTCCGGTGTCGGCGTCGCCGGTGCGCCCTCGGACAAGCTCATGCAGCGTCTGGCCGCGCTCGGCATCACCGCATACACGCCGCGTGCCAACACCACGGTGTTCTGGGACGTGTTCGGCGAGCAAGGCCACCCGGTGCGCGCCACCATCTCCGACATGGGGCCGCTGCTGATTGCGCGCATGCTCAATCTCAACGACACCCAGAGCGGGGTGCTGAGCCTGGTGTTCCGCGTCGCCGACGACAACGGCATGCTGCTGCTCGACCTCAAGGACTTGCGCGCGATGGTGCAGTACGTGGGCGAGAACGCGAAGACCTTCACCACCACCTACGGCAATATCTCGACCGCGTCGATCGGCGCCATCCAGCGCAATCTGCTGGCGCTGGAAGAGCAGGGTGGCGATGTGTTCTTCGGCGAGCCGATGCTCGACATCAACGATCTCATGCAGACCGATGCCGACGGCCGTGGCGTGATCAACGTGCTGGCGGCCGACAAGCTGTTCCACGCGCCCAAGCTCTACGCCATCTTCCTGCTGTGGATGCTGTCGGAGCTGTTCGAGCAGTTGCCGGAGGTGGGCGACCTCGACAAGCCGAAGATGGTGTTCTTCTTCGACGAAGCCCATCTCCTGTTCAACGATGCGCCCAAGGCGTTGGTGGAGAAGATCGAGCAGGTCGTGCGCCTGATCCGCTCCAAGGGCGTGGGAGTGTATTTCGTCACCCAGAACCCGCTCGATGTGCCCGACACCGTGCTTGGCCAGCTCGGCAACCGCGTGCAGCACGCCTTGCGCGCGTTCACGCCGCGCGACCAGAAGGCGGTCAAGACCGCGGCCGACACCATGCGCCCGAACCCGGCCTTCGATGCGGTCGCGGCGATCACCGAGCTCGGTGTGGGCGAGGCGCTGATCTCCTTCCTCGACGACAAGGGGCGGCCGCAGGTGACCGAGCGCTGCTTCGTGATCGCACCGAACTCCCGTCTCGGCCCGCTCACGGTGGGCGAGCGTCAGGCGGCGATCACCAACTCGGTGGTCTATGGCCACTACGAAAAGCTCGTCGACCGCGAGTCGGCCTACGAGCTGTTGCGCGCCCAGGCTGCGGGCGCAGCGGCTCGCGCCGACGCGCAGGCGAGCAAGGCGGCCCAAGCGCAAGCGGGAGGCGGGCTCAACGACATGCTGTTCGGCTCCACCGGGCCACGCGGTGGTCAGCGTGACGGGCTGCTGCAGATCGCCGCCAAGACCATGACGCGCACCATAGGCAGCAGCATAGGGCGCCAGATCGTGCGCGGCATTCTGGGCTCACTGCTGGGTGGGCGACGCTGAGCCGGTTTGTGCCGCCCGTGCCGAGGTTTCAGGGCAGGCAGCGCAGCCGCCCCTGCACAATGATGCAGCTGCGGTTGCGGCCCGCTTCCTTGGCGCGGTAGAGCGCACGGTCGGCGGCATTGACGAGCGTGTCGCTGTCCGTCATCCGCGGCTCGCGGCTGGCCACGCCGATGCTGACCGTGCTGCGTATCACCGTGCCCTGCACATTGATCTGCAGCGCTTCGATCGTGCGCCGCAGGCGCTCGGCCGCGAGCAGGGCAGCCTTGATGTCCGTGTTCGGGCAGATCATGAGGAATTCTTCGCCGCCCAGTCGGCACACGCTGTCATCCTTGCGGGCGACGCGCTGGATCTGTTGCGCGACCTCGATCAGCACCTTGTCGCCCACCGCGTGGCCGTAGGTGTCGTTGACGCGCTTGAAGTGGTCGATGTCGAGCACCAGCACCGAGAGCGCCTGCTCGAAGCGGCTGGAGGCGGCCCAGGCCCTTTCGAGTGCGCCCATGCCGGCGCGCCGGTTGGGCAGGCTGGTGAGCAGATCGGTCATCGCCACATGCTCCAGGCGACGGTTGCTGATCGCGAGTTCAGCGGTGAATTGCTTGAGCTGGGCGCGGTCGCGTTCCCAGGCGTCGAGCAGCTGCACGTAATGCCGGGCGGCGCGCAGGCGGGCGCGCAATATGCGCGCGTTGACCGGCTTGGTCAGGAAGTCGTCGATGCCGGCTTCAAACGCTTCGGAGACCTCTTCCTCGGTGTCCAGGCTGGTGAGCATGATCAGGTAGATTCTCTGCCCCCACTCGGTGGCGCGCAGGGCACAGGTGAGTTCGAGCCCGCTCAGGTCGGGCATGAGCCAGTCGGTGATGACGATCTGGGGCTGGCACTCCACCGCCAGCGCGAGGGCCTCTTCGCCGCTGCTGGCGCTGAACACCATATGGCCGAGGGCGTTGCGCAGCACGGTTTCCAGGATGGTGAGCGTGATTGGATCGTCGTCGACCACGAGTATGCGCAGCGCGCCCGCGCTGCTGCGCTCGTCGGGGCGCAGCTCCTGCGGTGAGGACATCTGCGCAAACGGAGGTAGCGACGAAGCCGGGATGCGCAGCAGTTCGCCCCACTCGCGCCAGTGCCGCACCAGCTCGTCGATGGTGACGCCGAGCTCATCGGCATTGAGGCCGATCTTGCCACCCAGCAACATCAGCTCCGAGATGAGGTGGCTGCGCTCACCATCAGTGGTCAGGCTCAGGTCAGCCACGCGGTGCGCAAGGTGGAACAGCTGCGTCAGCTGCTGCGGGCGCGAGCCAGGCGAGAATCCGGACGCTTCGGGGTGTTCGTGGTGGTAGATGGGCCCGACCAGCGTGCTCGGGATACCCCACTCGGTGAGCAGCGCGGCGGACAGTTCGTTGTGGTCGGTCTGCAGGTGTTCCTGTTCGAGTGCGCTCAGCCTGTGCGCGGCATCGGGGTCTTGCAGCAGCTTGCTGTAGGCCGCGGGATACACGGTGGCGAGTGACAGTCGACCGACCTGCGCCAGCAAACCGCAGGCGAACAACTCCTCGCTCGAACCCAGCTTCGTCATCGCGCCGAACGACTGCGCCGCCAGCGCCATCAGCAGTGCGTGCGACCAGAACGCCTGGTAATCGAAGGCTGCGCAGGGACCGTTCTGGTATTGATCGACGAGCGAGAAACCCATCGCCAGGTTGCGCACCGTGCCTATTCCCAGGCGGCCGATCGCATCGACCACCGAGGCGATCGGCCGCACTGCGCCCTGAGCGGCGGAATTGGCCTGGCGGATCAGCCGACTGGACAGGGCCGGGTCGGTCTGGACGACGCGGGCGATTTCGGCCAGCGTGGTGTCGTCGCGTCGGCACAGCTCCAGAATGGCCAGTGCCACCCCTTTCGGGCTGGGCAGTTCGCCGCTCAGGGGGATGAGTTCAAGCTTCTTCATGGCAGGCACTGGAGGTTGAAGCTAAACCCATAGCATACTTGATCCGCCTACCCAGTCAGGGGAATTGTGAATATCCTCAGCGCTTGAAGGGCGAAGCTCACGTGCGCTGGGTGATGGCGCAGCGCAGCTGGCCAGTTCAGGCCGTCAGCCCCAGCCGCCGACAGATCTCGGTCGTCGGCCCCGCCATGTTCATGCTGTAGAAATGCAGACCCGGCGCGCCTTCGGCGAGCAGCTTCTCGCACAGGCGGGTGACGACATCGAGGCCGAAGGCGCGGATCGAATCGGCGTCGTCGCCATAGCTCTCCAGGGTCTTGCGCATCCAGCGCGGGATCTCGGCGCCGCAGGCATCCGAGAAGCGCGCCAGCTTGCTGAAGCTGCCGATGGGCATGATGCCGGGCACGATCGGAATGTTGACGCCCATCTTGTGTGCGGCATCGACGAAGTGCAGGTAGGCGTCGAGGTTGTAGAAATACTGTGTGATCGCCGAGTTGGCGCCGGCGTCGGCCTTGCGCTTGAAGGCGAGCAGGTCGTCCTTCGGACTTTTTGCCTGTGGATGCCATTCGGGGTAGGCCGCCACCTCGAGGTGGAAGCGGTCGCCGGTTTCGGCGCGGATGAACTCCACCAACTCGTTGGCGTAGCGGAACTCGCCCGGATCGACCACGCCTGAGGGCAGGTCACCGCGCAGCGCGACGATGCGGCGGATGCCGGCCTCGGTGTATTCGTGCAGGATCTCGCGGATGCTGTCGCGGGTGGAGCCGACGCAGGACAGGTGGGGCGCGGCTTCATGGCCGGCGGCGGCGATGTCCTTCACGGTGCTGAAGGTGCGCTCGCGCGTCGAGCCGCCAGCACCGTAGGTCACCGAGAAGAAGGCTGGCTTGAGCGCGGCCAGCCTGGCGCGGGTGAGATCCAGCTTGGCCGCGCCTTCGGCGGTGGTGGGCGGGAAGAACTCGATCGATATTTCGGTGCTCATGGGATGTCGGGGGAGAGGAGGGCCTTGCGGCACCGGTATGCGGGGGCTGCGGCCTAGGCCACGCCATGAAGGAAGGCTGTGCGCTTGGCGGCGCTGCGGGCTCAGGCGAGCTTGATGACTTCGACCGGGTGTTCGTAGACGTCCTTGCGCTTGTCGTAGAGCGGAATGGTGGTGCCGCTCAGGCGGTTGCTCTCGAGGTCCTTGAGGTCGACGTCGGCGACCACGATCTGCTCGACGTTGGGCGTGCCTTCAGCAGCAATGCCGTCACGTGCGAACGGGAAGTCCGATGGCGTGATGATGGCGGCCTGGCCGTAGTGCATGCCCAGACCTTCCACCGGCAGGTTGCCTACCGTGCTCGTCATCGCCACGAAGACCTGGTTCTCGATCGCGCGTGCATGGCAGCAATAGCGCACGCGCAGGAAACCCTGGCGATCGTCGGTGCACGAGGGCACGAAGAGGATGTCGGCGCCCGCTTCGCACACCATGCGCGCGAGTTCGGGAAACTCGATGTCGTAGCAGATCAGGATGGCGATCTTGCCAAACGGAGTCTCGAACAGGCGCAGCTGGTCGCCGGCGTCGGTGTTCCACTTCTCGCGCTCCCAGCGCGTGCGGTGAATCTTGTCCTGCTCGAAGATCTCGCCGCCGGGGGTGAAGTAATAGGCGGTGTTGAGCAGGCGGCCGTCTTCATGCAGGGTGGGGTGGCTGCCGCCGATCAGGTGCACGTTCCACTCGTGCGCCAGCTCCAGCATCAAGTCCTTGTAGCGCCGGGTGTAGTCGTTGAGATTGCGCACCGAGGCGACCACGTCGCTGGTGTCCATGAAGGACAGCAGCTGGGTGGTGAAGATCTCCGGCAGCAGCACGAACTGCGGCTTGTAGTCGCCGGCGGCCTTCATGATGAAGCGAACGTGGTTCTCGAAACCCGACCAGTCGTGGATGGGGCGCAGCAGATATTGAACGGCGGCGATGCGTACGATCATGGTTCGATGTCCTCGATGATTGTGGTGGGACGGCTCGGGTCGTAATCCGGGTTGAGCCAGACGATGAGCGAGGCGTTGCCATGGGACTCGACGTCTTCGGGCAGGTAATCAGGAATCACGCCACAGTAGGAGAAGCCCTCGCGCAGCTGGAAGCTGAGCACCGGGTCGACGAAGTCGCCCCACACCACCTTCTGCGCGTAGAACTCCGGACCCATCGCGTCGGCATAGGCTTCGTAGCCGGGCAGGCGACCGCAGGCGATGATGCGCTTGAGGTTCATCGCCCGGCACAGCTTGCGCCGGCCTTCATAGAGCAGGTGGCCCACGCCCAGGCCGCGCAGCGCCGGGTCGACGAAAACCTCCGCGCCATAGAGCGTGCGCCCCTCGGGGTTGTGCTCGCTGAAGGTGCCCGAGCTGGTGATTTCACGCCAGGTGTGGGAGTCCGCCCAGTCGTCCCACAGCACGATCAGCGAACTGGCGCAGCCGACGATGCCGTTTTCGGTTTCAGCGACGATCTGGCCTTGCGGAAAAACCTCGAGCTGTTCGCTGAGCTTGTGCTCGCTCCAGGGCGGAATGCTCGGATAGACGCGCCTCTGGAGCGCGATCAGGGCCGGGATGTCCTGCTTCTGGGTGCGGCGGATCCTGGGTTTCGCCATGCTGATCTTCCTCTTGTTGTGCACCACTTCCGGGCAGCCGTGCGTGAGCTGCCCGGAAGCCTGCGTGGCATCAATAGCGGTACTGGTCGGTCTTGTACGGACCTTCCTTGGGCACGCCGATGTAGGCCGCCTGAGCGTCGGTGAGCTCGGTGAGCTGGACGCTGAGCGTGCGCAGCTGCAGACGCGCCACCTTCTCGTCGAGGTGCTTGGGCAGGGTGTAGACGCCGACAGGATAGTCCGCCGTACGCGTGAACAGCTCGATCTGGGCGATGGTCTGGTTGGCGAAGGAGCTCGACATCACGTAGCTGGGGTGGCCGGTGGCGCAGCCCAGATTCACCAGCCGGCCCTTGGCGAGCAGGATGATGCGCTTGCCGTCAGGGAAGATGATGTGGTCGACCTGGGGCTTGATCTCTTCCCACTCGTAGCCTTCCACTGCGGCGACGTCGATCTCGTTGTCGAAGTGGCCGATGTTGCACACGATGGCCTGGTTCTTCATCTTCACCATGTGCTCGTGCCCGATCACATGGTAGTTGCCGGTGGCGGTGACGAAGATGTCGGCCTTGTCGGCGGCATAGTCCATGGTCACCACGCGGTAGCCTTCCATCGCCGCCTGCAGCGCACAGATCGGATCGATCTCGGTCACCCACACCTGTGCCGAGAGCGCGCGCAAGGCCTGCGCCGAACCCTTGCCGACGTCGCCGTAGCCGGCCACCACCGCGATCTTGCCGGCGATCATGACGTCGGTGGCACGCTTGATGCCGTCTACCAGCGATTCGCGACAGCCGTAGAGGTTGTCGAACTTGGACTTGGTCACCGAGTCATTGACGTTGATCGCGGGGAACTTGAGTTCACCGCGCGCATGCATCTGGTACAGGCGATGCACGCCGGTGGTGGTCTCTTCGGTCACACCCTTGATCTGCGCCAGGCGAACTGAATACCAGCTCGGGTCGGTGACGAGCCTGGCCTTGATCGCGGCGAAGAGCACGGTTTCTTCTTCCGAGGTCGGTTTGGCCAGCACCGAGAGATCGTGCTCGGCGCGCGCGCCCAGGTGCAGCAAGAGCGTGGCGTCGCCGCCGTCGTCGAGGATCATGTTGCTGTAGCCACCGTCTGGCCAGTCGAAGATGCGGTGGGTGTAGTCCCAGTATTCGGTCAGCGATTCGCCCTTGATCGCGAACACCGGGATGCCACTGTCAGCGATGGCTGCGGCGGCGTGGTCCTGAGTGGAGAAGATGTTGCACGAGGCCCAGCGTACTTCGGCGCCGAGCGCGATCAGGGTCTCGATCAGCACCGCGGTCTGGATGGTCATGTGCAACGAACCGGTGATGCGCGCGCCCTTGAGCGGCTGGCTGGCGGCGTATTCCTCGCGGATCGCCATCAGGCCGGGCATTTCGGTTTCGGCGATGCGGATTTCCTTGCGCCCCCAGGCGGCCAGCGCCAGATCGGCAACCACGAAATCGGTGAAAGTGTTGTCAGCCACAGCGTTCATGAAAAGCTCCATGCTATGGCCGGGCGGAAACACAGGGGGCGGGCAGCATGCACGCTGCGAGGAGCTCACCCGGCATCCCGAACCCGGCAGGGTTGAAGATGATCAGCAGGGTGAGCGCCGTTGAACTGCAACCCACCGTGGCGGCGGGGTCCGAGCCTGGGGGCCTGGGCTGGACAGCCCGGCGCCTCGCAGCGCTCCTCGGAGGTGCAATTGTAACGCAACAGGGCCGGGGTGCAGTGCATCTTGCTTGAGGCCTGAGGGGCTGCCGGTCGCGCTGGGGGCGCGCGTTGATGCACGACCGTGGCTTGCAGGCGTGCTCGCTCTTCAGCTTGCGGCCGCCGTGCCGTTAAGCAAGGCAAGCCATGGCGCGGTGCGGCTAGAGCACGCGGGGAATGTTTTCAATATTGTCAGGCAGGGATTGAGTGATGACTTCCAGAACGATGACGGTGCGTGCGCAACTGGGTTTGCTTGCGGCCTTGAGTTGTACCGTGTTCGTGCTCGCGCTCGGTGGTGCGCTATGGCAGATGCAGATCGGTGGCGCACGCCTGTCAGGCTTTGTCGACAACGAGCTGGCGGCCGAGCGCGACGTGACGCGTGCCTATGCGCAAGGGCTGCAGATGGGGCAGGCGCTGCGCAACATCCTGCTCGACCCGGCCAACTCCAAGGCCTATGACAACTTCGATCAGGCGCGCAAGGATTTTGATGAAACCCTGGCCCGGCTCGTCGACAAGCCCGCCTATCTCGATGGCAGCGTGCAGGCCGCGGCGCGCCTGCGCGAGATCGCGCTGCGCTGGGCGCCGCTGCAGACGCAAGTCATCCAGCGCGTGAAGATCGGCGATGCGGAGGCCGCGAAAGAGCTGCTCGTCGGCCAGGAGACACCGGCCTGGCGCGAGATGCGGGGCGAGCTGCTCAAACAGCTCGGGCATCTTGAACAGCTCGCGGTGACGATGCGTGCGCAGTCGGCGAGCGCACTCGAACGCGGACAACTGATCGTGCTGGCGCTGGGGGTCGTGGCCCTGCTGGTGTGCATCGTGGCTTCGGTGCTCGTGGTGCGTGCCGTGCTGCGCCAGCTCGGGGGCGAGCCGGGGCATGCGGCCGAGGTGGCGCGGCGCATCACCGGCGGTGACCTGCGCGAACCCATCATCGTGGGCGAGGGCGCACGCCACAGTCTGTTGGGCGAAATGCAGGCCATGCAGACGGGGCTGGACGGCATCGTGCGCGAGATTCGCAATGATGCTTCGCAGCTCGTGGGAGCGGCTGACGTGCTGCGTCGCAACGAGGAGCAGCTCGCCAGCCTGGCGCTTACCCAAAGCGATGCAGCGCAGGCGATCGCGGCCTCCATCGAGCAGATGAGCGCCAGCATCTCGGTCGTCGCCGAGCATGCCGAGGACGCGGACCGCCTCAGCGCCGACTCCGAGGGCAAGGTGCGTCATGGTGCGCAGGTGATCAAGGAGGCGGTCGACATCATCGCCCAGGTGGCGGAGCGCATGTCGGCGTCGGCAATCGTCGTTGGCGAACTCGGCACCAGTGCGGAGAGCATCTCGGACATCGCCAAGGTCATCCAGGGCATCGCCGAGCAGACCAATCTGCTCGCGCTCAACGCGGCGATCGAAGCCGCACGCGCGGGCGAACAGGGGCGTGGCTTTGCGGTGGTCGCCGATGAGGTGCGCAAGCTGGCCGAACGCACGGCGCACTCGACGCAGCAGATCAACGCCACCATCGAGCGCGTGCAGGTCAGCGCGCGCCAGGCGGTGGGCAGCATGGAGGACGGGCGTGCGCTCGCTGATCGGGGCGCGCAGGGCGCCGAGCGCGCGCGCGTGGCAGTGACCGCGCTCGAAGAAGGCGCGGGCCGCGTGCGTCAGGTGGTGGGCGAGATTGCAGTGGCCCTGCACGAGCAGCGCCAGGCCAGCACCGATATTGCCCAGACCGTGGAGCAGATCGCGCACACCAGCGAGCGCGGGCACGAGGCCACGCGTGATTCGCTCAACCGCGCCGAGGAGCTCACCGCGCTCGCGGGCGCGCTGTCCAGAGCGGTGAGTCGCTTTCGCGTTACCGACTGAGCGCGTGCGCGCAGGCGGACGGCCTCACGCGCGCGGACTGGGGTGATCTTGTTGCTTGACCATGCTTACCACCAGCGTGATCACCGTCAGCGGCAGCACGTAGCCGAGCATGACCCCCGAGAACGCGGGCAGGCTGTCGTGCTGCTGGGCCTGCAGTATCAGCCAGGCGGTATAGGTGGCGTAGTAGGCAAGGAATAGTCCACCTTCCCAGCGCGCGATTTCACGCCCGGAAATCATGATCGGCAGGCAGGCAAAGGCGACCGCCAGCATCACCCACAGATCGAAGTTACGCGCCGCTTCCGACACCGGCAGGCTGCCGTTCGACACCAGACCGGTGACGCCGAGCACGGCAAGAATGTTGAACACGTTGCTGCCCACCACGTTGCCGACCGCAATCTCGCGTTCGCCGCGCAGTGCGGCGACGATGGAGGTGGCGATCTCGGGCATCGAGGTGCCGATTGCCACCACGGTGAGGCCGATCACCAGGTCGCTGATGCCGAACACGCGCGCAACCGACACCGCCGCGTCCACCAGCCAGTCGGCGCCCTGCACCAGCAACACCAGGCCGACCACGATCAGGGCCAGTTGCACGCTCCAGTGGCGGTCCCAGTTCGAGCGCGGAATCTCGCTCTCGAATTCATCCTGCGCGCCTTTTTCCGCGCGTCGCGACTGCATGATCAGGAACACGGTATAGGCGATCACCAGGCCGAACAGGGTCGCGGCTTCGATCATGCCGATATTGCCGTCCAGCCCCATCACCACCAGCAGCGCGGAGGCGCCGATCATGATCGGAATCTCCTGGCGAATGATCTGCGTATCGACCAGCAGTGGCGTGATCAACGCCGAAATGCCCAGAATCAGCAGCACGTTGGCGATGTTGCTGCCCACCACGTTGCCGATCGCCAGATCGGGCGTGCCGTTGAGGGCCGAGCCCACCGACACCGCCATCTCTGGCGCGCTGGTGCCGAAGGCGACCACGGTCAGGCCCACCACCAGCGGCGACACGCCAAAGGAGACGGCGAGGCGCGAGGCGCCCCTGACCATCAGGTCGGCACCGACGACGAGGATGGTGAGGCCGAGGGCGAACATCAGGGCGTGCTGGAGCATGGCTGGGGCTTGAATGCGTGGAGGAGTTTGAGAGACCGCGACGCGGCGCGAGGGTTCGGTGGCGCTGAATCGTGGCGACGGCTTGCGGTCCGGGAGACGCTGCAAACGCAGCGCCCTCCGTCAGTGCGCGGCGGAGGGCGGGGGTGGGGCGGCGATTACAAGCCGGCGTCGGCGCGCAATGCGGCGGCCTTGTCGGTCTGCTCCCAGGTGAAGCCCGGTTCGTCGCGGCCGAAGTGGCCGTAGGCGGCGGTCCGGGAGTAGATCGGGCGCAGCAGGTCCAGGGTCTGGATGATCGCTTTCGGACGCAGGTCGAAGTGCTTGCTGATGAGGGCGACGATGAGTTCGTCGGCAACCTTGCCGGTGCCGAAGGTGTTGACCATCAGCGACACCGGGCGCGCGACGCCGATGGCGTAGGCGATCTGCACCTCGCACTTGTCCGCCAGGCCGGCGGCGACGATGTTCTTCGCCACGTAGCGACCGGCGTAGGCGGCCGAGCGGTCGACCTTGGACGGATCCTTGCCCGAGAACGCGCCACCGCCGTGGTGGGCGGCGCCGCCATAGGTGTCGACGATGATCTTGCGCCCGGTCAGGCCGCAGTCACCATGCGGGCCGCCGACCACGAAGCGCCCGGTCGGGTTCACCAGGAAGCGCACATTGCCCTGCATCAACTCCTTGGGCAGCACCGGCTTGATGATGAGTTCGATCACCGCCTCGCGGATCTGCTCCTGAGTCACGTCCGGGTCGTGCTGGGTGGACACCACCACGGTGTCGATCGCCACCGGCTTGCCGTCGACGTATTTGACCGTGAGCTGGCTCTTGGCGTCCGGGCGCAGCCAGGGCAGGCGGCCGTCCTTGCGCACTTCGGCCTGGCGCTGCATGACGCGGTGCGCGTAGTAGATCGGCAGCGGCATCAGGCTGGGGGTTTCATTGGTGGCGAAACCAAACATCAGGCCCTGGTCGCCGGCGCCCTGGTCGAGTGGGTCGTCGTTGGCCTTGTCCACGCCCTGCGCGATGTCCGCCGACTGGCGGTTGATGGCGGCGAGCACCGCGCAGCTCTTGTAGTCGAAGCCGATGTCGGAGTTGTCGTAGCCGATGCGGCGGATCACGTCCTGCGCGATTTCGCGGTAATTGGGGTGGGCGGTGGTGGTGATTTCGCCCGAGATCACCACCAGACCGGTGGACACCAGGGTCTCGCAGGCGACGCGCGCCTTGGGGTCTTCGGTGAGGATGGCGTCGAGCACGCCGTCGGACACCTGGTCCGCCACCTTGTCGGGGTGGCCTTCGGAAACGGACTCGGACGTAAACAGGAATTCAGCCATTCAACTCTGCTCCATAAACAAGAAATCCCCGATCAGCCATTGACTTGCGTCTGCGGCCGGCTCCGGGGATCTGATCGAGCAGGCGACGCTTTAGCAGTATTTTTGTACGCGGGATGTGTCCCGCGCCATCGCCCTGCAAGTTGTCGATTTAACTCGGCGATGCGGCGCATTATAGACCCGGATCGCCGGGTGTGTAAGCATCCGGGGCTTGGCGTAGCGATCGCGCCGCGCATGTTGCCGACGCGAGGCGCTCACCATGCTGCGCTCCCGACCCCCTTTTCCCGGGCCCGACTCTGACGTGCTGGTCAATATTTCGTTCCGTATCCTGTCCCATCTGCCCCTGTCCTGGCTGCATCGCCTGGGCGGCTGGGCGGGCTGGCTGGTGTATCGCAGCTCGCCTGCCTACGCACGACGCCTGCGCGCCAATCTGTTCAACGCGCTGGGGCGCGAAGACGACGCGGTGCTGCGCGCGGCGGTGGCCGAGGCCGGGCGCCAGGCGCTGGAGTTGCCGTGGATCTGGCTGCGCCCGGCAGCCGAGGTGGTGGCGAGTGCGGTGCGCACCGAAGGCTGGGAACTGGTCGAGCAGGCGCGTGCGGACGGCGCCGGCATCCTCTTCATCACCCCGCACCTGGGCTGCTTCGAGATCACCGCCCAGTGCATCGCGGCGCAGATCCCGATCACCGTGCTCTACCGTCCGCCACGCAAACCCGGGCTGCAGCCGCTGATGGAGGCGGGGCGCGCACGCGGCCAGATGCGCACCGCACCGGCGGATCTGGCCGGCGTGCGCAAGCTGGTGAAGACCTTGCGCAGCCACGAGGCCGTGGGCATGTTGCCCGACCAGGTGCCGGGGGCGGGCGAGGGCGTGTGGGCACCCTTCTTCGGCAAGCCGGCGTGGACGATGACGCTAGCCGCGCGCCTGGCCGCGGTGAAGGGGGTGCGCGTGATCTACACCTGGGCCGAGCGCCTGCCGCAGGGCGCAGGCTATGTGTTTCGCCTGCAGGCGCCGACCGAGGCGCTGAGCGGCGTGCTCGAGACCGACATCGCGATCATCAACCGCGAGGTGGAGCGCATCATCCTGCAGTGTCCGCAGCAATACCTGTGGGGCTACAACCGCTACAAGCAGCCGCGCGGTGAGCGCGCGGGCGCCGACCAGGGTGCGCCGGGCGAGGGCCAGGGGCAATGAGCCGTCTCGCCATTGCGCTGTTCTGGCTGCTGCACTGGTTGCCGCTGTCCGTGCTGTCGCGCATCGGCAGCGCCTTCGGCCTGCTGCTGTACGTGCTCGTGCCGCCGCGGCGCAGGATCGCGCTCATCAACCTGGGTCTGTGCTTTCCCGAATTGTCCGCCGCCCGGCGCCGCGCGCTCGCCCGGCACCATTTCGCCATCACCGGGCGCAGCATGCTCGAACGCGGCCTGGCGTGGTGGGCGAGCGCCGAGCGCATGCGCGCGCTGGTGCGCATCGATGGCCTCGAACGGCTCGCGGCGCTGAAGGCCGCCGGGCGTCCGGTGATCCTGCTCACGCCGCACTTCGTCGGCCTCGACATGGCCGGTACGCGGCTGTCGCTGGAGGGCGACTTCGTCAGTGTCTACGCGCCACAGAAGAACAAGATCTTCGATCGCTGGCTGCATCATGGCCGCAGCCGCTTCAATGACCAGCTGCTGCTGGCGCGCAACGACGGTGTGCGCGCCACGGTGAAGGCCATGAAGGCCGGCCGCCCGCTGTATTACCTGCCCGATCTGGACTACGGCCGCAAGGAGTCGATCTTCGTGCCCTTCTTCGGTGTGCCGGCGGCCACCATCACCGGCTTGCCGCGCCTGGCGCGCCTGGCCGGGGCGGCGGTGATGCCTTGTGTGGTGCGCATCCTCCCCGGCGGCGCGGGCTATGTGCTGACGCTAGGCGAGCCGTGGCAAGACTATCCGTCCGACGATGTCGAAGCCGACACGCGGCGCATGAACGTCTGGCTCGAAGGCGTGGTGCGCACCATGCCCGAGCAGTATTACTGGGTGCATCGCCGCTTCAAGACGCGCCCCGAAGGTGAGCCGCGCATTTACTGATGCGAGCCGGCGAGCGTGCGGTGGACGCTGACCGGCGCGGTGGAGGACAATTGCGCCGTGCCGATACGCGCTCGCCGTTGGCTTCCATACACACAGCTTGTCCTTCGAATTGCGATGAAACTGCGCTTCACCAAGATGCATGGCCTGGGCAACGATTTTGTCGTCATCGACGCCACCCGGCTTGCGCTCGAACTCACCCCGGCGCGGGTGCGGGCCATTGCCGATCGCCACTTCGGAGTCGGCTGCGACCAGTTGCTGGTGGTCGAGCCGGCGACGCAGGCAGGGGTGGATTTCCGCTATCGCATCTTCAATGCCGACGGCGGCGAGGTCGAGCAGTGCGGTAATGGCGCGCGCTGCTTTGTGCGTTATGTCCATGACAAGGGGCTCACGAAGCAGCGCGAAATCCGGGTTGAGACGCGCTCCGGCATCATCACTTTGTGCCTGCGCACAGATGGCCTGGTGACCGTCGATATGGGCGTGCCCGAGCTGGCGCCGGCGAAGGTTCCCTTCCTGTCCGCATCCGATGCGGTGGTGCAGCCGCTGCAGGTAGGCGCGCTCACACTGGCGATCACCGCACTGTCGATGGGTAATCCGCATGCGGTGCAGGTGGTGGCCGATGTGGATGGGGCGGCGGTGGCCGAGCAAGGGCCCTTGATCGAGTGTCACGCGCGCTTTCCGGCGCGGGTCAATGCCGGCTTCATGCAGGTGGTGGGCCCGCATGAAGTGCGTTTGCGGGTGTTCGAGCGTGGCGCCGGCGAGACCCTGGCCTGCGGCACGGGTGCGTGTGCGGCGGTGGTCGCGGGTATGCTGCGCGGACTGCTGCAGTCGCCGGTGCGCGTGCACACACGTGGCGGCGAACTGGAGATTGCCTGGGCGGGAGTGGGGACGCCGGTGTTGATGACCGGGCCTGCCGTGACCGTGTTCGAAGGTGAGATGGAACTCGAATGAGGGTGCGCCCGCGCCGCGGCGCGCGTCTTCCTTGATGTCGGGCGTGTGTCAGGCCTGGCCGGAGAGATGAACATGAATGCCAATGACGTTGCGCGCTATCTGCGCGACAACCCTGATTTTCTTGCTCAACACCACGAGCTCTTCACCCAGCTCACGGTGCCGCATCCGCAGCATGGGGGCCAGGCCATCTCGCTCGCCGAGCGCCAGCTCCATGCCTTGCGCGACAAGATTCGCCTGCTCGAACAAAAGCTTGCCGAACTGATCCGCTTTGGCGAGGAAAACGACGACGTCAGCGCCAAGGTGCATCGCCTGGCCGCCGCCCTGGCTGCAGCAGGCGGGGCGGATGAGGCGCGTCAGGCCTTGGTCAGCAGCCTGCAGGAAGACTTTGCCGTGCCCTATGTTGCGCTCGAAACCTGGGGGTTGGCTGGGGGCGCGCTCGATGAAGGGCGACTCGGCGAGCAGGTGCGACGCCAGCTCGATGCCCTGCGTCATCCCTACTGCGGTGCGCCCGAGCATATGGAAGTGCTGGCCTGCTTCGGCGAGGCGGCCCCCCATGTGCGCTCGGTGGCGCTCATCCCGCTGCGCCGTCGCGGTGGTGCCGCCTTCGGCGTGCTGGCGCTGGGCAGCGCCGAGGCCGAACGCTTCTACGCCGAGATGGGCACGCTTTACCTCGGCCGCATCGGTGATCTGGCGGCGGCCGCAGTGTCGGTTGTGCGGCGCTGATCGTGCCCCGTCGCGCCCGAACCGTCACCGAGCGCGGCGCAAGCGAGCAGGACTTCGGCATCAAACCCTCGCCCGGGCGCATGCCGGCAGCCGCCGCACTGCCGCTGCCGGCCGAAGTCGAGGCCTGGCTGGGCTGGCTCGCCAGCCAGCGTCGTGCCGCGCCGACCACCTTGCAGGCCTATCGTCGCGACCTCGAGGCCTTGCTGCGCCTGGCCGAGGGGCGCGCGCTGGCGACGCTGACCGCGTCCGACATTCGGCGCTGCGTCGGGCGCCTGCATGGCGAGGGTCTGGGCGGACGCTCGATCGCGCGTCATCTGTCGGCCTGGCGCGGGCTCTACCGCTGGCTGGCACGCCACCATGGGCTGCAGGCCAATCCGGTCGATGGTATCCGCGCGCCCAAGTCGGCGGTCACCTTGCCACGCGCGCTCTCGCCCGAGCAGGCCAAGGCGCTGCTCGACGCCGAAGCCGAAAGCCTGCTCGAAATCCGTGATGTGGCGATGTTCGAGCTGTTCTACTCTTCCGGCCTGCGTCTGGCCGAGCTCGCTGCGCTCGATGTTGGCGGCGGGCTGGATATGGTCGAAGCTCTGGTGCTCGTCACCGGCAAGCGCCAGCGTCAGCGCAGTGTGCCGGTGGGCGGACAGGCGCTGCAGGCAGTGCGGGCCTGGCTGGCCTTGCGCGCGCAGGTGGCGGCGCAGCAGGAGGCCGCGCTTTTCGTCTCGCGCACCGGGACGCGGCTGTCACCCGCCGGCATTCGCAGCCGGCTCGCGCAGCGCGCACGGCAGACCGGCCTCGGCGTTCATGTGCATCCGCACATGTTGCGTCACAGCTTCGCCAGCCACTTGCTGCAGTCGAGCGGCGATCTGCGCGCGGTGCAGGAATTGCTCGGCCATGCCAGTATTCGCAGCACTCAGGTGTATACCCATCTTGATTTTCAACACCTTGCGCATGTCTACGACAAAGCCCATCCACGCGCACGGAAATAGGCCTCATTTAAGGTGTTTTGCCCATATTGGGCATTTTTGTGCGTAATTTTCTGCCCAGGGTGGGCTATGCTCCTCGGGTTGCACTAGGTATCCAGTATCAAAAATTACGAGAACCTGACCGCGCAAGGCGCGGCCTGCCCCAGGATGTCATGTCAGATAACACCAGCCCCAAGGTAGTGTCGACGCCGGAGGCTGCTGTGATGGCAGCGGCCTCTCGCGTTGAGGCGCCGCTCTCAGTGATGCGTTCGGTGGCGCTGCTGCTCGCGCGTCATGAGGTGCGTAATGTGCGTCGTTGGTTCGAGGAGTTCGACCGCGACATCCTGCTGCCGATTCTGCTCGGCGAGATTGCCTTGCACAATATCGGCGCGTTCGAGAACCACCGTGAGCGCGCTGCGGCCATGACACCGCCGGTTGGGCAGGCGGCCTCGGTTACCGACATGCCGAAGTGGGAAGGCTGCAGCTTCCGTCCGTGCAATGCTTATTCCATCGCCGCCGCCACCGGCCTGCCGCGCGAGACCGTGCGCCGCAAGATCGGGCGTCTGCTGGAACTGGGCTGGGTGACGCGGCGCGACAACGGCCATCTGTACGTTACCGCGGTGGCGCTGGAGCATTTCGGCTCCCTGCTCAGTTCGCGCGGCCTTGGCGAGCTGCTCGATACCGCTGACCGCGTGCGCAAGCTGCTGGCTGAACAGCACCTGTCCTAATGCCTCGCGCTTGAGGGCGGGCGGTAGTCGGGGTTTGCGCCTGGCTGTGCGCGCCACATCGCGCCACCGATCAGCAGCAACGCCAGGATCAGGCACGCAAAGTAGATGCGCTGGGCCGCCGCGTTCGGCAGCGGACCTCGTTCGCTGTAATACATGGCGCGCAGATACTGCCCGCCCACTGCGGCCAGCGCGAGCAGGCCTGCGCCCAGCAGGCGCGAGGCGAGGGTGTCGAAGTGCAGGCCGATGGCCGGGTCGGTGCGGGCGGGCATGAAGAAAACCGGCCCCTGCACAAGCAGGAACAGCCCACCGAGCACGCACAGCATGAACATCACCATCTGCAAGGAGCGCATGCGCGGCCGCCCTCAGCCCTGGAACAGGTCGCCGTCCGCGCGCGCTGGCGCCAGCCCGAAGTGCTGCCAGATTGCAGGCGTCGCCATGCGTCCGCGCGGTGTGCGCTGCAGATAGCCTTGCTGGATCAGGTAGGGCTCGATCACATCCTCGATGGTGTCGGTGGATTCGCCGATCGCCGCGGCGATGTTGTCCAGACCGACCGGTCCGCCGCCGAACTTTTCCAGCATCGCCGACAGCAGCTTGCGGTCCATCAGGTCCAGCCCCAGGGTGTCCACGTCCAGCATGCGCAGCGCGGCGTCGGCGACCGCGGTGCTGATGTCGCCATCGGCCTTCACTTCGGCATAGTCGCGCACCCGGCGCAGCAGGCGGTTGGCGATGCGCGGTGTGCCGCGCGCGCGGCGCGCGATCTCGAGCGCGCCCTCGTCGTCGATCTCCACCTTGAGCAGACGCGCCGAGCGCGTGACGATGAAGCCGAGCTCTTCCGGCGTGTAGAACTCCAGCCGCGACACGATGCCGAAGCGGTCGCGCAGCGGGTTGGTGAGCATGCCGGCACGGGTGGTGGCGCCGACCAGGGTGAAGGGCGGCAGGTCGAGCTTGACCGAGCGTGCGGCCGGGCCTTCGCCGATCATGATGTCGATCTGGAAGTCTTCCAGCGCCGGGTAGAGGATTTCTTCGACCACCGGCGACAGGCGGTGGATCTCGTCGATGAAGAGCACGTCGTGCGGCTCGAGGTTGGTCAGCAGCGCCGCCAGGTCGCCGGCGCGCTCCAGCACCGGGCCCGAGGTCTGACGCAGATTGACGCCCATCTCGGCGGCGACGATGTGCGCCAGCGTGGTCTTGCCCAGCCCGGGAGGGCCGAACAGCAGTACGTGGTCCAGCGCCTCGTTGCGCTTGCGCGCGGCCTGGATGAAGATTTCGAGCTGCTCGCGGATCTTGGCCTGACCGACATATTCAGCCAGGCGCTTGGGGCGCAGGGCGCGCTCGATGGCGTCTTCCTGGCGGTCGGCGGGCTGGGCGGAGATGAGGCGCTCGGGGCTTGCGGCGCGCAGCTTGTCGGTCTCGATCATGGTGCCAGTTTAGCCCTTGGAGAGCAGCTTCAGCGCCTGGCGGATGCCGTCAGAGACGCCGATGTCCTCGGCGAGACCCTTCATCGCGCCCAGCGCCTCGCGTTCGTTGTAGCCCAGCGCCAGCAAGGCATTGAGGATGTCGCTCTTCGCGTCCGGTGTGCCACCGGCGGCGAGCGCCAGGCGCGCGCCCTCAATGCTGGGCAAGGCCTTGCCCAGTTTGTCGCGCAGCTCCAGCAGCAGGCGTTCGGCGGTCTTCTTGCCGATGCCGGGGATCTTCACCAGGCGGCCTGCCTCCTGCAGCGCCACCGCCTGCGCGAGGTCATTCACCGACAGCCCCGACAGCACCGCCAGCGCCATGCGTGCGCCTATGCCCGACACCTTCAGCAACTGGCGGAAGACGCTGCGTTCCTCCACGGTGGTGAAGCCGAACAGGAAGTGCCCGTCCTCGCGCACGACGTGGTGGGTGTGCAGGCTGAGCGCGCCCCCGGTGGCGGGCAGGTTGTAGAAGGTGCTCATCGGCACGTCGATCTCGTAGCCGACGCCGTGCACGTCGACGAGGATTTGCGGTGGGTTCTTTTCCAGCAGGATGCCGGTGATGCGTCCGATCATGAGGTGAAAGCAGGAGACGGTGTGCGCAAGTCTAGCAGCAGCGGGCAGGGCTTCCGGCCTCCAGTCAGTGAAAATTCATACAGTTCGAGCGGTTGGCCGCGCGCTCATGGGCGCAAGAGGCCCAAGGCCGTGGACAGGCGGGGCGCGTAGCCTGCGCTTATCGGGCTAAAATCCCGCAGATCCGGCAGGGAGCGGGGCTGCACGCCGTGTTCCTGACCTGCACTCACAACGATATGAATCGAGGAGACACTGAATGCTGCAGATGAAGAAGGTGGCGCTGGCACTGGTCCTTGGTAGCGCGCTCGCTGCCCATGCCGAAGACATCAAGGTAGGCATCGCACTGGACATTTCCGGCCCCTTCTCGGCGCTCGGAGCGGAAGCGCGCGACGGCTTCGATCTCGCCATCGACAAGCTCGGCGGCAAGCTCGGGGGCCAGCCCGCGGAGTTTCTCAAGACCGACTTCGGCGGCAGCCCGGAGCAGGCCAACCAGCTCGTTGCGCGCTATCTGCAGCGTGAGAAGATCACTTTCTTCACCGGCCCGATCGGCTCCAACGCCGCGCTGGCGGTGGGCCCGGCCTTGTTCGCCGCCAAGGTGCCCTATCTGTCGAGCAACCCCGGGCCGAGCGCGTATGCGGGCGAGAAGTGCAGCCCGTGGTTTTTTGCGCAGTATCAGAACGACACCTATGACGAGGCCGCGGGCAAGGTCGCAAACGAGAAGGGCTACCGCAATGTCGTCCTCATCGCCCCCAACTACCCGGCGGGCAAGGACCACCTCAACGGCTTCAAGCGCCTGTACAGCGGTGCGGTGAAGGACGAGATCTACACCCGTCTGGGCCAGACCGACTACGCCGCCGAGATCGCACAGATCCGCAGCGCACAGCCGGACGCGGTGTTCTTCTTCCTGCCCGGCGGCATGGGCATCAACTTCGTCAAGCAGTTCGTCGGTGGTGGCTTGAAGGACATTCCGCTGATCGCGCCGGGTTTCTCGGCCGACGAGGACGTCATCCAGGCCGTGGGCGAGCCGATGCTGGGCGTGCTCAACACCGCGCACTGGACGCACGACCTGGACATTCCCGCCAATGTCGAATTTGTCGCGGCCTTTCGCAACAAGTACGACGGGCGCTATCCCTCGGTGTACGCGGCCATGGCCTACGATTCATTGATGGCGATGGACGCCGCGGTGCGCGATGTGGCGGGCAAGGTCGAAGACCGCGAAGCGCTGCTGCAGGCGCTCAGGAAGCCGAGCTTCAAATCGGTGCGCGGCGACTTCAAGTACGGCGTCAACAACTTCCCGGTGCAGAACTACTACCTGCGTGAAGTCGGCAAGGATGCTCAAGGCCGCCTCACCAATAAGCTCATCGGCACCACCCTGGAGCAGCATCAGGACGCCTACGTCGGTGCCTGCAAGAGGTAAGCGGGCGATGCGAACTCAGCCCTGATGGATTTCATCTTCGTTTTCGAGCAGGTGCTCAACGGCCTGGGCTACGGCCTCATGCTCTTCCTCATCGCCGCTGGCCTGACCCTGGTGTTCGGCATCATGGACACCATGAACCTTGCCCATGGTTCGCTCTACATGGCCGGCGCCTACATCGCGGCGCGGGTGCACGAGAGCAGTGGCTCCTTCGCTGGCGCGGTGCTGCTTGCCGTGTTGCTGACGGTAGTGGTCGCGGTGGTGCTCGAGGCCCTGATCATCCGCCACCTCTACCGCCGTGACCATCTCGTGCAGGTGCTGGCCACCTTCGGCATCATCCTCATCGCCGACGACGCGGTGAAGGCGATCTGGGGTGTGGCGCCGCTGCTGGCATCGACCCCCGCAGCGCTGGCAGGGCCGATCGAGGTCTTCCCCGGTCTGCCCTATCCGGCGTATCGCCTGCTGCTGATCGCGGCCGGGCTGCTGGTGGCGCTGGGGCTGTATGCGCTGGTGCATGGCACGCGCATCGGCATGCTGGTGCGCGCCGGGGCCTCGAACCGGCAGATGGCGGAGTTCATGGGGGTGCGCGTGGGCGCGGTGTTCGCCTTCGTGTTCGCCCTCGGCGCGGCGCTGGCAGCTTTGGCGGGGGCGATGATGGCGCCGATCAGCGCGGTGCAGATCGGCATGGGCGAGGCGATCCTGATCCCCGCCCTGGTGGTCATCGTCATCGGCGGCATCGGCTCGATCCGTGGTGCTTTCGTCGCCGCGCTGCTGGTGGGGCTGGTCGACACCGCGGGGCGCGCCTTCCTGCCTCCGGCCTTGCGTGCGGTGCTGCCGCCTGCGCTGGCGGCGGAGTTGGGGCCGGCGCTGGCCGGCATCGCCATGTATGTGCTGATGGCGGCGGTGCTTGCTTTGAAGCCGGCGGGGCTGTTTCCCGCTCGTGCCTGAGCATGACAAAGGCTCGCGGCTTGCGCCGCTCCTACAAAAACAGTTCACCGCCCGTGCCGGCGCCAGAGGACGCGGCCTACCCCATGACACTGACCCCATGACGCCAAGCTTCGTCTCCCGCCCTTCGTTTGCCGCGCGCCATGCGGGTGTGTTGCGCCGCCTGCCGTGGCTGGTGCTGGCCGTGCTGGCGCTGTTCCCGTTATTGGCGCCCCTGTTCGGCGTCGAGTATTACGTGGGTTTCATGCGCCGCGTGATGATCGTCGCCATCGCCGCCGCCAGCCTGAACTTCATCCTCGGCTACGGCGGCATGGCGGCGCTGGGGCATGCCGGCTTCATCGGTGTCGGCGCCTACACCGTGGTGGCGCTGGTCGAGGCCGGCGTCGCTTCGGCGTGGCTGGCCTGGGGTTGTGCCCTGGTCGGCGGTGGTGTGTTTGCGGCCCTCATCGGGGCGGTGTCGCTGCGTACGCGTGGGGTGTATTTCATCATGATCACGCTCGCCTTCGCGCAGATGCTGTACTACCTCGCGGTGTCGCTGCGCACCTATGGCGGCGATGACGGCTATGGTCTGTACACCCCGCTGACGCTGGGTGCGGGCTTCGATACCGCGCATCCACAGTTGTTCTACTGGGTGGTGCTCGCGCTCGCGGCGCTGGTGTTCGCCGTCTTCAGCCGCGTCGCGCATGCGCGCTACGGCCATGCCTTGCGCGGCATTCGCGACAACGAGACGCGCATGGTGGCGCTCGGCTATCCGGTGTATCGGCTCAAGCTCGCCGGCTTCGTCGCCGCGGGTGCGGTGGCTGGTCTGGCCGGGGGTTTGCTCGCCAGTCACAACGCCTTCGTCAGCCCGGGGCTGATGCACTGGACCCAGTCCGCGCTGCTGCTGGTGATGGTGATGCTGGGCGGCGCCGGCCGGCGCTGGGGCGCGGCACTGGGCGTGGCGCTGTGGCTGACGCTGGAAGAAGCGCTGAAGATGTACACCGACTACTGGCACTGGCCGCTGGGTCTGTTGCTGCTGCTCATCGTGTTCCATGCACAGCAGGGCCTGGCGGGGCTGTTTGGATCGCGCGCTCAAGCCGACGTGGGTGGGCAGGGCGCGGACGTGGCGGGGGAAGTGGACGGCGCAGCGCAGGAGCGGGCAGGGAGCGCCGAGGCATGAGCCTGTTCGTGGCCGATGGCCTGGTGAAGCGCTTTGGTGGCCTGCTGGCGACCGATCATGTCAGCCTGACGGTGGAGGCGGGCGAGATCCACGCCCTGATCGGCCCCAATGGCGCGGGCAAATCCACCCTGGTGAATCTGATCTCCGGGTTGTTGCCAGCCGATGCGGGGCGGGTGCTGCTCGACGGCACCGATCTGAGTACGCTTGCGCCCCACCAGCGCGCGCGCGCCGGCCTTGGGCGCTGCTTTCAGATCACCAGCGTGTTCCGCAATGACTCGGTGCGCGACAACCTGCTGCTCGCGGTGCAGGCCCAGGCCGGCTCCAGTTTTCGCTGTCTGCGCCGACGTGACAGCGAACGCGAGCTGATGGCGCGCGCGCTGGAGCTGGCAGCCCAGCTTGGCCTCACCGCGGTGCTCGAGCGCCCCGCCGGCACCTTGCCCCACGGCGTGCAGAAGCAGCTCGACGTGGCACTGGCGCTGGCTTCCAGGCCCAGGCTGCTGCTGCTCGACGAGCCGATGGCGGGCATGGGGCCGGAAGACTCGCTGCAGATGCTGGGCCTGATCGAGCGCCTGCGCGGCGACACCGCCATCTTGCTCATCGAGCACGACATGGACGCGGTGTTCCAGCTTGCCGACCGCATTTCGGTCCTGGTGTATGGGCGGGTGCTGACTTCGGGCGACGCCGCACATGTAAAGGCGCATCCCGAGGTGCAGGCGGTCTACCTGGGCACGGAGGCCGCATGAGTACCCCCCTGCTGCGTTGTCGCGGGCTGGAGGCGGGCTACGGTGCCAGTCAGGTGCTGTTCGGGCTCGACTTCGACATCCATGCCGGTGAGGTCGTCGCCCTTCTGGGGCGCAACGGCATGGGCAAGAGCACGCTGATCAAGACCTTGGTCGGCGGTCTGCGTGCACAGCGTGGCGAGATTCATTTTGCCGGCCAGCCCATCCACCGCGCACGCGCCGACCTCATTGCCCGCCTTGGCGCCGCCATCGTGCCCGAGGGCAGGCAGTGCTTTCCCAACCTCAGCGTGCGCGAACACCTCATCGCCTTTGCCGCCACGCGCAACAGCGCCGCCGCGCCGTGGACGCTGGAGCGACTGTATGCGCTCTTTCCCCGTCTGGCCGAGCGCGCCGGGCACATGGGCGGGCAGTTGTCGGGTGGCGAGCAGCAGATGCTGGCCATCGCGCGCGCGCTGTCGACCAACCCGCGGCTATTGATCCTGGATGAGGCCAGCGAGGGTCTGGCGCCGGTGATCCGCGCCGAGATCTGGCGTTGCCTGGCGCTCCTCAAGGCGCAGGGGCAGACCACCCTGGTGGTCGACAAGTATGTCGACAAGCTGCTGCCGCTGGCCGACCGCAACCTCATCCTCGAGCGTGGCCGCATCGCCTGGCAGGGCAGCTCGGCCGAGCTCGATGCGCAGCGCGGGCTGTGGACGCGTTATCTCGGGGTATAGCGCGGCGTGTAGAGACTCGATCGCTCGTGTCGAGAAGAGGGCGCATAGGCCTTGGTAACTTGCGATCGAAGCTCTCGTTGCCGTGGACCTTGGTTCCATGCCGTGCTCTAATGGCCTGATGACTACATGTATTCACAAGGAGTTGTCATGCCCACATCCATTCGATTAGACGCTGATATCGAGCGCCGACTCGACTTCCTCGCATCCAGCACCGGCCGCAGCAAGGCGTATTACCTTCGTGAAATCATCGAACAAGGCATCGCGGACATGGAGGATTACTACCTCGCTGCCGAGGTGCTGGAGCGCATGCGCAAGGGGCAGGAGCCGGTCCATTCCGCCGCCGACGTGAGGGTGGAACTTGGCCTGGAAGATTGATTACACCGACACCGCGCTCAAGCAATTACGTGGGCTCGACAAGCCGGTCGCGCGTCGCATTCTCGACTACCTGGATGGGCGCGTTGCCGGCAGCGGTGATCCCCGGAGCGCGGGGAAGGCCTTGACCGGTCCCTTGGGTGGGCTGTGGCGTTATCGGGTTGGCGACTACCGGGTGGTCTGTGACATTCAGGAGGGGGTGATGCGCGTGCTGGTCGTGCAGATCGGCAACCGGCGCGAGCTCTATCGCTGATTCGTCGTCAGCTCAAGCACGGCCGCGCACCAGCCACAGTGACGACTCACGAACGACCCGATGCGGGCGATTCCCCGCACTTCTCAGCCGAACATGAGCGCGCCAGCGAGCACCATGCCGTGCAGGTTGGCGGCGAGGATGGTGCGCTTGATCGCGGGCTCGAGCGCGGCGGGTTGTGAGGCGTATTCGAGCAGGTCGCGTGCGGCGGTGAAGGACAGCACCAGAGTCATCGCCGCGGCTGCGCTCTTCTGCGGCAGGGTGTCCTTGCCCACCATGCCCAGCAGCCAGCCATAGGCCACGATGGCGATCAGCAGATAAGCCCATTTCGCGGTCTGGGGTCCGAGCAGCACGACCAGGGTGCGCTTGCCCGCTGCGGCATCGCCGGCATGGTCGGGGAACTGGTTGATGAACAGCAGATTGGCCACCAGCAGGGCATAGGACAGGCCGGCAATGAAAGGCAGGGCGTCGAAGCTGCCGCGCTGCACGTAGTCGCTGCCCACCACCACCAGCAACCAGCCCGCGGCGATGGCCAGTTCGCCCAGGCCGCGGCTCATCAGGCGCAGCGGCGGTGCCGAATACGCCCAGCCCGCGAGCAGGCCACCGGCGCCAATGGCGAGCAGGCCGGGCCCGGTGTGCCAGCTCAGCCACAACCCGGCCGCAATCACCAGCGCGAGCAGGCCGTAGCCGAAGCGGGCGGTCTGGCGCAGCGTGAGCACACCGTTCTGGATGAAGCGGCTGCCGCCGGTAAAGGGAAAAAGGCGCTCGGTGTTGAGCGCATCGGCGCCGCTCAGGCCGTCGTGATAGTCGTTGATGACGTTCACGCCGGCATGGGCGAGCAGGGCGAACAGCACCGTCACCAAGGCTGTCACTGCATCCAGCGCGAGGCCGGTGCGGTAAGCCGTGGCCAGGCCGAGCACGCAGGCCACCAGCGTCACCGACAGGAAGGCGGGTCGGGTGGCGGCAAGGTAGCGCATGAAGACGCTGGGGTAGCGCGCGGGGCTGGGCTCAAGTGGCAATGGGGGGCTCATCGTCGGTGTGCGTGCGAGGGTGGGCGGAGTGGTCCGCGGCAGGGTTCACAGCAGCACGATGTCGTATTGTTCCTGGGTGTAGCTGGCCTCGGCATGGAGCGAGATCTTCTTGACGATGAAGTCCGAGAGCAGCGCCAGCGACTGGCTTTCTTCGTCGAGAAACAGATCGATCACGTCAGGGGCGGCGAGCACGCGGAATTCCTTGGCGTTGAACTGACGCGCCTCGCGCAGCAGCTCGCGCAGGATTTCGTAAGCCACGGTGCGTGCAGTCCTGACCTCGCCGCGGCCGCCGCAGGTGGGGCAGGGCTCGCACAACAGGTGTGCGAGCGATTCGCGCGTGCGCTTGCGCGTCATCTCCACCAGGCCGAGCGCGGTGAAGTTGGTGATGCTCATCTTGGTGTGGTCGCGCGCCAGCGCCTTGCGGAACTCATCGAGCACCATGTCGCGGTGTTCGACGTTTTCCATGTCGATGAAGTCGACGATGATGATGCCGCCCAGGTTGCGCAGCCGCAGCTGGCGGGCGATGGCCTGCGAGGCCTCGAGGTTGGTCTTGAAGATGGTGTCGTCGAAGTTGCGCGCGCCGACGAAACCACCGGTGTTCACGTCGACCGTGGTCATGGCCTCGGTCTGGTCGATGATGAGGTAGCCGCCGGACTTCAGGTCCACGCGGCGGGCGAGCGCTTTCTGGATCTCCTCTTCGATGTTGTAGAGCTCGAACAGCGGGCGCTCGCCGCTGTAGTGGTCGAGCAAGGGCAACACCTGGGGCGTGTATTCCGCTGCGAACGCGCTCAGCTTCTGGAAGTTCTCCCGTGAGTCGACGCGGATGCGGGTGGTCTCCTCGTTGGCCAGATCGCGCAGCGCGCGCTGGCCCAGGCTCAGGTCCTCGTGCAGCAGCAGGGGTGGGAGCGCGCTGTTCCTGGTGCTGCCGATCTCGCCCCAGAGCTTGCGCAGGTAGGCGATGTCGGCGCTGAGCTCGGCGTCGGAGGCCGATTCGGCCATTGTGCGCACGATGAAACCGCCGGGCTCGTCCGCCGGCACCAGGGCGCTCAGGCGTGCGCGCAAGGCATCGCGCTCGGCCTCGTTTTCGATGCGCTGCGAGATGCCGATGTGTTTTTCCTGCGGCAGGTACACGAGCAGGCGGCCGGCCAGGCTGATCTGCGTGGACAGGCGTGCGCCCTTGGTGCCGATCGGGTCCTTGAGCACCTGCACCATCAGGCTCTGGCCCTCGCTCAGGATGCGTTCGATGGGGCGTGGTGCTTCGCCGTTCTGGCGTTCGCTCCAGATGTCGGCGACATGAAGGAAGGCGGTGCGCTCGAGGCCGACATCGATGAATGCCGACTGCATGCCGGGGAGCACGCGCACCACCTTGCCCAGATAGACGTTGCCGACGTTGCCGCGGCAGGCGGTGCGCTCGATATGGAGCTCTTGCACCACGCCTTGTTCGACGATTGCGACCCGCGTTTCCTGCGGGGTGAAGTTGATGAGAAATTCGGTGCTCATGAAGACCTGCGTCAATGGGAAATGCGCAAGGGCAGCCCGCCATCCGGCGCCGGCTGCCCTTGCGCATTGCTCATCGGGCGAGGGCTACAGAGGATAGCCGAAGGCGTCCAGCAGTTGCGCGGTTTCAAACAGCGGCAGGCCCATGATCGCGGAGTAGCTGCCGCGGATGTCCTCGATGAAGATCGCCGCCTTGCCCTGGATGCCATACGCGCCCGCCTTGTCCATCGGCTCGCCGCTGGCCACGTAATGACGGATCTCGAGCTCGGAAAGTTCGCGGAACTTCACCTCGCTGATCGACACCTTGCTGCGGATGCGCCTGCCGTCGCTGAGCGCCAGCGCCGACAGCACGCGGTGGCGGCGGCCGGACAGGCGGCGCAGGATGGCGTGGGCGTCGGCGACGTCGAGCGGCTTGCCGATGATGTCGCCATCCAGCTCCAGCGCGGTGTCGGCCGCGAGCACCGGCTGCGGCAGCATCTTGCGCCACTGCGTGCGGCGCATGCCGGCCTCGGCCTTGCTCAGGGCGAGGCGCTCGACATAGCGCTCGACCGCCTCGTCGGGCAGCGGGGTTTCGTCCACGTCGGCGTCTTCGCCGCGCGTACCGCTGCGAAAGGTGAGCACATCGAACTGCACGCCGATCTGACGCAGCAGCTCACGGCGGCGGGGGCTTTTGGAGGCGAGATAGATGCGAGGGGTCATCGGCGCGGGTGGCAGGAAAAGTTCATTCGCGATGGTAAGGGTGCTTGCGCAACACCGTCCACGCGCGGTACAGGGCTTCGGCCAGCAGCGGGCGCACCAGGGCGTGGGGCAGGGTGAGGCTGGAGAGGCGGATGGATTCGTGCGCGCTGGCCTTGAACGCCGGCGCCAGGCCGTCCGGTCCGCCCACGATCAGCGCCACGTCCCGGCCTTCGCCCTGCCAGGCTTCGAGTTTTTGCGCCAGCGCCAGCGTGCTCAGATCCGTGCCGCGCTCATCAAGGATGACGCGGTGGCAGCGTGCCGGCAGCGCGGCCTCGAGGCGGGTGGCTTCGGCGCTCATCATGGCGTCGACGCTCTTGCCTGCGCTGCGTGGCTCGGCCTTCACTTCGATCAGCTGCAGCGCCAGCTCACGCGGCATGCGGCGGGCGAATTCGTCAAAGCCGGCCTCGACCCAGGCCGGCATGCGATGGCCGACGGCGACGATCAGCAGCTTCACTTACTCGGGTCTGGCTGCCTTGCGCGCAGCCGGCGCGGTGTTCCACAGCTCTTCCAGGCGGTAATGGCTGCGCACCGCCGGCTGCATGATGTGGACCACGATGCTGCCCAGGTCGACCAGCACCCATTCGCCGGTCTCTTCGCCTTCTATGCTGAGCACGTCGGCGCCGACTTCGCGTGCCTTGTCATGCACATTGCGCGCGAGCGCGCGCGTCTGTCGGTTGGAGTCGGCACTGGCGACGATGATGCGGTCGAACAAGGGGGTGTTGCGTGAGGTGTCGATGACCTCGATGTCGCGCGCCTTGATTTCTTCAAGAGCGGCAACGACGAGTTTTTGCAGGGCAGGAGTATCCATCAAGAGGGGGTCAGGTCCGAAGGGGTTGAACAGCGGGCGTTCTGCTTGCGGTAGAGATTGCGCGACGCAATATAGTCCACAACAGAATCGGGCAGCAAATAGCGGGCGCTGCGGCCGTGGCCGATCAGCGCGCGGATGAGCGTGGCGGAAATGGCCAGCGGCGTCGTGGTGAAGGGCAGCACCAGGCCGGCCGGGCTCAGGCGCAGCGCGCTTGGGTCGGCGCTGTGGCGTCCGGCGCAGGCGCGGACGAGCTCGGGTGCGAGCTGCGCCGGTCCGCCGTGGTCCGGGTGAGAGGGGTGGTCGTAGCCGGGGCGGTTGGCGACCGCGATATGGGCGAGGGCGAACAACTCCTGCCAGCGGTGCCAGCGCTGCAAGCCGGCAAAGGCATCAGCGCCGAGGATCAGCACCAGCGGCTGTTGCGGGCCGAGTTCGGCGCGCAGGCGTTCGAGGCTGAGCACGGTATAGCTGGGCTGGATCAGGCGTACCTCGCTGTCGTCGACCTCGAAGCCGGTGTTGCCGGCCGCTGCCAGCTGCGTCATCGCCAGGCGCTCGTCCGCGCTGCTGCCGGGCGCACCGCGATGGGGCGGCTGGCCCGCGGGGATGAGGCGGATGCGCTCCAGCCCGAGCTGTTCGCGCGCTTCTTCGGCCAGGCGCAGGTGGCCGAAGTGGATGGGGTCGAAGGTGCCGCCGAGCAGCCCCAGCGCAGGCCGCGCATCCGCAGCTTGCGCGCTGTGGTGTGGCGCTGAAGGGGCGGGGGCGGACTCAGGCGCCATTGCGAAAATCTGTGGGTGGCGGCAGGGCGGCTGAGGCCTTGTCGCCGGGCAAGCCGAAGACGTCACGGATGTTTGCGTAGAAGCTGGCAAACAGCACCGGCACCAACACCAGCGGCAGGGGAACGGAGGCCAGGGTGGCGAGCGAGGGCGAGACCAGACCCATGACGCCGATGATCAGGCCAGGCACGATGGCGCCAAACAGCAGCAGGCCGATCGAATAGGCGAGGAAGGCGCGCCAGTTGCGCAGGCAGGCATAGAAGCTGAAGAACATCGCCTTCGGCGCGGGCATGTTCCACCACGCGGCGAGCACCGGCGCGAACCAGTAGGCCATCATCAAGGGCGTGGACAGCGTCAGCGCCACCACCAGGGTGAAGCCGAAATTGGCATCAGCGGCGCTGGCTTCGTCGATCTGGCCGCCACGCATGGCTTCCATCAGCGTGCCGTCGTCGACCAGCCCGACCAGCATCAACACCACCAGGGTGCCAACCAGATAGATGCCGCCAATTGCGATCAGGGCGGGCAGGTTGCTGCGAAAGCCGGAAAACAGCACGTCCGGCCCCAGCTTGCGCCCGGCGTCGACCGCGCGGCAGGCGTTGAGCACACCGACCGACAGCGCCGGCATGATGAGCGAGGCGACGAGCTGACCGATGAAGGGAAAGATGCTCACCAGCACCAGCATGAGCAGATAGCCGAAAGCGGCAAAGGTGATCAGTGCGGGGTTCTTGCGCCACACCTGGAGGCCCTCGCGCAGCCAGGCCCAGCCGCGTGATGAGGGAAGTTTGTGTGCTTGCATTAGGGTGTCTTCAGTTCCGCAGGTGAGGTGTCGGGGGACGGTGGTGGCAAGGCCGGCAGCAGCGCAGCGAAGGTTTCCTTCCACGCGGCGTAGAGCGCGCCGGCAATCACCGGAATCAGCACCAGCATGCCCAGGCCGAAGGGAATCATCGCCACCCAGGTCGACACGTAGAGCAGGGCGGCGAGCACGATGAAGGCGAGCAGGTTGTGAAAGCAGGCGCGCGCGGACAACAGCATTGCGTCAAGCGGTGCGACCTCGTGCAGCATGACCAGCGCCGGGGCGAACCACAGCGCCATCATCAGCAACACCCACAGCACGGTGAACATCAGCACGCCCAGCATCACGCCGCCTGCAGCCACGCCCGCGCCAGGGGCGCTGCCGACGATCATGCCAGTCAGCGCCGCGCTGCCGCCGATGGCGGCGGCGATCAGCGCCGCAAGCAAGGCGCCGAGCAGATGGAAGCCGCCCACAAGCAGCAGGTTGCCGGCGTGGCGGCGGATGCCGTCGAACAGATGGCTGACGCGCAGCACCCCGCCGCGATCCAGTATCTGTGCGCCCGACAGCATGCCCGCCACCAGCACCGGCAGCGCAATCGGCGCCGCGGCCCAGCCCAGCAGGGGCAGCACGCCGAGCACGGCGATGATGACAAAGAACACCAAAGCCTGGATCGCCCACACCAGCGGCGCCTTCATGAACAGCTTCCAGCCGTCGGCAAGCCAGCGCAGGGCGTGACCGGGGGCGACGTCACCCGGCACGGGCGGCGGCGAATGGCGGCGGCGGTCGGCGTTCATAGCGGCAGCGGCGGCGCGCCCCGCACGCGCAGGCGCAGGATGTCGCGGTATTCGTTGGGGTCCTTCACCAGCACCATTTCGCCGGCGCGTGGCAGGTGAAAGTCGTCGGCGCGTGACAGCCAGAAGCGCAGCGCGGCGGCGCGCAGCATGGCGGGCCAGGCGGTGCGTTCGGCGGCGGTGAAGGGGCGCTCGGCGTGATAGGCCTCGAGCAGGGCCTGAGTGCGCGCCGGGTCGAGCTCACCGTCGGCAAGCGTGCACCAGTCATTGACGGTGACGGCGACGTCAAACAAAAACACGTCGTCGCCGGCGAAGTAGAAGTCGATCACGCCGCCCACGCGCAGCTGGCCGTCGTCGTCGTCCCACAGCACGTTGTCGCGGAAGAGGTCGGCGTGGATGGCGCCGGCGGGCAGGGCGCTGACATCGAGCGTGCTCTGGAAGGCGAGCTCGTCATCGAGCAGTGCCTGCTCGTCGGCCGGCAGATAGGGGCGCACGATGGCGGCGCTGGCGCTGCGCCAGGCTGTGCCGCGCGGATTGTCCTGATGGCGGCCATAGGACTGGCCGGCCAGATGCAGGCCGGCAAGCATGGCGCCGATCTTTTCGCAGTGGGCTATGCCCGGTGCCATCTCGGAGCGGCCCGACAGGCGCACCACCAGCGCCGCCGGACGATCCTCCAGGGTGCCGAGGTATTCGTTGTCGCGATTGGCGATGGGGCCAGGCACGGGCAGGCCATGGCGTGCCAGGTGTGCCATCAGGTGCAGGTAGTAGGGCAGCTCGGCGCGCGACAGGTCTTCGAACAGCGTCAGCACGTAACGCCCGAGGGTGGTGGTGACGAAGAAGTTGCTGTTCTGCACGCCGGCGGAGATGCCCTTGAGCTCGGTGAGCCGGCCGACGGCGTAGCCTTTCAGCCACTCGGCGAGGACGGACTCCGGAACGGGGGTGAAGACGGACATGCGGACTCCGGGGGGTGGGGAGCCAGGCGGTTCAGGCTGGCTGCGGGACAAGGACGTTGAAAGCAGGGGTCTCGGGGGCAGGGAGGTCAGGATCAGGCCCCGATTTCGCGTCCGCGATCAGGCGCCGCCCGCGCTGGGGGCTGGGCGCCGCGCTGGGCATTTACCAGGACTTGATCACCCACATCGGCACTGCCAGATTGGGCAGCGAATCCTCGCGCACCATCTGGCCCTTGCCTTCCTTGTCGATCAGGTAATAGGGCACGCCGTGCGGCGGCGTGACCTTGACCATGTAGAGCTTGCCGTGCAGGCGGTACTCGGCCACGGTGTCCTCGCCGCGCTTGAGGATGGTGACCTCGGGCTCGTCGAGTTCGCTGCCGGCCGGCATGGGCGGCGGCTCGGGGATGGGTTCGAGGGCGGGCTGCTGCTGGGCAAAGGCCGGAACGGCGGCAGCGAGCAACAGGGCAATGAGGGTGCGTCGCATGAGGTTCTCCTGGAGATGCCGCAATTCTAACGGTTTAGTGCCTGTGCTGCGCTCACCCCTGTCACCCACATGGTTGCAGGCGCATGCAGGCTGCCCGCTTACAGATTGAGCATCATCTCGTGCTCTTCCGCCAAGGGGGTGAAGCCGCGCTTCTCATAGTGCTTGAAGATGGCCTCGACCACGTCCTCGGGCTTGTCGATGACCTGTATCAGATCGAGGTCTTCGGCGCTGATCATGCCCTCGCCGACCAGGCGCTCGCGCAACCAGTCGAGCAGGCCCTGCCAGAAGGCGGTGTCAACCAGGATGATGGGGATCTCGCGGCTCTTCTTGGTCTGCACCAGGGTCATCGCCTCGAGCAGCTCATCCAGCGTGCCGAAGCCGCCGGGCATGACGACGTAGGCCGTGGCAAAGCGCACGAACATGAACTTGCGCGCGAAGAAATGGCGGAAGGTCTGCGAGATGTCCTGGTAGGGGTTGGCGTTCTGTTCCATCGGCAGCTGGATGTTGAGCCCTACCGAAGGGCTCTTGCCGAAGAAGGCGCCCTTGTTCGCCGCCTCCATGATGCCCGGGCCGCCGCCCGAGATCACCGAAAAGCCCGAATCCGACAGCAGGCGGGCGATCTGTTCGGTGAGCGCGTAATAGCGGTGACCTGACGGAATGCGTGCACTGCCGAAGATGGAGACCGCGGGGCGGATCGCGGACAGGCGTTCGGTCGCCTCCACGAACTCTGCCATAATTCCGAAGATCCGCCAGGATTCGCGTGCGTTGTGGCGGGGCGCGGTGCTGTCAGGCGCGCTGCGGGGGAGTTTGTTTTTCGCGCTCATCTTGTTCTCTTTATTGCCCTTTCTTGTCCGGCAAGGATTTCTCAGAATGCCCACCCTGTTGCTCGTCGATGGCTCCAGCTACCTCTATCGCGCTTTCCATGCACTGCCTGATCTGCGCAACTCGCAGGGCGAGCCGACGGGGGCGATCCGCGGGGTGCTGTCGATGCTACGTCGGCTGGAAAGCGACTACAAGGCGGAATTCCGCGCCTGCGTGTTCGACGCCAAGGGCAAGACCTTTCGCGACGACTGGTATCCCGACTACAAGGCCAACCGCCCCTCCATGCCCGACGATCTGCGCGCCCAGGTCGAGCCCCTGCACGCGGCGGTGCAGGCCGAGGGCTGGCCGCTGCTGGCGGTGGAGGGGGTCGAGGCCGACGACGTCATCGGCACCCTGACGCGGCAGGCGGTGGAGCGCGGCTGGGAGGTGGTGATTTCCACCGGCGACAAGGACTTGGTCCAGCTCGTGCGCCCCGGCGTGCGCTGGGTGAACACGATGAGCGAGGAAGTGCTCGATGTGGCGGGGGTGGAGGCCAAGTTTGGCGTGCTCCCCGAGCGCATCGTCGATTACCTCGCCCTCGTCGGTGACACCGTGGACAACGTGCCGGGGGTGGAGAAGTGCGGCCCCAAGACCGCGGTGAAATGGCTGACGCAATATGGCAGCCTGGATGAACTGGTCGCCAACGCCGACAAGGTGGGCGGCAAGGTGGGCGAGAACCTGCGCAAGCATCTGGATTTTCTGCCGCTGGGGCGCCGGCTGGTGACGGTGGCAACCGACCTCGAGTTGCCGCTCACGCTCGACGAGCTGCCCGCGCGCGACGACGACAAGGTGGCGCTGCGCGCGCTCTACGAGCGTTTCGAGTTCAGGTCGTGGCTGCGGGACCTGGATGGAGACGCGGGCGCCAGCCTGGACAAGCTCGTGGCGCGCAGTGCCCCCGCGCGGCGCTACGGCGCCGACGCCGCCGCGAAGCCCCATTCCCCCGATACGCCGCACTACCCCGATACGCCCCATTCCCCCGATACGCCCCATTCCCCCGATACGCCCCATTCCCCCGATACGCCGCACTACCCTGTAGGAGCGC
>NZ_ATJV01000034.1 GCF_000443165.1 Thauera terpenica 58Eu | reverse complement strand
CCGCAACGCCCGCGCCTGGTTGGCCTGGTGGTCTGCCGCGCCAACGAGCGCGGCGGGGTTCGGGGAGGATTGAGGGTCAAGGGTCGGAATCCCGGCATGGCGCGGCCCGCAGCCCGGCACGGGCGAGGACACGGGCCGGGATGGAGAGGGCGCAGCCCGGCCCTTGATGCTCAAGCCGTGGGGCGCAGCCCCGCCAAGCTCCCGGCAAGGCCGGGGGAAGGAAGCCG
>NZ_ATJV01000033.1 GCF_000443165.1 Thauera terpenica 58Eu | reverse complement strand
GCCCTCGACGACGCCCTGGAAGGCACGCCCTGCCGCGCCTACATGGCCGACATGAAAGTGCAGGCGGCGGCCGACGAAGCCTATTTCTACCCCGACGTCCTCGTCACCTGCGACCCCGCCGACCATCGCGCCGACCAGTTCATGCGCGCGCCCAAGCTCATCGTCGAAGTCCTGTCCCCCGCCACCGCCGCCTACGACCGTGGCGAGAAGTTCGCCGCCTATCGGCG
>NZ_ATJV01000032.1 GCF_000443165.1 Thauera terpenica 58Eu | reverse complement strand
CCATCCCTGCCGACATTCGCCAGCGGCTGCTGTCCAACGTCTGGTGCGGCCAGTGCCGTCACGAAACAACGATTACCAATTTCAGCGGCGCCATCAAGGGTGGCGACTTGCTGCTGGTGGGCAAGTGCGCCGAATGCCACGGTGATGTGGCACGGGTGATCGAGGGCTCGTAACCCGGTCAAGCATCAAACCTCGCCACCACCTCCCGCTGCGCCACCCAGTCGGTCGG
>NZ_ATJV01000031.1 GCF_000443165.1 Thauera terpenica 58Eu | reverse complement strand
ATGAAGCCGAAAAGGACATCATCGGCATTGAGCTCACCACTGCCGACTGGGGTGACAGCGAAGTGTTCCCTGAGCTGCTTGCGCAGGTTGATGGTGAGGTAGCCCAAGTCTCGGCCGACGGCGCCTACGATACCGAAAGGTGCTATCGCAGCATTGCCGAACGCGGCGCCCAGGCGGCGATTCCGCCCCGAGACGGCGCAGTCCGATGGGGAGACAATCATCCCCGGGAT
>NZ_ATJV01000030.1 GCF_000443165.1 Thauera terpenica 58Eu | reverse complement strand
GCTCTTCAGCTACCACATCGACGAGAAGGCCCGGCGCCTCGCCCAGATGATGGACGGCAAGCTGCTGCTGGTGACCAACGCCGAGGGCTTGTCGGCGCCGAACGTGATTCAGCGCTACAAGTCGCTTGCCGACATCGAGCGCGGCTTCAAGGTACTCAAGTCCGAGATCGAGATCGGCCCGGTGTATCACCGCCTGCCCGAGCGGATTCGCGCGCATGCGTCGATCTGCTTCATGGCGCT
>NZ_ATJV01000029.1 GCF_000443165.1 Thauera terpenica 58Eu | reverse complement strand
GCTCTTCAGCTACCACATCGACGAGAAGGCCCGGCGCCTCGCCCAGATGATGGACGGCAAGCTGCTGCTGGTGACCAACGCCGAGGCGCTGCCCGCGAGTAACGTGCTCGCTCGCTACAAATCGCTCGCCGACATTGAGCGTGGTTTCAAGGTGCTCAAGTCCGAGATCGAGATCGGCCCGGTGTATCACCGCCTGCCCGAGCGGATTCGCGCGCATGCGTCGATCTGCTTCATGGCGCT
>NZ_ATJV01000028.1 GCF_000443165.1 Thauera terpenica 58Eu | reverse complement strand
ACGCCCATGGTCGAGATTGGACAGGACGTCAGCGAACAGCTCGACATCGTGCCGATGCAGGTGCGCGTGTTGCGCCACATCCGCAAGCGCTACGGCTGCCCCAAGGGCGACCAGGCGCCGATCAGCGCCCCTGTCCCCGCGCAGGTACTGCCCAAGAGCAACGCCAGCAACGACCTTCTGGCGATGCTGCTCGTCACCAAGTACGTCGATGGGCTGCCGCTGGCGCGTTTCGAGTACGTGCT
>NZ_ATJV01000027.1 GCF_000443165.1 Thauera terpenica 58Eu | reverse complement strand
CACCTGGCGGTCGATGAAGCCGAAAAGGACATCATCGGCATTGAGCTCACCACTGCCGACTGGGGTGACAGCGAAGTGTTCCCTGACTTGCTTGCGCAGGTTGATGGTGAGGTAGCCCAAGTCTCGGCCGACGGCGCCTACGATACCGAAAGGTGCCATCGCAGCATTGCCGAACGCGGCGCCCAGGCGGCGATTCCGCCCCGAGACGGCGCAGTCCGATGGGGAGACAATCATCCCCGGGAT
>NZ_ATJV01000026.1 GCF_000443165.1 Thauera terpenica 58Eu | reverse complement strand
GTCGACCACTACCGCACCGTGGACACGCTGGCGCTGATGCTCCGCAATGGCAGCATCACCGGTGCCATGCACGATGCCGGCCAGCAGTTCTCGCAGGACTTCGCGCGGGCGTTTGCCAGCGGCGTGGCCAGTAGCCGGCCCGATGGTTTGTCGGCTGGGACAGCGCCCGGGCAGATGATGATTGAGCGCAATGCCGGCGCTGCCCGTGCGGTTCGAGATGCGCTGGATGCGGTGGGTGGCAGTGGCAGTCCGGCGGGATCGGCGCTGTGGTACGTGGC
>NZ_ATJV01000025.1 GCF_000443165.1 Thauera terpenica 58Eu | reverse complement strand
GGCGCCGCTGGTTTTTCTATTCCTAAGGCATGAAGCACCTCGTTCTGTTCCGTGCTGATCGTCGACACCCCCGCCACCGGTTCGCCGCCGTTCAGGCGCACGCGGTGATGCTGGATGCGCTGCAGTTGCTCAAGCGCGCGCTCGGGCGTGTAGCCCGCATCGGCGGCCTTGAGGCGACTGCGCATCACCCGGTGCAGGATCAGCGCCATGAAGCAGATCGACGCATGCGCGCGAATCCGCTCGGGCAGGCGGTGATACACCGGGCCGATCTCGATCTCGGACTTGAG
>NZ_ATJV01000024.1 GCF_000443165.1 Thauera terpenica 58Eu | reverse complement strand
AGCAGTTGGCGCTGTTGTAGTGGCATTTTTGAAAGTGTGGTCTAGCAAAAACAAGGGCTTGCGCGCGTAACTGTCGAACTCGGGGGCTCCGTTCTGGAAGTGTTTGCTGCCTTGTCGCCGCATATTTCCGGCGCGGTCGATGAGGCCGCGCCTCATCATCGAGCTCGGGGGCAGCGCGTCGGCAACAGTCAGCCCTAGCTGGATACGGCCTGGAGTATGCTGATATGATTCCGGCTTTCGTACATCATATGCTGGTTGCGCGCTGCTTTCGCCCTCGCACCACAGCCCTCCCTCAGGACCCTGAATGAATCAGGACGGGCTCCGTAAACTGCTGCCCCGTACCCCGCCGAGCAAGACTGCGGCGCTGTTCCTGTGCTACTGGCTGGCATGGAAAGCCTCGGCCTTGTTCGAAGTTCAGCCCCATGTCAGCGCGCTCTATCTTTCCGCCGGGCTGACCGCAGCAGTGGGCATGATCGGCGGCTGGCGTCACCTGCCGGCGGCGTTCCTGGCAATTTGCGTGGTGCGTCAGTTCGACATGCCTGGCCCGCTGCTCGAAGGTATCGACTGGGGTGGCGCCTTGCGCCAGGTGCTGGTCTACGGTGGCGCCGGTGTGTTGTTGCGCCCGCGCTGGCTGGCGATGCCAGCACGCCTGACACTGACCGATGCGATGTACTTCGTGCTGCTTGCCTTTGCCTCGGCCAGTGTGTCGGCGCTTGTCACGCTCTTCATCCCGCCCTTCGATCGCCTGCCGGCGTCCGAGATGGGGGCGGTTTTTCTGTCCATATGGGGTGGGGATTTTGCTGGCTTGCTGCTCGGCTTGCCGGGCATCGTCCTCGGCTGGAGGCGGCTCCACCGTCGCAATATCAAGCTCAGTCGGCGTGGCGACGCCCCCACTGGTTCGCGCCATGGCATCCCTTCGTCCAGCGGCCTGATCGGGCTCGCCCTTGGCGTGTCGCTGCTGACTCTGCTGCTGCCACAGATCACCCAGGGCGCGGCCAAGCTCGGCATTCTGGTGCTGTTCCCCGTCCTGCTCGCCGGCCTGACGCGGGGTGCGTTCATGGCCTACATGGTGGCGACGCTGGTATGCGCGATCCAGATCCTCGCTGGTCGGGTGCTGGGCCTGCCGGTGGACGGTGTGCTTGATCTGCAACTGGTGCTGACGATGAGCGCGGCCACCGCACTGCTCGCAGGCGCAGCGCATGACGATGAGCACTTCCAGTGGCAGCACGCCAACTTCGACCTGCTCACCGGGCTCGCGAATCGCCATCGCTTCCAGGACCAGCTCGAGCACGAGACGCTGCGCGCGGCACGTACGCAACAGCTGATGGCGCTGATGTACATCGATCTCGACGGCTTCAAGGCGGTCAACGACAGCCTCGGACACCATGCCGGAGACGCTTTGCTGCAGCAGGTGGCCAGCCGGCTACGTGAAAGCGTGCGCGAGACCGACACGGTGGCGCGGCTGGGCGGTGACGAGTTTGCGATCATCCTGCCCGACCTCAAAGATCTGGCCATCATCGAGCGCATCGGAGACAAGTTGCTCGAGCAGTTGCAGCAAGCCTTTGATCTCGATGGCAAGGTCACCCACATCTCGGCCAGCATCGGTGTCGCCCTCTGGCCCCGGGATAGCTTGGCCTCGACCGAGCTCATCCACTACGCCGACCGTGCGATGTACGAGGCCAAGCGCCTGGGTCGCAACCGCCTCGCTCATCACGCCTGCCACGCCAGCATCAACACGCCGGTGGCCGCGGGTCCGCCCGGGTAACGGGATGCGTCTGCAGCCCGGCTTGGCACATTAGTTAACGCACCAGGAAGGGGAGGTTGGCGGTCGCCGCCTTGCCGTGGCGATCGCGTGCGGTGATGAACAGGCGGTAGGCGCCGGGCACCGCGGGTGCGGTGAAGCGCACCGTGGCGGCGTCAGCGTGCAGCACGCGCACCGCGATCCGCATCGGTGGGGTTTCATGGTCGCCGCCCTTGCGCAGGTCGGTGGCTTCGGCGAGCACCTTCCATTCGGTGTCCAGGGGCGTGCCGTCGGCACTGGCGGCGTCGATTCCGGCGGAGACTTCCGCACCAGGCGCGAACACATCGGCAGCGATGCCTATGCCGCGCACCAGCGGCGCGGGTCTGTCCGTGGGTCGGCCCCAGAATGCGGCCAGGGCATCGCTCATCGCGGTGGCGCTGCCGTCGGCCAGGAGCAGGCCGTACCAGGTTTCAGTCTGTTCCTGCTTGGCGCCCCACAGAAAGGGAAACACGCCACGAATCTGCGGCTGTTGCTTGAGATAGCCGAGAGCTTCGCTGAAGAAGCGCGCTTTTTCTGTGCTGGTCAGCTCCACCGGCGCACCCCAGGGCTTGCGACCGGCCTGCCAGTGACCGAGGGGGCCGAGTTCGGTGATGACGACTGGCTTGGTGATGCCGGCCTCGCGCAGGCGCTGGGGCAGATCGAAAACCGCGCCGGCGTAGACGTTGATGCCCAGGAGGCCGACGTTAGGGCAGCAGCCCGCCAGGGTGCGCAAGGCGTCCATGCTGGTGTCGGCGACCACCATCAAGCTGGGGTGGGTCGGGTCGAGGCGCTTGATCTCTGCGGCGAGACGATCGACCTCGCGCCACAGCGGTAGCGGGTCTGCCACACCGGTTTCGATCTCGTTGCCGACGGCCCACGCGAGCAGGGCGGGGTGTTTGCGGTGGCGGGTGACGAAGTCGAGCACCGCCTGCTCCTGCTTGCGCACGGCCTGCTTGTCCTCATAACGGAAGCCGTGGCGTGGGTGCTCGAGCCACAGACCCATCACCACCTTCAGGTCGAGTCGCTGCGCTTCGTCCAGCACCCAGGCGTCGGACTGTCGATAGACGCGCACCACCTTGGCACCCGCCGCGGCCAGGCGGGCGAGGCTGGTTTTATCGCCTTCGAAGGCAGCGCCCTGCCACTGCGTGTTCGGCTCGGCCGCTTGGGCGTAGCCCCAAAGCAAGCTCGCCGAGCCTATGAAGAGGGCGATAAGGCGGTGTAGAACGGCGCTGACAAGAAAATTCATTTTGATCCACTGTTTTGGGGCGATGTCCGTATCCCCTGGCCACGTTGCGGTACCCGAGCTTCCTTGCGTCCGCGGACTCTAGTGATGCTGGGGGCAGGGAGAAGTTCAGAAGGGAGCGTGAAGTTGTTCAGGACATGCTGAGGCTTGAACCTCCACGTCCAGGCAGGAATGGAAGGGCTCTTTGCTGGAAATCCCGATGAGGTCGAGCCGGTCAGGCTGTGACCCGCGCGGCTGCGGCGCGGATCTCGGTGGTGGTCATCACCCGCTGGCTGCCGACGCAAGCCGTGGCACCTCCCTGAGCCCACGTGCTATACCTGACTCATGTTTGTAGTCAGGTCGTCTGCGAGACGATGACGAGCCCTGAAATGCCCGATACGTCGCTGCCACACAAGCCACTGCCCGAGCCCGCGCTCACCCAGCTGGCTGGGCTGTCGCCTGCGTATTTTGGCATGGTGATGGCGACCGGCATCGTGTCGCTCGCGGCCCACCTGCTGGGCGTGGATAGCATTGCCCGTCTTTTGTTCCGGCTCAATATCGTCGTCTATGCCGTGCTGTGGACCTTGACCGTGCTGCGCATGATCCGCTACCCGCGCCGCTTCTTTGGCGACATGGTCGATCATCTGCGCGGTCCGGGCTTCTTCACCACGGTGGCGGCAACCTGCATCCTTGGTGGCCAGTTCGTGCTGCTGGAGGCTGACTATCGTGCCGGCACCGTACTGTGGGTGGCCGCGCTGGTGCTGTGGGTCGGACTGACCTATACGATATTCACAGGTTTTACCGTCAAGGAGCGCAAGCCCACCCTTGACAAGGGGATCAGTGGGGCCTGGCTGCTGGCTGTGGTGGCGACTCAGGCGATCGCGGTTCTCAGCGCGCTGCTCGCGCCCCATGTAGACCAGCCTGGAAAGCTGGAGATGAACTTCCTGGCGCTGTCGATGTGGTTGTGGGGTGGGATGTTGTACATCTGGATGATGTCGCTCATCTTCTACCGTTACACCTTCTTCGCGCTGGCGCCCGGTGATCTGTCACCGCCGTACTGGATCAACATGGGGGCGATGGCGATTTCGACCCTGGCCGGATCGCTGCTCATCATCAACGTGCCGGACGCGCCCTTTCTGACTTCCTTGCTGCCCTTCATCAAGGGGTTCACGGTGTTCTACTGGGCCACCGGCACATGGTGGATTCCGATGCTGGTGATCCTTGCCGTCTGGCGCCATGGCTACAAGCGCTTCCCCTTGAAGTACGACCCGCTCTACTGGGGGGCGGTTTTTCCGCTTGGCATGTATGCGGTCAGCACCGAGCAAATGATCGAGGCCCTGGGCTTGAGTTTTCTCGGCTTTCTGCCGCCCAGTTTTTTCTACATTGCGCTGGTGGCGTGGACGGCGGCGTTTTTCGGCCTCGCCCTGGAGTTGCTGGCGCGCGCGCGTTCGCTTCGACGCTAGCTGGCGGTGGCTTTGCTGCTCAAGCTGTGCCCAAAGGCGGGCGCGCATTGAACAGGGTGTGCTTCCGGCCATTTCGCCCGCAAGGCTAGTCGAGCGCCGGGAACAGCACATCGGTGAAGCCGAAGCGGCTGAGGTCGCGCATCCGCATCGGGTAGAGCATGCCGTCGAGGTGGTCGCATTCGTGTTGCACGACGCGGGCGTGAAAGCCCTCGGCGATGCGCTCGATCGGTGCGCCGTCGGGGGTGAAGCCCTGGTAGCGGATGCGGGTGTGGCGGGGCACGAGGCCGCGCAGGCCGGGCACCGAGAGGCAGCCTTCCCAGCCGTCCTCGGTGTTGTCGTCCAGTGCGGTGATGAGCGGGTTGATGAGGATGGTGGTCGGCACCGGGGCGACGTCCGGATAGCGCTGGCTGTGCTCGAAGCCGAAGATGACCACACGCAGGCCAACGCCGATCTGCGGGGCGGCCAGACCGACGCCGCCTTCGGCCGCCATGGTGTCGAACATGTCGGTGATGAGCGCGGACAGTGCCGGGGTGCCGAACTCGGTGACGGGGGCGGCGACCTGCAGCAGGCGCGGATCGCCCATGCGTAGAACCTTGTGGATGCTCATGCGTGTTCGCCGCCTTCTTCCTGGCTCAGCAACCTGCGCATGCGCCGCATCCCCAGGAACACGAAGCCGGCAATGAGCGGGATCGATAGCGCGGTGATCAGCTCTGGCGTGGCCGGGGTGATGAAATCCTTGGCGCCCTTGGCGACGTAGCTCACCAGCTGCGAGGCGTAGTAGGTGATGGCCACCACCGACAGGCCTTCCACCGTCTCCTGCAGGCGGAGCTGGATTTTGGCGCGGCGGTTCATCTGCGCCAGCAGTTCCTGGTTCTGGCGCTCGAGCTCGATGTCCACCCGCGTGCGCAGCAGCTGCGAGTTGCGCGCGATGCGGCTGGAGAGATCTTCCTGGCGGCGGGCGATGGTGGCGCAGGTGTTGATGGCGGGGGCGAGCCGGCGTTCCATGAATTCACGAAAGCTCGGGAAGCCGCCAAGGCGGACTTCGCGCATGTCCTCGATGCGCTGCTGCACCAGGCGGTAGTAGGCCGCCGCGGCGCCGAAGCGAAAGGTGGTGCGCGCCACCGAGCGCTCGATCTCGGCGGCCAGGCGGGTCAGGCGGCCGAGCAGGGCGCGATCGTCGTCGCTGCTGCGAGCCTGGCCCAGGCTGTCCATCAGGTCGGCGAGTTCGTCTTCGGCGCGTGACAGCAATCGCCCGACCTCCTTGGCCACCGGGAAGGCGAGCAAGGCCATGACGCGATAGGTTTCGATCTCCACCAGGCGTTGCACCATGCGCCCGGCCTGGCGCGGTGTGAGCCCGTCGTCGAGCAGCAGATAGCGTGAAAAGCCGTCGTGAATGTGGAAGTCGGTAATCACCCAGGCTGCGCCTTCAGCCACGCCTGCCGCGACCATGGTGTCGCCATGCGGCGAGGCCTGCTTGAGCACGCTGTCGGGCGGCACGTCGGCGGTGCCGCGCACTTCGATGTGGGTGGCGGTGATGAGCAGGCCGGGGATGTCCTTGCGCCAGGCCGCCGGCAGCTTGAGCAGGGCATTGTCTTCATCGGCATCGCCGGCCTCGATGTGGCGGAAGAAGGTATAGCTGGAGAACTCGTTGTGACGCTCCCACTTGAGGCGGAAGCTGCCCGCGTCGACGAACAGGTGGCCGCTGTCGGAGGCGTGCTCGGCCAGCCTGGCATGCTCGGCCAGGCCGACCTGCTCGAGCAGCGCAGCGAGATGTTCGATCTCGTGCTGTGCGCTGCCGTCGTCGTGCAGGAAGGCGAGGTAGCTGACGTATTCAGGCGTGCTGAGCGGGACCGGCGGGCGGGCATGGACCTCGTCGTTGAGCGTGTGGCGCAACGGGTGCTGTGCGAACAGGGACATGGAGGTCGGCGCGCCGCCCGTCAACGGAGAGAATCAGGAAATGAAGTCAGCATGAGCGATCAGCGCACGATCTGGGTCAGCTCGCCGGCCTTGTAGCGTGCAGCCATCTTCTCCAGCGAGATGGCCTTGATCCGGCTCGCCATGCCGGCGCAACCAAAGGCTTCGAAGCGCGCCTTGACCACCTGTTTGGCGGCCTCACGGGCGGGCTTGTTGTATTCGCGCGGGTCGAACTTGGACGGGTTCTCGACCAGAAACTTGCGAATCGCACCGGTCATCGCCAGGCGGATGTCGGTGTCGATGTTGATCTTGCGCACGCCGTGCTTGATGCCCTCGACGATCTCCGTGACCGGTACGCCGTAGGTTTCCTTCATGTCGCCGCCGTACTGGCGGATGATCTCTAGCAGCTCCTGCGGCACCGAGCTCGATCCGTGCATCACCAGGTGGGTGTTGGGGATGCGGGCGTGGATGGCCTTGATGCGCTCGATGGCGAGGATGTCGCCGGTGGGCTTGCGACTGAACTTGTAGGCGCCGTGGCTGGTGCCGATGGCGATGGCGAGCGCGTCGCAGTCGGTCTGCTTGACAAAGTCGGCGGCCTCGTCGGGGTCGGTCAGCATCTGCGAGTGATCCAGCGTGCCTTCGGCGCCGATGCCATCTTCCTCGCCCGCCTGGCCGGTTTCGAGTGAGCCCAGGCAGCCCAGCTCGCCTTCCACGCTGACGCCGATGGCGTGTGAAAACTTCACCACTTCGCGCGTGACGGCGACGTTGTATTCATAGGAAGAAGGGGTCTTGCCATCTTCGAGCAGGGAGCCGTCCATCATCACGCTGGAGAAGCCCGAGCGGATCGCGGCCATGCAGATCGCCGGGCTCTGTCCGTGGTCCTGGTGCATGACGACCGGGATGTCCGGGTAGGATTCGATCGCGGCGTCGATGAGGTGGCGCAGAAAGGCCTCGCCGGCGTATTTGCGCGCGCCGGCCGAGGCCTGCATGATCACCGGACTGTTGCATTCGGCCGCCGCTTCCATGATGGCCTGGACCTGCTCGAGATTGTTCACGTTGAACGCGGGCAGACCATAGCTGTGTTCGGCGGCGTGGTCGAGCAGCTGGCGCATGGAAACGAGGGGCATGAGGTTCTCTCCGAGGGGCCGGCGGGCCGGCAGTACAGTGAATGGGGATAAGGTGGAATTCTAGCCCGTGCGTGGCGCGCTCGGCGCGCCCGCGCACGGATTGCAACAATCGTGCGTGACGGCGTTCGCTTGCCGCACGCCGTCACCAGCGCGGCTGGCGTGCTCAGCCGTCCGAGTTGGGGGCCTGGTGGTCGCCCACGCGCACGATCTTCAGCGTATTCGTGCCGCCCGCGGCGCCGATCGGTTCGCCGATGGTGAGCACGATGAGGTCGCCATAATCGACCACGCCCTGTTCGAGCAGGATCTGTTCGGCTTCCCACAGCATGACGTCACGGTCCTGATGGGTCTGGCTCATCAACAGCGGGTGCACGCCGCGGTACAGGGTCATCTGGTTGCGGGCGCCAATCTCCGGGGTGAGCGCGTAGATCGGCACGCCACAGTTGAGCCGGCTCATCCACAGTGCGGTCGAGCCGGTCTGCGTCAGCGAGGCGATGGCCTTCACCTTGAGGTGATAGGCAGTCCACATCGCCGCCATCGCGATCGACTGATCGATGCGGGTGAACACGCGGTTGAGCACCTCGCGGTCGAGCGTGACCTCATTGGATTTTTCCGCTTCCAGGCATACACGTGCCATCGCCTCGACGACTTCGACCGGGAACTTGCCGGAGGCGGTCTCGGCCGACAGCATCACCGCGTCGGTGCCATCGAGCACCGCGTTGGCCACGTCAGACACCTCGGCGCGGGTGGGCACCGGGCTGGTGATCATCGACTCCATCATCTGGGTGGCGGTGATGGTGAGTTTGTTGCGGTCGCGTGCGGCGCGCAGCATCTTCTTTTGCAGGGCCGGCACCGCGGCGTCGCCGACTTCGACGGCGAGATCGCCGCGCGCCACCATGATGCCGTCGGAGGCATCGAGGATTTCCTCGAGGTTCGCGACCGCCTCGGTGCGTTCGATCTTGGCGATCAGCAGCGCATCGCCACCGCCCGCGGCCCGCATCAACTGGCGCGCCATGTACATGTCGGCCGCGCTCTTGGGAAAGGACACGGCCACGAAGTCCACGCCGATCTGCGCCGCGGTGCGGATGTCGTCCATGTCCTTTGCGGTCAGTGCGGGCGCGGTCAGGCCGCCACCCTGGCGGTTGATGCCCTTGTTGTTGGACAGTTCGCCCCCCACCTTGACCACGGTGTGAATCTCGTGGCCGATGATGCGCTGCACGTTGAGCTTGAGGCGGCCATCGTCGAGCAGCAACACGTCGCCGGCCTTGACGTCCTTGGGCAGGTCCTTGTAGTCCAGCCCCACGCGCTGGAGGTTGCCCATTTCGCAGCGCGCATCGAGGATGAAAATGGCGTCGCGCTCGAGCGTGATGCGTCCGTCGACGAACTTGCCGATGCGGATCTTCGGCCCTTGCAGGTCGGCCAGAATGCCAACCGGGCGACCGACCAGGGCGGCCGCGTCACGGATGGCGTTGGCGCGGGCGATGTGGTCTTCGGCCTTGCCATGGGAGAAGTTCATGCGCACGACGTCGACGCCGGCGTTGACCATGCGTTCGAGAACCTGGGGGTCGGAGGACGCGGGGCCGAGGGTGGCGACGATCTTGGTGTGGCGCGACATGAGGTCTCCTGGGTGAAAGAGGGGTTAGGCCGATACTGCGGGGTGCAGTCGCAGCGGTACCCGGGCATTCTAATGTGTGCCCGGGTCCATGTTGGTGGCCGCAGTGCGCCTCGGGGGGCAGCGCATCCATGGCGCGGGGAGGGATAATGCCAAATACAAGGCGTTGGGCTAAACTGCCAGAAATGTCACGGAAGCGTCGATCATGGACTTGACCCCGCTTGTTCTTGTTCTTGTCTTGGGCTTCGCTTTTCTGGGCTGGAGAACTTTCCGGCGTTCTGCTGCGCCCGTCCATCCAGCGCCGCCGAAGCAGCAGCACCACCACCCCTATCATTGTGTGGTCGTCGAGGCGCGCGACGGCGCTTGCGAGGCGGCGCGCAAGCTCGCCGACATGCGTTTTCTTGCCTCCGACGCGCCGCACCTGCCCTTGCCGCAGTGCAGCGCCGCGGTGTGCGCCTGCGTCTATCACCACTTCGAGGATCGTCGCCATCACCTGCGCCGCGATCCCTACGCGCACCGACCGCATCAGTCGAACGCACAGCCGGCGCAAGACCGTCGCCTGCACAGCGGCAGGCGACGCACTGACCTGCACACTCACCCCGTCCATTGAGCCGGCTGGCAGCGCGCGGTGCCTGTCGTTCCTGAAGGCGATGTGGCAGGCGAGCGCAAGGCCGGCCTGCCACATTGCCTTCAGGGCGCGGCCAGGGTTCAGCGCTCGAAGCGTTCTTCCAGTGCTGCGATCGCGGGCAGGGTCTTGCCTTCGAGAAACTCGAGGAAGGCGCCACCGCCAGTGGAGATGTAGCCCACGTCATCGGCGATGTTGAACTTTGCGATCGCCGCCAGGGTGTCGCCGCCGCCCGCAATCGAGAACGCCTCGGAGTGCGCGATGGCCGAGGCCATCATCTTCGTGCCGCCGGCAAACTGCGGCAGTTCGAACACCCCCACCGGCCCGTTCCAGACAATGGTGCCGGCGTTGGCGATGATCTCGGACAGCTTGGCGGCGGTCTTGGGGCCGACATCCAGGATGCGGTCGTGGGGGCCGACTTCGTCCGCCGAGATACGGTTGGCGCGCGCCAGCGCCGAGACTTCGTCAGCGACGACGACGTCAACCGGCAGTGGCACTTCAGCGCCACGCGCTCGCATCATGTCCATGATGGCCTGTGCTTCCTTGACCAGTTCGGGCTCGGCCAGCGACTCGCCGATGCGCTTGCCCGAGGCCAGCAAGAAGGTGTTGGCAATGCCTCCACCGACGATGAGCTGGTCCACCTTGTCGGCGAGTGCCTTGAGGATGGTGAGCTTGGACGACACCTTGGAGCCGCCGACGATGGCCACCAGCGGACGCTTGGTGTCGTGCAGCGCTTTGGTCAGGGCGTCGATCTCGGCGCCCATCAGCATACCGGCGCAGGCGACCGGGGCGAAGCGGGCGATGCCATGGGTGGTGGCTTCGGCGCGGTGGGCGGTGCCGAAGGCGTCATTGACGTAGATGTCGCACAGCGCGGCCATCTTCCTGGCCAGCGCTTCGTCGTTCTTTTTTTCACCGACGTTGCAGCGACAGTTCTCGAGCAGCACGACTTCGCCCGGCTTCACCTCGAAGCCGCCGTCGACCCAGTCCTGCACGAGGCGGACGGGCTTTTGCAGCAGCTGACCCATGCGTACCGCAACTGGCGCCAGGGTGTCATCGGGGCCGACGCTGCCTTCGGTCGGACGGCCGAGGTGGGAGGTGACCATCACCGCTGCGCCGTTGTCGAGGCAGTACTGGATGGATGGAATCGAGGCGCGGATGCGCGTGTCTTCGGTAATGTTGCCGGCGTCGTCCTGCGGTACGTTGAGGTCGGCGCGGATGAAGACCTTCTTGCCGCGGACGTCGAGTTCGCTGAGTTTCTTGACTTGCATGATCGTATCAGGCTCATGAAAACGCCCTGCGGGGCAGGGCGTCGAGGGTTGTTGATTTGCGGCGCGCTTACTTGGCGTTGACGAAGGCGCGGGCGGCGTCGAGCATGCGGCAGGAATAGCCCCACTCGTTGTCGTACCAGGCCAGCACCTTGACCAGCACGGAGCCGTCCTCAGCCTTGATGACGCGGGTCTGGGTGGCGTCGAAGGTGGAGGACACGGTGGTGTGGTTGAAGTCGGAGGACACCAGCGGCTCGGTGTTGACGTCCAGGATGCCCTTGAGCGGGCCCTTGGCCGCGGCGGTCATCAGTTCGTTGATCTCTTCCTTGGTGGTGGCGCGCTCGGCGGTGAAGGTGAGGTCGACCAGCGAGACGTTGATGGTGGGCACGCGCAGCGCAAAGCCATCGACCTTGCCGACGAGCTGCGGCAGCACCAGGCCCACGGCCTTGGCGGCGCCAGTCTTGGTCGGGATGATGTTGGCAGCCGCGGCACGGGCGCGGCGCAGGTCCTTGTGGCGCACGTCCACGGTGACCTGGTCGTTGGTGTAGGCGTGGATGGTGGTCATCAGGCCCTGCTTGATGCCCACGCTGTCAGCCAGGATCTTGGCGACCGGGGCCAGGCAGTTGGTGGTGCACGAGGCGTTGGAGACGACGTTCATGTCGCGCTTGAGCACGCCTTCGTTCACGCCCATGACGATGGTGGCGTCCACGTCGTCACCGCCGGGGGCGGAGATCAGGACACGGCGGGCGCCCTGGTCGAGCAGGACCTGGGCCTTGGCCTTGGTGGTGTAGGCGCCGGTGCATTCGAGCAGCACGTCCACGCCGTGGCTGCCCCAGTTCACGCCCAGGGGGTCCTTGGTGGAGTAGAAGGGGATCTTCTTGCCGTCGATGATGATGACGTTCTCGCCCTCGGTCTCGACCGCGGTGGCGAAGCGGCCGTGGGTGGTGTCGTACCTGAGCAGGTGGGCGTTGGTGGCCAGATCGCCGGAGGCGTTGATGGCGACCACTTCGAACTCGTTCTGCAGGCCCTGCTCGTAGATGGCGCGCAGCGTGCAGCGACCGATACGACCGAAACCGTTGATGGCGACCTTGATGCTCATCGATGCTTCTCCCTGAAATGACGGTGGAAAACCGGGTGTTTATCCTTGCTGATGCCCTGCTGGCCCGCGCGGGACCACGCCCTCATGTGCAAGGGGAGCGGATCGTTTCCGGGTCCGCTCCCGCGTCATTGGGTCGTCAGAGCACCGACTTGACAGCCTGCACCACCGCATCCGCGGTAATGCCGAAATACTTGAACAGCTCGCTTGCCGGCGCCGATTCGCCAAAGCGGTCGATGCCGATGACGCGGCCTTCGAGGCCGACATACTTGTACCAGCCGTCGGTGCTGCCCGCCTCGATGGCGATGCGCGGCAGACCGGCGGGCAGGACGCTGGCCTTGTAGCCGGCGTCCTGACGGTCGAAGACATTGGTCGAGGGCATGGACACCACCCGCACGGCGACGCCCTCGTCGGCGAGGGTGCGCTGCGCCGCCATCGCCAGCGCGACCTCCGAGCCGGTGGCGATGATCACCGCCTGTGCTTTGTTGCCAGCCGCCTCGGCCAGCACATAGCCGCCCTGGCGGATGGCGCTGACCTGATCCGAAGTACGGACCTGGAAGGGCAGGTTCTGGCGCGAGAAGCACATCGTCGTCGGGCCGTCCTTGCGCTCGATGGCGCAGACCCAGGCCACGGCTGACTCGGTGGTGTCGCAGGGGCGCCACACATCCATGTTCGGGATCAGGCGCAGCGAGGCGGTCTGCTCGACCGGCTGGTGGGTGGGACCGTCTTCGCCGAGGCCGATCGAGTCGTGGGTGAACACGAAGATCTGGCGGATCCTCATCAACGCCGCCATGCGCAGCGCGTTGCGCGCGTATTCGCTGAACATGAGGAAGGTGGCGGTGTAGGGGATCAGGCCGCCATGCAGGCTGAGGCCGTTGGCGATCGCCGCCATGCCGAATTCGCGCACACCGTAATAGATGTAGTTGCCGCCGCTGTCCTTGCTGACACCCTTGGCACCCGACCACAGGGTGAGGTTGGAGCCGGCGAGGTCGGCCGAGCCGCCGAGCAGTTCGGGCAGCTTGGGGGCATAGGCTTCGATGCTGTTCTGGCTCGCCTTGCGCGTGGCGATGGTCTCGGCCTTGTCGATGAGTCTGGCCAGCACCGCCTCGACATGGGTGTCCCAGCCGGCAGGCAGCTCGCCCGCCGTGCGCCGTGCGAATTCGGCCGCAAGTTCGGGGTGAGCCACGCGGTAGGCGGCGAAGCTGGCGTTCCATTGGGCTTCGAGCGAGGCGCCCTTGGTGCGCGCATCCCAGGCGGCATAGACTTCGTCCGGGATCTCGAAGGGAGCGTGGTTCCAGCCGATGTAGGCGCGCGCGGCATCGATCTCGGCGGCACCCAGCGGCGCGCCGTGCACGTCGTGGCTGTCTTGCTTGTTGGGGGCGCCGGCGCCGATGATGGTCTTGCAGCAGATCAGTGTGGGGCGGGTGAGCTCGGCCTTGGCCTGCTCGATGGCGGCTTCGATCGCGACCGGGTCGTGGCCCTGGACGTCGCGTACCACCTGCCAGCCATAGGCTTCGAAACGCTTGGGGGTGTCGTCGGTGAACCAGCCCTCGACATGGCCGTCGATGGAGATGTTGTTGTCGTCGTAGAAGGCGATGAGCTTGCCCAGGCCCAGGGTGCCGGCGAGCGAGCACACTTCGTGCGAAATGCCCTCCATCAGGCAGCCGTCGCCGAGGAACACCCAGGTGTGGTGATCGACGACGGTGTGGCCGGGACGATTGAACTCGGCGGCCAGCACTTTTTCAGCCAGCGCCATGCCCACTGCGTTGGAGATGCCCTGGCCGAGCGGGCCGGTCGTGGTCTCGATGCCGGGGGCGTAGCCGTATTCAGGGTGGCCCGGGGTCTTGCTGTGCAGCTGGCGAAAACGCTTGAGCTCGTCAATCGGCAAGTCATAGCCGGTGAGGTGGAGCAGGGCGTAGATCAGCATCGAGCCGTGGCCGTTGGAGAGCACGAAACGGTCACGGTCAGCCCATTTGGGGTTGGCCGGGTTGTGCTTCAGATGATGGCGCCACAGCACTTCGGCGATCTCGGCCATGCCCATCGGCGCGCCAGGGTGGCCGGAGTTGGCCTGTTGCACGGCGTCCATTGCCAAGGCGCGGATGGCGCCGGTGATGGGGTTGAAAACCGGGGCTTTGACGTTGCGGGTCGGCTGCATGCTGTTCTCGGGCCGAAGGCCACCTTCAGAAAAGCCGCAATTATCCCTTAAAAGCCCTCTCGGATGCCATTGTTGCTGTGCCACATCTGCCCGCTGTCCTGCCTCCAGGGCGCGCCCCGGGGGTGTTCAAGTGCGCTGCCGGCGGCGTTCCATCAGCTTCCAGATCAGGGGGGTCAGGATCAGCTGCATGGCCAGGTCGAGCTTGCCGCCGGGAATCACGATGGTGTTGGCGCGGCTCATGAAGGCGTCGTGGATCATGCGCAACAGGTAGGGGAAATCCACCCCGCGTGGATCCTTGAAGCGGATCACCACCATTGATTCATCCTGGGTGGGCACGTCGCGGGCGATGAAGGGGTTCGAGGTGTCGACCACCGGCACGCGCTGGAAATTGATGTGGGTGCGGGCGAACTGGGGCACGATGTAATGCACGTAGTCGTGCATGCGGCGCAGGATGGTGTCCTGTACCGCTTCGGGCGAGTAGCCGCGGATCTTGATGTCACGGTGCAGTTTCTGGATCCACTCCAGGTTGATCGTTGGTACCACCCCGACCAGCAGGTCGACGTGGCGCGATACGTCTTCGCTGTCGGTCACCACGGCGCCGTGCAGGCCCTCATAGAACAGGCAGTCTGTGCCCACCGGAAGGTCTTCCCAGTCGGTGAAAGTGCCCATGGGCAGATTCCAGCGCATGGCGTGCGCTTCGTTGTGAATGTAGTGGCGGCGGCGGCCGGTCGCCGCTTCGCCGTAGGCGCGGAACAGGCTTTCGAGTTCGGCGAACAGATTGGCCTCGGGGCCGAAGTGGCTGATGCCACGCTGGCCGGCGCGCTCGGCTTCCTCGATCAGGGTCTTCATTTCGCTGCGGGTGTGGCGATGAAAGCTGTCGCCTTCGACGATCGCGGCATTGACGTGCTCACGCTCGAAGATGGCCTCGAAGGTATGTTTGACCGTGGTGGTGCCAGCACCGGACGATCCGGTGACGGCGATGATCGGGTGCTTCATGGACATGAGGGTCTCCGCGGGGGCGCGCAAGCAGGTCAGTGGCAGGGGCTGTGGTACGGGCGGACGCGATACATGGAGCGGTACGGCAGGAGCCCAAGAGCAGGGGTGCTTATTGTGCGGTCTGCGCGCGGCGGTGATCAGGACCGCGTCTTGACCCACGCCGCCCATTCGGCGAACAGGCTTGGATTGACCGCCGCGATCACCCCGCGCTTGACTGCCGGTCCCGACATCAGGGTGCCGTGCCCCAAGGCCTCGGCCTGACCACCGGCCTCGTCCAGGATCAGGCGACCGGCAGCGTAATCCCACAGCATCTGCCCGCCGTGCAGATAGACATCAAGCCGGCCAGCGGCGACAAAACACCATTCCAGTGCGCTGGAGCCAAAGTTGCGTTGCGAGTAATACGGCGGGCGCACGGCCAGTTCGTCACCGAGGTGGTGGCTGATGCGCTTGAAGTCCACGCCCGCGATGGCGTCGCGCAGGCTGCTCGCGCCCTGGCGCAAGGGCAGCTCGGTGCCGTTGAGGAAAGCGCCGGCGCCACGCGCGGCGTAGAAGGACTCGTCGGTGATGGGGTTGTACACCACGCCCAGCACGGGCTCGTGGTTGATCAGATAGGCGATCGACACCGCGAACAGCGGGATGCCGTTGGCGAAGTTGGTGGTGCCGTCGATGGGGTCGATGCACCACAGCCCGCTGCGGCCTTCGTTCCACAGATGGGCCTGCTCGGGAGGCGTCATTTCCTCGCCGAGCACCGCGCCGGGGAGGAAGTGGGGCAGGGCTTCGGTGAAGCGCCGTTGCGAAGCCAGATCGGCTTCCGTGAACAGCGAGCCGTCCGGCTTGCGGTTGCGTGCCGACTTCAGATAGCGCGGCAGGATCTCGTCGCGGGCGATATCGCGCACCATCGATTCGAGGGCGCGGGCGCGGGCGAGGCGTTGCGCGGCGTGAGGCATGTAAGGCTCCTGGCCGGTCGGCTACGGATTCGGGTTCGAATTCAGAGCCTATAATCTTACGATGATTTCACGATTCCATTATCCGGGCGCCCTGCCCGAGTGCGGTGAGCTCGCCCTGCCCGACGAGCTCGCCCACCACGCCTTGCGTGTCTTGCGCCTGCGTGACGGTGAAGCCCTCATCCTGTTTGACGGCAGGGGCGACGAGGTCGAGGCGCGCTTGAGCGTGCGTGGCAAGGCCGGCTTTGCCGTGCTCGGCGAGCGCCGCAGGGTGAATCGAGAGTCGCCGCTGCAGGTGGTGCTGGTGCAGGCGCTGGCGGCAAGTGACAAGATGGACTGGGTGATCCAGAAGGCGGTGGAGCTGGGCGTGAGCGCGATTCAGCCGGTGCAGGCCGAGCGTTCGGTTTTGCGCCTGAGCGCAGAGCGCGCCGAGAAGCGCCTTGCGCACTGGCGTCAGGTGGCGGTGGCGGCCTGTGAGCAAAGCGGGCGCAATCGCATCCCTGAGGTGCGCGCGCTGCAGGGGCTGGGCAAGTGGCTGGCAGCGCATCGAGATGGCAGCTGCCATGTGCTGGCGCCGGGTGGTGAGGTGGGCTTCACGGACCTGGCTCGATTGCCCGGCCCCATCCATGTGCTGGTCGGCCCTGAGGGCGGCTGGACCGATTCCGAGCTGGCAGCGTGCGATGGCGCAGGCTGCCGGCGCGTCACCCTGGGACCGCGCGTGTTGCGCACCGAGACCGCGGGCCTGGCGGCGCTGGCCGTGCTGCAAGCACGCTGGGGCGATTTCTGAGCCGCTGTTGTGCACCCATCAGCGCTGCTGATGGGTAATGTTGCGGCGCAACACGAAGGCATCCGCTAGAATTCGCTTATTGAAAACCCTGCCGCGGTGAATGCGTGACTGTCGAATCCATCTCCGCCGTGCTGGCGTCCGAAGACCCCACGACCCATCAGTTCGTGGCCTGGGTGCGCGGTGCCGCGCCCTACATCCACGCCTTTCGCGGCAAGACCTTTGTCGTCGGTTTCGGCGGCGAGGTGGCAGCGGGTGAGCGCGCGCAAAGCCTGGCCTACGACTGCAACCTGCTCGCCGCGCTGGGTATTCGCCTGGTGCTGGTGCATGGCGCACGCCCCCAGATCGACGCCGAGATGGCGCGTCGTGGGCTTGAACCGCGCTTTCATCACGGCCTGCGTGTGACCGATGCCGAAGCGCTGGAATGCGTCAAGTCGGCGATGGCGGTGACGCGCATCGAGGTCGAGGCCTTGCTGTCGCAAGGCTTGCCCAATACGCCGATGGCGGGCAGCTACATGCGCGTCACCGGCGGCAACTTCATCACCGCGCGCCCGGTGGGTGTTGTCGATGGGGTGGATTACCAATTTACCGGCGCCGTGCGCAAGATCATCGCCGAAGAGATCAACGCCGACCTCGACCAGCAGAACGTGGTGCTGATCACGCCGCTAGGGGTCTCGCCGGCAGGCGAGATCTTCAACCTGGCAATGGAAGAGGTGGCCGAGGCGGTCGCGATCGCGGTGAAGGCCGAAAAGCTCATCTACCTGTGCGATGCACCGGGCTTGCTCGATGTCGATGGCCAGCTGGTCGAATCGGTCACCGCTGACGAGGCCCAGTCCCAGTTCGACAGTGGCGAGGGCCTGACCGAGGATCTGCACCTGTTCTTGCCGTGTGCGATCCGTGCCGTGCGTCGCGGGGTGGCGCGTTGTCACCTCATCGACCGCGACAAGGATGGCGGACTGCTGCTGGAGTTCTTCACCCATGCCGGTGTCGGCACCGTGGTCTCGCGCGAGACCCTGTTCCGCCTGCGCGAGGCGACGATAGACGATGTCGCGGCGCTGGTGGCCTTGATCACGCCGATGGAAGTCGACGGCACCCTGGTGCGCCGCGGGCGCGAGTTGCTCGAGCAGGAGATCGAGCGTTTCACCGTGGTCGAGCACGATGGCATGCTGGTCGGCTGTGCCGCGCTGTATCCGTTTTCGGAGGACAACGCAGCGGAGCTTGCCTGCCTGGCGGTAACGCCCGAATATCGTCGCGCAGGCCTGGGCGACCAGTTGCTCAGGCGCATCGAGCGCCGTGCGCGCGTGCACGGGCTGGATCGCCTGTTCGTGCTCACCACGCGCACCGCACACTGGTTTCGCGAACGCGGCTTCAAGGAGATCGGCCCCGAGGCGCTGCCGCGCCAGAAGCGCGAGTTGTACAACTTGCAACGACGCTCCAAGGTGTTTGTGAAAAACCTATGATCCTCTGGTCCAGACGCGCCACCAGCGAAGACTCCGAGCTCAGGCTGCTGCGTCAGGTGGCCGAGGGTGTAAACGGCATCGAAGCGGTGTTCGATCGCGGTTTGCGCCTGCTCTGGATCAGCCCTTCGATTGCACGCGTCACCGGTTTCACGCCGCAGGAATGTGTCGAAGCCGATGATCTCTTCACGCTGCTGGTGCATGACTCCGATCGAGCCCATGCGCGTCGCATGGCGGCTCAGGTCGGCAGTGATGGCCTGGCACGGGACTTCGAGCTGCGTTTCTGCCGGCGCGATGGTGAGGTCGTGTGGGTGGCTTCGCATTGGCGTGCGGTGCCCGTTGCTGGCGATGGTGATGGTGATGGCGCGGTCGCGCTGCAGCTGTCGGCGGAAGAAATTCAGACGCGCAAGGAGACGGAGTACAAGCTGCTCGAGACCGTGACCGAGCTGCGGCGTGCACAGGCCCTGCGTGAGCACTACCTGGTGCGCAGCAACGACGAGCGCCAGCGCCTGTCGGCCCTGTTGAACCTGATCCGGCTCGGCATCATGTTCATGGATCGCGACCGGCGGGTGCTGTATTACAACCGCGCGATGCTCCAGATCTGGGGCTATCCGCCGGACGCGCATCTGATCGGCATGCGCGAAAGCGTGTTGCAAAGCACGGTTGCGCCCTTGCTGGAGGATGCGCAGGGCTACTTTGCTCACATCAAGGAAGTGCTTGATGCACATCAGATGGTCAGCGCCGAATACGAATTCCGCTTCGCCGATGGCCGCATCGTGACCGACCGCTCGGCGGTGGTCGAGGGCGCGTCTGCAGGTCTTGGCATCGGTCGGGTCTGGATCTACGAGGATGTCACCGCAGAGCGCAGAATTTCCGCGCAATTGATCTCGATGGCCGAACGCGACCCGCTGACCAACATCTTCAATCGGCGTCGTTTCCATGAGGAGCTCGAGCGCACGCTCGCCGATGCGGCGCGGCGGGGCGTGGAGGTGGGCTTGCTGGGGATCGACCTGGATGGCTTCAAGCCGGTCAACGATGCCTTTGGCCATCAGGCTGGCGACGAGGTGCTGATCAAACTGGTCGATCGTGTTGCCAGCATCGTGCGTCGCAACGAGATGTTCTTCCGTATCGGGGGCGACGAATTTGCCGTGCTGGTGCCCGACACCCGTGCCAGCGAGTTGTCCGAGCTGGCCAATCGACTATGCGAGGCGATTGCCGGCCTGAGATTCGAGTTTGACGGACAGCCAGCTTCGGTGACCGCCAGTATCGGTATCGCGCTCTATCCGGAGAACGGGCTTGAGGCCCAGGCGCTGGTCGCGGCGGCAGATGAGGCGATGTATTGCTCCAAGGCGGGGGGGCGCAACTGCTGGACGCTGTCTGCAAGGCTGGCGGCTGAATCCGTTAGAATGCCGGTTTCGAGCTCCGATGAACCCGATAGCAAAGAGGATTGAACATGGCTCGCATGGTTAATTGCGTGAAACTCGGTCGTGAGGCAGAAGGACTGGATCTGCCGCCAGTGCCGGGCGCGCTGGGCAAGCGCATCTTTGACAGCGTATCGAAAGAAGCGTGGCAGCAGTGGATCAAGTACCAGACCATGCTGATCAATGAAAATCGCCTCAACTTGATGGACGCGCGGGCACGCAAGTATCTGGCTGAACAGATGGAGAAGCACTTCTTCGAAGGCGGCGCTGATCAGATTGCGGGCTACGTGCCACCGACTCAGTAAGCCTGCAAAGGCGCGAGGCACAAAAAAGGGATGGCTTGGCCATCCCTTTTTTTGGTGCGCCCCGTTCAGGGCAACTCGCTTCGAGCGCTCAGCGCACCGACTGCATGAAGCGGTCGAAGCCTGCCTCAGCCACGCTGAACCAAGCGTTCTGCGACTTGCGATACTTTTCGAACTCGACGTAGATCTTGGCCCAGGCCGGATTCTGCTTGGCTTCTTCGGCGTACAGTTCGCGCGACACGTCGTAGGCCTTTTTCATGATCTCGGTCGAGAAGTTCTGCAGCTTCACGCCCTGCGATAGCAGACGCGCCAGTGCCTGCGGGTTCTTGTGGTCGTACATCGCCGTCATCTGGATGTGGGCTTCACGCGAGGCGGCGCGGAAAGCAGCCTGGTAGAACTTGGGCAGCTTGTCCCATTCGGCCTTGTTCACGTAGAAGTGAACTGCCGGCCCCGGCTCCCACCAGCCCGGCGAATAGTAATTCGGCGCCACCTTGTGGAAGCCGAGCTTTTCGTCGTCGTAGGGGGCGACCCATTCGGCAGCGTCGATCGTGCCTTTTTCCAGCGAAGGATAGATGTCCGCGCCCGCGATCTGCTGCGGGATTGCGCCCATGCGCGAGAGGATCTCGCCGCCCAGACCGGCGATGCGAATCTTCAGGCCCTTGATGTCCTCGAGGGTGTTGATCTGCTTGCGATACCAACCGCCCATCTGCACGCCGGTGTTGCCGCCCAGAAAGGAATACACGTTGTAATCGCTGTAGAAGTCGTCGAGCAACTCCTGGCCGCCACCACCGATTACCCAGGCATCCATCTGACGCGCGTTCAGGCCGAAGGGCACGGCGGTGCCGAAGGCGAAGGCCTTGTCCTTGCCGACGTAGTAATACGAACACGAGTGACACATCTCCACCGTGCCCTGCTGCACCGCGTCCAGCGCCTGCAGGCCAGGCACGATCTCGCCGGCCGGAAAGATGCGGATGTCGAACTTGCCGTCGGTGATCTCGCGCAGACGGTCGGCGAGCAGCTCGGAGCTGCCGTACAAGGTGTCGATGCTCTTGGGAAAGCTCGAAGTCATGCGCCACTTGATTTCGGGCAGTCCGGTCTGCACTGCCGGAGCGGCTGTGGCGACGCTGGAGGCAACGCCCGTCGCGGCGCCGGCTGCGATGCCTGCACCGGCTTTTTTCAGAAAAGAACGACGTTCCATGCTGACTCCTTGCTGAGATGAGTTGAGGGGTGATTATATTCCTGCGGCGCGGGCTCGAACGCGGCGAGCGCTGTTCCCCCTGTGCCGGGGTGTTGCAGCATCGGACGGGTCAGCGCCCGGCCACTTTCATGCCCTCGATGAGGATGGAGCCGCAGTGTTTGGCGCCACGCGGCAGCGCGTCGTTGCCGATGGCGACGATGTTGCGGAACATGTCGCGCAGGTTGCCGGCGATGGTGACTTCTTCCACCGCATGCTTGATCCTGCCTTTTTCCACCCAGAAGCCGGCCGCACCGCGGGAATAGTCACCGGTGACGTAATTCACGCCCTGGCCCAGCAGTTCGGTCACGAGCAGGCCCTTGTCCATGTGCTTGATCAGGCTGTCGAGGTCGCGCTCGCCGGGCTTGACGATCAGGTTGTGCGAGCCACCGGCGTTGGCGGTGGTCTGCATGCCGAGCTTGCGTGCGGAATAGGTCGACAGGAAATAGCCGTTGAGCACACCCTCAGTGACCACCTCGCGGTCGCGGGTGGCGACGCCGTCGCTGTCGAAAGGGCTGGAGCCGAAGGCCTTCTTCAGGTGCGGGCGCTCGGCGATGCTCACCAGCGGCGAGAACACCTGCTGGCCGAGCGTATCGAGCAGGAAGCTGGTCTTGCGATACAAGGAGCCCCCGCTCACCGCGTGCACGAAGTTGCCGATCAGCGCCACCGCCAGCGGCGCCTCGAACAGCACTGGCACCTCACAGGTGCGGATCTTCTTCGCGCCCAGCCGAGCCAGCGCGCGCTCGCCGGCGATGCGACCGATGTCCTCGGCGCTGCCCAGCTCAGCCGGGTCGCGGCGCGAGTCGTACCAGTACTCGCGCTGCATGGCATCGCCTTCGCCGGCGATCACCGAGCACGACAAGCCGTGGCGGGTGGTGGCGTAGCCGCCGATGAAGCCGTGACTGTTGGCCGAGACGAAGTGCGATTGCTGAATCGAGGTGTTGGCGCCTTCGGAGTTGGTGATCTTGGGGCTGACGGCAAAGGCGGCTTCCTCGCAGCGCTTCGCGAGTGCAATGGCCTCGTTGATGTCGATGGCCCACGGATGGAAAAGGTCCAGCTCGGGCATGTTCTTTTCGCGCGCCATGAGGGCGGCATCGGCGAGGCCGGCGCAGGGGTCGGGCGCGGTGAAGCGCGCGATCGACAGCGCGGCTTCGACGGTGGCCTTGAGCGCCTTCCTGGAGAAATCCGAAGTACTTGCATAGCCGCGCTGCTGGCCGATGAAGACGCTGACGCCGACGCCCTTGTCGCGGTTGTATTCGATGGTCTCGACTTCGGCCTTGCGCACGCCGACCGACTGGCCGAAGCCTTCGGAGACGTCGGTTTCGCAGGCCGAGGCGCCGCGCTTCCTTGCATGCTTGACGATGTCGGAGGCGATTTCGCGCAGTTGCGCCTGGGAGTAGGAGAAGCCTTGATCGGACATGGGCGGGTGGGAGTCGGGCAAAGGCTATAATCTTAACCCGTCCCAGCCTCAAGCCCTCCCTAATGCGCTCAGATTCGCCCCACTCCAGCCATCCTGGTCATGACGAGGAAGAAGACTTCATCGAACCGCCCAGCAAGAGCAGCCGCAAGCGTGAGATGCATGCGCTGCAGGATCTTGGTGAGCAGCTCGTTGCGCTGTCCTCCGATCGCCTGAAGAAGATGGCGCTGCCCGACGCCTTGTATGAGGCCGTGCGCGCGGCGCAAGGCTTCAAGATGGAAGCCCGCCGGCGCCAGATGCAATACGTCGGCAAGCTGATGCGCAAGATCGATCCTGCGCCCATCCAGGCCCAGCTCCTTGTGTTCAGCGGCAAGTCGGCCGCCGAGGTGGCGAAGATGCACCGGCTCGAGCGTTTGCGTGAGCAGCTGCTCGAGGATGACAAGGCCATCGGCATCCTCGTCGAGCTCTGGCCACAGGTCGACGTGCAGTACCTGCGTACCCTGCGCCGCAACGCGCTCAAGGAGCGCGAGACCGCGAAGCCGCCGAAAGCCTTCCGTGAGATCTTCCGCGTGCTGCGCGAGCTGCAGGACGCCCAGGACGCAGCAGCCGAGGATGATGTCGCTGTCGCTTCCCAGGGTGCCCAGGACACCCAAGGCAGCGAGGGCGCTGAGGGTGAGAACGGCAATCTGGATGCGCGCGCCTGATGCGGGCGGTGCGCGTCCGACTTCATCCTTTCACCGCGAGACGAAACCCATGAGCGAACCCATTCGCATCGGCCTGGTGTCGATCAGCGATCGCGCCTCGGCCGGCAGCTACGAAGACCAGGGCATTCCCGCGCTGCAGGACTGGCTGGCCAAGGCCTTGCGCACGCCGTGGAGCGCGCACACGCGCCTCATCCCCGATGTGCGCGCAACCATAGAGCACACCCTGGTGGAGCTGGTCGAGCAGGTGGGATGCAATCTGGTGCTGACCACGGGTGGCACAGGCCCGGCGCCGCGCGACGTCACGCCCGAAGCCACGCTTGCCATCGCCGACAAGGAAATGCCGGGCTTCGGTGAAGAGATGCGGCGCATCAGCCTGAATTTCGTGCCCACCGCCATCCTCTCGCGCCAGCTCGCGGTCATCCGTGGCCAGTGCCTCATCATCAACCTGCCGGGTCAGCCCAAGGCCATCCGCGAAACGCTCGAAGGTGTGCGTGATGCCGATGGCAGCGTACGCCATGTCGGCATCTTCGCCGCCGTACCCTACTGCATCGACCTCATCGGCGGGCCCTGGATCGACACCGACGCCGCGGTGATCAAGGCCTTTCGCCCCAAGAGCGCGATCCGGCCGCAGCAGGCATGAAGCCCGTGAGCGAATCTGCCCTGCTGTACTGGACCGAGCACGACACGCCGCACAGCGCACGCTGGCAGTCCGAGAGCGGCCAGCTGCCGCCCAGGCGGGTGGTGCTCGCCGATGACAGCCTGAGCGCGGACACGGCCTGGCGGCTGGCCTGCGAAGGCACGGCGCTGCTGTGGCGGGGGGACTATCACAATGCGCGCCAGCTACTGCAGGCCATGGCGCGACGAGCCAGCCGCAAGCCGCGCAGGAAGGCCGAGAAGGCAGCCGCCAAAGCGGCCGGCAAGACAGCGCACAAGGGCCAAAGCCCGGGCGTGGATTTCCCCGAGGCCTTTCATCTGCATCGCATGGCACAAGCGCAGCGCGCGCGCACCCTGGGCATGTTGCTGATCCCGGTCGAGGCCGGCGGGCTCATCCCCCTGCGGCGCGCGCCCGATGTGGCTGAGGCGCTGTCCGCAGCCTTTGGCGAGGCGTCGTCGGCAGCGCAAGGCAATGAGCAGGCCGGTCTGCTGCAGGCCCCGTTCGTGCTCTCCTTGCGCGAGTTGCTGGGCCTCATCGGGGCGCACGAGTGGCGCCGCCAGGGCGTGCTGGTGCCGGCGCTGGGCGCGCGTATTCACCCGCACTACGGCGTGTTTTCGCCCCTGCGTGGCGAGTATCTCGATCTGATTGCGCGCGCACGCCTGCCGGCAACCACCCTCGCCTTCGACATCGGCACCGGCACCGGTGTCATCGCCGCCGTGCTGGCGCAAGCGGGCGTGCAGCGTGTGGTGGCGACCGAAAACTCGCCGCGCGCGCTGGCTTGCGCGCGCGAAAATCTGGGCCGGCTGGGCCTGGATGCGCGCGTCGAAGTGCTCGAAGCTGATCTCTTTCCGCCCGGGCGGGCGCCGCTGGTGGTGTGCAACCCACCGTGGGTGCCGGCCAAGCCGAGTTCGGCGGTGGAGCACGCGGTGTATGACGCCGACAGCCGCATGCTGCGCGGTTTCCTGGGCGGTCTGGCGGCGCACCTGGATGAGGGTGGCGAAGGCTGGCTGATCCTGTCCGATCTGGCCGAACACCTTTGCCTGCGCAGCCGCGAACAATTGCTGGGCTGGATCGAGGCGGCAGGGCTGAAAGTGCTTGGCCGCGACGATGTTCGCCCACGTCACGCCAAGGCCGGCGACGAGAGCGATGCGCTGCACCAAGCACGCGCCGCCGAAGTGACATCTTTGTGGCGGCTGGCTGCGCGCTGAGGCGAGATGCCAGGTTGCGTCTGCAGGCGCTGCGCGCGCACGCTGGTCGCTAGCGGGCGCCGCGGGCACAGCCGGTTTACTTCGGAAGGATGCGAATCACTGGTCGCTTCAGGTGCTTGGCCGGCGGCGGGGTGGAAAGCTGACGCCGACGCTCGAGCTCACGCCACCATGCGCGCAGGCCAAGCAGCGCAGCCAGGACGAGCGCATAGATGAGGGGTGTGAACACACCCGCCTCCACCAGCCACCAGAAATGCACCACTCCAAGTACCGCGATGCCGTAGCTGGAGCGGTGCAGCGCCTGCCAGCGTCGTCCGCCGAGGCGGCGAAGCGCGAAGCTGTTCGATGTGGCGGCGAGCGGAATGAGCAACACGAAGGCGGAGAAGCCGACGGTGATGAAGGGGCGGTCAAGGATGTCGCGTGCGATCGAGCGCCAGTCGAAGGACTGATCGAGCCAGACGTAGCTGAGCAGGTGGCCGGAGGCGTAGGCGAACACGAACAGCCCCAGCATGCGGCGCAGGCGTATCAGCCAGTGCAGGCCGGTATAGCGACGCAGTGGCGTGACCGCGAGCGAGATGAGCAAGAAGCGCAAGGTCCATTGGCCGCTGCTGCGGCTGATGGTCTCGATCGGATCGGCGCCAAGCGCATCGTTTTGCCAGCCCATTGCCAGATTGGCAGCGGGAATCAGGCAGAGCAGGAAGACGATCACCTTGATGACGGTGATCTGCGCACCCGAGGGCGCGCGCAGCACATTGAGCATTATTGGTTCGCGTTGGTTGGTCAGTTGGCTTGCGCTGCGTCGCGCGTGGCAGGTTCAAGGGTGAGAACGTCAAGGGCGTGAACGCCAGTCAGTGTATTCACAGACGCCGCAATCGCCGATCGGTTCAGCGTATGAGCGCGATTGGAATCCTGTGGAACGGGCGCGGGGTGACTTCGGCTAGAATCAAGAGCTGTTTACAGCCATGATGCCGAGTTCCGCCATGCCCGCTTCCACCAAGATCCACATCGACGACGTCCGTATCCAGGAGATCAAGGAACTCGTGCCGCCCGCGCACGTGCTGCGTGAGTTTCCGGCGACGGCGAAGTCGGCCGAGACCGCCTACGAGGCGCGTCAATCCATCCACCGCATCCTGTTCGGCGCCGATGACCGCGTGCTCGTCGTCATCGGCCCGTGCTCCATCCACGACACCGAAGCGGCCATGGAGTACGCCAGAAAGCTCAAGGCCGAGGCCGACCGCCTCAAGGACGACTTGTTGATCGTGATGCGGGTGTACTTCGAGAAGCCGCGCACCACCGTGGGCTGGAAGGGCTTGATCAACGACCCCGGGCTCGACAACAGCTACCGCATCAACGAAGGCGTGCGCATCGCGCGCAAGCTGCTGGCGGAAGTCAACGAGCTCGGCCTGCCGGCCGGCACCGAGTTTCTCGACATGATCACGCCGCAGTACATTGCCGATCTCATCTCCTGGGGTGCCATCGGCGCGCGCACCACCGAGAGCCAGGTGCACCGCGAGCTGGCCTCGGGCCTGTCCTGCCCGGTCGGGTTCAAGAACGGCACCGACGGCAATGTGCGCATCGCGGTCGATGCGATCAAGGCCGCACAGTCGCCCCATCATTTCCTGTCGGTCACCAAAGCGGGCCATTCCGCCATCGTCACCACCCGTGGCAACGAGGACTGTCACCTCATCCTGCGCGGTGGCAAGGCGCCCAATTACGATGCGGTCAGCGTCGATGCGGCGTGCAAGACGCTGGCGGTGAGCGGTGTGCAGGGCAAGGTCATGGTCGATTTTTCCCACGCCAACAGCAGCAAGCAGCACCGCCTGCAGCTCGAGGTGGCAAACGACGTCGCGCGCCAGCTGGCAGCGGGTGAGGATCGCATCATTGGCGTGATGGTCGAATCCCACCTTGAGGAAGGGCGGCAGGATCTGGTGCCGGGCAAGACGCTCGAGTACGGCAAGAGCATCACCGATGCCTGCATTGGCTGGGATGACAGCGTGCAGCTGCTGGAAACGCTCGCCGAGGGCGTTCGCCAGCGCCGCATCAAGCGCGCCGGGCAATTCGAATAGGAGCACAGCTCACGCGTCTGAACGACTCCGCCCTGCTGTGAAAGCAGGCCTATATCGACGGTGAGCGGGTTGAGGCGGCCGATGGCAGTGTGCCGGCGGCGGTGGCGAAGCTGAAGGTCGGCCCCGGCCTGTCGGGCGAGCTTGAGCAAGGGCCGCTGATCAATGAGGACGCGGTGCTCAAGGTCGAAGCCCTGCCCGACGATGCGCTGGAGAAAGGCGCGCGTCCGCCACGGTCCTGACCAGTGTATGAACGGCGCGATGCGTGGGCACCTCCATGCCCGCCGCGTCGGCCATGCTGAACAGCACGCCGGTGATGGCGTCGATTTCGGTGGGGCGCCCGGCCAGCACGTCCTGCAGCATGCTCGCCCGATTGGCGGCCGTGGCGCTGGCCACGGCATGAACGCGGGCATGGGCGGTGGCCTCATCGAGGGCGAGTCCGTGCGCATGCAGCACTGGCCAGGCCTCGGCGATGAGGGCATCGAGCAGGACGCGGTGGGGCGCTGACAGCAGCTCGCCATTGGTGACGCGGAACAAGGCGGCAAGCGGGTTGATGGCGGCGTTGACGAGCAGTTTCGCCAGCCGCACCGGGACGATGTCGGCGACCACGCGCGCGGTGAAGCCGGCGCCCACGAGCAATTCGGCCACCGCCTCAAAGCCTGCCGGCAGCAAGGTCTCGCCCGCACCGGATGGATGGACCCTGTCGCTGTCGTCGCGATAGGCGCCTTCGGTGGTGACGCCCTGACCCACGCTGAGCCCCGGGCAGGCGGCGCGCAGCAAGTCTTCCACCAGTCCGTTCTGCAGCGACAGCACGCCCTTGGGCGCCATGGCCGCGGCGGTGAGCGCGGCCTCGGTGGTGTCGCCGGTCTTCACCAGCACGATCACCCAGTCGGCTTGCGGCGCCTGGTCCGCGCCGAACACATCGAAGTGGCGCAGCGTGCCGCCGACCTCGATACCTTGGAGCAAGGCTTGCGCGCGCTCTGCGCTGCGCGCGATCACGGCGACCCGCCCCGTGCGCGCAAGGCGGGTGGCGAAGCTCAGGCCGAGCGCGCCGGCGCCGATGATGGCAAGCGGATAAGGGGCGCTGGGCGGTGTTGGGGGCGTGTTCATCGTCTGCAGTCTCTCCCATTGACGGTGCGCCGTGCAAGCCGTGCGCAGCCCGCTGTCGCCAGACGGTCACGCTCAATAGCAGCCAGTCGTGCGTGCCGCACAAGCGCGCTGTGGTGCTCCACGCCAGCGCCACAGATCTTAGCCGTAACGGCGTGCCGCCTCCACCGCGAGACCTGCGCCTATGCTGCCGTAGAGCTCGCCTTCGACGCTGCGCGCGTTCGGCAAGGCGGCGCTGATGCGCGCGCGCAGCTGTGGCACGCCGCTGCCACCGCCGGTGAAGTACACGGTATCCACCTGATCGCGGCGCAGGCCGGCGTCTTGCAGCAGCTGCTCGACACAGGCGCCCACGCGCTCGACGAGCGCGGCAGTGGCGGCGACAAAATCCGCCGTGCCAATGCTGTGCACAAGTCCTGGAGCGAGGCGCTCGAGTTCGATGTCTGCCCGTGCGGCGCCCGACAGGTCGATCTTGGCCTGCTCGACCTGCAAGGCCAGCCAGTGGCCGTCGCGCTGGCTGATCAGGCGCGCGAGGCGGTCGAGCTCCGCGCGTGCGAGCGCGTCGCGATAGACGTTCTGCAAGTCCGCCCAGGCCCCGCGGCTGTAGGCGGCGTTGATGGTGTGCCAGGTGGCGAGCTGAAAATAGATGCTGGCCGGGATGTGGGCGCCGTTTTTCATCAGGCCGCGGTAGCCCAGCAGCGGCATCACGCATTCCAGGCTGAGTGTGCGGTCAAAGTCGGTGCCACCGATGTGTACGCCGGCATTGCCGAGTAAGTCCTCACCACGCTCGTCGCGCTGCGCGCGTTCGGGTGACAGGCGTAGCAGAGAAAAATCCGCCGTGCCGCCGCCGATGTCGGCGATCAATACCAGCGCCTCGGCGCTCAGCGAGCGCTCATAGTGCAGGGCGGCGCCAATGGGCTCGAACTGAAAGCTGAGCTCGCGAAAACCCACCTCGCGCGCGATCGCCTCCAGCGTGTCCTGTGCCTTGCGGTCGGCGCTGTCGTCGGCGTCGACGAAGTGCACCGGGCGACCGAATACGGCGGCCTCGAAGCTGCGCCCGGCCTGTGCCTCCGCCCGCCTCTTGAGTTCGCCGATGAAGCTCGCCAGCAGATCGCGAAAGCGCAGCGCACGGCCACCGACCTCGGTCTGGCCATCGATCAGGCTCGAGCCCAGCAGGCTCTTCAGCGCCCGCATCAGGCGGCCATCGTAGCCTTCCAGGTATTGGGCCAGCGCATCACGACCAAAGTGGGTGCTGCTCTCGTCGGCATTGAAGAACACCGCCGAGGGCAGCGTGGGCTTGTCATCTTCAAGCAGGAGCAGGGTGGGGGCTGCGGGGCGCAGCCAGCCTACGGTGGAGTTCGAGGTGCCGAAATCGATGCCGCAAGCGCGCGCGGGAAGGTGCATGGAGGCCGGACGGCGCGGGGCCGTGCTGCGGAAAAACGGCTCAGCATGCTAACCGAGCGTCGCACATCAGGCCAGTGCGCCGTGTGCCGGGTAGTGGCGCACTGGCCCGCGCTCAGCGCGGGGCGGTGTTGAGAAAGGCTTCGAAGTCCTGGGCAGGGCAGGCCGGACTCACCAACCAGCCCTGCATCAGCTGGCAGCCTCGCGTTGCGAGAAAGTCGCGCTGGGTTGCGCTCTCCACGCCCTCGGCGAGAGTCACCATGCCCAGGCTCTGACCCAGCTGAATGATGGCGCTGATGATCACTTCGTCATCCGGGTCGGCGCCAATGTCGTGCACAAAGCTCTGGTCGATCTTCACCTTGTTGAAACCGAGCCGGCGCAAGTAGTTCATGGATGAGTAACCCGTACCGAAGTCGTCAATCGCCAGACTGACGCCCAGGGTGCGCAATTGCTGCATGGTGGCGATGGCGGCCTGCGGGTCGCCCATCGTCAATGACTCGGTCACCTCCAGTTCGAGGTAGCGCGCAGGCAGATTGTGGGTGCTGAGAAGCTGTTCGAGGCGGCTGACGAAGTCCGGGTGGCGGAACTGGAGCGCCGACACATTGACCGCAACGACCAGCTCGCGGCCGGCCTGGCGCCACAGGCCCGCCTGTTTCACCGCCTGCTCCATCACCCAGTCGCCGAGACGAAGGATCTGCCCGCCGCTCTCGGCAATCGGTATGAATTCGGCCGGTGAAACCTTGCCCAGCACGGGGTGCGTCCACCGTACCAGAGCCTCGGCGCCGACCACGGTCTGGTCGCTCACGCGCACGATGGCTTGATAGTGGAGCGCAACCTGCCCGCGCTCCAGCGCGAAACCCAGGGCGGTAAACAGCGCCAGCGCACGGTCGGTGCGCGCCTGCATCTCATCGGTGAAGAAGCGGAATCCGTTACGCCCCTCTTCTTTCGCCCGGTACATCGCCGCGTCGGACTTGCGCAGCAAGGTGTTGATGTCCTGGCCGTCGGCGGGGTACATCGCGATGCCGAGCGAGGTGCCGATGCCGACCTGGTGTTCGCCGAGCTTGAAAACCGCCTGCATCTGCTCGTGGATGCGTGTGGCCGCGCGCATGGCGCCGGCAGCGTCGGTCTCGGGCAGCACCAGCACGAACTCGTCCCCACCCATGCGACAGGCGGTATCGGACTCGCGCAGACACTCACGGATGCGCTGCACGACCTGAATCAGCAGGCGGTCGCCAAAGTCGTGACCGAGCGAATCGTTGATGTGCTTGAAGTGATCGAGATCCATGAACAGCACCGCCAGCGACTGCGAGTGCCGCGCCGACAGGGCTGCCGCCTGTTGGAACAGGTGGTACAGCGAGCTGCGGTTGGGCAGGCCGGTGAGCTGGTCGTTTTCTGCGAGTTGCTGGATGCGTTGCTGCGCTGCGATGCGCTCGGTGACATCGCGCGACAGCATGATCACACCGGGTGTCTGATCCTGGCTGCCGTCCTTGCGTGCGGCCGAGAGTTCGAACCAGCGCCTCTCGTGCTTGACCTCGGCCTCGATGAGCTGGCCGTGGCTGTGTCCGTCGCGCAGTGCAGTCTCAATCGCCTGGCGCACGGTTTGCGCCGCAGCCGGCGACAGCACCTCATCGACGAGCGCCCCCTTCAGGACCTCCCTGGGGGCGGAGAGCATGTCGTCGCGGCTGGTATGCACGGAGAGGTAGCGTCCGTGCTGGTCGAGTTCGAACATCAGGTCTGGGACCGCCTTCAACATCGCCGTCAGGCTGCTGTTGGATACACGCAGTTCGGCGGTGGCGAAGCGGATGCGTCGTCTGAGCCACCACACATTTCCAGCCAGGAGCAGGCCGGTGAGCGAGAGACCGGCAAGCACCGTGAGCACGGCGGTCGACAGCGGGGCATTGCGTTGCGGCAGGTTCCAGTTGCGAAGCACCTGGTAATACGGCGAGCGATCGTCCTTGAGCCAGCTTTCGAGGTGCTGGTCGATGGCCGCGAGCACCTCGGCATGTCTGGCGTGCGGTGCGGCAAAAAACAATGATGCCGGATGAAACACGACCGGGGTCGCAGTCAGGCCATAGTCTGCAGCCTTGTAGGTACCGAAAAAATGATTGGCGGCGACAAGATCCGCTCCTTCCGCCGCGACCAACTGGAAAGCGCTCTCGAAGGAGTTTGTCTCCACGAGTCCGGCCTGGATGTTGAAGCCAGCGAGCATCCGCTCCAGCACTTCGGTCTGTACCCCGCTCGATAGCACAGCAATGCTTTTGCCTTCGAGGTCGAGCAGCGAGTCGACACGCATGTCGGCACGTCGATAGAGTTGCGACCAGCTGTGCAGCGCGGCGGTGCGATGAAAACTGAAGCGCTCGTTGCGCTCATTGGTGTAAGCGACGTCGGGCATGAGATCGATCTTGCCGGCCTCGAGCAGCGCGAGACAGGTCTTCCAGTCGCAGGGCGTGAAGCTGAGCTCCCAGTCCTGCGCCTGCGCAATTTCCCGCAAAAGCTCGATGAAGATGCCGGCAGGCGCCCCCGAGGCGTCGGTGAAGATCTTGGGCGGGGATTCGTACAGACCGATCTGCAAGGGCTGCGCTGCCATGGCGGTGGGCATGCCCAGCATCAGCATCGTGGCGAGCAAGAAAGCTGTGAGAGGTCTGAGCAACAGCGTGTCCTCGGTCGCGACTCGATCGTGAGTGTGAATTCTATACCGCATGAGTGCCCGGGATGGGGCGTTGTTCTCTGGTCCTGGTCGGCAGGACAGGCACGCGAGGCCGTGCTGCGCTGGTGCTCAAGCCACGGTTTGCAAGAAGGCGGAGACGCGTTCGATCACCTCTGCCTCGCGCTCACGATGCGGGACGTGGCGCGTATCAGGCATGAGCGCGAGCTGCGCCGCTGCGCCGGCGAGCGCGACGATGCGTTCGGGGTGGCGCGGGCTGCCGTACTCGTCCTCGCTGCCGTGAATGACCAGCAGCGGAGATCTGAGCTGGGGCAGGGTCTGGTCCAGTGACCACGAGGCAAAGGCCGGGCTGAGCCAGGAGCCGATCCAGGCGTCGAGCACCCACTGCGCCTTGTCACCGTGATACTTCGCCAGACGTTCACGTTGAGCCGGGTCGGCGAACAGTGCGCTTGCTTCCTCGATGCCTTGGACGGTGCGATCCTCGACGAAGGCCTGGGCTGATTCGGTGATCAGCGCAGCGCAAGCCTCGGGCCGCTTCGCCGCGCAGTGCACTGCCATGCCGCCGCCCACGCTATGGCCGAAGAGGATGAAGCGGTCGATGGCGAAGTGCTCGCACACCGCAGCGAAGCTGGTGTCTGCCTCGGTGGCGATGAAGTCCGGTGCCAGCTTGCCGTGGAAGGCGTCGGAGCGGCCGAAGCCCAGACGGTCGTAGGCGATGACCGGACGCGCGCAGTGCGTGCTCAGCGCAGCCGGAAAGTTACGCCACAGCTCGACGCTGCCCAGGGAGTCGTGCAGCAAGATGATCGGCACCCTGGAGGCGGGCAGGCGCGGCGCCCAGCGACGGGCGAAGAGGCGACCGCGGTCGGACTCGATGCGGTGATCGTCAATGGCAATGTCGATGGGGGGCGGGTGTGCGCTCATTTGATGCCCTGTCATGCGTGTCTGAGCTGCCCGTCCCGTCCGCCGTGCGACGGACGGGCAGCGAATGCCTGGCGCCATCACTCTCGGGCGTGGCGCCATGGGGCCTGGTAATGAGGCCTGGCAGTGGTGCTCAGGCCAGGGTCAGGCCAGCGCCGCGGCTGCGGCAGCGTCCGAGGCGCGGGGAGCGAGTGCACCCGCACGCGTCAGATTTTCCGGCAGCAGCAATTGCAGCAGTTCGGTCTGGCTCATGATGCCCAGCTCTTCGGCAATCAAGCCAATGGGCTTGCCGGTGGCGATCGCGGTCTTGGCGATGGCTGCGGCCTTTTCATAGCCGATCAGCGGGTTGAGCGCGGTGACCAGGGTGACCGACTCCGCGATGCGCTGCGCGAGCAGGCCGTGGTTGCCTTCGATGCCTTCCACGCAGTTTACCTGCAGGGTATGGCAGGCATTGGCGAGGTGCTTGAGGCTCTTGTGCAAGGCCCAGCCGATCAGCGGCTCAAAGGCGTTGAGCTGCAACTGGCCGCCTTCGGCCGCCATGGTGATGGCGACGTCGTTGCCGATGACTTCGAACGCGACCTGATTCATCACCTCAGGGATCACCGGGTTGATCTTGCCCGGCATGATCGAGGAGCCGGCCTGGCGTGCGGGCAGGCGGATGTCGCCGACGCCAGCCTGGGGACCGGAGGAGAGCAGGCGCAGGTCGTTGCTGATCTTGGACAGCTTGACCGCGATGCGCTTGAGGGTGCCCGACACATCGACGAAGGAGCCGGTGTCCGCAGTGGCGGCGATGAGGTCGGCTGCGCGCGTCACGGGTACGCCGGACAGTTCGGCGAGCAGGGGAATCACCACGTCGACGTAGCCGACGGGTGCATTGATGCCGGTGCCGATGGCGGTGCCGCCCATGTTGACTTCGGTCATCAGGCGCGCGGATTCGCGCAGGCGCTGCTCGTCGTCGGCGATCATGCTGGCGAAGGCAGCAAACTCCTGGCCGAGCGTCATCGGCACGGCGTCCTGCATCTGGGTGCGCCCGATCTTCAGAACGGTCGCGAATTCGGTGGCCTTGGCTTCGAAGGCGCCACGCAGGCCGGCAAGGGCCTGCAACAACTGCTGGATGCCGAACCAGGTCGCGATCTTGAGCGCGGTGGGGTAGGCATCGTTGGTGCTCTGTGAGGCATTGACGTGGTCATTGGGGTGGATGAGATCGTAACGCCCCTTTTCCACGCCGAGGTGTTCGAGCGCACGGTTGGCGATCACCTCGTTGGCATTCATGTTGGTCGAAGTGCCCGCGCCGCCCTGGATTACATCGACGATGAACTGATCATGGAGCTGGCCGGCGACGAGGTCGTCGCAGGCGCTGGAAATGGCTTGCGCCTGTTTTTCCGTGAGCACGCCCATCTCGCGGTTGGCGTGGGCGGCGGCCTTCTTGACGAAGGCGAAGGCACGGATGAGCTCCGGCATCTGTTCGATGGTTTGCCCGGTGATGGGGAAGTTCTCGACTGCGCGCGCGGTGTGCACGCCCCAGTAGGCCGGCGGAGGGATGGATTTGATACCGAGAAAATCGCGCTCTTGACGCATGAGATGTCCTTGATGATTGAATTGAAACCTGGCGCGACCGTTGTTCACGGGCTGGCGCTGAACGGGTGTCGGAGCCCTGCCAGGGCAGGCGATCTTAGCAGCGGCGCGACACATTTCGCGCACCGGGCCGGGGGCAGGCGATGCTTCGCGAGCAGCCTAGCGTTCGCAGTACGTGCCTCTCGCGCTCCCGCACCCATTCCCGGGCTGTCCCGGAGAGGAAATTTTTCATATAATTCAACGCTAATTTAATTAGTCGTCCTCACCTCATGCATTCCATCCACCTTGGCGAATTTTCAGCGGCGTCTTGCGCCGTGCGTCGTCGCGTGGGCGGCGGGCGGGCGGGTGCAGACTGGCAGCGCGGCGCCGTTCGAGCGCCGGCATTCACTGTGACGGGGTTCCTGGCCGTGCTTTCGCCGGCCGTGCGGAGCCCGGTCCGGGGCTGATCCCCGACCCCTCTGCACGGCACCTTGCTCGGGGCGCGTTTGCGCCTTGATCAACGTGTAGCCAGGGTGGAGGCAAGCATTCTCAAGCGCATCCCTTTTCTTCCCTGGCTGCAAGCGCAGGTCGCGAGCGCATCGCGACCGCAACTTTGCAAGTGGGTGATGTGATGGTTCTTACACGTAGTTTCGTCAGGGCGAAGCGGCCTTGCACCGACGGATTTCGCTGGTTTGTGCGCCAGTTCGACGAGGGCGGCAATTATCAGGACTTGCTCGATACGATGGTGGCCGCAGGCCGCGCCGGCGACGCCTGCTGGTTGCTCGAGCAGTTCGGCTCCACCAACGAGGTGCGCGAGCTCGATGCGATCGAGGCCGACGCGGTGGTGTTTGCCGGCACGCTGCGGGTGCGCGGCGGGGTGGATGTGGAGGGCAAGATCCATGTCGGGCGCACGCTGCAGGTCGGCGGCGGGGTGCGTGTCGGCGGCGATCTGATCGTTGGCGAAGACCTGCGCGTGGAAGGCAATGTGCGCGTGGACGGCAACGCCGACATCGGCGCTGATGTGCGCGTGGGCTGGGGGCTGGAGGTTCTCTCCGCGTTGCGTTGTGGTGGTGAGCTGCGCGCTGGCTGGGACCTGCGCTGTGGGGCGCATCTGGAGCTGGGCGGCAACGCCGTGGTCGGGCAGGACCTGCACTGTGCGGATGAGTTACGTTGCTTCAAGGGCTTGCAGCTGGGCGGCGATCTGTGTGCCGAGAACAGCGTGCGTGTCGATCAGGGCATCGTCGCAGGCGGCTCGGTGAGCAGCGCCTTGCATCTTGAAGTGGGTTGGGGCATCCGCGCTGGCGGCGCGATCTGCGCGCAGGGCTCCATTCGCGCGGGCGAAAGCCTGGAGGCGGGTGAAGCCATTTGTGCGGGCGAAGGCTACGGCGTTTTTGCGGGTCTTGACGTGCAGACCGAGGCCTGGGAAGCCTGCGCCCGCGTCAGCGCCCCCGAGCGTCCTGCGGGTCTGATGAGCGGATGGTGGGCCGGGCCCTCGGCGCTGCTGGCGCGCGCTGTGGCCTGAGTCCTGGGCGTGGGGTGCACCCATTCCTGAGGCTGTGCGATAGCGCGACCCCGGAGAATCTGGTCGATTCGTGCGTGTTCGGCCATCCGAATTCTAGAAGCGATAGCTGGCCTGAACGCCGCCATACACATTCCGGCCCGGACCGGCTTCGTAATAGCGTCCGTTGCGGTCGCCGATGATGACGGCGGCGACGTGCTTGCGATCGAACACGTTGTCCAGCCTCAAGGTCTGACTGAAGCTCCAGGGGCCGGATTCCTGCTCGGTGACCAGGCGCAGGTTGAACAGGGTGTAGGCGGGGGCGGCTTCGTCGGCGTTGGCGTCGTGGACTTCGACTGCGCTGCGATGCACCGCCTCCATCGCGGTGGTCAGGCCGGCCCTGGGTTTCCACGCCAGCTCGCCCCAGGCCGATACCCGCGGCACGCCGGGAATGTCATTGCCTTCGGGCACGCCCGCGAAGGCTTCGTCGTAGGTGGCACGCATCATGGTGAGTGCGCCGCGTGCGCTCAGCGTGCGCGTGAGCTCGGTTTCGAGCGCAAGCTCAAGCCCCTGGCGCAAGGTCTTGCCCGCGTTGGTGTAGTAGGAGCGCCCGCCACCGGCACCGGCAACGACGATCTCATTGTCGGTATTGATCTGGAAGGCAGCCAGGTTCATGCGCGTGTTTTCGCCGACGTAGGCTTTCACGCCGAGTTCGAACTGGTGGCTGATCGAGGGTTCGAGGCCGAGGTTGAAGCCGCCGGTCGGCGAGTAGGCGATTTCGCCCAAGGTTGGGGTCTCGAAGCCGGTGCCCAGGCTGGCGTAAAGGTTGAGCAGCGGTGTGGCACGCCACAGCACGCCGACGGCCGGTGTGGTCTTGCGATAGCGGCCCGAGCCGCTGTCGTCGCCGTTGGGGCCGACGATGTAATGATCCTGCACCTTGAAGCGTACATTGCTGTGGCGCACGCCGAGTGACCAGTCCCAGTCGCTCTGTCTCCAGGTGGCCTGAATGTAAGGGGCGGTGCTGGTTACGGTATTGATCTCGTCGCGGCGCAATGCGCCTTTGACGCCCAGGGTGTTGCCGATGAAGTTCTGGTAACCCTGGCGGTCGTCTTCGGCGCTGTCGTAATCCACCCCGGTGGTCAAGGTGAGCTTGCCTGCACCCATCTCGCGCTGGGCGATCCAGCGCAGGCCCAGGCCATGAAAACTGCGCTCGAAATTGATGATGCCGCCGGCATGAGTGGGCGAGCCTTGCGCGGCCTTGGGGATGGACTGGTACTGGATCACCTCGCGCTCACCGGCGTAAGCCTGGACTTCAAGCCGGTCTTCGCCGAAGCGACGCTCGTAGCGAGCACCCCCTTGCACGTGATCGATGGATTTGCGCGTCCGGTACTGCAGCGCGACGGGTTCGACGGCGTTCTCGTCGCGCTGGTAAGTGGCCCAGGTAATGCCCAACGGGTCTTCGGTATTGGGCTGGTGCAGATTGCTGACGAGCAAGGTGAGCTTGCTGTCTTCGTCAGGTGCCAGGGTGATCTTGGCAAAGCTCTGATCGCGCCGCGCCGCGCTGTAGTCGCGCTCGCCATTGGTTTCGAAGCGCGAGGTGTCGAGCACGAAGCCGATGCCGTTCTTCTCGCCTTCGGCGCCGACGCCGATCTTGTAAGTGCCGTGCTCGCCGGCAAACACACTGCCGCGGATGCGCGGCGCGCCCTTGCCATCGCGCGAGAACAACTGGATCACGCCACCGGCGTGGTTGCCGTACACGGTCGCAAACGGGCCGCGCAGCACTTCGATGCGCTCGGCCGCGTCCAGATTGAAGGTGGCCGCCTGGCCCTGGCCGTCGGGGTTGGTGGCGGGGATGCCGTCGCTGATGAGCTTGACGCCGCGCACGCCGAAGGCCGCACGGGCGCCGAAGCCACGCACCGAGATCTGCAGGTCTTGCGCATAGTTCTGGCGGTTCTGCACCACCACGCCGGGCACGCTGCCCAGCACTTCGGAGACATTCACCCGCATGCCCTGGCCAGCGTTGGTGTCCAGTCGCACGCCGTCCACCGAGTAGGGCGCATCGAACGGGGACACCTCGACCCAGCTGCCGCTGATGACGACGGTGTCGAGCGTTTTCTCGCTATCAGCCGCGCTGGCGGTGGTCGCTGTCAGTGCGCACAGCACGGCAAGGCACAGGCGTTGCGGCGCGGGACGGCCGCGGGTGTTGGGGTGACGGCGGGCGGGGTCCGTGCTGCCTGGCGAAAAGGCGTGGGCTGTAGGGGGCATCATGGGTGCGCTGTCCTCGGCTTGCTGTGCTGCATTGTTCGTCCTTCCTGCTTGTCCCGAGCCCCATATGCTGTCAGTTCTGCAATGGCGATGCCACCCTGAACATGAAGGGTACGAGCAGTGGTTTGCCGTCGTAGCGCTCAAGTGAGGACGGTCGCGGCTGGGCGAACAGAGTTTGAGCAGCGTTTCAGGCACGCTGCCCGACGCAGCCGGCTTTCGGGGCCTTGAATGGGAAACACGCGTTTTCCCACCTAGAATGGTGTGCGCGCTGGCACCTGAGCTGCATGGAAGGCAGGTCAGGCGGGCCTCGCGTCTGCAACCACAAGAGAGGAGACAAGCCATGATCTACGCAATGCCTGGGCAGCCTGGGGCCAAGCACACGTTCAAGCCGCGCTACGACAACTTCATTGGTGGCAAGTGGGTGGCGCCGGTGAAGGGGGCGTACTTTGACGTGGTGACCCCGATCAGCGGGGCGAACTACACGCAGGCGGCGCGCTCCACGGCCGAGGATATCGAGCTGGCGCTGGATGCTGCGCATGCGGCGTTTCCGACCTGGGGCAAGACCTCGGCGAGCGCGCGCGCCAATGTGCTGTTGCAGATTGCCGACCGCATCGAGCAGAACCTGGAGCTGCTGGCCTACGTCGAGACGGTGGACAACGGCAAGGCGATCCGCGAGACGCTCAACGCCGACATTCCGCTGGCGGTCGATCACTTTCGCTACTTTGCCGGCTGCCTGCGCGCGCAGGAGGGCGGCATCTCCGAGATCGACGAGAACACCGTCGCCTACCACTTCCACGAACCGTTGGGCGTGGTCGGCCAGATCATCCCGTGGAACTTCCCCATCCTGATGGCGACCTGGAAGCTCGCGCCGGCGCTGGGCGCGGGCAACTGCGTGGTGCTCAAGCCGGCCGAGTCCACCCCGATCTCCATCCTGGTGCTGGTCGAGCTGATCGCCGACCTGCTGCCCCCGGGCGTGCTCAACATCGTCAATGGCTTCGGGCGCGAAGCGGGCATGCCGCTGGCCACCAGCAAGCGCATCGCCAAGATCGCCTTCACTGGCTCGACCTCGACCGGGCGCGTGATCGCCCAGGCTGCGGCCAACAATCTTATTCCGGCCACGCTGGAACTGGGGGGCAAGTCGCCCAACGTGTTCTTTGCCGACATCATGGACCACGATGACGCCTTCCTGGACAAGGCGGTCGAAGGCCTGGTGCTGTTTGCCTTCAACCAGGGCGAGGTGTGCACCTGCCCGTCGCGGGCGCTGATCCAGGAGTCGATCTACGATCGCTTCATCGCGCGCGTGCTCGAGCGCGTGGCGGCGATCAAGCAGCTCAGCCCGCTCGACACCGACAGCATGATGGGCGCGCAGGCCTCGCGCGAGCAGATGAGCAAGATCCAGTCCTACCTGGAACTGGGCAAGGAAGAGGGCGCCGAGTGCCTGATCGGCGGCGCGCGCGCCGACCTGGGCGGTGAGCTCAGCGCGGGCTATTACATCCAGCCCACGATGTTCAAGGGCCACAACAAGATGCGCATCTTTCAGGAAGAGATCTTCGGTCCGGTGCTGGCAGTGACCACCTTCAAGGACGAGGCCGAGGCGCTGGCGCTGGCCAACGACACCTTGTACGGACTGGGCGCAGGGGTGTGGAGCCGCAATGGCAACGTCGCCTACCGCATGGGGCGGGCGATCCAGGCCGGTCGGGTGTGGACCAACTGCTACCACGCCTATCCGGCGCACGCGGCCTTTGGTGGCTACAAGGAATCGGGCATCGGACGTGAGAACCACAAGATGATCCTGACCCACTACCAGCAGACCAAGAACCTGCTCGTGAGCTACAGCGAGAACAGGCTCGGCTTCTTCTGAGCCTGTGTCCTGTGGTTTCAGCCCGCCCTCCGGCAATGCATCGGGGGCGGGTTGATGCCCAGCTTCTTGCCGTCGTTTTTCGCTTTGTGAGGGATGTCCCATGGTCGATCGAGTCCTCGCCACGCCCGCCGCGCTTGAACTCATCGCGGAACTCAAGGCCGAGTACGGCCCCGAGCTGATGTTTCACCAGTCCGGGGGCTGCTGCGACAACAGCGCTGCCAACTGCTACCTGCCCACCGATCTGACGATCGGCGCCGGCGATGTGCATCTGGGGGAGATTGGCGGCGTACCCTTCTACATCGGCAAGGCGCAGTATCAATACTGGAAACACACCCAGCTCATCATCGACGTGATCGAGGGCCAGGGCGGCACCTTTTCGCTCGAAGGCAGCACGGGCAAGGCCTTTCACACCCGCTCGCGCTTGTTCGATGCGGCCGAGCTGGCCGAGGTGGAGGCTGAGGACCTGGCGCAGGGCCGCTGAGCTGTGGGCGGCCAAATGGCAGCGCTGCCTTGCCTTGGTGGCGCGCGTTCAGCCGCGGCGCAGATGCTCAGGCCTTCCAGTGCCCCGACTTGCCGCCCAGTTTTTCCAGCAACTGGATGCCTTCGATACGCATGCCGCGGTCGACGGCCTTGCACATGTCGTAGATGGTCAGCAGGCCAAGGCTGACCGCGGTCAGCGCCTCCATCTCCACCCCGGTGCGTCCGACCGTCTCGGCGTTGACCGTGCATCGCAGCGCAGACTCGGCCTCGTCGAGTTCGAAGTCGACGGTGACGCGGGTGAGCGGGATCGGGTGACACAGCGGGATCAGCTCACTGCTGCGCTTGGAGGCCTGGATGGCGGCAATGCGGGCGATGCCCAGCACGTCGCCTTTTTTCGCCGTGCCGGCGCGGATCATGGCGAAGGTCTCGGGCTGCATCAGGATGCGACCTGTGGCGATGGCCACGCGACGGGTTTCGGCCTTGGCGCCGACATCGACCATGTGGGCCTGACCGTCGGCGTCGAAATGGGTCAAAGGGTTCTGGGACAAGGGATTCTGGGCCAAGGGATTCTGTGCGGAAGCGGTCATGGTGCGCGAGGCGGCGTGCGGTGAGTCGGTGTCCGGCGCGGCGCTGCTACGTCTCGATACATGGGCGTGGGAACGCTTTGAAATCGACAGGTATCATAGCACTCAATGATGAGACGACCTCTTGCCCTGCTGCTCAGCCTTGCGCTGGCCCTGCCTGTCCAGGCTTACGACCTGCCCGACCTCGGGGATGTGGCCTCGTCCGAGCTCTCGCCGGCGGCCGAACGCCGCATTGGTGAACAGATCATCAGCCAGATACGCTGGCGTGACGCCACCTATCTCGACGATCCCGAGGTCGAGGAGTACCTCAGCCGCATCGGTCACCGCCTCGCTGCGGTGAGTAATAGCCCCGGTCTGGAGTTCGATTTTTTTGTCGTCAATGACCCCACGCTGAACGCGTTTGCACTGCCGGGGGGTTTCATCGGCGTGCACACCGGCCTCTTGCTGGCGGCGCAGACCGAGTCGGAATTCGCCTCGGTACTGGGTCACGAGATCGCACACGTCACCCAGCGCCACATCGCACAGATCGTCGGCAAGCAGAGTCAGTCGGCGATGCTGATGATTGCATCGCTGCTGGTGGCGGTGCTGGCCGCGCGCAGCAATTCAGATGTGAGCCAGGCGGCGATTGCCGCGGGCCAGGCCGGCGCGATCCAGTCACAGCTCGGTTATACGCGCGCCTTCGAGCGCGAGGCCGATCGCGCCGGACTGGAGACGCTGGAGAGCGCAGGCTTTGATGTGCGCGGCATGCCGGGCTTCTTCGAGCGCCTGCAGCGTGTCACGCGCATGTACGAGAACAACGCGCCCGCCTATCTGCGCACCCACCCGCTGACCACCGAGCGCATCGCCGACATGGAGAACCGCGTGGCGTCGATGCCTTACAAGCAGGTGCTGGATTCACCCGACTTTCTGTTCTCGCGCGCCAAGCTGCGCGCCAACAGCGGGCAGCCGGCTGATGCGGTGAGCGAACTGGAAAGTCAGCTGGCGCGCGCGCCGGATGACCTGGCGCTGGCTTATGGTCTTGCCCGCGCGCTGTTTCGCGCCGGCCGCCTCGATGAGGCGACGAAGGCGCTCGAGCGCGTGCGTGTCAAGCACGCGCCATCGCCATGGCTGGAGACGCTGGCGGGCGAAATTGCGCTCGCACGCAAGGATGCTGCGGGCGCGGTGCGCACGCTCGAGGCCGCCACCCGCAGCTTCCCATCCAGTCGCAGCCTGGTCTATGCGCTGGCCGATGCGCGCATCCACGGCGCTCAGGCTGAGGCAGCGGTAGCCGGCTTGCGCCAGGCGATCGACCGTCGCCAGACGGATCCGCGACTGTGGCAGCTTCTGTCCCGGGCCTATGCGGCGCAAGGCAAGCTCACCGCACAGCACCGTGCGCAGGCCGAGTTCTACCTGCTGCGCGGCAGCCTGCCCGCCGCCGTGGAGCAGCTCGATATCGCGCGTAGCGCGGCTGATGGCGACTTTTACGAACTGTCTGCGGTTGATGCGCGCCTGCGCGAGCTCAAGCAGCGCCTGCTCGAGCAGCGCCGCGATCGCGAGCGCTGAGCGCTTGCAAGCCTGCGCCTGTGCCATGCGTCAGGCCTTACATTAGAATGGCGGCTGGCTCCGGATATCCAAAAAAATGAGGACAGAGGATGGATTTTGAGAAGGAAGTGGACGCGCGTGGCCTGAACTGCCCGTTGCCGATCCTGCGTGCCAAGAAGGCGCTGGCCGAGATGCAGCCGAACCAGGTGTTGCGAGTGGTGGCGACCGACCCCGGTGCAGTGAAGGATTTTCAGGCCTTTGCCAAGCAGACGGGCAATGAACTGCTGAAACATGGCGAGACGGCGGACAAGGCCTTTGAATTCTTTCTGAAGCGAAAGTAAGGCTGTCGCCGTCGCTGCGCGATGTGAAACGGGCTGCCCTGTGAGTGGGGCAGCCCGTTTCATTTGCGCCCGCCCGTCCGGGCGCATTTGCCTGGCGCCGGCGCGCTGCCGGCGCGGGTGTCACGCGGGTGTCAGCGACCCAGCTTGGCCAGCTGCGGCTTCAGTTGGTCCACCGTGGCCTTGAAGCCGGCCAGGCGCGCACGCTCCTGCTCCACCACCTTGGCCGGGGCGCGGTCGACGAAGCTGGCGTTGCCAAGCTTGCCTTCGGCCTTGGCGATCTCGCCTTCGAGGCGATTGATCTCCTTGTGCAGGCGCTCGCGCTCGGCGTCGATGTCGATTTCCACCTTGAGCATCAGACGGGTCTCGCCGGCGACGGCGACCGGGGCCAGTTCTTCGGCCGCAATCTCGTCGACGATGTGCACATCCGAGAGCTTGGCCAGGCCAGCAAGATAGGGTGCGTACAGCGTGAGCGCCGTCTTGTCGCCAGCGGCCACCAGCGGCAGGCGCTGGGCGGGGGAGATGTTCATCTCGCCGCGCAGGTTGCGGCAGGCGTAGATCATCGCCTTCAGCTCAGTGACCCTGGCCTCGGCGGTCTCGTCGATGCGCGTCATGTCGGCTTGCGGGTAGCGCGCCTGCATCAGGCTGTCGCAGTCCTTGCGTCCGGCGAGCGGAGCGACGGTTTGCCATAGCTCCTCGGTGATGAAGGGGATGAGCGGGTGTGCCAGGCGCAGCACCGTCTCCAGCACGCGCAGCAGGCTGCGGCGGGTGGCGCGCTGTTGCGCGGGGGTGCCGCTCTGGATCTGCACCTTGGCAAGCTCAAGATACCAGTCGCAGTATTCGTCCCAGACAAACTCGTAGATCGCGCGCGAGACGAGGTCGAAGCGGTAGGCCGCAAACTGCGTGGCGACTTCGGCTTCGGTGCGCTGCAGGCGCGACACGATCCAGCGGTCGGCAAATGAGAAGTCGAGTTGCTCGCGCGTGCACGCGACGTTTTCGCCGATGCCGCAGTCCTGGCCTTCGCAGTTCATGAGCACGAAGCGGGTGGCGTTCCACAGCTTGTTGCAGAAGTTGCGATAGCCCTCGCAGCGTGCGAGGTCGAACTTGATGTCGCGGCCCGGGCTGGCGAGGCTGGCGAAGGTGAAGCGCAGGGCGTCGGTGCCGAAGGCGGCGATGCCCTCGGGAAATTCCTTGCGCGTCTTCTTCTCGATGCTCTGCGCCTGCTTCGGATTCATCAGACCAGTGGTGCGCTTCTCGATCAGCTTGTCGAGCGCGATACCGTCGATGAGGTCGATGGGGTCGAGCACGTTGCCCTTGGACTTGCTCATCTTCTGGCCTTCGGCGTCGCGGATCAGGCCATGCACATAGACGTGCTTGAACGGGATCTTGCCGGTGAGATGGGTGGTCATCATGACCATGCGCGCCACCCAGAAGAAGATGATGTCAAAGCCGGTGACCAGCACCGTGGACGGCAGGTAGAGGTCGAGTGCGTCGTTGCTCTTTTGCGGCCAGTCTGCCGTCCAGTCCAGGGTCGAAAACGGCCACAGTGCGGACGAGTACCAGGTGTCGAGCACATCCTCGTCGCGGCGCAGGCCCTTGGCGCGCAGTTCGGTCAGCTGCGTGCGGATGTGGCCGGCTTCGTCGCTGCGCCCCTGTTGCTCGGCGTGCTGTGCCTTGTCTTCCATCTCGGCGAGGCGACGCTCGAACTGTGCGCGGGCGTCGGCCTCTGAGGTGGCGACATGGACATTTTCGTGTGCGTCGTACCAGGCCGGGATGCGGTGGCCCCACCACAGCTGGCGCGAGATGCACCAGTCCTGGATGTTGTTCAGCCACTGGTTGTAGGTGTTGACCCAGTTCTCCGGGTAGAACTTGATCTGGCCCGAGGCGACGACGTCGAGCGCCTTTTGCGTGATCGACTTGCCGTCCGCGCCCGCTTTGCTCATGGCGACGAACCACTGGTCGGTGAGCATGGGTTCGATGATCACCCCGGTGCGGTCGCCGCGCGGCACCTGCATCTTGTGCGCCTTGAGCTCGATCAGCACGCCTTCTGCCTCCAGCTTCGTCACTACCGCCCCGCGCGCCTCGACGCGGTCCAGACCGGCGAGCTCGGCGGGCAGCGGGTAGCTGCCACAGGCCTGGCCGTCCGCACTGTAGCGCTCGGCCTCGGCTGGCATGCTGCCGTCGAGCTTGAGGATGACGACCATCTCCAGCTGGTGACGCTGGCCGACGGCGTAGTCGTTGAAGTCGTGCGCGGGGGTGACCTTGACGCAGCCGGTGCCGAATTCGCGGTCGACATAGTCGTCGGCGATGATCGGGATGTGGCGGCCGGTCAGCGGCAGGGCGACGGTCTTGCCGATGAGCTGGGCGTAGCGTTCGTCTTCGGGGTGCACCATCACCGCGACGTCGCCGAGCAGGGTCTCGGGGCGGGTGGTGGCCACGGTCAGGCCGCGCAGCTCACCGATCGGGCCGTCCGAGAAGGGGTAGAGGATGTGGTAGAGCTTGCCGTCTTCTTCTTCGGAGACGACTTCGAGATCGGAGACCGCGGTGCCGAGCTTGGGGTCCCAATTTACCAGGCGCTTGCCGCGGTAGATCAGGCCTTCCTTGAACAGACGCACGAAGGTCTCGGTGACGGTCGTGGACAGGCCCTCGTCCATGGTGAAGCGTTCGCGCTTCCAGTCCGGGCTGGTGCCCAAACGACGCATCTGGCGGGTGATGGTGCCGCCGGAGTATTCCTTCCACTCCCACACCTTCTCGAGGAACTTCTCGCGGCCGAGGTCGTGGCGGCTGATGCCCTGGGCGTCGAGCTGGCGTTCGACGACGATCTGGGTGGCGATGCCGGCGTGGTCGGTGCCCGGCTGCCACAGCGTGTTGTCGCCGCGCATGCGGTGGTAGCGCGTGAGCGCGTCCATGAGCGTCTGGTTGAAGCCGTGCCCCATGTGCAGCGTTCCGGTGACATTGGGCGGCGGCAGCAGAATGCAGAAGGCGTTGGGGTTCGACTTGTCGAGTCCGGCGTCGAAATAGCCGCGGGATTCCCATTCCGGGTACCAGCGCCGTTCAATGTCAGCGGGCTCGAAGCTCTTGGCCAGTTCCATGGTGTTTTACGCGCGTGAAGGCAAAACGCGGATTATAGCGGATCGACCCGCCACCCCCGCCGGGCGTGTGTACATGGCCTCAACTGCCGCAGTAATGCGGCGGCGCAGGTTCAGCGCTTGGCAGGGGGTGGGGTCGTGGCCGGCGTGAGTTCGAGCTGAGCGCTGATGTGGGCGGAGAGCTCGGGCAGCAAGGTGGCGCGCAGGTGCGCCTGCATCTCGGTCTGCAGCTGTTCGCTGAGGTGCTCGAGCTGGCGCTGCAGGAGCTGGGGGAGCTCCTTGTCCATCCACTCGTTGATGCTGCGCGCGATCTGGGTGTCAAGCTCGACCAGGCGCTCGGCGATCTGGTAGGTGATGCGATCCTCGGTGCTCATCCTTGCCGTCGCGCTGGGCGCGCCCGGGGTGCTGGGAGTGCTGGGAGGGCTCGGCTCGGCGATGGGTGAGGCGCTGAAGGCTGTGCTCACTGACGCCGTCAACGCCGCGCTCGCCGACAGCGGCGGCAGGGGGCGTGCCGCCTGTTCGGTGCGCTCGGGCGGGAGCTCGAGTTCATCCACGATCTCGGTGAGGATGGGCAGGTCATCGTCGTCGGCGAGCGGGTTGTCGCAGTAGGCCAGCGCGTCGTGCCCGGAGACATCGGGATGCGGCCGTGTCATGGGTCTGGCAAGGGCTTGCGCTTCCGGGGGCATGCGGTGACGACTCAGCAGCGCATCGGCCTGATCGAGCAGGTCGTCGGCGCGCTCGAGCTCCGCGTCGGCATCGGCATGCAGGGGAGGCCAGTCTTTCATAGCGCCACCCTGAGCTCGGCGTCGAAGGCCTTCAAGGTCAGGCCGCGCTCACGGTATTGCGTCCAGCGCGCGCGTGCGGGCAGCTTGTCGGCTTCGCGCTGGCTCACGATCTCCACCACGAGCTTGAAGTCCGGGTAAGCCGGCGGCAGATCCGGCGCGAGGTTGAAGAGCATGTCGGTGTGCGGCCAGAGCGGCTTGCCCACGGCGGCGCTCGTGTCCGCAGCGCTCGCGATCACGATCGGTGTTTCTCCGGCCAGCGGCGAATCCTGCAGCACGTGCGGAATGAAGGTGAGTCGTTCATGCGTCCACAGCATGCGGTCCAGCACCTGCGCGCTGGCCTCGTCGGGCATGCGCACCACGACCTTGCGCCCGCTGCCATAGGCGCGCCCGACCAGCTCGCAGGCGAGCGCGAGCGGGTCGGGGGTGTTGTGATAGAACTGCACGCGCGGTGCCATGGCAGCGGGGCCGCTCAGTGGGCCTGAGCGCGGGCGATGAGGAAGGCTGCCAGCAACGGCACCGGCCGGCCGGTCGCACCCTTGGCCTCACCCGACACCCAAGCCGTGCCAGCAATGTCGAGGTGGGCCCATTTGTAGGCCTTGGTGAAGAGCGACAGGAAGCAGGCGGCGGTGATGGTGCCGGCGAAGCGGCCGCCGATATTGCCCATGTCGGCGAAATTGCTCTTGAGCAGCTCCTGGTACTCGTCCCACAGCGGCAGCTGCCAGGCGCGGTCGCCCGATTCGGTGCCGCGTTGCAGGATCTCGGCGGCGAGCTCGTCGTCGTTGGCGAGCAGGCCACTGGCGACCTTGCCCAGCGCAACCAGGCAGGCGCCGGTCAGGGTGGCGATGTCGATCACGCACTCGGGCTTGAAGCGCTCGGCGTAGGTGAGCGCGTCGCACAGGATGAGGCGGCCTTCGGCGTCGGTGTTGAGCACTTCTATGGTCTGGCCGGACATGGAGGTGACGACATCGCCCGGCTTGGTCGCGCCGCCACCGGGCATGTTCTCGGTGCTGGGGATGAGGCCGACGACATTGAGCGCCAGCCCCATCTGCGCGATCGCCTTGAAGGTGCCCAGCACGCTGGCGGCGCCACACATGTCGTACTTCATCTCGTCCATTTCGGCCGCAGGCTTGAGCGAGATGCCGCCGGTGTCGAAGGTGATGCCCTTGCCGACGAGCACGATGGGTTTGGCCTTTGCCTTGCCGCCCTTGTAGCTCATGACGATGAATTTGGGCGGCTGGTGCGAGCCGCGCGCAACCGACAGGAAGGAGCCCATGCCGAGCTTTTCCATGTCGGCACGTTCGAGCACTTCGACCTCGAACTTGTGTTCCTTGCCCAGCGCCACGGCGGTTTCGGCGAGGTGGGCGGGGGTGCACATGTTGCCCGGCAGGTTGCCCAGATCCTTCGCCAGCGCCATGCCGGTGGCGATCGCCTGGCCCTGGCGCACGGCGCTGTCGAGTTCGGCGGCGGGTTTGGACTTGGCTTTGGTGTCGGATTTTGCGTCGGTTATGGCGTCAACTTCGGCTTCGATCATCAGCACCGCTTTTTTCACGCCGCGCTCTTTCTTGTCCTTGGTGGACTTCAGCGCGTCGAAACGATAGGCGCCGTCGGCGAGGATGCGGCTGGCCTGCTGCAATCGCCAGGCCAGCGCGCGCTGCGCCAGCGCCACGTCGGCCAGCGCGACCACCGCATCCTTGGCCGCTGTTGCGGCGAGGACCTTGGCGGTGGCGGCGAGCGCGTCGCGATAGGCCTTGTCACCGAACTCGTCCTGCTTGCCGAGGCTGACCAGCAGCACGCGTTCGGCATGGCTGCCGTCCAGCCCGGACAGCAGCAGCGTGGAGCCGGCCTTGTCGTCGAGGTCGCCACGCTTGAGAAGCTGGGAAATACGGCCTTCGGCGGCCGCATCGACCGCTGCTGTCGGCGCAGGCAGGACGCCGTCGGCGAAGGCGCCGAGGACGAGGATGCCGGTTCTGGATTTCGCCGGCGAACCGGTCTTTATGGTAAATTCCATCAGCTTTTTCCTTGGAATGACGCGTCTTGCGGACTGCTGCCGATTATGGCGCCTTCGTGAGCAAGCCGTCAAAAACCCTTCCCAAACGCCATCTGGCTCATCGGTCCCTTCGCGCGATGATCTTCCGCCGCGCCCTTCAGCGGGAATTCAGTCGAACCGCCGCTGCGGTCTTCATTGCACTGTTCGCGATCCTGATCTCGACCGTGCTCATTCGTCTGCTCGGCCAGGCCGCGGGTGGGCGCGTGCCCGCTGACGCCGTGCTCGCCCTCATCGGCTTTGGCGCTCTGGCGCAACTGCCCACGGTGCTGAGCCTGACCCTGTTCATCGCGATTCTGATCTCGCTGTCGCGCAGTTATCGTGACTCGGAAATGGTGGTCTGGTTTGCCGCCGGTGTGCCGCTCACCGCCTGGATTCGGCCGGTGCTGATGTTTGCCCTGCCGCTGGTGCTCGTGATCGGCGCTGGCTCGCTGTTCCTGAGCCCGTGGGCGCAGCAGCAAAGTGGCGAATATCGGGACCGCATCGACAGTCGTGACGACACCCAGCGCATTGCGCCGGGCGTGTTCCGCGAATCCTCGGGGGCGCGGCGGGTGTTTTTCGTCGAGGTGGGGGCGGGGGTGGATGGCCGGGTGCGAAATGTGTTCGTCAGCGAAGAGACGCGTGATGGGCAGCTGGTGGTGATCGCGTCGGCCGAAGGCTATCTGAGCAAGGGCGCCGACGGGCAGAGCTTCGTCGTGCTCGAGCATGGCCGGCGCTATGATGGCCAGCCCGGCACGCCGCAGTATCGGGTGATGGAGTTCGAGCGCTACGAGGTGCAGATCGAGCAGAAGCCGGTCCTGGCCCAGCCTTCGCGTGTGCGCGGCCTGCCTACCGCCGTGCTGCTGGCGCAGGGCGATGCGCGCAGCCTGGGCGAATTGCTCGGCCGCATTGGCGTGCCGCTGTCGGCCTTGCTGCTGGCCTTGCTTGCGATTCCGCTGTCCTTCGTCAATCCGCGCGCGGGGCGGGCCAACGGCCTGTTGATCGCGTTGCTCACCTATCTCATCTACAGCAATGCCATCTCGGTGTTCCAGGGCTGGGTGTCACAGGGGCGGGTGGACTTCGCCCTCGCGCTCTTGCTGCCGCATGTGATCGTGCTCGCGCTGCTTGGCGCGCTGTTTTACAAGCGCCTGGCGGTTTCCCCATTCTGGCGTGCGAGGTCGTCATGAGTGTGCTGTTTCGCTATCTCGCACGCGAAGTCTACCTGGCCGTTGCGCTGGTGCTGGCTGCTTTTCTTGGCCTGTTTGCCTTCTTCGATTTCGTCAACGAACTCGAAGATGTCGGCAAGAGCGGCTATCAGCTCTATGACGCGGCGGTCTATGTGGCGCTCATCCTGCCCGGCCGTGTCTATGAGCTGTTCCCGGTCGCGGTGCTGATCGGCACCTTGTATGCGCTGGCGACCCTGGCGCGTCACTCCGAAATCACCGTGATGCGGGCGTCGGGGATGTCGAACCTGCTGTTGATGCGCATGCTGGCCTTGATCGGCAGCGTGTTCGTCGTGCTCACCTTCCTGATTGGCGAGTACGTGGCGCCGCCGGCAGAGAGCGCAGCGCAGGAATGGAAGCTGACCGCGACCAAGGCCAACGTGTCGCAGCAGCTGCGCTCGGGCCTGTGGGTGAAGGACGGCGTCTTGGTGATCAATGTGCGCACCATGCTGCCGGACCGGACGATGCTCAATGCGCGCGTGTACGAATTCGACGCCGACTATGCGCTGGTGTCGATCAGCGAGGCTAGGCGTGGCGTGCATGACGGCACCGATCAGTGGCGCCTGCAGGACGTGACGCGCACCCGCTTCCTGGCAGATCGTACCGAGGTGGAGCGCTTGCCGGAGATTGTCTGGCGCTCGGACCTGTCACCCGAGGTGCTGGGAGTGTTGATGGTCGGGCCGGAGCACATGCCGCTGGCCAAGCTGTGGACCTACATCCAGCATTTGCGCGACAACCAGCAGAGCACCGATCGTTTCGAGATCGCCCTGTGGAAGAAGCTGAGCTACCCCTTTGCCATTCTGGTGATGATGGCGCTGGCGCTGCCCTTTGGCTTCATCCACGACCGCATGGGGGCGGCGAGTGCGCGCATCTTCATGGGCGTGATGCTGGGTGTGGGCTTTCATCTGCTCAACGGTCTGTTTTCCAACCTGGGAATGATCAACGCCTGGCCACCACTGCTGGCGGCGCTCACTCCCAGCCTCATCTTCCTTGCTGCCGCCGGCGGAATTCTTTACTACGTGGAACGGCGCTGAGGCGTCTTGTACATACGGCCGACAGGCTCCGGCAGGGTTTTCGCCCAGTGCCAACGACACCCATGAAAAACGGGCCCGAAGGCCCGTTCTGGTGTCTCACAGCAATGCCGGTCAGGCCTGTTGCTGTTGCTGCTGCAGCTTCTGTTGCTGCGCGGCGCGCTTGGCAGCGGCCGCCTTGTAGTCGAGCTTTTCCTTGATGCGTGCGGACTTGCCCGAACGCTGGCGCAGGTAGTAGAGCTTGGCGCGGCGGACGTCACCGCGACGCTTCACTTCGATACCGGCCACCAGGGGCGAGTAGGTCTGGAAGGTGCGCTCCACGCCTTCACCGGAGGAGATCTTGCGCACGATGAAGGCCGAGTTCAGGCCGCGGTTACGCTTCGCGATCACCACGCCCTCATACGCCTGCAGACGCTCGCGCGTGCCTTCCTTGACCTTGACCTGGACGATCACGGTGTCGCCAGGGGCGAATTCCGGGATGACCTTGCCGCCTTCGGTCAGGCGGGCGATTTCTTCCTGTTCGAGCTGCTCAATCAGGTTCATTGCAACTACTCCATCAATGTTGTGGGCCTTTGTCCGTGCATCGGCCTGGCCGCAGAGCAGGACAATGCCTGGTGCGTGCCGTTTATGACAGGGGTTTTCAGGCGCTGTTGCTGCCTTCTGCCCCGGCTTGCTCCTGCCTGAATTCCTCAAGCAGTTTCAATTCGGTCTTGCTCAATGGTCGCCCGCTCAACAAGTCGGGTCGACGCAGCGCCGTGCGGCCCAGCGACTGCTTCAGCCGCCAGCGCCGGATCGCTGCATGGTTGCCCGACAGCAAGACCTCGGGCACCTTTTCATCTGCGTACAACTCTGGCCGCGTGTAGTGCGGACAGTCCAGCAGGCCGTCGGCAAAGGAGTCCTCCTGCGCCGAGTCGGCCGTGTTCAATGCGCCTGGCAGTTGCCGCACGATGGCGTCAAGCAACACCATGGCGGGCAATTCACCGCCTGACAACACGAAGTCGCCGAGCGAGACTTCAGCATCCACCGCGCGTTCGATGACGCGCTGATCAATGCCCTCGTAACGGCCGCAGAGCAGGATCAGTCCTGTCTGTGCCGCCAGTTCCATCACCATCGCCTGGTCCAGCCTGCGACCTTGAGGCGACAGATACAAGACCGGGCCCGCCGTTCCGATGGCAGCCTGCTGTGCCTCACGCGCTGCCGCAATCGACTGCATCAGCGGTTCGGCCAGCATCACCATGCCGGGGCCGCCACCGTAGGGCCTGTCATCCACCGTGCGATGCGGATCGCTGGTGAAATCGCGCGGGTTGTGAAAGTCCAGCGCGTACAGGCCTCTATCCTTCGCCCGGCGTGTGATGCCACTCGCGGTGAGGGCCGCGAACATCTCCGGGAACAGGGTGATGACATCGTAGCGACGCAGTCCGCTCGCAATGCTTACCCTTGATCCTTCATGCACGGCTTCGGCTTCAGGCCGTGGCTTCACCGCTACCAGTCCTCACCCCAGGCGACACGAATGCGGCGCGCGCCAAGGTCTACATCCAGGACGTAGGCAGCAACGAAAGGAATCAAACGCTCGACCTTGTCGTCCTTTACCTGCAATACGTCGTGGGCGCCGGTGGACAGCAGGCCCTGGACCATTCCCAGGCTGTTGTCCGCTTCGTTGATGACCTCCAGTCCGACAAGGTCACCCCAGTAGTATTCGTCGGTGGCGGGCTGGGGCAGCGCTTCACGCGGGGCGCCGATGAAATAGCCATCGACGGCCTCCGCCGCGTTGCGATCCGGCACTTCGCCGAGCGCAGCGACCAGACTCTTGCCGTGCACTCGGCACGCCTTGAGCGTGTAGGCTACCCACTGTTCAGGCGGCGCCTTGTCGTCGGTGCTCAGCCACCACTGCGGCATATGCCGCCACTCGGCGGGGTCGTCACCAAAGGGGTGAATCTTCACCCAGCCCTGAACGCCAAAAGGGGCGACGATGCGCCCCAGTACGATCATGCCTTGATCCGCCGGGGCAGACCGCTGCTGATCAGGCGGCCGCCTTGGCAGCCTGCTTGGCCAGACGGGCAACGGTCGGCGACAGCTGCGCGCCGTTTTGCTGCCAGTAGGCCAGACGCTCGGCATTGATGACGAGGTTCTGCGCGCCGCCGGATGCGACCGGGTTGTAGTAACCCACGCGCTCGATGAAGCGACCGTCGCGGCGATCACGGGAATCAGCGGCGACGATGTTGAAGAAGGGGCGCTTTTTGGCGCCACCACGGGCAAGGCGAATGACGACCATCTGAGGTGTTCCTGATCGATAGAGGCGAAAGACGAAGGATTCTAGGGTAAAGCCCCGTCGAGGGCAAGTCATGATTGATTCAGTGCACAAGCGATTGTGTGCTGCACTGGAGTCTGCCGGGGGCGTTTGAAGCGCGTTTGCGGCTTCAGTCGGTCGGGGATGAGTTTCGTACAGATTGATTGATTCAAACATGTCTAAAATGACGCGCTTGGACATTCTTCCCAGTTCCCGATGATACAGGCCGCGCGCGTAGCCGATGACGATGAGACGGACAGCTTCCGGCGCTGGCTAGAAGCCGAGCCGGCCGATGAGGTGGCGGACGATCTCGACGCCTTGCGCGCGCACCTTGGTGCGTTGCAGGACGCCGATCCGGATCGCGCTGCGTCGAGCCGCCTCATGGAGTCTGCGGCGACGCGAGCGCTCGACATCAGCGCCCGGGTCAGATCCAGCTTGCAGGAAGTCGGCTTGCCCTTGCCGCGTGCCCTGCATGTGGTGGTGACCCGGCTGGCCCGTGCGCTGCTCGCAATCGCTCAGGGCCTCGAGGCTGAGGCGGCCAGCACGGGACCGGGCGCCGCGCGAGCTGAGCGCGCGGACAGGGAGGCGCGCGTGCGCCTTGCGCTGCTGCTGTGTCATGAGGCTTTCGTCGTTTCGGCAATGTCAGCGGCAAGCGCGCCGCTCGGTCTGTGGGCGTTCGCGCATCGCCTTGCCGGCGAACTGCCAGGCGACCTGTCCTACGCTTCAATGGCGCTGATGGCGGCCGCACAGCCCGAGAGTTTTACCGCGCGCCAACTGAACTGGATTGCCGACTTCCTCGCCGCCCAACAGCCGGCGGTGCTGCCGGCGGCCAGCGAGGAGTCGACCGAGAACGCCTGGTGGGTGCTTGTCAGCGCTGATGCAGCGCCGGTGTCGAGCGCGCGCAGACTGCCTCCTGCGGGCGGCGATGTGCGTCACTTCAGTGCGGCGCCCTTCGACCCGGCGCTGCTGGCGCGCATACGGCAGCTTGAGGCGGTCATAGCCGGTGCCGAAGGCGGTGGTGAGATGGCGGCGGTGGATATGGCTGAAGTCGAGATGCTCGATGCTGAGGACGAGGCGCTGCCGCTCGGTTTGACGCCGATCGAGGTCCTTGCCTTGCTGCGCACGCTGCGCGAGCGCTGGCTGAGTCCGCCGCTGCGCACGCAGCGGCGACGGCCGCATCACTACATGGTGCAGGTCTGCGTGGGCTTGCGGGCGCTGTGGGAACTTGCCCGCGGCCGGGAGGAGGCCGATCGTGTGGTGGAGTGGCAGGTACTCAATGAGAGCCCGGGTGGGTACGCGATCATGAACATCGCTGGCATCAAGGGGGAGCTGTCGAGCGGAGTCGTGCTTGGCTTGAGGCGCCCTGGCGAGACCTCGTGGACCGTGTGCGTGGTGCGTTGGGTGCGCAGTGACAACCCCGACCAGGTCGAACTGGGGCTGCAGGTGCTGGCACTGTCCTATTCGGCGGTACAGGTGGCTTTTCGCGGCACGCCGCTGCGTGGCGTGGCGCCGGCGCTGGCCTTGCCGGTGATGGAGCCTGTGCGCCGGCATGCGGCTTTCCTCGCACCTGCGGGTACTTACACATCGCGTCGCTTCATTTTTCTGCGCGAGGGCGCGCAGCTGTATGTGGCGCAGGGCCGCGCGCTGGGTCTGGACATGCAGACCACCAGCGTTGAATTGTTCCAGTACGAGATCGACCCTTATCCCATCTGAGCCGAATTGAGCCCAGAGGCGGGGAGGGGCGGTGCGGACGGTATAATTCCCGCATTCAAGTCTTTCTGGTCGGTCATGCAGGAAATCCTGGTCCTTTATTACAGCCACCGTGGTTCGGTCCGTGCGCTGGCCGAGCAGATTGCCATCGGCATCCATCAGGTGCCCGGCGCTGCGGCGCGGGTGCGCACCGTGCCTCGTGTGTCGACCGTGTGCGAGGCGGTGGAAGACGAGGTACCCGCTGACGGCCCGCCCTATGTCGAAGCGAGTGACCTCGCCGACTGTGTCGGGCTGGCGCTGGGCAGTCCGACCCGCTTTGGCAACATGGCTGCGCCAATGAAGTATTTTATCGATGGGCTGGCCGGGGTGTGGGTCAATGGAGCGCTGACAGGCAAGCCCGCCTGTGTCTTTTCCTCCTCCGCCAGCCTGCACGGTGGGCAGGAGAGCACCTTGTTGACGATGATGGTGCCCCTGCTGCATCACGGCATGCTGTTGCTGGGCATCCCGTTTTCGGAGAGCGCGCTCAACACCACGCGCAGCGGCGGCACACCCTATGGTGCCACCCATGTCGCCGGAGCTGACGGGGTGGCGGTGTTGACGGCTGAAGAGATCGAGCTCGCGCGCGCCCAGGGCCGCCGACTGGCCGAAGTGGCATTGCGCCTGGCGGGTGAGCGATGAGCCCGCGTGTGCTGTATTTCGGCGCCAGCTTCAGCTTGCTGGCCCTGATTGTTCTGTGCGTGCTGTGGGAAGGCTGGCTGGCGCCGCTGCGTCCGGGGGGCTCGTGGATGATGTTGAAGGCGCTGCCTTTGCTGCCGGCGGTGTTCGGCATTCTGCGCGGCAAGCGCTACACCTATCAGTGGCTGTCCATGCTGTGCCTGCTCTACCTGACCGAAGGTGTGCTGCGCGCGAGCGATCCTGGTCTGACCGCCGTGCTTGCCGGAATCGAAATTGCGCTTTCGGTGCTGCTCTTCTTCAGCACCATGATGTACGCACGCAATACCGCGCCCTCGCGTCAGACCTCCGCCCAGCCTGGAGCTTGAGTTCGGTGCTGCGGCGCGCGGCGCCAGCCACAAAAAACGCCCCGCGACCCGGCGATGGGTCAGCGGGGCGTTCGCTGAAGGCGGTGGGGTGGCTTCAGATCTGCGGATTCAATCGCCTGGCGCTGGTTTGCAGCTTGTTGAGCGCGTTCAGATAGGCTTTCGCGGACGCCACGATGATGTCGGTGTCGGCGCCCTGGCCATCCATCACCCGACCCTCCTTGGCCAGCCGCACGGTGACCTCGCCCTGAGCGTCGGTGCCGGTGGTGATCGCATTGACCGAGTACAGTAGCAACTCGCTGCCGCTGGCGGCGATCGCCTCTATGGCCTTGAAGGCGGCATCGACCGGGCCAGAGCCTTCGGCGCAGGCCTGACGTTCCTGGCCGTCGATGACCAGAGTCAGCTCCGCGCGCGGCGTCTCTCCGGTCTCCGAGTGGAAGCGGCTCGAGACGAGGCGGAAATGCTCGGTTTCGGGGGTGACGATTTCGTCGCGTATCAGCGCGTGCAGATCTTCATCGAAGATCTCATGCTTCTTGTCGGCGAGTTCCTTGAAGCGTGCGAAAGCGTGATTGAGGGTCTCCTCGCCTTCGATCTCGATTCCCAGGGCCTGCAGGCGGGCGCGGAAGGCGTTGCGACCCGAGTGCTTGCCCAGCACCAGCTTGTTTGCGCCCCAGCCCACATCCTCGGCGCGCATGATTTCGTAGGTCTCGCGATGCTTGAGCACACCATCCTGGTGGATGCCGGACTCGTGGGCGAAGGCATTGGCGCCGACGATGGCCTTGTTCGGCTGCACCGGATAGCCGGTGATCTGTGACACCAGTTTGGAGGCCGGCACGATCTGCGTGGTGTCGATGCGCGTCTCCACCGGAAACACGTCGGCGCGCGTACGCACCGCCATGACGATTTCTTCCAGCGCCGCGTTGCCGGCACGTTCACCGAGCCCATTGATCGTGCATTCGACCTGGCGTGCGCCCGCACACACTGCGGCCAGTGAGTTCGCCACTGCAAGGCCGAGGTCGTTGTGACAGTGCACCGACCACACCACCTTGTCGGAGTTGGGCACACGCTCGATCAGGCTGCGGATGGTCGCCGCGTATTGCTCCGGCACGTTGTAGCCGACGGTGTCGGGCACGTTGATGGTCCTTGCTCCGGCCTGGATGACGGCATCGAAGATGCGCACCAGGAAATCGAGCTCGGAGCGCCCCGCATCCTCGGCCGAGAACTCGACGTCGTCGGTGTATTCACGCGCCCAGCCGATCGCCTTCACGGCCTGCTCGACGACCTGGTCGGGCGTCATGCGCAGCTTTTTCTCCATGTGGATCGGGCTGGTGGCGATGAAGGTGTGGATGCGGCCGCGTGCGGCCGGGCGAATGGCCTCGCCCGAACGCCGGATGTCGTTCTCGTTGGCGCGTGCCAGCGAGCACACGGTGGACTCCTTGATGGCTTCCGCAATCGAGCGCACGGCCTCGAAGTCGCCATTGGAGGCGGCGGCGAAGCCGGCCTCGATGACGTCGACGCGCATGCGCTCGAGCTGACGGGCGATGCGCAGTTTTTCCTCACGCGTCATCGAAGCGCCCGGGCTCTGTTCGCCGTCGCGCAAGGTGGTGTCGAAAATGATCAGTGCGTCTTTCATGCTCAGCTCCTTGGAGGCGCGCCAGCGTTGTCTTTCTCGGCGTCGGTGTCGCTTGTTGGGGTGGGGGCCTCGGCTGTCGTGTCAGCCTCGGGCCACGCCGTCGCGGAGGCGGCGGTGTCGGTCGTGGGCGGGACGAAGCCGCCTGCGTTCCTGGCGTCGTACTTGCGCTTCCAGCGTAGTGCCCACACCACGTAGCCGGATCCGGCATACACCAGGAAGAGCGCGAAGAGCACGCCGGGCGGGTAGCTCGATATGAGGGCAAAGGCCAGCACCAGGGCGATGAGGACGATGAAGGGTACGCTCTTGCGCAGGTTGATGCTCTTGCCGCTCCAGAACAGCACGTTGCTGACCATCGAGATGCCGGCAAAGATGGTCAGGGCACAGGCGAGGCCGCTCAGCTCTCCGCCGGTGAAGTCGTTGTCGATGCCCACCCACACCATGCCGGCGATCAGCGCTGCTGCGGCCGGGCTGGGCAGGCCCTGGAAGTAGCGCTTGTCGACGACGGCGATGTTGGTATTGAAACGGGCGAGCCGCAGCGCGGCACCCGCGCAATAGATGAAGGCGGCGGCCCAGCCGAGCTTGCCGAGGTCGCGCAAGGCCCATTCGTACATCACCAGCGCAGGGGCGGCGCCGAAGGACACCATGTCGGACAGCGAGTCGTATTCGGCGCCGAACTCGCTCTGGGTTCGCGTCAGGCGGGCGATGCGCCCGTCGAGTCCGTCAAGCACCATGGCGACGAAGATGGCCACTGCGGCGGTTTCGAAGCGGTGGTCCATCGCCTGCACGATGGCGTAAAAGCCCGCGAACAGCGCAGCGGTGGTGAACAGGTTCGGCAGGATGTAGATGCCGCGGCGGCGCTTCTCGGGTGTGATCAGAGGCATGCGGTCGGGGTGGTCCATGGGGACGTGACGTGATGCGGGACTTGGATTCTAGCAGCCCCCCTGTCTGTGCTGCGGCTAATCACGCCGGAGTGGGCGTGCCACCCCGGCGTCGGAAGTTCAATCGGGAATGGCGGCCTCGTCCGGGACCACGACCGCGAACAGATCGGCCAGTGCCGCCAGCGCCGCAGATTGCATGCTTGCTGCGCTCACGACCGAGCCATCGGGGGCGGGCAGCGAGCGCGTGGCGGTTGCGGCGGCGGGGACGGTGACGGCATAGCCGAGGTTGAAGGCTCCGCGTGCGGTGGAGTTGATGCACATGTGGGTCATGAAGCCTGCTACCACCAGGTTCTTGATGTTCGCCGCCTTGAGACGAGTGTCGAGGTCGGTGCTGACAAAGGAGTTCGGATAGTTCTTGACCACCACCGCTTCGCCCGCTACTGGTGCCACCATGTCGATGATTGCGCCCACTTCAGCGTTGATATCGTACGGTGTGCCAGGTCCGGCGTCGTGCTGAATATGCACCACCGGAATCTTCAACCCCCGGGCACGCTCCAGCAGACGGGCGCACTGCTCGAGGGCAGGCTCGATCGCGCTCAGTTGCATCACGCCGCTGCGATATGTGTTCTGGGCGTCGACGATGATGAGGGCCGACTCGGACAGAGGGGCAGGGCTGGCGGCTTGGCCGGTCAGTTCGCGCAAGGTTGTGGATGCAGTGCTCATGTCGATCTCCTGTGGGTGTGCAAAAACATGCGGTTGCGTGCGCACCGGGTGGTCGTTGGCCGTCCGCCGGCCTGAAACCACGGTGATGAGGCGGAGTGTATGCGGTGAAGCCGCTTGAAACGACAAGGGCCGGAGCCGCAGTGCGCGACGCCGGCCCTTGTCCTTGCAAGGACGCGGTAACGATCAGTTCTTCGACTTGTCGACCAGCGCCTTGTCCTTGATCCACGGCATCATCGCGCGCAGCTGGCCGCCGACCTTCTCGATCGGATGCTCTGCGTTCAGGCGACGACGTGCGGTCATGCTCGGATAGTTGGTCTTGCCTTCCTGGATGAACATCTTGGCGTATTCGCCGGTCTGGATGCGCTTCAGGGCGTTGCGCATGGCGGCACGGGACTGCTCGTTGATGACTTCCGGTCCGGTCACGTACTCGCCATATTCAGCGTTGTTCGAGATCGAGTAGTTCATCGTCGCGATGCCGCCTTCGTACATCAGGTCGACGATCAGCTTGAGCTCATGCAGGCACTCGAAATAGGCCATCTCGGGTGCGTAGCCGGCTTCGGTCAGGGTCTCGAAGCCCATCTTCACCAGCTCGACCGCGCCGCCACACAGCACGGCCTGCTCACCGAAGAGGTCGGTTTCGGTCTCTTCCTTGAAGTCGGTCTCGATCACGCCGCCCTTGGTGCCGCCGTTGGCCGCGGCGTAGGACAGGGCGATGTCGCGTGCCTTGCCGGAGGTGTCCTGATACACCGCGATCAGGGAGGGCACGCCGCCCCCGCGCAGGTATTCGGAACGCACGGTGTGGCCGGGGCCCTTCGGTGCGACCATGATCACGTCCAGGTCTTCACGCGGGACGACCTGGTTGTAATGCACGTTGAAGCCGTGGGCGAACGCCAGCACTGCGCCCTTGCGGATGTTCGGCTCGATGTCGTTCTTGTATACATCGGGAATGTTCTCGTCGGGCAGCAGGATCATGACGACGTCGGCGTCCTGCACTGCCTTCGCCACTTCCTCGACCTTCAGGCCGGCGCCTTCGGCTTTCTTCCACGACGCGCCGCTCTTGCGCAGGCCGACCGTGACCTTGACGCCGGACTCGGACAGGTTCTGTGCGTGTGCATGGCCCTGCGAGCCGTAACCGACGATGGTGACCTTCTTGCCCTTGATGAGGGAGAGGTCGGCGTCCTTGTCGTAATAAACCTTCATGTTCTTCCTTTTCGCTTTGGGGGTCGGAATGTGGAGTGGGTTACAGCTTGAGTACGCGGTCGCCGCGACCGACGCCGCATACGCCCGAGCGCACTGTTTCGAGAATCAGGGCCGGATCAATGGCGCTGAGAAAGGCGTCGAGCTTGCCCTGATTGCCGGTCAGCTCGACGACGTAGGAGGTGTCGGTGACGTCGATGATGCGGGCACGAAAGATGTCGGCGGTACGCTTGATCTCTTCGCGGTCCTTGCCGGTGGCGCGCACCTTGACCAGCATGAGCTCGCGCTCGAGGTGCGCCGCCTCGGAAATGTCCACCACCTTGAGCACCTCGATGAGCTTGTTCAGCTGCTTGGTGATCTGCTCGATGATGTCGTCCGAGCCGGTGGTGACGATGGTCATGCGTGACATCGACGCATCTTCGGTCGGTGCCACGGTGAGCGACTCGATGTTGTAGCCGCGCGCCGAGAACAGACCCGAGACGCGCGACAGCGCGCCGGATTCGTTTTCGATCAGGAGGGAAATGACGTGACGCATGATGGTTTCGGTCCGGAATTCAGGAGGAGGGCGTTTACAGGTCTTCGGCAGACAGGATCATCTCGGTGAGACCCTTGCCACCCTGCACCATCGGGTAGACGTTTTCCGTCTGGTCGACCTGGAAGTCGAGGAAGACGAGATCGTTCTTGTGGGTGGTGAAGGCTTCGCGCAGCGCGCCCTCGACATCGCAGGGCTTGTCGATGCGAAAGCCGACGTGACCGTAGGACTCCGCCAGCTTGGCGAAGTCAGGCAGGGAATCCATGTAGGACTCGGAGTAACGCTGGCCGTGAAAGAGCTGCTGCCACTGCCGCACCATGCCGAGGTAGCGGTTGTTGAGGTTGCAGATCTTGATCGGCAGGCGAAACTGCTTGCAGGTCGACAGCTCCTGAATGTTCATCTGGATCGAGGCCTCGCCGGTGACGCAGGCGACCTGCATGTCCGGGTGCGCCAGCTTGGCGCCCATGGCGTAGGGCATGCCCACGCCCATCGTCCCCAGGCCGCCAGAGTTGAGCCAGCGTCGCGGCTTGTCGAAGGGGTAGTACTGTGCTGCCCACATCTGGTGCTGGCCCACGTCCGAGGTGATGATGGCCTCGCCACCGGTCACCTCCCACAGCTTCTGCACCACGAACTGTGGTTTGATGATCTCGTCCGAGTTCTTGTACACCATGCAGTTGCGGCTGCGCCATTCGTCGACCTGCTTCCACCAGGCCGCGAGCGCCTCAGGATTCGGGCGCGCCTCGCCGCTCTCGAGCTGGCGAATCATCTCTTCCAGCACTTCCTTGATGTCCCCGACGATGGGGACATCAACCTTGACGCGCTTGGAGATCGACGACGGGTCGATGTCGATATGAATGATCTTGCGCAACTCCTGGGCGAAGTGCGCGGGCACGCCGATCACACGGTCGTCGAAGCGGGCGCCGACCGCGAGCAGCACGTCGGAGAACTGCATCGACATGTTGGCTTCGTAGGTGCCGTGCATGCCGGGCATGCCGAGGTACTGGCCGTCGCTGGCGGGATAGCCGCCCAGACCCATCAGGGTGTTGGTGATCGGGTAGCCGAGCAGGCGGGTGAGCTTGGTGAGCTGTTCGGCGGCGTTCGACAGCACCACGCCTCCGCCCGAGTAAATCATCGGCCGCTTGGCTTCGAGCAAGAGCTGGACCGCCTTCTTGATCTGGCCCGAGTGGCCCTTGACCACCGGGTTGTAGGAGCGCATCGAGATCTCTTTCGGATACTCGAACTCGCAGGTGTGCATCGACACATCCTTGGGGATGTCGACCAGCACCGGACCCGGACGACCGGTCCTGGCAATGTAGAACGCCTTCTTCATCGTCGATGCGATGTCGCGCACGTCCTTCACCAGGAAGTTGTGCTTGACGCAGGGACGGGTGATGCCGACGGTATCGACCTCCTGGAAGGCGTCCTGACCGATCGCTGCGGTCGGCACCTGGCCAGAAATGATCACCATCGGGATGGAATCACAGAAGGCGGTGGCAATGCCGGTCACGGCATTGGTCGCGCCTGGGCCAGAGGTCACCAGGGCCACGCCGACTCTTTCGGTGCTGCGTGCATAGCCATCGGCAGCGTGTACCGCGGCCTGCTCGTGGCGCACCAGGATGTGGCGCACCGCTTCCTGCTGGAACAGAGCGTCATAGATGTACAGTACTGCACCACCAGGATAGCCGAACACATACTCGACCTTTTCTTCCTGCAGGCACCTGATTACAATTTCGGCTCCGGAAAGCACCATCTCAAACTCGCTCGTCAAGTCGTTTGAAGAAACGCGCAACGTTACCGGCGGCAAGGTGTTTGGTCAAGGCGGATGCTGGACGCCGAGTGATCGCGGCACGTTGTGCCCCACACTGGCCGGCCTGCCTTGCCCGCGAAGCGCGGGCTCTCCCTTTCCCTCTTTTTCCTTGCCTGTCCTGGCGCTCGCGCCTGATCCGGCGTCGAATCACACTCGGACCCCGTCATGAAGCGCACCCCCAAGAGCCAGAGCACGGGCAGCCGTTCGCCCGCCAGCGCCGCCCCCTCGAGCGCACGCCCCAGTGTCGAGCTGGCTGGCCTGCGGCGAAGGCTGGCGAGCATGCTGTACGAATCGATGCTCTTGCTCGGCGTGCTCGCGCTGACCTTTCTCGTGCCTTACCTGATCCTGGGCGTGGGCTTCGAGATTGCGCCACCGGGCTGGTTCGCCTGGCTGCACATCTTCGTGGTGCTGGGCGCATACTTCGTCTGGTACTGGCGTCATCAGGGCCAGACGCTGGCGATGCAAACCTGGCGCCTGCAGCTGGTCGATGCCGCAAGCGGGCGCAATTTGCCCCTCGCCCGTTGCTGCTTGCGCTACGTCTTGTGCTGGCCCTCGGTGTTGTTGTTCGGTGTTGGCCTGGTGTGGGCCTTGTTCGATCGCGATCGGCAGTTCCTGCATGACCGTTTCAGTGGTGCGCGCATTGTCGCGCTGCCTCCCGCGCGCAAGGGCTGAGCTTGTGCTCGCTTGCGCTTTTGCTGCGCGCAGCCGGGGCTCTCGCCGTGGCCACGCTTGAGCGCTTCTGCAGCAGGCCTTTCCTGCAGCACGCGCATCGCCGCGCCTGACGGCAGCAGAAAGGACTCTTCTTCATGTCTCTTCCCGCTCCGTCTTCCCGGTCGTCCACTTCCGCAGCGCAGGAGGCGCACCCCCCGCAGGCGCTCGCGTGGCATGCGCTCAGCGCCGCCGACTGTCTTGCGCGCCTTGACGTGCCGCTGTCCGAGGGGCTGAGCGCCGCCGAGGCTGGCGCGCGCAGCGCGCGTGACGGCCCCAACGTGCTGCCACAAGCTGCGCGCAACGGGCCGCTCAAACGTTTCCTGCTGCAATTTCACAATGTCTTGCTCTATGTGCTGCTGGGCGCGGGCGCAATCACCCTGCTGGTCGGGCATGAGCTCGATGCGGCGGTGATCTTCGGCGTGGTTCTGATCAACGCAACGATCGGATTCATGCAGGAGGGCAAGGCCGAGCGTGCGCTCGATGCGATCCGTGAGCTGCTCTCGCCGCGCGCTCAGGTCCTGCGCGACGCCCACCGCCAGGAGATCGACGCCTGCGAACTGGTGGTCGGCGATGTGGTGTTCCTCAGCCCGGGTGACAAGGTGCCGGCTGACCTGCGCCTGGTCGATGCGCGCGGGCTGTGTGTGGACGAAGCCGTCCTCACCGGAGAGTCACTGGCGGTCGAGAAGTCGACCGAGCCGGTTGCAGCCGACGCCAGCATTGGAGATCGGCTCGCCATGGCCTATTGCGGCACCCTCGTCAGTGCCGGGCAGGGCACGGGAGTGGTGGTGGCGACCGGGGCGCAGACGGAAATTGGTCGCATCAGCGCCCTGATCAGCGCGGTCGAGGTGCTGAGCACGCCCTTGCTGCGGCAGATGGCCGGGTTCAGCGCCATGCTCACCTGGGTCATCCTGGCGGTGGCGGTCGCTGCCTTTGCCTTTGGCACCCTGGTGCAGGGCCAGGCGCCGGGCGAGATGTTCCTGGTCGCGGTGGGGCTGGCAGTGGCGGCCATCCCCGAGGGCCTGCCGGCGGTGATGACGATCACGCTCGCGATCGGGGTGCAGCGCATGGCGCGTCGCAGCGCGATCATTCGCCGTTTGCCGGCGGTCGAGGCGCTCGGCTCGGTGACGGTGATCTGTTCCGACAAGACCGGCACCCTGACCCGCAACGAGATGACGGTGCAGCGCGTGATCAGCGCTGATGGCGTCCTTGAGGTGAGCGGTGGCGGCTATGTGCCCGAGGGTGTCTTCAGGAGCGCGGAGCGCGAGCTGGAGCCGGCGGCAACGCCCTTGCTGCTCGCGCTCGGGCGCGTGTGCGTGCTGTGCAATGACGCCGAGCTCACGCTCGAGGACAAGGGCTGGGTGCTGCTCGGCGACCCCACGGAGGGTGCGCTGCTGAGTCTGGCGCTCAAAGCCGGGGTCGATCCGCTGCGTCAGCGCGCGCAGATGGTGCGTGACGATGTCATTCCGTTCGAAGCCGAACACCGCATCATGGCCACCCTGCACCATGATGCCCACGGTGATGCGCACATCATGCTCAAGGGCGCGCCGGAGCGGGTGCTGGCCTTGTGCACGCGCTGCATGGGGCTGGATGGCGGCGAACGTGAGCTCGATGCCGAGCACTGGCAGCAGGCCATCAGCGCCGCTGCCGCGCAGGGCATGCGCTTGCTGGCGGTCGCCGAGCGTTGTGCTGGCAGCGGGCTGGCGGCGCTGAGTGTGGACGAGGTCAATGAAGGTGGCTTCGTGCTGCTCGCGGTGCTGGGCATCACCGACCCCCCGCGCGCGGAGGCGGTGCGAGCGGTCGAGCGCTGCCTGGGCGCGGGCATCCGCGTCAAGATGATCACCGGCGACCATGTCGCCACCGCGCGTGCCATCGGTCAGCAGATCGGCCTCGCGGCCGAGGTCAAGGCGCTTACCGGAGCCGAGATCGAGACCATGAGCGACGCGGGCTTGCGCAGCGTGGTTCTGGAAACGGAGATCTTTGCGCGCGCGAGTCCGCAGCACAAGCTGCGCCTGGTCGAGGCACTGCAGGCCGAGGGCGAGGTGGTGGCGATGACGGGCGACGGAGTGAACGACGCCCCCGCGCTCAAGCGTGCCGATGTCGGGGTGGCGATGGGGTGCAAGGGCACCGAGGCCGCCAAGGAAGCCGCCGAGATGGTGCTCGCCGACGACAACTTCGCCTCGGTCGCGGCCGCGGTGGAGGAGGGGCGCACGGTGTATGACAACCTCAAGAAGGCGGTTGTGTACATTCTGCCGACCAGCATCGGACAGGCCGGGATCGTGTCCGCTGCCCTGCTGCTGGGGGTGACGATGCCGATCACACCGGCCCAGATCCTGTGGGTCAACATGATCACCGCGGTCACGCTGGCGCTGGCGCTGGCCTTTGAGGCTGCCGAACCCGACATCATGCAGCGCCGGCCGCGTGATCCGCGCGAGCCCTTGCTGACGCGCTTTCTGATGTGGCGCACGGTGTTCGTCGGTGCGCTGCTGGTGGCCGGTGGCATGGGTTTGTTCCTGTGGGAGCTCGAACATGGCGCGAGCATCCCGGTGGCGCGCAGCGTTGCGGTCAATGCGGTTCTGATCGGTGAGGTGTTCTACCTTTTCAACATGCGCAGTCTCACCGGCTCGGTGCTCAAGCCTGCGGGTTTCCTTGGCAACCGCTACGTGTTGTGGGCGATCGGGGTGTTGCTCGTGTGCCAGGCGGCGTTCACCTATCTGCCTGTGCTGCAGACCCTGTTCGGTTCGGCAGCCATCAGCCCCGCGGCCTGGCTGCGCATCCTGGGCTTCGGGGTCGCGCTCCTGCTCCTTGTCGAGGCGGAAAAGGCCTTCGTTCGTCGTAACATTGAGCCCAGCAGAAACGGCGGGGCCTGAGGCAATGAACCGAGGCAATGAACATTGCAGTGCAGCCCCCTTGCTCAACCCGTCCAGGAGCCGCAACCATGCGTTCACTGCGCACCATTCTTGCCGCAAGCGACCTCTCCGCCCTTGCGCGTCACGCGGTCGCGCGTGCCGCGCTGATTGCCGCCGAGACCGGCGCTCGCCTGTCGCTGCAACACGTCGTCAATGTCGGCGCTTTCGACGCCCTGCGTCATCTGCTCGACAGTGACGCCGCCGGCCTGCAGGACACCCTGCTCAAGGAGGTGCAGGGCGAGGCCCACGCCCTGGCGGCGGAGATGGAGCGGCGCTACGGGGTCTCGTCCGATGTGCATCTCATGGTGGGCAAGGTGCAGGCCGAGATCAGCAGCCACGCCGATGCCATCGATGCCGACATACTCGTGCTCGGCGCGCGTGGCGCTGGCTTCGTGCGCGAGTTGTTGCTTGGCTCCACCACCGAGCGCGTGCTGCGCAGGACCCGGCGCTCGCTGCTGGTGGTCAAGCAGATGGCGCATGAAACCTATCGTCGGGTATTGCTGCCGGTCGATTTCTCCCCGCGCTCGGTCGATGCCCTGCATCGCGCGCGTGCCGTCGCACCGCAGGCGGAACTGGTGTTGCTGCACGCTTTCGAGGTGCCTTTCGAGGGCAAGCTGCGCTACGCGGGAGTCGACGAAGGCGCGCTCTCCAGCCTGCGCATACAGGCCAAGCGCGAGGCCACCGCGAAAATGAACGAGCTCGTGGTGGCGTCCGGCGTCGATGAGGCGCGGGTGCGACGGCTGGTGCTGCATGGCGAAGCCTCGGCGCTGATCCTGGAGCAGGAGCTGGAACAGGACTGCGATCTGATCGTGATCGGCAAGCGCGGCCTGGGTCTGCTCGAGGAGTTGCTGCTCGGCAGCGTCACCAAGCACGTGCTGGCGCAGTCGTCGGCGGACGTGCTGGTGATCGATCGATCGCAGGGCTGAGCGCCGCGTCCGCAGGCTGGGTGTGGCTTTTACGCTGGGCGGCGCTCGGCGCGCGGCGTAGACTCGCGGTTTTCCGCGCGCGTGCGCGGAGCTGGAGAGCCCATGAAAACAGAACACGCCCCAAGCATTGAGCGCGCCGACTATCGGCCATTGTCGTGGACGGTGGAAACCGTAGACCTGCACTTCCATCTCGATGCCGAGGCCACCCTCGTCACCAATCGCATGCTGTGTGTGCGCAATCCGCAGGCCGAGAACGGGCCGATCCGCTTGTGGGCCGAGGAGCTTGAGCGCCTGTCACTGACGGTCGATGGCAGCGCGCCGCTGGCGGTGCGTGATGATGGCACCCTGCTGGAGATCGACGCCGCAGGCGAGCGCGTGGTGGTCGAAGTTCAGACCCGCATCCGACCCGGCGCCAACACCACGCTGTCCGGCCTGTATGTGTCGAATGACGGCTTTTTCACCCAGTGCGAGGCTGAAGGTTTCCGGCGTATCACCTGCTTCCCCGACCGTCCCGACGTCATGGCGCGGTTCACCGTCACGCTCGAAGCCGACCGTGCCGCCTGTCCGGTGCTGCTGTCCAATGGCAATCTGATCGATGCCGGCGAGCTGCCTGCTGGCCGCCACTTCGCGAGGTGGGAAGATCCATTTCCCAAGCCCTCCTACCTGTTCGCGCTGGTCGCGGCAAAACTGGTCGTGCTCGAGCGCCAGGTGCGCACCCAGTCCGGTCGCGAGGTCTTGCTGCAGGTGTGGGTGGAAGAAGGCAATCTTGACCGCTGCGCGCATGCGCTCGATGCGCTGGTGAATTCGATGCGCTGGGACGAGGAGACCTTCGGCCTCGAGCTCGACCTCGACCGCTTCATGATCGTCGCCGTGGCCGACTTCAACATGGGCGCGATGGAGAACAAGGGTCTCAACATCTTCAACACCAAGTTCGTGCTGGCCAAGCCCGATACCGCCACCGATGTCGATTACGAACATATCGAGAGCGTGGTGGCGCATGAGTACTTCCACAACTGGACCGGCAACCGCGTCACCTGCCGCGACTGGTTCCAGCTCACGCTCAAGGAAGGCCTGACCGTCTTCCGCGACCAGCAGTTCTCCGCCGACATGCTCGCCCGTGCGGCCGGAGAAGAGGGCGCAGCCTCTGCGCGCGCGGTGAAGCGCATCGACGACGTGCGCGTGCTGCGAGCAGCGCAGTTTCCTGAGGACGCCGGCCCGATGGCGCACCCGATCCGCCCCGATCGTTACCAGGAGATCAACAACTTCTACACCGCCACGGTGTATGAAAAAGGCGCCGAGATCATCCGCATGTTGCACACCCTGCTCGGGCAGGAGGGCTTTCGCAACGGCATGGACCTGTACTTCAGCTATTACGACGGTCAGGCCGTGACCTGCGACGATTTTGTCGAGGTGATGTCCGAGGCCAACGGCGTCGATCTCGACCAGTTCATGCGCTGGTACAGCCAGGCCGGGACGCCGCGCGTACGGGCGAGCGGGGTGTGGGACGCGGCTTCAGCCAGCTACACGCTCACGCTGGCGCAATCCACCCCGCCCACCCCCGGCCAGCCCGACAAGCAGGCGCTGGTGATTCCGGTGGCGCTCGGCCTCATCGGCCCTGACGGGCGTGACTGCGTGTTGCGCCTCGAAGGCGAGGCCACGGGCAAGGCGAGCACGCGCGTATTGACCCTGAGTGCGATGGAACAGAGCTTCCGCTTTGTCGACCTGCCCGCCGAGCCTGTGCCTTCGCTGCTGCGCGGCTTCTCCGCCCCGGTCATCCTGGAACTCGAAGAAGACGATGCTCGCCTGGCCTTTCGCATGGCGCATGACGCCGACCCCTGCAATCGCTGGGATGCCGCCCAGCGCTACGCTGAGCGCGTGGTGCTGGCGCTGGCGGCCGACCCTGATGCGCAGGTGCCGGCGGCCTATGTGCAGGCGATGCGCACGCTGCTGAATGCGCACTCGCTTGATCCTGCCTTCCGTGCGCAGGCCCTGGCCCTGCCCGGCGAGACCTATCTGCTCGAACGCATGACGCCCGCGGACCCGCTCGCGCTGCGCGCTGCGCTGCAGCGTCTGATGCGGACACTGGGTGAACAGCTCGCCGCCGAGTGGCTGGCGGTGTTCGATGCGATGCAGGTGGCGGGTGAATATCGCTACCACCCGCGTGATGCCGGCTGTCGCGCGCTGGCCAACCTGGCCTTGCGTTATCTGGCTGCCGCCGACGACGCGCAAGGTCTGGCGCGGGCGCAGCAACGCTTCGATGCGGCCACCAACATGACCGAACGCTTCGGCGCCCTGAGCGCACTGGTGCACAGCACGCATCCGGCACGCGAGCAGGCGCTGGCAGCCTTCCATGCGCGTTACCGCGACGATGCGCTGGTGCTGGACAAGTGGTTCGCGCTGCAGGCAGGTGCCTGGCGCTGGGATCCGGCAGCGCTGCCCACGCTCGCACGGGTGCGCCACCTGATGGCCGATCCTGCTTTCAGCCTGTCGAATCCCAACAAGGTGTATGCGCTGCTGGGCACCTACTTTCGCGCCAATCCGGGTGAATTTCATGCTGCCGACGGCAGTGGCCATGCGTTCTGGGCCGATCAGGTGCTCGCCTTGAACGCGAAAAATCCGCAGGTGGCGGCGCGCATGGCGCGTGCGCTGGAGAACTGGCGTCGCTTCACCCCCGCCCTGCAGCACAGCATGCGCACTCAAGTGCAGCGTGTGCAGGCCAGCGACGGGCTCTCCGCCGACGTCGCCGAGGTGTTGGGCAAGGCGCTCGAGTAAGCGTGTTCCGGGCGCGGAAGGCAGGGCCCACAAAAGCACAGCGCCGGGCTCAAGACCCGGCGCTGTGCTTTCAATGCAGGGGAAAGCTCACTCTGCGGCCAGATCGCCGGCGATGTAACTCTCGAGATGCTTGATCGTGTGCTGTTGCTGGCTGACCAGGGACTTCACCATGTCGCCGATGGTGACGATGCCGATGATCTTGCCGTGCTGCACGACGGGCAGGTGGCGGAAGCGATTCTCGGTCATGGTGTGCATGACCTCATCGACCGTGCTGGCCGGCGTGACCGTGCATGGGTTGGCCGTCATCAGGTCACCCACGCGCGCATCGCGTGACATGAGCCCTTTGAGCACGACTTTGCGCGCATAGTCGCGCTCGGTGAAAATGCCGATCAGGCGCTCGTTCTCGGTGACCAGCACGCAGCCGATATCGAACTGCGCCATCAAGGACAGGGCGTCGAACACCGAATCGGTCTGACGTACTGCGTGGAAAGTGGTGCCTTTTTGCTCAAGGACTTGTTTAACGCTCGTCGCCATCGCTTTTCTCCCTCCTTCAGTTTCTATGACAATGCCACCAGGTGGCCGCGCTTGCGCGGCCGGAATTTTACATAGAGTGGTACCAAGAACGGCCGAGTGCAAGCAGGAGCGAAGCCTGCTACCCCGCGACGTCAGATTTCCAGATTGTCGATGAGGCGGGTCTGCCCCAGTTTGGCAGCGGCGAGCACGACCAGGGCGTCGTCCATGTGCACCGGCGGCTGCAGGTCCGCGCGCCGACGCACGGCGATGTAGTCAGGTTGCCAGCCCGCGGCAGCGAGCGCGTCGAGGGCGTCGGTTTCAAGCTTGAGCAGGTCGTGATCGCCTGCACGCACTGCATCGCGAATCCGGCACAGAAGCTGATGCAGCAAGGGCGCGCGCGCGCGCTCGGCGGCGCTCAGGTAGCCATTGCGCGATGACAGCGCGAGCCCGTCATCGGCGCGCACGGTGTCGCCTGCCAGCACTTCGACCGGCAACGCCAGCTCGCGCACCATGTTGCTCAGCACCATCAGCTGCTGGTAGTCCTTCTTGCCGAACAAGGCATAGTCGGGCTGGACGATGTTCAGCAACTTGAGCACCACCGTCGCCACCCCACGAAAGTGACCGGGGCGGAACTCACCTTCCAGAATCGACACCTGGGCGGGCGCCGGATCGACGTGGTAGCGCTGTGGCTGCGGGTAGAGCTCGGTTTCGTCGGGTGCAAATACATGTTTCACCCCGGCTGCCGCGAGCATCTCACAGTCGGCCGCGAGCGTGCGCGGATAGTGGTCGAAGTCCTCGCCGGCGCCGAACTGCAGGCGATTGACGAAGATGCTGACGATGACGCAGTCGGCTTTCTCGCCTGCCTCGCGCATCAGCGTGATGTGGCCTTCGTGCAGGTTGCCCATGGTCGGAACAAAAGCGACCTTGCCGGCGATGGCACGGGCGGCGCGCAGGCTCGCGATGGTGTGATGGATCTGCATGGGGGAGTCGCAAAGAGGTTGAGTGCCGTGCCGGTCAGGGGCACGAAGTCAGGGATATCAGGGATACGGACAGCGCTGGGGTCAGTAGCAGTGTTCGGGTGCGGGGAAGCTGCCCTCACGCACGGCTGCAACGTAGCGGGCAACCGCGTCCTCGATGCTGTCTGCGCCGGCCATGAAGTTGCGCACGAAGCGCGCCGTCTTGCCGGGGAAGATGCCCAGCATGTCGTGCAGCACCAGCACCTGACCATCACACCCCGGGCCCGCGCCGATGCCGATGGTGGCCATGGTCTTGAGGCTGGCGGTGATCTCAGTGGCCAATGCTGCGGGCACCATCTCCATCACCATCAGCGCGGCGCCGGCCTGCTCCAGGGCCAGCGCGTCGGCCCTCAGGCGGGCGGCGCCTTCATCGCTGCGGCCCTGCACGCGATAGCCGCCAAGCTGATTGACCGCTTGTGGTGTGAGGCCGATGTGAGCGCACACCGGCACGCCGCGCTCGACCAGGAAGCGCACGGTGTCGGCCATGAATTCGCCACCCTCCAGCTTCACCATCTGCGCCCCGGCCGCCATCAGGCGGGCTGCGTTGCGCATCGCCTGTTCGCGGTTTTCGTGATAGCTGCCGAAGGGCATGTCGGTCAGCACCAGTGCGCGCGCGCCGCCGCGCGCCACGCACTCGGTGTGGTAGGCCATGTGTTCGAGGGTGACCGGCAGGGTCGATTTCTGCCCTTGCAGCACATTGCCAAGGGAGTCGCCGATCAGCACGACATCGACCCCGGCACGGCCGAGAAGGGCTGCAAAGCTCGCGTCGTAGCCGGTGAGCATGACGATCTTGCGAGCTTCCGCGCGCATCTTGCCAAGTTCGAACAGAGTGACGGGCTTCTGGTCCTGGAGATAGCTCATTCATCGCTCCTTATGGGAGGGCGGAGTTTTCACCAAAATGGTGCATTGCACAAGTTGATTGCCGTGGAATTGGCCTAGGGTTTACCCGCCATAGCCGAAGAATTCGCGGTAGCCGCGCATGTCGCGCAGGCGGGCAAGCAGCATTTCGAAGTCCTCATCGTTGTCGACCGGGTTGAGCTGTCCGGCGTCGACGATGAACAGTGGGGCCGCCTCGTACTGGTAGAAGTAACGCGTGTAGCGGTCGGCGATCTGTTGCAGGTAGGCCTCGGTGATGTGGCGCTCGGCGTCCAGTCCGCGCTTGCGGATGCGTTCCATCAGCCGCTCGGGGCGGGCTTGCAGATAGACGACGAGGTCGGGTTGGGTGGTTTGCGCGGGTTTGATGTCGTCATGGATGCGCTGATACAGCGCGAGCTCGTCAGTGCTGAGGTTCTGCGCGGCAAACAGCTTGTCCTTGTCGATAATGAAGTCGGACACCAGCCGACGCTCTTCTCCGATCGGTCCGAGCGCCGCGAGCTGGTCCATGCGCTGATAGAGAAAGGACAGTTGCGTGGCCATCGCCCAGCGTTCCGGGTCCTGATAGAAGCGCGACAGGAAGGGATTGTGCTCGGCCTGTTCGAACAGGGTTTCACTCTGCAGGCGTTCGGCGAGCCGCCTGGCGAGTGAGGTCTTGCCGGCGCCGATCGGGCCTTCAACGACGATGTAGTGTGCTTTGTCGAGCATGCGCAGTCGCCTTTGCCCTTGCCTGGCTGCGGGATGGGAGATGAACCGCAGCAAGCATACACAAGGCGGCCCTGCGCTCGTCAAGCGCGCTGGACCGCTGTCGGCCTGGGGTGGTTCTGACTGGGTGATGCACGCCTGCAGCTTGCGCCGCCTCGACAGAGCCGGGGAGTGCCGCGTCCATTGGTGCACGCGCTAGCAACGCGCGATCTCCTGCCCAGCCACCCCGGGCAGGAGATCGATGACCCTGCCGTGCGCGGGAATGACGATCTCGGGTGCGATCTCCGCCAATGGCACCAGGGTGAAGGCTCGCAGATGCATGCGCGGGTGGGGCACTTGGAGGTCATCCTCGTTGATCGTGGCCTCGCCATACAGCAACAGGTCGAGATCCATGCTGCGCGGTGCCATTGCGAAGTCGCGCCGGCGGCCGTTGTGGTGCTCGATGTTGAGCATCGCGGCAAGCAGCGCACGTGCAGCGACGATGGTTTTGAGCTCGATCACGGCATTGATGTAGTCGGGCTGGTGTTCGACACCCACAGGCGCGGTGCGATAGAGCGAGGAATGGGCCACCACACGGGTGCCCGGCAGGGCGCCCAGTTGCTGCAGCGCGCTCACGAAGGCCGCTGACGGGTCGCCCAGGTTGGCGCCGAAGGCAATGAAGGCGCGCACCGCGTCGCCCGCAGCGGCGATCGTGCTCAGCGCTCTGCTCCGGTCGTGGCCGCGGGCGTGTCGGCGGGCTGGGTACTCGTGTTGATATCGGCCGCGCTGCCTGCCGGTTTGCGCCGCTTGCGGCGTCGCTTCTTGGGCGCTGGGCTGGCCTCGGCGGGGGCCTGGCGGATGAGCGCGTCGCGTTCATCGTGGCCGGCGTGGGCGAAGCGATCCCACCAGTCGACGCTCTCCATGGGGATTTCGCCGGCCTGCGCGCGCAGGCGCAGGAAGTCCCAGCCGGCGCGGTAACGTGGCAGCTCGATGAGGCGGTAGGGGGTCTTGCCCGCGCGCTTGTCGAAGCGCGGTTGCAGCGCCCAGATGTCCTTGATGTCGCCGACGATGCGGCGCGTGATGGCGAGCTTGCCCGCCTGGGCATCGAGCACTTCGTCCATGGCCTCGAACAGGGCCGGCTGGGAGTGTTCTCCGGCCTCTTGCTTCCTTTTCCATGCGACCAGCACCTGATGCCACAGCAAGGTGGCGAACAGGAACCCGGGGGAGACGGACTTGTCCTGACGTACGCGCTCGTCGGTGTTCTCCAGCGACAGCCAGACGAAGCGCTCGCCCATCGGCTGTTCGAGGATCACGTCCAGCAACGGCAGCAGGCCGTGGTGCAGGCCTTCCTCGCGCAGTTGCTTGAGGCACTTGACGGCATAGCCCGAAAACAAGAGCTTGAGCATCTCGTCGAACAGGCGGGCTGCGGGCACGTTCTCGAGCAGGATCGCCATGTCACGGATCGGCTGGCTGGCCGCGGGGTCGATTGCCAGCCCGAGCTTGGCGGCCAGGCGTACCGCCCGCAACATGCGCACCGGGTCTTCACGGTAGCGCGTGCGCGGATCGCCGATCATGCGCAGGGTTTTCTGCTGGATGTCGGCCACGCCGTGGTGGTAATCGACAATGGTCTCGGAGCTGGGGTCGTAGTAAAGGGCGTTGACGGTGAAGTCGCGCCGCGCCGCATCCTCTTCCTGATTGCCGTACACGTTGTCGCGCAGCACGCGGCCGTGCTCGTCGGTGTGTGCCGACTCGGTGTCATGGCTGGAGCGGAAGGTGGAGACCTCGATCGTCTCCGCGCCGCTCATCACATGCACGATCTTGAAGCGGCGACCGATGATGCGCGAGCGGCGGAACGCGGCACGTACCTGTTCGGGCGTGGCGCTGGTGGCGACGTCGTAGTCCTTGGGGGGATGACCGATGAGCAGGTCACGCACGGCACCGCCGACGACGAAGGCCTTGTAGCCATTCTCCTGCAGGACGACGCACACCTTGCGTGCCGCGGGTGAGAGTTGTTCGCGTCGAACCTTATGGTGTTCGACCGGGATATGGGCGGGTTCGCGGCGGACAGGGTGCTCCGGGCGCTTGAAAACCTTGCGCAGCAGCTTGCGGATCATCGGGAAGAGGGGGGTTCTTGCATAAGCCGGCAATGATAACCGATGGAGGCAAGCGCCGAGCGCGGCTTGCGCCTCAGCGCAGCGAGATCACCGGCCAGGCGTGCTGATCTGCATGCGCGCGCAGGATGTCGTCCGGGTCCACCGCGATCGGGTCCGAGACCTTGCCCATCAAGGGCAGGTCATTGTGCGAGTCGCTGTAGAACCAGCTGCGCTCGAAGCCGCCCAGATGCAGGCCGTAGGACTCCAGCCAGGCGTCGACACGGTCGATCTTGCCCTCCTTGAACGCCGGCAGGCCGCGCGGCTTGCCGGTGAAGCTGCCGCCTTCCTGGGCGGGGATGGTGGCAACCAGATGGGGAATACCGAATTCACGCACGATCGGTGCGGTGACGAAGGCGTTGGTGGCGGTGACCACGGCGACCAGGGCGCCGCTATCGAGATGTTCCTGCACCAGGGCGCGGGCTTGGGCGGTGATCATCGGGCGTACCGACTGCTCCATGAACTCGCGATGCCAGGCGTCGAGCTCGGTGCGCGGATGGCGCGCGAGCGGGGCGAGCTGAAAGTCGAGAAAGGCGTGGATGTCGAGCGTGCCGGCCTTGTAGTGCTCATAGAACTCGATGTTCTTTGCTTCCTGCAGTTCACGATCGAGCACGCCCTTGCCAATGAGGAACTGCGCCCAGGCGAAGTCCGAGTCGCCAGCGAGCAAGGTGTTGTCGAGGTCGAAGAGAACAAGATTCATGTTGAAGCTCCAATGAAGGATCTGGGTCGGCTTGGTGGCGGCCCGTGCAAGGCATTGTCAGCGCCCGGATCCGGAAGTCCGGTGTGGCGGGCTCGCCCTGCCTTGCGGCCAGTGGATCAGGGGTTCAGATTTCCAGACCCTGCTGCATCATCTCGCGCAGCAAGGGCAGGGTGATGGGGCGCTTGCGCTCCAGCGAGGCGGTATCGAGCGCGTCCAGCACGGCGAGCAGGCTGGACAGCTCGCGGCGGCCGTGGCGCAGCAAGAACTCGACCACCTCGTCGGCGAGGCGCAGGCCGCGGCGCGCGGCCAGGGTGAGGAGGATGGCGGCGCGCGCGTCGTCGTCCAGAGCCTGGACTTCATAGATCAGGGCTTGACCGATGCGCGTGCGCAGATCTTCGCGCAGCGCCAGTCCGAGCGGGGCGCTCGGCCCCGCCAGCAGCAGCGTCTGACCGTTGCTGCGGCTGCGATTGAACGCGTTGAAGAGCGCGACCTGGGCTGGGGCCGAGAGCTGGTCGACGTCGTCTATCGCCAGCACGGCGTCCGGGGTTTCGGGCAATACGGCAGCGATGTCGGCAGCGCCAAAGCCATGGGTGGGGCGGCCGCTGGCCTGGGCCTGGGCTAACGTGGCACGCAGCAGATGGCTGCGACCACTGCCGGGCGCACCCCATACATAGACGTGGCGTGCGGGTAACTGCCGCGCGCTGGCGCTCGACGCCAGCAGCGACAGCGTCGCCAGCAGCTCGGCATTGGTGCCGGCGACAAAATTGTCCAGCGTGGGCGGAGCGTCGGGGCGGATGTCGAGGACGAGTTGCTTCATCATGCGTCCACATCCGGCGGCGTGACCACCGCAGGTGTTTCCTTGCCCAGGTACACCGGGCTGGCGAACCAGGCCTGCCGCACTTCGCGCAGCCCCACCAGCAGCGCGGCGCTCACCGGCAGTCCGACCAGTACGCCGACAAAGCCAAACAGCTGACCGAAGGCCATCAGCGCAAAGATCACCGCCAGCGGGTGCAGGCCGATGCGTTCGCCCACCAGATAAGGCGTCAGCACGAAGCTCTCCACCACCTGGCCGATACCATAGACGGCGGCCACGCCCGCGAGCAGTGGCCAGCCTTCCGCCTGCAAGAGTGCGGCCAGGATGGCGAGGATCAGGCCGCCGCCAAAGCCGACGTAGGGGATGAACACCAGCAACCCGGTGACCACGCCCACCGGCAGCCAGAAATTGAGCCCGGCCAGCCACAGCCCCAGGCTGTAGAACACCGCGAGCAGCATCATCACCGAGAGCTGGCCGCGCAGGAATTCGGACATCACCGAGTCGATGTCGTTGATGATGCGCATCGTCCGTGCCAGCCAGGGGCGGGGCACGATGCGCTCGAGCTCGATGAGGATGTGCGGCCATTCCTGCAGCAGGTAGAACATCACCAGCGGAATCAGGAACACGTTGGCGACGAAGGCCAGCACTGCGATGCCACCGGTCTTGAGATGGCCCAGCACGATGGGCACGATGTCCTGCGCGCTGGTCCAGTTGTCGGCGATGAGCTGGCGGAGCTGGGCGGATTCGAGCTGCAGTTCGATCCCCAGCCTTGCCTGCAGCAAGGGCGCTACCTGAGCGTTGAACATCTCCACCAGATCGGGCAGGCGGCGCATCAGCAGCACGCCCTCGCGGTACACCATAGGCACCAGGATGAGGGCGAGCGCGATCAGGGTCAGGCCCAGCGCGACGATCACGAGCAGCACGGCGAGGGTGCGCGGGACGCGTCGTGCGACCATCCAGTTCACCGCGGGATCGCCGATGTAGGCGAACACGGCGCCGACAACGAAGGGGGTCAGGATGGGTCCCAGCAGCCAGAACAGCGCGACCAGGGCAAGGCCTGCCGCGGCCCAGACATAGGTTTGCAGACGATCGGCGCGAGGAGGGTTCATTTCAAGTAAAATCGAGGACTTGGCGCGGGCGCAGGTCACCCGCAAAACCCGTAAATGTAGCCACTTGGCGGTGCGGCCTCAAGTCAGGCCCTGCGCCAGGGGGCGCCAGCACAGCCTTTGAGCGCGTGCAGAGGAAAAATCTTGAGCGCATCCCAATCCTCCCAACAAGCCCCTCATCAAGGCGCCCTTTCCTATCGCGACGCCGGTGTGGACATCGAAGCCGGTGACGCCCTGGTCGACCGCATCAAGCCGCTCGCCAGGCGCACCATGCGCCCCGAGGTGCTGGGCGGCATCGGCGGCTTCGGCGCGCTGTTCGAACTGTCGAAGAAGTACAAGGAGCCGGTGCTGGTTTCGGGCACCGACGGCGTCGGCACCAAGCTCAAGCTCGCCTTCGAGTGGAACAAGCATGACACGGTCGGCCAGGATCTGGTGGCGATGAGCGTCAATGACATCCTGGTGCAGGGCGCCGAGCCCTTGTTCTTCCTCGACTACTTTGCCTGCGGCAAGCTCGACGTCGACACCGCTGCCGACGTGGTCAAGGGTATCGCGCTCGGCTGCGAGCTCTCCGGCTGCGCGCTCATCGGCGGTGAGACGGCCGAAATGCCCGGCATGTATCCGCCCGGCGAGTACGACCTCGCCGGCTTTGCGGTGGGCGCGGTGGAGAAGGCCGACATCATCGATGGCAGCAAGATCGTGCCCGGTGACGTCGTGCTGGGCCTGGCCTCGAGCGGCGCACATTCCAACGGCTACTCGCTGATCCGCAAGATCATCGAGCGCGCCAGGCCCGATCTCGACGCCGACTTTCATGGCCGCACGCTGCGCGAGGTGGTGATGGAGCCCACCCGGCTCTACGTCAAGCCACTGCTCGCGCTCATGCAGGCGATGCCGGGCACGGTGAAGGGCATGGCCCACATCACCGGCGGTGGCATTACCGAGAACGTGCCGCGCATCCTGCGCGACGAGCTCAGCGCGCGCATCGACGCCAGCAGCTGGACCTTGCCGCCGCTGTTTCAGTGGCTGCAGGAGGCGGGCCAGGTGGACATGCAGGAGATGTACCGCGTGTTCAACTGCGGCATCGGCATGGTGGTGGTGGTGGCCGACACGGAGGCGGATGCGGTCCAGGCCCATCTCGAGGCGGCGGGCGAGACGGTGTATCGCATTGGCCGCATCGCTGCGCGTGCGGATGGCGAGGCGCAGACCACAGTGAGCTGATGCGAGCCTCGAGCGTCATGGCTCTCGCAAGCAGCAAGGAAACCCGGTCCCGTACCGGGTTTTTTTCAACCCGCAGCGGGCTGCGGTGGGCAAGGAGAGATGCGGGATGGCTGAAAAACCTGAGGGCAAGGGCGCGCTGTGGGTGAGCGGGCTGCTTGCCGCCTCGATGTGGCTGGTGATGGCGTGGCAGCTGAGGGTGTTGACGCCAGGGCCGGTCGCGCTCCAGCTCACCTGGGATGCAGAAACCTTCGGTCGCATCATCCACCTCTGGTCACCCGAGGACCTGGCCTTGTACCGGCGCTTTCTTCTCGTCGATTACGCGGTCTTGCTCGCTTACGGCGCGTTTGGCTGGCTGCTGGCGACACGCACGCGTCTGTTTGCGTCGCTTTCGTCTGGCGCGCAGCGCCTTGCGCGTCTATGCCTGCCGCTGGCAGCGGCCCTGGATGCGCTGGAGAACGCTTTTCATGGCTGGCTGACCGAGATGCCGCGCTTCGATGCTGACCTCATCTATCAGCTCAGCGCCCTGTGCGCAGCGCTCAAATGGGGTTTGATCCTTGGTTTTGGGGTGTTGCTGATGTGGGCGATTGCAAGCGCGGTCGCTGACGACTGACGATGGGCGAAACATCTCCGGGACGGTTTTCGCCGGAGGTGCCCGGACTAGCGCCCATGCAGGTCTTCAAGCGCTGACGGCTTTTCTGGCTGCGCGAGCAGGAGCTGTGCGAGGAGTTTGCGTTGTTCGGCGTCAAGGATCTCGCGCTCGGCGAGCAACTGCTCAATCAGCACACGCTGCTGCTCGTGCTGCAGGCGGGCGATCGCGGCACGCTCTGTTTCCAGGCCTGGGCGATCCACGACGTCGGCAAAGATCGCGCGGATCATCGTTGTGCGCTGGGTTTCAATCTGCGCGGCAGCGGTGCCGAACTGGCGCAGGAAGGGTTCCTCGGCTGCCTGCCGCGCGGTTCATATCCTGGGTCAGGTCACCGTGGGCTTGAGGACTGTTCATTGGAGTTCTCCATCGAAGAAGGATCTGGAAGCCGACACGGACCTATCGACCCGGCCGCAGGACGAGCCGCAAACCGATGGCCGCGATCACCGTCCACACCAGGGTTCGCAGACTCATGGCAATTACCGTGCGCATTTCGTAGGCCCTGCCTGCATGGAGCCCTGATCCAGGGCGGGTTCCGGGCGGCGCGGAATGGGGTGATGGCAAGAGTCGAGCGCGCAGCGACATCGAGGCATACAGTGAACGGAGCGTAGCTGTGTTCAACATTGCTCAGCGGCGCGCGCAGGTGGACGGGCGCTTCGCCGTCCCGGAATTACTCAAGGAGCGCATTCATGAAAACTCGATCCTTGCTGGTGACGGCTACCGGCTTCGTTGTCGTTGTCGTTTCCGTTTCAGGTCTTGTCTTCAGCCTGTGGTCGGGTAGTACGCCTGCGCAGGCACAGCCCATGCTCAGTCTGGCGTCGCAGGAGTGCACGTGTTCGCGTGGGCTCTCTTTGATCGACCCGGCTAGCGGTGCCGGCCCCTCGGTGCTGCACAACTGCCAGTGTGGTGCGCTGCAGTGCGTGGTTCACGCACAGTCGGGCCAGCTGCAATGTCGCTGACGCTGAGAGCGGCGCGTGAAACGCATCCAGGCCGCGGGGTGCGGCACTCGACTGCATGCTGAGCTTGTCAGGCGTGCGCAGCGGCCGCATGCGCTGTCCTGTGTGACAATCGCGGTGTTTCATCTTTCTTGATCACTCGCGGATTGCCATGTCATCGCGTCGCTCTGTTTTCATTGCCCTGTGTGTGTTTGCTCTTGCCCTTGTTGCAGCGTATGGCTGGTATGCAAATCAGCCACGCGCGGTGGGGACGGCCGCGGCGCCGGCTACGGGAGGTGGCCTGGCTGCGGCGCCGGTTACGGTGGAGGTGGCAGCGGTCGAGCGCCGGGCGATGGCGTACGACGTCAGCGCAGTGGGTTCGTTGGTGTCCAACGAATCGGTGGTGCTGCGACCCGAGATTGCAGGGCGTATCGCGCGCATCGGCTTTCGCGACGGCGAGGCAGTGCAAGGTGGCGCAGTGCTGGTCGAACTCGACAGCGCCGTGCAGCGCGCGGAACTGCAGCAGGCGCGCGCCAGGCTGACCCTGGCGAGCGCCAATTCACGCCGTACCGAAGACCTTTTTGCGCGCAATTTCGTCAGCCAGAGCAGCCGCGACAATGCGCGCGCCGAACTGGATCTGGCGCGCGCAAACCTGGACCTGGCGCAGGCACGGCTGGATCGCACCGTGATCCGTGCGCCTTTTGCTGGCGTGGTGGGTATTCGCAGCGTGAGCCCGGGTGACTTCGTCCAGGACGGCGATGCGCTCATCAATCTTGAGGACATCGCCACGCTGAAGCTCGACTTCCGTCTGCCCGAGCTCTACCTCGACCGTGTGCAGCAGGGCCAGGTGCTGGAGCTGAGGACCGACGTCCTGCCAGACGAGATTTTCGCAGCGCGGGTCGATGCGATCGACCCGCTGGTCGATGCCCAGGGTCGAGCCCTGCGTTTGCGCGCCAGCCTGGCGAATCCCGGCGGGCGCTTGCGCCCCGGTGTGTTCGTCCGTGTGCGCCTGGTGCTGGCCGAGCGGCCGGATGTGCTGGTGGTGCCAGAGGCGGCACTGGTGGCGGCGCCGGGCAATGTGCAGTTTGTGTATCAGGTGCTCGAGGGCAAGGCGCAGCGGGTGGATGTGAGCACCGGCATGCGGCGCGATGCGGTGGTGGAGATTGTGAGCGGACTGGCACAGGGGGCGCAGGTGGTCAGTGCGGGTCAGCTCAAGCTGCGTGATGGCACGCCGGTGCTTGTCCGCGAGCAGGCGCCAAAGCCGGCAGTGATGGTGAAGCCTGTGGTGACGAGTGCGCCCGAGGCGACGCGTTGAGCCGCCGTGCGCACAAGCAATAAAGGGTAGTCACGATGGTCATCTCCGAGATCTGCATCAAGCGCCCGGTCTTTGCGACCGTGCTGTCGCTGCTGGTGTTGCTGGTGGGGCTGATGTCCTATTCGCGGCTGACGGTGCGCGAGTATCCCAATATCGACGAGCCGGTGGTGACGGTCGATACGCAGTACGCCGGCGCCAGCGCGGAGATCATCGAGTCGCAGGTCACCAAGCCGCTGGAGGATTCGCTCGCGGGCATCGAGGGTGTGGACGTGTTGTCCTCGATCAGCCGCTCCGAGCGTAGCCAGATCACGGTGCGCTTTCGCGTGGAGCGCGACGCCGACAGCGCTGCGGCCGATGTACGTGACCGTGTGTCACGCGTGCGCCGCCGGCTGCCCAGCGATGTGGATGAGCCGGTGATTGCCAAGGTCGAAGCCGACGCCAGCCCCATCATCTGGGTGGCCTTCTCTTCTGATCGCCATTCGCCGCTGGAGATGAGCGACTTTGCCAGCCGCATCATCAAGCCGCGCATGCAGACCCTGCCCGGGGCGGCGGATGCCCGTGTCTATGGCGAGCGGCGCTATTCGATGCGGATCTGGCTCGACCGTGACCGCCTGGCGGCTTTCGGCCTCAGCGTGCAGGAGGTGGAGGACGCCATCCGTCAGCAGAACGTGGAGCTGCCCGCTGGCCGCATCGAGAGCAGCCAGCGCGAATTCGCGGTGGTGGCGCAAACCGACCTGAGCCGGATCGATGAGTTCGAGGCCGTGGTGGTGCGTGCGCCGGCCACAGCCGCCGATTACCCGGTGCGCATCCGCGACATCGGCCGCGTCGAGGTGGCGGCCGAGGACGAACGCACTTCGGTACGCTTCATGGGCAGGCCCTCGGTGTCGATCGGTCTCATCAAGCAGGCCACCGCCAACCCGCTCGACCTCAAGCGCGGGCTGGACGAGATGATGCCGCGGCTGCAGGGCGAACTGCCCGAGGGCATGTCGATGAACATCGCCAATGACAGCACGGTGTTCATCGAGCGCTCCATCGATGCGGTGTTCTCCACCATCTGGGAGGCGGTGCTGCTGGTGGCGGCGGTGTGCCTGTTCTTCCTGCGTAACTGGCGCGCAATGCTGGTGCCGCTGGTGACGATTCCGGTGTCGCTGGTGGGCGCGTTCACGCTCATGCTGGTGTTCGGCTTCTCGGTCAACACGCTGACCCTGCTCGCGCTGGTGCTGGCGATCGGCCTGGTGGTGGACGATTCCATCGTCGTGCTGGAGAACATCTATCGCCACATCGAGGAGGGTATGGAGCCGATCGCGGCCGCCTTCAAGGGGGCGAAGGAGATCGGCTTTGCGGTGGTGGCGATGACGATCACGCTCGCCGCCGTGTACGCACCGGTAGCCTTCATGACCGGGCGCACCGGCAAGCTGTTTACCGAGTTTGCGCTGACCCTGGCCGGTGCGGTGATCGTGTCCGGTTTCGTGGCGCTGACGCTGTCGCCGATGATGTGCTCGCAGCTGCTGCGTCATGAGCCCAGGCACGGCCCGGTGTACAACGCCATCGAGCGCTTGCTCGACTTGATGACGAGGGCTTATCGCCGGGTACTGACGCAGGCGCTCAAGCTGCGCTGGCTGGTGATGCTGGTGTTCGCCTTGGTGGCGGGTAGTTCGGTGCTGCTGCTGGGCCAGCTCAAGACCGAGCTCGCGCCGATCGAGGATCGCGGCCGGGTAGTGGGCATTTTCAGCGGCCCCGAAGGCGCGACCATGGACTACATGAGCCGCTATGGGCGCGAGATCGAGGCGATCTATGCTTCCTTGCCCGAGGTGGATCGCTATCTGGTGATTACCGGTACGCCGACGGTGTCGCAGGGCATTTCCTTCGTGGGCTTTCGTGACTGGGCCGAGCGTGAGCGCAGCGCGGGCGAGATTGCGGCTGATCTGGGTGCAAAGCTGCGTACGGTGCCAGGCGTGAATGCCTTTCCGGTCATGCCGGCGGCCTTCGGGCAGAGCTCGCGCTCGCGTCCCCTGTCTTTCGTGGTGACGTCGTCCGAATCCTATGATGAGCTTGCGCTCCATACTGAACGTCTGCTCGACGCAATGCGTGAGAACCCCGGCTTCATTTCGCCCGACACCGACCTCAAGCTGACCCTGCCGGAATTGGCGGTGGAGGTGGATCGCGATCGCGCAGCCGACCTCGGCGTGGCGGTGGAGGTGATCGGACGCACCCTGGAAACCATGCTCGGCGGCCGCCAGGTGACGCGCTACAAGCAGGACGCCGAGCAGTACGACGTCATCGTCCAGCTGGATGGCGCCAGTCGCGCCGATCCGCGCGACATCCGCGACATTTACGTGCGCGCGCGCAGCGGTGACATGGTGCCGCTGGCCAACGTGGTGAAGGTGAGCGAGACCATCGCCCCACGCGAGTTGAACCACTTCGGCCAGCGCCGTTCGGTGATCATCTCGGCCAGTCTGGCACCGGACTTTGCCTTGGGCGAGGCCCTGAAGTGGATGGACCAGGCCGCCGCGCGCATCCTGCCGCCTGGCTATGCGACCGATTACGACGGGCAGTCGCGTGAGTTCCTCAGCAGCTCGGCCAGTCTGGCAGTGGTGTTCATGCTCGGGCTGGCTTTCATCTACCTGGTGCTGGCAGCGCAGTTCGAGAGTTTTCGTGATCCCTTCATCATCATGCTGACCGTGCCCTTGTCGATGACGGGTGCGCTCGGTGCGTTGTGGCTGACGGGCGGCACGCTCAACGTGTATAGCCAGATCGGGCTGCTGACCCTGGTCGGGCTCATCACCAAGCACGGCATCCTGATCGTGGAGTTTGCCAACCAGTTGCGCGAACAGGGCCGTGAGCGCCTGGACGCGGTGATCGAAGCTTCGGTGCTGCGCCTGCGCCCCATCCTGATGACGACCGGCGCCATGGTGCTGGGCTCGGTGCCACTTGCGCTGGCAAGCGGCGCCGGCGCGGAGAGCCGGCAGCAGATCGGCTGGGTGATCGTGGGCGGGCTGCTGCTGGGCACCTTCTTCACCCTGTTCGTGGTGCCCACTGTGTATACCTTGCTGGCACGTCGGGAGCGCGTCGTGCTGGCCCAGGCCCAGGTGCAGGCCTGAAGCCGCGAGTAAGGCAGCGCCCCAGGCTTGATGGCTGCAGACCGTGCACGCGCTGGCGAGGGCAAGGATCACACGGCCCGGCGCTGACAAGGTCTCGACACAGCAAGGCCTACACGCAACAAGGCCTACACGCAACAAGGCCCCGGATGAGTTCTCCCATCCGGGGCCTTGTCAATCAGCCCGCTCTGGAGCTGATTTTCGGGCTTTCGAGGCCGAAACTCCCAACCACTCAGGCCGCAGCGGCCTTTTTCAGCACGGCATAGACCTGATCCTTCAGAAGCAGCTTTTCCTTCTTCAGCACATCAATCTCTTCCGGCGTCCCGGGCTGGATACGGGCTTCGATGTTCTTGATCTTCTGGTCAAGCTCATTGTGCTTGTCGAACAGGTTCGAGAAGTAGCGATCGGTGGTCTTGAGCTGGCTGATCAGTTCGCGATGTTCAGGAAACATAGGCACTCCTTGGAGTTGTGGTCAGGGATGAAACCTGCTCTCGCCCCCACTGTACTCCTTGCGTGCGACGACTGCCAAGGCCGAAATCCGCTTGCCATGAGGAGCCCGCCCGAGAGTCGAAAGGTGCATAGAAGCGGCTGATTTTCAAAGAGAAAACACTGATCGCCGGTGGGCGCGAGTGACGCAGTGCAGGGTTAGCCGAACAGGTAGGGAAACAGCCTGACCTTGTCCTCCGTGCTCAGGGCCTCCATGCGCAGGATGTTGCGCGCGGGGATCTGATCCGCTTCCGGATAGTGCTCGAGCGCCTGCTCCAGACTTTCTTCGCGGATGATGTGCAGCAGCGGCCAGGGCGAGCGGTTGGTGAGGTTGCCGGGCTCGTCGAGCTCGGTGTCAGCGAACTGGTAGTTGGGGTGGAAGCTGGCGACTTGCAGTTCGCCTTCCCAGCCAAACTGTTCCACCCACAGGTCTACCGCGTCGAGAAAGTCGTTGTACTGAGCGAAATCCTCGAGCATGTCGGGGATCGCCAGCAGGGTGGTTTCCAGCTCGGTGGCAGGGGTGTCCGACAGGCGCTCGAGTTCGGCTTGCAGGTCGTTGAGCAGGGCTTCTTCGTCGGTGGCATGACTGACTGCGATGCGCACGCGCTTTTCACGTTGTGGCTTGGCGGCGAAGGGGCAGAGGTTGAGGCCGATCACGACCTCATCGAGCCACTGATTGACGTCGTCGATGATCTGCTGGTCCATGCTGGGGCTTCCTTGATGTGTGGGTTTGGAGGGATTGGGCCGATGCCCCGTCGGTTGTGTTCAGGCTGCAAGCAGTTGCAGTGCGGTGTCGCGGATGGCGTCGGCGAGGTCGGGGCGCAGGCAGTCGAGCTCGACCAGGCTGGGCCAGGTTTCGCGAAACTGGCGCTGCCAGGTGAGCTGGCGCTTGGCGAGCTGGCGGGTGGCGGCGATGCCCTTGAAATGGAGCTCGTCATAAGTGATGGCGCCGTCGAGATATTCCCAGGCCTGGCGGTAGCCAACGCAGCGCATCGAGGGCAGGTCGGCGCTCAGGCGATAGTTGCGGCGCAATTGGCGGACCTCGTCGACCAGGCCTGCGTGCAGCATGGCATCGAAGCGCTTCGCGATGCGCGCGTGCAATACACTGCGGTCGCTCGGTGCGAGCGCCATCGGCAGCAGCCGGCAGGGCAGAGTGTCGTCTTCCCGGATGGCGTAGTTCTCGGCCAGTGGGCGCCCGCTCAGGCGCACGATCTCGAGCGCGCGCTGGATGCGCTGGGCGTCGCCGGGGGCCAGGCGGGCGGCAGCAGCCGGATCGAGCATGGCCAGTTCAGCGTGTACCGCGGGCCAGCCACGGGCAGCCGCGTCCGCGTCAATGGCGCGGCGCAAGGCGGCGTCAGCGGGGGGCAGGTCCGAGAGCCCGTCATGGAGCGTCTTGAAGTACAGCATGGTGCCGCCGACGAGCAGGGGAATGCGACCGCGCGCGCTGATCTCTGCCATCAGACGAACGGCATCGGCGCGAAAGCGGGCGGCTGAGTAGGCGTCTTCGGGCGAGACCACGTCGATCAGGTGATGCGGGCAGGTGGCGAGTTCGGCAGCGCTGGGTTTGGCGGTGCCGATATCCATGTCGCGATACACGAGCGCGGAGTCCACGCTGATGATCTCGAGCGGCAAGGCGCGGGCAAGGCTGAGCGCGCCGGCGGTCTTGCCGCTGGCGGTGGGGCCGAGCAGCAGCAGTGCGGGGGGAAGGCTGGGGCGGGGGGAGGTGTCGGTCACGGTGAGCAGGGAGTTTGCGGCAGCGCGGGCGATTATCCGCTGCTTGGCGCCGGTGTGGGTGAAGCGAGCTTGCCAGCGTTCATCCCTGCGTCCTCGGAATATGTCATTTGCAATATGATGGAAGCCCTTCAGCCCGCCTTGCAAGCCATGCCATCGTCCACTTTTTTACGCAGCTGGCGCCGATTCCTCTGTCTGCTCGCCGTGCTTGTGCTGTTTTCGCCGCTACCTGCCACGCATGCGCGCGCTGACCCGCCGCCGGCCTTGATGCTGGCGGGGCGCTGGCAGCCGGGGTTGGACCCTGCGGCGTGCTGGGTGAGCGAAAAGCTGGACGGCGTAAGGGCGTATTGGGACGGCCAGCGTCTGCGCTTTCGCAGTGGACGGCCGATTGCGGCGCCCGCCTGGTTCACCGCCGGCCTGCCCGCGCGTGCGCTCGATGGTGAGTTGTGGTTGGGGCGAGGGCGTTTCGCCGAGCTGTCCGGTCTGGTGCGACGGGAGGCGGGCGACGATCGGGCCTGGCAGCAGGTGCGCTACATGATCTTTGATCTGCCGGGTGAGGAGGCGTCCTTCGAACTGCGGCTGCGCCGCCTGCACGAGGTGATCGCCGCTGCCGCTCTGCCCTGGGTTCAGGCCGTGCCGCAATTTCGCGTCGATGACGAGGTGGCGCTGGCGGCTACGCTCGCCCGGGTGGTCGCCGGGGGTGGAGAGGGCTTGATGCTGCATCGCGCCGACGCACGCTGGCAGGCGGGGCGCAGCGACGCCCTGCTCAAGCTGACCCCGTTTCTGGACGCGGAGGCGCGGGTAGTCGCTCATCTGCCGGGGAAGGGCAGGCATGCGGGCGTGTTGGGGGCGCTGGAGCTGGAGTCGGCCGATGGGCGGCGCTTTCGCGTCGGCACCGGGCTGAGCGATGCGCAACGCCGTGAGCCGCCCGCGATCGGTAGTCTGGTCAGTTATCGCTATCGCGAGCTCACTGCAAAGGGCATGCCGCGCTTTCCAGTGTTTTTGCGCGTTCGCAGCCCGGGCGCGGATTGAGCGCGCCCCGGGCTGAGTTTGCTGTGCACTGAGATAATGAGTGCTTACTGGATTTCGAGCAGATGGACTTCGAAATTCAGCGTCGCGTTGGGCGGGATCTTGCTGCCTGCGCCCGCCTCACCGTAGGCGGTGCGCGACGGGCAGGTCAGCATGGCCTTGCCGCCGACCTTGATGTGCTGCACGCCCTGCGTCCAGCACGGGATGACGTTGCGCAGCGGGAAGGAGATGGGTTGTTTGCGCTCGATCGAGCTGTCGAACACCGTTCCGTCGCTGAGGGTGCCGTGGTAATGCACGAGCACGGTGCTCGATGCGCTGGGCAAGGGGCCATCGCCGCGCTGCAGATGTTCGATGCGCACGCCAGAGGGCAGCATTTCGACATCGTTCGGAGCTGCGTTGGTGGTGTTGGCGGCATGAGCCGTGTTGAGGGCAGCGAGGCTGAGCAGGAGGCAAACCAGGGTCTTGTTCATGGGCTCGAGGGTGGAAGTTCGCTAACAGGCTGCAATCATGTCTGTCGGCGCGCCAAAAGGAAACAGGGTGCTGATTCGATCAGCACCCTGTCAACGGAACCGTGGTGGATGTTCAGCGCCGGGACTTGAGCATCGAACTCGTCATGGTGTCGAGCGGCAGCACGTAATCGTGAGCGGCAAGAACGAAGTTTGTTTCAGGCTGGATGACCTTGAGGTTCACGAACACCATCTCGCTGCTTTGCGCATAGGTGCCAACGATGACAGCCTGCGCGTGGTGTGAGCTGGCGATGTCGCGGAGCTCACGCGTCAGCATCATCTCGCCCTGGTCGCGGGCCATATACACATTGTTGCGGAACTTCATCTCGATCATGTTCAGGCCGGCCAGCGTGAAGCGGGCGGAGACCTGTTCGGAGATGGCCCGGCCCAGCGTCGAGGAGCTGTCGAGAGCGTCGATGTTGACCACGGTCGCGACAATCAGCGGCTGATCGAGCGCGAGCCGACCCTGCATGAGATCAAGCAGTGCGCTCGCGGCGGCGTAGTTGGTCGGAATCAGCGGATTGGCCGCCGCCTGCTCGTAGCTGGGCTGTTTGCGTGCATTGCCTGTTTCCGTTGCGCAGCCGCCAAGGCCGAGTGCCGCCGTGCCCAGCAGTGTGACGAGGAGTGTGTTGCGCATCGACATCACTCATCTCCTCCGACTGCGAAGGTCTTCACGATCGTGTGCGCCGTGGCTGGCGGCATATAGAGTTTGCGGTCGGCGTCGGCGACGTAGTACACGCTGGTGTCACGGGCTATGTAGCGGTTGGCGTCGCTCACCGTGGTGGTGATGATGATCTCGTGCTCTGGTGTTTCGCCCGAAGCGAATTCGGACTGGAACCACTTGTGTGCGTCAATCGCCATCAGGCCAAGCATTGCCGCCTTGCCTGCGCCATTGCTCGCATATTCAACCAGATCATGAATTGCCCACACCCCCGCACCCAGTGCGGTGGCCGAACCAAAGTTGCGATATTGCGGACGGTCGGCTGAGAACGGAATGGCCTGGGTGTCGATGCCGATACGCAAGGCCCCTTCGGGCGACTTCATCACCGGATGACCAGCCTGCACCAGGGCAGTGAGCAGCTGAGCGGTGAACGCGCGCTCGAAGGCGGTCTGTTCGCTCGCCTGATTGACGAACACCGCTGCGTCCCTGGGCAGCGAGGCCGACAGCCGCAGGGCGACGTCGCGCGAGATCAGATTCCAGTGCGAGGCAGCCTGCAGCTTGTGCTGCTTTGAGGTGGCGAAATTGGTCGCCAGCGGCGTTTCCGAGTAAGGGGTGGCGCATGCGCTTGCCAGAACAGCAGCGCCAATCGCGGTCACGACACTTTTGATCATTTATTACCATCTCCACAATGAGATGGCTCCTGCCGCGGAGCGCTGCCGAGCCATTACGCAAGTATCCGTCATACACAGTCATGCAACTGAGCTCGACAAATTATCAGATTGGCGTAAAGCGCTCAAGCAAGGCGCCAGCGTGGGCGCGCAATAGTGCTCAGTCGAAGCGTTGCTTGTCGAGCTTCTGGACATACATGAGACGGTCGGCGTGCTTGAGCAGTCCTTCCGCGTCGGTGGCGTCTTCCGGATACAGCGCAGCGCCGACTGCGCCGCCGCAGTTGATGGGGGTGGCGACGCCACCTACCGACTCCAGCGGTGTGCGCAGGCGGTCATCGACGTGCCGGCGAACCGCTTCGAGGCCATCGCGATCAGCGACGTCGCCGAGCAGGATGACGAACTCGTCACCCGCATAGCGCGCGACGAAGTCGTTCTGACGCAGGTTTTGCGACAGGCGCGCAGCGACCTCCTGCAAGGCGCGGTCTCCCGCAGCGTGACCATGCTTGTCGTTGATTGCCTTGAAGTCATTCAAGTCGATGAACAGCACGCCCAGGTGTGGCTTGCGGCGGTCGCTCTGGGCAGCGTCGATACGACGCCTGAGCTGGGCCATGAAGGCTTCGCGGTTCGCAAGTCCGGTCAGGCGGTCGGTGCGCAGATGGTTCTGCATGGAGGCGAGGCTGCGCGCCAGGGCGCCGATCTCGTCGCGGCGCTCGACTTCGACCGGGGTGTCGAACTCGCCCTCGCCGATGCGGCGCGCCACCGCTGACAGGCGGCGAAGATCGTTGGACACCCAGCTCAGGATGCTGAGGCCGATGCTGATCGCCAGCAGTACGGCGAGGCTGGCCAGGAGGATGGTACGGCTCACGTTCTCGCGCACGCCGCCGAGGAAGTCGCTGGCGGGCATGGCGACAATCATCAGCCAGTCGAGTCCCGCATCGTCACGGAGGCGATCAAAGGCGGCATGGATCAGGCTGCCATCAGCGGCCTGGAACTCGAAAACGCGGGGCAAGGCCAGGTCGTCGCGGCTGAGGATGCGCTTTTGCACCGTGCGGTAAGCAGCCTTGAGCAGCGGATGGTCGCTGCTCTCGGCGTTGAGGCGGCCACCGCTGCCGTCGGGGAGGGTGACGACGTTGCGGCTGGCGGAGGAGGCGATCAGATTGCCGTCAGGTTCGATGATGAATGCGACCCCGTTGGGTGACACGGTGAGGCGGCCGACGAAGTCATTGAGTGCTTTCAGGGACAGGTCGGTGGCAACCACTCCCTCGAAGCGACCATCCGCACCCAGCACCTGGCGTGCGCGCGTGGCGAGGAGCTGGCGTGTGCCGAAATCGATGTACACCGAAGTCCAGGTGTGGCCTTGGGCGGTCTTGCCGTTGGCGTACCAGGGGCGGCTGCGCGGATCGAACAGGGTGCTTTCACGACGCTCGAACTGCAGCGCACCGTCAATGCCCGACACCTTGTAGATCGCGCGGTTCTCGTCGGCGCGCAGCTTCATGCGCAGCTCGACGTCCTCGGCCGTGTGGCGCATCAGGCCCAGTCCCTGGCCCGCTTCGTTGCCAAAATAGACGTAGTTGTTGGGGTCGGTGTGCAGGGTCGTTGCCACCCAGAATCGATTGCGAATCTCGTGGAAGTCCGATTCGATCGACGGCGGCGCCGGTACCCCGCTCGGAAAGGCGGTTTCCAGCACCGCGCTCGAGCCCACGATGTGGCGGTCAACCGCTTGCGAGATGCGGCTCACGGTCTCCAGCAGCAGGTGTTCCGATACGGTCGCCACCGCACTGCTGCCAGCTGAGTAGGACAGCACGCCGAGCGCGATCGCAAGTGCAATGACGAGCACCACGTAGGGCACGATGAGCACCAGACGCAGTGACAAGGGCTTGAAAAAACGGATGGGCATGGCGAGAGGGCGTGGGTTGCCCGTATTGAGGCGTGGAGCCAGACCGGGGATTTTGCTGGCTGTGTCGCAGTGTTGCAACTGCGGTGACATTAAGCCAGTCCGCTGCGGCGGCAGTTTGCTGGCGCGCGTATCATTGCGCGCTCGCGGCCGCTGCGCCGTTCAGTCGATTGTTTCGGGGTATGTCGTCGTGAAGATCTTTTCGCCGTTATACGAGCGCGCGCTGTCCTGGTCGCGCCATCCACGTGCGCCCTGGTTTCTGGGTGGTTTGAGTTTCGCTGAATCCTCATTCTTCCCCATACCGCCCGACGTCATGCTGGCCCCCATGAGTCTGGCCAACCCGCGTCGCGCCTTCCACTTCGCCTTGCTGACCACGCTGGCTTCGGTTGCGGGCGGATTGTTCGGTTATCTGATCGGTTACTTCGCCTTTGACGCCCTCGAACTCTGGTTGCGTGGGACGCATTACTGGGCGGCTTATGAGCAGGCGGTGCTCTGGTTCAAGGAGTGGGGCTTCTGGGCGATCTTCATCGCCGGCTTCTCGCCCATTCCCTACAAGGTGTTCACGATCGCCGCGGGGGTGGCGTCAATGGCGCTGCTGCCGTTCACGCTGGCGTCTTTCGTTGGCCGTGGGGCGCGCTTCTTTCTCGTCGCCGGGTTGATGGCCTGGGGTGGCGAGAGGATGGAGGGCGTGCTGCGCACCTATGTCGATCGTATCGGCTGGGCGACGGTGGTTGCGGTGGTGGCGGGCGTGGTGGTCTACCGCTTCTGAGCGGCCCGAGGCCCGCCCCGGCCCCGCGTGCCAGCGGCGCTATTGGCCGCGCATGAAAAAGCGGTCCAGCTCATGCATCGAGAACTGCGTCCATGTGGGGCGACCGTGGTTGCATTGGTCGGCGCGCTCGGTGGCCTCCATGTCGCGCAGCAGCGCGTTCATTTCGGGCAGGGTGAGCTGGCGATTGGCGCGCACCGCGCCGTGGCAGGCCATGGTGGCGAGCAATTCGTTGCGGCGCGCGGTCACCACTTCGGAGGCGGGATATTCGCGCAACTCTTCGAGCAGCTTGCGCATCAGTTCGGCAATTGGCGCGTTGGCGAGCAGGGCGGGAACGCTGCGCACCGCGAGCTCTTGCGGGCCGGCGGGGGCGAGCTCGAAGCCCATCGCCGACAGTACCTCGGTGCATTCCTCTGCGGCCGCCATGTCCTTGGCGCTGACCGAGAACACCGCCGGAATGAGCAGGCGTTGCACGGAGGGGCGGCCGTCGAGCACGGTCTTGAGCTTCTCGTAGAGGATGCGCTCGTGCGCGGCGTGCATGTCCACCAGCACCAGGCCGGTGCGGTTCTGCGCCAGGATATAGACGCCGTGCAGTTGCGCGAGCGCAAAGCCAAGTGGGGGCGTGCCGTCGTGATCGGTGACCGTGGCTGGCGTGGTGGAAGGTGCTGTGGCTACCTTGTTGTCGCTGCCGGTGACGGGCGTGTGCGCGCTGGCAGCGAAATCCAGATAGGCGCGTGAAGCCGAATCCATCGCCAGGCGGCCTTGTTGCGGCATGGATTGCGGCCAGGGTCTGGCGCCCGCATGGCTCTGCTGCTCACTGCTCGGTGTGTTTGCGCTTGCGGCGTGGGTGGTGTTGGCGGCGACTCCGAAGCCCGCGCCCTGCGCGTGGGTGGCGGATGGCGATGGCGAGGTCTGTGGCTCGGTCCGTCCTGCACCGGATTCGGCCAGCACGCGCCTGATGGCATGAAAGACGAACTGATGAACAGCGCGTGACTCGCGAAAGCGCACCTCGATCTTGGCCGGGTGCACGTTCACGTCGACGCCCGCCGGGTCGAGTTCCAGAAACAGGACATAGGCGGGATGCCGGTTGCCGTGCAGGATGTCGGTGTAGGCTTGGCGTACGGCGTGGGTGAGCAGCTTGTCGCGCACGTAGCGCCCATTGACGAAGAAGAACTGCGCGTCGCGGCTGGCGCGTGAGTAGGCCGGCAAGGAGGCAAAGCCGCTCAGGCTCAGAATGCCGCCGACGGCAGAGACCTCGCGTGCTTGCTGGAGGAAGTCGTCACCCATGAGGGCGGCCACGCGTGCGGCGGGAGTGCTGGGCGGCAGGCGGTGAATGACGCGGCCGTTGTGTGACAGCTGCATGCCTACATCCGGGTGGGAGAGCGCGATGCGGCGGAACATGTCGTCGCAGTGGGCGTACTCGGTCGCTTCCGTCTTGAGGAATTTTCGCCGTGCGGGGGTGTTGTAGTACAGGTCGGCGACGTCCACCACCGTGCCCTGGTTGAGCGCCGCCGGGCTCAGGCTGCGCTCGCTGCCGTCTATGCACCAGGCGTGGCTGGCGCCCGTGGCGCGGCTGGTGATCGAGGTCCGCGCCACGGCGGCGATGGCGGCCAGTGCCTCGCCACGAAAGCCCATGGTGCCGACGTGTTCGAGATCGTCGAGGGTGCTGATCTTGCTGGTGGCGTGACGCTCCAGCGCAAGCGCGAGCTCGTCGCGCGCTATGCCGCAGCCATCGTCGGCGACGCGAATGCGACGCACCCCGCCTTGCTCAAGTTGCACCTCGATCGCGCGTGCGCCGGCATCGACGGCGTTTTCCAGCACTTCCTTGAGCACGGAGGCGGGGCGCTCGACGACTTCGCCGGCAGCGATCTGGTTGACCAGCAGGTCGGACAGGCGGTGGATGACGGGCATGGCCGGGCCGGGTTGAGGACAAGGCCTGTGATTATAGGCGGGCGCGGGCGGAGGCGGCCGCGGGCCTTCCGGTATCATGGCCGTCGGTGCTTTGGCGGGGAGCCTGGATGTTCAGGGATGAAGGTGGCGCACGCGTCGCCTTCAGCGATCGTGATGTTTTTCACCTGCTCGATGATCTCGCGTCACCGCAGCTCTACAATGCGGCCCGCAACGTCAGGATCGCGCTGTGGAAGTTATCCTATGCGCTCTCCGACGTGAGCGAGGAAGAGACCGAATGCACGCTGACGCGCGTGGTCCAGAATCTGGCCACGGCGGCGTTTCTCCCCGTCTCCTGAACACCCTGCGGCTTTTCAACTCATTTCCTGCCCATGAAGTCCATTGTCATTCTCGTTTCCGGCCGCGGCAGCAACATGCAGGCCATCGTTGATGCCGCCATTCCCGGGGTGCACATTGCCGCGATCATCAGCAATCGGCCCGATGCCGGCGCGCTCGGCTTTGCTGCCGAGCGCGGCATCGCAAGCGCGGTCGTGGATCACAAGGCTTACTCCGATCGCACCGCCTTCGATGCCGCACTGGTCGAGTGCATCGATCGCTTTGAGCCCGATCTGGTCGTGCTGGCAGGTTTCATGCGCGTGCTGACCGATGATTTCGTGCGTCGCTACGACGGCCGGCTGATCAACATCCACCCTTCGCTGCTGCCTTCCTTTCCGGGCCTGCACACCCACCGCCGCGCACTTGAGGCGGGCGTGCGCGTGCACGGGGCGACCGTGCATTTCGTCACCCCGACGCTGGACTGCGGGCCGATCATCGTGCAGGCGGTGGTGCCGGTTATCGAAGGGGACGACGAGGCGGTGCTGGGGGCGCGGGTGCTGGCGCAGGAGCATCGCATCTATGCGCAGGCGGTGCGCTGGTTTGTCGACGGGCGCTTGCGCCTGGATGAGGCGGGCCGGGTGAGGGTGGCGGACGCCGTTTTCGATGCGCAAGCGGGCTGCATCGTGCCCGCACTTGATGCAGGAGGAGGGCGGGAATGAGCTTGCGTGCGGCCATGTGCAGATGGCTGGTGCCGATCCTGTGCCTGCTGCTGCCTGGCCAGGCGATGGCGGCGGGGGTCAGCTCCGGCAGCATGCGTTTCGATGTGCATTATGGTGCGCAAGGTTTCAAGGTCGGCGAGGCCCGTCACGACTGGAAGGTCGGCCCCAAGGACTATGCGATGACGCTCAATCTGGAGGCCAAGGGTCTGGCCAGTCTGTTTGGCCTGCAGTACGAGCAGCGCAGCTCGGGCACGGTGGGGCCGGCTGGCCTGCAGCCGGACGTCTTCAGCGTTGATCAGCGTCGACGCAAGCGCGATAGCGCGCACTTTGACTGGGTCGCGGGACGGGTCAGTATCCGGCGTGAGGACAAGGAGCGCCGCAACGAGGCGATTGCAAGCGGCGATCAGGACGTGCTGAGCCTGTGGCATCAGGTCAGGCGCTTTGCGCGCTCGGCGCAGCCGGTCGAACTGAACGTCATCACCGGCAAGAGCATCAAGCGCGCAAGTCTCAAGGCGCTTGGGCGCGAGATGTTGAAGCTGCCCATCGGTGAGGTCGAGACCCTGCGCATGCAGGCGCAAGCCGCAGGCGGGGAGCTCGACATCGATATCTGGCTTTCGCTGCAGCACGACTTGCTGCCTGTCCGTATCCGGATTACCGATGATGAGGGGGGCGTGCTGGACCAGCGTGCCTCCATGATCGACCTGGGCTCACATGCCGAGCCGGGTCACACAGAGAAGAATTGAAATGCAAAAGACCAAGAGCAGCAGGACGACCAAGCGCATGCGCAGCAGCACCAGCGACAGCAGCCCGCCGGCCAGGAACAGGCCGACGAACAAAAGTGGCCCGGCGAGCAGTAGCACGCCGGCAGTCCCCGAAGGCGCGATCACACGTGCGCTGTTCATCCAGACCATGCAGATCCTGGGCGCCGTGCTGTCCTTCGAGTTTCCCGCCGATGCGGTGCTGTCGCGCCATTTTCGTGAGAACCGTGAGCTTGGCCATCGTGACCGCGGCTTCATCGCCGAAACCGTCTATGCCGTGCTGCGCCGCCTGCGCTGGCTGCGCCGTCTGGCCGGTGAGGACGCGACGCCGCGCAAGCTGTTGCTGGCGTGGTTTGCTCGCGGTGAGGGCTGGCCGATGCGCAATTTCGAGGGCCTGGCCTCGGCCACCGAGCGCGACTGGGTGGCCAGCGTGAAGGCGGCGACCCTGGACGAGGGCAGCCTGGCCGAGCGCGCTGACTTGCCCGACTGGCTCGCCGAGCGCCTTCTCGGCACTTTTGACGAGGCCGGCGTGCTGGCGCTGGCGCAGGGGCTCAATCGCGCCGCTCCCCTCGATCTGCGTGCCAACGTGCTCAAGCTCGATCGCGACGCCCTGCTCGCGCGCCTGCGTGAGGAAGGCATCGCGGCCGAGCCCGGTGCGCTGTCGCCGCAGGCTGTGCGCCTGGTGGGCAAGCCCGCGCTGCAGAAGCACCCCTTGTTCCTGGACGGCAGTTTCGAGGTGCAGGACGAAGGCAGTCAGTTGCTGGGCCTGTTGGTGCAGCCCAGGCGTGGCGAGCTGGTGATCGACTTCTGTGCTGGTGCGGGGGGCAAGACCTTGCAGCTGGGTGCGATGATGCGTTCTTCCGGGCGCTTGTACGCCTTTGACGTATCGGAGAAGCGCCTCGCCAAGCTCAAGCCGCGCATGGCGCGCTCGGGCTTGTCGAACGTGCATCCGGTGTTGATCGCGCACGAGAATGACGCCAAGGTGAAGCGCATGGTGGGCAAGGCAGACCGTGTGCTGGTCGATGCGCCGTGCACCGGGCTGGGTACGTTGCGCCGCAATCCCGACCTGAAGTGGCGTCAATCGCCCGCAGCGGTCGACGAGATGGTCGCCAAGCAAACCGCCATTCTGGCCGCGGCGGCGCGCCTGGTACGCCCGGGTGGGCGCCTGGTGTATGCCACCTGCAGCCTGCTGGCAGAGGAAAACGACGCGGTGGTCGATGCCTTCCTCGCTGCGCATCCGCAGTTCCGTTCGCTGTCGGCACAGGAGGTGCTGCACAAGCAAGGGGTGATGCTGGAAACCGGTGAGCGTCTGCGCCTGCTGCCGCACCTGCATGACACCGATGGCTTTTTCGCCGCCGTGCTGGAGCGTGTGGCGGATGCCTGAGCGCCGCGCTCCTCGGCCGAGGTCGATGGGGCTGGGCTGGGCGAGCTGGTTTTTTGCAGGCTTGGCGCTGGTTGTGCTGGGCGTCGAGCCGGCGGGCGCGACGCAGCGCTTTGCCGCCAAGGGCGAGCTTGAGCTCGCGTTCACACCGCGCGACGACGCCGAGTCCTTGCTCGTCAGCGTCATCGCCCAGGCCCGCCGCAGCCTGCACGTGCAGGCCTACGCCTTCACCAGCCGGCGGATCGCCGACGCCATGGTGGCGGCGCAGCGGCGCGGGGTGGACGTGCAGGTGCTGGCCGACGCGCACATGAACCGCAAGCCCAAGGGCAACGTCCTGCCGCGGCTGCTGGCGGCGGGCGTGCCGGTCGCGCTCGAGTCCAGATACCAGGCAGCGCACAACAAGGTGCTGATCGTCGATGCCGCAGGACCGGATTGCGTGGTGCTGACCGGCTCGTACAACTTCACCTGGTCAGCACAGAATCGGAATGCCGAAAACGTTCTGGTGCTGCGCGGTCACTGCGAACTGGCACAAGCCTATCGCGAGAACTGGCTGCGTCACCGCCGTGAGGCGGTGGCCATCACTTCACTGCCAGTCAAGCGCTGAGCGCGCCGCGCGGGGCCGTCCGCGCTCGGGGTTGAGCGCTTCCTCAGGCGCGTGTGGCGTCGGCCCAGCAGTTGGGCGTTTCGTAGAGTCGCACGCGTTCGAGGCGCAGGTGATTGGCGTAAACGTCGTGGTAGGCCGAATCCAGAATGCGGAAGGCTTCGGCCGCCAGGTTCTCGGCGGTCGGTACCACGTCCAGCACCACGGTCTTGTGTCCGGGGATGGCCTCAAGCAGGCTCATCACCGTGGTGTCGCCGCGATACACCAGGAAGGCGTGGTCCCAGCGTTCGACCACGAATTCGTTGGCGATGCGCTTGACGTCGGCAAAGTCCATCACCATGCCATTGACCGGCAGGCCGTCGGCCTTGATGATCTCGCCCGACAGGGTCACCTCGATCGCGTAGCGGTGGCCGTGCAGGTGGCGGCACTGGCTGGCGTGGTCAGGGATCCGGTGTCCAGCATCGAGTTCGAGACGACGGGTGATGCGCATGGCGGACCTCATTTGACTGATCTCTTTCAAGTGGGCGCGGATTATAGCATTGCTGCTGTTCGCCACTGCCCGCACGCCAAGCGCAAGCTATTGAAGCAAATATGGTTTCCTGTTCGCCAGCGCTCGGCGGGGGTGCAGCCCGAATCGAAAAAAAAGGCTGACGGTTCGCGTCAGCCCTTGAGCAGCTGCCATCGCCGCGCTCAGCGCTCTTTCTTCTTCGCGCGTGCTTCCTTCTTCAGGGTCTTATAGAGTTCGGGGTTGGTCGCCTTCAGGTAGTCGGCCACGTCCACGTCGTCTTTCTTGACCTTGTTGATGTCAACCTGCTCCACGTGTACCAGACGCAACAGGGCCTGCACCGGGCGCGGAATGTTGCGACCGCTTTCGTAGCGTGAGCCGCCGCTCTGTGTCACGCCGATCTTGGACCAGAACTGCGACTGGTTCAGGCCCAGCTTGCGGCGGATTTCGCGAACATCGATATCTTCGCTTGATTTCATTTCAGCTTCCTTGGCAAAGGGTGTCTGTCATAAGGAGAATACGACGAGACTGATACGATCTGGGGATGGTTTCTATGACTAAAGTAGTAGCACGAAAAATTATAGATCACTATTCCGTGTCCATACAATTGCAAATTTCACACTTTTTGCGTTGGAAATGTAAAAGGCGTGTTTGATGGCTCGCGTTTGCGATGTCCTGCAAAGTCTCTCGCCTTTAGCTAGAATCCTCTCCTTTATCCACAGGCACTTGGATACGACGATGGCACTGATAGTTCAGAAATACGGCGGCACTTCGGTGGCCAGCCCCGACCGCATCAAGAGCGTCGCACGCAGGGTGGCAAGATTCCGTGCGCAAGGGCACCAGGTTGTTGTCGTGTTGTCGGCGATGAGCGGCGAAACCAACCGCCTCATCGCGCTCACCAAGGAAGTGGCGTCAAACCCCACGCCACGCGAACTCGACGTGGTGGTGTCCACCGGCGAGCAGGTCACGATCGGCCTGTTGTGCATGGCGCTCGAAGACATCGGCGTTGCGGCCAAGAGCTACACCGGTGGCCAGGTCAGGATCCTGACCGACTCATTGCATACCAAGGCGCGCATCCTGAACATCGATGAAGCGCCGGTGCGCAAGGATCTCGATGAAGGCAAGGTCGTCGTCGTTGCCGGTTTTCAAGGCGTGGACGAGCACGGCAACATCACCACCCTGGGCCGCGGCGGTTCGGACACCACCGCGGTGGCCCTTGCCGCCGCGCTCAGCGGTGACGAATGCCAGATCTACACCGACGTCGATGGTGTGTACACCACCGACCCGCGCATCGTCCCCGAAGCCCGCAAGCTCGATACCATCACCTTCGAAGAGATGCTGGAAATGGCCAGCCTCGGCTCCAAGGTGTTGCAGATCCGCTCGGTCGAATTTGCCGGCAAGTACAAGGTCAAGCTGCGTGTCCTGTCCAGTTTCGAAGACCGCGAAGGAGAGGGCACGCTCATCACCGTTGAGGAAGACAAAAACATGGAACAACCCGTCATCTCCGGCATCGCCTTCTCCCGCGACGAAGCCAAAATCACCGTCATCGGCGTGCCCGACAAGCCGGGCATTGCCTATCAGATCCTGGGCCCGGTCGCCGATGCGAACATCGACGTCGACATGATCATCCAGAACGTCGGCCATGATGACGCCACCGACTTCTCGTTCACCGTCATGCGTGCCGATCTGGCCAAGGCGGTGAAGGTGCTTGAAGGCGTTCAGAGCCACATCGGCGCGCGTTCGATCGAAACCGATGGCGCAATGTGCAAGGTGTCGATCGTCGGAGTCGGCATGCGCTCGCATCCGGGCGTGGCTTCGCAGATGTTCCGCACGCTGGCCGAAGAAGGGATCAACATCCGGATGATCTCGACTTCTGAAATCAAGATCTCCGTAGTCATCGACGACAAGTATCTGGAACTCGCCGTGCGCGCCCTGCACAAGGCGTTCGGCCTGGATACGCCGGCTTGATAAAGAGTGTGAATACCGTTTGACCGGGTGGCGCGAACTGGATATTATCGCGCCTTCCTGATGGAGACGTGGCCGAGAGGTCGAAGGCACTCCCCTGCTAAGGGAGCAGACGGGCAAAACCTGTCTCAAGGGTTCGAATCCCTTCGTCTCCGCCAAGGCATCCAAGCCCCTGTTCAGGGGCTTTTTTGCGTCTGCACCATGTTCGTTCCTCAGTGTGTTCGTGAGGTGTTCACCGGTCGTGGTGGTTTGTGTCTACGCGCTCAGGTCGAGCTGTTCGGGCAATCCACGATCTGCTGATAGACGTAGGCCTTGATCAGCATCGCATCGTGGGCGTCCACCCCTTTGAACTCAAGGCTATAGCGGTGGTTCTGTGCTTCGACGCCTTCAGCCGTGCTGCTACGGGAGCTGACCACCTTGCCCTCGACTTCGACCTCGACCCGATTCGCGTGCAGGACAAGTGTGATCGCCAGGCGCATGGGGTGTTTGGTGTCGAGCTCACGCGTGCTCGATATCAGCGCGCCGAGGGCGCTGATATCTTCGATATTGACCGCCGTGGGCTCGTTCAGATCGGGGCCGTTCGCGATCAGTTGTGCGGCCAGGTCGGTGCGCACGCGCTGTGAGCGCCGCACCGGACGGCCGAAAACCACACTGGGGAAAGACAGGTGAACGTAGTCGAAAGGGATGCGACCCACGCGCACCACGAAGGCGCGAAAGGCATAGGCGCTCATGCCGGAAAAGCCGCGCACCAGCACGCTGTCGTTCTCGATCAACTCCAGCTTGCGTCCGCCCAGGGTGGGCGCGGTGACGATGATCGAGCGGTCCTTCAGGTAGCCCACCAGCTTTACGAACGCCTTCCTGGCACCGATCGGCGTGCCACAGTCAATTTGCAGTGAGTCGCCGATGGACAGGCGCATGTCCGACAGGCTGCTGCGCTCGGGGCCATCGTCTGCCGCTGCCGATGCATTCGTGGTGAGGTCGGCAGCCGGGGCACTAGTGTCGGAGGCGGTCGGAGCAGAAGTCATGGCACACCAAGCGAGGACGAAGCCTGATTGTATGATGTTGCGACGCACTATTTGAACGGTTACGCTGCCCCAGATGGGGCGTGTGACACGTTGTGATGCACTGAAGCGCTGCGATGCCGGATGCCGTATATGTCGACCACAGTCCCCTGAAGTCTCCCATACGCCGGCAAAATGGCGATCCTTTGCTGTTTGGTCTCACGCGGCGCGCTCATGACTCTTCCTTTTCAGGCTCTCGCCTGCCCGCTCGACGGCTTGCCGCTGCAGCCCGCCGGGGCGATGTGGCGCTGTGCGTCCGGTCACAGCTTCGATGTGGCTCGTGAAGGCTATATCCATCTTCTGCCCGTGCAGAACAAGCGCTCGCGGGATCCGGGTGACAGCAAGGAGATGGTCGCGGCGCGCAGGCGTTTTCTCAATGCGGGCCATTACCAGCCGATTACACAAGCGGTGAGTCGCAGCGTGCTGGCGGCGCACACAGGGCGTGGTGTCATGAACGTGCTTGATGCGGGCTGCGGCGAGGGCTACTACCTGCGCCAGCTCGCCTCTGCCCACACCTCGACCCGGCCGCTGGCGCTGATCGGGCTGGATATCTCCAAATGGGCGGTGCAGGCGGCGGCGAAGCAGCAGCGCGATGCGACCTGGCTTGTCGGCAGCAATGCAAACCTGCCGGTGGTGGATGCGACGCTCGATTGCGTGCTGTGCATGTTCGGCTTTCCGGTGTATGCGGAATTCGCCCGCGTACTCAAACCGGGCGGCATGCTGGTGCAAGTCGATGCCGGGCCCGAGCATCTGCGCGAGCTGCGCGAGATCATCTATCCGACGCTGAAGGCCGGACGCGCGGACGAATGGCGGACCCCACCCGGCTTCCAGGCGCCAGCTTGCGAGACGCTGCGTTTTGAGCTGGAACTGGGTAGCGCCGAGCAGATTGGCGACCTGTTGCTGATGACGCCGCATCTGTTTCGCGCCACGGCGCAGGGCAGGGCGCGGGCAGCGGCGCTGAGGACGCTTGCCTTGACGGTGGAGGTGCGGCTGGCGTGTCTGATGCGGGATTCGAGCTGAGCCTGCCTGCGCCAGGGTGCGGCGTGTGCGTGCGCCGGCACACGCTGGTTTGCTGGTCCGGTTATGGCGCGCTTCGCGTCTGTGATTAGAATGAGCTTCAATACACTACAGCGCAACCAGTCAACATCATGAGCATGCAAGACAAGCCCGTCGTATTCGGCACCGAAGACCTGTTGCTGAGCTTGTGCAATTCGGTGTCCGCAGTCCTGACCAAGGCCACGCGCGGCGAGATCCGTTTCTCGGGCATGGTGCAGAAGATCACCAAGACCTGCCTGAAGCCCGACATCGGCTGTTTCGTGCTCTTCGACGGCGGCTTCTCGGGCTTGGTCGTGATCAATTTCTCGGCGCAGGCGGCAATGGAGCTGTACGAGAAGTACATGGTCGAGATGGGCATGGCGCGTGCCGAGCTGGCGACGTCCTACACCTCGGACGAGGTGAGCAATGTCATGGGCGAGCTGATGAACCAGATCGTTGGCGACTTCACCGGCAAGATCGCGCGCGAACTACAGACCCACATCACGCAGAACCAGCCCAAGATGCTGGTGATCAACAAGCAGGTCGTGCTCAGCGTGGACACCAGGCTCGACCAGCCCCAGGCCCGACGCGTCACCTTCTTCACCACGCAAAACAATATCTTCTATCTGGAGCTCGCGGTGGACGGTACGGAGTTCATCCGGCTGGTGGACTTCGAGCCCCATGAGGTGCCGGACCCTGACGAACTGATTGCACAGAGCGCTATCACGTCCGCCTGTGCCGACGCCGGCACGGATCCTGATGCCGAGGCCGACGCCTTGCTCAAGGCGCTGGGCATGTAAGCGTCCCCCTGGCGGCAATCTGCCCGCTCATCGTCCGTGTTGACGCATGCGCGTCCTTCGATGGAACATCAGCGCATGCACAAAGTCCTCCTCATCAACGGCCCCAACCTCAACCTGCTTGGCAGCCGCGAACCGCATGTCTATGGTTCCACCACACTCGCCGAGCTTGAAAATGGTCTGCGCGTGCAGGCGCAGGGCCTCGATCTTGCACTGGAGTGCTTCCAGAGCAATCACGAGGGCGCCATCGTCGATCGCATTCACCAGGCGCGCAGCGACGGCGTCGGCTTCGTGATCATCAATCCGGGCGCTTATACCCACACCAGCATCGCCATTCGTGATGCCTTCGCTGGCGTCGATATTCCTTTTGTCGAAGTGCACATTTCCAACGTGCACAGACGCGAGGCTTTTCGCCACCACTCCTACCTGTCGGGAATCGCCGTTGCGGTGATGGCGGGCTTCGGCACCCTGGGTTACAGCCTGGCGCTGCAGTTCGTGGCCAGCGAACTGTGCTGATTCTTCAGCAGCGCGTCGGTGGCGGCGCCGCGACCGACGCTCGATGAGCACCTAACAAATTCGGGGTTGATGATCATCAAAGCGCTATCTCAATACTTGACTATAATTGTCGGGTATAGCTTTAGCCTCTGGCTTCAGGACAGACATGGCAAAGAAATTTCCCCTCCACCCCAAGCATCCGGAGCGCATCTGCTGGGGCTGCGACAAATATTGCTCGATCGACGCCCTCGGCTGCGGCAACGGCTCAGGTCGCACCATGCATCCGGCCGAGATGCTGGGCGAGGACTGGTACATGCACGGTGACTGGGGCATCGAGCCGGACGAGAAGGAAAAGAACGTGCGAGCTAAGGAGGACTGAGCGCTCCTCCCCGGGCCTTGCTTGTGCCCGCCGGTTTTCGAACCTGGTCCCAGCTCATTCCGGCGCGCCGATATCCAGCACGACATCGCCCACGCCGTCGATATGGCCGGTGATGCGGTCGCCCGGCTGGACCGCACCCACGCCTTCGGGTGTACCGGTGTAAATCAGGTCACCCGCTTGCAGGTGATAGTAGGCAGACAGATCGGCGATGATTTCGCTGATGTTCCAGATCATCAGCGACAGGTCCGAGCGTTGCTTCGTCTCACCATTCACAGCCAGCTCGATGCCGCCCTTGTCGAGCACACCGAGCGCGGTGGCGGGTACGATTTCACCGCACACCGCGCCTTGCTCGAAGTTCTTGCCCAGATCCCAGGGCCGACCCTGCTCACGCGCGATCTGTTGCAGGTCGCGGCGCGTCATGTCGAGGCCGGCGGCATAGCCGTAGACCAGACGCCCGGCGTGCGCTGGTGCAACCCTGAAACCCTCCGCGCCAATGGCCACCACCAGCTCCATCTCGAAGTGGTAGTTGCGCGTTCCCGGTGGGTAGGGGACGGTGGCGCCGGATTCGACCAGGCTGCCAGGGTCCTTGAGAAAATAAAATGGGCGCATCGTCGCCTTGTCGATCGGATTACCCATCTCGAGCGCGTGGGCGTGATAGTTGCGCCCGACACAGAAGATGCGTCGCACCGGCAGGCGTGCATTGCTGCCGTAGACCGGGAGGGAAGCAATGGGGGCGGTGGGCCACAGGTAATGAATGGAGTTCATCAATGCCTCGTCAAGTGACAATCGGTCAATCATCGGGCGAAGAATGCAGCCCGCGCGCTGAATGCGTCCAGTGCTGCCTTTGCAGGATGAAGCAGATGCCGGGTTTGGGAGCCTTGCGATGAGGACCACTGCAGGTGCGCCGCGTACGCGCACCCAATGGCTGGCGGTAGCGGCTGCCGTGCTGTGTGGCATCGCCGTGGCCAGCAATGTCGGCAAGGTGTCGATCATGATCGCTCCCCTGCGCGACGCCTTCGGCCTGAGTCTGCTTGAAGCCGGCTGGTTGTCCTCGGCGATCAACCTGCTCGCGATGTCCTCGGCAGTGATCTTCGGCTTTTCGGCTGGTCGCATCGGTGGCCTCAAACTTTGCCTGGCTGGCATCGGACTCGGCCTGGTGGGCGGTGTGGGCAGTCTGCTGGCGACGGCTTTCCCCCTGCTTCTGGCTGCACGTGTCATCGAGGGCGCGGGCTACATGGCGGTCGCGGTGTCGGCGCCCATCCTGCTGTCGGCCGCAAGCCTGCCGCTGGACCGGCGCTTTGTGCTGAGTGTGTGGGCTGCCTACATGCCGGCGGGCATCGGCCTGGTAATGATCGTGGCACCCTGGCTGGTGGTGCTTGGTGGCTGGCATGCGATCTGGTGGTTCTCGATCGCACTTCTGTCGACGGGCGGCTTGGCGGTATACCTGCAACGTCATCACTATCACTTCGCCGAGGCTGAGGTCGACGGCAAGGATGATGGGGGGCTGGCCGGGGCGTGGGAGGTCATGCGTCAACCGCTGGCGTGGACCCTCGGGCTGCTGTTTGCAACCTGGGCGCTACAGCATTTCACCCTGATCGTGTGGCTACCCAGCTTTCTGCGCGAGCAGCGCGGGCTGGATCTGGAATGGGTGGCCTTGTTGTCCTGCATCATGGTGCTGGCCAACGTGCCGGGCAACATCATCGGCGGTAGCCTGCTGCGCCGTAATGTGGAGCGCGGCAAGTTGCTGATGCTGGGAAGCGGGCTGAGCGGCTTGTGCATGTACGCCGCGTTCTCTCCCCTGTTGCCCGATGTCGTGCGTTATCTGGCGTGCGTCGGGGTCTCCTTCGTTGGCGGGCTGATTCCCTCGTCCATCATGTCGGCTTCGACTGTCATCGCTCGCACGCCCCGTCAGATCGGCACTTTTCAGGGACTGAGCATGCAGATTGCAAATCTGGGCCAGTTTCTCGGCCCGCCTCTGATTGCCGCACTGGTGGCCAGCCGCGGCGACTGGGAGTCGGCTGCCGTGTTGCCAGTCGGGGCGGCGGTGCTCGGCGTGCTGCTGGGCGCGGCCGCGTGGAAGATGGAGCGAGGGTACGGCGTGCGTGCGGGGCGATGAAACAGTCGGAAGCCGAAACAGGCTTTCATCTACCGTAGCGCGCGCTGATCGCAATCCAGGAACTGCCTGATTGGGCAGTTGCAGCGTGAGAGCCTGGCGCTTGAACAAACCCGTAAGGTAGAAATATAATAAGCTCTGACTACTAAATGCATGCGAGGCCAGCGAAGTGCGTCCGGACAGTCTCGGTTTCCTGCTGGGAGATGTTTCGCGCCTGCTGCGGCGTGCTTTTCAGCACAGCATGGAGGGCAGTCCTCTCACCTTGGCGCAGGCGCGTGCACTCGTTCACATCGCGCGTCATGAAGGCGTGCGCCAGGTCGACCTGGCAGAAACGCTCGAAGTCCAGCCGATCACGCTGGCGCGCCTGATCGATCAGCTGGCGGTCTCCGGTGTGGTCGAACGCCGTCCGGACGCCAACGACCGGCGCGCGTATCGGGTTTTTCTGACCCCCGCGGCCGCACCTCATCTGGCGGCGATCGACGAGGCGGGCGCGGCGATCCGGGCCATTGCCTTGCAGGACGTGGACCCGCAACAAGCGGAGATCCTGCACCTTGCGCTGTCCAAGATGCGCGACAACCTGGGCTCGCGCTGAAGCGCGGCGACCACAAGCCACCCCCGGAGTCACCCTCAAATGAGCACTGTTGAAAGCCACGGCGATCCCGTTCCCGCTTCGGCCGCAGCCCCCGCGTCGTCCGCGCGCGGTCTGAAGCGGCTGATCCTGCTGCTCGTGGTGCCGCTGATCGTCGCGCTGATCGTCGGCGGCATCTATCTGCGCGGTGGGCGCATGGTCGAAACCGACAATGCCTACGTCAAGGCCGATCTGGTGCCGGTCAGCGCCGAAGTGGCGGGGACGATCACCGAAGTGCTGATCCGCGAGAACCAGGCCGTCAGCGCCGGGCAGGCGCTGTTTCGCATCGACCCGGCGCCGTTCGAGGTCGCAGTGTCCAAGGCCGCAGCGAAGCTGGCGCAGGTCCGCATCGACCTCGCGGCGATGAAGGCGGAGTTTCACGAGAAGCAGGCCGAGATCGTCCTGGCGCGAACCCGTTACGCCTTTGCGCGCAAGGATCAGCAGCGTCAGGCCGATCTGGTGGCGCGCAGCTTCATCTCCTCGTCGCGCTTCGATGACGCGAAGCAGGCCAGCGATCTGGCCGAACAGCAAATCAGCACCCTGCAACAGGATCTGAAACGTATCGCCGAAACCCTGGGCGGCAGCGTCGACGCGCCGGTCGACAGCCACCCTGCGGTGCTGGGCGCGCAGGCCGAACTTGATCAGGCCAGGCTGGATCTGGCGCGTGTCGAGGTGCGTGCCTCCCTGGCCGGGGTGGTGAGCAGGCCACCCAAGCTGGGGCAGTTCGCTGCCGTGGGCGCGACCACGATGGCCCTGGTGGCGAGTGAGGGCGCCTGGATCGAGGCCAATTTTCCGGAAACCGATCTCACCCATGTCCATCCCGGACAAGCCGTCAGCATTCATATCGACACCTATCCCGACGTGAAATGGAAGGGCACGGTGGACAGCTTGAGCCCGGCGACCGGCGCCGAGTTCTCGGTGATTCCGGCGCAGAATGCGACCGGCAACTGGGTCAAGATCGCGCAGCGCGTCCCGGTGCGGATCAAGCTCGAGCTCACGCCCGACCAGCCCATCTTGCGCGCCGGTCTGAGTGCGGTGGTCGAGATCGACACCGGTCATCGCCGCCGCCTGTTCGGCTACATGCTCTGAGCCCCCTGCCGTGAGTGCGAGCGCAGGCCTGGCAGCGATTCCAGCCTCCACTATCGAGCCGGACAGCGCCAGGCGCACCTGGATCACGCTTTCGGTGATGCTGGCGACCGTTATCCAGGCGCTGGACATGACCATCGCCAACGTCGCCTTGCCGCACATGCAGGGCACGATGGGCGCGACCCAGGATCAGATCTCCTGGGTGCTGACGTCTTATATCGTCGCCTCCGCCATCTTCATGCCGCTGACCGGCTTTGTCACCGCACGCTGGGGTCGCAAGCGTGTTTTCATGTGGTCGATAGTCGGCTTCACGCTCGCATCGATGCTCTGCGGCGCGGCGCAAAGCCTGCCCGAGATCGTGGGATTTCGTCTCCTGCAAGGGATTTTTGGTGCCAGCCTCGTGCCCCTGTCGCAAGCGGTGCTGCTCGACACCTACCCACCCGAAGGCCATGGCAAGGCGATGGCGATGTGGGGTGTGGGTGTGATGGTGGGCCCCATCCTCGGCCCCACGCTGGGCGGTTGGCTCACCGAGTACTACAGCTGGCGCTGGGTGTTCTACATCAACCTGCCCCTGGGCCTGCTGGCCTGGATCGGAATCGCCGCCTTCGTACGCGAGACGCCGCGTGACCACAAGCGGCGCTTCGACCTGCTCGGTTTTGCCTTGCTCAGCCTGAGCATCGGTGCGCTGCAGATGCTGCTCGATCGTGGCCAGTTGCTCGACTGGTTCGCCAGCCTGGAGATCATCATCGAGGCGCTGCTCGCGGGTTTTGCCCTGTATCTGTTTGTCGTCCATATCTTCACCCACGACCAGCCCTTCATCGAGCCCGGGCTGTTCAAGGATCGCAACTTCAGTGTCGGCCTGGTGATGATCTTCGTCGTCGGGCTGATCTTGCTCACCACCATGGCCTTGCTGCCGCCTTTCCTGCAAAGCCTGCTCGGTTACCCGGTGATCGATGTCGGCTTTCTGCTCGCGCCGCGCGGGATGGGCACGATGGTGGCGATGATGCTCGTTGGTCGGCTCATGGGACGGGTGGATGTGCGCCACATGATCTTGTTCGGCCTTCTGCTCACCAGCTTCTCACTGTGGGAGATGACCCGCTTCAACGCCAATATCGACGCCTGGGACATTGTCTGGACCGGGGTGGGCCAGGGTTTTGGCCTCGGTCTGATCTTCGTGCCGCTCGCCGCCACCACCTTCTCATCGCTGGAGGTGCGCTACCGCAACGAAGGCACGGCGCTGTTCAGCCTGATGCGCAATATTGGCAGCAGCATAGGCATCTCGATCGCAATGACCTACTTTGCCCAGCGTCTGCAGGCCAATCACGCCACATTTGCCGACTATATCAACCCCTTCAGCCTGCCCCTCAGACAGGCGATCGAGGCCGGCGCCTACAGCCTCAGTTCGCCGCAGGGGCTGGCGGCAATCAATGCTGAAGTGACGCGCCAGGCGGCGATGCTGGCTTATCTGCAGGACTTCCGCCTGATGATGTGGGTCACGCTGGCGGCGGTGCCGCTGGTGTTCTTGCTGCGGCCGCCGACCGGGCGCACGGGCGCGAATGAGGTGCTCACGGTGGTGGATTGACCCGTGGGCGAGACCCACTCAGCGCGGCCCACGCGCATCAACCCCCATTATTTCAGTCAATATATCTTTTGTCTTATAGAAGACTTTGCCCTGTAGTCTTGACCCAAGGGCAAAACGGTCGCATCCTCGCGGTCGCCCGCGCTGCATAATATTTGCACGCGCCGGTTTCCCCTGAATGATTCGAGAGAGTGCGTACCATGACCGAGAGAACGAACTGCCACCGCCTGCAGGTGGCCGCGAATTTGAAGCGTTTCATCGAAGAAGAGGCCCTGCCGGGCACGGGCGTGGATGTCGCCGCGTTCTGGAAGGGCTTCGATGCGCTGGTACACGATCTCGCCCCCAAGAATCGCGCCCTGCTCGCCGAGCGCGACCGTCTGCAGACCGAACTGGATCAGTGGCATCGTGCCCATCCCGGCCCGGTCGCCGACATGGCCGCCTACCGCGCCTTCCTCGAGTCCATCGGTTACCTGCTGCCGCAGCCGGCCGGGGTGAAGGTGGACACCGCCAACGTGGACAGTGAGCTGTCGAGCCAGGCCGGCCCGCAGTTGGTCGTGCCGGTGATGAACGCGCGTTACGCACTCAATGCCGCCAACGCACGCTGGGGTTCGCTGTACGACGCGCTCTACGGCACCGACGCCATCCCGGAGTCCGACGGGGCCGAGATCACCAAGGGCTACAACCCGGTGCGTGGCGCCAAGGTCGTTGCCTTTGCGCGCAATGTGCTTGACCAGGCCGCGCCGCTGGCCGGTGCTTCGCATGCGGATTCGAGCGCCTATGCGGTGGTCGATGGCAAGCTGGTGGTGACGCTCAAGAGCGGCAGCAAGGTCGGCCTGCAGCAGCCCGAGAAATTCGTCGGCTACCAGGGCGATGCCGCCGCGCCGAGCGCGCTGCTGCTGAAGAACAACGGCCTGCATATCGACGTCCGGATCGACCGCAATGGCGCCATTGGCAAGACCGACGCCGCCGGCATCAACGATCTGGTGCTGGAAGCGGCCGTGTCCACCATCATGGACTGCGAGGATTCGATTGCGGCGGTCGACGCCGACGACAAGGTCGAGGTCTATCGCAACTGGCTGGGCCTGATGCAGGGCACGCTCACCGAGAATCTGCAAAAGGGTGGCCAGACCATCACCCGCAGCCTCAACGCCGACCGCGAATACACCGCCGTCGACGGCGGCACGCTGCGCCTGCACGGACGCTCGCTGCTCTTCATCCGCAACGTTGGCCACCTGATGACCAACCCCGCCATCATCGATGGCGAGGGCAATGAGATCCCCGAAGGCATTCTCGACGGCGTCGTCACCACCCTGGCGTCGATGCACGACCTCAAGCGCCGCGGCAATTCACGCACCGGCAGCATGTACATCGTCAAGCCGAAGATGCACGGCCCGGCCGAAGTCGCCTTTGCCGACGAGTTGTTCGCGCGCGTCGAAGACCTGCTTGGCCTGCCGCGCCACACCATGAAGGTGGGCATCATGGACGAGGAGCGTCGCACCTCGATCAACCTGATGGCCTGCATCGCCGCGGCCAGGAGTCGCGTCGCCTTCATCAACACCGGCTTCCTCGACCGCACCGGCGACGAGATGCACACCGCGATGGAAGCGGGCCCGATGATCCGCAAGGGCGACATGAAGAGCAGCGCCTGGATTCAGGCCTACGAGCGCAACAACGTGCTCGTCGGCCTCAGCGCCGGCCTGCGCGGCAAGGCCCAGATCGGCAAGGGCATGTGGGCCATGCCCGACCTGATGGCGGCGATGCTGGAGCAGAAGATCGCCCACCCCAAGGCCGGCGCCAACACCGCCTGGGTGCCGTCGCCCACCGGCGCCACGCTGCACGCGCTGCACTATCACCAGGTCGATGTCGCCGCCGTGCAGCAGGAGATGGAAAAGATCGATCTCGCCGCCGAGCGCGACGCGCTGCTCACCGGCTTGCTCACCGTGCCGGTCGCCGCGAGCGCCGACTGGAGCGCCGAAGAGCGCCAGCAGGAACTGGACAACAACTGCCAGGGCATCCTTGGCTACGTGGTGCGCTGGGTGGAGCAGGGCGTGGGCTGCTCGAAGGTGCCCGACATCAACGACATTGGCTTGATGGAAGACCGCGCCACCCTGCGCATCTCCAGCCAGCACATTGCCAACTGGCTGCGCCACGGCGTGGTCACGGCCGAGCAGGTCGATGCCACGCTGCGCCGCATGGCGGCAGTGGTCGATGGCCAGAACGCGGGCGACGCCGCCTATCGTCCGATGGCGCCTAACGTCGATGATTCGGTTGCCTACACGGCAGCACGGGCGCTGATCTTCGAAGGCCGCGCCCAGCCCAGTGGCTACACCGAGCCGCTGCTGCACCACTATCGTCAGGTGTTCAAGGCCAAATTTGGCGCCTGATCCGCTCGCTGTCGCGGAAACAACAACGCCGGCTTCGTGCCGGCGTTGTTGTTTCCAGCACCCAAGCCTGTCTCTCGACCTTGATCATGCATAACGCCACTGTCCTGTTTCAACTCCACACTGATATCGACGCCCGCGTGAGCGCGATTCGGGCACACCGCCCCGATTGGCCGTGCAGCAAGGGCTGCGACCATTGCTGCCGCCAACTGGCCGCTGTGCCGCAGCTGACTGCGACGGAATGGGATGTGCTCAAGCAGGGCCTGCAACTGCTCGATGCCCGCCGGCTGCAGGAAATCCGCCGCGCGGTGGCGGCACTGTCTGATGCGGCGCCGGGGGCGGTCGTGTGTCCGATGCTGGAGCGCGAGAGCGGGGCCTGTCCGGTGTATGCGCATCGCCCCGTCGCCTGCCGCAGCTACGGCTTCTACGTTCAGCGCGACAAGGGACTGTATTGCGCAGAAATCGAGGCGAGCGTGGCGCAGGGCGAACTGGCCGACGTGGTGTGGGGCAATCACGATGCGATTGATCGCGGTCTGATGGCGACGGGTGAGTCGCGAAGTCTGATTGAGTGGTTTGGGGAGTGGCCGGGAGAGTGACGATCTGGATGCTTCTCGATGCGGGATTTGAGCGAATTGCCTGGTGCGCCCCAGGAGGCGCAGGCCGCATGGCACACTCGGCGTGTAGAATTCCCATCATCGCAGCCTGAGCGGCGCTTTATCTCAAAACGGTTTATTCATCGTGGCACGCATCCAGACACTGAATAAAGGATGTAAAAATGGGGCGTTGGTGCAATAAAATGTCATCCATCCCGGCGGCGCCGGACTTCCTGACGGTTTGAGGTCGAGCATGGCAGCGCGAGCGAAG
>NZ_ATJV01000023.1 GCF_000443165.1 Thauera terpenica 58Eu | reverse complement strand
ATGCAGGTAGCCCAGTGCGCCGCCGAGCACCGAGGTGGGCGGTACGGTGGGGAGCACCTGGTCGAGCCATCGACGCAGCTCGTCGAGTACCGCACGGCTTCGGCTCTGGCGTTGCGCCAAGCGCGCGGCGTCGCTCAGTTCGCGCGCATCCCTCTCGATGGCGTAGAGCTTGCCGATCAAGGCCAGCGCTTCGTGGGCGCGGCCGCGCTTGCCGGCAGGCAGCACCTTGCTGGCGTCGACAAAGCGGCGGCGTGCGTGAGCCCAGCAGCCGAGCCGAGTCACCCCTTCGCAG
>NZ_ATJV01000022.1 GCF_000443165.1 Thauera terpenica 58Eu | reverse complement strand
GGCGTTGGTGCACTATTAACAAACGCTTATATAACAATGGCCTAGATTCTGAGATTTTGGCATGATTCGCCCCTTTCCCCCGTCCGCTTCATGCAGTAGGCGCAATTTGCCCAGCCCGGACCGATCGCGGCATGCCCAAGTAGGTGAAGCCGTTAAGGATGACCACCCGGACATGAGCCTCGGCCACCTGACGCTCGAAGGTTCTCGAGAACAGCCGGTCACCCAGTTGCTTGAGGCGAAACATCATGTTCTCGGCAAGGCTGCGCCGATGGTAGCCACTGTCTTCTTTCCAGCCGTCACGGCCACG
>NZ_ATJV01000021.1 GCF_000443165.1 Thauera terpenica 58Eu | reverse complement strand
TGCTCCCCACCGTACCGCCCACCTCGGTGCTCGGCGGCGCACTGGGCTACCTGCATCGGCAGTGGCCACGCCTGATCCCCTACCTCGCGCGCGGCGATCTGCCGATCGACAACAATCCAGCTGAGAACGCCATCCGCCCCTTCGTCGTTGGGAGAAAAGCGTGGCTCTTCTCGGATACGCAGGCCGGTGCGCGTGCCAGCGCGCTCATCTACTCGCTGGTTGAAACCACCAAGGCCAACGGCATGGAGCCGTATCTGTGGCTGCGCAACGCGCTGCGCGCGCTACCGACCGCGACCACTGTCGAACACTTCGAG
>NZ_ATJV01000020.1 GCF_000443165.1 Thauera terpenica 58Eu | reverse complement strand
GAGGTAGGGGATCAGGCGTGGCCACTGCCGATGCAGGTAGCCCAGTGCGCCGCCGAGCACCGAGGTGGGCGGTACGGTGGGGAGCATCTGGTCGAGCCATCGACGCAGTTCGTCGAGTACCGCACGGCTTCGGCTCTGGCGTTGCGCCAGCCGCTCGGCGTCGTTCAGTTCGCGCGCATCCCGCTCGATGGCGTAGAGCTTGCCGATCAAGGCCAGCGCTTCGTGGGCGCGGCCGTGCTTGCCGGCAGGCAGCACCTTGCTGGCGTCGACAAAGCGGCGGCGTGCGTGAGCCCAGCAGCCGAGCCGAGTCACCCCTTCGCAG
>NZ_ATJV01000019.1 GCF_000443165.1 Thauera terpenica 58Eu | reverse complement strand
GGTAGAAGCGCGCCTTGGCGCCGCTGTCCGAGAGCTTGCGGCCCCGGTGCTTGACGCCTTCGTCTTGCTCCGTGAGCTTGCCGGTCCATTGCTCGGCCTGGTGGATCAGCGTGTCGATACGCTCGTTGCGCTGCTGGGTCTTCGTGGCCGCTGTCACTGGATCGTGCGCAACGACCAACCGCAGATCGTTCCAGGCGTGCTCCGAGATGACTTCCTGCGTGGCAGCGGTGCACTGTTGTGCGTGGAAGGGTTCGAGCAGGTCGATGAACTCGTTGTAACGCCGGCCCGGTACCGCGATGATGAATTCGAGCGGCTTGCCGCTGGC
>NZ_ATJV01000018.1 GCF_000443165.1 Thauera terpenica 58Eu | reverse complement strand
GATTTCCGCAAATCCATCGGCGGGCTGTCGGCGCTGGTCGAGCAGGAATTGGGTCTGAACCCGTTCGGCGATGCGCTGTACCTGTTCATCAACCGGCGCCGCGACAAACTCAAGGCCCTGTACTGGCACCGCAACGGCTTCTGCCTCTGGTACAAACGGCTCGAAGCCGAGCGCTTTGCGTGGCCTGCCATCGAGGCCGGCGAGGCCACCTGCGTGCTGACGATGAAGGAGCTCGAGTGGCTGCTCGAAGGCTTCGATCTGTGGGCTGCAAAACCGCATAAAGCGCTGCATTACCAATCAGTTACGTAGTGTGTTCGGGTATAATGTCGG
>NZ_ATJV01000017.1 GCF_000443165.1 Thauera terpenica 58Eu | reverse complement strand
AGTTGCTTGAGGCGAAACATCATGTTCTCGGCAAGGCTGCGCCGATGGTAGCCACTGTCTTCTTTCCAGCCGTCACGGCCACGGTCGGCAATCACTGCCAGGGTGGCATCCCGAGGGTGATTGTCTCCCCATCGGACTGCGCCGTCTCGGGGCGGAATCGCCGCCTGGGCGCCGCGTTGGGCAATGCTGCGATGGCACCTTTCGGTATCGTAGGCGCCGTCGGCCGAGACTTGGGCTACCTCACCATCAATCTGCGCAAGCAGCTCAGGGAACACTTCGCTGTCACCCCAGTCGGCAGTGGTGAGCTCAATGCCGATGATGTCCTTTTCGGCTTCAT
>NZ_ATJV01000016.1 GCF_000443165.1 Thauera terpenica 58Eu | reverse complement strand
AGCAACGCCAGCAACGACCTTCTGGCGATGCTGCTCGTCACCAAGTACGTCGATGGGCTGCCGCTGGCGCGTTTCGAGTACGTGCTCGCCCGTGCGGGTGTCCTCGTGCCGCGCCAGACGCTGGCGCGCTGGGTGATTGGCACGGCCCGGGCGCTGCAGCCAATCGCCAACCTGATGCGCGACGGGCTGCTCGGACACGACGTGATCCACATGGACGAGACCCCGGTCCAGGTGCTCAAGGAGCCCGGCCGGGCGGCAACCAGCAAGAGTCAGATGTGGGTGCAGCGCGGCGGCCCGCCGGGCAAACCGGTGATTCTCTTCGAGTACGATCCGAGCCGTGCGCAGG
>NZ_ATJV01000015.1 GCF_000443165.1 Thauera terpenica 58Eu | reverse complement strand
GCGTGGAAGGGTTCGAGCAGGTCGATGAACTCGTTGTAACGCCGGCCCGGTACCGCGATGATGAATTCGAGCGGCTTGCCGCTGGCCAGGCGCACCGCCTTCAGCGCTTCCAGATTATCCAGGCTGAGCAGCCCCCGGTCGGCGACCAGCACCATGCGTTGCACCGATGGGAAACGCGAGAGCACCTTGGTGAGCGTCGGCAGCAGGGTTCGAGTTTCGGCCGTGTTGCCGTCGAACACTTCGTGGTAGATCGGCAGCCCCTCAGCGGTCTGCACCACGCCGAGCATGAACTGGCGGGCGATCAGCCCCTCCTTGGCCATGCCGTACTGGCGGATGTCGCCGGCCGTCTG
>NZ_ATJV01000014.1 GCF_000443165.1 Thauera terpenica 58Eu | reverse complement strand
GCGTGGAAGGGTTCGAGCAGGTCGATGAACTCGTTGTAACGCCGGCCCGGTACCGCGATGATGAATTCGAGCGGCTTGCCGCTGGCGAGCCGCACGGCCTTCAGCGCTTCCAGATTATCCAGGCTGAGCAGCCCCCGGTCGGCGACCAGCACCATGCGCTGCACCGACGGGAAACGCGAGAGCACCTTGGTGAGCGTCGGCAACAAGGTGCGGGTTTCGGCCGCATTGCCGTCGAACACCTCGTGGTAGATCGGCAGCCCTTCGGCGGTCTGCACCACGCCGAGCATGAACTGGCGGGCGATCAGCCCCTCCTTGGCCATGCCGTACTGGCGGATGTCGCCGGCCGTCTG
>NZ_ATJV01000013.1 GCF_000443165.1 Thauera terpenica 58Eu | reverse complement strand
GGGGAAAGGGGCGAATCATGCCAAAATCTCAGAATCTAGGCCATTGTTATATAAGCGTTTGTTAATAGTGCACCAACGCCCATCTGATGCACACTGCTGTCGGTACGCAGCAACAACTTGGAATGATCGAGCCATTCGAGGGAGCGGTAGTTTCCGACTTCGGGCACCATCAACTCATGGCCGACGTAGCCCGCTGCGGCGTCGAAGAGGAGCTTTTTCTCCAGCTCGAAAACACGTTCATCGAAGTACCACGAAACAGGCAGCTGCGAACCCGCCTGCGCCAGCTGCGCCTTGGAAGCGATGTCGGTCATCCCCGAATCCTAGTTACGGACGAAAATCCGGAAAATAAACCAGCTAGTCTATGACAGCCGCAGTTTGACCGCCACACGGTCGATCGGTTATTTTCCCGCCTTTGCCGCCCAGGTGCTCATCCATGCCAAAGTCGGCCGCCACTCCCAAGTCCTTCGAAGCCGCGGTATCCGAACTGGAAACCATCGTGCAGGAAATGGAATCCGGCAAGCTCGCGCTTGAAGACGCCCTTGCGCGCTATCAACGCGGCGTCAGCCTGTTGCGCTACTGTCAGGGCACGCTCGCCAGCGCCGAGCAGCGCGTAAAGGTTCTCGAGGGCGAAGCCCTGGTCGATTTCGCCGTCGAAGGAAAAGAAACATGAGCGCAAGTCCGTCATTCCAGGAATGGATGGGGCAAGTCCAGCAGCACACCGAAAGCGCACTCGAAGAACTGCTGCCTGAGGCCGACATCGCGCCACAGCGCTTGCACGCCGCCATGCGCTACGCCGTGCTTGGCGGCGGCAAGCGCGTACGCCCGCTGCTGGTGCATGCCGCCGGCGCGCTCTCCGGCGCGCCACGCGAGCGCCTGCATCGCGTTGCCTGCGCGGTGGAGTTGATCCACGCCTACTCCCTGGTCCATGACGACATGCCGTGCATGGACAACGATGTGCTGCGCCGCGGCAAGCCCACCGTGCATGTCGCATTCGATCAGGCCACGGCGCTGCTGGTCGGCGACGCGCTGCAAACACTCGCCTTCCAGGTACTGGTCGAGGCAGCGGTGGCCGACGATGCAGCAAGCCAGCTGAGCATGGTTGAAATGCTCGCCCAGGCCTCGGGCTCGCGCGGCATGGCGGGTGGCCAGGCCATCGACCTCGCCGCCGTCGGCACCCAGCCCAGCCGCGCTGAGCTGGAGTTCATGCATATCCGCAAGACGGGCGCCCTCATCCGCGCCTCGGTCTTGCTTGGCGCGCGCGCCGGACGCACGCTGGATGCCGAAGAACTACAGCGCCTGGACCATTACGCAAAGGTGGTGGGGCTCTTGTTCCAGGTGGTGGACGACATTCTCGACGCCGAGGCGGACACCGCCACCCTGGGCAAGACCGCTGGCAAGGACGCAAAAAACGACAAGCCCACCTATGTGAGTCTGCTTGGGCTGAGCCACGCCAGGGCTCTTGCCGATGACATGCTGGCCGATGCACGTGCGACACTGTTGCCCTTCGGCCCCCCAGCCGCGCGCCTCGAATCCCTGGCTGAGTACATCGTGCACCGCGCCTTTTGAGCTCGGACTCGCACCATCGAAGCCGGCGCATCGACGTCCACGACCCGAACGCCCACGACAATAACGACTCTGCACCGGACCGCACATGTCCTATCCGACCCTGGAACGCATCAGCACCCCCACCGACCTCCGCGCCCTCGAGCGCCGCCAACTCAACACCCTGGCCAATGAACTGCGTGCCTTCCTGATCGAGTCCGTCTCCAGGACCGGGGGCCACCTGTCGTCGAACCTGGGCACGGTCGAACTCACGATCGCCCTGCATCGCGTCTTCAACACGCCGCATGACCGCATCGTGTGGGATGTCGGTCACCAGACTTATGGCCACAAGATCCTCACCGGCCGGCGCGAAGCCATGTCCAGTCTGCGTCACTGGGGCGGCATCTCGGGCTTTCCGCGGCGCGGCGAGAGCGAATACGACACCTTTGGCACCGCGCACTCATCGACCTCGATTTCGGCTGCGCTGGGCATGGCCGTGGCCGCCCGCAGCCGCAAGGAAGACCGCCACGCCGTCGCCGTCATCGGCGATGGCGCAATGTCCGCCGGCATGGCCTTCGAGGCGCTGAACAACGCCGGCGACATGAACGACATCAACCTGCTGGTGATCCTCAACGACAACGAGATGTCGATTTCCCAGCCCGTCGGTGCCTTGACCAAGATACTCGCGCGCATGCTCTCGGGCTCGACCTATAACACCGCAAGGCGCGTGGGCGAGAAGGTGCTCGGCATTGCGCCGCCGGTGGCCGAGCTCGCGCGCAAGGTCGAGGAGTACGCGAAGGGCATGCTCAGCCCGGGCACACTGTTCGAGGAGTTCGGCTTCCACTATTACGGCCCGATCGACGGCCATGACCTCGACGCCCTGATCCCGACCCTGAACAACCTGAAGAAGCTCAAGGGCCCGCAGTTCCTGCATGTGATCACCCGCAAGGGCCAGGGCTACAAGCTCGCCGAGGCCGACCCCATCCTCTATCACGGGGTCTCGAAATTCGACCACACCGCCGGCATTCAGACCGCGAAGACCGCCGGCAAGCTCACCTACACCCAGGTCTTCGGCGACTGGCTGTGCGACGCGGCCACGCTTGATGCGCGCATCGTCGGCATCACCCCAGCCATGCGCGAGGGCTCGGGCATGGTGCGCTTCGCACAGGAGCATCCGGAGCGCTACTTCGACGTCGGCATCGCCGAGCAGCACGCCGTCACCTTCGCCGCCGCGCTGGCCTGCGAGGGCTTCGTGCCAGTGGTGGCGATCTACTCCACCTTCCTGCAGCGTGCCTACGACCAGCTGATCCACGATGTCGCCCTGCAGAACCTGCCGGTGGTGTTCGCGATCGACCGTGGCGGCCTGGTGGGCGCGGACGGCGCCACCCATCATGGTGCCTACGACCTGTCCTACCTCAGCTGCATCCCCAACATGGTGGTGATGGCACCTGCAGACGAGAACGAATGCCGCCAGATGCTGCACACGGCGACCCAGCATGCGGGACCGAGCGCGGTGCGCTATCCACGCGGCAGCGGCAGCGGCGTGGCACCTGCCGCCAAGATGAGTGCGCTGCCCATCGGCAAGGCCCAGGTGCGACGCCAGGGCACGCGTATCGCCCTGCTCGCCTTTGGCAGCATGGTCAGCCTTGCCGAAGGTGTCGGGGAGACGCTCGACGCCACCGTGGTCAATATGCGTTTCATCAAACCACTGGACGAAGCGCTCGTGCTCGAACTCGCAGCGCACCACGAGCTGCTGGTGACACTCGAGGAAAACGCGGTCATCGGCGGCGCCGGCGCCGAAGTGTCACGCGTGGTGGAGACGCTGGCCCAGCGCCCCCGCATGCTGCGCCTTGGCCTGCCCGATCACTTCATCGACCATGGCGATCAGGCGCAGTTGCTGGCCTCCGTCGGCCTTGACGAAGCCGGCATTCTCGCCAGCATCAACGCACTGTATCAGCGCGATAGTTGAGCATTTTTGTCAGGAAAGCTAAGATGTGCACCCAATCGCAACCAGGTTGCAATTAACCGTCAACCTGTCCGCACATCTTGCGCACGCTTCGCCCTTGCGCCGCATTTTCTTGAGAATTGCTCATGACTCCCCCCTTCGATGTGCCCATGCCCGACGTCCAGAGCAGCATGGACACGCGTCAGATCGCAATCAACAAGGTCGGCATCAAGTCGATCCGCCACCCCGTCAAGGTCAGCGACAAGACCGGTGGCGTGCAGCACACGGTCGCCAATTTCAACATGTACGTCGGCCTGCCCCACGACTTCAAGGGCACCCACATGTCGCGCTTCGTCGAGATCCTGAACTCCAACGAGCGCGACATCTCGGTTGAGTCCTTCGAGCCCATGCTGCGCGCAATGGTCGAGCGCCTGGAAGCAGAGACCGGCCATGTCGAGATGAGCTTCCCTTACTTCATCAACAAATCAGCACCCGTGTCCGGGGTGCAGAGCCTGATGGACTATGAAGTGAGCTTCATTGGCGAAATCAGCGCCGGCGGCCGCTACGAGTTCACCATGAAGATCGTGGTGCCGGTGACCAGCCTGTGTCCGTGCTCGAAGAAAATCTCGGATCGCGGCGCGCACAACCAGCGCTCCCACATCACCGTCACCGCGGTGCTCAACGATCACCTGTGGATCGAGGACATGGTGCAACTGGTCGAGAGCCAGGCATCCTGCGAAGTGTTCGGCCTGCTCAAGCGTCCGGACGAGAAGTGGGTGACCGAGCGCGCCTACGACAACCCCAAGTTCGTCGAGGACCTGGTGCGCGACGTCGCCGGGCTGCTCACCACCGAGCCCCGCATCGACGCCTACGTGGTCGAGTCCGAGAACTTCGAATCCATTCACAACCATTCGGCCTACGCCCTCATCGAGCGCGACAAGCGCCCGCATTGATCGCATTCGGGCCCGCGCCGTGCTGACTTTTCCCACCCGATGCAGGCGTGGGCTGGCTGCACTCATCCCGAATTCACGCAGTGGATGCGCCAATCGATGATGGCGATGCCGACCCGCATTGATTTCGGCTTAAAATAAGCAAATCCTAAAATACGGAGTTGCATCAATGTCCAAGTCCTTCGTTCAGATCACCACCGACGTCTCCAGGGCGCTTGCCACGCTGCGCAAGGAAAATCCGGAAACGATGCAGGGTTTCGGCGCAATGGCCAAGGGCGCTCTGAAGGACGGCGCGCTGACTGAACTGCAGAAGGAACTGATCGCGCTCGGGATTGCCGTGACTCAGCGTTGCGACGCCTGCATCGGCTTTCACATCAAGGCCTTGCTGAGCCTGGGCGCCAGTCGCGAGCAGATCATGGAAACACTCGCCGTATGCACCTACATGGGCGGCGGTCCGGCCTTGATGTATGCGGCCGAGGCCGTGCGCGCCTATGAGGAGATGGCCCCCCAGGCCACGACCGCGTAAAAAGTTCGGCACAAGGCATTTACATCCACTGAATACCCCCTATAATGCCGACCTTCGAGCGGAGAGGTGGCAGAGTGGTCGAATGTACCTGACTCGAAATCAGGCGTAGGTGCAAGCCTACCGTGGGTTCGAATCCCACCCTCTCCGCCAAACAACTTTGAAGAAGCAAGATTAGTCGTTATAATCTCGCCTCTTTGCAGTGCAGCAATAAGCGCCCGTAGCTCATCTGGATAGAGTACCTGGCTACGAACCAGGGGGTAGGAGGTTCGAATCCTTCCGGGCGCGCCAGCTTTTCAGGCCTTTCGACAACGGGCTTTAAATGTTTCGAGATTGCGCCCGTAGCTCATCTGGATAGAGTACCTGGCTACGAACCAGGGGGTAGGAGGTTCGAATCCTTCCGGGCGCGCCAGATTCAAGCAAAAGGCCCTGTCTTCGGACCGGGCCTTTTGCATTTTCGGCGCACCATGCAGGCACGCAACTGGGCCGCCTGCGCTCTCCAGCCCTCTCACGACCCGCACCGGGTCCCCGTGTCAACGCCCAGCGGACGCCAAAAAATGCGCGACGCGTACAAGCTGCTCGGTCTGAAACCGGGCGTGAGCCCGACCGACATAAAGCGCGCGTTTCGACGTCTGGCGATGCACTGGCACCCCGACCGCAACGACGACCCCGTCGCCACCGAGCACTTCAAGGCCCTGCGCCGCGCCCACGACCGCCTGCTCGACGCCTTGAGCACAGCGGCTGCCGACGGCGCCGCAGCCCCGGAGCAGGACACGGCGACCTCCTCCGGGCACGGCGCGGCGAGTTCCACTGCACCCGACTCTGATGTGCGCGGCGCTGACCGCTTCATGGAACTGGAGCTTGAGTTTGAAGAGGCTTTCAGCGGTGGCAGCAAGCAGATCAGGCTGAGCCAGTCGGCCCCCTGCACGCACTGCGAAGGCAGGGGCGAAGTCAAGCTCAGCTTCACTCGCCTGTGCACCCCCTGTCGCGGCACGGGGCGCGTGCGCAGCAGCGACCGTCTGCAGCACTGCCCGGTCTGCGCCGGGCGCGGCTATCGCAGCGTTGAAGCCTGCCCAAGCTGTGAGGGCAGCGGCAAGCAAAGCGTGGAGCGCTGGCTGGCGCTCAGTCTGCCCGCCGGCCTGATCGATGGCGACAGCCTGCGCCTGGCCGGCGAAGGCGAACCGCATCCCGAGTTCGTCGCTCGCCCCGGCGACCTCCACCTGCACATCCGGCTACGCCCCCATGCGCTGTACTCACGCCGCGGCCGGGACCTGTTGCTGCAGCGCCCCCTCAGTGCGCTCCGGCTGCTGCTGGGTGGCGAGGTGCGCATCCCGCACCCGGGTGGCGAGCGCACGGTGAAGGTGGACGCCGGCACCGCGAGCGCGCGCTCAGTCTGTTTTCATGGTGAAGGCTTTCCCGCACGCGCAGGCCGCCCGTGCGGCAACCTCATCATCGAGTTTGAACCGATCACGGTCGGTGAAATCGACGCTTCACTGCGGGAGCGGCTCGAGGCGCTGGAAACTGAATTGCAGCGCAAGTTGTCCGACTACTTTCCAGAGCTTGCAGCCTGGGAGGCGAACTGGCTGCAGGACCGGCGACCATGAATGATGGCCGCACACGACGCACAGCATGCGCAGGCGCAGGCGCATGCGTAGAATAAGCACCCACTAATAGACCACAGCCGCCTCGCGGCGACAGGCAAGCTCTTCATGCGCCGCTTCCTTCCGCTTTTCATCCTGCTCATCGCCCTTGGCGGCTTTGCAGCGCTACGTGCCACGCGTCCCGCACCTTCACCCGTTGAAGCTCGTGAGCGCGTATGGCAGATCGAAGCCCTGACTGCCCAGACGTCCTCCGTCCAGCCCACCCTCGTCCTCTATGGGCGTGTCGAGGCCCCCGACCAGGTGCGCGCCGCAGCACCGGTGGGCGGTCGCATCCTGGAGCTCAACGCGCGTGACGGAGACCGCGTGACCGCCGGCACCGTGCTTGCCCGCCTCGATCCGCGCGACCTCCAGCCACGCCTCGCGCAGGCGCAAGCCGATGTCGAGCGCGAGCACATCCGCCAGCGCTTCGATGTCGACGCCGTGCGCCAGGAGAAGACGCTGCTGGCCCTGGCGCAGGCCAAGGTCGCGCGTTTCGAAAAACTCAAGGATGCGCGCCTGGGTGCGGAAAGCGCCTTCGACCAGGCGCGCGAGGAGGCGGCCCGCGTGCAGCTCATGCTGAGCCAGCGCGAGCAGGCCATCGCCGAGCATCCTGCCCGACTCGCGCAGTTGCAGGCCAGGCTGGCGGAAGCGCGCCGTGATGCGCAGCGCGGCGAGATCACCGCTGCCTTCGACGCCCGCATCGGCAAGGTCGAGGTTGCGGCAGGCGATCAGGTGCAAGCCGGGCAGACCCTGCTCACGCTGTACGCGTCCGACGCGCTGTTCCTGCGTGCCCGCGTCCCCGCCATTTATGCGGAGGAGTTGCGCAGCGCGCTGCACCGTGGCGAGGTGCTGCGCGCCGAGGCCGACTTCGGTAGCCAGCGCGTGCTGGCGCAGCTCGAACGCATCGCGGGTGAGGCTGACGCACGTGGCGTGGAGGTGCTGCTGCGCCTCGTCGACAGCAACCCGGTGCCGGCAGGGGCGTTTCTGAATGCGGTGCTGCAACGCCCACAGGTCGACGACGTCATTGCCCTTCCACCCGCGGCACTGCACGGTGGCGATCGCGTCTACATGGTGCAGGACGAACGCCTGGTCGGCGTGCGCGTGAGCAGAGTCGGAGAGCGCCGCGAGGGTGAGGAGGTGCGCCTGCTGGTGCGCGCGCCGCAGCTGGACACCGGCAGCACGGTGATGGTGACCCATCTGCCGCACGCCATCGACGGTCTCGCGGTTGAGGTGATCCAGCCCGAGAGCAGGACGGCGCCCGCCGCACGCAGCGCGGGCGCAGCATGAACTCAGGCTTCATGCGCATGCTGGCCGGCCACAAGGTGGCAGCGAACGTGTTGATGCTGCTCGCCTTCGTGCTTGGGGTGATCGGCGTCACGCGCATGAACGTGCAGTTCTTCCCCACCTTCGATCTCGATGTGATCTCGGTGCGCGTGGTGTGGAGTGGCGCGTCAGCCGAGGACATCGAAGTCGGCATCACCGCGCCGCTCGAGGAGCGCCTGAAGACGGTCGACGGCCTCAAGCGCATGAGCTCGACCTCGGCGCAAGGGGTGGCAAGCATCACCCTCGAATTGAACGAGCGCACCGATGCCTTGCTCGCGCTCGACCAGGCCCGCCAGCGCGTCGACGAATTCCGCAATCTTCCGCGTGACGCCGAACCTCCCGAAGTCAGCCGCATATCACGCTACGACCCGATCGCGCGCCTGCTGGTACGCGGCAGCAGCGTCGACGAGCTGCGCCCCTGGGTACGCCGCTTCGAAGCCGAGCTGCTCGCCGCCGGCATTGACCGCGTCAATATCACCGGCTTGCCCGAGGAGCGCATCGCCATCGAGGTGCCTGCGGCCGCACTCGAGACGCTAGGCCTCTCACTGCAGCAGATCGGCGAGCGCGTCAGCCAGTTCGCGCGCGACGTGCCCGCTGGCATCGCCGGCGAGGCCGACGGCGCACGCGAAATTCGTGGCCTTGAGCAACGCCGCAGCGCACAAGCTTTTGCCTCCCTGCCCATCCTCAGCGACCCGCAAGGTGTGGTGCGTCTGGGCGAGATCGCGACCCTGAGCCGTGAGCCCCGCACGGGCCAGCTCGCCCTCTTCGAGCGCGGCGACGCGGTGGTCGAGATGCAGCTCCAGCGCAGCGAAAGCGGACACTCGCTCAAGGCCGCGAAGGTCCTCGAAACCTGGCTGGAAAGCACCCGCCCCACCCTGCCCGCCTCCATCCGTCTGGAGGTGTTCGACGCCCAATGGCAGCTCATCCGCGACCGTATCGAACTATTGGTCAACAACGGCCTGTCAGGGCTGCTGCTGGTGGTGGCGGTGCTGTATTTCTTCCTGCCGATGCGGGTTGCGTTCTGCGTCATGATCGGCGTACCCACCGCTTTCCTCGCCACCCTGGGGCTGATGCTGTTCTTCGGTGGCACGATCAACATGATGAGTCTGTTCGCGCTCATCATGGCCCTGGGCATCATCGTCGATGACGCGATCGTGGTCAGCGAAGACGCCGACACCCATCGCCGCCTGGGCGAAAGCCCGGGGCAGGCCGCGCTCGGTGGCGCACAGCGCATGTTGTGGCCGGTGGTGGCCGCCTCGCTCACCACCATCGCCGCCTTCATTCCGCTGATGCTGGTCGGCGGGGTGGTCGGCAACATTCTGGGCGACATCCCTTTCGTGATGATCATGGTCATCATGGCCTCGCTGCTCGAGAGCTTCCTCATCCTGCCCGCTCACCTCACGCTCGCACTGGCGGGCAAGGCCGGCCAGCACACCTCCAGGCTGAGACAACGTCTCGATGCCGGCTTTGCGCATTTTCGTGATCAGCGCTTTCGTCCGCTGGTCGAGCGCGCGCTGAGCTGGCGCGCCACCACCATTGCCATCACCCTCGCCCTGATGGTCCTCGCCATTGGCCTGCTCGCGGGCGGTCGCCTGGGGTTTGTGTTCTTTCCCACTCCGGAAGGCCAGGTGATGTATGCCAATGCCACCTTCGTTGCAGGCACGCCACGCGCGCACACCGCAGCCTTCCTGCAAGACCTGGAGCGCGCGCTGTTCGAGGCGGAGTCCGAGCTCGGCGGCGGGCTGGTACGCACGGCGGTATCCCGTCTCGGCGGCACCATTGCCAGCGCCGGCGCCACCGGGCCACGCGGTGACCAGCTCGCCGCGATCATGGTCGAACTGAGCCCCTCGGACGAACGCGAGGTGCGCAACGAGCGCTTTCTTGCCACCTGGCGGGAAAAACTCGGCGCCGTGGCCGGCATCGAGATGCTCACCTTCACCGCACGCCAGTCCGGCCCGCCTGGACGCGACCTGAACGTGCGCCTGATGGGCGACGACGCCGACCGGCTCAAGGCCGCTGCACTCGAGCTCGCTGAGTCCATGAAGAGCATCGCCGGTGTCAGTGAAACCGAGGACGACATGCCCTTCGGTCGTGAACAGCTCATCTACCGCCTCACCCCGGCGGGCGAAGCCCTCGGCCTGAGCACTGAAAGCCTGGGTCGTCAGTTGCGTGCCGCCTTCGATGGCAGTCTCGCGCAGCTCGTGCAGGTGGGGCGCGACGAGCTCGAGGTGCGCGTCATGCTGCCGCGTGCCGAACGCAGCCGCCTCGACGTCTTCGATCGCATCACCGTCAGCCTCCCCGACGGCCGCTTTGCCCCGCTGGCAACGGTGGCAAGCTGGGAGTCACGCCGCGGCTTCGAGGCCCTGCGCCACGCCGAAGGTCGGCTGGCGGTGGAGGTGTCGGCGGCGGTCGATCCACGGGTGAACAACGCCAACGCGATCCAGGCGGAGCTGACGCGCGACACGCTGCCGCGGCTGGCGCAAAGGCATGGGGTGGAGTTCAGCTTCGAGGGCCGCTCCGCCGACCAGCGCGAGACCATGGAAGACATGAAGAACGGCATCATCCTTGGCCTCGGCCTCATCTATCTGGTGCTGGTGTGGTCGTTCTCGTCCTGGAGCTGGCCGCTGGTGGTCATGTCGGCCATCCCGCTCGGCCTTGCCGGCGCCCTCTTCGGCCACTGGCTGCTCGATGTACAGCTCACCATCCTGTCGCTGTTCGGTCTGTTCGGCCTGTCCGGCATCGTGGTCAACAACTCCATCATCCTCGTCAGCCTGTTCAAGGAGCTGCGCGAGCAGGGCCAAGGCCTCAACGAGGCCCTGGTCGGGGCCTCATGCGGCCGCCTGCGCGCGGTGCTGCTGACCTCACTGACCACCATAGGCGGGCTCACGCCACTGCTTTTCGAGAGCTCGCTGCAGGCCCAGTTCCTGATCCCGATGGCGACCTCGATTGCCTTCGGGCTTGGATTCTCGGCGATACTCGTGCTTTTCTTCGTGCCGGCCTTGCTCTCGCTGCTGGAGAGCTTCCACGCCTGGACGGCCGCACCCACCGCCCCGCGCCCGGCCTGAGCAGCAGTCCGGCCAAGGAATGCACGATGGCCCGATTGCTGTCACGTCTGCCGCACCGCCTCGCACTGGCAAGCCTGCTGGCGCTGAGCCTGCTGCTCAATGCCTGTGGCCCCACCGACAGGCCGCGGGTGACGGACTACCGCAGCCAAGGCGAATTGCGGGTCGCCACGCGCCACGATGCGATCTCCTACCGCATCGATGACGAGGGCCACGCCAGCGGCTTCGAGCACGAGCTGCTGCTGGCACTGGGCGACGCGCTCGGTGTGCCGGTCAAGTTCGTCCCCTACCCTGACGCAGCACGTGCGCTGGATGCGGTGATCAATGGCCAGGTGCACATGGCGGCCGCCGGGCTGGGTCAAAACGAGCGCCTGCCCTTGCGCTGGTCTGCACCGCTGCGCGAGGTGGAATACGTCATCGTCGGCCGCAACGACGGGCCTGCGGTCAACACCGAAGACCGGCTCGCGGGGCGCACGGTGTCCGTACGCCGCGGCAGCCTGCCGGCCGACAGGATCAGCGCCATCCGCAAGCGCCTGCCCGCGCTCAACGTGCATTTCCCGATCAAGGCCGGTGAAGAAAAACTGCTCGCCGAGCTGGCGCGCGGCGCGCTTGACCTCGTCGCCACCGACCGTCTGCACTACGCCTTCGCGGCGCGCATCCATCCCGAGCTTGAGATCGTGTACGAATTGCCCGGGCGCTCCAGCATCGCGTGGGCGCTCGCCCCCGAGGACGAGGGTCTGGCCACCGCGGTCGACGCCTTCATCGCCGCCTTCAGCGCCAGCGGCCGACTGGCACGCCTTGCCGATCGCCACTTTGGCCACGTCCGACGCCTAGACGATGCCGCCATCACCACCTTCCTCACGCGCATCCGCGAGCGCCTGCCGCGCTACCGCGCATTCTTCCATGAGGCCCAGGCGCGCACCGGCATCGACTGGCGCTATCTCGCCGCCGTCGCCTATCAGGAATCGCACTGGGACCCGCAGGCGACCTCATTCACCGGCGTGCGCGGGATGATGATGCTGACCGGGGACACTGCGGACCGCCTGGGGGTAAAGGACCGCCTCGACCCGCGCGAGAGCATCCTGGGCGGAGCACGCTACCTCGACATGCTGATGGAACAGTTGCCCGCCGAGGTGGCCGAGCCGGATCGCACCTGGATGGCGACCGCGGCCTACAACCTGGGCATGGGCCACCTCAATGGCGCACGTTCAATCGCGCGTGGGCTGGGCAAGGACGAGCACTCGTGGTGGGACATGAAGTCGGTGCTGCCGCTGATGTCACGGCCCGAATACGCGCAGCGCCTCAAGTCCGGCCCCGCACGCGGCGGCGAAGCGGTGGTGATGACCGAAAACGTGCGCAACTTTCACGACATTCTCGAAGGGCTGGAAGCGCCCTATGAGCCGGCACTGAGCCCGCCGCAGCTGCGGCTGGGCCCGCCCGGCTGAGCTTCAATCAGAGCGCGGGTTCGAGCAGCTCCACGCCACCCATGTAGGGCACCAGGGCCTGCGGAATCCGGATCGAGCCATCGGCCTGCTGGCAGTTTTCCAGCACCGCGACCAAGGTCCGCCCCACCGCCAGACCCGAGCCATTGAGCGTGTGCACCAGCTCATTCTTGCCCTGCGCGTTCTTGTAGCGCGCCTGCATGCGACGGGCTTGAAAGGCTTCGCAGTTGGAGCAGCTGGATATTTCGCGAAAGGTGTTCTGCGCCGGCAGCCACACCTCTATGTCGTAGGTCTTGGTCGCGGAAAAACCCATATCGCCGGTGCACAGCGTGATCACGCGGTAGGGCAGTTCGAGCTTTTGCAGGATGGCCTCGGCATGGCCCACCATCTGCTCGAGCGCGTCGTAGCTGGTGGAAGGCTCGACCACCTGCACCATCTCCACCTTGTCGAACTGGTGCTGGCGGATCATGCCGCGCACGTCGCGCCCGCCGCTGCCCGCCTCTGAACGAAAGCAGGGGCTGTGCGCGGTCATGCGGATCGGCAAGGCGTCGAGCGCCAGCACGTCCTCGCGCACGCTGTTGGTGAGCGTGATCTCGGCGGTCGGGATCAGATATTGCTCCAGCCCTTCCTCATCACCGCCGCGCAGCACCCAGAACAGATCCTCCTTGAACTTGGGCAGCTGTCCGGTACCGAACAAGGCCTCGCGGTTGACGATGTAAGGCGTGTAGCACTCGGTATAGCCGTGCTCTAGGGTGTGGGTGTCGAGCATGAACTGCGCCAGGGCGCGATGCAGACGGGCCACCGGTCCGCGCAGAAAGGCGAAACGCGAGCCCGACAGCTTGGCGCCGGTCTCGAAATCCAGCCCCAGCGGTGCGCCCAGGTCGACATGGTCGCGCACCTCGAAATCGTATTGACGCGGCGTGCCCCAGCGCCGCTGCTCGACGTTGTCACGCTCATCCACGCCCACCGGCACACTTTCGTGCGGCAGATTGGGCAGACGGGCGACGAAGTCATTCATGCGCTCGAGCACGCCCGGCAGCGTTTGTTCGCAGGCCTTGAGCTCCTCACCCAGCTGCGCCACCTCGCTCAGCACCGCAGTGGCGTCCTCGCCCTTCGCCTTGAGCATGCCAATCTGTTTGGACAAGGTGTTGCGCCTGGCCTGCAGCTCCTGAGTGCGGGTCTGCAACTGCTTGCGCTCGTCCTCGAGTTCAATGAAGAGCGCACTGTCCAATTGCATGCCGCGGCTGGCGAGGCGGTCGGCAACGGTATCGATCTGGTTACGCAGAACTTGTATGTCGAGCATCGGGTTTTCCTGGAATCGTCAAAGAGTCATCGACTTGGGATGGGAAGGGAAAATGCAGGCAGCACAGGCCGAATCCGTGTGCGCCCGCTTCATGACTGATCATCCGCGCGCGCACTGCGACCAGCGCCGCCCGCCTTGCCCCCTGCGGCTTCGTCCAGGGCACGCAGGTGGGCGAGTTTTTCGCCGATGCGCGCTTCCATGCCGCGCGTGGTGGGGCGGTACCAGTTTGGCGTCGCCACGCCCTCGGGCAGATAGCTCTCGCCCGCCGCATAGGCATGCGGCTCATCATGTGCGTAGCGGTAGGCCTTGCCGTAACCCAGATCCTTCATCAGGCGCGTGGGCGCGTTGCGCAGATGCAGCGGCACCGGCCGTGAGCCGTCGCGCTTGACGAACTCGCGCGCGGCCTTGTAGGCCTTGTAGGCCGCGTTCGACTTGGCAGCGCAGGCAAGGAAAAGCGTGGCTTGTGCAAGCGCGAGCTCGCCCTCGGGCGAGCCCAGGCGCTCGTAGGTGGCGCAGGCGTTCAAGCTCATCTCGAGCGCGCGCGGATCGGCCAGGCCGATATCTTCCACCGCCATGCGAATCAGCCGCCGGCCGAGATAGAGCGGGTCTGCGCCGCCATCCAGCATGCGGCACAGCCAGTACAGGGCAGCGTCAGGATCCGAGCCGCGCACCGCCTTGTGCAGGGCCGAGATCTGATCGTAGAAGGCCTCGCCGCCCTTGTCGAAACGGCGCAGGCTCTGCGACAAGGCCGCATCGACGAAGTCCGCGCTCACCGCCTCCACTGCAGCAGTCTGCGCCGCCACCTGCACCTGCTCGATCACATTCATCAAGCGTCGCGCGTCGCCGTCGGCAAAGCCGATCATGCGCGCACGCGCGTCGTCGTCGAACCCCAGCTGCGGGCAGGCGAAGGCCTGCGCACGCTCGAACAGCGCCGTCATCGCCTCGGCGTCGAGCGGTTCGAGCACATACACCGCCGCACGCGAGAGCAGGGCTGAATTGACCTCGAAGGATGGATTCTCGGTGGTGGCACCGATGAAGGTCACCAGGCCTTGTTCGACATAGGGCAGGAAGGCATCTTGCTGCGCCTTGTTGAAGCGATGCACCTCATCGACAAACAGCAGGGTGTGACGACCGCGGGCCTTTGCCTGTTGCGCCTGCTGAATCGCTTCGCGAATCTCCTTGACGCCCGAAAAAACTGCGGACAGGGCGACGAACTCGGCATCGAAACCCTCCGCCATCAAGCGCGCGAGCGTGGTCTTGCCCACCCCCGGCGGGCCCCACAGGATCATCGAATGCGACTTGCGCGCAGCAAAAGCCAGCGCCAGGGGCTTGCCCGCGCCGAGCAGATGGGTCTGCCCGGCCACCTCCGCGAGCGACTTCGGTCGCATGCGTTCGGCCAGCGGCACCTGCGTCGGCGCCAGGGATTCGAACAGATCCGCCATCAGGACAGGCTTCAGCAGCGCATGTGGTTCAGCGCGCAGGCGCCGCAGCGTCGCCGATCACGTCCGCACCGGACGGCGGCACGAAGCGGAAACGGTCGGTGGCGAGCTGGGGGTTCGGTGCCAGGCGGGTAAAGCGGATCAAGGTGGTCTGGCCAAAATTGTCGCGCATCTCCATGCGCCGCAGCTGACCGCCCTGCAAGCCGATGCGCAGCGACTCGAAGCCGCTGTCGGCCTGGCGCGGGCGCGCCTCCACCCAGGCCAGCTCACCCTCCCTGCCACCTTCGGTGAGCACGAAACCCTCGTCGAGCTCGCCGCTGCCAAACAGGATCGCCGCCGGCGTGGCGCCCAGCGCGTCACCCATCGCGCGCACGGTCACCTGGTTGAGGTCCGGATCCCAGGTCCACAAGTTGACCCCATCACCGATCAGGATCTGCCGGTAGGGGCGCTCGTACTCCCAGTTGAAACGGCCAGGCCGCGCGTAGGCAAAATGGCCGGAAGCCTGCTGCGGCTTGCGCCCGGACTGAGCGAGCACCGTTTGCTCGAACTCACCCTCCGCACTCGGCGTGGCCGCCACGAACTGGCGCAGCTGCGCGATGCCGTCGGTCGCAAACGCCAGGGCGCTGGTCGCCATCAGCGCTGTCGCCAGCACGCCACGCAGCATGGCGCTGGCCGAAGCTCGTACGCAAGACCCCATCTTCATCACTCGCTCTCCTTGGCCGGCACGATGACATCACGATTGCCGTTGCTGCCCATTGCCGACACCAGCCCTGCGCGCTCCATCTGCTCGATCAGGCGGGCGGCGCGGTTGTAGCCGATACGCAGGTGACGCTGCACCAGCGAGATCGAGGGACGGCGCGTCTTGACCACGATCTCGACCGCCTGGTCGTAAAGCGGGTCAGCTTCCTCGTCACCGCCTTCGCCCCCCACGCCCAGGGCACCCTCGAGATCGTCTTCGGCTGCCGAAAGGATGCCTTCCACATAGTCGGGCGGGCCGATGCGCTTGAGGTGGTCGACGACCTTGTGCACTTCTTCGTCAGCGACGAAGGCGCCATGGACCCGCACCGGGAGGCCGGTGCCAGGTGCCAGATAGAGCATGTCGCCCATCCCGAGCAGGGTCTCCGCGCCCATCTGATCGAGGATGGTGCGCGAATCGATCTTGCTTGAGACCTGAAAGGAAATGCGCGTGGGCACGTTGGCCTTGATCAAGCCGGTGATCACATCCACCGAGGGGCGCTGGGTGGCGAGGATCAGGTGAATGCCGGCTGCACGCGCCTTCTGTGCGAGGCGGGCGATCAGCTCTTCCACCTTCTTGCCCACCACCATCATCATGTCGGCGAGCTCGTCGACGACCACCACGATGTAAGGCAGGGTGTCGAGCGGCTCGGGGCTGTCCGGGGTGATCGAGAACGGGTTGGTGAGCGGCGCCCCGGCCTTGCGCGCCTCCACCACCGCCTTGTTGAAGCCCGCCAGGTTGCGCACGCCGAGCGCGGACATGAGCTTGTAGCGTTTGTCCATCTCGCTCACGCACCAGTTGAGTGCATTGGCGGCGTGCTTCATGTCGGTGACGACCGGCGCCAGAAGGTGGGGGATGCCTTCGTAGATCGACAACTCCAGCATCTTCGGGTCGACCATGATCAGGCGCACGCGGTCCGGCTCGCTCTTGTAGAGCAGTGACAGGATCATGGCGTTGATGCCGACCGACTTGCCCGAACCCGTCGTGCCGGCCACCAGCAGGTGCGGCATCTTGGCCAGGTCGGCCACCACCGGATGGCCACCGATGTCCTTGCCCAGCACGACCGTGAGCGGCGACGCCATGTCCTGATAGACCTTCGAGCCGATGATCTCCGACAGGCGCACCATCTGGCGCCTGGGGTTGGGCAACTCGAGCGCCATGCACGACTTGCCCGGCACCGTCTCCACCATGCGCACCGAGACCAGCGACAGCGCGCGCGACAGATCCTTCGCCAGGTTGACCACCTGGCTGCCCTTGACGCCGGTGGCAGGCTCGATTTCGTAGCGCGTGATCACCGGCCCTGGATAGGCGGCGAGCACCTTCACTTCAACGCCGAACTCGGCGAGCTTGGTCTCGATCAGGCGCGAAGTGGATTCCAGCGCCTCGGCCGAAGGCGGATCAAGCTCGCCCGATGCCGGGTCGAGCAGCATCACCGGCGGGATGACGCCTTCAGTCACATCGGAGAACAAGGTTTGCTGGCGCTCGCGTTCGACGCGTTCGGACTTTGGCACCGAGACTGCTGCCGGTTCGATGCGCAAGGGCGCAGCGACTGCCTTGTCGACGCGGCGACGGCGAGTCTCCACCACGGTTTCGCGTTTCTGCAAGCGTCCACGCTCTGCCCGCCCCTCTCGCCAGCGCTGCGCACCCTGCAGCACCGTAGACACCGCCCGCTCCACGCACAGACCGACGCGCTCCGCCACCGCGAGCCAGGACACCCCGGTAAATAGCGACAACCCTGAGGCCATCAGCGCAAGCAGCAACAAGGTGCCGCCGGTGAAGCCGAAGTAGCGCTGGGTCAGCCCGCCGAGCTCCATGCCCAGCAGCCCGCCCGGGGCCAGCGGGACATCCGCCGCGTGCGTGTGGAAGCGCATGAACTCCAGCGCGCTGCTGGTGAGCAGTACGAAAACAAAGCCCAGCAGGACGAAGACGAAGGAGCGGTGATCGAGCGTCAGGCGGTTCTTCAAGCGACGGAAACCCCACAGCAGGCTGTAACCGAGAAACACCACCCACCACCATGAAGACACGCCGAACAGATAAAGCAGCAGATCCGCCAGCCAGGCGCCGAAGCGCCCCCCCGGATTGGCAACCCGGGCAACATCAGCCGCGTGCGACCAGCCAGGATCGGCCTTGCTGTAACCGATCAGGATCAGCCCCACGTAAAGGGACATCACGCCCAGGATCAGCCAGCGCGCTTCCTGCAGCAGTAGCGAAATCTTTTCGGGCAAAGGCTGGGAGCGGGACGACGAGCGAGACAGCATGGGGCGACGGCGGACAGCCTGAATGAAACAACAGCGTCGATTATAAGCGATGCACCGCAGCCCCCGGCGGCGGCGTTGCGCATGCTCACAAAGCCGGGCTCGCCGTCTTCATCGCACCGGCGCCCGCCCCCGGCACGACGAGCGCAGGGCCTGACCCGGTGTCAGCGCACCCGGCCGCGGCAGATCACGCCTCGCCAAGCCGTTCGCACAGCACGATCCCCTGCGGCCGCTCCTCGATCAGACCCTGCTGGCTGAGATCCTTCATCACACGGCTCACCATCTCGCGCGAGGCGCCTATCATCTTGGCGATGTCCTGCTTGGATATCTTGCGCACCACCACCGACTCGCCGCCGACATCTTCGGACATCTCGATCAGCAAACGCGCGACGCGACCATAGACATCCATCAGCGCCAGGCTCTCGATCTTGCGGTCAGCGTTGCGCAAGCGGCTGGCGAGGTTGCACATGATGCGCCAGGCGACATCGAAGTGTTCGCGCATGATCAGGCGAAAATCCTGTTTGGCGATCAACACCAGATCCGCTGGCACCACCGCCACCACCGACGCCGAGCGCGGCTGCTCGTCGAACATGCCCATCTCGCCGAACAGCTCGCCTTGGCCAAGGATGGAGAGGATGACCTCACGGCCGTCTTCGTCGCTCACGATCACCTTGAGGCTGCCAGTGAGGACGAAATAGACGTAATCGGAGCGATCGCCCGCGTTGACCACCGACTGTCCGCGCGCGATCCGCCGCATCATCGAGACGCGGGCGACATTGGCAAGCACTTCGTCGGAAAGCCCCTGAAACAGCGGGAAGGTCTTGAGGGCGATGACGGATACTGCGGTGGATTTGGTCATGCTGACTCCGCGAAAAATCCATTAAAACAGGCATGTCTACGACTTATTTCACAGTGTAAACGAATACCCGCGATCAATCGCAGTGGTACGAACGCCGTCACCCCGGTTTGCGGGCGTGTCCACGCCTGACGACCCTCATCGCAGCGATGCTCGAAGGGGCTCGGCTATAATCCCGGCTCCGTTCGCACACTTACAGGATCGCTCTCCGATGACCACCAAACACGCCCGCCTGCTCATCCTCGGCTCCGGTCCCGCCGGCTACAGCGCTGCGGTCTATGCTGCACGCGCCAATCTGGCACCGGTGCTGATCACCGGCATCGCCCAGGGCGGCCAGCTCATGACCACGACCGAAGTCGACAACTGGCCTGCAGATGCCGACGGCGTGATGGGGCCGGAACTGATGGCGCGTTTTCAGAAGCACGCCGAGCGCTTCAACACCGAGATGATCTCCGATCACATCCACACCGTGAAGCTGACCGAGAAGCCCTTTCGTCTGATCGGGGATGCAGGCGAATACACCTGCGACGCCCTGATCATCGCCACCGGCGCCACCGCGAAGTACCTCGGCCTGCCCTCGGAAGAGAAGTTCTCCGGCCGCGGCGTGTCCGCCTGCGCAACCTGCGATGGTTTCTTCTACCGCAAGCAGGACGTGGCAGTGATCGGTGGCGGCAACACCGCGGTCGAGGAAGCGCTCTACCTCTCCAACATCGCGAAGAAAGTCACCCTGGTGCACCGTCGCGAACAGTTTCGCGCCGAAAAGATCATGATCGACAAGCTGATGGAAAAGGTCGCTGCCGGCAGCATCGAGCTCGCGACCAACGCGACCCTGGACGAGGTGCTGGGCGACAGCAGCGGGGTCACCGGCATGCGTATCAAGGATGTCAACAGCGGCGCGACGCGCGATGTAGCGCTGCAAGGCGTGTTCATCGCCATCGGCCACAAGCCCAACACCGACATCTTCGAGGGCCAGCTGGAGATGGACAGTGGCTACATCGTCACCACCGGGGGTCGCCACGGCAACGCCACCCAGACCAGCATTCCCGGCGTGTTCGCGGCGGGTGACGTGCAGGATTACATCTACCGACAGGCGGTGACCTCGGCGGGCACCGGCTGCATGGCGGCACTCGACGCGGAGCGCTACCTCGACGGGCTCGCTGGCTGAAGGCAGCGATGAGTCGTCGTTCGCGTCCCGTTCCTCGCCCGGCTGAGCGCGCACAAGCGCGCACAGCCGGGGGCAGCGAGCCGAAAAGCACCGCCGCTGCTGGCAGCGGTGCTTTCGCCGCCTTGCGCAGAACCTTGCGGGAGAAACGGGAAGCAGAACAAGCGCCGCCCTCACCGCCACCCACCGGCAAGTCAAGCCCGCCCCAGACACGGCACGACGCTGACCGAAGCGACACGGAAGCGCTCAAGCACGCCGACTCACCCCGGCCCGCCGGGCAACAAACCGGGCACGACAGCGAACTGGCGCTATTCCGTGAATTGGTCGGACCCAGTACGCCGATCCGCAGCCACGGCCGGGTCGAGATCGAACGTCCGCGCCCTGCCCCCGTACCCCGTCCGCGCCAGCCGATCGACGAAGACATGGAGCAGGCGTCTGCGCACAAGGGCAGCACCGACCCTCTCAGTGCCGCCTACGACGGCGTCGTGCCGCTGCGCGACACGGGTCGGATCGAGCTCAGTACCCCGCGGCGACACCTCGCCTCAGCCCGGACTGCGTCCCGCGCAGCGCCGGCACAACGCCCGGACGCACTCGTGCTGCCGGCCGAGACCGAGCTGGCCGACAGCGCTGAACTGTTTCGCGCAGTGGTCGGTGAGCTGCGCCCGATCGACACCCGCAATCGCATCGAACTCGCCCGCCCCGCGCCTCAGCCCAGCCCGATCAAGCGCGAAGAGGACGAGCGCGCCGCGCTCAGCGAATCGCTCGTCGCGCCGCTGACCCTTGAGGACAGGATCGACATGGGCGAGGAAGCGGCCTTCCTGCGGCCGGGGCTGCCACGCCGGATATTGACCGACCTGCGCCGCGGGCGCTGGGTGTTGCAGGGACAGGTCGACCTTCATGGGCTGATACGCGACGAGGCGCGCGCCGCGCTCGCGCACTTCCTGCATGACAGCTTGCTGCAGGGCAGGCGCTGCATCCGGGTGATCCATGGCAAGGGGCATGGATCACCCGGAAAGGTATCCATCCTCAAACAGTTGTCACGCGGCTGGCTGGCGCAGCGCGAAGAGATTCTGGCCTTCTGTCAGGCGGGGCCGCACGACGGCGGCGGCGGCGCGCTGCTGGTGCTGCTGCGCGCACAAAACGCCTCGCAGCGCAGCGCCCAGCGCTGAATCATCAGATCGCCGCTTCGTTGGTCTCACCGGTACGGATGCGGATCACCTGCTCCACCGCCATGATGAAGATCTTGCCATCGCCGATTTTTCCGGTGTGGGCGGCCTTGACGATGGCCTCGACGGCCGCATCGACCAGCTCATCGGTGACGACCACCTCAACCTTGATCTTGGGCAGGAAGTCCACCACGTACTCGGCTCCACGATAGAGTTCGGTATGCCCCTTCTGGCGGCCGAAACCCTTCACTTCGGTGACGGTGAGGCCGGTGATCCCCACCTCCGACAAGGCCTCCCTGACCTCATCCAGCTTGAACGGCTTGACGATCGCCTCGATCTTCTTCATCCACTTCTCCTGATCATGTTCACCCGCGGCAACAAAAGCCTGCGGTAATCATTAAAACTCATCTTGATAACGCGATGTTATCGGATAACGCCAATCCTTGCCGAAACCACGCTGCGTCACCCGAACGCCCACCGGCGCCTGGCGGCGCTTGTACTCACTGCGTGTGAGCATCGATACAGTGCGCCGCACCTCGGCCTCGGGAAAACCGGCGGCAATGATCTCGCGCGGAGACTGATCGCGCTCCATGTAGGCTTCGATGATCGCATCGAGCATCTCATACGGCGGCAGACTGTCCTGGTCGGTCTGGTCGTGCTTCAGTTCGGCCGAAGGCGGTCGATCAATGATGTTCTGCGGGATCACCGGGCCAAGGGTGTTGCGCCAGCGCGCGAGACGGAATGCGAGCGACTTGTAGACGTCCTTCAGCACCGCGAAACCGCCGGCCATGTCTCCATACAAGGTAGCGTAGCCGGTTGCCATCTCGCTCTTGTTGCCGGTGGTCAGCACGATTGCGCCCGTCTTGTTCGACAAGGCCATCAGGATCATGCCGCGGATACGACTTTGAAGGTTTTCCTCGGTGGTATCGGCCGGCAAGCCGGCGAACTGCGCTTCGAGCAGCTGCGCAAAAACCTGCATTGCAGGCTCGATGGGGATCTCGTCGTAACGCACCCCGAGGCGGGCGACCATTTCGCGCGAGTCGTCGAGGCTCATCTGCGCCGTATAGGGCGAGGCCATCATCACCGCCCTGACTCGCTCGGCACCGAGCGCATCCACCGCCACCGCCAGCGTCAGCGCGGAATCCAGTCCTCCCGAAAGCCCGATGATCGCGCCCGGAAAACGATTCTTGTCGAGATAATCTCGCACCCCCAGCTTGAGCGCTTCGTACACGCCTGCCTCCAGGCCCTGCGGCACGGCCTTGAGTTCGCTCTGCCAGCGGGCACCATCAAAACGCAGGATATCGACACGCTCCTCGAACGCAGGGGCGGCATAGCCAAGGCGACCGTCGTGGTCGAGCGCAAACGAGCCGCCGTCAAACACCAGCTCATCCTGACCACCCACCATGTTGCAATAGAGCACTGCCAGGCCGGTCTCGCGCACACGGTCGCGCAGTACCTGCAGGCGCTGCGCGTGCTTGTTCATGTGATAGGGCGATGCGTTAAGCGATAGCAGCACCTGCGCGCCGGCGGCCCGCGCGGCCTCGGCCGGACCGGGCTCCCAGATATCGGCACAGATGCTCACCCCCAGGCGCAGCCCCTTGAGGTCGAACACACAGGCATCGACCCCAGCCTCGAAGTAGCGCTCCTCGTCAAAGACCTCGTAGTTGGGAAGAAGATTCTTGAAATAGCTGCGCTCCACCTTGCCACCCCGGAGCACCGACGCGGCATTGAAGCGCGCCGCACCGATCGCGACCGGGCGCCCCAGCACGACGCAGAGCTCGCCGGCGGCCGCCGCAATGCGCTGCGTCTCGCGCTCGCAGGCACGATAGAAGTCCGGCCGCAGCAGCAGATCCTCAGGCGGATAGCCCGACAAGGCCAGTTCCGGGGTGAGCAGCAAGTCAGCGCCCGCGGCGCGAGCACGGCCGATCGCCGCGATGATGGCGTCGGCATTGCCGACTACATCGCCCACGGTGAGGTTGAGCTGTGCGACGGCCAGGGTGAGGGAAGTTCGAGAGTTCGTGTTCATGGGGCGAAACTATACCGCTTCGCGATCCTTGCGTCGCATCACACGCGAGCCGGCAATTAAACCCACACACGGGGTGTGCAAGACTGTGGATAAGCAGGGGACAAGGCTTGCAAGTGGCTGCCGCCGCAGCGTATCTTCGCACTGCACAATAATGAGGCGACACCCCCGTGCGGCACGCATCCAAGTCATTCAAGTTTCGCTCATGACCAGTCCCGATGAATTCAGGCTGCTCGGCTCGATCGCGGACATCGCCCCTCAGGATTGGGATGCACTGCTACCCCCTGCGCCCACCCCGTGCCTGCACCACGCCTACCTGCACGCACTGGAGGCCAGCGGCTGCGTAGGTGAGGCCAGCGGCTGGACACCCCGCCACGCAACGCTGTGGACGGACGGACGCCTGGCCGCTGCGATGCCGCTCTACCTCAAGACGCACTCCTGGGGAGAATACGTTTTCGACTGGGCATGGGCAGAGGCCTATCAGCGCCACGGCCTCGATTACTATCCCAAATGGCTGTGTGCGATTCCATTCACGCCCGTGCCCGGCCCGCGTGTACTCGGGCAGGATCCCCGGGCACGCGAGCGGTTGATGGCCGGGGTAAGCAGACTCGCTGAAAGCAGCGCCCTGTCCTCCCTCCATGTACTCTTTCCTGGCGAACGCGAGCTCGCGTCCTTGCAGCAGAACGGCTTGTCCTTGCGTGAAGGCGTGCAGTTCCGCTGGAGCAACACCGGCACGGACGGCTCACCCTATGCCGACTTCGACGCCTTCCTTGGCAGCCTCAATCACGACAAACGCAAGAAGATCCGCCAGGAGCGGCGACGCGCAAGCGCGCACGGGCTCTCCCTGAGCTGGCTTAATGGCCACACCGCAACGCACGAGGACTGGCACTTTCTGTACCGCTGCTATGCAAACACCTACGCCCTGCACCGCTCAACGCCCTACCTGAATCTGGATTTCTTTCTTCGCCTTGCGCGCGCACGACCCGAACAGGTCGTGCTGCTTGTCGCCGCACGTGCCGGCGTGCCGGTGGCGTGCGCCTTCTTCCTGCGCGACGAAGAAACGCTGTACGGGCGCTACTGGGGAGCCGTCGAGCCCCTGCCCTTCCTGCACTTCGAACTGTGCTACTACCAGGCGATCGAGCACTGCATTGCGCATGGGCTGCAGCGCTTCGAGGGTGGCGCCCAGGGCGAACACAAAGTCGCGCGCGGTCTCCTGCCGGTGAAGACGCACTCGGCGCACTGGATCGCCGACCCCCGCTTTCGCACGGCAGTTGACGACTTCCTCGGCCGCGAGCGCCAGCACATGAGTTTTTATCTGGACGAGTTGAACGAACGCGCGCCCTACCGCAGCAGCACCGATTAGTGCGTGACAAGAAGCGCCCTCCTGGCAGATGCGCGCCCCGCTGAGTGTCAGACTCCGATCAGGGGCAGACAGCGATAGAGCGCGACGATGGACTTGCCATCGGTAATCTCACCGGCGTGTATCGCCCCTTCGACTTCTTCCCGCGTCAAGGTCAACAACTCCAGAAACTCCCCCTCATCCCGCTGATGTCCAAGGTAGCTGAGTCCCTTGGCAAGGAAGATCTCGATGCGCTCGTCGGAATAGCCGATACAGGGATGCATCACTCCAACGTAGCGCCACTCTGCGGCCTCATAGCCGGTCTCTTCACGCAACTCGCGCCGGGCGCAGTCGAGGATATCCTCTCCGCTGTCGATCTTGCCCGCCGGCAGTTCGATGAAGGCGCGACGCAGGGGATAGCGAAACTGCCGCTCGAAGAGAATCCCACCATCACCCAGCAAGGCCACGACAACCACAGCACCGGGGTGGCGTATGTATTCGCGCCTGCCCTCAGTACCATCCGGCAAGCGCACGCGATCACGCCAGACACTGAGCAAGCTGCCATCGAACACTTGCTCGCTGGCCAGCTCAAGTTCTTCAAGCACATCCATCTTCAAGCTCCAAAGCGATCGCTTTCAAGTATTTCTCGCGGCCCTGGCCCGGATGCCAGTAGCTCAAAAAAAAATGGCCATCGCGCAAGCGATGGCCAAGGTTGACTCCACTTTTTGAGACGCGGTGCTTGTCAACGCCCGGACCGGCTCACACCCCCGCCGTGCTCAGAGCGAGCCCAGCAGCGCATACGCACACAAGGACATCAGCATCTGCGGAGCGAGTCCAAGCGCGGCAATTGCAATTCCGTTCGCCGACAACATGATGCGCACTTCCGCAGGCGCCTGAATGGGCGACTCATCAACCGGCGCATCGAAATACATCACCTTCACGACCCGCAGGTAGTAAAACGCGCCTGCAACCGAGAGCAGCACCGCAACCACCGCGAGCCAGAAGTAGCCTGCCGCCACCACCGCCTGAAGCACTGCGAGCTTGGCGAAAAAGCCGATGAAGAAGGGAACACCCGCCATCGAGAACATGACGAAAAGCATCATCAGCGCGAACCACGGACTGCGCTTGTTGAGCCCCTTGAAATCATCAATGTTCTCGGCCTCAAAGCCGGCCCGGGACAACAGGATCAGCATGCCGAAAGAGGCAAGACTCATGATGACGTAAGAAACCGCGTAGAACATCGCCGAACTATAGGCATTGAGCGCGAAGTGTCGATCCCCGTCCACCACGCCTGCGAGCAAACCCAGCAGCATGAAACCCATGTGCGAGATGCCGGAATAGGCCAGCATGCGCTTGATGTTCTGCTGCGCGATCGCGGCCAGGTTGCCGAGCGCAATGGACGCCACTGCAACCATCATCAGCATCCCCTGCCACTCTTCGGCGACGTCAAACAGCGCCCAGATCAACAAGCGCACCGCCATCGCGAAAGCGGCCAACTTGGGTGCGGTGGAGATCATCAGGGTGACCGCCGTAGGCGCGCCCTCATAAACGTCCGGAACCCACATGTGGAAAGGCACGACCCCTAGCTTGAAGCAGATGCCAGCGACCAGAAACACCAGGCCGAACATCAGCACGATCTGATTCGCGGTCTGGTTGTACACCGCCTGGGCAATCGAGGAGAATTCGAGCGAGCCGGTGGCGCCGTAAATCATTGACATGCCATACAGCAGCAGACCGGAGGCCAGGGCCCCAAGCACGAAATACTTCATCGCCGCTTCTGTTGATCGCGGCGAATTGCGGTCGAAGGCGACCATGGTGTAGAGCGCGAGCGACATCATTTCCAGCCCGATGTACATCGACAACATGTGGTTCGCGCTCACCATCACCATCATGCCCAGCGTCATCAACAGCGCGAGGACGTAGTACTCCGGCCTATCGAGCTTGCGGTCCGCAAGATAGGCACGACCGTAGAGCAAAGCGATCGCGGTGGAAAAATAGATCATCAGCTTCAGGAAATCTCCCATCAGGTCACTGATGAAGAGATTGTTGAAGGTGTATACAGGCTCGCCCTGCATCGTGTAGATCGTTACGAAGGCCGCCGCGATCAGCGTGAATTGGGTCGCATAGTAAGCGAGCGAGCGGGCAATGCTGCGTGCAAAGGCGCTCGCAAGCATGGTCACCAAGGCCATCACGGCGACGAAGATCTCGGCCGCGGCGGGGTAGAAGTCGGGGACGACAAAGTTCATCTTCTGACCAGTCCGTTAAGTATCCCTGAGGCGTTCGGTGGCCCGACGCTCAGAGCTTGCTCACGGCAACATGCCGCAGGAGTTCGTTGACCGAGGTATGCATCACTTCGGTAAAGGGAAACGGGTACAGACCCATCGCAAGCACACATACCGCAAGAATGCCCAGAAAGGCGAACTCGCGCGCATTGATGTCGTGGAGCTCGGCAACCTGCTTGTTCGCAACCTTGCCGAAAACAACTCGTTTGTACATCCACAGCGAATATGCCGCACTGAGGATCAAAGAAGTTGCCGCGATGAATCCGATCCAGAAGTTGTACTTGACCGCCCCTAGCACCACCATGAACTCGCCCACGAAACCCGAAGTTGCCGGCAGGCCCGAGTTCGCCATCGCGAACAACATGAAGAAGGCCGCAAACTTTGGCATCGTATGCACGACACCGCCGTAATCAGCAATCTGGCGCGAATGCACGCGGTCATAGAGCACGCCTATGCACAGGAACATCGCAGCCGACACGAAGCCGTGTGAAATCATCTGCACGATCGCACCTTCGACACCCAGCGGGTTGAAGATGAAGAAACCCAGGGTAACGAAACCCATGTGCGAGATTGATGAGTAAGCCACCAGCTTCTTCATGTCGACCTGCACGAGGGCGACGAAACTGATGTACACGACCGCAATCAAGGACAGCGAGATCACCAGCCACGACAGCTCATGCGCAGCGTCGGGCACGATAGGCATGGAAAAGCGCAGAAAACCGTAAGCACCAAGTTTGAGCGCAATCGCCGCCAGCACCACCGAACCTCCGGTTGGCGCCTCGACGTGAGCGTCAGGCAACCAGGTATGCACCGGCCACATCGGGACCTTGACGCCAAAGGCAACAAGAAAGGCGAGGAAAATGAGGATCTGTGGCTCGATCGGCAAGGGCAGTTGATGCCAGTCCAGGATGTAGAAACTACCACCCGACTGCATGAACAGGTACAACAGCACGATCAACATCAACAGCGAGCCGAGCAGCGTGTAAAGAAAAAACTTGATCGCGGCATAAACCCGGTTCGGGCCACCCCAGACGCCGATGATCAGGTACATCGGAATCAGCGACGCCTCGAAGAAGACATAAAACAGCACGCCATCGAGTGCGGAAAAGATGCCGTTCATCAGACCGGACATGATCAGGAAGGCCGCCATGTACTGCGCGACCTTGTTCTCGATCACTTTCCAGCCTGCCAGCACGACGATGATGGTGATGAAGGCGTTGAGAAGCAGGAACAACACCGAGATGCCGTCCACCCCGAGGTGGTAGTTGATGTTGAAGCGCGGTATCCAGGACGACACTTCGACGAACTGCATTGCGCTGGTTGTGGTGTCGAAACCCGTGTAAAGCGGGAGGGTCACGACGAACCCAGCCACCGCGACCGCGAACGCAAGCATCCGCGCCAGCGGGGCATTACGATCCGAGCCGGTCGCGAGGACCAGCAGGCCACCGATAATCGGTACCCAGATCGCCAGACTGAGGAGAGGAATGTCCGTCATCGTTGCTTTCCGTTCAGTGCGCCGCGAGCGGCGCGGTCCGTCTTGTTATGTATTTCTTCACTGCGCGACCTGCTCACCCACGGTTGAACCAGAAGGTAAGGAGCACGAACACGCCGATGATCATGGTGAAGGCGTACTGATAAAGGTGGCCGGTCTGGAACAGGCGCGACATCTGCGCAATCCAGGCCACCAACCTGGCCGTGCCATTCACTGCAATGCCATCGATAAGACCTTGATCACCAAACTTCCAGAGCCCCTTGCCGAGCAGACGAGCACCACCCGAGAACACGATTTCGTTGAAGCGATCGAAGAAATACTTGTTCTCGAGCAGGCTATGGATCGGCTTGAAGGTGCGCTGGATCGCCACCGGAATACCGGGCCGCACGAGATAGAAGAACCAGGCAAGCACCACACCGCTGATCGCCAACCAGAACGGTGCCGTTTGCAGACCGTGCATCGCCATGCCCGCTGCGCCATGGAAACTGGCTGCGAGTTCCTTGAGTCCGACGTGGTTGTCAGCAACGAAGATCACACCCGTGAACCAGTCTCCGAACAACATCGGTTCAATCGTGATGAAACCGATCACGACCGAAGGGATCGCAAGCAGGACGAGCGGCAGCGTGACCACCCAGGGCGACTCGTGAGGCTTCTCGCCCGGCGCCAGACCATGGTGCGGATCATGTCCGTGATCCTCTTCTTCGTGCGCAGCGCCGTGAGGAGTGCTGTCCGCGCTGCCGAAGTTCTCCTTGCCGTGGAAGACCAGGAAATACATCCGGAAAGAATAGAACGCAGTGACGAAAACACCCAGCAGGACGCACACCAGCGCGTATCCAGCACCCGGAATGGTCGATGCGTGCACCGCCTCGATGATCGAATCCTTGGAATAGAAACCTGAGAAGAAAGGGAAGCCGATCAAGGCCAGGGAGCCGAGCAAGGATGTGATCCAGGTGATCGGCATATGCTTCCACAGCCCACCCATCTTGCGGATGTTCTGTTCGTGATGCATGCCGATGATCACCGAACCGGCGGCCAAGAACAGCAGCGCCTTGAAGAAGGCGTGCGTCATCAGATGAAACACCGCTGCCGAATAAGCCGACACCCCAAGTGCGACGGTCATGTAGCCCAGCTGCGACAGGGTTGAATACGCCACCACGCGCTTGATGTCGTCCTGCACGATGCCCAGGAAGCCCATGAACAACGCTGTCGTTGCGCCAATCACCAGCACGAAGGACAGGGCCGTATCGGACAGCTCGAACAGGGGCGACATGCGCGCCACCATGAAGATGCCCGCGGTCACCATGGTCGCGGCGTGGATCAGCGCCGAAATCGGGGTCGGGCCTTCCATCGAGTCAGGAAGCCACACGTGAAGCGGGATCTGGGCCGACTTGCCCATTGCACCCACGAACAGGCAGATACAGATCGCGGTGATCAGGGACCAACCCGTGACCGCCATCTCCTGCGTGGCGAGTTCGCCAGCCTTGGCAAACACCTCGGCGTAATTGACGCTCCCCGCGTAGGCAGCGATCAGCCCGATTCCAAGCAGGAAACCGAAGTCCCCCACGCGGTTTACAAGGAAGGCCTTGAGGTTGGCGTAGATCGCTGTAGGGCGGTCATACCAGAAGCCAATCAGCAGGTAGGAGACCAGGCCCACCGCCTCCCAGCCAAAAAACAGCTGCATGAAGTTGTTGGCCATCACCAGCATCAGCATGGAGAAGGTGAACAACGAGATATAGCTGAAGAAGCGCTGATAGCCCGGATCCTCGGACATGTAGCCGACGGTGTAGATGTGCACCATCAGCGACACGAAGGTCACCACCAGCATCATCATCACCGTCAACGAGTCGATCAGGAAGCCCACCTCGAAGCTGATGCCTCCAGCGACCAGCCAGGTATAGACCGGACCGTCAAAGGTGTTCCCGGCCTGAACGTCCTGGTAGATGACCAGTGAAGCCAGCAAGGCGACCGCAACACCGAGAATGGTGACGATGTGAGAACCGGTTCGACCAATGGTCTTGCCAAAAAGTCCAGCCAGGATCGCCCCTGCAAGCGGCGCCAGCGGCACTAGGAGATAGAGAGTCTGCATGTCCATCATCGTGACGCTTCCTTAACCCTTGAGCCTGTCCAGATCATCCACGTGGATCGTGCGCATGTTACGGAACATGACAATCAGGATCGCGAGGCCGATGGCGGCTTCAGCCGCAGCAACCGTGAGAATGAAGAAAACGAAAACCTGGCCGGCGATATCGCCGAGAAAATGCGAGAACGCGATGAAGTTCATATTCACCGCGAGCAGCATGAGCTCGATGGCCATCAACAGCACGATCAGGTTCTTCCGATTGAGGAAGATTCCGACCACGCTGATCGCGAACAGGATCGCGCCCAGGATGAGGTAATGGGAAAGCGAAGGCATCTATGACTCCCTGATCACGCCGATGCAAGGCTGGCGTGTTTTTTTGTTCGCGTACTGTTTCAGGCTTCGTTCTCGGACTGCATCTTGACCAGTTCGACGCGATCTTCACGCCTTACCGCCACCTGGTCGGCCGGAGCCATGTACCGGATGCCCTTGCGCTTGCGCAGCGTAAGGGTCACCGCTGACACCATTGCCACCAGCAATACCAGCGAAGCGAGTTCAAACGCATAAACGTAGTCGGTGTAAAGCACGCGCCCAAGTTCGCGTGTGTTGCTGTACCCCTGACTCGCGGCCGGCGGGACGGGCATTGCATCGAGGCCAAAATAAGACCCGCCGAGCACCATCACCATTTCAAGCAGCAGGAGGATGCCGATCAGCGCACCCACAGGCAGATAACTCCAGAAACCTTGACGTATACGATCGAGGTTGATGTCGAGCATCATCACTACGAAAAGGAACAAGACCATCACTGCACCGACGTACACCAGAACCAGCGTCATGGCGAGGAACTCGGCATTGAGCAGCAGCCAAATGCCCGCAGCATTGAAGAAGGTGAGCACGAGGAACAATGCGGCCTGGACCGGATTTCTCGAGGTAATCACCCTCAGCGCCGCGAAAACCATGATCACGGCGAGAAAGTAGAAGATGAAGGTTTTGAATTCCATATTCCTGGCTAATGGCGCTAGAAGCGCCCTCCCTTAGCGGTACTTTGCGTCCTGCTCACGATCAGCTGCGATCTGTGCCTCTTGGCGATCCCCGACTGCCAGCAGCATCTGCTTGGTGTAGTAGAGATCACCCCGTTGCTCGCCGTGATACTCAAACACCCGTGTCTCTACAATTGCGTCAACCGGACAGGCTTCTTCACAGAAACCACAGAAAATGCACTTGGTCAGATCGATGTCGTAGCGACTCGTCCGGCGTGAACCATCATCGCGCTGCTCTGACTCGATCGTGATCGCCAACGCCGGGCACACGGCCTCGCACAGCTTACAGGCGATACAGCGCTCCTCGCCATTCGGATAGCGGCGCAAGGCATGCAAACCACGGAAACGGTTGCTCTGCGGCGTCTTTTCCTCAGGAAAGTAAATCGTGATCTTGCGCTGGAAGAAATACCGCCCGGTGAGGGCCATACCCTTGAGCAGTTCCTTCAGGAACAGACTGCCGATGTAATCCTTGGCACCCATGGTCTTCTCAACTCCAGATCGACAGCGGCGACATCAACCATGCGGCCACCACAAACACCCACACCAAGGTCACCGGGATGAATACCTTCCAGCCCAGTCGCATGATTTGGTCATAACGGAAACGCGGAAAGGTCGCACGTGCCCAGAGAAAGACGAACAACATTGCAGCCGTCTTCAGGGCAAGCCAATGAAAACCATCAGGCAGGAAACCCACGGGCGACAGCCAACCGCCAAGGAACAGCAGCGAAGTCATTGCCGAAACCAGGAACATGTTTGCGTATTCGGCGAGGAAGAACATTGCGAACGTCATTCCCGAATACTCGACCATGTGTCCTGCAACCACCTCGGCCTCGCCTTCCACCACGTCGAAGGGCGCCCGGTTGGTTTCCGCGATACCCGAGATCAGATACACGACGAACATGGGCAGCAGAGGCAGCCAATTCCAGGACAGGAAACCGAGACCCATTTCCGCAAACCGACCCTGCCCCTGCGACAGGACAATATCCGAAAGATTGAGGCTGGCTGAGATCAACAGCACACAGATGAGCGCAAAACCCATCGACACTTCGTACGAGACCATCTGTGCCGCGGCCCGCATCGCACCCAGGAAGGGATACTTGGAGTTTGAGGCCCAACCCGCGATGATCACCCCGTACACTTCGAGCGCAGTGATGGCGAGGATGAAAAGCAAGCCGGCGTTGATGTTTGCGAGCACAAGGCCATCGTCGAACGGGATCACCGCCCATGCCGCAAGCGATGGCGCAATCGCGAGGATGGGGCCGAGGATGAACAGGCTCTTGCTCGAGCTACTCGGAACGATGACTTCCTTCAACAGCAGCTTCAGGCCGTCAGCCATCGGCTGGAGCAGTCCGTAGGGACCGACGCGATCAGGGCCGATGCGGCCCTGCATGAAGCCGATGACCTTGCGCTCGGCATACGTCAGATAGGCCACCCCTATCATCAGTGGCGCAACGATCGCGATGATCTTGACCAGGACCCATACCGCTGTCCAGGTCGGGCCGAAGAATTCGGCAACAGGCTGCAGCATCGCTTCCATCAGACACGCTCCACACTGAGGTCACCACTCATCCCACCGAGCTTCGAGGTCGACACATGCGCAGCTGCAATCCTCACACAGCCCGCGGCGAGCCCTGGATCGGCCTGCACGATGAGCTCCGCAGTGGCAGCGCCCTGCGCAACACGAACCCGATCGCCGGCTGCGACACCGAGCGCTTCCATGGTGGCCGGTGAAATGCGAGCGCTTGGTGCCGCCGCATCGCGTGTTTTCTGTAGCGCCTCAGCGCGTCGCACGAGCGGATCGGAAAAGTGGATGGGGACATCGGTCACGCGTTCAAGCGCGGCCGACGAAGCGGTGGCTATTGACACCACAACACCCTCGACTCCGTTGTTGAGCTGCGAGGCAAAATCAGCACTCAGAATCTCATCCCGCACCGCCTCCGAATCCGACTGCGAGAAGCCGTCCAGAGCGAGAAGGTTACCCAATACACGCAGGACCTTCCACGCGGGGCGCGTCTCGCCCTGAGGCCGAGCGACGGCAACGAAACTCTGCGCACGCCCCTCACAGTTCACATAGGTGCCTGAAGTCTCGGAAAAGGGTGCAATCGGCAACATCACGTCAGCCACGCCACGCAGAGAGGCCGAATCGAAGGCTGTCAGTCCCACCACCAGTTGCGCCGTCTGCATGGCGGCAGTTGTCGCCGACGGATTCGCAAAATCGAACGCAGGCTCCGCGCCCATCACGACATAGGCCTTGCGTGCCTGCTCGATCATCGCTGCCGCATTGAGACCGTCTGCGCCCGGGATGGCACCCGCCAGATAGCCGCCAACACTGTTTGCCGCCTCGCCGATGAAACCGAAACTGCCTCCGGTCAGACGCGCGATTTCCTGCGCCAGGGTCTGGAGCTCACTCCCACGACCATGCTGCACAGCCAGATTGCCCAGCCAGACCGCGACCTGACGACCCGAGGCCAGGCTCAGCGCAATGGCACGCGCCTCATCTTCGATGTGCTCGGGCAACTTCCCCGCCAGCGCAGGGGATGGCTCAAGGCCTTTTTCCGCCACAAGAGCGGCAAGCACTTGGGCAAGCGTCGCAACCATGGACGAGGGGGCGACAAGCGCGCGATGCTTGACCGGTAACAGCCAGTCCTCGGCATTCGGGCCAATTGCGCTGACCTGCAGTCCCTTCTTGGCCGCCTGACGCACCCGCTGCGCGAGCAGGGGCGCATCCTTGCGAAGGAAACTGCCGATCACCAACAATCGGTTCAAGTCCTTCACGCCTGCGATCGGCATGCCCAGCCACGGTGCGCCTGCACGCTTGCCGTCGGCACGGAAGTCCACCTGACGCAAGCGAAAATCGACGTTCTGCGACTCGAGGCCGCGCGCCAGCTTCTGCAGCAGATACAGCTCTTCAAGCGTCGAGTGCGGGGACGCCAGCATCCCGATCGACGCACCACCGTGATCCTTCGCAATTCCACGCAAGCCGGTGGCAACGAATTCGAGTGCGCTCTGCCAGTCGACCCGCTGCCACTCCCCACCTTGCTTGATCATCGGCGCGCTCAGGCGCTCGTCGCTGTTGAGCGCCTCATAGGAGAAACGGTCCTTGTCGGACAGCCAGCATTCGTTGATCTCCTCGTTCTCGAACGGCAGCACACGCTTGACGACGTCGTGCTTGGTCTGAACGATAAGATTGGAACCAAGTGCATCATGCGGGCTCACCGTCCTGCGACGGGACAACTCCCACGTGCGCGCAGCGAAGCGGAAGGGCTTGGAGGTCAGCGCTCCCACGGGACAGAGGTCGATGATGTTGCCCGACAACTCGGAGTCCACCGTCTTTTCGATGAAAGGCATGATCTCCGCGAACTCACCACGGAATGCCTGCCCAAGCTCCATTTCACCCGCAATTTCAGTGGTGAAGCGGACACAGCGCGTGCAGTGGATGCAGCGCGTCATGTCGGTTGCCACCAGAGAGCCGAGGTTCTTGTTGAACACGACCCGCTTTTCTTCCTGATAGCGCGAACCCGAGGCGCCATAGCCGACTGCGAGGTCCTGCAACTGACACTCGCCACCCTGGTCGCAGATCGGGCAATCCAGAGGGTGGTTGATGAGGAGAAACTCCATCACGCCCTTCTGAGCCTTCACCGCCAACTCCGAGTGCGTCCACACCTTCATGCCATTGGTCACCGGCGTTGCGCAGGCAGGCAGCGGCTTGGGCGCCTTCTCCACTTGCACCAGGCACATGCGACAGTTGGCCGCGATGGACAGCTTCTTGTGGTAGCAGAAGTGCGGAATGTACGTACCGGCAGCAGCAGCAGCGTCCATCACGGTGCTGCCGTCATTGACCTGGATCTGCTTGCCGTCGATTTCGATCTCTAGCATGACGGGCTCACGTAGATTTGACTGCCGGCGCGCTGCACTTCAGGCGGCACCAGGCATTTCTTGTTTTCAATGTGGTATTCGAACTCGCTGCCAAAGTGCTTGACGAAGCTCTGCACCGGCATTGCCGCAGCGTCACCCAAGGCACAAATCGTGCGGCCCATGATGTTGGCAGTAACCGAATTCAACAGCTCGAGGTCATCCGGACGTCCAAGCCCGTTCTCGATGCGGTGAACCACGCGATACAGCCACCCCGTGCCCTCGCGACAAGGCGTGCACTGGCCGCAAGACTCTTCGAAGTAGAAATACGACAGGCGCTCAAGCGCCTTCACCATGCAGGTTGTCTCGTCCATCACGATGACGGCGCCCGAACCGAGCATGGAGCCGGCCTTCGAGATGGAGTCGTAATCCATCGTGCAATCCATCATCACGCTGGCGGGGATGACCGGCGAGGAGGACCCCCCGGGGATCACCGCCTTCAGCTTGCGTCCTCCGCGCATCCCACCCGCCATCTCCAGCACTTCGGCGAAGGGCGTGCCAAGCGGGACCTCGTAGTTACCCGGCCGATTGACGTGCCCGGACACCGAGAAAAGCTTCATTCCGCCATTGTTGGGTTTGCCGAGCTCAAGGAAGGTCTCACCGCCCATGTTCATGATGAACGGGACCGATGCGAATGTTTCAGTGTTGTTGATCGTCGTCGGCTTGCCGTAAAGGCCGTAACTCGCCGGAAACGGGGGCTTGAAGCGCGGCTGCCCCTTCTTGCCTTCGATCGACTCGAGCAGGGCTGTTTCTTCGCCGCAGATGTAAGCGCCATAGCCATGGTGTGCGAACAGCTCGAAGGAGAACTCCGACCCTAGAACGTTCTGTCCAAGCAGGCCGGCTTCACGAGCTTCAGCGAGCGCCTCTTCGAAGCGCAGATACACATCGAAGATTTCACCATGAATGTAGTTGTAACCACGGGCGGCGCCCATCGCGTAGGCCGCGATCGTCATCCCTTCGATAACGCTGTGCGGGTTGTAGCGCAGGATATCGCGATCCTTGAAGGTTCCAGGCTCGCCCTCGTCGGAGTTGCAGGCAAGATACTTCTCACCTGGAAACGATCGCGGCATGAAGCTCCACTTCAGGCCAGTCGGGAAGCCCGCACCACCACGGCCACGCAGCACCGAAGTCTTCAACTCGGCAATGATCGCGTCTTGCGAAACCTTCTCGGCAATGATCTTCTTCAGCGCCGAATAACCGCCGCGCGCAACGTAGTCCTGTAGCCGCCAGGCGCGGTCACCGTCACAGCCGGCGAGAATCATTCCTTGCGTACTCATTTCTTGTCCAAGTCCGCCAGCATCAGGTCGATTTTTTCTGTGGTCATCCAGCTGCACATCTGATGATTGTTCACCAGCAACACCGGCGCATCGCCACAGGCTCCCATGCATTCACCCTCCTTGAGCGTGAACTTGCCGTCGGCGGTGGTCTCGTTGAAGTCAATCCCGAGCTTTTGCTTTACGTAATCTGCGGCGTGAACGCCTCCCGACAGCGCACAGGGAAGATTGGTGCACACCGTGATCTTGTGGCGCCCGACGGGTTCGAGGTCGTACATGTTGTAGAAGCTCGCGACCTCGAACGCTGCGATCGGCGCCATTTCAAGATAGTTGGCCACGAACTCGATGAGATCCTTGGGCAGCCAGCCCTTTTCTATCTGGGCGATCCGCAGCGCTGCCATGACGGCGGACTGCTTTTGATCGGAGGGGTACTTGGCGATCTCTCGATCGATCTGGTGCAATGATTCCTGGCTGAGCATTTCGTCTTGATCTTCCGGATAGCTTGCCAACTCTCGTTAGCCGATCACACGCCCGCATCGCGGGAATTGAACCGACCTCAACGGTCGATCTCGCCAAACACGACATCCATCGTGCCGATGATGGCGACAACGTCCGCAATCATGTGACCGCGTGCCATGTCGTCCATCGCTGCCAGATGTGCAAAACCTGGCGCGCGCAACTTCAGGCGATAAGGCTTGTTGGCCCCATCGGATACGGCATAGACGCCGAACTCACCCTTAGGATGCTCGATCGCCGCATAAGCCTCGCCTTTGGGGACGTGAATACCTTCGGTAAAGAGCTTGAAGTGGTGAATCAGCTCTTCCATGTTGGCTTTCATGTCCTCGCGCGAGGGCGGCGCCACTTTATGGTTGTCGGTAATCACCGGGCCTGGATTTTTACGCAACCAGTCGATGCACTGTTTGATGATGCGGTTGGACTGGCGCATTTCTTCCATGCGGCACAGATAGCGGTCGTAGCAATCGCCGTTCTTGCCGATGGGGATATCGAAGTCCATGCGGTCGTACACTTCGTAGGGCTGCTTCTTGCGCAGGTCCCAGGCCACCCCGGAACCACGCAGCATCGGACCGGTAAAACCCCAGGCAAGCGCCTGCTCTGGTGAAACCACACCGATACCAACCGTGCGCTGCTTCCAGATACGGTTATCGGTCAGCAGCGTCTCGTATTCATCGCAATACGCCGGAAACCGGTTTGTAAAGTCCTCAAGAAAATCGAGCAGCGAACCATCGCGCGCAGCGTTCAGATCACGCACCACCTTGTCGTTGCGAAACTTGTTGACTTCATACTTCGGCATGCGGTCGGGCAGATCGCGATAAACGCCACCGGGCCTGTAATACGCCGCATGCATTCGCGCCCCCGACACGGCCTCATAAACGTCCATGAGGTCTTCGCGCTCGCGGAAGGTGTACAACACCATGGTCATCGCACCGATGTCGAGACCGTGAGTGCCGATATTCAGAAGGTGATTGAGGATGCGGGTGACTTCATCGAACATCACGCGGATGTACTGAGCACGCTCAGGCACCTGCACACCGAGCAGGCGCTCGATCGCCATGCAGTAGGCGTGCTCGTTGCACATCATCGATACATAGTCGAGGCGATCCATGTATGGGACTGACTGCACCCAGGTACGCGTCTCGGCAAGCTTTTCGGTCCCACGATGAAGGAGGCCGATATGAGGGTCGGCACGCTCGACGACTTCACCGTCGAGTTCCAGGACCATTCTCAATACACCATGTGCAGATGGATGCTGAGGACCAAAGTTGATCGTGTAATTTCGAATCTCAGCCATGACCGACGTCCCCGTAGTTCTCTTCGCGCACGATTCGCGGTGTATTCTCGCGCGGCTCGATCGTCACAGGCTGATAGACCACCCTTCCCTGCTCCGGGTCGTAGCGCATTTCAACATAGCCCGAGACCGGAAAATCCTTGCGGAAGGGATGTCCGACGAAACCGTAATCGGTGAGAATACGGCGCAGATCCGGATGGCCGACATACATGATGCCATACAGATCGAAGGCCTCACGCTCGTTCCAGTTTGCACTTGGCCAGACGTCACACACCGAATCCAGCACCGGAAAGGCATCATCATCAGCAAATGCACGCAAACGGACGCGCCAATTGTGGCGTACCGAGAGCAGGTGAGCCGCAGACGCGAAGCGCTTTCCCTTCCAGGGCGAATTACCATAGGTCGAAAAGTCGAGGCCGGAAATATCGACCAACTGTTCGAAATGCAGATCGACGTGATCCCGAAGGGTGCGCGCAACCTTCAGGTAATCTGCGGCAGTAACCTCGATGGTGACCTCGCCACAGTCGAGCACCAAACTCTGCAGCGTTTCGCCGAATACGTTGCGCAAGGTCTGGCTCAGGCGTTCAAGCTTTGCACTCATGTCTGGAGCATCCGTCAGCGCGCAATCGTAGTCGTGCGCTTGATCTTGTTTTGCAACTGGAGAATGCCGTAGATCAGCGCTTCGGCCGTAGGCGGGCAGCCCGGCACATAAACGTCGACCGGCACGATGCGATCACAACCTCGCACAACCGAATAGGAGTAGTGGTAATAACCTCCACCATTGGCGCAGGATCCCATCGAGATCACCCAGCGCGGCTCGGGCATCTGGTCATAGACTTTGCGCAAGGCGGGGGCCATCTTGTTGCACAAGGTTCCGGCCACGATCATCAGGTCGGAGTGCCGCGGACTGGGCCGGAATATCACACCGAAGCGATCCAGATCGTAACGCGCACAGCCAGCGTGAATCATTTCGACCGCGCAACAGGCCAGACCGAAAGTCATCGGCCACAAAGAGCCTGTACGCGTCCAATTGATCACCGCATCGAGCGAAGTGGTGACAAACCCCTCGCGGAAGACACCCTCAATGCTCATTCCTTACTCCCAATCGAGTGCGCCGTTTTTCCACTCGACGATGTAGCCGATAACCAGAACGGCAAGAAATACCATTACCGATCCAAATACAAACCAAGCGTGCTCGCCGGCGGCAATGAACTCTTGAAAGACAGTCGCCCAGGGAAACAGGAAGGCTATTTCCAGATCGAACAGGATGAAAAGAATGGCGATCAGATAATATTTGACGTCGAATTTCATTCGGGCATCTTCAAACGCCTCGAATCCGCATTCGTACGGAGATAGCTTTTCACTGTCGGGATTATAAGGGGCAAGAACTCGCCCCAGAACTATGGGAACGACACCGACAGCCAGGCCAACGAGCATGAACATCAAGACAGGAAAATAACTTTCCAGCATGTTCAGGAACCCCCTGTTAAATCGACAGGCTTCAGCCGATCATTATTGTTTTGTTTGCTCTGCATGGAAACGCCCGCTGAAGCGGGCGTTCTCCGTCATCTGGTGCCGACGATGAGACTCGAACTCATACGGCTTTCGCCACTACCCCCTCAAGATAGCGTGTCTACCAATTTCACCACGTCGGCGCTTCGTTTCAAAGCCACATAATTATACGACTTTTTTTGCGGCGCGCAAACAGCCACGCACGCATTTATTTCGGAATCGACTGGGCCTTGGAGTCGTCCGCAGGCACCACAGGCACATCAGGTACAGCACCAGGAAGAGGGGCCGTCTGCAAACCCTCCATGACGCTCGAAGGCGCTGCCGGCTTGTTGCTGGCGAGGTAGCTCAAACCGAGGCTAGTCAGGAAGAAAGCCGTCGCAAGGACGGCTGTAGTGCGACTGAGGAAGTTCGCCGAGCCCGAGGAACCGAACAGACTACCCGAGGACCCGCTCCCGAACGCAGCACCCATGTCAGCCCCTTTTCCGTGCTGCACAAGAACGAGGCCGATCACACCAAGCCCGACGAGCACGTGAACAGTCAGCACGAGAGAAAAAAGATAGTCACCCATCACAAACCCTAAAAAACACTTCGTTGAAAGATCATGCTGTGGCCGCTGCGCGGCAGATAGCCATGAAATCATCGGCTACAAGCGATGCACCACCGACCAGACCGCCGTCCACGCTCGGCATGGAAAACAACTCCGCAGCATTCTCCGGCTTCACACTCCCCCCATAGAGGATGCGAATACTGGCCGCCTGCACTCCGTGTGCAAGCAACCAGGCCCGAATGCCGGCATGCACTTCTTCGGCCTGCGCAGCGCTTGCCGAGCGCCCCGTACCAATTGCCCAAATGGGCTCATAGGCCAGCACCACCCCACCCAGCGCCTGACTGCCAAGCAGCTGAAGCACAGCCGACAGCTGGCGTGCAATGACTGCATGCACCAGACCCGCGTCGCGCTCGTCCAAGGTCTCGCCGACGCAGACGATGGGAACGAGCCCGGTAGCGAGCGCAGCCTTCGCCTTGCGCGCAACACTCATGTCATCATCGCCAAACAACGCGCGGCGCTCGGAGTGCCCCACGATGACGTAACGGCAGCCGAAATCGACCAGCATCGCCGCACTGACCTCGCCGGTATAGGCTCCTTGCGCATATTCGCTGACATCCTGAGCGCCCAGCGCGAGTCCAGCGGGACGCTGCCTGAGCTGCTCAAGATAAGGATAGGGAACGCAGAGCACAACCTCGACCCCGGGCACGTCAGTCATACCGGACAGTAACTTGGCATTGGAGACCAGACTACCGTGCATCTTCCAATTTCCGGCGACGATCTTTTTCATGAAACTAACCGCTCGCTCTGATAGCTTAACCGCAAAATTATAGACCCCTCTTTGCGACCCAGCAAATTTGAACGCATGCGAGCCTGAGGTTCGGGACGTTCGAGCACGAAGTCGAGGTGCGCGCCCCTGCCCAACGAGCCGGCGCCAGACGCGCATGCATCATGCGGAGGGCCCGTTACGCGACCGCGTCCTGCACGACGTCCGAGATGTCACGGGCGAGCTGCTCGACGAGCGTGAGATCACGCCCCTCGACCATCACCCGCAGCAGCGGCTCGGTCCCTGAGGGTCGCAGCAGCACCCGGCCGCTCTCACCCAGGGCCTGCTCAGCTCTCGCCTGCGCTGCCGCGATACTAGCGTCGGCTCGCCAGTCGAAGCCGGCGGGCAGCCTTACATTGACGAGCTTTTGTGGGTAGAACACCAGATCCTTGCAGGCATCGGCAAGGGTGATGGCCTGCTTCTTGAGCGCTGCGAGCACTTGCAACGCTGAGACAATTCCGTCTCCGGTGCTGTGGCAGTCGAGGCAGATGATGTGACCGGAGTTTTCTCCGCCCAGCGTCCAGCCGTACTCGTGAAGCAGTTCCAGCACGTAGCGATCGCCGACCTTGGCGCGTGCAAAGGAGGCACCCAAGCGCCCGATGGCGTGCTCGAAACCAAGGTTGCTCATCAGCGTGCCCACCACGCCATCGAGCCTGCCCTCGGACTGGCGCGCCGCGGCGATCACATAGAGCAATTTGTCACCATCGTAGATCTCTCCACGATGGTCGACCATGATCAGACGATCGGCATCGCCATCGAGTGCGATCCCCAGATCCGCCCCCTGGGCGAGTACCGCCTGGCGCAGATGCTCTGGCCGCGTGGCGCCGACCTCGTCATTGATGTTGAGTCCGTTTGGCTCCACCCCGACGGCCAGCACCTCGGCGCCCAACTCGTGAAACACGCTCGGTGCGATCTGGTAGGCCGCGCCATGGGCGCAGTCCAGGGCAATGCGCATGCCGCGCAGGTCCAGCTCATTAGGAAAAGTGCTCTTGCAGAATTCGATATAGCGGCCGGCCGAATCGCTGATGCGCCGCACCTTGCCCAGTCGGGCTGAGTCGACGCAACCCATGGGCTCATCCAGGTGCGCCTCGATCTCAGCCTCAAGTGCGTCGGGCAGCTTCGTTCCGCTTGCCGAAAAAAATTTTATACCATTATCATAAAATGGGTTATGTGACGCTGAGATCACCACCCCTGCCTGCAGCCGCAGCGCCCGCGTCAGGTAAGCAACCGCCGGGGTTGGAATGGGGCCCGCGAGCATCACATCGACACCCGCTGCAGCGAACCCGGCCTGGAGCGCTGCCTCGAGCATGTAGCCGGATATCCGCGTGTCCTTGCCGATAAGGACAGCCGGATGCTCACCGGCCGGAAGCTTCTCGCGTGCGACAAGGGTGACGCCAGCAGCGTAGCCCAAGCGCATCACGAATTCCGGCGTGATCGGACTGTCCCCAACCTTGCCTCGCACACCATCCGTCCCGAAATACTTGCGCCCCATCATCGCTCCAGCTCAATCGCAAAGCACGGATTATGACACTGGAAGCGTCACGCTGCGCGGCCGTCGCCACACACCGCCTGCCACACCTTGAGTGCATCAAGGGTGGGGCCAACATCGTGTACGCGCACGATTCCCGCACCGCGCTGCACCGCGATCAGCGCTGCCGCCACGCTGGCCGGCATGCGCTCATCAACCGCACGTCCGCTCACTGCCCCGAGCATGGACTTGCGTGACATACCTGCAAGCACCGCAAGCCCGTCGGCGCCAAAACGCTTGAGCTCACGCAGCAGGGCATAGTTGTGCTCGGTTCGCTTACCAAATCCAAAACCGGGGTCAAGCACGATTCGATCGCGCGCGACCCCAGCCATCTCCAGGGCACGGACGCGCGCGTCAAGAAACCGCTCCACCTCTGCAAGCACGTCGACATAGCGCGGATTGTCCTGCATCGTGCGCGGCTCACCCTGCATGTGCATGACACACAGGCCGGCATTACTGGCGGCGACTGCCTCGATCGCACCCGGCGCGCGAAACGCATTGATGTCGTTGATCATGTCCGCACCTGCGGCCAGTGCAGCCGCCATCACCTCGGGTTTTTGAGTGTCGATGGAGAGCGGCACCTTCCAGTCGCGCGTGCGCTCAATGAAGCCCAGCACACGCTCCAACTCCTGCGCCGGCGACACCGCGTGCGCCCCCGGCCGCGTGGACTCCGCGCCGACATCGAGCATGTGCGCGCCCTGCTCAAGAGCGCATTCGGCGCGCCGAACGGCCTCCGTCAGATCACCATGCAAGCCGTCGCCCGCAAAGGAGTCGGCGGTGAGGTTGATGATCGCCATCACCTTCGGGCTTGAAAGATCGAGACGAAAACGCCCACACTGGAAGGTTGACATACCGGTTCACGATTAAAAACGGGCCGGATGAACCGGCCCGCCAGGTTGATGAATCAATGATTTACAGCGTTCAGGCCACTGGCGCAGGCGCTGTCGGCGCTGCACCCGGCGCATCATCCCGGGGACGACTGGGCGGCACTGAAACAGGCTTGGGCGCACGCGGCGGACGGCCGTCCATGATGTCGTTCACCTGATCGGCGTCAAGCGTCTCCCACTCGAGCAACGCCGCGGTCATTGCTTCAACCTTGTCGCTGTTCTCCTGCAGCAGGCGGCGCGCGAGGCTGTACTGCTGATCGATGATGCGACGGATCTCGCCGTCGACCTTCTGCATCGTGGCCTCTGACATATTGCGATGAGTCGTCACCTGACGGCCGAGGAAGATCTCCCCTTCCTCCTCGCCATAGACCATGGGCCCAAGGCTGTCCGACATTCCCCACTGAGTAACCATGCGGCGGGCAAGATCGGTTGCGCGCGCGAAGTCGTTGGAGGCGCCGGTGGTCATCTGCTTCATGAAGATTTCTTCCGCGATCCGGCCACCGAACAGGACGGTGATCGTCTGCAACAAGCGATCGCGGTCCTGGCTGTAGCGATCCTCGGTCGGCAACTGCATCGTTACGCCCAGGGCACGACCGCGCGGAATGATGGTGACCTTGTGCACAGGGTCGGTCTTATCGAGGAGACGGGCCACCACCGCGTGGCCGGACTCATGGTAAGCGGTGTTGCGACGCTCCTCCTCGGGCATGACCACTGAACGGCGCTCCGCGCCCATCATGATCTTGTCCTTGGCGCGCTCGAAGTCTTCCATATCAACCAGGCGCTTGTTGGAACGCGCGGCAAACAGCGCCGCCTCGTTCACCAGGTTCGCAAGATCAGCGCCCGAAAAACCGGGGGTGCCCCGCGCCAGGACATGCGGTTCGACATCGGGTGCAACCGGCACCTTACGCATGTGCACCTTGAGAATCTGCTCACGCCCACGAATGTCGGGCAAGGAAACCACGACCTGGCGATCGAAGCGCCCAGGGCGCAACAGCGCGGGATCAAGCACGTCCGGGCGGTTGGTCGCAGCAATCACGATCACACCGGTCTGGCCTTCAAAACCGTCCATCTCGACGAGGAGCTGGTTCAGGGTCTGCTCGCGCTCATCATTACCGCCCCCCATGCCAGCGCCACGCTGGCGCCCGACCGCGTCGATCTCATCGATGAAGATGATGCAAGGCGCCTGCTTCTTCGCCTGCTCGAACATGTCACGCACACGGGCAGCGCCAACACCCACGAACATCTCGACGAAGTCCGAGCCGGAAATCGAGTAGAACGGCACCTTGGCCTCGCCCGCAATCGCCTTGGCGAGCAAGGTCTTGCCCGTGCCGGGCGAACCGACCATCAGCACGCCCTTGGGAATACGCCCTCCCAGTTTCTGAAACTTGGACGGGTCGCGCAGAAATTCGACGATCTCGACCAGCTCTTCCTTGGCCTCATCGCAACCGGCGACATCGGCGAAGGTCACGGTGTTGGTGGACTCATCGAGCATGCGTGCCTTGCTCTTGCCGAACGAGAACGCACCCCCTTTGCCGCCACCCTGCATCTGGCGCATGAAGAAGACCCAGACGCCAATCAGCAGCAACATCGGAAACCAGGACACGAAGATGCTCGCGAGGAAGGACTGCTCCTCCTCGGGCTTGGTCGCATTGATCTGCACCCCGTAACGCATCAGGTCGGACACCATCCAGATGTCCTGCACTCCAGGCGTATACACCGTGATCGAACGCCCTTCCTGGGTCACTGCGCGCAACAAGCGACCATCCACCGTCGCCTTGGTGATACGCCCCGCCTTGGCCTCTTCCAGAAACTGGGAGTACTCCATCGTGCTGGGCGCGACTTGACGCGTGTTGAACTGGTTGAACACAGTCATCAGCACGACACCGATGACCATCCAGATCGCGAGGTTTTTGAATAGATTATTCAACTGTCTGTTCCTCAAAAGCCATTTTGGCCGTGTACGCGACTGACCGATTCTAGTGCCGAACGTTCCCGCGGGCAAACCGCGAGCCACGATCGGATTGGACAAACCGACGCCTTACTGCAGTGCGCGCGGCCCTTTACCCAGCACATAGACCTCTGCGCTGCGATCACGGGACGCCTTGGGCTTGCGCACCTGGACGGACGCAAATGCGGCCTCCATCTGCTTGCGGTATTCCATGAAGCCTTCGCCCTGAAACATCTTGACCAGGAACTGTCCTTCCGGCTTGAGGTGGCGCACGGCAAAATCCAGCGCCAACTCGCACAGGTGCACAGAGCGCGCCTGGTCCACTGCTGCCACACCCGAGAGGTTGGGCGCCATATCGGACAGCACAAGGTCAACCCGTGCGCCTTCAAGGCGCGACTCAAGCTCGGCCAGCACCGCATCATCACAGAAGTCGCCATGGAGGAAATCCACGCCGGCCACTTCCTCCATCGGCAAGATATCGAGTGCAAACACCCTTCCCTTCGCCCCACAACGCCTGATCGCCACCTGACACCACGAGCCCGGGGTCGAGCCCAGATCAACGACCACGGCGCCTGGCTTGAGCAGGTGGTCACGCTCGTCAATCTCCAGCAATTTGTAGGCCGCGCGCGCGCGATAGCCCTCGGCTCGAGCGCGCTGGACATAGGGGTCATTGAGGTGATCATGCACCCAGGCCCGATTTGTCTTGTTCTTTTTCATCGACTTGGAAGAAGTCCGCCTTTAGTAATCGGAGTAGAATCCGCGGTCCTAAGCTTCAAGCATCCAGAGAGATTCAATGACCGAACTCACCCCGGTTCAACGCCGCGATTTGCGTGCGCGAGCCCACCACCTCAACCCCGTTGTCACGATTGCCGGCAACGGCCTCACCCCTGCCGTCGTGGCCGAGATCGAGCGTGCGCTTCAGGCCCACGAGCTCATCAAGGTCAAGGTTCAGGGCAGCGAGCGCGAACAGCGCGAAACCCTGATGAATGAACTGTGCGAAACCCTCGCCGCCGCCGCGGTTCAACACATCGGCAACATCCTGGTCGTGTGGCGTGAGCGCCGCGAAGAAGAGAAAAGCCCGACCCACGCCGCACACAAGCCAACAGCCAAGGCATCCACTGCAAAATCGGCCTCAGCATTCGCAACGGCCGCACGTCGCGCTGCGCTGGCAAAGGCCAACGCCGAATCCCGTCGCCCGCCGGCACGAAGCTCAGCCCCGCGCGGCCGCAACCCCAACAGCGGAAATCGTGGTCGCTGAAGCAAGCCCGCCACATTAACACGCAGGGCGGTCCGCAGACCGCCCTTCCGTAGCGCCCTCAACAGGGCAGCGGGCTGCGATGCTCAGACGTAGCGCACGTCCAGAATCTCGAATTCACGCACGCCGCCCGGCGCCTGCACCTCGGTAACATCACCCGCGTACTTGCCGATCAAGGCGCGCGCAATCGGCGAGCTCACGGAAATCTTGCCCTCCTTGATGTCCGCCTCATCCTCGCCGACGATCTGGTAAGTGACCACCTGCCCTGTATCCAGGTCCTCGAGCTCGACGGTTGATGCGAACACGCAGCGACCATCGGCATCAAGCAGCTGGGGGTCGATGATCTGAGCGTTCGACAGTTTGCCCTCAACCTCCATGATGCGGCCTTCAATGAAGCCCTGGCGTTCCTTGGCCGCATCGTACTCGGCGTTTTCGGACAAGTCGCCATGCGACCGGGCCTCGGCGATTGCGGCAATGACGTTCGGACGCTCCACGGTCTTCAAGCGATGAAGCTCATCACGCAAGCGCTCGGCACCGGTCACGGTCAGCGGCGTCTTGTTCATGCCATACCCTTCAGCTCGGCGTGCAAGGCCTGCAAGGAGTACACGTCGAGACCGTCGGCCATCTGGCGCATGCCCATGCAGGCTGCGCGCGCGCCTTCGATGGTGGTAAAGATCGTCAGTTTGGCCACCAGCGCACTGGTGCGGATGGAGCGCGAATCAGTGACCGCCTGACGCTTCTCCTCCACGGTATTGATCACCAGCGATATCTCCCCGTTCTTGATCATGTCGACGATGTGCGGACGCCCTTCATTGACCTTGTTGACCACCGCCACGGGGATCCCCGCCGCCTCGATCACCGATGCCGTGCCGCGCGTCGCGACCAGCGTGAAGCCGAGCTCATGCAGATCCTTGGCCACCTCGATGGCCACTGGACGATCGCTCAGCTTGACGCTGATGAATGCGGTGCCCGAGCTCGGCAGGCGCACACCGGCGCCGATCTGGCTCTTGACGAAGGCTTCGGCAAAGCTGCGGCCCACCCCCATCACCTCGCCGGTGGACTTCATCTCAGGGCCGAGAATGGTATCCACGCCCGGGAACTTGACGAAGGGGAACACGGCCTCCTTGACCGAGTAGTAAGGCGGGATGATCTCGCTGGTCACGCCCTGGCTCGCCAGACTCTGACCTGCCATGCAACGTGCCGCCACCTTGGCCAGCTGCAGCGAGCAGGCCTTGGAGACAAAGGGCACGGTGCGCGAAGCACGCGGATTCACTTCCAGCACATAGACCACCGCGTTGTCGCCTTCGCCCTGAATCGCGAACTGCACGTTCATCAGACCGCAGACATTCAGTGCGCGTGCCATCGCTTCGGTCTGGCGCCGCAGTTCGTCCTGCAGCTTGGCCGACAGCGTGTAGGGCGGCAGCGAGCAGGCGGAGTCGCCCGAGTGCACCCCCGCCTGTTCGATGTGTTCCATGATGCCGCCGATGATCACCTGCTTGCCGTCGGACAGGGCATCGACGTCGACTTCGGTCGCATCGTTGAGGAAACGGTCGAGCAGCACCGGCGACTCATTGGAGACCTTGACTGCCTCACGCATGTAACGCTCGAGATCCTTTTGCTCATGCACGATCTCCATCGCCCGCCCGCCCAGAACATAGGACGGCCTCACCACCAGCGGATAGCCGATCTCGGCTGCCAGGCGCACGGCCTCTTCGGGCGTGCGCGCGGTGCGGTTGGGCGGCTGGCGCAGACCCAGATCCATCAACAGCTTCTGGAAACGTTCGCGATCCTCGGCGGCGTCGATCATGTCCGGCGAGGTACCAATGATGGGAACGCCATTCGCTTCCAGCGCCTTCGCACGCTTGAGCGGGGTCTGGCCGCCAAACTGCACGATCACCCCGACCGGCTTCTCGACATGGACGATCTCGAGAATATCCTCAAGCGTGATCGACTCGAAATACAGGCGGTCTGAAGTGTCGTAGTCGGTGGACACGGTCTCGGGGTTGCAGTTGACCATGATGGTCTCGTAGCCGTCTTCGCGCAGCGCGAGCGCGGCATGGACGCAGCAGTAGTCGAACTCGATACCCTGCCCGATCCGGTTCGGGCCGCCACCCAGAACCATGATCTTCTTTCTGTCGCTCGGCTGGGCTTCGCACTCATCCTCGTAGCTCGAATACATGTACGCGGTCGAGGTGGCAAACTCTGCCGCGCAGGTATCCACGCGCTTGAACACAGGACGCACACCAAGGGCATGGCGATGCAGGCGCATTGCGGTTTCGTCGGTGTTGAGCAGCTTGGCGAGACGGCGGTCAGAGAAGCCCTTGCGCTTGAGCTCGCGCAACTCGGCTGCCTGCAAGGCTTTCAAGGAGCGGCCGGCGAGTGCCTTCTCGGAGAGCACGATATCCTCGATCTGGGCCAGGAACCACGGATCGATCTTGGTCAGGTTGAACACCTGCTCCTGGCTCATGCCCTCGCGGAAGGCCTGACCAACGTACCAGATGCGTTCCGGGCCGGCACTCGCCAGTTCGTGCTCGAGATCCGAACTGTCGGCCTCGATCTCATCGAGCCCATAGACGCCGACTTCGAGACCCCGCAAGGCTTTCTGGAAAGATTCCTGGAAGGTGCGCCCGATCGCCATCACCTCACCCACCGACTTCATCTGCGTGGTGAGGCGGTCGTTGGCTTGCGGAAACTTCTCGAAGGCAAAGCGCGGAATCTTGGTGACGACGTAGTCGATCGAAGGCTCGAACGAGGCCGGCGTGGCACCGCCGGTGATGTCGTTCTTCAGTTCGTCCAGCGTATAGCCCACCGCAAGCTTGGCCGCGACCTTTGCGATCGGGAAGCCGGTCGCCTTGGATGCCAGCGCCGACGAGCGCGAAACGCGCGGGTTCATCTCGATGACGATCATGCGACCATCGACCGGGTTGATCGCGAACTGCACGTTCGAGCCACCCGTCTCAACACCGATCTCGCGCAACACCGCGATCGAGGCGTTGCGCATGATCTGATATTCCTTGTCGGTCAGGGTCTGCGCCGGGGCCACGGTGATCGAGTCGCCGGTATGCACGCCCATCGGATCAAGGTTCTCGATCGAACACACGATGATGCAGTTGTCGGCACGATCGCGCACGACCTCCATCTCGAATTCTTTCCAGCCCAGCAGCGACTCTTCAATCAACAACTCATTGGTCGGACTGGCTTCGAGACCGCGCTTGCAGATCTCGTGGAACTCTTCCATGTTGTAGGCGATGCCGCCACCCGAGCCACCCAGGGTGAAACTGGGACGGATGATGGCCGGAAAACCGATGCTGCCCTGAACCTGAAGCGCCTCTTCCATGCTGTGAGCGATGCCTGAGCGCGCCGAACCAAGGCCGATCCGGGTCATCGCGTCCTTGAACTTCAGGCGATCTTCTGCCATGTCGATGGCGACTTCGGAGGCACCGATCAACTCAACCTTGTATTTTTCCAGCACACCGTGGCGACCCAGGTCGAGTGCGCAGTTCAGCGCAGTCTGCCCGCCCATGGTCGGCAGGATGGCGTCCGGACGTTCCTTGTCGATGATGCGCTCAACCACCTGCCAGGTGATGGGCTCGATGTAGGTGACGTCGGCGGTTTCCGGGTCGGTCATGATGGTCGCCGGGTTCGAGTTGACCAGGATGACCTTGTAGCCTTCTTCGCGCAGGGCCTTGCAGGCCTGTGCGCCGGAGTAGTCGAACTCGCAGGCCTGGCCGATGACGATCGGACCCGCGCCAATGATGAGGATGCTCTTTATGTCGGTGCGTTTCGGCATTGTCTTGCCTCGATGATTCCTTGACCCGGCCTTGTGCGCCGGAGTCGAACAGTGACGGCAGGCTTGTGCGTGCCGGATGCCGTATTACTTGGTCTTGGCCGCTTCCATCAACTCAATGAAGCGATCGAACAGGTAGGCCACGTCGCGCGGACCGGGGCTCGTCTCCGGATGCCCCTGGAAGGAGAAGGCCGGTACGTCGGTGCGGGCGATGCCCTGATTGGTGCCGTCGAAAAGCGATACGTGCGTTACGCGCAGGTTGCCCGGCAGGGTCGACGCGTCGACCGCAAAACCATGATTCTGACTGGTGATCAGCACGTTGCCGGTTTCGAGGTCCTTGACCGGGTGGTTCGCGCCATGGTGGCCCGAACCCATCTTAATCGTCTTCATGCCGGAGGCCAGCGCCAGCAACTGGTGGCCCAGGCAGATACCGAAGGTCGGGATGCGTGCACCAAGGATTTCGCGGATGGCCTCGATGGCGTAGTCGCAGGGCTCGGGGTCGCCCGGTCCGTTGGACAGGAACACGCCGTCGGGCTTGAGTGCCAGCACGTCACGTGCGGGCGTTTGCGCCGGCACTACGGTGAGGCGACAACCGCGCTCGGCGAGCATGCGCAAGATGTTGTACTTGATGCCGAAATCGTAGGCGACGACATGAAAGCGCGGCGTGTGCTGCTCGCCATAGCCTTCACCCAGCCGCCACTCGGTCTGCGTCCAGTCATAGGCCTGGGCAGCAGTGACGACCTGCGCCAGGTCCATGCCGCTCAGACCCGGAAAGGATCGAGCCTGGGCGATCGCCGACTCGGCATTGAGGACTTCACCTTCGGCGGCGGTCACGATGCAGCCGGCTTGTGCGCCTTTTTCGCGCAGCAGGCGGGTGAGCTTGCGCGTATCAAGCCCGGCGATGGCAACGACGCCTTCCGTCTTGAGGTAGGCATCAAGACGCTGAGTCATGCGAAAGTTCGACGGCAGGATGGGCAGGTCGCGTATGACCAGCCCTGCGGCATGCACCCGAGAGGACTCGACGTCTTCGGTATTGACACCGGTATTGCCGATGTGGGGGTAGGTCAGCGTGACGATCTGGCGCGAATAGCTCGGGTCAGTCAGGATTTCCTGATAACCGGACATCGAGGTATTGAACACCACCTCGCCAACCGTGCTGCCTACCGCACCGATGCCCTTGCCGTGGAAGACCGTCCCGTCGGTAAGCGCAAGAAGGGCGGACGGGTATGCACTCACGAGAAACTCCTGAATTCAGCTTTAAGATCAGGGACTAACGAGAATTCGCGCCCCGAAACGTGCAAAAAAGCGGGACCGCCCCCTGGGTCAATCCCGCTGGATAAACCGTCGGATTGTATATTTTCGAGCGTTCGATGGCAAACCTTCAACACGCTCTGCAAGGCCGGCTCAGGCATGCACGCTCCGCCTGCGCGGGGACGCCTGCGTGGCTGCGGATTGGTTCTCAGTGCTTTTTCTCATGCTGATGCAAGGCCTGAGCGAGTAATTTCAGCTCACCGCTGAGCTTCGTCGCTTGCGTGGTCGCGGCGGCGGGGTCAGCGCTTCTGGCCATCTGTTCCAGTGTTTTTGCCGCCTCCGTAGCGCGTTGCGCACCAAACAAGCCCACCGAACCCTTGAGCGCATGGGACAATTCGGCCAGGCGCTTGTAATCCTGTGCAGCCGATGCGCGCTGCAGATCGGTGATGGTGCGATCGAAATCGCGGAAGAAGAGCGCCAATAACTGCTGCACGACGTCCTCGTCGCCGTCGAACATGGCGCGCGCCTCGTCCAGATTTGCGATCTGGCGACGGTCGCCCTCTCCCATCTCGAGCAGGCTGACATCACCATCGCTGTCATCGAGTGCAGGGCGACCGAGAACACGATCAATCGCTGCGAACAAGGCGTTGACATCGATCGGCTTGGAAACGTAGTCATCCATTCCGGCCTCGAGGCAGCGCTCGCGGTCACCGGCCATCGCATGCGCGGTCATTGCAATGATCGCCGTCGGTCGCCAGTCCCCCTGAATGACCCAGCTGCGCCTGGCCTCGCGTGCACGGATAGCCTGCGTTGCATCGATGCCGCCCATCACGGGCATCTGCACATCCATCAGGATGAGGTCGAAGTGCCTGGAATCGAAGGCCTCAAGCGCCTCCGCGCCGTTGTTGGCGATGGTCACATGATGACCCGCCTTTTCGAGAATACGCCTGGCAACGGTCTGATTGACCGGATTGTCCTCCACCACCAGAACGGCGAGAGCAGTGCTCTGCGCCTGTGCACTCGCCTCGTCCAACGCCAGCGGGGGCGCCAGTTCGAAAGCGACATCGGTGGCGCTCTCTGCCCCCACCCGCCGGCCTGACAGCCCCTGACTGGCGAGTTGCAGCGCACCGAGCAAGTCCTCCACGGCAAACGGCTTCGACAAGCGCACTGGCAAACCGATCTCCTCACAGCGTGCAGTATTGACGCGCTGCAGATGGCTGGAAATCATCATCACGAACCGGTCAATGAAGGGCGTCTCCCTGGCAAAGCGCTCTGCCAGCGCAAAGCCGCCGGGGTCAGGCATGTCAGCGTCCATGAGGACAAAGTGAAACGGATCATTGTCCTCATGCGCAGCCACAAGCGCGGCCTCCACGGCCTCCCCGCTGCAGGCGAGCTGAGCACGAGCGCCGTGACGCGCGAGCACGTCGCACAGGTGCTGACCCAGGATTTCATTGCACGCGGCGATCAGTACGTGGGCCTGATCGAGCAAGGACATGCGGACAAAAACCGCGGGCTGGACAAGCACGAGCGGCAACACCACTGAAAAGGTGCTCCCCTGCAGGGGCTCGCTGCGCACTTCAATACGACCCTGCATCAATCCGACCAGATGTCGCGAGATGGTCAGCCCAAGCCCCGTTCCACCGAATCTTCGCGTGGTCGAACTGTCAGCCTGGGTGAAGGCCTCGAAGATGCTTTCGAGCTTGTCAGGCGGGATGCCGCAGCCACTGTCGCGCACAGCGAAGAGGAGCTCGACGGCGGCGCCCGCCTGCGCGACCACCCTCACCTCAAGCTCGATCTGGCCACGCTCGGTGAATTTGATTGCGTTGCCAATCAGATTGATCAGGACCTGGCGCAGGCGCGTGGGATCACCCCGCACCACCGAAGGGACTTCCGGGGCGAGCGCGAAGAACAGCTCGACGCCTTTCTGATGCGCCTTGAAGGCCAGCGCACGACAGGTGTCCGCGACCAGCTGAAGCGGCGAAAAATCGACCTCTTCCAGGGCAAGACGGCCGGCCTCGATGCGGGAGAAGTCGAGGATGTCATCGATGATGATGAGCAGCGCCTCGGCCGACGACTTCACCGTATTCAGGTAATCACGCTGCTCGTGCGTGAGTTCGGTATCGAGCAGCAGATTGGTCATGCCCAGCACGCCATTCATGGGCGTGCGGATCTCATGACTCATGTTCGCCAGGAAGTCGCCTTTGGCCCGGCTCGCAGCCTCGGCGGCCTCCTTCGCCGCAATCAGCGCAGCCGCACGCCGGTCGCGTGCCGCCGTGCTACCTGGCCTTTGCCAGCGCCACTTCGGCTGCGCACCATCAGGGGTCACGCATCGCTCTTCGCTACGCAACGCCTTGTCCATCTCCGGCCTCAGCGCAAGCCGAGCACGTCCTGCATGTCGAACAGACCGCTGCCGCGCCCCTGCAGGAAGCGTGCAGCTCTCAGGGAGCCCAGCGCATAGGGCATGCGGCTACCCGATTTGTGCGTGATCTCGATACGCTCGCCGATGCCGGCAAAGAGCGCCGTGTGATCACCGACCACGTCCCCACCACGAATCGTGGCAAAACCAATCGTTTCCGCCTTGCGCTCGCCGGTGTAACCCTCGCGCCCATAGATTGCGCAGGTGTCGAGATCACGTCCAAGCTCGTGCGCCAGCACCTCTCCCATGCGCAGCGCCGTGCCGGAAGGCGCGTCCACCTTGAAGCGGTGATGAGCCTCGATGACCTCGATGTCATAACCCTCGGACAGGATGCGTGCGGCGACCTCAAGCAGCTTGAACACCGCATTGACCCCTACCGCCATGTTCGGTGCGAACACCACCGGCACCGACTCGGCGGCGCGCGCAATCTCGGCCTTGCCGCCGGCATCGAATCCGGTCGTACCGATGACCATCGCCTTGCCCAGCTCGCGCGCCAGCGCGAGGTGCTCGAGCGTGCCCTCCGGGCGAGTGAAATCAATCACGCAATCCGCCGCGGCTATCGCCGCCCGTGCATCATCGACGATGACAACGCCGGTCACCACGCCGGCCATCTCACCCGCATCACGTCCGATGAAGGCGGTTCCGGGACGATCGAAGGCCGCAGCGAGCGTGATGCCTTCAGCCCCCAGCGCGGCCTCGATCAGCATCCTGCCCATGCGGCCGGATGCGCCGGCAATTGCAACACCAATGTCAGCCATCACCAAAATCCTAAAAAGCAGCGCCCCGCCATCGACGGGACGCAAAAATCAATCGTCGACTGCTGCCGGCACTTCGACCACCCGGCTGCGCTCGACGGCGGCGGCGGGCGTAGCACCTTCGCCCACCACATCGCCTTCGACGTGATGCAGCTGTTCATCAACGAAGAACACCGAGATCACGCGCTGTTCAGCGGCGCCAGAACCGGGCTTGAAACGGTAGACGTAGTCCCAGCGGTCCTTGCGGAACATGTCGACCACCAGGGGCGAGCCAAGCACGAAGCGGACCTGATCACGGCTCATGCCACGCTTGAGCTGGGATACCATCTCCTGGTCAACGTAATTGCCTTGACGCACATCGATGCGATAGGGATCGACCACGCCAACGATGGAGTCGAAGGAGCAGCCTGCAAGCAGGCTGGAGGCGAGGATCGCCGCAGAAAGATAGGTTCGCATGTCGGCGTAGGTTGTGGCGCACGGGGCGCGCGGTTCTCAGTAAAGGTCAAAAAATATAACATAGTGCGATTTTACACGGCGCACTGTCCGGTCGCGCGCTCCTGCTTCTCACGGCCACCAACAGGGACATCTCCGCGAAGACTCATGCTTGACAACTCAAAAAACCTGAAGAACATCGGACTGAAGGCGACTTACCCCCGCCTGAAGATTCTCGATCTCTTTCAAAGCTCTGACCAGAGACATCTGACCGCGGAAGACGTTTACCGTGCGCTGATGAACGATGGCATGGACATCGGCCTGGCCACCGTGTATCGGGTGCTGACTCAGTTCGAGCAGGCGGGCCTGCTCGAGCGCCACTACTTTGAGTCTGGCAAGGCCGTGTTCGAACTCAACGAGGGTGGCCACCACGACCACCTTGTGTGCATGCAGTGTGGCAAGGTCGAGGAGTTCTTCGACGCAGAAATCGAAAAACGGCAGAACGCCATCGCCGAGGAGCGCGGATTCAAACTGCGCGAACACGCACTCTATCTTTACGCCGACTGCACGCGCGACAACTGCCCCAATCGCAGCACGGACGAATGACTCAGCGTAGCGCGACAGCGGGCCCAAGGCTGCGCGGCCGGCACGACGGGCACGTCCTCACGCCTCAGGCCTTGGCCTCCTGGCCAGCCACCTCCCCGGGAGCCTTGCGGCCGAGCATTTCGGCGGCATGCTGACGCGTCGTCGGGGTGATGTTCACGCCGCCCAGCATGCGCGCGATTTCTTCGACGCGCTCGCTCGCCTCCAGCGTCCGCACCTCGCTCAAGGTTTCACCAGCCTGCTCGCGCTTCGCAATCCGCCACTGCCAATCGGCGCAGGCTGCAACCTGCGGCAAGTGCGTCACGCACATCACCTGCCTGTCCTCGCCCAGACGCGCCAGCAGCTTGCCGACGATCTCCGCCACACGGCCACCAATACCGACATCGACCTCATCGAAGATCAGCGTCGGGGTGTCGGATGCTCGGCTGGTCATGACCTGAATTGCCAGCCCGATGCGGGAAAGCTCGCCCCCCGAAGCCACCTTGGCCATGCTGCGTAGCGCTTGCCCAGGGTTGGCTGCAACGCGGAACTCGATGCTTTCAAGCCCGGTCGCCGCGGGCGCACAGGCTTCGAGCGCCACCTCGAAACGTCCACCCGCCATCGCCAGGGTCTGCATGGCGTCCGATATCTCGGCAGAGAGCGCCGCTGCAGCCGGCTTTCGCAGCGCTGACAAGCGGGCAGCGGCAAGCTCGAATGCCTTGCGCGCGCGCGCTTCTTCGGCAGCCAGACGCGCCGGATCCGAACTCGCCTCCAGAGCGTGCAGGCGCGCCTGCGATTGCGTACGCAACTCAGGCAGATCGTCCACCACCACACGATATTTGCGCGCCACACCGGTCACCGCCGCAATCCGGCTCTCGATCTCGGCGAGGCGTTGTGGCTCCAGATCCAGGCGCTCGCGATAGCGGCGCAGGGCGTGCAAGGCCTCGTCGGCCTGGATCGCAGCGCTGCAGAGCAACTCGCGTACATCCGTCAGGGAGGGGTCGATCTCGGTCAAGGCCGCCACACGGGAGTCGAAGTGACGCAGCATTGCACACACCGCGAGCTCACCCTCACCCAGACCCGCCAGGGTTTCGTCCGCCCCCTCCATCAGGCTCGCGGCATGGGCAAGGCGGCTGTGCTCGGCATTGAGCTCACCCCACTCGCTGGCATCGAATGCGAGCTCATCGAGTTCCCTGACCTGCCACCCGAGCAATTCACGCTCGCGCGCAGAGTTCGCCGATCGGGCCTCGGCCTCAGCCTGCAACCGGACAAGCTGCTGCCAGGCACGATAGAGCGTGTCCACCTCGGCGGCCAGGCCCCGGGCGCCAGCATGGGCATCGAGCAGGGCGCGCTGCGCGTCGGGCCTGAGCAAGGCGTGGTGTGCGTGCTGACCATGGATGTCGGCGAGCCAGTCACTCGCCGCTCGCAGCTGGGCAAGCGTCACACTGCTACCGTTGATCCACGCACGGCTACGCCCAGCGGCGTCGATCGTGCGCCGCAGCAGCACGCTCCCCTCGTCCGCCACAAGATCGTGCTCGGCGAGCCAGGCCCGCAAGCCCCCTCGTTCGGGCAGATCGAACTCTGCCACCACATCGGCACGTTCTCTGTCACGCCTCACCATGCCGGCCTCGCCGCGCCCACCCAGCGCCAGCCCCAGTGCGCCGAGCAGAATGGATTTGCCTGCTCCGGTTTCACCGGTGAGCGCGCCGAAGCCCCGATCGAATTCGAGATCGAGATGATCGACGATGACGAAATCGCGAATGGAAAGGCTTCTCAGCATGGTGGGTCACAAAAAATGGGGAGCAACTGTCGATCAAGCACGGCGGTGGGCGCCCTGCTGCAGGCTCGCCGCAAAAGTGTGTGCGTGCTCAATTGTGCCGCGGCGTGGCGCTCCAGTGGAGCTTCTCACGCAGCATGGCGAAATAACTGTAGCGCTCCGGATGCAGCAGGCGCAAGGCGTGCTGCGATCGCATTATGCGCACACAGTCGCCCGCCCTCAGGTCAAAACGTGCCTGACCATCGAAATGGACGCGCGCATCCTGCGGCGGCAACAACTCGATCTCGATGCAGCAATGGTCAGGCAGCGTGATCGGTCGCGCCGTGAGCGCATGGGGACACAAGGGCACCAATGCAATGCCGCCGACGCTGGGGTGAAGAATCGGCCCATTGGCCGACATGGCATACGCGGTCGATCCGGTCGGGGTCGATATGATCATGCCGTCTGAGCGCTGGGTATAGACGTACTCGCCATCAATCGACAGATCGAATTCAATCATCCGACCGAGCTCTCCCTTGTTGACGACGACGTCGTTGAGCGCCAGCGTCTGAAATACACGCTTGCCGCCGCGCAACACCTCGGCATCGAGCAGGAATCGCGTCTCCTCACAGAAGCGCCCATCGACGATCTCACCCAGATAGTGGTTCGCATCCTTGAGCGCGATATCGGTCAGAAAGCCCACGCGCCCGAGATTGACGCCGGCCAGTGGCACGCCATATTCAACCAGGCGCCGCGCCGTATGCAGCATGGTGCCATCGCCACCGACCACCACCGCGAGGTCGGCTTCGCTGCCGATGTTCTCGTAGCTGGAAACCGGAAAGTCGCCTGCGCCGCCGATGGAACTCGCCGTCCCTTGCTCGATCCATACCATCAGCCCACGTTCGCGCAGGAAGCGCGCGATCGCCATCACGGATTCGGCCACGTCAGGGCTCTGATATTTGCCCACGAGGGCAATATTGTGAAATGTCGTGCTCATGGCCAAGGATTAAACCATATCCCGCCAGTGCCTTGTCTTCTGCCGAAGAACGCCGCCATGATCCCAGGAAATGCCAACTTGCCTATAGAATCCGGGCTATATTCGCCGCCTGACATGAACTCGCTAGACGCCCGCTCCCAGATCCTGCTGAAAACCCTGATCGAACGCTACATCGCGGACGGGCAGCCGGTCGGCTCACGCGCCCTGTCGCGCTTTTCCGGCCTCGAGCTATCGCCGGCGACCGTGCGCAACGTGATGAGTGATCTGGAGGAAATGGGCCTGATCGCCAGCCCGCACACGTCCGCCGGCCGCATTCCCACCGCGCTGGGCTATCGCCTCTTTGTCGACGCCTTGTTGACCGTTCAGCCCCTGGACACCTCACGCGTGCATGAGCTCAAGGGGCAACTCCAGTCCGACCAGCCGCAACGCCTGCTCAACTCGGCCTCGCACATGCTGTCGAATCTCACCCAGTTCGCCGGCGTCGTGGTCACGCCACGCAAGGACGCGGTCCGCATCCGGCAGTTCGAGTTCATCAGCCTGTCCGAGAACCGCATCCTGCTCATCATCGTCACCACCGCAGGCGACGTCCAGAACCGCATCCTGATCACACGACGCGCCTACAACTCATCCGAACTCAGCAGCGCCGCGGCCTACCTGAACGAACACTTTACCGGTCTTTCCTTTGACGCCATCCGGCGTCGCATCACGGACGAACTGCGCCAGCTGCGCAGCGACATGAGCGAACTGATGACGGCAACCGTGGATGCGGGAAGCGAAGCCGCCGAGGAAAGCGCCACGGGTTATGTCATCTCAGGCGAAATCAACCTGCTCGACATCGAAGACCTGTCGTCGAACATGACGCGCCTGCGTGAGCTGTTCAAACTCTTCGAGCAGCGCACCAGCCTGATGCAACTGCTGGAGTTGTCGAACAAGGCCGCCGGCGTGCAGATCTTCATCGGGGGCGAGTCCGGCCTCGCCCAACTCGATGGCTGCAGCGTGATCACCGCCCCTTATGAAGCCAATGGCCAGGTCGTCGGCTCGGTCGGGGTCATAGGCCCCACCCGCATGGCCTACGACCGCGTCATCCCCATCGTGGACATCACCGCACGGCTGCTGTCCAGCGCGCTGTCGCCCAACAGCTGAGCCAGCGAGCCTGCCCTCCCGCCTCCGAACAGACACACGCATCACCAGAACAAGGACAAGCATGGCCCGCTACTGGCCCGAACCCCCCTACCTTCACGGCACAGCCCCCCGCACCGGAGTCCTGCTCGTCAATCTGGGCACGCCGGCCGCCCCCACCGCTGCCGCCTTGCGCCCCTATCTGAAGCAATTCCTCTCCGACCCGCGCGTGGTCGAGATTCCGCGTCTGCTGTGGTGGCCGATCCTCAACGGCATCATCCTCACCCTGCGCCCCGCAGCATCGGCAAAGAAATACGCCAGTGTATGGATGGAAGAGGGTTCGCCCCTGAAGGTGCACACCGAACGCCTGACCACCTTGCTGGCCAAGCAACTGCTCCAGGCAGGTCATGACGAGATCGACGTGGACTTTGCGATGCGCTATGGCGCGCCGTCCATCTCCGACCGCCTGCAAGCCCTGCGTGCTCGCGGCTGCACGCGCATTCTCGTCTTGCCCCTCTACCCACAGTATTCAGCGAGCACGACGGCAACCGTCACCGACGAGGTGGGACGCTGCCTCGCGCAGATGCGCAATCAGCCCGAAGTGCGCTTCGTGCGCAACTTTCACGACAACCCCGGCTACATCCAGGCCCTGGCCAGCAGCGTACGCGAGCACTGGGCACTGCACGGCGAGCCCGATCGCCTGGTCATGAGCTTTCACGGCGTGCCGCGGCGCTCCCTGGAGCTTGGCGACCCCTATCATTGCGAGTGTCACAAGACCGCTCGTCTGCTTGTCGCAGCGCTTGGCATCGCGCCCGAACGCGCACTGCTGACCTTCCAGTCGCGCTTTGGCAAGGCCGAATGGTTGCAGCCCTACACTCAGCCCACCCTGGAAAAGCTGGCTGCCCAGGGCATAGGCAGGGTGGACGTGATCTGCCCCGGGTTTGTGGCGGACTGCCTGGAAACGCTGGAAGAAATGGCCATGGAGTGTCGCGAGGCCTTCCTCCACCACGGCGGCAAGGTCTTCCATTACATCCCCTGCCTGAACGAACGCCAGGACTGGGTCGAGGGTCTGACTGCGCTCACCATTGAGCACTTGGGCGCCTGGCTGTCACGGCCACAGGCCGACGAGGCCGAACTGAAGGCCGCGCGCGCGCAAGCGCTCGCACTCGGCGCCAGGAGCTGAGTCAGGGCTCCAGCAACTGCAGGTCCAGCCCCCCGGTCGCGGTGTAGTCGCCACGCACCGCGGCGGGAGCACCCACGGACAGCTGTCTTGCAGTCTGTGCGAGGCGGCGTACCACCATCGTCGCCAACTCGCGGCGGAAACGCTCCAGCACTTCTTCGCTGGCCAGCGCAAGGGCCGCCGGGTTGATCTCGAGATAAGTCAGCGCAGAGAGCGAAACCACCGTCATCATGTGTCGATGCTCAAGACTATCGAGCCAGGCCTGAACGCCAAAAACCTCGCCAGCCCCCAACTCCATCACCCGCCGCCCCTCGATCGACAACTCGACACTGCCCTCGAGCACGACACCAAAGCGTTGGTCGGCGTCGCCCTCGCGCATCAGGCAGACATGGCGCTCGACCCGACGCCAGGACGAGATGCGCAGCACCTCCCACAACTCCACGTCCTCGAACTCGGTGAAGAACGCAAGCTTGCGCAGGCGCGCAAAACGGCTGGTGTCGGGCGCCACGTAATTCTCATCAAGGATCTTGTAGCGTACGGCGGCCAGATCCTTGGCAAACTCTGCACCATTGTGATAGCGCGAGTACAAATCCTTTTCCAGCGCCTTGCGGATCACCGCGTCCATCTGCTCGGGCACATCAGGGTTGAGTTGCGACACCAGCGGCGGGTCGGCGTTGATGATCTTGTAGACCAGTTGCGCCGGATTGTTCGCGCGAAACGGCAAGCGCCCGGTCAGCATGTGAAACAGCAGCACGCCAAGCGAATACAAGTCGGTCTTCTGGTTGAGCGGATAGCCCTTGATCTGCTCCGGGCTCATGTAGGCGGGCGAACCCACGCCCATGATGAAGGTCGAGTCGGTATCCACGCGCTTGTTGATGTTCAACGCCAGCCCGAAGTCCGTGACCTTCACATTATCCTCATCGTCCACCAGGATGTTGGCCGGCTTGATGTCGCGATGCACCACCCCCTGGCGAAAGGCATGATCGAGCGCCATGCAGCACTTGAAAATGATGCCGATGGTGCGGTGTATCGGCAATAACTTCTCGAAGCTGCAGTAGCGCTCCAGCGTGCCGCCGGGAAAATACTCCATCACCACATAAGCTTCCGTCGGCTCAACCGAAGCATCCAGGATGCGGATGATGTTCGGGTGACTGAGGCGCGAGGACACGGCCTGCTCCGCCTTCAGCAACTTGAGCAGGCGACGGTTCCATTTCGCTTCGTCGGTCGCCCGGTCTTCGAAGCGGACGTGCTTGAGCGCGACCGGCTCGGGATGGTCCGGACTCTCGGCAAGGTAGACGATCGCCGTGGCGCCGCGACCGACCTCGCGCAGGATGCGATACTTGCCAACGGTTTCTGGAATTCGGCTCATGAGGGCTCGGGCGGGCTCCACGGGATCTGCGCGGGCCATTGTTGATGAGCGCGATTGTGGCACGAAGTCACTTGGCACGCGCGCCCCCGGTGCGGCGCACGAAAACCAGAAATGCGAACCTTGCAAGGACAAATCCCAGCTTGAACACCGACAAACTCCCTCCTTGCTGCGCCCGCGACCAGCGCGCACCGCAGCACGGAGCACCCCAGCCTTTCCAAGGGAGCCTGCAGCGTGCGCGAAACGATTGACCTCCTGATTTGCCCACGCTGGATCATTCCGGTAGAGCCGGCCGGCGTCACACTTGAAAACCATGCACTCGCGGTCAGGCACGGCAAGATCCTCGCCATCCTGCCGGTCGACGAAGCACGTGCGCGCTACCAGCCCGTGTCCTTGGTCGAACTGGCGCAACACGTGCTCATCCCCGGCCTGGTCAATCTGCACGCCCACGCTGCAATGAACCTGTTCCGCGGCACCGCGGACGACCTGCCGCTGATGCGCTGGCTGCAGGAGGCGATCTGGCCGGCAGAAAGCCGGCATGTTTGCGCCGAGTTCGTGCGCGACGGCACCTTGCTGGCGGCTGCCGAGATGCTTCGCGGCGGAGTCACCACCTGCAACGACATGTATTTCCATCCAGAGGCTGCAGCGCAGGCTTTTGCCAGCGCCGGGATGCGTGCGGTGGTGGGCATGGTGCTCATGGAGTTTCCCACCCCATGGGCCAGCGACGCCGACGACTACCTGCGCAAAGGCCTCGCCGCCCGCGACCAGTGGCGCAATCATCCGTGCATTTCGTTCTCGATCGCACCCCATGCGCCCTACACCGTGTCCGACAGCAGCTTCCAGCGCGCACGCGCCCTCGCCGACGAACTGGAACTGCCCATCCATGTCCATATTCACGAAACCGCAAACGAGATTCGTGACTCGCTCGCCGAACATGGCATGCGTCCGCTTGCACGGCTGGCAAAGCTCGGCGTGCTGGGCGAGAACCTGATCGGTGTGCATGCCGTGCATCTCGACCACACCGATATCGAGTTGCTGGCACATCATGGCTGCAGCGTCGCCCACTGCCCAAGCTCGAACATGAAGCTCGGCAGCGGCATGGCGCCAGTAACCGAACTGCTGGCTGCCGGGATCCGTGTCGGACTGGGCAGCGACGGCGCGGCAAGCAACAACCGCATCGACATCTTCCAGGAGATGCGCCACGCCGCCCTGCTGGCCAAGGTGCGCACGCTCGATGCGGCTGCACTGCCCGCGCATGCCGCCCTGCACATGGCAACACTGGGCGGCGCCCAGGCGCTCGGGCTCGATGCGCAGATCGGCTCACTCCTGCCCGGAAAGTGCGCCGACCTGTGTGCGGTCGACCTCGGCAGCATATTGACCCAGCCTTGTTTCGATCCGGTTTCGCACCTCGTTTATGTCGCAGGTCGCGAATACGTCACACACGTCTGGATAAACGGTGAACCCCGCGTGGACAAAGGGCTTACGCTGTTGCAAATAAGCGACAAACAATTGCTCAGGATCGTATCGGTATGGCACACTAGGTTCGCTAATTGAACTGGATACAGGGTTCAAACCCGACACGAATGCGGCTTTCCGGCTGTTTTCACTTCCCGTTGCAGTGGTAATTCCGGCGAATCGCCCATCAAAGAGGAAACCATGATCAAAGAAACCAAGAAACAGATCTTCGTGCTGGCTGCAATCGCATCGATCGGCTTGTCCGCCCCCGGTGCCTATGCTCAGGTCAAGGACGTCGTTGTCGACGGCAAGGGCGAGATCCCTTACGTCATCGATGCCCGCAACGTTGTTGCCCGTAGTGGTGCTGGCCTGTGCTGGCGCACGGGTTACTGGTCGCCGGCTGCCGCCTCGACCGCCATGGCCGGTCAGTTCCCGGCAGGCTGCGAGTGTGACGCCGACATCGTCGCCAAGGACAAGTGCGTAGCCCCGGTTGCCGCTGCCAAGCCGGCTCCCGCCCCCGCACCGAAGCCCAGCGCCGACAAGATCAAGCTGGCCGCCGACACCCTGTTCGACTTCGACAAGGCGACGCTGAAGGCAGAAGGCCGCGCCAAGCTCGACGAGCTGGCCGTCAAGTCCAAGCAACTGAAGCTGGAAGTGATCCTGGCCGTTGGTCACACTGACCGCATCGGTTCCGATGCCTACAACCAGAAGCTGTCCGAGCGTCGCGCCGCCGCCGTGAAGACCTATCTGGTGTCGAAGGGCGTCGAAGCCAACCGTGTCTACACCGAAGGCAAGGGCAAGAAGCAGCCCGTGACCGGCACGACCTGCAACACCGTGAAGAACCGCAAGGCTCTGATCGAGTGCCTGCAGCCGGATCGCCGCGTTGAAGTCGAAGTCATCGGCTCCAAGTAATCGGTAGCCTGATGCACAAGAAAAGCCCTGCCTCGGCAGGGCTTTTTGTTTTGTGCGGGGCGTGTTAGAAACACGAACTCCCATTGGGCAGAAGCATTCAATCCAACAAGCGGTGACAACACACGATGAGCGCAATCAACGCCGACCCCGCCGAGCTGCAAAAATTCAGTGAGCTCGCCCACCGCTGGTGGGATCCCGCGTCCGAATTCAAACCCCTGCACGACATCAACCCCCTACGCCTGGGCTGGATCAACGGCAAGGCCGACCTGCTCGACAAGACCGTGCTCGACGTCGGCTGCGGCGGCGGCATCCTGGCCGAAAGCATGGCGTCGGCCGGCGCCAGGGTCACCGGCATAGACTTGTCGGAAAAGGCACTGAGCGTGGCGCGGCTGCACCTGTTCGAGAGCGGACTCAGTGTCGACTATCGCCTGATCAGCGCGGAAGATCTGGCTGAGGAAATGCCGGCTCACTTCGACGTCGTGACCTGCATGGAAATGCTGGAGCACGTGCCCGACCCGGCGAGCACCATCGCTGCTTGCGCCCGCCTGGTCAAGCCGGGTGGCCACGTCTTCTTCTCGACCCTGAACCGCAACCTCAAAGCCTACGTGCAGGCGATCATCGGCGCCGAATACGTGCTCAACATGCTGCCCCGGGGCACGCACGAATACGCCAAGTTCATCAAGCCCTCCGAACTGAGCCGCCACTGCCGCAATGCGGGACTGGACACCCATGAACTCATCGGTCTGAGCTACAACCCTCTCAGCCGGGTGTACTCACTGGGGCGGGATACGGATGTGAACTACCTGCTGCATACCCGGCGCGCCTGAGCCTCAGGCTTCCAGTCGTCGATGGCGCAGCGAGCTCCAGAATGCGGCGCCGATCAACACCGCTCCAATCAGGCCGGTGAAGACCTCGGGAATATGCATGTGTACACCGATGAACATCACCGCCGCCAGTGCCCCGATGGCCCAGAATGCACCATGCTCGAGGAAGCGATAGGCGTTCAGCGTATCGCGCTCGACCAGCATCAGGGTGAAGGAGCGTACGAACATTGCCCCAACCCCGAGCCCGATGGCAATGATCGGCAAGCTCGTCGTCAGTGCGAACGCGCCGATCACACCGTCGAAGCTGAATGAGGCATCCAGCAGCTCCAGGTACATGAAGCCGGCAAACCCGGTCTTGACGACCGTCTTGCCCCCCTCACCCGGCTCACCGCCAAGAATCGCCCCGAGACCGTCGGCAACGATGTAGGTGACCAGGCCCCACAAGCCGGCCACCACGAATTCGACGCGCTTGGTGTCGCTCTCCAGATAGGCCGCGCTGCCCAGGATGGCCAGCAAGGTCAGCAGAATCTGCGCTGCCTCCAGGCGACCGAGCCGGGTCAGCGGCTTTTCCAGAAAATGCAGCCAGTGCTCGTCCTTGTTGGCATCGACGAAGAACTTCAGAAACACCATGGCCAGGAAGGCCCCACCAAAGGCGGCGATCTCGTGGTGTGCCGACAACAGCAGACGGGCGTACTCGGCTTCGTCGAAGAGGGCGAGATCGATGACCTGCAAGGGCCCCATGTTGGCCACCACGCCGACGATTGCGAGCGGGAACACGATGCGCATGCCGAACACTGCAATCAGGATTCCCCACAGCAGGAAGCGTTTGCGCCACTTCTCGTCCATGTGCTTGAGCACCGTGGCATTGACCACGGCGTTGTCGAACGACAGTGAGGTCTCCAGAATCGCCAGCACGACGACAATGAATGCACCTGATGGACCGGCGAGCAGATAACCGCCGACGATGCCCAGCACCGTGACCGCAATCGACCATTTGAAATAAGCAAGATCTTGCATGCGCAACCTGAAAAGTTTGGGGCGGCCGTGAAGGACGCACCCCGGGGGCGTGATTCTAACGAAAGCGCGCGCTCGTCTTCGCCCTCTTCGGACCTTGCAGCACTCCGCCGCGGTCGAGACGCACACGCAGCAGCGCGTGCCCTCCACACCCCTCACGCATCCTGCAGGATCAGCACGATCAGCTCCTTGGGGCCATGAGCCCCATAGGCAAGTGTTTGCTGGATGTCGGCGGTCTTCGACGGCCCGGAGATGAGCAGCGCGTTGGTCGGCAGCCCCTCGCTCCAGCGCTGGGTGTGCATCGCCTCATGCAAGTTGTCGAACACGGCGCTGGCCTTGAGCAAGGCGATGTGAAGCGGCGGCACCAAGCTCATCAGACGCGGCTCCTGAACGGTGGGCCAGACGATCAGGCTGCCGGTTGCGGCAATACCGCCAAGCGTTCCGGTCAGGCTCGCCGGGGTATGGAAAAACAGCTCGTCCTTCCACGTCTCCACTGCCCGATCGTAGGCCTTGAGCCTCAACCCGCCCTTGTTGAGCGCGAGCTGAGCGGCCAGTTGCTGGCCATGCAGCGTCAAGGGCGAGACCAGGAGTTCATCGATGTTGCGTTCGGCGAGTGCCGCAAACACCCTGGCCGGCCACTCGGCACTCGTAGTCAGCTGAGTTTCGCCATGGACGGCCTCGAGCTGCGCGCGCAAGCGGGCGACACGCTGCGCGGGCGCATACGTCCAGGGCGTGGTGACGAGCGCGGTATCGTAGTCATCCGCGATCGGGGTGGTGCCTTCGAGGCTGCCACGCAGCTTGGCGAGAATGCGTTCCCTGGCGTTCATTCACGCCTCTCCCAGGTGCTCGCGCACGCGTTCGTGCAGGGTACGCGGCGCCAGCTTTGGCGCTGCATGGTGTTCGGTCCAGGGGCCGATATTCGCCGGCGTGAGGCCGCGCGCGCGGGTGCCAGCGTAGGTGAGCAGGCGATACAGCGTCGGCGAGGTGTTCATCTTCACCCACGCTTTCCAGACCAAGCCTTCCTTGGTGGAATGATTCGCCCCCTGTCCGCGCACATGATGCGGGGCAGCGTCGGCACGACGCGCCGCTTCTTCACGCAGGCGCCGCAGCAAGGACGGGATCGGAATCTTCACTGGACAGACCTCGCCACAGGCGCCGCACAGGGAAGATGCACTTGGCAGCTCACGTGTCTTTTCCAGGCCAAGCATGTGTGGGGTCATGATCTTGCCGATCGGCCCCGGGTACACCGTCCCGTATGCGTGTCCGCCAATCCGTGTATACACCGGGCAATGGTTCATGCACGCACCACAGCGAATGCAGTTGAGCGTCTGGCGCAGCTCACTGTCGGCAAAAGCCTGGGTACGACCGTTGTCGAGCAGCACCAGATGCACTTCGCGCGGGCCGTCCAGCTCGTCCGCCTGGCGCGGACCGGAGATCATGTTCACATAGGTGGTGATCGGCTGGCCGGTCGCCGAGCGCGTCAGCAGCGACAGCAGGGGCACCACGTCGCGCAGCTTCTCCACCACCTTCTCTATCCCGGTCACGGCGATATGCACCGGCGGCACCGTGGTCGACATGCGCCCATTGCCCTCGTTTTCGACCAGCACCAGGGTGCCCGTTTCGGCGACGGCGAAATTGACCCCCGAGACGCCGATATCCGCTTCGAAGAACTTGCGCCGCAAAGTCTCACGCCCAATCTGGATGAGCAGGTCAACGTCTTCGGTGTAATCGACCTCCAGCTTGTCGTGGAACAAGGCAGCGACCTGTCCGACGTTGAGATGGATGGCCGGCATGATGATGTGGGACGGCTTTTCCGCGCGCAGCTGGACGATGAATTCGCCCATGTCGGACTCAAGACAGTCCACCCCACGCTCGCCCAGGAAATGGTTCATCTCCATCTCCTCGCTGACCATCGACTTGCCTTTGATGAGGTTTTTCGCCTCGTGCGCCGCGACGATCGAATGCACGATGGTGTTGGCTTCGTCGACACTCTCAGCCCAGTGCACCTGCACGCCATTGCGCGTCAGTCGGGCCTCCAGCTGTTCGAGCAAGGCGGGCAACCGGGACAGCGCGCGGGCGCGGACCCGGTTGCCGAAGGCCCGTAGCTGCTCGCACTCCTCGTCGTCCGCAAACTGCGCCGCGCGCTTGACCATGAGGAAATCCATCGCCCCCCGGAAATTGCGCCGCAGCTGCCCGTCGGCCAGCGCCGCGCGTGCGTTGCGCTTGAATTCGATCGGAGCCTCGGTCAAGGCGGCAAAATTGGGCATGTCACTTTCCTCCACTGCGTCGCAGCAGGAAACTCGCGAGGTGCTCGCCACGCAGGGATTCACCCTGCTTCTCGAGCGCGCCATTGATGTTCATCAAACAGCCACAGTCCGCACTCACCACCTCGCTCGCGCCCGAATCCTTCAGCGCAGTGGTCTTGTCCAGCACCATGAGACCCGAGATATCGGGCAGGCGCACGCTGAAGGCGCCGCCAAAGCCGCAGCACTCGCTCTCGTAAGCGTGATCCACACGCTCCACCGCTCCGAGCTGCGCCAGCAGCGCACGACCATGGACATGGGTGCCCAACTCACGTCGCGCCGAACACGAGGTGTGCAGCGCCACCTTCACCGGCGCGCCCGTGTCACTCAACTGGATGCGGCACACATGGAGGAGGAACTCCGCGAGCTCATAGGTGCGCGCCGCCAGCGCCTCGACCTGCTGCAGGGCCGCGGGCTCATCCTTGAACAGCTCGTGATAATGGTGGCGAAACATCCCCGCACACGACCCGGATGGCACCACCAGCGGCCAGTCGGCGGCAAACAGTTGAAGCTGAGCACGCGCCACCGCGCGCGCCTCTTCGGTGTAACCCGAGGTATAGGCCGGCTGACCACAGCAGCTCTGTGCCTGCGGAAAATGGACCTTGATGCCTTCGCGCTCGAGCAGGCGGATCGAATCCATGCCGGCATCGGGAAAGAACAGATCAATCACGCAGGTGCCGAACAGATAGACATCGGTCGGCTTTGGTGGATAAACACGCGCAGCCTCGCGCGGCGGTGCCACACGTGTCGCCTGGCCTGTGCCCCTGGAGTTGTGACTCATAAGAATGGCCTCCGAAGAAAGCAGAACGATTGTGCCGCCGCCAAGCCGACGCAGCGATTGTTGATTACACCTACTGTTGATCACGCCTACCAGCTCCGATGGCGGTGGGCGTGCAGCGTCCGACGGCAAGGGCGAAAGGACTCAGATGAGGTGGCGAGGCTCAGCGTGACTCCGCATCACGCAGTGCCTTTAACACCGCCTGCCCGGCCCGACCATCCGCCACCAGCCCGAGCTCGCCCTGCACCCGCTTGAGCGCCTCACGCGTGCGCGCGCCGATCATGCCATCGGGCTCACCGATGTCATGGCCACGGGCAAGCAGCAAGCTTTGTACTTCGCGGCGCTCCGCGCGCGACAGGCCAGCATCATCGGTTGGCCACGGCGTGACCAAGGGCGCGCCCCCACGCAGGCGGTCGGCCAGGTGGGCGATTGCCAGGGCATAACTCTCGGCCGCGTTGTAGGCGTACAAGGCATCGAAATTGCGAGTCACCAGAAAAGCGGGGCCCGCTGCGCCTGCGGGCAGCAGCAAGCCCGCCGGGGTGGCCGCAGCCGGCAAGGCAGAACCATCGACGCGTTTCACCCCGCGCGACGCCCATTGCTGCATCGGCTGCTTGTTGCGCCGCCCTGCACCCGCCGTATCGAACCGCTTCGGCAGCACCACCTCGAAACCCCAATCCAGATCGCCGCGCCAGCCCGCGCGCTTGAGGAAGTTCGCCGTGGACGCCAGCGCGTCGGGCACGCTGTCGACCAGGTCGCGGCGGCCGTCGCCATCGAAGTCGACCGCCAGCCGCATGAAGGTGGAGGGCATGAACTGCGTGTGGCCAAAGGCCCCGGCCCAGGAGCCCGTCAGACGCTCGGGCGCGACGTGGCCCTCCTGGATGATCTTCAATGTGGTGAAGAACTCACCGCGGAAAAAAGCCTGTCGCCGGCCAAAGCAGGACAGCGTCGACAGTGAGGTGAGCAGCGGCCGGCTACCGAAGTTACGCCCGAAGTTGCTCTCCACGCCCCACACCGCAACCACCGTGCCCGCATCGACGCCGTACTGGGTTTCGACGCGGGCGAGCACTTCAGCCCAGCGCTCGAGCATGGCACGCCCGTCGGCCACGCGCTCGGCGTCGACCAGCCCGGCCATGTAGTCCCAGATCGGCGTGACGAATTCGGGCTGGGCATCGAGAAAGCCGACCACGGCCATATCCGACACCAGGGCAGCGGTGTGCTGGTCGAAAGTCGCGGACGAAACGCCCTTTGTCGCGGCCTCACTGCGCAACTGCTGCAGACAGGCGGCAAACTCGCGATCGGAAGCAATCGCGGGCGCTGACAGCGCCACCATGCCCAGCAAGGCCAGCGCGCCCCCGAGCGCGCGCAAGGCCGGACGCTGGGATGAAAGCCGGCGTTGGAGAAGAGAAGTGTGAACCGGGTGGGCCGCAGGAACAGGCTCGCACGCGGTGGAAGACATTATCGTAGGCATGCGCTCGATTCTACGCCGCTCACCGCCGCGGTGAGGTGCTCGCGAGCCCGCGCTGCGCTTCAACGCATCTCCACCGCCACTGCGGCGCCCTGGGCATCCCACACGCCACGCTCGAACACGCGGCTGCCCTCAGCCAGCAGCCAGCTCTGCCCGCCGTAATGCGGCAGCGGGCGCTCAAGCGCCGCCAGCGCCGCAGGGTCGCGCGCCGACACCACCGCAACCGAGCGTGCGCCCTCACGCAGGGTCCACACCTGCGCCGTGCCGCGCGCCCCCAGGCTGGCCGGCCGCGGCGGCAGCCCGGCGTGCGCCAAGGTGACATCGATGGCGGCGTGGGTTCCGACCAGCAGCACCGGGTCGCGCGCGGAGCTCAGGGCAGCGCGGCTCACGACGCGTGGCGGACGCTCGAAAAAGCGCGTTGCAAGGGATTTGCCCGCCTGCGCCAGTGCGGCATCGCCCTCATCCGCGATCACCACCTGGGGAGCGCTCTCCAGCATCCACTGGCGCAGGATGGGCGGCAGTTGCGCCTCATCCAGCCGACGCCACACGCGCAGCTCGGGGTCCAGGCTCAGGGTCTGCGGCGCACGCTCTAGCGTCAGCCTTATCGTCTCGCGCGCTTTCGATACGTTCAGCCAGCGCGTCTGTGACCCTGATCCGTCCTCCATCTGCAAGGGCAGATGAAGGGTGTGCGTCGGTCCCGACTGACTCAGCTCGACATGCAATACGCCACCACCATTGCCTTGCGCGACGAAATACGCCTGTTCGAGCGCCACCTTTGGGCCACCGGCCACATCCAGCCATTGACGGAAGAAGTCTGCGAGCACCCGTCCTGAAGCCTGCTCGAAGGCAAGCTGCAGTTCCTTCCAGCCTGCGATGCGAAAACGGTTCTGCTCCCAGAAAAGCTTGATGCCACGATCGAAGGCCGCCTCGCCGATCAGATCGCGCAACATCACGAACACCATCGCCGCCTTGCCATAGCCAACTGCGGCCGCAGCCCCATGCGTGCGCGAGCGAAACGCCGCAAGGGCTTGTTGTCCATCCATCGGCAGGGCAGCGAAGTCGCGCAGCCACCCCAGCCGCATCTCGCGCGCCGCGACGTCGGATTGCTCTTCCTTGTAAGCGTAGTCGGCCATGAAGGTCGTCAAACCCTCGGACCAGTTGCCGCGCGCGTAGTCGACCAGCACGCCATTGCCCCACCAGTTGTGCAGCACCTCATGGCCGAGCGAAGTGGCACGGATGAAAGGCAGGCGCAGCACCTGCTCACCCAGGTAAGTGAGCGTGGGCATGCCAAAGCCGGTGGGCAGGGGGCTGGCAACCACCGAGAACTCGGTGAAGGGATAGGCGCCAATGCGTGCGCTGTAACGCGCGATGTAGCGCGCACTGTCGTGCAGGTAAGCCTCAGCCAGGCCAGGCTCGGCATCGAGCGCCGGCGGAAAATAAGTGCGCAGGCGCAGAGGCTCGGCACCCACGCGCTCGACGCGATGCTCACGCACGATCCACGGCCCGGCCATGAGGTCAATGCCATCGGCAGCATGGTCGAATTCAAAGCGCGCCCGATAGTCGCGCGCAAGCATCCCCGGTGCTGAGGTCGGAGTGTCGGGCCGCAAGCCAGCGACACCCGCCGCCGCGCCCTCCTCCCCAGGCAGGTGCTCGGCAACGAGCCGCCCAGGTACGACCACCCTTTGCCCGCCCGGAACGCGCACATCGACGCGATAGCTGAACACCTCGGCCGGGCGTGGATACCAGGCGCTGCCTGCAGACAGGAAGGTACCGCCCTGCGCCGCCATCGGCGGCATGCCCTGCAGCACCTCACGATGATCCAGCCCGGCATCGAGCGCCGGCAGGGTGCCGCCATAGCGCATGCGCAACACCCCCTCGGCTGGCAAGCGAATGCGCCAGGCGCGAACTTCGCCGCGCCCACCTACAGACTCGACGCGCAAGGCCTTGCCATCGACTTCGGCGGAAGCGATGCGCAGCTCAGCATGCAGCACGAAGCGGAAGTCACGCTCTGTCGGGCGTAGTTCCGCCTCGACCTGCAGACTGCGCGATGCAGGATCGAGCACCACATCGAGCGCGATCGGCCATTCGCTCGCCAGCGCCGGGCGCAGCACCGCCAACGCCAGAACAGCCAGCAACATCTGCATCAGCGCGCGCGCCGACCTCGAAACCTCGTTCATCACCATCAGCGCGCCAGCGGAAAGCGCACGACGCGCTCTATGGTCTCGCTCTCGCGCTTGAGCGTGAGCGGCAGCCAGGTGCCGGGCGGCTGTGCCCGCACCAGCGCGACCAGAGTTGCCGAGCGCTTCAGTGTGGCACCGGCGGCCTCGATGATGATGTCACCGGCGCGCAACCCAGTGTGCGAAGCCAGACTGCCGGCCGAAACCTCAACGATCTTCACCCCATCACGGTGCTCTTCCAGGCTCACGCCCAGCCGCGGCGGCGGCACCGGCGCGAGCACGGCCTCGGGCACCGCAAACACCGCATCGGCCAGGCCGGCGACGATGTCGGTGCACGGTGTGCTCGCCGCCAGCGGCAACAACAGGCCCGGGTTGTCCACCCCCAGGCTCCTGAGCTGGTGCGCCACGCCGTGGCCGAAGCGCACATGCCCGCTGCCCATGATGCCCACCACCAGCGGCGCCGGTGCATCACTGGCGGCTCCCGGTGCGGATGCGCGCTGCGCTCTTGCCGCTGACGCCAGCGCCTCGGCCATGGCCCTATCCCAGCCCAGCTGCGAATCGACGAAGTTGCGGAAAGCCACATCCTCGCGCGCCACCTCCTTGTCCTTGCCGGCGCGCATTTGCGCATGCTCGCGATGAATGCCGAACAGAAAATCGACATAGGCCGGCAAGGGCTCGGCCGCAGGGCTCACGCCTTCACGCTCCGCCTCAGGCACCGCATCCCAGCCACGCCTGGCAATCGCCCGGCTCAGCTTCTGATCAATGTTGAGCGCGACCATCGGCACGCGATTCAGGCGCGCGAAGTGAAACAGCGGCAGGTAAAGCTCGGCGGGCATGCTCCATACCTTGTCCCACTCCACCTGCTGCAGGAACTCGCTCTCGCTCAACTCACCCGCCACCCAGCGCTCCAGCACGGGCTGCACTCGGCGCGGGAACATCTCGAAGCCGATCACCATGTCGGGGCGCTGCGCATGCAAGGCGGCGAGCACCTGCAGCTGCCAGCGATGATGGTCAGCGTCATCATGCTGTTCGCCCAGGAGCACCACCTCGCGCTGCGCCATGGCTGCCACCAGGGCGGCAACATCTCCCCCCGCACGCGGCTCCAGGCCATCGAACACCGTCCACTCCCCGGGCCGCAGACAGTCGGCAGCAGTGCTTGCGAACACAAGCGAAGACGGCAGCGCGAGCGCCAGGCTCGCAGCGAGCAGGCGGGAAACGAGGAAGCGTGAGCAGCGCATGGGCTGAAGTCTCGGCAGATACGATGTATGCGTAGAGCCTTCGCACCGCCGCGAGTTCCAGGCCACGGCCTCACGGCCCCGGTTTGAAGCCATCCACGCGATCGGTGATGAGCCCCTGAACGCCCAGGCCGAGCAAACGCTGCACCTCGAGTTCGTCATTGACGGTGTAGCTCAGCAGCACCAGCCCGGCAGCGCTCATGGTTGCCGCAAGCTGCGGCTCGATCTGACCATGCTCGACGACCATCGCCACACAGCCAAGCGCCAGCGCAGCCTGCACGCACCCGGTATCGACCTGCTCAACAAGCAGCGCGCGCGGAAGCCAGGCGGCGGCCGTGCGTGCGCCCTCGAGCGCAGCACTGCTGAACGAACTCAGCAGGGGTGGCAGCGCACCCCGCCACTCGCGCGCGAGGGTCTCGGCGACGATGAGACCGGTTTCACGCTCGATGCCTGGAGCGGACTTGAGCTCAACATTGAGCGCGCAATCCGCCTCGTGGCAAAAGCGCACCACTTCAGACAGACTGGCGAGCGGCTCGGCGAAATAACGCGCCGAATGCCAGCTGCCGGCATCGAGTTGCGCCAGCGCTGACCACTCGAGCGCAACGGCGGGTCCGTGGCCACTGGTCGTGCGCTCAAGATCATCGTCATGGAGCAGGAAGGGCAGACCGTCGGCGCTCAGACGCACGTCACATTCAAACATGCGATAGCCGTAAGCATGGCCCAATCGAAACGCGGCCAGCGTATTCTCGGGCGCCAGCCGGCCCGCTCCGCGATGGGCGATCCAGAGCGGGTAAGGCCACGGACCGGGCCAGTCGATAGCCTTGTCCATGGCCCCGGCTGCAGGCATCGCCCGCATCAACGCAAGCGCGGCGAAACGCGCACGCCGGCCCGACTCACTCGCCCTCGCCCGCCGTCTCGGCCGGTTTGCGCGTACGACGGCGCGCAGCAGGCTTCTTTGCCACCGCCGCGCTTGCAGCCGCACCGCCCCCTGCATCTTGCTCCACCACCACTGGCGCCTGTTCGACCACTGCGGGTCCTTGCTCGATGGCTGCTGGCGCCTGTTCGACGACTGCTGGCGGAGTGGCGGCCGGGCGGCGCGTGCGAGGGTTTCGGGGCGCTGCGGCCGGAGCGTCGGCTGCAGCCGGGGCGGCGGACACCTGTGCGGAAATCACCGCCTCCCCCTTTTCTTCCTTACCACCCCCGGCCTCTCCGTTCCCGGACTCTGCACTTGCGTCCTTGCGCCCCCGTGCGCTGGAGCGACCCCGCCCCTTCGCGGCAGCCGGCGCGCGCCGCGGCGCAGGCTCATCGCCCACGACGGCCGGCTCGGCCCCGGCTGCAGTCTCGACAGCTGCGGTCTCGACAGCTGCGGTCTCGACAGCTGCGGTCTCGGACACAGCGGCAGTAGCGGCCGGCGCTGCCGCTGGCTGTGCTGCAATCGCAGGCGCGGGCGCCACCTCTGCCACCTCAGCGGGCGCAACGTCTTTCTCCTCAAGCCTCGCCTTGCGTCCGCCTGTACCGCGGCCACGCGTGCTCTTGCGCCCATTGGAGACCTGAGCACCATCGGCAGGCTCGGGCCTGCCCGCAGCATCAGGCGTGAGCACTGTACCGTTATGGGAATCACCGGCATCGCTGTTCGAGTTCAGTTCGGACTCGGACGCGGTCACGGCGGGGCGATGGACATACGCACCCGACTTCTCATCACGGCCCACGACCAGCAGTCCGCGCGCCTGGGCCTCCTCCAGCAGATTGCCGAAAGCGCGGAAACCGAAGGCACCTTCACTGAAATCCGGCCGACGACGCTTGATGGCTTCCTTCAGCATCGAAGCCCAGATCTTGCCGCTGTCACCACGCTCGGACATCAAGGCATCGAAGGTCTCGACCGCAATCTCGATACCCTTGCCACGGCGGCTCTCCAGCTCTTCCTTGCGCCGCTTGTCCTCCTCGGGCGAACGCTTCGGCGCCGACTGCGCATCGCGCGTGTCGCGCTTGGCCGCACGCTGACTGTCACGCACCAGGTCGTCGTAAAAGATGAATTCATCGCAGTTGGCGATGAGCAGATCAGAAGTGGACTGCTTCACGCCCACGCCGATCACCTGTTTCGCGTTCTCGCGCAGCTTGGACACCAGCGGCGAGAAGTCGGAGTCACCGCTGATGATGACGAAGGTATCGACATGCGACTTGGTGTAGCACAGGTCGAGCGCATCGACGACGAGACGGATGTCGGCCGAATTCTTGCCCGACTGGCGCAGGTGCGGAATCTCGATCAGCTCGAAGTTGGCCTCGTGCATCGAGGCCTTGAAGCTCTTGTAACGGTCCCAGTCGCAATAGGCCTTCTTGACGACGATGTTGCCCTTGAGCAGCAAGCGCTCAAGGACGCGGCTGATGTCGAATTTGTCGTAGTTGGCATCACGCACGCCAAGCGCCACGTTCTCGAAGTCGCAATAAAGCGCCATGTTGATGCTGTCGGCGGAAGACGCCATGTTTTTTCTCCGTGAATGTTGGCAGCGATGTTACGGGCAAGCACCCGTGCGCGCCAAACGGGCCGTTGCGGCCGAGCTTGGCCTGAGAGAGGCATGAATGATGAGTATGATCATGACTCGATCCATTACCGAGGGAGCTCCGCCATGAGCACACACCGTCTCTTCGCGACCTGCATTCTACTTGTCCTCGCCAGCACCGCCTCAGCCACGGACCAAGCAACAGAGCCTGCCTCGGCCACCCTCATCGACCGCCAGGGACAGAGCGTCGGCACTGCCACCTTCATCGAAGGCCCGCAGGGCGTGCTCATCCATGTTTCTGCCAAGGGCCTCCCACCCGGTCCGAAAGGCGTTCACATCCACAGCGTCGGCACCTGCGCGGACACGGACAAGGGCTTTGTCGCCTCCAAGGGTCACCTGAATCCGGACGGAAAAAAGCATGGCCTGCTGAACGCCGAAAGCCCGTTTTGAGTTTGGCTTTGTCCATGGCTCAGAGACGGTCGATGTGTTCGGCGATGCGCGCGAGGATGGTGGCAAACGGCACCTGGCCGGCGTAGTAGAGACCGGCAGTTTCCTCGTACTTGTGCTGGTAGCGCGCTCGCACGGCCGGGTCGATCAAGGTGAACGCCGGGTTGCGCGCGATGTTGAGTTCGTCGCCGCTCCGGAAGCGTTGCTGCTTGCGCAGCGCGTATTCCGCCGTGCCGATGAAGGCCAGCACCTCGGGGTGGGCCAGCAGGCAATACAAGTCGTAGTAATGACGCAGGAAGTTCTTCGGGAAGGGTGCGTCAGGATCAGCGGCCTGCTGCAGGCGGAACTTGGTGGAGACGGTCTGCAGCTTTTCGACGAAGGTGTAGGCCGGGCTGTAGCACGGCACATCCACCGCCCGGTTGTCGATGACCTGCACCGGGCTGGAGAGCGCGGCATCGACTGCCCAGGCGCTGATCAGGCAGGGGGTGTTGGGCGCGGTGTCGTCGAAACCGACCTCGAGCAAGATGCCTTCCTTGATGCCGGGGAGGTAATCGGTAAGCACCGGGTAATGCAGGCGGATGCCGGCGCCCCGGCATTTGGGGTCGTCGTATTCGGTATCGCGCTCGACCGACTCGAAGCCGGGCAGCGGGCGGGCACGGATCTCGGTCGCCAGCCAATCGAAATACTGCTGGCGCGATTTGATGTGTGCGGGCTTGTCCTGATTCTTGCCGGTCTTCACCTGCTGCCCAGCGGGCGGCTCGATGCGCAGGTCGATGTCTTCGGAGAAGCGCTGGATGATGCCAAAGCCTTTGGACAGCGAGGTGCCGCCCTTGAGCTGGAATTGCCAGCCTTGCTGTTGCAAGGCCCACAGGCCATGCATGAGCCAGTAGTCCTTTTCGATCAGGTAGGTGGCGATGCCGGTTTGCTGGGCGAGTTGACGCAGCAAGTCCACGAAGTTGGGGTGCTCGTGCAGGAAGCCCACGACTGGCGTTGCAGCTTCAGCCCTGGGCATCGTGCTCGCTCATCCATTGGCGAAACAGGCGGCGTGTGCGGGCCGAGCCGTAGTCGCGCAGCGCCTGCTCCAGGCGTGCGGCGTCGAAGCTATCGAGCTTGCGACGCACGGCGACGAGCAGCACATCCGGGTCCTCAGCGAGCTGGTCGAGGTTGTTGAGCATGTCGACCAGCAGGTATTCGCGGCTGACCTGATCGCGCGCAGGAAAGCGCGGCTTGACGCGAAAATCGAATTCGAACCCGGCAAGCGTGAAGAGGCCATGGCGCTTGTGGTTGTACACCACGCTGCTGCGGTAAAGCTGGGTGGTGCCCAGGCCAAGACTGTTATACACGCTGGGGTTGAAGAGCAGGAAGTGGTCATCGTCGAGAAAGCTGCGGACCAGTTCCTCCTCTCTGGGTGGCACTTCGCCGAAGGGGGTGTGCCGTGGGACGTAGTACAGCCCCTGCGCCACGCGGCGCACCAGGCCAGCCTTGAGCGCCCTGCCCAATTCGCGGTCCACACTGGGCAGCGAGGCGGCAAGGTCCTTGCGGCGGAATACCTTGCCGGCATGCAGCCGGGTGCCCTGACCCAGGCGGGAGAGATCGGCAGAAGCAGTGGCGGGCACTGTCAGAATCCTCGTTGACGTTTCATGCAGTATGCCATGACTGGTCTCAATCGCGGAACGCTCACCCGTCTCTATCACGAGACCGCGGAGCGACTCGAACTCGACGTCCTGAACGAACTGTGCAGGTATCTGGATTGCTCGCTGGGTGAACTTCTTGAATACATCCCCGATAGAACGACGGGTGACGAGAACTCCAGCACGCTTGCCAGCAACGAGGAATAGCGCAGCCAAAGGGGAGTTAAAAGCCCCATGAAGCCCCCCTGGCTTGGCAAGAAAGCATGACGGCACGGGCAACAAGAGCCGTGTGTGCCTGCGCTCAGAACTCCAAGCGCCGACCGGCGTGCCCCCCTCTGGGCACAAGATGAACACCGTGCCCACGACACCCAAACGCAAAAAAGCCAACCACCGTTAAGTGATTGGCTTTAATGACTTTTTTTGGTTGCGGGGGCAGGATTTGAACCTGCGACCTTCGGGTTATGAGCCCGACGAGCTGCCAGACTGCTCCACCCCGCGTCGGAGAAACAGAACTATAAACAATCTAGACCATCAATACAAGCACTTTCGACAAAACCCACAAAAAGAAGCGCGCTGACAGGCAATCTCGATCGTGCTCGGCCCGCACGCTCAAGTACGGCGCGAGCTGCTTATCATTGCACCATCCATCACCATGCCGTCCTCGACCATCCGGGCCACCCCCATGACCGCGCCACTGCTCGCTGAACTCCGCCGCTGCCCCACCTGCAACCGCTGGGGCGGGCAGCGCACGCTGGGCGAGGATGGGAGCACGGTGGAGCTCGACCCGACGAACAGCCGCGGCGCCTGTCATGAGGGCCCCTGGCATGGTTCGCTGCGCGGTCCGCGCAATGCCTGTGGTCAGTGGCGGTGCTGGGTCCGCATCACGAGCACAGCTTAGCGTGCCTGCGCGACAACCCAGGCTCAATCGTCCTCATCCTCATCCACGCTCTGATCGTCCGGCACGGCTTCGGCGCGCGCGGCATCAACCGTGGCGATCATCTGCGCACGCGATTGCGGTGTCTCCAGGCTCACGCGCCCGAGCGCGCCGTCGCGGTAATCCTGCAACAGGATGAGGGACGCCTTCTCCAGGTCGAGCCCCCCGCCTTTGACCAGACAACCACGCCGACGCCCGATGGCCTCGATCAACGCTGGGGCATCGAGCGCCGCAGGCTCGATGCGGTAGCGCGCCGCCAGCAGGGCCGGGTAGCGCTCGAGCAGGATGCCGCCCAGAAAGCTCGCCACCTCTTCGTCGATGACGGCATTGCGGCCAATCGCATGGCTTGCCGCCAGCATGTAGCCGTCCGGATCGTAGTCGATCTTTGGCCACATCATCCCCGGCGTATCGGTCAGGGTCATGCCTGGCCCCAGATCCAGCGTTTGCTGATGCTTGGTGACTGCGGGCTCGTCGCCGACTTTGGCGACCTTGCGCTTGAGCAGCGTATTCATCAGCGTCGATTTGCCGACGTTGGGGATGCCCATGATCATCATGCGCAGAGGCTTGGTGCCGTCATCGCGATGCGGCGCGAGCTGTCGGCACAGAGCGGGCACGCGCGCGACCTCGGCCGCGCTCTTCGCCGAGATGGCGACCGCCTTGACGCCAGGCTGACGATTGTAGAAATCCATCCACGCCTGTGTCGCTGCCGGGTCGGCCAGGTCGGACTTGTTGAGCAGCTTGAGGCAGGGCCGATTACGGAATTGCCGTAATTGCGCAATCATCGGATTGCTGCTGGCCGCAGGCAGGCGTGCATCGACGACCTCGATGACGACGTCGATGGCCGCCATGGCCTCGGCGGCTTTTTTACGCGCCGAGGCCATGTGACCGGGAAACCACTGTATGGGCATGCTGGAATCACCACGTTGAAGTTGCCTGCATTATCCCTTAGCAGTGGCGCTGCGCAGAACATGCATGAGGCCTTGCCGACAGGCCTTTGCAGGCTTACCACGACAGGCCACGAAGGGTGCGAATTTCGGCACAAAAAATATTCCCCGGACACCTGAAAACGTGTATCGTCCGCTTCGCAGTCGATTCAAGCAGTGGTTGTTCTGGTGGTTACCCAGCGTGTTCTACGAGAACGCGTGCCGGTCTGATTCCTCTGGATTACGTTTCTTGATCGTTCCTGCACTTTGGGGCGCGAGCCCAATCATTTTTTATACGGAACGCAAATGAGCACTCAAACCGGTACCGTCAAGTGGTTCAACGACGCCAAGGGCTTCGGCTTCATCACCCCGGAAAACGGTGGTGACGACCTGTTCGCCCACTTCTCTGAAGTTCAGAGCAAGGGCTTCAAGAGCCTGGCCGAAAACCAGCGCGTCGAATTCGAAGTCAAGACCGGCCCGAAGGGCCTGCAGGCGGCGAACATCCGCCCGCTGTAATCGATACGACGTCACCGACGTCCTTCGATTGATCCAGAACGCGGCCTTGCGCCGCGTTTTTGCTTTTGCAGCGTGCGTTGCACGATGTCCGGCCGCCGACACCCCGCATGCCGACCCCCGTTGTGGTCACAAGCCACATTCTTCATTTGCTGCGCCGGAATCGCCGATAATCGCGACTTCGCAGCGCCGCTGCACATCGCCGCTCGCGCGGCACGACTGCCATGACCGAATCCACTCAGCCTGACTCCGCCAGCCCCGAATCCGCCAGCCCGGGGGCCGCTGTGCGCTTTTCCGACCTCAATCTGCCCGCAGCCCTGCTGTCCGCTCTGGCCGACGTCGGTTATGAGACGCCCTCACCCATCCAGGCCGCGTGCATTCCGCTGCTGCTCGCCGGACGCGACATCCTGGGCGAAGCCCAGACCGGCACCGGCAAGACCGCAGCCTTCGCCCTGCCGATGCTTGCCAATCTGGATCTGTCCGATACCCGGCCGCAGGTGCTGGTGCTGACGCCGACGCGCGAGCTCGCGATCCAGGTCGCAGAAGCCTTCGCCAAATACGCGCGCCACCTGAAGAACTTCCATGTGCTGCCGATCTACGGCGGGCAGAGCATGGTGGTGCAGTTGCGCCAGCTCTCGCGCGGCGCTCAGGTCATCGTCGGTACGCCGGGGCGCGTGATGGACCACCTCGAGCGCGAAAGCCTCAAGCTCGATGCGCTCAAGGCCATCGTGCTCGATGAGGCCGACGAGATGTTGCGCATGGGCTTCATTGACGACGTCGACTGGATCCTCGAGCACACGCCGGCAGACCGCCAGACCGCGCTGTTTTCGGCGACGATGCCGAACGTGATCCGCGAGGTCGCCCGCCGCCATCTGCGCGCGCCCGAAGAAGTCAAGATCCGTAGCGCCACCGCCACCATTGCCAAGACCAGCCAGCGTTACTGGTTGGTGCGCGGGGTGGACAAGCTCGATGCCCTGACCCGCATCCTCGACGCCGAAGAAAGCTTCGACGCCGCCCTCGTCTTCGTGCGCACCAAGATCGCCACCGAAGAGCTCGCCGACAAGCTCGCCGCGCGCGGCTATGCAGCGGCGGCGCTCAATGGCGACATGACCCAGGGTCTGCGCGAGCGCGTGATCGAGCAGCTCAAGAATGGCAGCCTGGACATCGTCATCGCCACTGACGTGGCCGCACGCGGCATCGACGTGCCGCGCGTCAGTCACGTCATCAACTACGACATCCCGTACGACACCGAGGCCTATGTGCACCGCATCGGCCGCACCGGCCGTGCCGGACGCGAGGGGGTCGCGATCCTGTTTGTGGCGCCGCGCGAGACCCGCATGCTGAAGATGATCGAGCGCGCCACCCGGCAGCCGATCACCCCGATTGCGCTGCCCAGCAGCGAGGAGGTCAGCAATCTGCGCGTCGCCCAGTTCAAGCGCCAGGTGGTCGAAACGGTGAATGCGCAGGAGCTCGGTTTCTACATGGACGTGGTCAACAGCCTCGCCGAAGAGAACGAACTCGACGTACATGAAATTGCCGCCGCGCTCGCCTATCTCGCCCAGCGCGAGCGCCCCTTGCAGCTCGAACAATCCGGGCGTGGCTGGGACCTGGCCACCGCCGAGCCCAGCAGCGGCGGCCGCGCACCGCGCGAAGAACATTTCACCACCGGGGCCGCACGCGAACGCACGCCACGCCCCAACCGTGACGAGATCCTCTCGCGGCGACGCTCTTTTGCCGATGGTGCGCTGGCGCGCTATCGCATCGAAGTCGGCCGCAGCCAGGGCGCGAGCCCGAAGGAAATCGTCGGTGCCATCGCCAATGAAGGTGGCATCGAAGGCAAGTACATCGGCCAGATCCACCTCTTCGACGACTTCTCCACGGTCGAGCTGCCCGCCAATCTGCCCGACGAGCTGCTTGCCATCCTGAAGCGCACCCGTGTGCGTCAGATGGCGCTGAACATTCGCCCGCTGTCGGCAGCCGAGGCCGCTGCCACCCCGGAACGCCGCCGCCCGCCACGCGACGCCGCGCCGCAGGGCGAACGCAGTGAGGGCGGCTGGCACAAGAAGCGTGACTTCGGGCACAAGGCGGACTTCGAGTCGCGCCCGAGCCGCCCCGCGAGCGACACCCAGCGCGGCGCCTGGGAGCGCGATCGCACGAAATCTCCAGCCGCCCCCCGCCGCGAAGAGCGCCGTGATGAGCGCAACGGCCCGACCACAGGCAAGCCGGCCGCGCGGCCGTCGAATCCGCCTTACTCCGCCTCCAAGCCGCGCCGCAAGAAGGACGACTGAGAAATGAACGCTGTCCGCAGGCAGGAATGGGCTACCCCTGCCTGCGGACCGCCCCCCACGCATCACCGCCGCAAGGCCTTGCAGCTGTCTTCTCCAGCACACACGATCAGCGCACTGAGCTCCAGTGGCGGTGTGCTTCGAAACCGGCTTTCAAATCGAGCGCCCGCTCAAGTCAAACCGAGCCAGCCAGCATAAACGCATCATGATCCGGTTCATCCTGCTGTTGGCAATGCTGCTTTCCAGCCTCGCCTCACCGGTTCAGGCCGCGCAACAACTCGTTCTCGGCGTACTCGCCTACCGTCCCAAGCCGGTCATGGAGCAGGCCTGGCGCCCGCTGGCGGAGTCGCTCGCCGCAGCACTGCCAGACACCGCGCTCACCCTGCGCATCCTGGATTCAAGCGAGTTCACCCAGGCGCTGCGCAAGGACGAACTTGACGTCGTGTTCACCAACCCTACGCACTTCATCGCCTTGCGCAGCGAGAATGTCCTTTCGGGCGTCCTGGCAACCGTGGTGACGATGCATCAGGGCAGGCCGAAATCGACCCTGGGCGGCGTCATCATCGTGCGCAGTGAGCGCACTGAGCTCACCACGCTTGCCGATCTACGCGACAAGCGGGTCGCCACCCCGAACCGGAATTTCCTCGGCGGATACGTCGCACAAGCCTACGAGCTGCTCGAAGCGGGCATCGGGCCAGACCAGATCGAACTCGAATCCGGCTCCAACCTGCACGATGCGGTGGTCGACGCCGTACTGAAGGGTGAGGTGGACGCGGGCTTCATCCGCACCGGCGTGCTCGAGCAACTCGCCCAGGAAGGACGCATCGATCCTTCACGCCTGCGCGTGCTCAACGAACAACATCATCCCGACTTCCCCTATGCCGTTTCCACCCGCCTCTATCCCGAGTGGCCGGTCGTCGCCCTGCCTCATGTCGAGGAGAAGCTCGCGCGCCGCATCGCCGCACAGCTGCTGAGCCTGGAGCCCAACGACCCGGTTTTACGTGCGGCAGGCATCCACGGTTTCACCATCCCGGCCGATTACACGCAAGTTGAAAGCGCCATGCGCGCACTGCGCGTGACCCCCTTCGACAGCCTGCCCGTGTTCACCTGGCGCGATGTTCTGTTGCGCTACCCGGAGTGGATTTCCGCCCTCACTGCGGCCGTACTGATCATCATCGTGCTTGCACTCGGGCTGGCCCGCGGTAATCGTCAGCTCAGTCTGGCTCACCGCCGCGCGCGCGCGCTTGCAGCGACGATCGAGCTTGAGCGCGAGCGCCTGGGCAACATCATCGCGGCGACACAAGTCGGCACCTGGGAGTGGAACGTGTCCAGCGGCGAACTCACGCTCAACGCGCGCTGGGCCAACATGCTGGGTTACGAGCTTGCAGAGCTCGAGCCGATCTCCATCGAAATCTGGCGCCGCTTCGCGCACCCCGACGATATCGCAAGCTCGAACGCGTTGGTGGCGCGTCACCTGAAAGGCGAGCTGACGGACTATCGCATCGAAGTCAGGATGCGACACAAGGCTGGGCACTGGATCTGGGTGTACGACTGCGGCCGCCTCGTTTCACGCACGCCCAGCGGCGAACCGCTGCTGATGGTCGGCACGCATCAGGACATTTCAGAGCGCAAGCTGGCCGAGGAAATGCTGCGGCTCTCTGCCAGCGTGTTCACCAATAGCTACGACGCGATCATGATCACCGACAGCACCAACCATATCGTGGACGTCAACCCCGCCTTCACCCGCATTACCGGCTACCGTCGCGAAGAAGCGCTCGGCCGCAAGCCTTCGCTGCTCAACTCAGGTCGCCACGAGCACGAGTTCTACGCCCAGATGTGGCGCAGCCTGAACGAGCGTGGCCACTGGCGCGGCGAGGTGTGGAACCGCCGCAAGAACGGTGAGATTTTCGCTGAATCCCTGTCCATCACCTGTGTCAAGGACGAACACGGGCAATTGATCCATCACGTCGCAGTGTTCTCCGACATCAGTCGCCTGAAGGCGCATGCCGACGAACTCGATCGCATCGCCCACTTCGACCCCCTCACCGGAGTGCCCAACCGCCGCCTGCTCGATGATCGCCTCAAGCACGCCATCGCCCGCGCGGAGCGCAGCGGGCAGACGCTCGCGGTGTGCATGCTCGATCTGGACGGCTTCAAGCCGATCAACGATCAGTTCGGTCACGAGGCAGGAGATCACCTGCTGGTGCAGATCGTGTCGCGGCTGCAGTCCATGCTGCGCAAGGTTGACACGGTCGCCCGCCTGGGGGGCGACGAGTTCGTGCTGTTGCTGGGAGACCTCGAGAGCGACGCGGTGTTCGAACGCATCCTCGATGAGGTGCGCAAACCCGTCCGCCTGCGCGGCGAAGACGTCAGCGTATCGGCGAGCGTGGGCGTCACCCTCTACCCCGAGGACCACTCGGACGCCGACACCTTGCTGCGTCACGCCGACCAGGCCATGTATCTCGCCAAGCAGCGCGGACGCGACTGCGTGCAACTGTTCGATGCCGGCGTCGAGCTGTCCTTGCAGGCAAAGCAGGAACTGCTGCGCCGCCTCGCTCAGGCGCTCGAAGCGCGCGAGTTCGTGCTCCACTACCAGCCCAAGGTCGACATGCTGCAAGGGCGCCCGATCGGGGTCGAGGCCCTGGTGCGCTGGCAACACCCCGAACGCGGCATGCTCGCGCCGGGCGAGTTCCTGCCCACAATCGAAGGCAGCGAACTCGAAGTGGAGCTCGGCGAGTGGGTCATCCGCAGCGCGCTGCAACAGATCGACAGCTGGCGAGCGCTGGGGCTCGATCTGCCGGTCGCGGTGAACGTCAGTGCACGCCATCTGCTCAGGCCCGGCTTTGTCCGATCGCTGCGCGACGCCCTCGCACAGCACCCGGCCATCGCCCCCGACCGCCTGGAAATCGAGATCATCGAATCAACCGCGATCACCGACATGCATAGCGCGCTCGAGGTGCTCACCGCCTGCCGTGCGCTCGGCGTACGCCTGGCACTGGACGACTTCGGCACCGGCTACGCCTCGCTCGCCTACTTCCGCCGCTTGCCGGTCGACCTGCTCAAGATCGACCACAGCTTCGTGCGCGACATGCTCACCGACGCCGACGATCGGGCGATCGTCCTCAGCGTGGTGCATCTGGCACAGTCCTTCGGCCGAGAGGTCATCGCCGAAGGGGTCGAGACCATGGAGCACGCTCAGGCCCTGATCGATATCGGCTGCCATCTCGGCCAGGGCTTCGGCATCGCGCGCCCCATGCCGCCCACACACATCCCCGGCTGGATGAGCTGGTACACGGCGAGCGCCGACACCGATGCGCCCAGCTTCGCCCCGCCACCTTGAGCCCTCACCGATGCAGTTTCATCCCTGGTCCCACCGTACGCCTGCCGGCTACACCGTGCGCGGTGTGCACACGCCGCCCAGCGGCCGGCCGCTGATCCATTTCCTGCATGGCAATGGCTATTGCGGCCTGAGCTATGCGCCCTTGCTGGAGCGCCTGGGCGCACACTTCGACCTCTTCCTGTCCGACATCCAGGGCCATGGCGACAGTGATCATGGTGGCCGCTTCGTGGGCTGGAATCGCAGCGCAGAATACGCGCTCGAGGCATGGCACGCGCACCAGCATCAATTCGGTGAGGTGCGCGTTTTTGCCGTCGGTCACAGCTTCGGTTCGGTGCTGACGGCGCTGATGCTGGCGCGCGCGCCGGATGCCTTCGATCGTGCGGTGATGCTCGATCCGGTGCTGTTTCCACCGGCGATGATAGGGCTGATGGCCCTGTCCGACGTCATTGGCCTGTACTCACGCAATCAGCTCGCAAGCCGCGCGCGCAGGCGTCGTCACCATTGGCGGGACCGTAAGGAGGCGGCTGACAACCTGCGCAATCGCGGCATGTTCCACGGCTGGCACGAAGATGCGCTGCAGGCCTATGTCACCCACGCCTTGCGCGACCACCCCGGCGGCGGTGTCGAGCTCAAGTGCCAACCCGCGCGCGAGGCCGAAATCTTCGGCTCCTATCCACGTCGCCTGTGGCCTTCACTGGCGCGCATCAGCACGCCCACACGGGTCATGCGCGGCGCCGACACATTCCCCTTCGCCGCGCGCGCCATAGCGCGCTGGGCACAGCGCAACCCGCTTGTGAGTCAGCAAGTCCTGCCCGGCGGGCACTGTTTCATGCAGGAAGACCCGAGCACCACGGCCACCGCCATCATCGACTACCTTGCGGATTGACCCTGAGCGCCGTGCAAACGCCCGTGCGCACCGCTCCGCGCGCACGCTCAGCTGCGCTCACCGCCCTGCAGCCACCTGGGCTCGATTTGTACGTTGTCGCGCCCGTTGGTCACCCACACGCCACCGTCCTGGATGCTGAACTGCAAGCGCATCGAGCGTTCGGCCAGGCGCGCCAGATCCGCACTGGCCTCGCGCGCAATCTCGATGACGCGCAGCGAGGACTGGCGCGCCAGCTTCTCACGCACGCCGTTCCACCACACGTCGAGTCCACGACCGTAGCTCAGCACCACGACCTCATCAGCGCGCCCACAGGCCTTGCGCAGCCACTTCTCATCGGGCTGACCGACGTCGATCCAGCGCTCTATCCTGCCGGTCAGATCCAGCTGCCACAGGCCAGGTTCGTCATCGACGGACAAACCCCTGGCAAAGACCAGCGCGGGGTGGGCAAAGAGCGCAAAAGCAAGCAGGCGCACCATCATGCGCTCGTCGGTTTCGGAGGGGTGGCGTGCCAGGGTCAGGCTGTAGTCGGCGTAATGCGCCCGGTCCATGTCCGCGATCTGGATGTCGGCCTTGAAGATCGTTGCCTTGAGCGCCATCAGTGGATCTGCTCTGGAGCACGGCTGGCCTGCTGCCAGGCCAGCACGGCACGCGCGGCGTGCGCCATGATCACCTCACGCTGCGCCTTGGGCAGCTCGCGGCTCAGCGCCGCGAACAGTGCCTGCGTGGCCTCCTGGCCCACGCCCTCGGCGGCAAGCCCGTCGGCCAGGCAACGAATCTGGATGAAGGCGAGCGCGTCGGCCACCAGGCGCCAGCCGACGGTCGGCATTTCGCGTGTCAGCCCGAGCAGCCGCCCGCCGAGCTGACCAGCAAGGCGCAGCGCCTGGTCACGATTCTCGGTGGCGATGGAGGAGTGCCACAGGGCGAGATGAATACCACGGCGCAACTCGACCTTGAAGTCGATGGCGTTGCCTTCGGTGCGGGTGATGGCCTCGAACTGTTGCAGGAAGCGCGCCTCATCGCGCACCGCCAGCCCGGTACGCAAGGCGCCGATGAGCTCGCTCAGGCCGGGAATGGCGACGAGATTGAAAGCCTCGCTCCACGCCACGCCCCAGTGATCCATGCCACTGAGCAGCAGGGCACGCCGCAGTGCGCGGGACTCATCGTCCGCACCCGCCACCGCCCACTGTTCAAGTTCGCCTTGCAGCTGCCCCACGCCACGGTGGCGCACCTCATCGGTCTCGCCCACACTGAGGCGAAACACGCGTGCGAACGCATCCTGCGCGAGGTGAGCAGCCTGGCGTTGGGTTTGGCCGTCAGCATGGACAGCCAGGCAGTCGGAGGGAAGGGCGGATTCGGGCGCGGTCATGGCGGCACCATCATGGCAAATGGGCGCTCATTGTGCACAGCGGCAGAGGACGAAGCAATGTGCTTGTCGTGCGCGCCGAGCACGCGCCGCCAGCAAGCTCAGGCGATGTTGCGTTCCCACAGCGAGGGCGCGAGCCTGATGTCGGGGCAAAGCTCGAGCCCGTCACTGAAGGTTTGCAGGGTGCGGCGCAAGGCGATCGCATCCTCTTCGATGAAACCGCGCTTGAAATCCGTGAGCAGCAATCGTGAGCGCGTCATCCAGTTGCCTGGTGCGTCATCGATGGCGCACCAGGCCGCATTGCGGCCGTCCGCGTCGTGCTGGGCGAGCCATAGCATGGCCTCGCGTTCGCGCAGACCATGCAGTTCGGCGCCGCTCTTGGGCAGCATGTGGGGGGTCGCCCCGACGACGCGCTCGCGGATGTCCTCGGCGAAACGTGCAAGCAGTTTCTGCATGGAGAACAGCATGCGCCAGTCCGATGAGATGACCACCCGCACCTCTTCAAATTCGCGCACGACCGACTCGATCAGCGGCAGGCAACGAAAGTCCTCAACCTCACCCCAAGGGTGGGTGACGCCATCGAAGTCCATGAAAATGTATGTGTTGCGTGTCATGTTGCACTCTCTGTGCCAATTAGGCGTAAGGCAGCGGGTCTTGAATGCTGCAATGCGGAATATACTCCAAACCCACACCTGGACGCCTGTCAGCTAAGTCACGAAACACTTAAAGATTATTGCCGTCCAGTACGCCGGCGAGATTTTGTGCGCCGCACAACCAACGCCTCCACCACAAGGAATCCTGCATGAACCCCATCGTCAACCTGCAGGGCAAGGTCGGTCTGATCACCGGCATTGCCAACGAAAAATCGATTTCGACCGGCGTCGCCGAAGCCTGCGCCGCTGCCGGCGCCACGCTCATCATCACCTACCAGAACGACAAGACCCGCGCCTTCATCGAACCGGTGATCCACCGTCTCGGCGTGAAGGATGTGTTCCTGCTCGACGTGACCCGACCCGAGACCATGGATGCGGCCTTTGCCGAAATCGAGGCGCGCCACGGCAAACTCGACTTCGCGCTGCACAGCATGGCCTTTGCCAAGCGCGACGACCTGCACGGCCGCGTGGTCGACATCTCGGCTGACGGTTTTGCGCTCGCGATGGACGTCTCCACCCACTCCTTCGTGCGCCTCGCGCAAAAAGCCGAGCCTTTGCTGGAGAAGGCAGGCGGCGGCGCACTGGTGACGATGACTTATCTTGGCTCCGAGAAGGTCATTCCCAACTACGGCGTGATGGGCTTGTGCAAGGCCGCACTGGAAGCCGCCACCCGCTACATGGCAGCCGAACTCGGCCCCAAGGGCATTCGCGTCAACGCCGTGTCACCCGGTCCGCTGATGACGCGTGCCGCCTCGGGCATTGCGGGTTTCGACGGCCTGATGGCAACGGCAGTTGAACGTTCGCCGATGCGTGCGCTGGTCACGCCCGAGGACATCGGCGCGCTGACCGCCTTCCTGGTGTCTGACGCCGGTCGCCTGATCACCGGCGGCGTGCATTTCGTGGACGCTGGCTATAACATCATGGCGTAAAGACGGAGGCCGCCATGATCGATCTCGCTGCAGCCAGAGTTCAATTTGGCCGTGGAGGCGTGTTGCTGCCGGACCCCGTTCCGGCGCACCCGCTGCTCGATGGCCGCAAGGAGATCGGTCGTGGTGAGTATTCGATCGTGCTCGACAATGGCGATGGCGAACGCGTCTACAAGATCGTCAGTTCGCCCGCCGACTACTTTCTGTACACCGCTGACGATCGCCCTCGTGGCGAACACTTTCCCACCATCCACGCCGATCACGGCATCATCGGCCGTGCCGCATCAGGCTACCCGCTGCACCTGATCGAAATGGAAAAGCTCTACCCGCTCGCCGAGGGCTCGCCCGCCGCCGAGCTCGCGCTGCGCCTGATCGAGGCCTATTGGTCAGGCTGTCAGCAGTGGAGCAGGCTGGGCGTGAACATGGGCCGCATCGCGCTCTACCACATGTCCTTGAATCCACTGGCGGTGGGCGACAAGTTGCAGGACGCGATCCGCGCCCTGTCCGATTTCGTCGACAGCTATCAGGTACTGCCTGACATCCTCAACGCCAATAACCTGATGGTGCGCAAGGACGGCACGCTCGTGTTCTCGGACCCGGTATTCATCGCCTGAACCCGCTCCGCAAGGGTCCGCCAGGTTCGATCCGCGTATCATGAGAAGCCATTCAACGCAGATGAAGGCGAATGCCGGCATGGCAGCAGACGACAGGCCAAACGAGAAATCAGTGCGCCACAGCGCATCCCCCCCCGTCTCCAACTCCGATCACGACTCCGAGCACGATCACCCTGTGCAAGCTCGGCCGCGCACGGTGGGCATCGCGCGCAGCGCCCAGTTCGACGCACCCGCGTTCGAGCGCGCGATCACCGATCTGCTGGGCGCCTGTGGCATCAAGACCGACTCGGCGCATACCGGGCGCACCGCGCAACGCGTGCGTGAGCTATGGCAAAAACGCCTGCTCGGTGGCTACGACCTCGACCCGGCCGAAGTGCTGGGCGAGGGCTTTGCCGACGAACGCCGCGACATGGTGGTGGTGCGCGGCATCGCGGTGCATGGCGTGTGCCCGCATCATCTCGTACCCTTTCGCGGCGTCGCCCATGTCGCCTACATCCCGGGCGGCCGCCTGCACGGTTTCGGTCGCATCGCCCGCCTCGTTGATGCCATCGGCCACCGCTTCACCTACCAGGAATGGATGACGCGCGATATTGCCGATGCGCTGATGGCGCACGGCAAGGCGGCAGGCGCAGCCTGCGTGGTCGAAGCCGAGCAGTTGTGCCTGCTGCTGGGCGAGGACAGGCGCGGCGATGAACGTGTGGTGACGCAGGCCTTCAGCGGAGAGTTCGAACGCTCGGCACAGGCACGCAACGAATTCCTGCACGCGATCTCGGGCTGACTCCAGCACCCGCGCGCAGCCCTGCTGCGCGTGAGTTCAGATCAAATCGACGGCACGGGAGCGATGCTGGGTGGTGTCAACCAGCACGATGTCGTGGCCTTCGATGATCACTGCGCCAAGGTAGCGGTCATCCCCCGACAGCGAATACTCGAAGTCGAAACCACGACGAAGCACGAGATGCCCCTTGTCGTCACGGGCGAACTTGAAACCGTGACCGACCACGGTCTCGTCCAGAAACTGCAGGCCCTCGCGCTGACAGGCGCGTCGCGCCGCGGCCAGGCCGGATTCGCGCGCCTTGAGGCTGTCGAACCAGAACCAGAGCATGGCACCCAGCAGCAGCACGGCCATCAGCTCCAAAAAAGACATGCGCAGCCCCCCGCTCAGGGGAGCATCATGCCGCGGATGGTGAAGAACAGTATCGCGGCCATCAGCGCAGAGGCCGGGACCGTGATCACCCACGCCGCCGCGATGCGCATCAGCTGCGAGCGTTTCACCAGTTCACGACGATAGACCTTGCGCAAACCCTTGCGCTCGACCTTGGAGAAATGCGCCGGATCCTCGGCCTTCTTCGAGCGCTCCTTCAGATCGCGCAGCATCTCGCCCTTCTGGTCAATCGACGCCTTCTCGAAGCGCGCAACGAAGGCCTCGATCTCGGCCATGTCGCCTTCCGAGTGGTGGCTCTTGATGTCGGCCAGCATGCGGTCGTAATTGCTCTTCAGATATTCACGCAGGAAACCGACCCCGAACACACCTCCGACTGCAATGTGCGTCGAGCTCACCGGCAAGCCCATCTGGCTGGCCACGATCACGGTGAAGGTGGCTGCCATGGCGATGCAGTAGGCCCGCATCTGGTCAAGCTCGGTGATCTCGGAACCCACGGTACGGATCACCTTCGGGCCGAACAGGGCCAGGCCGAGCGCAATGCCGATTGCGCCCACCATCATCACCCAGAGGGGGATCGGTGCGGCCTTGTTCACCACGCCCGCATGCGTGACGGTATCGACGATCGCCGCCAGCGGCCCTACCGCGTTGGCGACGTCGTTCGAGCCATGCGCGAAGCTCAGCAGGGCGGCCGCGAAGATCAGCGGCACGGTAAACAGGCGGTTGACGCTTTGCTTGGTGTTGGTGACCCGGCCCGAGGTGACGGAGGCCACCCGGCGTACGATCAGGAACACCGGAATGGAAATCAGAAAACCATAGAGGATGGCGCTGCCGAAGCTGACCTTCCACACCTTGTTGAGCCCTTTCAGGATCAGGTAGGTGCCGAAGGTCCACGCCATGAGGGCGACCAGCAAGGGCACCATCTTGCGCGCGGCCGCGGCCATGTCGGGCTGGTAAGTGATGCTGCGCTTGATCAGGTACAGGAAGGCGGCAGAAAAGAGACCGCCGAGCAGGGGCGAGACAATCCAGCTCGCCGCGATGCTCGCCATCATCGTCCAATCCACGATGGACGGTCCAGCCGCGGCCATGCCCGCGCCCAGCACCGCACCCACGATCGAATGTGTGGTGGATACCGGCGCGCCCACTGCGGTGGCAATGTTCAGCCACAAGGCGCCGGCGAGCAGCGCGGACAGCATGATCCAGACGAAAGTGTCGGAATCGGCGATCAGATCGGGGTTGATGATGCCGCTGCGAATGGTGCCAACAACCTCGCCGCCGGCAATCAAGGCGCCTGCGGCTTCGAACACCGCCGCGATCATCAGCGCACCGGCCAGACTCAAGGCCTTGGAGCCCACCGCCGGACCGACGTTGTTGGCAACGTCGTTGGCGCCGATGTTCATCGCCATGTAGCCGCCGACCATGGCAGCCATGACCAGCATCATCCCGCCCTCGCCGCTGCCGCGCATGGCGGCGTAGAACATCACGCCAACGATGAACAGCAGTCCGATGCCCAATCTCGAAAGCTCACCACGCCCGCTGTGTGCGGCACGTTCAAGGTCGCTGATATGTTGCAGGTCCACGTCAAGTGTCCCGAAATGAACGAAGGCCTTATTGTTTCAGAAAATTGCGCTGCACCCAATCCACCTCAGTGGCCAGAGGCCCAATTTCTCGCTGCAGCGCAGCATTGGCACCACAGATCCAGATCTGCCGCGTCGCGCTGCCGCGAAAAGGCATCCGCGCTCAGGCGAAGATGCGTTTTTTTGCGCTGCAATAACTGGCAGTCCAGCCTGCGCCGTCGCTTGCCACATCACTCGATGTGATGCTCGAGATCGAAGCCCGCACCGTCGTCAGTGCCCAGGACATTGACCAGCCACGGCATCATTGTTTCCAGGCGCTCGGGGAGCACCCACGGCGGGTTGATGATGAACATGCCACTGCCGAACATGCCAAAGCCGTCACGCGGCGGCCGCCGCACGGCCAGCCGCAGGTCGAGCCAGCTCTGAGCACCCAGGTCGGCAAGCCGCGTCGGCAGATTGCGTGCCTCCGAGCGCGCCAGCAGCGGATACCAGACGGCGTAGGTGCCGGTCGGAAAACGCCGCATTGCGTCCTTCACGCAATCGACCACCTTGCGGTAGTCGTCCTTGATCTCATAGGAAGGATCGATCAGCACCAGCGCCCGCCGCGACAGCGGCGGCAGCAGGCTCTTCAGGCCGGTAAAGCCGTCAGCCTTGCGGCATTGCACGCGCTCCGTCTCGCCAGCGAAGGTGCGCTCAAGCGCTTCGAAGTCGGCCGGATGCAGCTCGAACAAGCGCAGCCTGTCCTGAGGCCGCGCCATGGTCATCGCCAGCGCGGGAGAACCCGGATAGAACACCAGCCGGCCATGGGGGTTGAACTGCGCGACCGCCTCACGATAGGCCGCCAGCGGCGCCGGCAGATCGGTACGCCCCCAGATGCGGGCGATACCCTCTTCATGCTCGGCGGTCTTGCCTGCGCGCTCACTTTCGAGCGCGTAACAGCCCCCTCCCGCATGGGTATCGATGTAATGCCAGGGTTTGTCCTTGCGGTTGAAGTAGGACAGCAGTTCGAGCACAACGCAATGTTTGAGGACGTCGGCGTGGCTGCCAGCGTGATAAGCGTGACGGTAACTGAGCATGAGGAATTTCCGGTTGCGGCCAGCATGCTAGCACTGCGCTCGTCCAAAGAGCGCGACGCGACGCTCGCCGCGAGCGCAAATCCTTCGGCAGATCAGCCACATCCTCAGCCCGGACCTATCGTTTGCCACAGTTTGCAGCGCCTGGCTCACTTGTTATGATGCGCCCCCGATCGCCGGCACTGGCCGGCTGACAGAGACAGTGAGAACAAGCATGAGTATCTACGCCCTGGGCGAGCGCAGCCCCCTTTTCGGCGAAGGATCCTGGGTGGCCCACAACGCGACCGTGATCGGCGCGGTCAGCGCCGGCCGTGATGTCAGCATCTGGTACAACGTCGTCATTCGCGGTGATAACGATCCGATCACGATCGGCGACGGCAGCAACATCCAGGACGGCTCGGTGCTGCACAACGACACCGGCGTGCCGCTCACGATCGGTGCGGGCGTGACCGTCGGCCACATGGCGATGCTGCACGGCTGCAGCGTCGGCGACGGCAGCCTGATCGGCATCAATGCCGTCATCCTGAACAAGGCCGTCATTGGCAAGAATTGCATCATCGGCGCCAATGCGTTGATTCCTGAAGGCAAGATCATTCCGGACCGCTCGCTGGTCGTGGGCTCGCCAGGGCGCGTGATCCGCGAGCTTTCGGATGCCGAGGTCGAGCACCTGAAATGGAACGCGAGCCACTACGTCGACAACGCCAGGCTGTATGCGCAGGAACTGCGCGCCATCGACCCTGCCAGCGTGCTTGCAAAGTCATCGACCCAGGCCTGAAGGCCGGTACCCGCCCGCAGCGCCGTCGCAAACCTGCTTCAGGAGTTCGCCCATGCTTGTTCGCATCTGGCCTCGTCTTGCCCTTGGGGGGGCTCACACCAAGGCCTGGAGCCGCATCCTGGGCGCCAGTCTCGCTACCGTCATGATCAGCGTCCCGACCGCAGCCAGCGCGCAGCTGGCGACGGGAAACGAGGCGCGACCCAGCATTGAGTTCTCGGCCGAAGCCAGCCAGACCGCGGCCAACGATCTGGGCGTGGCAACGCTGTACGCCGAGGGCAGCGGCGACAATGCGGCCGAGCTCGCCCTCGGGATCAACCAGCGCATGGTCAAGGCGCTCGCGGTCGCGCACGCTTTTGCCAGCGTCAAGGCGCAGTCGGGCGGCGTGTCGACCTGGCCGGTGTACGCCAAGGACGGACAAGGGCGCATCGAGGCCTGGCGCATGCGCTCGGAGATTCGCATCGAGAGCCGCGACCTCGGCGCGCTCTCCGAACTCATCGGCAAGCTGCAGGCCGATCTCGCCCTATCGCAGGTCGTCATGCAACCGGCGCCCGAGACCCGGCGCAAGGCGGTCGAGGAAGCCACGGTGAGCGCAATTCGGGCGTTCGAACAACGCGCCGCGCTGATCGCACACACGCTGGGCAAAGGCTATCGCATCGCCCACATGTCGATCGGGGACAGCGGCTTTCAGCCGCCGATGCCCATCCGCATGCGCGCAGCCCCGGCAGGCATGCTGGCCGACTCTGCGCCCGCGCCGCTCGAAGGCGGCGAGAGCCAGGTCGGGGTCAGCATCAGCGGCCGCATCGACTTGCTCGAGTGAGCGGCCCACGGTGCCGGCCCAGCCGCGCCCGGAGCTGGACGTCTGCCGCGCACTGAATTATCTTGGCGCGCATGAAGACCTTGCTCCCCCCCAGCGCGCACACGCGGCCTGAGCGGCACCACGTCGGAACGCTTGCCCTCATCGCGCTCACTGCAGGCGTGCTCGCAGGCTGCAGCTCCACCCCTGCACCCAGCACGCGCGCAGCGCTCGACCGGCCTTCCACCGCCTCACCCAGCGCGCCGTATTTCACCCTCGAAGATGAAAGCCACGCGCGCGAGATGGTGCTGTTCGCGCTCGGCCTGCTCGATACCGGCTACCAGTTCGGTGGCCGCAACCCCGAGGCTGGCCTTGACTGCAGTGGCATGGTGGCGTGGATTGTGGAGAACATCAGCGGCAAACGACTGCCACACAACGCGGCGCAGATTGCGCAACGCACTCGACCCATCGAAGTGAGCCAGCTGCAGGCCGGCGACCTGGTGTTCTTCAACACCCTCAAGCGCCGTCATTCACACATGGGGATCTACATCGGCGACGGCCGCTTCGTGCATGCGCCCTCGAGCAAGGGACGCGTCCGCGTCGAGCGCCTGGACAACCGCTATTTCGCGCCCCGCATCGACGGCGCGCGCACCTTGATCACCACCGGCTGAAACATAGGTTTGAGCGGAGCGCGCCGGACGAATCAGGATGGAACAGGCCCTTGCAGCGGGCGGCGCGCAAGCTCAGTGCCTTGGCACCTGGACGTAGATCTCTTCTGGCCGCGTCATGCGCAACTCGAAGCGCGCGCGCTCCTCGATCGCTTCATTGCCTGACTTGAGATCACGCACCTCGGCCTCGAGGCTGGCGTTGCGCTGCTCCAGACGCAGGTTTTCTTCGCGCTGTGCGTAGAGCTGGCGATCGACCTCCCACACCCGCAACCAGCCCCCCTTGCCAAGCCAGAGCGGGTACTGCAGCAGCACGACGAGCGCAAGAAGGATCAGGATGGGCCAGCGCATGGTGTCTTATAAGAGGCTTGCATTCACGACGAGGGCCGGCGCCTTGCGCGCCGGCCCTGTGCATGCTTGCGCTCAGCTCACAAGCGCGTTCAGCGCAGGTTGTAGAACGCGCGCTTGCCCGGGTAGAACGCAGTGTCGCCCAGATCTTCTTCGATACGCAGCAGCTGGTTGTACTTCGAGATGCGATCCGAACGCGACAGCGAACCGGTCTTGATCTGCATCGCGCGCAGGCCGACGGCGATATCGGCAATGGTCGAATCGTCGGTCTCGCCCGAGCGGTGCGAAATCACCGCGGTGTAACCCGCCAGCTTGGCCATCTCGACCGCGGCGAAGGTCTCGGTCAGGGTACCGATCTGGTTGATCTTGATGAGGATGGAGTTGGCCACGCCCTGGGCGATGCCCTGCTCCAGGATCTTCGTATTGGTGACGAAGAGGTCATCGCCGACGAGCTGCACGCGCTTGCCCAGACGGTCGGTCAGGATCTTCCAGCCATCCCAGTCGCCCTCGGCCATGGCGTCCTCGATCGACACGATCGGGAACTTGTCGCACAGGGTCTCGAGGTAGTCGGTGAAACCCTCGGCGGACAGCGACAAGCCCTCGCCCTTGAGTTCGTACTTGCCGTCCTTGTAGAACTCGGAGGCCGCGCAGTCGAGCGCCAGCAACACGTCCTGCCCGGGCACGTAGCCGGCAGCGACGATGGCTTCCTGGATCAGGTTGAGCGCTTCTTCGGTGCCCGACACGTTGGGGGCGAAGCCGCCTTCGTCGCCGACGGTGGTGGGATAGCCCTTGCCATCGACGATCTTCTTCAGGTGATGGAAGATCTCCGCGCCGCAGCGCAGCGCCTCGGAGAAGCTCGTCATCGACACCGGCATGATCATGCATTCCTGGATGTCGAGGCTGTTGTTGGCGTGCTCGCCGCCGTTGATGACGTTCATCATCGGCACCGGCATCACCATCGGGCTGGAGCCGCCGAAGTAACGATACAGCGGCAGGCCCGCCTCTTCTGCCGCCGCCTTGGCCACCGCCATGGAGACCGCCAGCATGGCGTTGGCGCCAAGACGCGACTTGTTCTCGGTGCCGTCGAGCTCGATCAGGGTGTGATCGATGAAAGCCTGCTCTTCGGCGTCGAGGCCGATGATGGCTTCGGCGATCTCGGTATTGACGTTCTCGACCGCGCGCAGCACGCCCTTGCCGAGGTAGCGCGACTTGTCGCCGTCACGCAGTTCCATCGCCTCACGCGAGCCGGTGGAGGCGCCCGAGGGCACGGCAGCGCGGCCCATGACGCCGGACTCCAGCAGCACGTCGGCTTCAACCGTGGGGTTGCCGCGCGAGTCGAGAATCTCACGGGCGATCACATCAACAATTGCACTCATGTATTGTCCTGTTGCAGTTACGAAGGATTCGAATCAATCACGCGGAGACGTGAAGCTGGAGGCGGAATGCGGGCACCGGACGAGCGTGTCGCAGGCAATTGGCAGCGCTGGCGCCATGCGTTGTGGTGGCACACCCCATCTCCTCAAAAAGTGGCTCTCAGAGCGTCGTTTCCAGAAAACCCTGGCGCTTGACCAGCGCATCGATGTCCTTGAGCGTGGCCAGCAGCGCCTTCATCTTCTGCAGTGGCCAGGCGTTCGGACCGTCAGACAGCGCGTTGGCGGGGTCAGGGTGGGTTTCCATGAACAGCCCGGCCACCCCGACTGCGACCGCAGCACGCGCCAGCACGGGCACGAACTCGCGCTGGCCGCCGGAGGATGTGCCCTGCCCGCCTGGCAACTGCACCGAATGGGTGGCGTCGAACACCACCGGGCAGCCGGTGTCGCGCATGATCGCCAGCGCGCGCATGTCCGAGACCAGGTTGTTATAGCCGAAGGATGCGCCACGCTCACACACCATGATGGTGTCGGCGCCGCCATTGGCCTCGCGCGCCTTGTCGGCGACGTTCTTCATGTCGCCGGGGGCGAGGAACTGGCCCTTCTTGATGTTGACCGGCTTGCCGCTGGCTGCGACCGCGTGGATGAAATCGGTCTGGCGGCACAGGAAGGCAGGCGTCTGCAGCACGTCGACGACCGAAGCCACGAGCGCAATTTCATCGATGCTGTGCACGTCGGTCAGCACCGGCAGGCCGAGCTGCTGCTTGACCGCTGCGAGCATCTTCAGGCCGGCGTCCCTGCCATGGCCACGAAAGCTCTTGCCCGAGCTACGATTGGCCTTGTCGTAGGACGCCTTGAAAATATAGGGAATGCCGAGCTCGGCGCAGATCTCCTTCATCTGCCCGGCGATGTCGACACACATCTGCTCGGACTCGGCCACGCAAGGACCGGCAATGAGGAAAAACGGCTGCTCCAGGCCGACTTCAAAGCCACATAGATTCATGCCTCACCCCCTTGGACAATGGCCTGATTGTGTGCGATCGCCGCCTGCACGAATGCAGTGAACAGCGGGTGACCGGTACGCGGATTGGAGGTGAATTCGGGGTGGAACTGGCAACCCACGAACCACGGATGCACCTCGGTTGGCAACTCGATCATCTCGCACAGCTCGGTGACCGGTGCACGACCCGACACCACCAGGCCCTTGTCCTCAAGCTGCGCCAGCAAGGTGTTGTTGACCTCGTAGCGATGGCGGTGGCGCTCCAGGATCTCGGGTGCGGCGTAGATCGCGCGCGCCAGCGTGCCTTCCTTGAGCAGGCAGATCTGTCCGCCCAGGCGCATGGTGCCGCCGAGGTCGGATTCTTCGGAGCGCTTTTCGATCTTGCCGCTGCGGTCTTTCCACTCGGTGATGAGGCCGATGACGGGAAACGGCGTGTCACGCTCGAACTCGGTCGAGTGCGCGCCCCCCATGCCCGCAACATCGCGCGCGAACTCCACCACCGCGAGCTGCATGCCGAGGCAGATGCCCAGATAGGGCACTTTGTTCTCACGCGCAAAGCCAATGGCGGCGATCTTGCCCTCGGTACCGCGCTTGCCGAATCCGCCCGGCACCAGGATGGCGTCCATGGTCTCGAGCACGCAACAGCCGTCGCGCTCGATGACCTCGGAATCGATGTAGTGAATCTTCACCTTCGACTCGGTATGCATCCCTGCGTGGTTCAGGGCCTCGATGAGCGACTTGTAAGACTCGGTGAGATCCACATACTTGCCGACAAAGCCGACATTGACCGTGTGTTTCGGATTCTCGAGGGCGTGGATCAGCTTGTCCCACACCGACAGGTCGGCGGAGCGCGCCAGAATGTCGAGCTTGTGGCAGACGATCTGGTCGAGCATCTGGTTGTGCAACTGGCGCGGGATCTTGTAGATCGAGTCGGCATCGAGACATTCGATGACGGCTTCGAGCACGACGTTGCAGAACAGGGCAATCTTGCGCCGCTCGTCAAGCGGAATCGGGCGGTCGGCACGGCACAGCAAAATGTCGGGCTGGATGCCGATCTCGCGCAATTCCTTGACCGAATGCTGGGTCGGCTTGGTCTTGAGCTCGCCCGCGGTGGGAATGTAGGGCAACAGCGTGAGGTGAATGAAGCAGGTGCCGTTGCGGCCTTCTTCGAAGCCCATCTGGCGGATGGCCTCCAGGAAAGGCAGCGACTCGATGTCGCCCACCGTGCCGCCGACCTCGACGATGGCCACGTCGGCGCCTTCGGCACCGCGCTTCACATAGGCCTTGATCTCGTCGGTGATGTGCGGGATGACCTGCACGGTCTTGCCCAGATATTCGCCGCGACGCTCTTTCTTCAGCACCGACTCGTAGATCTGGCCGGTGGTGAAGTTGTTGCGCCTGCTCATCTTGGCGCTGGTGAAGCGCTCGTAATGGCCGAGATCGAGATCGGTCTCGGCGCCGTCTTCGGTGACAAAGACCTCACCGTGCTGGAACGGGCTCATCGTGCCCGGATCAACGTTGATGTAGGGATCGAGCTTGAGGTGCGTAACCTTGATGCCACGCGACTCGAGGATGGCTCCAAGGGAAGCCGCGGCGATGCCTTTGCCCAGAGAGGACACGACACCACCGGTAACGAAGACGTATTTGGTCATGTGAACAGTGCTGCGGGAAAGCGCGATGATAACCGATCCACCGCCCCGGAGTCAGCACGCCGGAGTCAGCCCACCCGAATCAGCACGCCGAAGCCAGGACACCCGAACCCGCTCTCCCGGCACGCAAGCGACATGGGCAGGGACCTGCGCCGCAGTTGGCGCCGAGCCCTGCCCAGCTCGCATGGAGATCAGCTCATGCCACGCAATTCACGCAGCAACACCGACACCATCGCCAGATCCACCGACTGAGCGCTGCGCATGTCTCCGAGCAACTGGCGATAACGCTCGAGTCGCGCGCCCTGGCGCTGGTACCACGCCGCCATTACCTGCTGGGCATCGTCCTCGTCTACCGTCAGTTGCAGCGCATTGGTCGTCAGGCTGCGCGCCAGCGCAGAAAGATCACTGCGCAGGGCGCCACGGGCGAGCACTTGCCAACGGTTCTCGGTCGCCAGCGCGGAAATCTGCTGCCCCAGCCAGTGCAGTTCGAGATCACCACCGAGACCGAAATACACCCGCGCCACAAAGGGTTCGGGGCGCTGCGTCTCCACCGCGATTTCGACCAGATCAAGCGCCGAATACAGCTCGTCGAGCGCCGCCACGCGCTCGGCCAGGGCCTGGGGTACGCCCTGGTCCACCGCACGCCTCACCGTCGCTTCAAGCTCGCTGCGGTAAGCGTCGCCGACCAGAGCAAGCAGATCTCCGGCCAGCGCCGCCACACCTGGCGAGAAGTGGTGCAAGGTCGCCTGCAGGTCGCTCAGCCACTCGGGGTGGCGCAAAAACCACAAACTGCCGCGCTGCACCAGACGATCACAGGCGCTCATCAAATCAACTTGCACCGCATGATCAAGCTGATTGTCGAGGGCCTCGATCTGCGCCCAGACATCGACCAGACCAAAGACCTCGCGCGTGGCCATGTAAGCGCGCACCACGTCGGGGGCGCGCACGCCCTGCTCGGACTTGAGCCGACCGGCAAAGGTGGGGCCGACACGGTTGACCATGCTGTTGACGACATGGGTCGAGATGATCTCGCGGCGCAAGGCATGGTGCTGGATCTGGGCCCCGAAGCGCGTACGCAGGGGAGCGGGGAAATAACGCTCGAGGGCGGTGGAGATATAGGGATCTTCGGGGACGTCGGAAGCCAGCACCTCGTCGTAGAGCTCGATCTTGCTGTAGGCCAGCAACACCGCCAGCTCGGGGTTGGTGAGGCCTATGCGTGCCGCCTTGCGCTCGGCGAGGTCTTCATCCACCGGCAGGAACTCGAGCTTGCGGCTGAGCCTGCCCAGGTGACTCAGCCGGCGCATGAACTCCGCCTGCTCGTCGAGCAGCGCCACGCCGCGCAAGCGCGTCAGCGCCAGAATCTGCGTTTGCGCGTAGTTGTCACGCAGCACCAGGGCGGCGACCTCGTCGGTCATGTCCGCCAGCAGCTGATTGCGCTGCTTCAGCGTGAGCTCGCCTTCGGCCACCACACCGTTGAGCAGGATCTTGATGTTGACCTCATGGTCCGAGCAATCGACACCGCCGGAGTTGTCGATGGCGTCGGTGTTCACCCGCCCACCCTTGAGCGCGAATTCGATACGACCGAGCTGGGTCGCCCCCAGGTTGCCGCCTTCGCCCAGCACCTTGCAGCGCAGCGCGCCGCCATTGACCCGCACCGCGTCATTGGCGCGGTCACCCACCGCAGCATCGGCCTCGCTCGCCGCCTTGATGTAGGTGCCGATGCCGCCGTTGTACACCAGGTCGACCGGAGCGCAGAGGATGGCGCGAATGAGCTCCACCGGCGCCAGGGCTTCGGCTTCGATGTCGAGCACGGCGCGCAGCTGCGGCGACAGCTTGATCGACTTCGCGCTGCGCGCCCACACCCCGCCACCTTCTGAAATCAAGGCCTTGTCGTAGTCGTCCCAGCTCGAGCGCGGCAGCGCGAACAGGCGCGCGCGCTCTTCCCAGGAGCGCGCGGCATCGGGCTCGGGGTCGATGAAGATATGGCGATGATCGAACGCGGCCACCAGCCGGATATGCTTCGACAACAGCATGCCGTTGCCGAACACGTCGCCCGACATGTCACCGATGCCCGCCACCGTGAAGGGCTGGTTCTGGATGTCGGTGCCCATTTCACGGAAATGCCGCTTCACCGCCTCCCACGCACCACGTGCGGTGATGCCCATCTTCTTGTGGTCATAGCCGACCGAGCCGCCCGAAGCGAAGGCATCACCCAGCCAGAAGTCGTATTCGGCCGAGATCTCATTGGCATGGTCGGAGAAGCTCGCCGTGCCCTTGTCGGCCGCCACCACCAGGTAGGGGTCATCGTCGTCATGGCGCACCACATCGACCGGCGGCACCACCTGACCTTGCACCAGGTTGTCAGTGAGATCGAGCAGGCCACGCAGGAAGGTCTGGTAGCAGGCCACGCCCTCGGCGATCAGCGCCTCCCGTCCGCCTTCGGTGGGCGGGTTCTTGACCACAAAGCCGCCTTTCGAGCCGACCGGCACGATCACCGCGTTCTTGACGATCTGCGCCTTCACCAGCCCCAGCACCTCGGTGCGGAAGTCCTCCATCCGGTCCGACCAGCGCAGCCCGCCGCGGGCCACCTTGCCCCCGCGCAGATGCACGCCTTCGATGCGCGGCGAATAGACGAAGATCTCGAACATCGGCAACGGCTGCGGCAGGTTGGGGATGCGCGCAGGTGAAAGCTTGAACGACAGCCAGGGCTTGCAGGAACCATCAGCCGTACGCTGGAAGGCATTGGTACGCAGCGTGGCCAGGATCATGGCCAGGAACTGGCGCAGGATACGATCTTCGTCGAGGTTGGCCACGGTGTTCAGGCTGGCTTCGATCTGCGCCGTGATGTCCTTGCAGTGCGCCTCGCGATCCGCCTCCAGCGCAGGGTCGAAGCGCGCGCGGAAGAGCGCGTAGAGCTGACGCGTCAGCTGCGGGTAGCAGGCCAGGGCCTGCTCCATGTAGGCCTGACTGAAGGTGAACGCAGCCTGCCGCATATGCTTCGCATACGCTCGCAACACGCTGACTTCACGCCAGGACAGGCCGGCCAGCAAGACCAGGCGGTTGAAATCGTCGTTTTCCACCTCGCCGCTCCACACGCGGCGGAAAGTGTCGTGAAACAGCGGTTGAATGTCATGGATATTGAGGGTCTCGGCCGCGCTGAAGCTGAGGCCGAAATCGTGCAGCCAGACCACGCTGCCGTCCTGGCGCACGATCTCCGAGGGGCGCTCGTCCATCACCTTCACCCCCATGCGCTCGAGCATGGGCAGGCTCTGCGACAGCGGCACGGAGGCATCGAGGTGATAGATGCGGAAGTTGATGCGGTCGGCTGCCCCTTCGAGCGGGCGGTAGAGATTCATGCCCAGCTCACCGACACCGCCCAGGCCTTCGATCTGCTCGATGTCAAACACCGCCATGCGCGCGCTGTAGTCCTCGCGGTACCCCGCGGGGAAGCCCTTGCCGTAGCGACGCAGCAGCGCCAGCCCGCGCTCCTCGCCACATTGTTCGACCAAGGCCTGGCGCAAGGCGTCCTCCCAGGGCCGCGAGGCACGGATCAGGCGCTGCTCGAGCTCGCGGACATCAAAGGGCGGAATGACCGAATCGCGCGTGCGCACGATGATCTGAATGCGGGCCAGCGCCGAATCGGAGAACTGCACGTCAAACTCTGACGAACTGCCATCAAAGGCCTCGACCAGCACGGCCTGCATGCGCTGGCGCTGATCGGTGTTGTAGTGCTCACGCGGAACATAGATGAGGCAGGAGACGAAGCGCGCGAAAGGATCGCAGCGCACGAAGAGTCGCGTGCGCAGGCGTTCGCCGAGGCGCAGGATGCCCATCGCCTGGGTGTAGAGCTCGTCGATCGTGATCTGAAAGAGCTCGTCGCGCGGATAGCGCTCGATGATGGTTTGCAGCGTCTTCGCAGCGTGCCCGCCAGAGGGCAGGTCGGCACGCTCGATCACCGCGGCGACCTTGCGCCGCAACAGCGGAATGTGCGCGGGTGAGGTGCCATAGGCAGTGGACGCCAGCAGTCCGATGACGCGGCGCTCGCCGCTCACCCTGCCCTCGCTGTCGAAGGTCTTGACGCCAATGAAGTCCAGATAGCCCGGACGGTGCACGGTCGAGCGCGTATTCGATTTGGTGACGGTGAGCACGCCCGGCACGTGTGCCTGTGCGCGCAACTGCGGCGGCAGCGCGGCAAACGAGCGAGACTGCCCGTCTTCACCCTCAGCGCGCAGCAGCCCCAGACCGGAACCGGACACGATGTGCAAGGCGTCGCCGTCCTCAGCGCTGGCAAGCGCGTAGTCACGACAACCCAGCAGCACGAAATTGTCTGCCGTCAGCCACTGCAGGAAGTCGCGCGCCTCTGCAGCCTCTTCCGCCTCGATCGAAGCTGGCGTGCTCAACAGGCCGGCGATGATGTCGTGCATGCGCTCACGCATCAAGCGCCAGTCGCTGACCGCCGCGCGCACATCGGACAGCACCTGCTCGAGACCTTGCTGCAAGGCCTGCAGATCGGCCTCATCGCTACGACGGTCGACCTCGAGGTGCATGGTCGATTCATATTGCGCGTCGGCATCGCTGTCGTCTGTCAAGCGCAGCAGCACGCCGTCGGCGTCGCGCACGACCTTGAGTACCGGATGGATCAGCAGGTGTAGCGTGAAGCCTTGGCGGATGAGCTCCATCGTCACGGTATCGACCAGGAACGGCATGTCGTCACCGACGATCTCGACGAGCGTATGCGCGGACTCCCAGCCGTGCTCATCGAGGCGCGGGTTGAACACCCGCACCGTGCTGACCCCCGACTTGCGGCGCGCGATGAAGTGCCATTGGCTGAGCACAGCACCATAAAGGTCGGCGACCGACAGCTTTTCGAGGTCTTCAGGGTCGACCTGAGCGAAAAACTGCGCCGCAAACTCCGCCACCGCTCCGGCCTGGTGCGCGGGCAAACGCGCGTCGATCTGCTCGATGACCGCATCGACCTGCACGGCCAGTCGCTTCAACTCCGTCTTTTCCATCTCGCCCCCCTGCTGTTGATCAGCTCACGGCAGGATGCGGACAGACGCCGACGGTCGGCGTGGCGGAAGTCCATGTCGCATCACCGTGGAATAAACACCAAGGCTAGGCGACACGGCGCAAAAGCGGAACCCGCGTTTTCCCTAGGTCAGTCGGGCTGGGTCTCGTCCGCCAGCGCGCGCTGATGATGGCCGGCACGCGCCCAGGGCGAGGTTTGCAGCCAGGTCTCGAGCTCGGCCACGCCCAGGGGACGGCAGATGAAATAGCCCTGTGCCAGATCGCAACCCAGTTCGGCCAGCCGCTGCAGGACGGCTTCGGTCTCGACGCCCTCGGCGGTCACGGTCAGCCCCATGTTGTGGGCAAGCTCGATGGTGGAGCGGACGATGATTTCGTCGTCGGGTTGAGTGATCAGGTTCATCACGAAGCTGCGATCGATCTTCAGCTCTTGCACCGGCATCTGGCGCACATAGGACAGCGATGAATAGCCCGTCCCATAGTCGTCGATCGACAGCCTGCAGCCGGTCGCGCGCAGGTGCTCGAGGTTGGCGAGGGCCTTGGCGGGGTCGTCCAGCACCGCGCTTTCGGTGATCTCGAGGGTGATCCAGTCGGCCCTGCAAGCGTGGCGCTCGAGCAGGGCACAAAACTGTGCGGGTAGCTCCGGCTGCAGCAGGTCACGCGCCGACAGGTTGAGCCCGATGTGCACCTTGCGCCCGCTCCGCTGCCATTGAGCGCATTGACGAATGGACTCGTTCATCACCCAGTGGGTGATGGTCCTGATGTAGCCGGTCTGTTCCGCGAAGGGGATGAAATCCATCGGCGATATGAAACCGCGCTGGGGGTGAATCCAGCGCACCAGCGCTTCGACATGGAGCTCGTCGCTGGCCTGAAAAGCGTATTTCGGCTGATAGAACAGCACCAGCTCATGGCCTTCGACCGCCTGCCGCAGCTCGGTCAGCAAGGACAGGCGCGCGGCGTTGCGCTCGTGGTGTGCGGGGTCGTAGACCTCCACGCCGTCGATGCCACGCTTGGCCTTGTACATGGCGACATCCGCGCAGCGGATCAGCTCCGCCGCATCCGTCGCGTGCTGCGGGTAGAGGGCAATGCCGATACTGGCGCGCAAATCCACCAGCTGCCCCTGCACGTTCATCGGCTGCTCGAGCGCATTGGCAACACGCTCGGCCACGGTGAGCGCTGCGGCGAGATCGGCCGCAGGCAGGAGTACGGCGAATTCGTCACCCCCCAGGCGGGCGGTCGCGCTGCGCATCGGCGCCCGTTCGTCTTCATCGTCCCTGCCGCCACATCCACACCCGGCGTCGCCACTGAGCTCGAGCGCCAGCAGACGCTGGCCGACTTCATGCAGCACCCGATCGCCAAAACCGTGACCGAGGGTGTCGTTGATGAGCTTGAAGCGATCGATGTCGAAACTGAGCAAGGCCAGGGGCTGCCCGGACAGCTGCACAGCCTGCAGCGATTGCTCCAGCCAGGCCATGAAACGCACCCGGTTGGGCAGCCCGGTGAGCGCGTCGCAGTAGGCAAGCTCGGAGATGCGTGCCTCGCGGCTGGCAATGGCATCGGTCATGACGCCGAAGGCATCGGCGAGCTGTGCAATCTCGTCGCCACTTTCAGAGCGCGGCGGCGCAGCGTAGTCACCGCCTTCGACCCGCCGCGCAAATTGCGCCAGGCGAGTCACCGGCGACGCGATCGTACGCCCCACCCACACGCTGGCCAGCAACATGAGCAAGGTGGCGGCGATCGACAGGCCGGTCCAGTCGCGATAGAGCTTGTTCCACGGCTGCAGCGCGCGCGCCAGCGAGAGTTGCAGCACCGCAGTGACCCGCCCCGTGTCATCGGCCTCGATCACATGCACGCGCCCGGCGTACTCCACGCTGTCCAGCTCCATCGACTCCAGCGAGGGCGTGTGCAGCAAGGCCGGCTGCAGAGCCAGCGCCAGCGTGCTCGCGATCATGGCCTGCGCCTGCGCTGCGGACTCGAACTTGAGGCTGACCTCGAGCCCGGTGAGCCGCTTCAAGTCCTGCACGAAAACCTCATCGGCCGGAAAGCCGATCACCACCCAGGCCACCGCAACCGGCGCCCTCACCGGCACCACCACTACCTGGTAGAGCGCCCCATCCAGAAACTGGAAGCCATTGGCGCCACCTTCCTTCCCCGCCTCATCGATGAGACTGCGCACGGTGCCGAGTTCAATCGCGTCAGGGCGCGGCGGATGGGCGCCGATCACGCGGCCATCGAGCCCGATCAGCAGCATCAGCGCCGCACCGATGCGCGAACCGTGGTTGTCGAGTGCGGACTCGATCGTCGCCCGGTCGCGTGACAGCAAGGCATCACGAAAGCCGTAGTCCGCCGCCAACACGCGCGCTGCCTGCGCCAGCTGTGCGCTGCGCTGATCGATCAGGCGCGCGAACACCCGGTTGCCGGTGTCGAGCTGGATGCCGACCTCGGCCAAGGCGCTGGTGCGCCCGATCTGCGCAAACAGGAGCAGGGCGCCGATCTGCATGGACAGCAGGATCAGCGCCGTCCACGCAGCAATGCGCCACTTCAGGCTGCGAAAACCGAAGCGCATCAAGGCTGGCTCTCGATCTTCAGGGTGAACGCCGTGTCGCCGTCGACGCTTAGGGCCAGACGCGCGATGTCAGCCTTGCCCACCCAGCGTGGATGCCAGTATTCGAGCCGATAGTCGCCCACCGGCAACCCTGACAGGCGTACCCGCCCCTGCGCATCACTGACGCCGAGCCAGGGCGTGTTGGCCACCATCACGTAGGCGACCATGTGATCGTGGATGTTGCAACCCATGACGACGATGCCGGGTTTATCGAACACCACCGGCTTGGCAGGCTTGCCGAGGTAGAGCTTGAGCTCGAAGGTCTTCGCCGGCGAAAACGAATACACATGATGGCGGACGCTGTCGCGATTCGGGAATTCGACGGCGGAACCGGTCTGAATGGCCGACATCAGCGGCGTGAAGCGCTTGTCCTTTTGCACGATCTCGGCGCGCTGGGGCGGCACTGCGGACTGGGCCTGAATGGGCACCAAGGCCACGGCAGCATGCTCGACGGCAGCGCCCTTGTCATCGGTAAAGCTGAGCGTGAGCGAGGCCGCCACCACGTCGCCCGCCAGCGCGAGCCCCAGGGCCGCTGCGGCCAGCGCCCCGGCCTGACGCCTCGCCCTGACTGCCAACTCGGTCACAAGGCCTCTGGTGTCGACTGGTCTATCGTTCAATGCAAGCACCCGCCGCACAGGCCGCTGTCTGCAACACACGCTCATTCCAACACTCATCATCAGGATTTCGTATGCGATCACTCGTCTCCCGCCTTGTCGTATCGACGCTAAGCACGGCTCTTGCGGGGCTGGCAACACCGGTCATCGCCGATGCCGAGCGCACGCCAGCGGGAATCACCTTGCATGCCCTGACCCAGACTGCAGCCTCGGACGCGTACCAGCTTATCGCCATTTCCGCTGCACAGCCGGGCAAAATCGCCCGCAGTGTGACGCTTTCCGGACTCGAGGCCGGAGAGCGCCTGCTCGGTATTGACTATCGCGTGGCCTACGGCGTGCTGTTCGCGCTGGGTAGCAGCAACAGGGTGTTCACGGTGGATGTCGTCAGCGGTGCGCTGACGCCGGTGGGCGATGCGGCTTTCGCCTCCCGGCTCGAGGGTGAGCGCTTCGGTTTCGACTTCAATCCCGCGGCCGATCGCATCCGCATCGTTTCCGACCGCGGCCAGAATCTGCGCGTCCACCCCGAAACCGGCGCTGTCCTTGATTACAAACCCGAGCAAGCCGGCTTGCAGGCGGACGCAGCGCTGAGCTATGCGGCGGACGATCCTCATGCCGGTCAGGCGCCCCAGCTCGTCGCCGCCGCCTACACCTACAACACCGAAGACGAAAAGTTGACGACCAATTTCGCCATCGATGCTGCGCGCGCCACCCTGGTGCGACAGGGCTCGATCGAAGGCCAGCAGCCTGTCGTTTCACCCAACTCCGGGCAATTGCACACAGTAGGCGCGCTGGGGGTCGACGGCATCACTGACGCCCACTTCGACATCTCGGATGTCACCAACACCGCACTGGTGGCGCTGAGCACCGCCGCAGACGCCAGACCCACGCTGTACCGTATCGATCTCGGCAGTGGCAAGGCCGAACCCATGGGCATCATCGGCAGGGGTGACAAGCTGCTCGGGCTCGCCATCGAACCTTGAAACGGAATCGGGGCCAGATGTGCACCTGGCCCCGATTGCCCTGCATGAAACGCGTTTGTGCATCAAGGCCGGGGACCGAGCGCCTGCTCGCCTGATGTGCAGGCGCAACGCCCCGGGCGGGGGTTTCAGCGAATGAAGTCGCGATTGACCTCGCGAAACAGATCCGTGCCTCCACGTTGCAGCCATTCGAAGGCCACCATCTCCCGCGACACGATCTCGATGCCATGGCCACGCATGCGCTCGAACGCCAGGTCGCGATTTGCCGGGTCGCGCGAGCCTGAAGCATCAGCCACCACGAACACCTGCTTGCCCGCCCAACGCAGGCTGAGCGCGGTCTGCTGCACACAGACGTGCGCTTCGGTGCCGCAGATGATGACCTGGCGCTGTTGCTCGACGGCCGTGCCCTTCAGGCAACCATCGTCCTGCGCAGAAAAGCACTGCTTGCTCACATATTGAGCGGCCTGCGTCACCGCACGCACGGATTCGAGCGTGCCGCCGATCTTCTCCGGGAAATGCTCGGTCACCACGACCGGCACGCGCACACGCTCGGCGACCTGCGCCAGCCACGCGCAATGGGCCGCGACCTGCTCACCCTCGTGGATGAAGGGTGCCAGCCTGGCCTGCACATCGACGATCAACAACACGGACTGCTCACGGTTCATCAACATCGCTCCCTCTCCTCAGCCAGCAAGTTCACTACGATCACTGAAATAAGCCAGCGCCTCAGGGTTGGCGAGCGCCTCCTGATTCTTCACCGGGCGCCCATGGACGACGTTTCTCACCGCCAGCTCGACGATCTTGCCGCTCTTGGTGCGCGGGATGTCCGCCACCTGCAACACCTTGGCCGGCACGTGGCGCGGCGTGGTGTTGTCGCGAATGACCTGGCGGATGCGACGCACGAGCTCATCATCGAGCACCAGGCCTTCGGCGAGCTTCACGAACAGTACAACGCGCACATCGTTCGGGTTCTGTGGTGGCCAGTCCTGGCCAATGACCAGACTTTCCACGACTTCAGGCAGCTTCTCGACCTGACGATAGATCTCGGCGGTGCCGATGCGCACACCGCCAGGATTGAGCGTGGCATCCGAGCGTCCGTAGATGATCAGGCCGCCGTGAGCGGTGATCTCGCAAAAATCACCGTGGCACCAGACATTCGGAAAGCGATCGAAATAGGCGGCGTGATACTTGCTGCCATCGGCATCACCCCAGAAGCCGATCGGCATCACCGGGAAGGGCTTGGTGCACACCAGCTCACCCTTCTCGCCGCGCACCGGCTGCGCGTCCTCATCCCACACGTCCACCGCCATGCCCAGCCCGCGGCTCTGGATCTCGCCGCGCCACACGGGCAGCACCGGGCTGCCGAGCACGAAGCAGGAGATGATGTCGGTGCCACCCGAGATCGACGACAGTTGCAGGTCGGTCTTGATCTCGCGATAGACGTAGTCGAAAGCCTCGGGCACCAGGGGACTGCCGGTACTCATCATCACACGCAGGCGGTCGAGCTTGTGCGTCTCACGCGGCCTCATGCCGAACTTGGCGCAGGCATCGATGAACTTGGCCGAGGTGCCGAAGTGGGTCATGCCTTCGGCGTCAGCGTAATCGAAGACGATGTGCTTGTCCGCCGCGAACGGCGAGCCGTCATAGAGCAGCAAGGTGGCACCGGCGGCGAGACCGGACACCAGCCAGTTCCACATCATCCAGCCGCAGGTGGTGAAGTAATAGACGCGGTCGCCCGGCTTCACGTCACCATGCAGGCGGTGCTCCTTGAGGTGCTGCAGCAAGGCCCCGCCGGCACCATGGACGATGCACTTGGGCACGCCGGTGGTGCCCGAGGAGTACATGATGTAGAGCGGATGATCAAAGGGCAGTTGGGCAAATTCAAGATCGTCGATGTGAGCAAAGGGCTTGACGAAATCGCTCAGCATGCGTGCGTGCGGCACCGCCGACAGCTCATGGGCCTGATGCACATAGGGGACGACGACCACGCGCTTGAGCGAGGGCAGCTGCGCGACAATTTCCCCCAGGCGCTGCAGAACATCGACTGTCTTGCCGGCGTAGTAATAGCCGTCGCAGGCCACCAGCACCTTGGGCTCGGTCTGGCCGAAGCGATCGAGTACGCCCTGAACGCCAAAATCGGGCGAAGCGGAAGTGAAGATCGCGCCAATGCTCGCCGCCGCCAGCATCGCCACCAGGGTCTCGGGCATGTTGGGCATGTAGGCCGCGACCCGGTCCCCCGCCACCACCCCTTGCTCGCGCAGCGCGGCCGCGAAGCGCGCCACCGCACGATAGAGCTCGCCATGGCTCATGCGGTTCTTGACGCGGTCCTCGCCCCAGAACACGAGCGCATCGTGCGCGTCTCGTGAACGCAGCAGGTTCTGCGCAAAGTTGAGGCGGGCATCCGGAAACCAGCTCGCGCCAGGCATTTTGTCACCATCGACCAGCACGCGCTCACCGCGCACACCAATCACCGGCCCACCCGTGCCCGCACCCTCCCATACGCTGACCCAGAACTGCTCGGGCTGCTCCACCGACCAGGCGTACAAGGCCTCGTAATCCGGCAGGGACAGGCCCCAGCGCTGTTCGGCCGCCACCCGGAAGGCGGTCAGGTTGGACGACGCGATACGCGCCGGCGACGGTGTCCACAATGGCTTGTCTTCAGCAAGATTCATGTTGTCTCCTCTTCATCCATCAACAGCTTGTCATCGGGCGCAGATGCAGATCCGTCACGTCTGCACCCTGTCATGGGCTGGGTTGATCAGTTCCGTGCTGCGTCGCACAGCGCACGCACCTTGTCGGGCAAGGGGGCCGACTTGCCGCTGCGCATGTCCATCCACACCGTCTTGGCCGCGCCTTCGGCATACAGGCGCTCTTCCCCCTCGATGAAGAGCTCGTACCAGGTCATGACGCTGCTCCGACCAGGGTCGCCCGCATACATCTTGATGATCACGGTCGCAGGATAGTTCACCGGTGCAAGGAAGGTGCAGCTGGCATTGATGATGACCGGGCCGGTCGCCTCTTCCGGGCTGACGCGAAAGCCCATGTGCTCTATCCATTCACAGCGCGCCTGCTCGAAAAAACGGAAATACACCGTGTTGTTCACATGGCCGTAAGCATCCATGTCGCCCCAGCGCACGGGAATGCGAGCGGTGTAAATAAGCTTGGCCTGAGCGTTCATGCAGCATCCTCCTATTGTGTATGGCACGCGCTAATGTAACATACGCATCCGTATGTTATGCATGCCCACGGCAAGCACCATGGCCTGAGCAACGCCAAAGGGGATTCCGGGGTTAAACTCGATCTGAACGCTCGATCTTAGCCCCACACGGGAACAGGAGAACAGGATGGAACGCGAATCAATGGAATTCGACGTGCTGATCGTCGGCGGCGGCCCGGGTGGGCTGGCGGCGGCGATCAAGCTCAAGCAACTGGCCGAAGCCAAGGGGCAGGAACTGTCGGTCTGTCTGATCGAGAAGGCGGCCGAGATCGGCGCCCACATCCTGTCGGGCGCGGTGATGGACCCGCAGGCGCTGACCGAGCTGATCCCGGACTGGAAGGAAAAGGGCGCACCGCTCAAGACCGCGGTGACCGAGGACAGGGTGCTGTTCCTGACCGAGAGCGGCGCACGCAAGACGCCCAACAGCTTGCTGCCGGGCTGCCTGGAGAATCACGGCAACTACATCGTGCGCCTGGGCAACGTGGTGAAGTGGCTGGGCGAGCAGGCCGAGGCGCTGGGCGTGGAGGTCTATCCGGGCTTTGCCGGCGCCGAGCTGCTGTATGACGA
>NZ_ATJV01000012.1 GCF_000443165.1 Thauera terpenica 58Eu | reverse complement strand
GACCACACCACGCTCAAGCTCGCCGCCGAGTGCGAGAAGATCGACTACCCCAAGCCCGATGGCGTGCTCACCTTCGATCGCCTGTCCTCGGTGTTCCTGTCCAACACCAACCACGAGGAAGAGCAGCCCTGTCACCTGCAGCTCAAGAACGCCTCGACGCCGATCGAGATCAACCTCGCGCGCTACGACGCGCCCGAGCAGCGTTACTGCCCGGCCGGGGTGTACGAGATCGTGCGTGACGACTCGGGCGCCAACCCGCGCCTGCAGATCAACGCGCAGAACTGTGTGCACTGCAAGACCTGCGACATCAAGGACCCCACGCAGAACATCAACTGGGTGGTGCCGCAAGGCGGTGAGGGGCCGATCTACCAGGGCATGTAAGCGCTGCA
>NZ_ATJV01000011.1 GCF_000443165.1 Thauera terpenica 58Eu | reverse complement strand
TGGTCAGTCGGGGCGACCTGACGATCTGGTTTGACGCGGCGACGATCAAGCAGGGCTGGACGCCCCCGCCGCCAGTCGGGCGTGGCAAGCCTGGTCTGTATTCGGCGCTGGCGATCCAGACCTGCCTGACCCTGAAGGCGCTGTTTCGGCTGCCCTACCGCGCGACCGAAGGGCTGATGAAGTCGCTGATGCGCCTCAATGGGCTCGATCTTCCGGTGCCCGACCACACCCACATGTCGCGCCGGGCGGCGCAACTTGCGGTGAAGATTCCCCGTCGCCCGCGCAAGGGGCCGGTGCATGTCGTGGTCGACTCGACCGGCCTGAAGATCTTCGGCGAGGGCGAATGGAAGGTGCGCCAGCACGGCGTCGGAAAACGGCGCACCTGGCGCAA
>NZ_ATJV01000010.1 GCF_000443165.1 Thauera terpenica 58Eu | reverse complement strand
TCGAGGTGGTACACAAAGCCGCCGCCATAGGTGGCGTTGTCCATCGGCCAGCCGGCGGTGTGCACCACCAGGCCGGGACGATGATTCTCGGGCTTCACTTCCCACAGCTCCTTGATGCCGATGCCGTAGGTCTGCGGGTCGGCGCCGTCGCGCAGATTGAACCTGGCTTCGAGCTGCTTGCCCAGATGACCGCGACAGCCTTCGGCAAACAGGGTGTACTTGGCATGCAGCTCCATGCCCGGCTGATGGTGCGGGCCAGGGGTGCCGTCGCGGTTCAGCCCCATGTCGCCAGTGGCCACGCCCTTGACTGCGCCGGCCTCGTCATACAGCAGCTCGGCGCCGGCAAAGCCCGGATAGACCTCCACGCCCAGCGCCTCGGCCTGCTCGCCCAGCCACTTCACCAC
>NZ_ATJV01000009.1 GCF_000443165.1 Thauera terpenica 58Eu | reverse complement strand
GACGGGGGAAAGGGGCGAATCATGCCAAAATCTCAGAATCTAGGCCATTGTTATATAAGCGTTTGTTAATAGTGCACCAACGCCCTTCGATTTCGTCATCCTCGCACAGCTCTCTCTCGAAAATACAATGAGTTTCAACAAGTGCCTTGCTGCAGTTGTTCGCATACCTGTAACGCTCACCCAAGTCGAGATGTTCAGTGAACTCGATATGAGCATCGTATAAAACCAGACCATAATGCTTTGTGTTCATGTGCCCATTGAAATCGACCCAATCGGCAGGTACTTTTGTTGAGTATTTTTTGAATGGATATGATTCCATTTTTAGGCGTTGGTGCACTATTAACAAACGCTTATATAACAATGGCCTAGATTCTGAGATTTTGGCATGATTCGCCCCTTTCCCCCGTCCG
>NZ_ATJV01000008.1 GCF_000443165.1 Thauera terpenica 58Eu | reverse complement strand
TGCAGATTCCATTCTTCATGATCAAGCAGTCCAACGACATGATCTCGCTGATTGATGGTCATGATCAGCGGCTTTGAGGGGTGCGCTTGGGTTCGCTGAGTTCTTGGCAAAATAGTCTGATCCCTGATGTGCGATGTGGTAACGCTGCGAAGGGCGTAGCCCGAAGCAGCGTTACCACATCGCACCCCCCTTGATGTGACTTGCTCGGCGACTGCTCCGGGGAATCGTGGGAACTCTTCTCGGGCATAGGTTGGAATCGACAGTCCGGTACCTCGGTATCGAGGTCGACGATGCCTTGGAGATCTCTGAGCAGATCGAAATCTGATCGTGTCCCGGCGGCTGCCCGAAGAAAGCCTTCGACGCGACGGGCGGCTGCTTTCCGGCGGGATGCTGGAAGGGTCGTATCGGCCAT
>NZ_ATJV01000007.1 GCF_000443165.1 Thauera terpenica 58Eu | reverse complement strand
GCAGCGAACTCGGCCTCAGTCAGACGACGCGTGCGAAGCATCAGGCGATAGTGAACTGTATCGCGCACTTGGGGGCGGTTGAGCGTCCTCAGCGGTGCGCAGTTCGGAGGGCGTAATTCGCGCCCTCCGAGGAATTTCCCTTCATCCGACGCTGGTAAGAATCGACTCGGGTAGGGGGCAGGATCTCGCCATTGCGCCATCTGCGCGTATGTGCGCCTGGAGGTGCTAGACAAGGCTGCAGAACGTGGCTGATAGCTCGCGATTCATCTCGTCGGCCCGAACGACCACTCCCGCCAAGGCGCTATCGTTGGGTGCTTAGGGGACGGCTGCTCAGTCCCGTTACCCGCCGACCGAAACCCGGAGAAGTCAACGGCAGGTGTGGGTCGGAAGTGTGAATTCGCCAAATCGGCAAGCTGCCGTTGAACTTTTAGTGGCGCGAACAGCTAGTCAGGACTGATAGCCGTTT
>NZ_ATJV01000006.1 GCF_000443165.1 Thauera terpenica 58Eu | reverse complement strand
TAACTTGGGGCGCTGCCCCAAACCTCGCTCTCGCCCGCGAGGCGTCGGGGAGCAGGGGTTAAAACCTTTCCCCTGCTCCCTCTCCGTGAGGCTCTTTCCGCTCCTGTCACGTCAAGGGTTCGCCCCGCCTGGCCCGAGTCCTCGCCCTTCGGGCTGCGGGCCGCGCCAGCCAGTCGGGGCCGCTCGCGCGCCCTTGACATGCCATCCGCTCTTATCCACGGGCGACGGGCGCGGCACGCGCACGGCGGCACGGTGGGTAACGGCGGCTGTTCAGGCCGTTGGCCGGGCGCAAGCCGGGCCAGCCTTTGGGGATAAGCGCGAAGGACGAAGGGGTTGCTGAAGGCTGCCCCTTCTTGAGCGTCGGCAAGTGGTGGCCTGGAAGGTGGCCGCAAGGCCAGTCCCGAAGGGACCAAGGCGAATAGCCGCGCCTGGAACGGGCATCCCGGTTTTTCGCGGAAGCGAAAAATGCCCCGGA
>NZ_ATJV01000005.1 GCF_000443165.1 Thauera terpenica 58Eu | reverse complement strand
TGGAGAACGGTCTGAAGAACCTGACCATCGGCGCCTTCGGTAAGGCGGCCGGGGTCAATGTGGAGACGATCCGGTTCTATCAGCACAAGGGCTTGCTGCCCGAACCGGCGCGGCCCTATGGCAGCATCCGCCGCTACGGCAAGGCGGATGTAGCCCGGGTGAAGTTCGTGAAATCGGCCCAGCGCTTGGGCTTCAGCCTGGATGAGATCGCCGAGCTGCTGCGGCTGGAGGATGGCACCCACTGCGACGAAGCCAGCCGCCTGGCCGAGCACAAGCTCCAGGACGTGCGCGCCAAGCTGGCCGACCTGGCGCGCATGGAGGTCGTGCTGTCCCAACTCGTGTGCGCCTGCCATGCACGCCAGGGAAATGTTTCGTGTCCGCTGATTGCGTCGTTGCAAGGCGAAACGAGCCTCGCCACGTCGGCAGGGGACCGGCTTGGGCGAGCTATGCCTTAGCGTACGATTTGTTCCGTTTCGTGAGCTGCCCCCT
>NZ_ATJV01000004.1 GCF_000443165.1 Thauera terpenica 58Eu | reverse complement strand
CTATACCCTAACATGGCGTCAGACCATCCGGCGCGAAAGCGTCAGAATAGAGTCGCCTTCAGAATTGATTGACACGCACCGTCAAGAGTCATAGATTTCTTCCTGACACATTCCCCTCAGGAGGACCCTTTGCACGGTCAGCGCATCGGCTACGTCCGCGTCAGCAGCTTCGACCAGAACCCGGAACGCCAGCTTGAGCATGTGCCGGTGGACAGGCTGTTCACCGACAAGGCATCGGGCAAGGACACCCAGCGCCCCGAGCTAGAACGGTTGCTCGCCTTCGTGCGCGAGGGCGACACGGTGGTGGTGCACAGCATGGACCGCCTGGCGCGCAACCTCGACGACCTGCGCCGTCTAGTGCAGAAGCTCACCCAGCGCGGCGTGCGCATCGAATTCGTCAAGGAAAGCCTGACCTTCACCGGCGAGGACTCGCCGATGGCGAACCTGATGCTGTCGGTGATGGGCGCGTTCGCCGAGTTCGAGCGCGCCCT
>NZ_ATJV01000003.1 GCF_000443165.1 Thauera terpenica 58Eu | reverse complement strand
GTAAGCGCTCCACGAACCCCATCCTTACATAGCCGCGGGTGAGGCGGCATGCTCAGGCTTCCGTTTCTCAGGGAGCACGAACATGTCGGAGCGCAGCGAGTTCTGGTTGTCGCACCTGTCGGCGATTGAAGCCGAGGGCATCACCACCAAGGCGTATGCCCAGCGTGAGGGGTTGTCGCCGCAAGCGCTCTATCAGTGGCGCAAGCGCCTGGTGGCCGATGCTCGCCCCCGTCGCACCCAGCGCGGGGGATTCGCTGCGATCCAGATTGAGCCCTCGATCGCAGCCCGCACTGAGTGCACGGTGGTGATCGATTCCGAGCTGCGGCTCGAGTGTGCCGCGCTGCCCAGCGTCGACTGGCTGGCCGCCTTGTCGGCAGCGCTTTCCGAGCGGGGACGTTGATGCACCCCGGGCACCGCATCGGCACGGTGTATCTGTACCGCTCGGTGGTGGATTTCCGCAAATCCATCGGCGGGCTGTCGGCGCTGGTCGAGCAGGAATTGGGTCTGAAC
>NZ_ATJV01000002.1 GCF_000443165.1 Thauera terpenica 58Eu | reverse complement strand
GGCCCTCCTGCCCTGGAATCTCAAGGCCGAGCATCTGATCACGGCCTAGCGAATCCGGGAAGAATGGGGTTTGTGGAGCGCTTACGGAACAAGTACGATTTTGCCCAGATGCTCGCATGGAGCGAGGCCGGCCCACCGGCCGACAAGTTGGAGTTCTACGAAAACAATCGAAATCTCTTCTACGTGGCTTGCTCTCGGCCGAAGGTTCGCCTAGCGCTGCTCTTCACACAGCTTCTTAGCCCAGATGCCATGACCAGGCTGACGACTTGGTTCGGTGCCGAAAACGTCATCGCGCTGCCCGCGCAACCTGATTAGGGCTGGGCATGATCGCGATACCACGATAGCGCGGTGAGGATGCCGAAGTTGGCGTCGTGCTGCGAGCAGGCGAGGGTAACGCGGTTGTTTGGATATCTCTCTCCTCCTAGCCAAAGCGATATGTGCGTCCCGGTTCAAAGCGGACGAGGCGTTAGGAAGGGGCACCATCCTCCCAGCGGACGGCCCGCAGAAAGTCATCCCGACTGAGGGCACAGAGAGCGAACTCGCCACGCCGCAGGGGCGCTCCCAGGCGAGCGGCCACCCCAGGGCTGGCAAGGTAGAAGATGTAAGGGCCAGCATTGAAGAAGACGTGGGCGGTAGCGCGCTTCCACTTCTCGATGAATTGCTTATTCGGGCCCATCCAGCGCATGACGGTGAACTCCTTGCCGTCGAGGTTGGTGACGCGCGAACTGAAATCGAGCGACATGCTGAAATAGGTCCCCAGAAACGAGCTTTCGCTGTGGATGTGGATCAACCAGAACATCCGATGCCCGCGCCGATAGAAGGCCTCTCGCGCGCTTCGCTCGTCCTCGCTGATTGAGGAGTGCTGCAGCTCGAGCACGGTCGCGCGCGGGCTGCCGCTGCCGACCAAGACGTCGGCGCGGTGCAGCTCTCCCGTCGCCGGGTCGCGCAGAGCGATCTCTCGACAGGACATGTCGAAGAATTCTTTCCAGCCGAGGTGCCAGGGTCCCTCCGACTCGCTCCAGGGATCGCAGTCGCCTGCCTTGTGCCGCCAGTGGGGCGTGTTCTCGACAGGAATGACGGCGGTGAGCAGTCCACCGCAGTCGCGGCAGGTCGTCCGTTCTCCCTTCGCGGAGGGTGCGCGCTTATGGTCGCCGACCCAGGCATAGAGCATGTCTACGGTTCCGCTTTAAGCATCAGCGGTCGGCCAGCGCAACTTTCCGCGGCCGACGCGCAAGGCTTCCACGAGCCTTGTATCGCCGGGCAGGCGGCCCGAGAAAAGGCTGGGTTTGGGATCTACCGCCGGCTTCTTGAAGGCAGCGACCCGCTGGTAGTCGGGGGTTGCCAGCCAGGTCCGTCCATCCCCCTCGTTGGTGACGATCCGGTACAGGCCAGCGGGCGGAGCGGCCTCGATGTCGAGCAGGCGCTTGTAGCGTTGGACGGACCACTTCTGGATGCCACCGCTGAGAGCCTCGGTTCGGAAGCGTGCCCATAGTGCAGAGGTGTCGGGCGTCGGCCAGTCGCCGGCGTCCGTGTAAGCCGTGATTTCATCGGATTCGAGCCAAGCCCGCATCTCCGCCGGGGTGACGAAGACTGGCTCGGCGTCCTCGATGGCGGCCATGGCCGCGCGCCGTGACGGCAGGCCAGCGCGGATCAGCATCGCCATCATGAATCGCGGGACGCCGGTTTCGACCGCCGCCGACGCGCCGCCCGCCACCGTCTCCGGCGACCAGCCAAGAGACATGCGGCGGGTGCGGACGGCTTCGAGAGCCCAGACCAAGCGATAGGTGAAGGCTTCCTCGACCGCTCGCATGTTCTGCGATCCGATCCTGGAGACCTCCTCGCCGGACACCCAACTGTGCAGGATGGCTTTCCAATTCGTCGGCAGCGCGTTCGCCTTGTCGGAGATGAAGGGGCGCATGAACAGCAGGCGTTCGCCGAGACCACCGAGTGTGTCGACGAGCGCGTCAATGTCGCCGCTCAGCGCTGCTTGGTCTGCCCGGTCGATCAATTCGGCTAACTCGTCGGCCATGGCGTCGATGGCGAGGCCTGCTTCGAGCCCGACGCCCATAGCGAAATGCCCGCGCCGGGCCTCCGCCGTGGTGGCTTTCCAGATGAGGTCAGCGCGCGCTTCGAATACCTTCTTGTGCAAGGGGGCGACGTCGTCGTCCTCGCGGGCAATCTGGCGGGCCCAGAGTGATCCCTTGAGCGCCTCGTCCAGAAGCTTGGGTAGATCGGCGCGGTCGGCGTCCAGCGCTTCGATCAGGCCGAACACGATCGCGTCGAGGCGTTCGACGAGTTGAGACAGCGGCTCCTCGTCTATGGATTCTTCCTCGTCGTCCGTGTCTTCGTCATCGGCATCGGCATCGGCGTCGTATTCCACGGCACCAGCCAGCCGCTCGGCTACCTCGGCTTCCTCGTCGAGTGATCTCCAGGCCTCGCGGGCGTTGGCGAGATATTCCCAGGCGTCGTCGCGATCCAGCACGCCCTCGCGTGACAGGCGCTCAAGGATCTCGGCAACGATCTGGATGAGGCCGCTCTTCAGAGTTCGGGCCTTTGCGGAGGCAACCAGACCGCGCCATTCGCTCTTTCGCCAGTTGACCCGATCGAACATGACATGGACGATCAGCCCTTCGACGTCGACGAAGGCGCGCCCGGCGCGGCCCGCCACGTTCGCAAACTCTTCGCCTTTTATCTTCTCGCCCGCGCGATACAGCGCGGGCACTAGCAGGACGGCTGCGTTGAGGTTGAGGCCCTGCGAGAGCGTCGGCGATGCGACGATCACCTTCACGACTCCTTCGGACAGAAGGACTTCCAGTTCACGCAGGAACGGGCTCGGAAGCCGGCCATGGTGAATGGCGACGCCCACCTTCAAGCTGGCCACGGCGGGATGATCCTCGCCCAGCCATTCCTTGCCGACCTCTAGGGCACGGGCGATCGGCGCCTCGTTATCTATCAGCGAGTCAAGATAGCCACGCTTGCAGAGGTCCACGACCTGTTTTCCGTAGCTTTCGACCCAGTTCGCCTGGGTGGAGAAGATCAAGGTGCGCTTGCCCTGGCTTGCGAACTCCCACGCCGCGAACAAAGCTAGGTGCGAGTTCTTGCGCGGATAAGGCTTCTTCTCCCGCCCGAGTGGGGGTTTTTCCACGACGAACTTGTCAAGGAAGGGACCATCGTCATCGAGGTCAAGCCGCAGCAGTGCATCTTTGCCGCGCCAGGTGAGTGCCCCGAAACGTTGGCGCGTGGGACGCCAGTCGGAACGCACCGGCTCACCCGGTTCGTCGGAACGAATCCAGGCGGTGAGGTCGTCAAGTTCGTCTCCGCTCGGCAGGATCGCGGAAAGACAGACGATCCGGCGTTCGACCGCGTCCGTGCGCCGAAGCAAGCGCTGCACGAGCGTCTCGTAGCGGATTTCGCGCTCGCTCGGACCGATCATGTGGCCCTCGTCGAGGACGATCAGGCCAACATCGTCGATCAGCGACGGGTCGCTTCTCAACGCGAAGTCGAGTTTTTCAGGCGTCGCAATGATGATCTCACGAGTGCGCAGGGCATCTTCATCACCGGCCGAAAGGCCGCTGGCACCATAAAGCGAGGAGACGCCGAACCCGAGGGGTGCGAACGTCTTCCTGAAGGACCGTTCGGTTTGAGCCGACAAGGCGCGCAGCGGAGTGACAATCATCACCCGGCGGTCGGTGGACAGGGTCATCAATGCGGCGATCTCTGCCACCCGCGTCTTGCCCGCGCTGGTCGGCAGGGCAACGACCAGGTCGTCCGAAACGTCCGTGGAGCGCTGGGCCGCTTCGCGCTGCGAGGGCCATAGCTCCACCTCCGAGGTCTTGCGGGCGTAGAGCGAGGAGATGAACAGCCGCCGGAGGTCGGGGTACTTTTCCTCTGCACCCTCGGGCGGCTCAGTCGGCAGATTCTGATGGAGCGAGTGCTGCCACAGATCGTCGATCAGATGGCGGCAAAGGTTCGAAATCCACCACAGAGGGACGTTCTCAGCGTTGTCGGCCAGGCTGACGGCGGTGTCGAGCATGTCCCGCGCGGATTCGATCGGCTCGACCTCGCCCGTCTCCAGCGCGAAGTCAAAAAACGCCAGGGCCCGGCAGATCGTTGTGTTGAGGATGGTCGACAGCGCCTCGTCGACGTCAGGGTCTTGGCCCCGCAGCGCTTCGGCGATCTGCTCATCGCCGTGAGCCTCGTCGTCCAACCATTCGCGAACGAAGCCGCGCAGCTGGTCGAGATCGCGCAGTATCAGGTGTCGGATCGCCGTCTCGCCCGGCGAGGTGTTGAGGTCTTCCGCCGTCTCGTTGAAAAGCGAATAGGCAACGGCCGAAAAGCCGGCCAGATGGTAGGCCGCGGCAGCGATGGTGCGGCGGAACCCGCGATCGGGCGCGTCAGGGTCACCATTGCGCACCAGGGCTTCGAAGGCGTTGGCGGCTCGCTCGAAGGCCTTGCCCGTCAGGTCCGAAGCTCCATCCTGAGCGCGTAAGGCCATCGCCCCTCGAAGCACAGCGAAGCCGTGCTCGGCAAGATCGGTTTCGATGGTTGCGCCAAGCGGCGGCGCGTTTTGCGGTAGCACGCCCTCTTCGCGCATCAACGACCAAGCCGCGCCGCGATAGAGGAGGCGCCCGAGGATGCCGTCAGCGGTGGCGGTCGCCAGGAAGGCGGTCAACTCGTCAGTCGTCTCCAAGGTCTTCCGCCTCCAAGAACATGGCTGCGATGAAGTCTTGGTGGTCTTCGACGTGGATATTCACGACGTAATGATCCCGGTTGGCCCCAGTGGCGTCGAGATCCTCTTTCAGCGAGGCGTGTGGGCCGTTGCCGGAAACGGTGAAGAGCATGTGGTCGATGCGATCGGCGCTCAACGACTTCAAGCCGACCTCGTCGCGCAGGCTGCGCCCCAATTCGTTGTCGGCAGGGGTGTTGCTCTCCAGCAGCCGGTTGGCGACGAACAGCAGGGAATCGGGCGTGCAACGGCCGCTGTCGCGGTTAAGTACCTTGCGGGCGCTCGTGACGGTGGTCCTGCCGAGTGCCTTATTGCTCTTGGCTTCGCCTTTCAGGAGCCAAAGCTTTTCGCCGGCCGCATCGTATCCGGCGCCGATGAAGTCGTCACCGCGCATGGCCATGTTGCGGCCGTCCTTGTAGCGGAGGCGGCGCACGGGGACGCGAAGGCCGATTTCTTCCTCGACCAGTTCGGTTGCGAGGATTTCGCCGAGGTCGCCGGATCGACCCTTGGGCGTTTGAGGCATTGCGGTGCTGAGGATTTCACTAGCCACCTCGAATCCGAGTCGCTTCACATCCTCGGCGATGCGTTCGAGGCGATCGTAGTGCGAGCGGATGGTTTCGGCGAGGTCGTCGCTGATCTCGTCGCGGCCGCCATCCTTCTCGACATAGGTCCAATAGTGCTTGCGCTTGTCTTTTTCTTTGGTGGACTCGCACCACCTCTCATACAGTCCCACGGCGCTCCCCCGATCAGTCAGCCCGATGCCGATACGGTCATGGCTCGCTGGCGAGCGCACCGTGACGACTTCGATTACCCAGTATGCGCGCCTCGCGCAGTTTCGGACATTATCGCGAGTTCGATGGTTACCTGCGTCCGAGTGGTCCAGCCATGATCACTGACGGGTATCGGTCATCTACTACCTGTGGCTTACCTTGGTCGGTGAGGAATTTGCCCAGCCAGTTGACCGGCTTTCGATGCACTGGATCTCGTCAGTTGATGAGATCGGCAGTTCCACGGAGCGCTCCAAGTTTATGTATGTCTTCCTGGGGTAGACATCGATGGCGCGGCGGGCCCGTGAAGTAGTCGAAGAGGCGGCCCCCGGTGCATTACGGTCGATTTTCGGGGGGGGGTGAAGATGTCGTTCTGGTCAGGGCGCCCGCCAAGCAGATTGGGGGAGGGGGAGCGAGTCGCGATTGCCCCTATCGGCTCGTGTCTTGCGTTGAAGCGGGCACCGACGGGATCAACGCCGCATCGCAGGTGCGCCAAGACGGCAAGCTCAAGTTGATAGCATCGCCACGGAAGGGCTGCAGTTAGATCACGTGTTCGGTATGATTTGCGACGATTGACTATGAGGTCGAAAAAGTCGCTTCCCCGCAAGTCGCTCCATCTCCCGCGCCAGCAAAAGATCTGCGCTTCTGACGGTAAAAGCGACGGTATAGACCCATGTTGATCACAGCCAAGTCCTTTAACCACGCGGGTTTGGGTGGCCTGTTGATGATGGAGTGGGAGTGATCGGGCGTCTGGCACGGCCAGACACCTGAAAGCGTGAAAAACCCTAAGCCCGCGTAATTGCGGGCTTTTTATTTTGGTGCGCCCGGCATCGGTGCGCTCCTGCGGGTGTAAGTCCTGCCGTAAGTTGATCACAGCGCACACAGTTACGGCTTTCGGTCGGGGCGTCGTGCGCGCGACGCGGTGCTCGATGTACAGCCGCGTCGCAAAGCCAAGCTACCAGCCGAGTTGAGCGCCAAGAAAGACAGGCCGAACCAGCGCAAGGGGCGTGGTCAGTAGCGCTTGATCTGCTTGAATGCAGTTCGTATAATTGACTTCACCGCAATCAATAGGAGGTTGCAGACATGAGAGCAGTAACGATCAGGAATGTGCCGGAAGAGGTGCATCGAGCCATCCGGGTCAGGGCGGCGCAGAACGGCCGTACATTGCAAGCCGAGATGTGCGACATACTGGCTACCGCCGTGAAACCGGAAGGCCGGGTAAAGCTGGGTGACTTGCTGGCAAGCATCGGGCGCAAGGTGAAATTGACCGACGAAGAAATGGCGGTTTTTGAGCGTGACCATTCACCCGCCCGCGCAGCGAGTTTTGAATGATTTTGCTGGATACAAACGTCATATCGGAGCAGTTTCGAGCCGTATCCAGTGAGGCGGTGATTGACTGGTTGAATCGTCAGCCCTTGGAAACGCTTTATCTGGCCTCTATGACCGTGGCCGAACTGCGGGCCGGTGTTGCCCTGATGCCTGCAGGCAAGCGCCGTACAGTGCTTGGTAACAGCATCGAACACCAAGTGTTGCCGGCATTTGTGGGCCGAGTATTGTCGTTTGATGTGGCTTGCACACGCGCCTATGCCGATGTGCTGGCAAGCGCCCGCAAGGCTGGCAGCGGCATTGAGGCGGCTGATGCCGTCATAGCGGCGATTGCCCTGGATAACGGTTTCAGCGTGGCTACACGGGACGTAAGCCCGTTCCTGGCGGCCGGCGTAAAAGTCATCAACCCTTGGGAAGATCAAGAGTAAAGCTGTCATTCGTGCAGGTTTGCACGGCACACGGCAGCGTCGATGCCTACCTGGGCATGTTCCAGGACGTGGCCTGTTACCGTGATTCGCCAAGCTTCTCGGCCGCCGGGTGCTCGGATACCGAGCGTGCCGCGATGAGGCGAAACCGCAGGCTCGCGAGCGCGAGTCAGAAGAAGGCCAAGGACGCCCTGTTCAAGGGTCTGGAACAACTGAGGTGATGAGGGCTTTCTTCGCCCATCGTCTGGCTGAGGCGCAGACATCACGGGAGGCGGTGCTTGGAGTGGGGGCCCCTCAGTGTCCCAGATCGTCGAGCAGCACGTCGGCGAGCCCTTCCTCGTCGATCGCCAGGCGTGCGGCGAGCATCGCGTCGGCGAGGGTGTCGTCCCATAGCGCGCTGACAGCGGCTTCATCGAGGGTGCGGCCGGGACGCGGTGCGCTGATGACGGCGGCGCGGTAGTCGGCGCTCGAGAAGCGCCATGGGTGGGCGCCGTGCTCACGGATCACCTGATTGCCGATGCGCAGGCCCGGCCAGTCGAAGTCGCCGTGATAATGCAGCCTTGCTCCGGCGGCACGCAGCTGCGTGAGCAGGACGCGCTGGGCGGCGGCCGGCATGCCGTCGGTGCACACCAGCGGTGCACAGCGCGGCCCCAGCTGATCGGCGGCGATCGCGAGCAGGTTCGGGTTCTCGCAGACGAAGACCGGGCGGCCCGTGACGGCCCAGACCGGCGGTGATCGCACCAGGCTGCGCAGCGAGAAATAGGTCGGTTCGCCTGCTGCGGTGCCGGTCGGCCCGGGGAGGTTGAGGGCGAGCGCGGGCCGTGTCAGCTCATTGACCAGGACGCCGGCCGCAGCCCACAGGTCCCGTGCCCTGTCGGCGTCATCGTCGGGCGCGGCCCCATGGCGCAAGGCCGACAGGACCAGGGTGGCGACCGCCTTGCCGCTGTCGAGCGCGTGTGCATCACCGAGCGTGGCAACGGCCAGCTGCGCGCGCGCAATCCCCGCTGCGGGCAGCCGCCGCAATACCTGATTGGCGTCGAGGAGCAGGCGCTCGCCGGCCTCGGGCTGGCTGGCACACAAGCGCTTCAAAAGCCCGAGTCCGACCGATGTCTGCAGCACCGCAGCAAGGGCAGGGTGTGCGCAGCCCTCGACCAGCTGCTGCCATTGCACGCGAACCTGCAGGCGCTGGGCGGTGGTGTCGATGATCGGTCCGTCGAGTTGCTCGAGCGCATCACGCAGGGAAGAGGCGAGACCCGCCCGGGTGAGGGCGGCGTCGATCTCCGCGACCTTGATCTGCATCGACCGCACAGGGCGTGCGGGTCGGCCGCAGAGCGCCGCGAGGGCGGCATGCTCGGCTTCGCTCAGCGCGCCCAGACGCAGGACCTCGGCCGGCACGCCGCGCTCATAGCGCTGGCGTAGGCGCTTGCGCAGCGCCGCGAGGGTTTCGCCTCCGAGCAGCCGTTCAAGGCGGGGGTCCATCAGCGCGCGCGCCGGGCCGCCCCAGGGGAGGCCTGCGCCCCCTCGTGGTGCAGCGAATCAAGCGGGCCGGATGGTGGTTCAGCCTCAGGCGGAAAGCGTCGATCCGGGTCGTCCGCATGCAGGCGCGCGCGGCCATCCCAAGTCCAGCGTGACACATGCACCGCGTCGATGCCCTCGCGCCGCTGCAGCTGGCAGATCGCCACGCCGGGCAGCTCGGCATAGCAGGCCCATTCACGCTCGCTGGTGATGACGAAATCGAGGTCGAACTCGCGGATCAGGCCCATGCAATGCGCGCGGGCGGCGTCGTCGATGCCGGCAAAGGCTTCGTCGAGCAGCACCAGGCGGGGCGCAAAGGCGTAGCTGGCCTGGCTGTAGAAGCTCGACACGGCGGCGAAGAGCGGCACCGTCAGGCCGAGCGCGCGTTCGCCGCTCGAGGCCGGGCCGGAGAGCGGACGCCACTGCCCATCCTGCCAACGCTGGACGCGGAAGCGATGCCAGCGCCGGTAGTCGAGCGCCTGCGCGAGCTGCTCGAGCAGACTGCCGCCGAGCGCATCGGTCTTCAGGCGTTCGGCGGCGATGCGCTGGTGCAGCATCTCGCCGACCACCCGCCGGTCCGCGGCCGACCACAGGTCGGTGCTGGTATTGAGCAGGCGTTTGCGCGCGGCCTCCAGGCCCACCGGTGCGCCTTCGCCGCCCTCGGGCAGCGCTTGCCACAAGAGGCGGAACTTGACTCCGGTGGACGTCGGGCGCTTGTGCAGCTCCTTGTTGATCGCATCGATCTGGCGCTCGGCTGCCTGCAGCAGGCGCTGGATCTCGGCCGCGGTCTCGGCCTGGAGGTGGTTTTCGAGCAGGGTGCGCTCGCGCGCCGTCAACAGCTCACGGCGCTGGGCGATCTCGGCGGCCAGCCGGGCGCTGAGCTGGTCGGGGCGCTCCGCACGGTTCTGGTAGATGACGCTGACCACCATGCCGTAGTCACTGGTGTCGGCCTGGGCCTGCTGGCCGAGCGCGGTCAGCGCCCGCCCGAGCTCGCCATAGTCGTGGGAGATCTGGCTCTGGATGCGCGTCCACGCGTCGTCGTCGTCCACCACCTGTGCCAACGCCTGCTCGGTGCGGCGGGCGAGCGTGAGCGCCGGCTCTATCGTCCACGGTGCACGCAGATCGGGCAACTCGGCCGCGGGCAGCGCGGCAGACAGCAAGCCGGTGGCGGCAAAGCCTTGCAGCTGGGCGATGGCGCGTTGGCGGGTGTCGGCGCGTTCCTGCAGAGTGGTATCGGCGTCGGACACTTTCTGTTCGCCGCGGGCGCGGGCTTCGCCGGCCGTGCGCAGGGCTTCGCCTTCGGTCTTGGCCTGGCGTTCGCCGTCGCTCACCGCAGCGCGCGCCTCGCGCAGCCGCGCTTGCAGCTCCTCGACGCGGGCGCCGATCGATTCGCGCAAGGTGGTGAGCCGCACCTGGGTCTCCTCGGCCTGTCGGTGGCGCTCGGCAAGCTGCTCGGCGCGCTGGCGCGCGTCGGCCTCGGCTTCGTGTGTCCGCTCTTGCTGGCGGGCGAGTTCGCTCACCGCCAGGCGCAGTGCGTGCACCACCTGGAAGAGACCGTGCACGGTCTCGCCGAAGTGCAGCAGCGCGGTGCCGACAGCTTCCAGCGCTGCGGACTGGGTGGGCAGGTGCAGGTCGGCGGCGTCGGCTGCCAGCGCATCGCGGCGGCTTTGCAGGGCAGCGCTGGCTGCGTGCAGCTGGCGCTGGGCTTCTTCGAGCCGGCTGCGCGCAGCCTGGAACTCGCGCTCCCCAGCCGCGGCGTCAGCGTGGGCGGCGCGCAGGTTCTCGTCGGTGGGGGCGTCCTGCCATTCGGCGGCCGCTCGCGTCTGCTGCCGTACGAGCTCGGCCAGCGCCTGGTCGATGCGGTGTGCAGCCTCGGCGATCTCGCCCAGGCGAAGCTCGATCTCCGCGCGCCGCCGCGCACGTGCGGCGGCGCGGGCGGCGAAGCCGATGTAGCTGGCCTGTGGCTTGTGCCAGCGCCCGGCCAGGGCGCCGAGGCGAAAGCGGCCGTCGGGTGCAATCCAGCCTTCGGCCTGGCCGTCGTCGTGGGTGGAGCAGGCGAGGCCTTCGAGCAGGCGTGTCAGCTGCGCGGCGTCGATGCCGGGCCTTGTCGCCGCCGCGGATGGGGTGAGCCACGCGGCGAGCGAGGCCTCATGGGCCTGGCGCTCCAGCCACTGGGTGTCGTGCACGGGCGCTGCGCTGTCGGCCCCCAGCAGGCGACCATCGGGGGTGACCCAGGCGTCGAGGAGCCCGGCGGCCTCAAGCGCGGCTTCAAGGCCGGCACGCTGGGCGGTGTCGACATGCTCGCGAAAATCGACCAGCTGCCACAGCGGCGCACCGGCCAAGTGCCTGCGCGCCTCGGCGCCGCGGGTATAAGGTGGCGGCGGGCTGGCGTCTTCGCCCTGCGTGAGGCGCTCGTGCTCGGCGCTCAGCGTCGCCTGCTCGTCGTGCAGGGCTTGCCGTGCAGCGAGGTGTCCGGCGCGCTGCTGTGCCAGATCGTCGGCGGTGCGCTGCTGGGCTGACGACAAGGCGGCACGGGCGGGGTTGTCACCTTGCAGGTTGGCGACCCACGCGGCCAGCGCGGGCAGCGGCGCCTCATTCACCTGCAGCACCTGCAGGTTCGTGAAGTGTTCCTGCCAGGCCTCGACCACGCGGCTGCCTTCGGACTCCACTGCAGCATCGGCTACATTGCGGCGGGCAGCGGCCGCTTCGGTTTCGTCCTGTCGCTCGTCACGGGTCTGTTGCCGGCTTGCGTGGACGGCCTCGGCCTGGGCCACCTCGCTGACACGGCGCTGTACCAGGGCGAGCTGTTCGCGTCGAATAACCGTTGCCTGGCGCAGCTCATTGCGGGCCGTGTCGAGGGGCTGCTCGCCGAGTGTCGCCAGTGCGGCGGCCGGGAGCACCGCCAGCGGACTGCTTCTCCACGGCTCGGCCGTGCCGCTGGCCAGTGCCGCCGCGGTGAGGTCCTCGCGGGCGCTGATGAGCGCCTGTTCGGCCTGTGTCTGGCGCGTGCCCCGTTCCGCGAGCGCTTGTTGCTCGCGCTCGAGGCGAGCGAGTGCCTCGGCATTCATTCGCGTCGCATCGGCGCGGTCGGCTGCGCGCGATTCGGCGTCGCGTTCGGCCTGATTCAGGCGATTCGCGTCCTTCATCGCCGGGTCGGACTGCAGCTGCTCGAGCCGGGTGCGGGCGGCGAACAAGGCGGCGTCCACCGCCTCGAGGCGGGCCTGCGCCTGTGCCTCGGCCTGCTGCGCGGCCTGCCAGGCGCTGCGGGCCTCGTTGAGGCTGCGGCTGGCGGAGTCATGGCCGCTCTGTGCGCTGCGCAGGGCGCGGGCCTGTCGGCGCGCGTTGATCGCGGCGTAACGCTGGTAGCGCTGGGTGAACTGGCCGACGGCCTTCGCCAGTGCTTCGTAATCCTGCAATTCGCGGCGGTATTCCTCGAGCTGGTTGAGTGCGTCGGCGACGTCGGTCAGCAACTCGGCCGACAGTGGCGGCAGCGCCTCGGTCAGCGCGTCGGAGAGTTTGCCTTCATCGGGCTTTCTGGACAGTTGTGGCTGGCGCAATTGGACCAGGGTATCCATCAGGGCCGCATAACGCACGGCGCCGAGCTGGAACAGGCGCTCGTCGACCGCGCGCCGGTATGCGGTGGCGGTGTCGAACACCTGGCCGTGATCGTGCAATGCTTCCTTCAGGCGTTCGCGGGTGAGTACGCTGCGTGCCGGGCTGGTGAGCCATAGGTCTTCGCCGATGCGTTGCCTTTCGAGCACGAAGAACCACGCAACAACCTGGGTCCGCGCCGCCACCGCGGACAGCCCGCAGCCGAGGGTCAGGTAGTCGGGCTCGCCATCGTCGGTGATGCGACCGAGCTCGATCCATGCATAGCCGATGCGGCGGTCGAGCTTGCCGAGCAGCAGGTTCCAGGCCATTTTCTTGCCGGCGTCGCCATCGGGTTCGATCCGTGATGGCTTGAGTTGGGCATCGAACAGGAAGGGCAGGGTCAGTGACAGCACCTTGGATTTGCCTGTGCCATTGTTGCCGCGCAGCAGCAGGTGGCCATCGTGGAACCAGAACTCCTCGCTGTCGTAGTGGAACAGCTCGACGAGGCCGATGCGCAGGGGTTGCCAGCGCGCCAGCGTGGGCTGCGGGAGGGCAGGAAGCGCGTCGGTCCTCGCCTGGGCGGACGGGCTTGCGAACAGGGAGTCCAGAGTATTCAAGGTCGAGGTCTCAGTCGAAGAGGGTTCCGGTGGCGGCCGGTGGCGCCGGCCTGAGCTCGGCCTCGCCAACGGCGAAACGTGCCAGCGCTGGCAAGGGGCGCACTTCGGCACCGTTGCGTTCGAGCAGCTGAAGACGCTGCAGGCGTTCGAGCGCGGTTGCCGCCAGTTCGTGTTCCGCGCCTGGCTCGCGCGCGGATTTGCGCCAGAACTTGCCGAAACCTTGGCGCGCGCTAGCGATGAATGCAGCAACCTCGTCGGTGCTCGCGTAGCCATCCTTAGGCGCGGCGTGCGGTGTTCCCGGTCCGGAGCGATCGCCCGAGCCGCGCGAAGATCGACTGGAGAGGAACTCGGCCACGAGCAGGGTGACATGCGCTTCGGTACCCTCGGCCGGCATCGCCACGTCGGTCAGTTCACCGTCCTCGTCGGCCAGCGCCAGGCCCTCGGCGCGTTGTTCGGCGACCAGCCCGGTGGCGTCGCACAGCCGGGAGGCCATCGTGCCGCGCTGGTTCATGAAATAGGCGCGCTGGTCGACGTCGAGGCGGTCGAGGTAGATCACCGGGTCGTCGAGCAGGCGGCGCGCGAGGTGGTGGCGCAGCGCCGTGCGCCGGCCCTCGTCGCTGTCCGGCACCGGCTCCACCACCAGCGCCGCGAGCCGTGCCTCGAGCGTGGCCGGGGCTTCGTCCGCCGGCCAGGTGGACGGGCCGCGCGATGCCGCGAGCACGCCGGCGAGTACCCGCCGGTGCACGTCGTAGAGCGCGTCATGGAGACTGTCCGGGCCGCCGTGGCCACCGTGTATGAAACTCTCCTCATCACCGGCCACGCGATTGAGGACGCCAAGCTCGAGCAGGGTGCGGCATACCGCGACCAGCTCCCGCCGTTCGTGCTGTGCCTGCAGGGTGAAGCTGAAGCCGAGGGCTGCCAGCGCGGGGTCTGCGGCGAGGACGAGCAAGCGGTCGCCGAGCACGCGCAGGGTGATCTGCGGGTCTGCGCGCTCCAGGACCGCGCAGGCCAGGCATAGCAACACGTAGCGGCGGCGCTCGTAGCCGGGCAGCCCGCGGCTGGCGTCGCGCACATCGGCCGGGCGCTTGTACAGGCGCGCCGCATCGCGTTCGATATGCAGAGGCCAGCCGGCCTCGCGGACGAACCATTCGCGCAAGGCCTCGGCGTGGCGACGCACGGCGGCGAACTCTGCGTGCGCCGGCGTCATCAGCGGCCTCATCAGCAGGGCGCGCAGCGCGGCGGTGAACTCCTCGCGTTGATGAAGGGCCTGCTGCTGGCCGATTGTGGTGCTGTCGCTTGTCATCAGGGGGCTTGGGTGGCGGTGATCGTGATGAGGTGGTCGCGACCGGCAAAGACGCCGGCATCGGTGCTCACTTCAGCGCGTGTGTGCGCCTCCAGCGGCTCCAGGCGGATGTGCAGCAGGCCGTCGCCGGTCTGGCGCTCAACCACGCCTTCGGGCGAGGACTGCGCGCTCAGCGCCTCGCCGAGCAGTGACAGGAACAGCGCGAAGGCGTGCGGGTCGAGCTGCCCGATCTCCGACAGGCGCGTCGTTCGGCCGCTGGCCAGGCGTGCGCGCGCGGCTTCGACCTGCAGATGCTCCTCACGCAACTGGCGCGCGAGCAGGGCGCGCTCCTCGTTGCGCTCGCGCACCTTGGGCAAGGGCCCGCGCGGAGCGGCTTCGCCGTACTCGCGCAGGCGCGGATGGATGCGCAGCGGCGGCGCCTCGGCCCACGGCGTGGTGGCCGGAAGCTCATTGTCGGCGTCGGGGTTGAGCGAGAAATGGCGTGCCGGATTGAGGGCGAAGGCGGCGCGTCCCAGACGGTGGGCATCGTCGTCGCTGCCGCAGGTCGCGAACCAGCCAGCGAGCACGCGGAAGTCAGCCGAGCGGTCGCTACGCCCGCTGCGCCGCTCATTGAGCGCCGCGACTGCGGCCAGCAGCTGCGGAATCGCCGCGCGTGCCTTCGAGCGCAGGACCTCGGCCTGTGGCGGTTCATGATGGGTGCTGACGAACCAGCCGCGCAGGCCACCCCAGCGTTCGCGCCAGGCCTGCTGGCGCTGGGCGAGCGCGTCAGCCTGCGCTTGCTGGTCGCCGGGCGCCGCGTCGCGCGCCTCGCGCTGCGCGGCCGCCCACAGCAGTGGATCGATGCGCGGATGCAGCAGGGAAATGTGCTGCGCGATCGCACCGGAGCGCCCGACGAAGTCGCCGATGAAGCGCTCGAGGTAGTTGATCAGGCGTTGCTTGTAGGCCAGCACCGCGCTCGCATCGGCTTGCTGCAGCTCAATGCTGCGTGCCATGCCGGCCATGAAGGCCTGGGCGTTGTCGGCGAGGCTCTCGAACACGCGCACCAGATCGCGCAGGGTTTCGTGCAGCTTGGCCGCGTCCAGCGTCGGCGCGTCGGCCAGCGCGAGCAAGGTCTTGAGCCGGCTCGCGATGTCTTCGAGCGCCACGGTCTGCAGCTCGGCCCGCCGACCGAGCGCTTGGGCGAAGGCGGCAAGCGCCGTCTCGACGGCCTCACCACCATGGGACAGGCGATAGAGGAAGCGGGCGCGGTAAAAATCGCTGATGCTGGCGACGCGCGCGGTGTCGGGTTGTGCCTCGAGGTTGCCCCACTCGGCGAGCTGGGCGAGCGCGACCTGGACCTCCTCGAGCCTGGGCAGGCCATCGGTCCAGTGCGCTTCGGCCAGCACCTCGTCGGGGCGCATGTGAAGCCTGAACTGACGCTTTGCCGCGGCGAAACTCGCCATGATGCTGCGGTAGATGCCGGCCTTGTCCGCGCTGACGTGTCGGAACAGGTCGGCCGATGTGTCCGTAAATGGCATGGCTTGGGTTCTGAGGGGGTCTGCGTCCGATGTTGGCAACAATGCGAGCGCTTGTCGAGCGCCTGCATTTGCACTTCGGGACTATTATCTTCAAGGGAGTTGTGATCACAGTAGGCCAGCGCCAGCATCCTCAAGAACCGGCGTGTCGTTTTCAACATCAAAGGAAACGACTATCGCTTGATCGTGACCATCGTTTGCAGGCTGCAGGCCGTCTACGTGAAATTCGTCGTTACCCACAAAGGATACGACGAGGTGGACGCAGAAACCGTCTGGATCTGGAGCCGTTCATCGGCAGGAGCAAGCGCGTCTACGAAGTCCTGAACCACAAGCGCCCTCTGACACTTGGCATGATCCGTAGATTGCACCACGATCTGGGCATTCCGGCTGAGATTCTGATTGCGGTGAGCGTTGCGGACTGACTTGATGTTGCTGGCGAGCGATGACCATGAAATCGCCGCTGATCGTTCACTTGCTCTGCAATTCAGTCACATGCCATGCCGCGCTGTCGCGCTCACGCATGGACCCAACCGATGCCTTCGACACATGGAGAACGCGATGCCTCAGGACAAGATGACGATCTTCCTCAGCTGGTCGGGCAAGTCCAGCCAGGCGGCGGCGCAGGCGATTGGCCACGCCATCGACAGTGTGTTCAACGACGCCCAGCCGTGGATATCCAGCAAGGACATTCAGCTTGGGCAGGAATGGTTCACCGAACTGCGCTCCGCGCTGGAGAGCACGCGTTTGGCGATTGTGTGCCTGACCCAGCGCAACGCCGCCTCGCCGTGGGTGATGTTCGAGGCGGGTGCGGTGGCCGGCAAACTGCCGGGGCTCAAATTGGTGGCGGTGCAGCTCGAGGGTGACGTCACTGACCTGGTCGATCCGATGGCGCGCTTCAACAGCACCCGCTTCGACCGTGAGGGCATGCAGCGCCTGTTCGAATCGATCAACCTCAGCCTGGGCTCGCCGATGAAGCCGCTGGGCTTGAAAGGCTCGTTCGATGCGGTGTGGCCAGAGCTGGAGGCCGCGGTAAAAGCGGCGGTGCGCAGCGATCCGTCCTACGACGTGTTCCTTTCCGTGCCGATGGCGGCCTTCGAAACCGATGTGCAGTACAAGGCCTTTCGCGCTGACGCGATGAAGGTGGTCAGCGCGCTGCGCGACAGCTGTGACCTGCGCGTGTACTGCGCGCTCGAGAACATCGCGTCGATGGATGACTTTGACAGCTATGGCGCAAGTGCAAAAACCGACCTCAAGGCCTTGCACGACAGCACGAACTTCGTGCTGATCTACCCGCAGCGCCTGGTCAGCAGCGCCTTGTTCGAGGCGGGTTACGCGCTGGCGCGGGGTATGCCTTGTCGCTTCATGGTGCATAAGGCCAGCGACCTGCCATTTCTGATGCGCAAGCTGCCCGAGGTGTTTACCCACGTCTCGATCAGTGACGCCGACGAATGGACGACTTACGACGAGTTGGCCAGATTGCTGGTCAAGGACGCAACACATTTGTTCGGCACCCGCCACCGCGCGCGCATGGAAAAATGAGGCCATGTCAGCAAGCGAAGTTTTTGATGCCAACGCCGCGCGCTATGACCAATGGTTTGAGCGTCATCACATCGCCTATCTCTCTGAACTGCTTGCGCTGCGAGCGTTCGTGCCCTGCGGCGGGCGCGGTCTCGAGATCGGCGTAGGCGGGGGGCGCTTCGCCGCGCCGCTAGGCATTGCCACTGGATTGGATCCAGCGCCGGCGATGCTTGCGTTCGCTGCCGCGCGCGGGGTGGCGGCGGTGCGTGGGTATGCCGAGGCGCTGCCGTTTGCAGCGCACAGCTTTGACCATGCGCTCGTGGTCACCACGCTGTGCTTTGTGGATTCACCGTCGCGCCTGCTCGCCGAGGCGCGCCGGGTGTTGCGTCCGGGAGGGCGCCTGGTGATCGGCTTCATCGATCGTGCCAGCCCACTCGGGCGTGACTACCTTGCCCGCAGTGCCGAGAGCACCTTCTATCGGGACGCAAAGTTTCACAGTGCGGAGGAGGTCGGCGTCCTGCTCGAAAGCGCCGGCTTCACCATCGAGGCCTGGGCGCAGACCCTGATTTGCGCTGAGCCCGCGGTGATCGAGCCCGTGCGTCCCGGCTACGGCGAGGGCAGCTTCGTGGTCGTGGCGGCGCGCGCCTAGGCAGCGCGGACCCAGCCGTCGTGTTTGATGTCGGCCTTTCAGGCCAGCGCGGTGTCCAGCACCATCATCAGCACGAAGCCGACCAACAGGCCTGCGGTGGCGTAGGCTTCGTGGCCCTGGCGGTGGGACTCGGGGATGATCTCGTGGCTGACCACGAACAGCATGGCGCCCGCAGCAAAGCCCAGGCCCCAGGGCAGCAGCGGCGCCGACCAGACCACGACTGCGGCGCCGAATACCGCGGCGATGGGTTCGATCAGCCCCGAGGCCATGCCCAGCAGGACCGAAAAGGCCCGGCTGTAGCCCGCAGACAGCAAGGCGACGGCCACGACCAGGCCCTCGGGAATATCCTGTATCGCAATGCCGATGGCCAGCGCCGTGCCGCGCGCGACATCATTGCCGGCATAACCGACACCGATGGCCAGGCCCTCGGGCAGGTTGTGCAGGGCGATGGCGAAAACGAACAGCCAGGTGCGGCGCAGGCGCTGAACCTCGACGCCTTCGCGGCCCTTGATGAAATGCTCGTGTGGCAGTACCCGATCGACCGCCAGCAATGCGGCCCCGCCCAGCAAGATGGCAGTGGCCATGATCGCGCCTGCGGCCCACGGGCCGTGGCCCTCCTGCGCCGCGGCGTCTAGCCCTGGAATGGTCAGCGAAAAGGCGGTCGCGGCCAGCATGATGCCCGCGCCAAAGCCATACATCGAATCCTGTACGCGCGCCGACAGCGTGCGCATGGTCAGGATGGGGAGCGTGCCCGCTGCGGTCGCTGCTGCCGCCATCAGCCCACCCGCCAGCGCCAGCGCCAGCGTCGGCGCATGGGCGTCAAAATACGCCCAGAGCCGATACACCCCCAGACAGACCAGTAGGCCCGCCAGGCTGGCGAGAAAGGCGAATCGGCTGCGAAGTCTGAGTGGAAAAGCGTCCATGGCCTTGAGCAACACGGTTCCGTGATGGAAGGTTGGCAAAGCCTTAAGGCCTTGGCCGAGATTGCCACGATACACGAGCGCGCGCAGGAGAAGTATCGCTAAGGTATGGCTTAACAGGCTTCCATTAGACACCCAAAGCGAAGCGAGCATCGCGGACACGATTCATCGACGAGTACAGTGAGACCGTCGCGCAGGTATCCGCCCTTGCTTGGCAGCTGTGGTGTGCGGCTGCGCTCAGACCAGTCCGAAGCGGTCCGCCACGCGCGCCGCCGGGATCGCCAGATGGCGAATCTTGAATTCGAACAGACGCGGAAAGCGCACGCTGGCCGGGCGCTCGACAGGCATGAGCAGATCCTGCGGGCGTTCGGCGGCGATGGCGTGGGCCAGGTTCATGCCCAGCAAGGGGCCCATGACGTTGCCCCAGGTGCCCAGGTTCATCAGCGCCATGACACCGTCGGCCACCTCATAGAGCTTGGCGAAGTCGTTGTGATAGACGTGGGATGAACTGGCCGTGACCCCGGTCCAGTAGGACTCGAGCTCAATGGCGGCGCCCCGGGTCTGGGGAAAGGTGCGGTGCAGATAGCGCAGGAAATAGGCGAAATACGTTTGCGCCGCATCGGCCCGACCGGGGTAGGGAATGGTGGCGGTGATCATGCGCTTGCGGCCGTCGATGACGATCGGGAAAAGGCCGGCGGGGTACTGGGTGAGCGCCACGCGGGCGGGGTTGACCGTGTCGAGCACCGCCTGCGGCAAGGGTTTGGTCGCCATGGCGCAGGCCACCAGGGGATAGCGGGTGCGCGCCAGTTCGGGGAAAAACGCGTTGCCGGTGTGGCCGTTGGTGCAGATGATGACCTTCTGGGCGCGAACGCTGCCGCGGGGGGTCGTGACGATCCATCCCTGGCCACGCTTGTCGCAGCTCAGGGCGGGCGAGTCGCCGAAGACACGGGCACCCAGGCCCGCAGCCGCACTAGTCAGGCCATGGGTGAACAGGTAGGGGTTGACCTGCCCACCTTCGCGCCAATGCAAGCCGTAGCTGTAAGCGTCGGTGCCGAGCATTTCGCGCAGGCGGTCCGCGCCGATGACATCGACCTCGTAGCCGAGCTTTTGCCAGCGTGCCGCCTTGGTTTCCAGCGCACCTTGCTTCTTGTACGCGGCTTCGACCATGCCTGATTTCACCGCGTCGCCGTCGATGCCGTGCCTGGCGCACAAGTCGAACACGATATTGCGGTTTTCAATGAAGAAGTCGATGAAGGGCTGTCCCTGGCCGGGCCAGGACTGCAGCGGCTCGAGCGCGTCGAGAAAGGGTTGTACATGGCCGGCGTTGCGTCCGGATGCGCCGTCGCCGGGCTGTGCGGCTTCCACCACCACCACCGAGATGCCGCGTTCGGCCAGATGCAGGGCGACGGAAGAGCCCGCCAGACCTGCGCCGATGACGACGACGTCGGCTTCGATGTCCTGTTCCAGGGCGGGGTAGCTGGCGGTGAGGGTGGCTGGCGGCCATGCGCTGCAATGGATGGGCACGGTGCCGCTCTCGAATTCGGCGCGGGTGGCGGTGCAGGAATTGGAGGCGGTCATCGGAGGGGCGGGAAAATTCATCAGCAAGGCCTTTGACGCGTGTGCAAGTGATTCGGACACAGCCCTTTCTTGCTGCGCATTTACCTCGGGAATGGTAGGGATGCGCTGCGCGCCGCTCTAGTACCAGCTGGTACTTTGTGCATGCCTGCTGCTGCCTTTCAGGTTTGGCGCTTGAGCCGGAGGCCGGAGGCTAGCGCAGGAAGGCGATGCTGCGCAGCGTCAGGCGAATCAGGTCGGCCTGGCCGGCGATGCCCATCTTGCCGTAGATTTTTTTCGAGTAATTACGCGCGGCAATTTCGGCGATGCCCATCTCCTGCGCCGCCTCCGCAAGGGTGTTGCCGTAGGCCAGCAGCAGGGCCAGGGTGGCTTCCTGGCGGGTCAGGTTGAAGAGCTGGGCGATTCGGCTCACCGAGTGCCCCTGGCTGGGACGCAGGGCTTCGAGGCTGGCGCTCAGGTCCGACAGGTGCACCACCACACAGGGCGATTGCCCACCGCGGTAATAGCGCAGCAGCGGCGCGGGATAGACCAACAGCCCCACCAGCCGGTCGTGGCTGTCGCCCACCCGGATCAGATTTCCGCCCTGGCTGGCGTCTGTCTGCCAGCGTGCCGAGATGACCGCCGCAATGGCGTCGTTGAGGGCGAGCTGGGCGGCGCGGTCGCTCAACACCAGACGTTGCTTGTTCACCGCGATGCCAGGTCGCTGCTCGATGATGGACGCCGCCACGCGATTGACCAGGATCACCTCGCCCTGATCGTTGAGCAGCACGCAGCCCAGGCCAAAGTGCTCCGCCATGCTCTCGTAGATGGCTTTCTCGGTCTCCTGGCGCTTGAGCTGGGCGTACAGCCCGAGCGCGCGGCTCAGGTGCGGGGTCAGCGCGTGCATGAGGGCGAGATCGGCCTCGGTGAACAGGGGCTCCGCATGCTTGTGGCTGCGGATCACGTCCACCCAGCAGCGGATGCCGCTGGGTTCTGCGACGCACATACGCAAGGTCTGTGACAAGCCGATCTGCTCGAAAATGGCGTGTTTCTTCAAGTCGGTCGTGGAGCGATCGACCAGGCTCACCTGTCCCGGCTCCATGAGGTCAGGGCGCAGGGGGTCGTCCATCATGAGCTCGGCACGATAAGTGGCTTCCACCGCAGCCCAGTCGATCTCGTCTCCGGGTACGCGCGCCATCACGTAAATGTCGCTGCCCTCATCGTCGGCATGATGCAAGGTGACAATCACGTTGCGCGCGTCCAGCGCCAGGCGCAGCGCCTCGACAAAGGCTTGCCAGGGAACCGCCTCGGAGGCGCCCTCGTAGACGTGGCCGATCAGGCTGGAAAAGCGGCCGTTCACCGGCACTGGATCAGAACCTGAATCGTGCGCGATCCAGCTCCAGTCGTCCGTGTCCTGCGCGCCGGCGCGCGGCGTGGAAAACTCAGGTCCTGCATGATGGCTTCCTTTGCGGGGGGCGTCGCGCAAACTCGCGCGGACGCGGGCTGCTTGCCCCATTGTCGGCGATTGGTACCAGTTGGCACTAGAGCGCTGTCGCGGTGTTTCGCTACGATAGATTTTCCTTCTTTGTCTATCAAGTCGTCCGCCAATGACTTCTGTCACCAGACCATGATGACCAACTCCAGCACTTCCAACACGCGCCAGGCCTGGATTCTGGTCGTCGGTCTGGGTGTGGTGATGGCGATCAGCTTCGGAATCAGCTTCAACGCCTTCAGCATCTTCACCCTACCCATCGTAGACGCATTCGGCGCCAGCCTTGAACAAGCGGCGCGCATTGCCACCGTGTTCATGATCACCATGACGCTGACCATGCCTGCAGCGGGCTGGTTGCTCGATCATGCCCCTCCGCGTCCGGTGATGACGCTGGGCGCAGTGGTGACTGCGCTGGGCTATGTGCTGGCGGCCCACAGTGACAGCCTGACCCTGTTCACCGCGGCCATCGGTCTTGCTGGCGTAGGCGTGGGTGCATCGACCTATGTCCCGGCCTTCACCCTGGTGACGCGCTGGATGTCGCCGCGGCGCCAGGGCCTGGCCTTTGGTGTCCTGCTCGCGGTGACGGCGATCGGGGGCATCTTCTTTCCGATCCTGCTGACGCGGATGATTGCCGCTTTCGGCTTGCGCGACACCTTGCAAGTCTGTGCCGCGATGGTGTTCTTCATCTGCCTGCCCTTGTTGCTGTGGCTGGTGCGCCTGCCGCCGCCCGGCTTGCACGCCGCCGAGCAGGCCGCGGCCGATGCCGGCACCCAGGGCGGGATCGGCAAGGCCTTGTGCATGCCACGCTACTGGCTGTGGGTCGGCATGTTCCTGCTCATCACGCTGAGCAGTCTGAGCATCCTGATGGGGCTCGTGCCCTACCTCGTGTCGGTGGGCTACACCGCGGACGCGGCAGCGCTCATCTACGGCACCCTCGCCGCGGCGGCCATTGTCGGCAGCCTGCTGTTCGGTGCGCTCAGCACACGCTGGGGGGCAGGGCGCACGCTGGTGCTGGGGGTCATCCTCGCCAGCCTGGGCATGGCTTGCCTGCTGGTCGCTCCCCATCCCAGCTTCGGCGTGCTCGCCCTCGTGCTGTTCGTGCTGATCGGCGGGACGACCTTCAATCTGGTCAATCAGTTTTCGCCGACGCTGCTGATGGAGCTCATCGGCCAGCGCAACTTCGGCAGCCTGCTGGGCATAGGTAACCTCATCTCCGGTCTGGGCGCGGCCATGGGTCCCACCCTCTTCGGCTACCTCGTCGACTCCACCAGGAGCTATGTCCTGCCACTGTCACTGAGCGCGGCAATGATGGCGCTTGCGCTGCTGCCGCTGATCATGTTGTTGCGCTCGCCACGGCTGCCGCGCGCAGCGCTAGTCGTTCCATCCTGAGCGCGTGTTCGCACGTGAGCTCCACCCTGTTCCATCCAGCGCATGGCGCTCCGACAAACCCCAATGAGATGAACACCATGTCAATCCAGAAGATCAACCCGCCCACCCTGCTCAAGTTCGATGGCCTTGCCCAGGTCGTGGTGGCCGCAGGCGGGGGCTCGACCGTCTATATCGCCGGCCAGTCGGCCTACACCAACACCTTCGAGCTCGTCGGTGCCGGCGACTATCGCGCCCAGGCGACGCAGGCGCTGCACAACCTCAGGACTGCGGTGGAAGCCGCCGGTGGCACGGTCGAGAACATCGTCAGCAGCACTGTCTACATCAAGGGCTTGAACGGTCAGGCCAGCGAGCAGGTCATGGCCGCGATGGCAACCGCGATCGACGGCAAGCCCTTTCCCGCGCACGCCTTCTCCATGATCGGGGTCGAGGCCCTCTCCGGGCCGGAGCTGCTGGTCGAGATCTCCGCGATCGCCGTGCTGCAGGCTTGAACCGAGGCGTGCTCAGCCACTTGTGGCCAGGCGCGGTGATTTTGGGTGACTCGAACCTCTCCCCTTTGGCTGGCTGTGGCAGCTGAGCACGATTGAGTACTGCTGAATTCAGGTTCTCCCTTTTTGGCCCGGCTTCCCTCCGGGCCTCTTTTTTTACTGGGATGTATTCCTGGCGGCGCAGCGCAGGTCCTCAGGTGATCACGCTCGGCGCCTGCATGCCGCAGTGCGCGCGGATGGCAGCGATGTCCTCGGCAATGCGGATCAGCTCGGCCAGGGCCTGCTGCGCCGGCAGCTCGTGCTGACGGCTGTCGGGCTCGAAGCGTTCGAGGTACACGCGCAAGGTGGCGCCCTCGGTGCCGGTGCCCGACAGGCGGAAGATGATGCGGCTGCCATTGGTGAAGATCAGGCGTACGCCCTGCCGGGTGCTGAGCGAGCCGTCGACCGGATCGTTGTAGGCGAAGTCGTCAGCCTGTTCGATGCACAGCCCGGCGCCGCAGTCCCGTCCGCCCAGGGTGGGCAGTTGCGCCCGCAGTGCGGCCATCAGCGCATCCGCCTGTGCGCTGGGGATGCCTTCCCAGTCGTGGCGCGAATAGTAGTGACGGCCAAAACGCGCCCAGTGCGCGCGCACCAGGGCGGCGACCGATTGCCCGCTGACGGCGAGCAGGTTGAGCCAGAACAGCACCGCCCACAGACCATCCTTTTCGCGGATGTGGTCCGAGCCCGTGCCATAGCTCTCCTCGCCGCACAGGCTCACCTTGCCGGCGTCGAGCAGGTTGCCGAAGAACTTCCACCCGGTTGGCGTCTCGTGGCAGGGGATGCCGAGCGCGGCGGCGACCGCATCGGCTGCACACGAGGTCGGCATCGAGCGCGCGATGCCGCGCAGGCCGTCGCGAAAAGCGGGGATGCGCGTGGCGTTGGCGGCGAGGATGGCGAGGCTGTCCGAGGGCGTGACGATGAAGTGGCGGCCCAGGATCATGTTGCGGTCGGCGTCACCATCGGAAGCCGCGCCGAAGTCGGCGGCGTGCTGCCCGCTCATCAGCGCGATGAGCTCGGTGGCGTGGGCGGGGTTGGGGTCGGGGTGATGGCCGCCGAAGTCTTCCAGCGGCTCGCCATTGATCACCGTGCCGGCGGGTGCGCCGAGCTGGCCTTCGAGAAGCGCATGCGCATAGGGGCCACCGACCGCGTTCATCGCGTCAAAGCGCATGCGCCCGCCGGCGGCGAACCAGGCCCGGATGGCGTCGAAGTCAAACAGCTGCTCCATGAGCTCGGCATAGTCGGCGACCGGGTCGATGACTTCAAGCACCATGTCACCGAGGGTCTGGATGCCCAGGGTGTCGAGATCGATCGTCGTCTCGGCGCTGAGGATGCGGTACTCGTCGATCACGCGCGTGCGCGCGAAGATGGCCTCGGTGACTTTCTCCGGGGCAGGGCCGCCGTTGGCGATGTTGTATTTGATGCCGAAGTCGCCGTCTGGCCCACCGGGATTGTGACTGGCTGAGAGGATGATGCCGCCGAAGCAGCCATGCTTGCGGATCACCGCGCTCAGCGCCGGCGTGGACAATAAGCCCTTGCGTCCCACCAGCACCTTGCCAAAGCCGTTGGCCGCGGCCATGCGCAGGATGGTGTGCACCGCAGCGCGGTTGTGAAAGCGACCATCGCCACCGAGGACGAGGGTCTGCCCGGCGCGATCGGGCAGGACGTCGAACACGGCCTGGACGAAGTTCTCGAGGTAGTGCGGCTGCTGGAAGACGCTGACCTTCTTGCGCAGGCCGGAGGTGCCGGGGCGCTGATCGTTGAAGGGCTGGGTGGGAATGGTTTGGATCGTCATGTTCGAGCCGATGCGGTAAGAGGATGGGGCTTGGGGGCCTGGGGTTCGACTGCGATCAGGCGCGCCCCAGCCCTTGCCGGGGGAGCTGGCGCCTGCCTTCGCCCTACTGCGCTGCAGCCCGGCGGTAGCGGGCGATCAGGGCGGTGGTGCTGGCGTCGTGTGCATGCAGGTCGGCAGGCGAGAGCAGATCGTCGAGCACACGCGCTGCGAGCTGCTTGCCGAGCTCTACGCCCCATTGATCAAAGGAGTTCACCCCCCACACCACGCCCTGGACGAAGGTGCGGTGCTCATAGAGCGCAATCAGCGCGCCCAGGGTGAAGGGGTCGAGGCGCTCGAGCAGCAACATGTTGCTGGGCCGGTTGCCCGCAAAGACCCGATGCGGGATGAGTGCCTGGATGCGCGCCTCGTCCATGCCGGTCGCGCGCATCTCGGCTTCGACTTCAGCGGCGGTTTTTCCGCACATCAGGGCTTCGGCCTGCGCAACCATGTTGGCAAACGCGATACGGCGCGGATGGGCGAGGCTGGCGCAGCCCTCCATCACCCCGATGAAGTCGATCGGCACGCACTGCGTGCCCTGGTGCAGCATCTGAAAGTAGGCATGCTGACCATTGATGCCGAGCTCGCCCCAGATCGCCGGGCTGGAGTGGCAAGTCAGCGCTGAGCCATCGAGCCGCACAGACTTGCCGTTCGATTCCATGTCGAGCTGCTGGAGGAAGGCCGGCAGGCGGTGCAGGTGCTGATGATAGGGGGCGATGAGCTGGCTGCTGGCGTCTAGGAAGTCCACGTTCCAGATGCCGATCAGCGCCATGATGACCGGCAGGTTGTGTTCGAATGCGGCGCTGCGAAAGTGGGTGTCCATCGCATGAGCGCCGGCGAGCAAGGCGTCGAACCGGGTGGCGCCGATCTGCAGCACGATGGACAGGCCGATCGCGCTCCACAGCGAATAGCGCCCGCCGACCCAGTCCCAGAAGCCGAACATGTTGGCGGGGTCGATGCCGAAGCGCGCCACCGCGCCAGCGTTGGTCGACACGGCGACGAAGTGGCGGGCGATCGCGGTCTCGTCGGCGCTGTGCTTGAGCAGCCAGCGGCGTGCGCGCTGGGCGTTGGTGAGGGTTTCCTGAGTGGTGAAGGTCTTGGAGGCGATGATGAACAAGCTGGTGCCGGCATCGAGCTCGCGCAACAGCGCCTCGAGCTCGATGCCGTCCACGTTGGAGACGAAGTGCAGGCGCAGACGCGGATGGGCAAAGGACTTCAGCGCCTCACATACCATCGCCGGGCCGAGGTCCGAGCCGCCAATGCCGATGTTGACCACGTCGGTGATCGCGCGCCCGTCGTGCCCGCGCCACTCGCCGCTGCGCACGGCTTCGGCAAAGCGGGCGCAGCGCTCGCGCACCTCGGTGATGTCGTCGATGACGTTACGCCCGTCCACCATCAGCACCTCGCCCGAGGGGCGCCGCAGCGCGGTGTGCAGGACGGCGCGCTGCTCGGTGGTGTTGATGCGCTCGCCCTCGAACATGGCGGTGGTGCGCTCGCTCAGCTTCGCTTCGCGCGCCAGTGTAAACAACAGGCTCAGGGTGTGGGCGTTGATGCGGTTCTTCGAATAGTCGAGGAAGAGGCCGCAGGCCTCGACCTGCATGCGTGCGGCGCGCTCCGGGTCGGATGCAAAGAGCTGCGCAAGCGGATGGGCGCTGAGGTGGTCGCGGTGCGCAAGCAGGTCTTGCCAGGTGGAACTTGGGGAAGGAGTGCTACTTGGGGAAGGAGTGCTCATGATCGATACAGTGCTGGAGTGGGGCAGGCCGACGGGCGACCCTGGGGCGGGCCGACGCGCAGCCGTCAGCCCTCATTGTGCCCGTTCTGTGCTTTCGTAACCTATGCAAAGAGGGCTTTCGAGGGCAATTGCCGCACCGCTCAGGGCCGCGTAGGGTGCATCGATGATGAAGGTCGGGATCTGCGCGAGGTAGGCGGAAAAACGACCCTTGTCCTCGAAGCGCTGACGAAAGGCCGAGCGGGTGAAAAACCTGCCCAGCTGCCCAAGGATGCCGCCGCCGAGATAGACGCCGCCGCGCGCGCCCAGGGTGAGCGCAAGGTCGGCGGCGACCGTGCCCAGCAGTGCGCAGAACAGGTGCAGGGCTTCCATGCAGTAAGGGCAGGTGCTGGCGATGGCGCGGGCGCTGATCTCGGTGCTGGGCAAGGACGCCGCCGGCTGGCCGGCCATCGCGCGCAGGGCGTCGTGCAGGATGATCAGGCCGGGGCCGGACAACACCCGCTCGGCGGAGACGTGTTCATCATGCTGGCGCAGGCAGTCGATGACGTCCGCTTCACGGCGATTGCGTGCCGCCAGCGTGACATGACCACCTTCGCCCTGCAGCGGCACGTAGTGTCCGGCCGCCGCCACCAGGCCCGATACGCCCAGACCTGTGCCCGGACCGAGCACTCCGATCGCCGCGCCAGTGACGATCTGCCCGCCGCCGACGGCGTGGCGTTCGTGCACTTGCAGCAAGGGCAGGGCGAGCGCGAGTGCGGTGAAATCGTTGAGCAGCAGCAGGCGCTGCAGGCCGATCGCGGCGCGCAGCGCAGCGACCGAAAAGCGCCAGTGATGATTGGTCATCACCACTTCGTCGCCGCTCACCGGGTTGGCGATGCCAAAGGCCGCAGTGGAGGGGAGGGCGAGCCCGGTGAGCGCCAGGTAATGCCGGATCGCCTGCTCGGGATCGGCGAATTGCGCGCAGCGCAGCACGCGCACATGGTCCAGGCGGCCGTTTGCATCGGCAATCGCAAAGCGCGCATGGGTGCCGCCAATGTCGCCGACAAGTCGTGCTTGTGTTTTCGTCCGTGTTTGTCCGAGAGTAGCCAAGTCCGCCTCTTCCATGACTTGTGCGAATGGCGCACATGGCCCGAATCATGAAACGTCGCGCGCACTCTGTCCAACCACCCCCGGCGAGCAGCCGCGGCAGGGCCGACCACGAAGCGTGCGCCACGCAAGGGCGCCCTCATGGCTTGTGCACGACGCCGCAGCATCGCGAGCCCTGAGTCATGCAGGGGCGCTGATATACTGCGCCTACACTCATTTTGCGACCCGGTCCCTTTCCCGGCATGCCACTCAATATTCCCAACACCCTGACCTGGGCTCGCATCGCGCTGATCCCGATTTTTGTGGGCGTGTTCTACCTGCCCGACAGCCTGCTGTCGGTACCCCACAAGAACCTGATCGCCACCACTTTGTTCGCCGCCGCCGCGGTCACCGACTGGTTCGATGGCTTCCTGGCGCGGGCGCTCGGCCAGACCTCGGCCTTCGGCGCCTTCCTCGACCCGGTGGCCGACAAGCTCATGGTGGCGGCTGCCTTGATCCTGCTCGTTCAGCTCGCGCGTGTCGACGCCATCGTTGCCGTCGTCATCATTGGCCGCGAGATCACCATTTCGGCATTGCGCGAGTGGATGGCGCGCGTCGGCAAATCCGCCAGTGTGGCGGTGGCCTACGTGGGCAAACTCAAGACCGCCGCGCAGATGCTGGCGATCCCCTTGCTGCTGTACGACGCCCCCGTGCAGTCGATCGACGCCGGCACGCTGGGCAGCGTCCTGATCTACATCGCAGCCGCGCTGACGCTGTGGTCCATGGGCTATTACCTGCAGCGGGCGATCCCCTTGCTGACCGCCGATCAGGGCAGGTAGTTGCACAGCAAAATCTGGCTTGACACATGAAAAATGCCGCCTATAATGGCGGTCTTTCCAGAGCGGGAATAGCTCAGTTGGTAGAGCGCAACCTTGCCAAGGTTGAGGTCGCGAGTTCGAGCCTCGTTTCCCGCTCCACGCATTTCGGGACAAACGTTACATCGCGTTTGTAGCAGGCTGACACACAGGTGGCAGCCCCCAGCAAGGTTTCAAGGCGCGATGGCAGAGTGGTTATGCAGCGGCCTGCAAAGCCGTGTACCCCGGTTCGATTCCGAGTCGCGCCTCCAGTAACATCAAGCAGCATCGACGAAAGAGCCCGCCATGTGCGGGCTTTTTCCGTTGCGCTGCCGACTCGCGTTGACACGAAGCTGCGCTTTGCCGCAGGTTCTTGCCGAGCCCACGCCGTTTCCTCCCCGCTGGCTCGGTGCAGATGGCTCCGTGCAGATCAGACAATGCTTGGACTGCAGCGGCATTGGTTTTAGGCTAGCGCCCAATGCCACGGCTTCGCAGCACCAGGCTCCGTGGCACGCCCTGATGAGGACCTGCGGAGAGCTCAGCGATGAACATTCTTTACGACGAGGAAATCGACGGCGTGCTGCACAAGGTGGATCGTGCCGATCTCCTTGCCGAGTTGTGCCAGCGCTTGCCTGATCTGCTCATCCTTGATCGGGCCGAGGATCTGCATCCCTACGAGTGCGACGGGCTCGCGGCCTACCGCACGCTGCCCTTGCTGGTGGTGCTGCCCGAATGCCTGGAGCAGGTGGAGACCATCTTGCGCCTCTGTCACGCACGTGGTGTGCCGGTGGTGGCGCGCGGCGCGGGCACCGGCTTGTCCGGTGGTGCGCTGCCACTTGCCCAGGGCGTGCTGCTGGTGATGGCGCGCTTCAAGAACATTCTCGAGATGAACCCGAACGCACGCCGTGCCCGCGTTCAGCCCGGCGTGCGCAATCTGGCCATTTCGGAAGCCGCCGCGCCCTATGGGCTGTACTACGCGCCCGACCCCTCGTCCCAGATCGCTTGTTCGATCGGCGGTAACGTGGCGGAAAACGCGGGCGGGGTGCATTGCCTGAAGTACGGTCTCACTGTGCACAATGTGTTGAAGCTCGAGGTCCTGAGCATGGAGGGTGAGCGCATGACGCTGGGCGCCGATGCACTCGACGCCCCTGGCTTCGATCTGCTCGCGCTATTCAACGGCTCCGAGGGCTTGCTCGGCATCGTCACCGAAGTCAGCGTCAAGTTGTTGCCCAAGCCCACAGTGGCGCGCGTGCTGATGGCGAGCTTCGATTCGGTCGACAAGGCGGGCAGGGCGGTGGCCGAAATCATCGCCGCCGGCATCATCCCGGGTGGGCTGGAGATGATGGACAAGCTGGCGATCCAGGCCGCCGAGGACTTCATCCATGCGGGCTATCCGATCGAGGCCGAAGCGATTCTGCTGTGCGAGCTCGATGGCGTGGAGGTGGACGTTGCCGAAGACATCGAGCGCGTGCGTGCGCTGCTGGACCAGGCCGGCGCCACCGCCGTCAGCCTGGCGCGTGATGATGCCGAGCGCGCGCTGTTCTGGGCCGGGCGCAAGAACGCCTTCCCGGCCGTGGGGCGGATGTCACCCGATTACTATTGCATGGACGGCACCATTCCCCGTCGTGAGCTGGCAAACGTGTTGCGTGGCACAGCGTCGCTGTCCGCACAGTACGGCTTGCGCGTGGCCAACGTCTTCCATGCTGGTGATGGCAACATGCACCCGCTCATCCTGTTCGACGCCAATGAGCCCGGGGCGCTGCAGAAGGCGGAAGAACTGGGCGCGCGCATCCTGGAGCTTTGCGTTGCGGTCGGCGGCACGATCACCGGTGAGCACGGCGTAGGGCGGGAGAAGATCAACCAGATGTGCGTGCAGTTCAACAGCGACGAACTGAGTTTTTTCCATGCGGTGAAGGCGGCGTTTGATGGCGAAGGTCTGCTCAACCCGGGCAAGAACATTCCCACCCTGCGGCGCTGTGCCGAACACGGCGCGATGCATGTGCACCACGGCAAGCTGCCATTTCCCGAACTGGAGCGTTTCTGATGAGCACGCCCACCCAGGACGCCGACTGCAGCGCAGCCCTGCTCGAACAGGTGCGTACGGCGCTCGCGGCCAATACACCCATCCTGATCCGGGGCGGCGGCACGAAGGCCTTTTACGGGCGTTCGATCCAGGCCAGCGTGCTCGATACGCGCTCGCACCGCGGCATCGTCAGCCATGAGCCGACCGAACTCGTGCTCACTGCGCGCGCCGGCACGCCACTGGCCGAGCTGGAAGCGGTGCTCGACGAATCGGGACAGATGCTGGCATTCGAGCCGCCGCATTTCGGCGTGAACAAGGCGGCGGGGGAGGCGGCGGAAACAGGGTCTGAGGCGACTGTCGGCGGCATGGTGGCGGTGGGCCTGTCCGGCCCACGGCGTCCGTGGGTGGGGGCGGTGCGCGATTTCGTGCTCGGCTGCCGCCTGATCTCCGGGCATGGCAAGCCGCTGCGCTTCGGCGGCGAGGTGATGAAAAACGTCGCTGGCTATGACGTGTCGCGCCTGATGACTGGCAGCCTGGGCTGTCTCGGCGTGCTCACCGAGGTGTCGCTCAAGGTGCTTCCCAAACCGCGCAGCAGCCTGACGCTGCGTCTGGAGATGGACGCCGAAACGGCGCTGCTGCGGTTTGCGCAGTGGGGCCAGCTGCCGCTGCCGATCACCGCCGCCTGCCACGATGGTGAAGCTTTGATGCTGCGCCTCGAAGGCGGTGAGGGCTCGGTGAAGGCAGCGCATGCAAGTTTGGGTGGCGAAGAAGCCGAGCCGGCCTTCTGGCGTGCGCTGCGTGATCACGCGCTCGACTTCTTTGCCGATCCCGCGCCGCTGTGGCGTGTCTCGGTAGCCAATGACAGCCGCCCCGCACTGCCGCCAGGCCGACAACTGATCGATTGGGGCGGTGCACAGCGCTGGCTGAAGACGGATGCCGAGGCTGCGGCAGTGCGTAGCGCGGCCTCGGCCGCGGGTGGACATGCGAGCTGCTTCACGCCTGGGGTCTGCGCCAGCCCGCTGCATCCGCTGAGCGAGGTGTTGATGCGTTATCACCTCCAGCTCAAGGCGCAACTTGATCCCCAGCGCATCTTCAACCCCGGGCGCATGTACGCCGAGCTGTAAGCACAAGGTGTAGCCCCGAGTCCCGACCCGAACAGGCCTCGAACGACCCATGCAAACCAATCTGAGTGAGGCAGCGCGCAAGCTGCCCGGTGCCGATGTCGCGGAGCGCGTATTGCGCAGCTGTGTGCATTGCGGCTTTTGCAATGCGACCTGCCCGACCTACCAACTGCTTGGCGATGAATTGGACGGGCCACGCGGGCGCATCTACCTCATGAAGCAGATGCTGGAGGGAAACGCGGTGAGCGCCAGCACGCGGCTGCATCTCGATCGTTGCCTGAGCTGCCGCAATTGCGAGACCACCTGCCCGTCTGGCGTGCAGTATCACAAGCTGCTCGATTTCAGCCGGGCTGCCATCGAACACTGGGCGCCACGCCCGCGGGCTGAAGTTGTGGCCCGCTCGCTCATGCGCAGCGTGCTGCCGCGCCCCCGGCTCTTCAAGGCGCTGGTGCAGATCGGTGATGTGATGCGTCCGCTGCTGCCTGAGCTGCTGGCGGCAAAGCTGCCGCAGCGTACGCCAATGGTGCGCTCGCGGCCGCCCGGGCGCCATCTGCGCACGGTGTTGATGCTGGAGGGCTGCGTGCAGCCCGGGCTTGCGCCCGACACCAACGCCGCGGCCGCACGCGTGCTCGATCGTCTTGGCATCAGCGTGCTGGCGGTGACCGAGGCGGGTTGCTGCGGCGCGGTGGACTTCCACCTTGATGCACAGGAGGCAGGACGGGCGCGCGCGCGACGCAATATCGACGCCTGGTGGCCGGCCATCGAGGGCGGCGAGGGGGCTGGCGTGGGGGCGAAGGTCGAGGCCATCGTCATCACCGCCAGCGGCTGTGGCGCCTTCGTCAAGGACTACGGCTTTTTGCTGCGTGACGATCCAGCCTATGCGGATAAGGCCGCCCGCGTCAGCGCACTGGCCAGGGACCTGGTCGAGGTGCTACGCGGCGAGGCGCTCGAGGGCCTCGGCGTGCGCGGCAACAAGCGCGTCGCCTTTCACTGCCCGTGCACGCTGCAGCATGCACAGAAACTGGGCGGGGCGGTTGAGAGTGTGCTCAGCAGGCTGGGCTTCGAACTCACCGCCGTGCCCGATGCGCATCTGTGCTGCGGTTCGGCGGGCACCTATTCCCTGACCCAGCCCGAGCTCTCGCGTCGCCTGCGCGACAACAAGCTCGATGCGCTGGAGAGCGCACGGCCCGAGCTGATCGTGAGTGCGAACATCGGCTGCCAGAGCCACCTTGATGGCGCTGGTCGCACGCCGGTTCGGCACTGGATCGAGATCGTCGATGCGGCGTGCGAAGCGGTCGGTGCACGGGAAAATGCGCCGCGGCCCCGGTGAGATCTTGCAAGTGGCGGGGAAGCGCGGCATAATCTGCGCCCGTCTAGCGCTGCAGGGCGCGAAGCGGAATTAGCGTGTAATAAGACGTTAAAGTCTTGTAGACGATGCGCTCACGTGCCGGATGGCGCGGGTTGGCAAATGGTTTGAACGGTTCTGGAAAACCTCTCAAACGTGTCGGATCGTCGAAATGCGGGAATAGCTCAGTTGGTAGAGCGCAACCTTGCCAAGGTTGAGGTCGCGAGTTCGAGCCTCGTTTCCCGCTCCAAAATTCGAAAGCCGGACAAGATCTCTTCTTGTCCGGCTTTTTTGCTTCAGGGGGCGCTCTTGAACACGACATCCCCGCGCTGGCCGTCCGGCCATGTGCTGCCTGACTACGGACAAGGTGGCATCTACGGGCTGGCGCGCAGCCTGCGCGCCTGGCTGCACGACCTGCAGGCCGGCTGTGAGGTGGCCGAGGTGGCGGCGGGCGAGCCCGCGCGCGTCGTGCTGCTGGTCATTGATGGCCTGGGCGCCAACTTTCTGCAAAGCATAGGCGCGGATTCTGCGCTGCATACGCATTGCCGGCGCACGCTGACCTCGGTCTTTCCCAGTACGACCGCCAGCGCCATCACCACCTTGATGACCGGCGCCTCGCCGGCCGAGCACGGCCTCAATGGCTGGTTCATCCACGACCAGCGCTTCGGTGGCGTGATTGCGCCGCTCCCGCTCGAGCTGCGCGGCAATGGGCCGCTGGAGGCGTCTCGCCTGACGCAACGCCTGTTCCCGCAGCCATCCATGTTTCACCGCGCAGTGCGACCAGTGGTGATGGTGTCGCCGCAGGAGATCGCCTTTTCGCCTTACTCGCGTCACCATGCACGCGGCGCGCGCGTGCACCCCTACGGCGGACGGGAAGAGCTGGAGGACGGCATTGTTGATGCGGTGATGGGGCTGGGGGCGGAGGGTGGCTTCGTCCATGCCTACTATCCGCGCTTCGATGCGGTGAGCCATGCCTATGGCTGCCGCTCAGCGCATGCGCAGACCTGCTTCGCGCGTATCGACGCGATGTTTGCGCGCCTGTGTGAGCGCCTGGCCGGGAGCGGGGTGCGCATCCTGGTCACGGCTGATCATGGTTTCATCGACAGCTCGCCCGAACGCAGCCTGCAGCTCGCGCCGGAGAGCGCGGTGTCGGCGATGCTGGCTGCGCCCCTGTGGGGCGAGCGCCGTCTGGCCTTCTGTGCGGTGAGGGAGGGGGCGAGGGACGAATTCGAGCACTGGGCCGCTGAAGCCCTGGAGGGGCGGGCGGTGCTGATGTCAGGTGCGGATTGCATCGGATCCGGCCTGTTTGGCCCGGGGCAGCCCAACACCCGACTCGCCGAACGTGCGGGGACGCACGTGTTGCTGATGGAGCCGGGGTGGACGATTGCCGATACGGTGGAGGGTGAGACGCCGTTTGATCTCATCGGCGTCCATGGCGGCATGAGCGCCGATGAGATGCGCGTGCCGCTGGTGCTTGCACGACTCCAGCAGCGCTGAAACCCGTCATCGGACGAGTTTCAGCCCACGCTCAGAAGCGGAAGATCGCGGCCGCGCCGGACTTGGTCGGCATGCGTTCGGCTGGAACGATGATGACTTCGCCGCCCGCCTTGAGGACGCGCTCGCCGAGGTCGTCGAGCACATCATCAACATTCGGGTCAGCCAGATCACCGGGGATGATCTTTCCGGCATCGACATCGACGGTTCCGGGGATCAGGCGGTCCGCTTCGATCAACAGGGTGGCGATTCGCCCCTCGATCGCGGCCTTGGCAATGGCGTCCAGCGCTTCCGAGCCCTGTGCGTTTGCAGCAGCCTTGCCAAAGGCCTCCACCAGACCGGCCAGACGCTGGAGATAATGCGGTTGCACCAACTGCCAGGCACGTTCGCGCAACGCGTCCAGCGTCAGGCTGTCCGGATGAACGTCGAGCGCTTCCTTCATCAGCAAGGGGTTGCTGCTGATGGTGCGAAACAGATGGTGATGCTCGGGCAGCGCCGCCAGGATCAGGCGCATGCCTGAAGGCTGCGAACAATGCTGCATCACCGCCCGGTCGACGGCGCGGAAAAACTGCTCGGTGTCGCGATCCGCAACGTCCTGCTTGACGTCCGTGCCATGTCGGGCAGCGTCTCCGCCTGGTCCGTAGGTGCGATGGGCGCCTTCGCGACTGTCGGTATCCTTGCCAATCAATGCGGCAGCCGTCTGCGCTACACCTTCGATCGGCAACATCTCGCCCACGGCGTCACGGTTGCCCTCGTAGATCTTGAAGCTGTCCCGGCTCAAGCCAAGGATGTGATAGCGCTCGGCAGACTGCGTGATGCGCATCAGGGGCTTGGTATGAAAGCTGTCGGCGACCACCACCAGTTCGGCCACCGGGCGCTGCAGTTTGTACACGCGAAACAGCCCGGGCGCGCTCAATATCGCCAGACCGTCGGCGTTGTGGTTCCAGAACATGCGGTCGTCGGCGAGGTCCTCGAAAGGCTTGAGCAGCGGCGCCACATCGCGTTTCGGGTATTTCTGGCGCAAGGACTCTTCCATCTGCTTCACCAGATTACGGAAGCGGATGCGGTCCTGATCATTCTCTGGATGCCGGCGGTGTGTCGGCTGATACAGGGAGAGGCAAGGCGACTCATGGTCCCCAGAGAGAATGGCGGGGTAATCCTGGGTAAGAGAACTCGTGGTCATAGCACCTCCATGGTGATGGCAAGCCCTTGCACAGGCACTGACTTGCCGGTTCAGTCGCGGAACAGGCGCGGGTTGCGTTCGATGAAGCGCTGAATCCAGGTTTCGATGAAGGAACGCTGGCGCCGCTTCATGCACAAGCCACCGAGAGCGCTGATGCTCAGAGCTCCTAGTGCATGGACCATCATAGCCCACATCGTGTAGGTAAACCCTTATGGGTCGCCAAGCATTGTTTTTGCATCACCGTTCCGACTGTCCGATCCATCCCAAACCCAAAGCTTTCCAGTCGTGTGCCTGGCGTGAGCGCGACGGGAAGCGCGGAGAAGGCCATGCTGGCCTGGAGCACGATCAGCCTCGCGATGTGTCTGACCAGCCAAGTCGGCCTGCTTGTACTTCGCAGTAAGGGGCTTGCTTACCTCCTGTCTGGCACACGGACTTCCCGAGCGATCGACTAGTGAAGATCGTCCTCGGGTGGAGGCAGGGGCAACACCATGATGCCTTCGTCGAGCAGCGCTTCGAGCTCTTCGGCCGAGGCCTGGCCGCGAATGTCACGCGCCTCCGTTTCACCATAGTGAATGCGGCGTGCTTCCTCGGGCAGGCGTTCGCCCACGTTCTCGGCCGTGCGCGACATGTGGCGCAGCAGCTGCATCAGCTCCGCGGCAACAGCGGGCGAGGAGGGCGTCGCGGGCATCTCCGTTTGTGCAGGTGGAGGTGATGTGCTTGCAGGGCTGCGGGTGTGCACATAGGGCGCACTCGGCAGTCGGCGCAGCGCGGTGCTGGCGCACACCGGGCAGCTCACCAGATTGCGCGCCTGCTGATCCTCGAATGCGCTCGCGGAGGCAAACCAGCCTTCGAAGCGATGATCCCGGTCGCAACACAGATCAAGGACGATCACGGTGTGCGCACATGAGGGGGCAGGGCGTGCCCAGGACGGACAGCGGATTTCATTCGAGCAGTAGTCCTCGAATGGTACCCGGGACGGGACTCGAACCCGTAAGGCTTGCGCCGGCGGATTTTAAGTCCGCTATGGTTACCGATTTCATCACCCGGGCGGTGGACTTGCGAAGAAGTGCTGGACAGGAGAACCGAGCTCAGCGCGGCTGCTCGGGCAGGATGATATTGACTTCAAGCACGTCCATGTTGTCCTGCTTGTCGAGCTGAACCTTGATGTCGTCCGGATTGACCGCAACGTACTTGGAAATCACCTCGATCAACTCGCGCTGCAAGGCGGGCAGAAAATCGGCCGCGGGTGTTCCACCTGTGCGCTCATGCGCGATCAACAAGGACAGACGGTTTTTTGCGGTCTCGGCGGTCTTGCTCTTCTTTTCGCCGAACAGGCGGGCAAGGAATGACATGTCACTTGCCTCCGAACAGGCGCTTCATCAGGCCCGGCTTTTCGAAATTGATGAAGCGCAAGGGGCGCTCCTCACCGAGGAAGCGTGCAACCACGTCGCCGTAGGCCTCGGCCACGTCGGTGCCCTTGAGGTGGATGGCGGGCGTGCCCTGGTTGGAAGCGTGCAGCACCGACTCCGATTCGGGGATGACACCAATCAGGGGTACGCGCAGCAACTCCTGCACGTCCTTGTACGACAGCATCTCGCCATCCTCGACGCGCTTGGGCGAGTAGCGGGTGATGAGCAGGTGTTCCTTGATCGGCTCGCCACCTTCGCGCGCGCGCTTGGATTTGCTCTGCAGGATACCCAGGATGCGGTCGGAGTCGCGTACCGAAGATACTTCGGGGTTGGTGGTGATGATGGCTTCGTCGGCGAAGGTGAGCGCCATCACCGCGCCGCGCTCGATGCCGGCAGGGGAGTCGCACACCACGTACTCGAAGCCCATGTGTTCGAGCTCCTTGAGCACGCCTTCGACGCCGTCCTCGGTGAGGGCGTCCTTGTCACGGGTTTGCGAGGCAGGCAGCACGAACAGGTTCTCGCAGTGCCTGTCCTTGATCAGCGCCTGATTCAGGCGTGCCTCGTTGTTAACCACATTGACCAGGTCATACACCACACGGCGCTCGCAGCCCATGATCAGATCGAGATTGCGCAGGCCAACGTCGAAATCGATCACCGCGGTCTTGTAACCGCGCAAAGCGAGGCCCGAAGCGAAGGCCGCGCTGGTGGTGGTCTTGCCCACACCCCCCTTGCCGGACGTTACGACGATGACTTTCACGTTATCCCCTTGTGCATGCTTGTGTGGCCGCGCTCAGTCGAGCTGCAGCGGTTCTATGTTGAGCGTATTTTCAGCGCCGCTCAGGCGGACCTGCGCAGCGCGACCGGCGAGCGTGCCGGGAATGCCGCTCTCGAAGGTGCGGAAAACGCCCGCGATCGAGACCAGTTCCGGACCGAAGTTGCTGGTGATGATACGTGCGCTGTCGTCGCCCTGAGCGCCTGCAATGGCGCGCCCGCGTAACGGGCCGTAACAGTGAATGCTGCCGTCAGCGATGATCTCCGCCCCCGGACTGACGCCGCCGAGCAGGACCACGTCCGTGCCGCGCGCATAAACCTGTTGCCCTGAGCGCAGCGGGCGATCGACGAACAGGGTGGGCAGCGCCGCATCCTGGCCTGGCGTGGTGCTGACGCTCGCTGAGGCCGGGGCGGGTGTGTGCGTGGCGGCGGCTGCGGGTGTCGGCGTCGGCGCTTGCGCAGGGGGCTGTGCAGCAGGCCGGTCACGCACCACGGCGGCGTCGAGCTCAGCCAGCCCGGCCCGACGTGCGCCTTCTGCCTGGGCCGGCGGCAGCCGGAGCACGCCAATCGGCTGCAGGCGGTAACGCCGCAGCAGTGAATTAAGCCCGGCCCAGTCAATGCTTGAGGGGGCGTCGCCGAGCAGGGAGAAGTCGAGAATCACCGCTTCGCCGTTGAAGAAATCCGGCATGCCGCCGAGCATCTTGTGCAGCGCGTCCGCCAGCGCCGGCGGCTCGCTGGCCTGCAGCATGGCGACAGTCGCACCGAGCGTGGTGTTGCGAAACTCGATCAGACGGGCAGGTGCGGAAGCGGACATGGAGGGAAGCTTCTTCAAAATCAAGGAAGTGTACTGAGGGGGCTGCGTTCGGGCAAGCTGCCGTGCTCAATGCAGGGTACGTGGAGTGAACAAGGCGTCGACATCGGCTGCGTGGAAGCGATAGCGGTGATTCGACAGCTCATCATGCACGACGATTTCGCCATGCTCGGCGAGGACGGCGCGGACCTCGTCCTCGCCCAGGCTCTGCAGCATGCCTGCGACCTTCTCCGGCTCGGCGGGCCAGTCATGGCTCACGCCGCGTGCTTCGAACACGCGCACGTTTTCTTCGGCAAACAGGCGACGCAGGACTTCGCTGGCCTCCAGCCCGAGCAGCTCGTCGTCGCGCACGGTGTTGGCCAGTTGGTGCGCGCGCGACCACCCATCCGCATCTTTCTGGTCAGCGCCCGGCAACTTCTGCAGGAACAAGGCCACCGCCGCGTGCGCGCTGCAGGCCAGCCACAGCGCGGCAGGCTGTTGTTCGGACTGCATCAGGTAGTGTTCGAAGACCTCGGCGATGCTCTCACCTTCGAGCGGCACCAGGCTCTGGTAGGGCTGATCCAGACCGGGCACATCCAGTGTCAGCTGCAGCCGCCCGTCGCCCACGAGCGTGCCGAGGGTGTCGCCGCTGGGCACGCCCTCAGCCTTGGCGTAGCCACGCAGGTTGAGGGTCTCGGCGCAGTCGATCACCAGCAGGCTGAGTGGGCCGTGGCCGCTGATCTGAAAGGTGAGCCGACCCGCTTGCTTGAGATTGCCGGCGATCACCGTCGCCACCGCGCTCATCTCGCCCAGCAGGCGCGCCACGCCAGGCGCGTAGTCCCGCCCGGCCTGCAGCGCTTGCCAGACGTCGGTCAGACGCACCACCGCGCCGCGGATATCGAGGTCTTCCAGCAAGAAGCGCTGGACGTAACTACCCGGAAGAGCTGCACTCATTGCGGATTCTCCACAAAAATCGCCGCCAGCCGCTGCGCATCAAAGCCAATGATGAGCTCACCGCTCACGGTCTCGATCAGCGGCCGGCGGATCAGGCTGGGTTGGGCCTGCATCAGCGCGATGGCCGCAGCGGTATCGGCCAGCACGCGCTGTTCCGGTGCAAGCCTGCGCCAGGTGGTGCCGCGCGTGTTGATCAGCGCCTCCCAGCCCAGCCGCGCACACCAGCTTGCCAGCGTGGCGGCGCCGATGCCGGACTTCTTGTAGTCATGAAAGCGATAGCCGACGCTCGCGCCCGCAAACCAGGCGAAGGTCTTCTTCATCGTGTCGCAGTTCTTGATACCGTAAATCACGTTCTCCATCCACCTCTCTCCACCTCTATTTGCCGCCGCGCGCACGCGCAAACGCATCGGCAAGCGCGTTGCCGGCGGCGTTCGAATTTGCAGTGGTGGCGGACGTGCGTCGTGTCGGTGCGCGTGCTGGATCGCTTGCACGGTTGCGCGTGTTCCGCGCTGGGTCTGCCGCCGCGCCCGCCGCTGCCCCACTGGCGCGCGGGGTGAGCTCGTCGGCGAGGCGCATGGTGAGCGCGATGCGGTGGCGCGCAATGTCCACCTCGAGCACCTTCACCTTCACCACCTGACCGGCCTTGACCACGCTGTGCGGGTCCTTGACGAAGGTGTTCGACAAGGCCGAGATATGCACCAGGCCGTCCTGGTGTACGCCGATGTCGACGAAGGCGCCGAAGTTGGTGACATTGGTCACCACGCCTTCGAGCTGCATGCCGGGCTGCAAATCCTTCAGGGTCTCGACCCCTTCACGAAAGCTGGCGGTGCGAAATTCCGGGCGCGGATCACGGCCGGGTTTTTCCAGCTCGAGCAGGATGTCCTGCACGGTGGGCAGGCCGAAGCGCTCGTCGGTGAATTCAGCGGCCTGCAGTGACTTCAGGAAGCCACCGTTGCCCATCAGCTCACGCACGCTCTTGTGCACCTTCGCCAGAATGCGCTGCACCACCGGATAGGCTTCCGGGTGCACCGAGGACGCATCGAGCGGGTTGTCGCCATTGCTGATGCGCAAGAAGCCCGCCGCCTGTTCGAAGGTCTTGGCGCCCAGGCGCGGTACGTCCTTGAGCGCGTTGCGGCTGCGGAACGGCCCCTGGTTGTTGCGCAGCTCAACGATGTTGGCCGCAAGGGTCGCGTTCAGGCCAGAGATGCGTGCCAGCAGCGGCGCTGACGCGGTGTTCACATCCACGCCCACGGCGTTGACGCAGTCCTCGACCACCGCATCCAGGCTCTTCGCCAGGCGGCTCTGGTTGACGTCGTGCTGATACTGGCCGACGCCGATCGACTTGGGGTCGATCTTAACCAGCTCGGCGAGCGGGTCCTGCAGGCGGCGGGCGATGGACACCGCGCCCCGCAAGGTGACGTCGACATCGGGAAACTCCTTTGCCGCGAGCTCGGAGGCCGAATACACCGAGGCGCCGGCCTCGGACACCATCACCTTGGTGAGCGGCAGCGCGGCATGGCGCTTCATGAGCTCGGCTGCGAGTGCGTCGGTTTCGCGCGAGGCCGTGCCGTTGCCGATGGCAATCAGTTCGACTTCGTGTTTCCTGGCCAGCGCGGCGATGGTGGCGATCGCCGTTTCGCGGTCCCGGCGCGGCTCGAAGGGGTACACGGTGGCGGTGTCGACGAGCTTGCCGGTGGCATCGACCACCGCCACCTTGACCCCGGTGCGGATGCCGGGATCCAGGCCGATGGTGTTGCGGCTGCCGGCGGGGGCGGCGAGCAGCAAGGCCTTCAGGTTGCGCGCGAACACGCGGATGGCTTCTTCTTCGGCGCGCTCGCGCAGCTCGCTCATGAGCTCGAGTTCGAGGTGGATCGAGATCTTCACGCTCCACGCCCAGCGCACGGTGTCAGCGCACCAGCGGTCGGCCGGGCGGCCCTGATTGCGGATGCCAAAGCGCGCCGCGATGCGGCCCTCGCAGGGGTGGGGCGCCTGTGGGTCGGGACGATCGACGTCCAGCGTCAGGCGCAATACGCCTTCGTTGCGACCGCGCAGCAAGGCCAGGGCGCGGTGCGAGGGCATGCTGGCGATGGGCTCCTGGAAGTCGAACCAGTCGCGAAACTTCGCGCCCTCGGCTTCCTTGCCTTCGATCACCGCCGCGCGCACCAGGCCGTGCTCGTGCATGAAGCCACGCAGCTCACCGAGCAGGGTGGCGTCTTCGGCGAAGGTCTCCATCAGGATCTGGCGCGCGCCATCGAGCACCGCCTTGACTTCGGCAAAGCCGGCGTCGGCGTTGAGATAGCGCGCGGCCTCAGCCTCGGGCTCCAGCATGGGGTCGGCAAGCAGGGCTTCGGCCAGGGGGGCGAGGCCGGCTTCGCGCGCAATCTGGGCCTTGGTGCGGCGCTTGGGCTTGTAGGGCAGGTAGAGGTCTTCGAGGCGTTGCTTGGTGTCGGCGTGTTCGATCTCGGCACGCAGCGCCGGCGTCAGCTTGCCCTGCTCCTCGATCGAGCTCAATACGGTGCTGCGGCGGGCCTCGAGCTCACGCAGGTAGCCCAGACGCTCTTCGAGCATCCGCAATTGAGTGTCATCCAGACCGCCGGTGACTTCCTTGCGATAGCGGGCGATGAAGGGCACGGTCGCGCCCTCATCGAGCAAGCGCACGGCGGCATTGACCTGGTAGGAGGGCACGCCGAGCTCGGCGGCGAGGCGATCTTCGATGGGGGGGAGCATGGTGTAGGCGCGTTACGGTGAATCGAAGGCCGCGATGGTGCAGCAAGCGCCGCAGCCCGACAAGCCCCGTTGGGCTTCAGCACCAGTGCCTACAACTCGACCAGTGTCTGCCGCCCCCACCAGCGCTCGCCGGCGGCAAGGCGGACCGGGTGCTGTGCAGCAGCGGCTTCGACGCACAGCAGGTGACGGAAGCCGTCCTTGGGTAGATCGGCAATCGCAGCGCTGCGCTCGACCCATGGGTTCCACACCACCACGTCGGCAAAGCCCTCGGCGTTGATGCCCAGGCTGCGCCGGTATTCGCGTAGCAACAGCGGGCGCTGGACGTCGTGATAGATGCGGTCGGTCTCGGCTTCGATCTCGACCACGTCGCCACTGTCGCGCTTGATCCGGTTGGCGTCGGTCTTGTCGCGGTAGCTGTAGCCGTGCAGGCCTTCAAGGCGGGTCTGTTCGACTTCGTGCACCGCCAGGTAAGTGTGCAGTGCGGCGGTGAAGCTGAATTCGCTGTCGCCGCGGTTGCCGACCTCCAGCTCAAGGTCGAGGCGGTTGTCTTCGATCAGCACGCTGAGCTCGGCCTCGAAGGCGTGTGGCCACAGCGCGCGCGTGGCAGCGCTGTCGCTGAGTCCGAGGCTGACGAGGGCGAAATCCTTGCCGTGGCGCTCGGTCAGCACGGTCCACTGGGCGGTGCGCGCAAAGCCGTGCTGCATCAGCGGCCCGAGGTCGGCGAACTGCGGAAAGCACACCGGGATGCCGCCGCGGATGGGCTGGAGGCCGTCGTGCGCGGCGAGCGGGCTGAGGTACAGGCGCTCGCCGCCAGCAGGAGGCGACCACGACAGCACCTGGCCGCCGAACAGGCTGAGCACCGCGCTGGCGCCGTTGGCGATGCTCAGGCGCAGCGCAGGGATGCCCTTGAGCTCGATATGTTCGATGCCGGTGATGGCCATCGCGCTCAGTCCTGCAAGGCCAGCACGCCGAGCTTCACCGTGTTGTCCTCGGGGTCGTTGCTGAGCACGAAGCCCAGCTTCTGCACGAACTTGAGCATGCGCTCGTTGTTCGACAGGAACACGCCGTTCATGTAGGCGATGCCGCGGCTGCGGGCGGTCTCGATGAGCACGCCCATGAGCTTGCGCGCGAGGCCGCGGTGCTGCCATTCGTCGGCCACCACCACCGCAAACTCGCAGGACTCGCCGTCCGGATTCACCGCGTAGCGGCAGACGCCGATTTCCTTCTCGCGGCCATCGACGATGAGCGTGGCAACGAAGGCCATCTCGCGGTCGTAGTCGATCTGCGTCAAGCGCGCCACCATGGCCGGCGGCAACTCGCGCATGGTGTTCATGAAGCGGTAGTACTTGGTCTCGGCCGACAGCTCGCGTACGAATTCGATCTCGAGCTCGGCGTCCTCGGGCTTGATCGGACGAATCGTCACCGCCGTGCCATCGGGCAGGATCCAGGACTGGGTCAGGTGCGAGGGGTAGGGGTGGATCGCCATGTGATCGTAGCGGTCTGCCGTCGGCGAGACGTTGTCCACATGGATGGTGGCGTCGACCGCCACCGCACCGTTCTCATCGACGATGAGCGGGTTGATCTCCAGGCTGGTGATCCACGGCAGCTCGCAGGCCATCTCCGACACTCGCAGCAGCACCAGTTCCAGCGCGCTCATGTCGATCGCCGGCATGTGGCGGAATTCACCGAGTCGGGTTGCGATCCGGGTCGAGCTGATCATGTCCTTGACCAGATAGCTGTTGAGCGGTGGCAGGGCGACCGCGATGTCGCGATTGGCCTCGATCAGGTTGCCGCCTTCGCCAAAGGTGATCACCGGGCCGAACACCGGGTCGCGGGTCACGCCCACGACCAGCTCACGGCCATTGCGCTTCTGGATCATCGGCTCGATGGCAATGCCGTTGATGATTGCGTCCGGCTGTACGCGCTTGACCTCGTCGAGAATCTCCTGGTAGGTCGAGCGCACCGCTGCCAGGCTGCGCAGGTTGAGACGTACGCCACCGACATCGGACTTGTGGACGATGCTGGGCGAATCGATCTTCAACACCACCGGCAGGCCGATCTCGGCTGCCAGCACCATGGCTTCGGAGGCCGAGCGCGCGACCACCGTCTGCGCGATGGGGATGCGGAAGGCAGCGAGCAAGGCCTTCGACTCCATCTCGTTGAGCTTCTTGCGCCGCTCCGACATCGCCATCTCGATCACCAGGCGCGCGCTCTCGACCGAAGGCGGTGACAAGTGGGACAGGGAGGACGGCGTCTGTACCAGCAGTTTCTGGTTCTGGTAATAGGCGGAGATGTGGCTGAACAGCTCGACCGCCGGCTCGGGGGTGCGGAAGTTGGGAATGCCGGCGGCACTGAATTTCTGCCGCGACTCGGCGACCAGGTCTTCGCCCATCCAGCACGTGAGCACCGGCTTGTCGGCTGTCTTTTCGAGCTCGATCACCACGTCGGCCACCCCGCTCGGATTGGTCATCGCCTGCGGGGTCAGCATCACCAGCACGCCGTCGACGTTCGGCCCTTCGAGCACCGCCTTCAGTGCCTTGCCATAGCGCTCGGAGTCAGCGTCGCCGAGGAGGTCGACCGGATTGCCCTTTGACCAGCTCACCGGCAGTGCGGCGTTGAGCTTTTCGATCGTGCCCTCGGAGAACTCCGCCAGCGGGATGCCGATATCCGCGGCGCGGTCGGCAGCCATGATGCCCGGCCCGCCGCCATTGGTGATGATCGCGAGGCGGTTGCCGCGTGGGCGGAAGTGCGAGAACAGCGCCTTGGCCGCCGCGAACAGCTGACCCAGGTTGTAGAGGCGGATCACGCCGGCGCGGCGCAGGGCGGCATCGAACACCGCATCGTCGCCCATCGGCGAGGCCGAGTGCGAGAGGATGGCGCGCGAAGCCTCGGGGTGGCGGCCGGCCTTGATCAGCAGCACCGGCTTGACCCGCGCTGCGCCGCGCAGTGCGCTCATGAAGCGGCGTGCATCACGGATGCCTTCGACGTAGAGGAAGATGCTCTCGGTGCGTGGGTCCGAGATCATGTATTCGAGCACTTCGCCGAAATCGACGTCAGAAGAGGTGCCCAGCGAGACCACCGTCGAAAAGCCGACGTTGTTCGGTTTGGCCCAGTCGAGGATGGCCGCACACAGCGCGCCGGACTGCGAAATCAGGCCTATGCTGCCCTTGAGCGCACTGGCGTGGGCAAAGGTGGCATTGACGCCCAGCTGCGGGCGCATCACGCCCAGACAGTTGGGGCCAAGCAGGCGGATGCGGTGACGCTGGGCGGCGTCCACCATCTGGCGCTGGTAGAGCGCGCCGCGCGGACCGGATTCGGCAAACCCGCCCGACAGCACGATCACGGCCTTGACGCCGGCATGTCCGCAGCTGTCGATGATGGCCGGCACCTTGTCGGCGCGCAGGGCAACCACGACCAGGTCGAGACGCTGAGGCACGTCCTCCACCGACTTGTAGCAGGCAACCCCATGCACCGACTCGTGCTTGGGGTTGATGGCAAAGAGCTTGCCCTTGTAGCCCGCGTCGAGCATGTTGCGAATCAGCACGTCGCCCAGCGAGCCAGCACGTTCGCTGGCACCGATGATCCCGACCGAGCGCGGCTCGAGGAGGGGAGAGAGATAGTGCTTGTCTTTCATGGCTGCAACCTGTCTGGATGAGTATGTGTCGTGCGTTTGCCCATGGTGGTGGGCGTTTGCAAGCGATTCAAGCACATTATACTGCAGTGCACAATCTGCGCGGTGGCGCTGCAGATTAAAGCAGGGATCAAAGTGCGCGATGCATGCACCCCGTCACGCTTGACGCTCATTGGCCGAGGGTGAACAGGAAGCGCGCGCCTTCGCCCGACCTCGACTCGGCCCAGATCGAGCCGTCATGGCGATGCACGATGCGCTGCACGGTTGCCAGCCCGATCCCCGTGCCGGGGTAGGAATCGCTGTTGTGCAGGCGATAGAAGGCGCGAAAGAGGTTGCCGGCGTGCTCCATGTCGAAGCCGCTGCCGTTGTCTTCGATGCAGAACACGCGGCGCTCGCCGATGCGTTCTGCCTTGAGCGCGATGCGTGCGTGTTCGCGCTCAGCGGTGAACTTCCAGGCGTTGCGCAACAGGTTGTCGAGCATGGCGTAGATCAGCGCCTGATCGGCGGTGACCGTCAAACCCTGGGTGATCTCGATGCTCACCTTGCGATCGGGCTCTTCGGCATGCAGCTCGTCGGCGATCTGGGAGGCAACCCGGGACAGATCGAAGGTTTCCTTCTGCAGCGGCTGGCGCGTGAGCAGGGCGAGGTTGATCAAGGCGTCGATGAGCTGGGCCATGCGCGCAGTGGCCTTGCGAATGCGGGCCAGATGCGCGGACGCCTGCGCCTGGTCTCCTTCCTTGAGCTCTTCCTCGAGAATGCGCGCGAAGCCGTCGATCGCACGCAAGGGCGCGCGCAGGTCGTGCGACACCGAGTAGGAGAAGGCTTCGAGCTCGCGGTTGGAGGTCTCCAGCTCTGCGGTACGCAACCTGACGCGGGCCTCGAGTTCCTGATTGAGGTTACGCAAGGTGAGCTCGCTGACCTTGCGCGCGGAGATGTCATCGACCGTGCCGGTCAATGCCGCCTCGGCCAGTCCGGCATCGCGGGCGCGGCGGGCGGTGACCTCCACCCAGCGGATCTCACCGCTGCGCGTACGCAAGCGGAATTCGCACTCACAGTCGTCACTGGCGCCTGTGGTCAGGTCCTGGAACAGCTGTCGCGCGCGTACGCGATCGTCCGGGTGGAGAAACTCGAACATCGGTTTGCCCAGGCTGCTCTGCACCGTATGGCCACTGAGCTTGTGCCAGGCGCCATTGAGATAGATCAGACGACCGAGTTCATCGGTGCGGAAGATGACCTCGCCGACGGACTCGAGCATGTCCTGATAGACATCGCAACCCGGCTCCAGAGCAGCCTCCGCTGCCACCGCTGACAGCGCGCCCGGCGCGGGTGGGCTGACGGGCAGCTCTGTCGACACTCGCGTCAGCCCTTCCGGCGCCGTTCCGGAGTGCGGCCTTGGGCGATAGGCAAGCAGGTAGCCGATGATCAGACCCAGCACCAGCGCAAGCACGAGCTCGATCGCCACCGCATGCGTCACCGCAGGCAGGGGGCCGGGTGCGGCGATGGCGGGGCAGACCGCGGCCAGCGTGAGGCTGGCCATGAGCCAGCGCCTGGAGCGCGCTGCATCAGCTCTCGATCGCGAAGCGGTGGTGTCGTTTTTCAAGGCGCGGTCCATCGTTCCATGAAAAGCAGGCCAGCGACGACGACTGGCAAGCAGCCGAATCTATAGCATAGTTCCCGAGCGCCATGCAGGGTCATTCGGAATGGATTGCCCCTGCCGTGCTGCTCACCCTGCGCCCTGGTCGGGTGAGCTGGTTAGAATGCGCCCCAGTCTTCTTCGTTTCCCGGGATTCCTCATGCACGATGCTCTGCACACCGCCTCGGCGACCCCTTCCACCTGGCTGACTCGTTTTGCGCCGCTGGTTGCGGCGGGCGGTGAGGTGCTCGACTACGCCTGCGGCAGCGGCCGTCACGCGCGCTGGCTGGCGCAGCGCGGGTTTCGGGTCGAGGCCGTCGATCGCGATGGCATCGCGCTGCAGCTATTGCACGGGCTGCCCAAGGTCCACACCCGTGAGGCCGACCTGGAAGGCGCAGCCTGGCCTCTGGAGGGGCGCCAGTTCGACGCCGTGGTGGTGAGCAATTACCTGTTTCGCCCGCGTTTTTCGCTGCTGCTCGCGCTGCTGCGCCCCGGTGGCGTGCTGATCTATGAAACCTTCATGGTCGGCAATGAGCGTTTCGGCAAGCCCAGCAACCCGGAGTTCCTGCTGCGCCCGAATGAGCTGCTCGAGCGCCTGGCGGGCGAGTGGACCATCGTCGCCTTCGAGCAGGGTGAAGTGCAGTCTCCGCGCCCTGCGGTCGTGCAGCGCATCTGCGCGGTGCGCGGCCTGCCGGCGGCGCTCGTGCTGCCCCTGGCCTGAGCGCTTGAGCGCAGGCCTCAGGGCGCAGCCGTGGCTGCGCCAGACTCCGCCTCAAGCTGCAGGATACGGCGGGCGAGGGCGTCGATTCCGGCGTCGCTGAGCGAATCGGTGTGCAAGCGGGCCGCACTGCTGAAGCCGGTGTAGTTGCCGTTCTGAGAGCGTCGATAGAGCGGGTCGTAGTGCAGGTCGATGAGCTCGCCAAACAGCTCGGGCAGGACTCCACGGGTGGCGAGATCGTGCCAGCGCAGCAGGGTGTCGCGGCTCTGCAGCTCGGACAGGCGGGTGATGTTGGCTTTCAGGCGGGCGATGTCGTCGCCGAGGTAGGCATAGTCGCGCACCAGGAATTCGAGCCGTGCAGCGCGCGTGGCATCGATCGCGATGCAGGGCGCGCGTCGCATCGCGAGGATCAGGGGCTCGGGCACGGAGACCTGCCCGATCTTGCGGCTTTCTGCCTCGACGTACACGGCCTGTGCGGGGTCGAGCGCCTGCAGCTTCGTATGCAAGGTGGTTTCGAAGGATTTTTGTGTCGGCTGCGGGCGGTCGGGCAGGGCGCCGAGCACCGAGCCCTTGTGCGCGGCCAGGTCTTCGAGATCCAGCGTCTGTGCGCCTTGGCGCGCAAGCGCCTCGAGCACCCGCGTCTTGGCGCTGCCGGTCGGGCCGCACACCACTCGCCACTGCAGTGCGGGCGCGATGCGCTCGATTTCGGCGATGACAAGATGGCGAAAGCGCTTGTAGCCGCCCTGCAGTTGATGCGCGTCCCAGCCCACCATGCGCAGCCAGCTCACGAATGCGCCGCTGCGCTGGCCGCCGCGCCAGCAATAGAGCAGCGGGCGCCAGTGTTTTGGCTTGTCCTGGAGATGGGCTTGCAGGTGACGGGCGATGTTCTCCGCCACCAGTGCGCCGCCCAGGCGTCTGGCCGCAAACGCCGACTGCTGCTTGTACAGGGTGCCGACGATGATGCGCTGTGCGTCGTCGAGCACGGGCAGGTTGATGGCCCCGGGGATGTGGTCTTCGGCGAACTCTGCCGGGCTGCGGGCGTCGATTATTTCGTCAAAGTCAGACAGCTGTGCTACGGTCGCGACGCCTTTATACATGATTTTGCGGGTGCGCATGGGCACGCCCGCCACTCCTTCCCGAATATGAACGAAATCAAACTGACGCAATTCTCCCACGGCGGTGGATGCGGTTGCAAAATCGCTCCCGGCGTACTGTCCGAACTGCTCGCGAGCATGCCTGCAGGCATCGTGCCGGCCGACTTGTTGGTCGGCACCGATACCTCGGATGACGCCGCCGTGTATCGCCTCAACGATCGCCAGGCGATCGTCGCCACCACCGACTTCTTCACCCCCATCGTCGACAACCCGCGCGATTTCGGCCGTATCGCCGCCACCAACGCGCTCTCCGACGTGTATGCGATGGGCGCAACGCCGATCTTCGCGCTCGCGGTGGTCGGCATGCCGCTCGACAAGCTCCCACGCGAAGTCATCGGCGCGATCCTGCAGGGCGGCGCTGAAGTGTGCCGCGAGGCCGGCATCCCGATCGCCGGCGGCCATTCGATCGACGTCCTTGAACCGATCTACGGTCTGGTCGGCCTGGGCGTGGTCGATCCGGCCAAGGTCAGGACCAATGCCGGCGCGCGCGATGGCGACGTGCTGGTGCTGACCAAGCCGCTGGGCATAGGCATTCTTTCCGCCGCCCTCAAGAAAGGCCTGCTGTCGGCGCAGGGCTACGCAGCAATGATCCAGTGGACGACGACGCTCAATCGCGTTGGGGCTCGCCTGGCCGATATCGAGGGCGTGCATGCGGTCACCGATGTCACCGGTTTTGGCCTTGCCGGCCACCTGCTGGAGATGTGTCGTGGCAGCAAGCTGGGCGCGCAACTGCGCTTTGCGACCTTGCCGGTGATCGCCGAGGCCGCGGTGCTGGTGCGCGAAGGCATTGCCACCGGCGCCTCAGCGCGAAACTGGGCGAGCTATGGTCAGGACCTGGCGCTGATGGCGGCGGCAGAGCAATGGCAGCGCACCCTGCTCACCGATCCCCAGACCTCTGGCGGCCTGCTCATTGCCTGCGCCGAAAGTGCGCTCGAGGCCGTGCAGGCCGCGATCAGCGCGGCTCAGGGTGAGCAAGGCGCGGTGATCGGACGCATGGTCGCCGGCGCGCCGCAGCTGCAGGTGGAGTGAGGCCGACCGCAACGGCCGCGCTCAGTGCCTGCCGAGCAAGGGCTTGAGGCCGTGCCAGATGGTGTCGAGCACCTTGTGTTGTGCGTCCGCAGTGGGGTGAATGCCATCATTCAGGAACAGTTCAGGCTGATCGGCGAAACCTTCGAGCAGGAACGGCACCAGCGGCACCTTCCGGGCCTTGGACACGGTGGCGAAAGTCTGGGCAAACAGACGGGTGTAGACCGGGCCATAGTTGGGTGGCATCTGCATGCCGACCAGCAGCACCTGCGCGCCCGCGCCTTGCGCGGCGCTGATCATCGCGTCCAGGTTCTCGGCCAGCAGCTTGGGTGGCAGGCCGCGCAGGCCGTCGTTGGCACCGAGCTCGAGGATGACGATGTCCGGCTCATGTTGTTCGAGCGCAGCCGGCAGGCGCGAGCGGCCACCGGCGGAGGTCTCACCCGAAACGCTGGCATTGACGACGGTGTGACGGAACCCTTTCTCCTCGAGCCGCGTCTGCAACAGGGTGGGCCAGGCCTCGTCAGCTTGCAGACCGTAACCGGCCGACAGGCTGTCGCCCCAGACCATGATCGTCGCCGCCTGTGCGGTTCCCATGAACAACAACATGCAAAAGAAGGTAGCGATGGATCGCAGCAGCATTGAAATCTCCATTCCAGTCATCGAGGTCGAGCGCTTGTCCAAGCGTGTGCGTCTTGCGGACACCGGGAGCGAGTTGCACATCCTGCAGGATGTGAGCTTCGTCGTTGGCGCGGGTGAATCGGTCGCCATCGTCGGCGCTTCGGGTTCGGGCAAATCAACCCTGCTGGGATTGCTGGCGGGGCTGGATGTTCCCAGCGCGGGTTCGGTGAAACTGCAGGGCACGGACCTGTTTGCGCTCAACGAAGATGCGCGCGCCGCGCTGCGCGGCGAAGCGATCGGTTTCGTGTTCCAGTCCTTCCAGCTGCTGCCCGCCCTGAATGCGCTGGAGAACGTCATGCTGCCGCTCGAGCTCGCCGGCGTAGCCGGGGCGCGCGCGCTGGCGGCGCAATGGCTGGAGCGGGTGGGGCTGGGGAGCCGGCTGCGCCAGTACCCGAAGCACCTGTCCGGCGGCGAGCAGCAACGTGTTGCCCTGGCGCGCGCCTTTGCCCCCCATCCGCGTCTCTTGCTGGCTGACGAACCCACCGGCAACCTCGATGCCGAAACCGGCAGTGCGATCATCGAGCTCATGTTCGCGCTCAATCGCGAGGTGGGCACGACCCTGATCCTGGTCACCCACGACGAGTCGCTGGCGCGCCGTTGCGGGCGCGTGCTGCGCATGACGGCAGGCCACTTGCGCGAAACCACGATTGCGCCGGCGCTCGCGGACTGAGCACAAGCGGCTGAGGTTCAGCCAAAGAGGTCTAGCACCCCGTCAAGGCCGCTGTGTTCGATGCAGCAGTCGGCGAGCTCGCGCAGCGCCGGCTTGGGGTGGAAAGCCACGCTGAAGCCGGCGGCGTTCATCATCGGGATGTCGTTGGCGCCATCGCCCATGGCGATCACCTGATGGGCCTGCAGGCCCAGTTGGTCGCGAATGCGCTGCAGGTGAGTGGCCTTTGCCGCAGCATCGACAATATCGCCGACGATGCGCCCGCTCAGATGGCCATCGATCACTTCGAGCTCGTTGGCAAAAGCGTGGTCAAAGCCCAGGCGCTGCTTCAGGCGCGCGGTGAAATAGGTGAAGCCGCCCGACACCAGCACGGTGTTCAAGCCAGCGCGCTGCAGACCCTTCATCAGGCGTTCGGCGCCGGGGTTCAGCTGCAGGCGGTGGGTGTAGACTTCTTCCAGGGCCTGCTCGGGCAGGCCGGCGAGCAGTGACACGCGGCGCAGAAGCGATTCGCGAAAGTCGATCTCACCCTCCATCGCCGCCTCGGTGATCGCCGCGACTTCGGCCTTCAGGCCTTGCATGTCGGCGATCTCATCGATGCACTCGATGTTGATCAGGGTCGAATCCATGTCGGTGACGAACAGGCCGAAGTCCTTCAGCCTGCGTCCAGCGGGCACCCAGGCGTAATCCAGCCCGCCGGCGCTGCAGGTGCGCGCCAGCTCGGCGTGGTTCTGCGCTGCGAGCAGGCGAAACGAGCGCGGGGTGATCTGCTCGATGGCGTGTGCCCCGGTCAGCTTCGCGACATTCTTCAGCGCCAGGCTGTCGACGTCCTCGGCAAACACCACGAGGTTCATGCGCGGCGCTCCCGCTTGCCAATCACGTCACGCAGCATCGCATCGGTGTTGCGGATCATCTCTTCGGTGGTCTCCCAGCTCACGCAGGCGTCGGTCACCGAACAGCCATACTTGAGCTGCGACAGGTCGGCCGGAATTGGCTGGTTGCCGGCGACCAGATTGCTCTCGATCATCATGCCGACCACCGAGTCGTTGCCTTCGCGGATCTGATGGGCAACGTCCTTCATCACCAGCGGCTGGTATTCGGGCTTCTTCCAGGAGTTGGCGTGGGAACAATCCACCACCACGTTTCTGGGCAGCTTCGCCTTGGTCAGCGCCTGCTCGGCGAGCGAGATCGATACGGTGTCGTAATTCGGCCTGCCGCCACCGCCGCGCAGTACGACGTGGCCGTAGCGATTGCCGCGTGTGCGCGTGATCGCAGACACGCCGTGGCTGTTGATGCCGAGAAAGCTGTGCGGGTGTGCCGCCGAGATGATGGCGTTGATGGCGACCTCCAGATCGCCATCGGTGGCGTTCTTGAAGCCGACCGGGGTGGACAGGCCGGACGACATCTCGCGGTGGGTCTGCGACTCCGAGGTGCGCGCACCGATGGCGGTCCACGAGATGAGGTCGCCGTAGTATTGCGGTGCGATCGGGTCCAGCGCCTCGGTGCCGGTGGGCAGGCCGATCTCGGAGACGTCGAGCAGGAACTTGCGCGCGCGCTCCATGCCGACATCGATGCGGAAGGAGTCGTTCATGAAGGGGTCATTGATGAAGCCCTTCCAGCCGGTCGAGGTGCGCGGCTTCTCGAAATACACCCGCATCACCAGCACCATGGTCTGAGACACCTCATCGGCCAGCTTCTTCAGCCGTCTGGCGTAGTCCAGCCCGGCTTCGGCGTCATGGATGGAGCACGGGCCAACGACGACGAAAACGCGGGGGTCACGACGGTCTAGAATGTCCATCACGGCCTTGCGCCCGGCCACCACCGCAGCATTGGCAGGCACGGTCATCGGGACGCGGGCCTTGATCTCCTCGGGCGAGGGCATGTGATCAAAGGCGGCGATGTTGAGGTTTTCTGTCTGGACAACGGACATTGCGGGTGGCTCCGGTGTGCGGCGTGAAAGCCGATGATTGTAACTCCCGCCGGTGCTCGCGGGCCAGCGCGCCACCTGCAGTGCACAATGGACATGCCGCACGCGTTCGCATCAGACACCGACTCAGCATCGCCCCGAGGTGGTTTTACGGGCGCGCCGGCGCGGCTGTCGCCGCGCACCAGGGCCTTGACCGCGAACAGGACAACATGAACATCTTCAGCCAGTACTTTGGCCGCTTCCTCGCATCGCGCCACAGCAGCAACCTGTTTCGGCGGCGCACCATCCTCGATTCGCTGTCGCGCGGCAAGCGCGCCGAACGCTTGTCCGACGCCCTGAACCGCCGCCTGGTCGATCATGCGCGCGGTGAACTGGCGGCGGTGCTGGCGCAGCTGGGTTCGTCTGCGCACGGCCTGAGTGATGAAGAAGCCGCCGCCGTGCGTGCCCGCCATGGCCTCAACGAGGTCGAGCACGAGCGCCCCGTGTCCGGGTGGCGCCACCTCTGGCTGAGCTACAACAACCCTTTCAACCTGCTGCTGACCCTGCTCGCGGTGGTGTCCCTGTTTACCCGCGACACCCAGGCGGCGGCGGTAATCAGCACCATGGTGCTGCTGGCCACCCTGATCCGCTTCGTCCAGGAGCGGCGCTCCAACAAGGCGGCCCTGGCGCTCAAGGAGCAGGTGAGCAACACCGCCAGCGTGCGCAGGCGCGCCGACCCGGACGCAGCCGGGACCGCCACCGACGCCGCCCCAGCAGCGGGTAGAACGATCGAGATCCCGATCCGGCAGCTCGTGCGCGGAGACATCGTGGCGCTGTCCGCGGGCGACATGATCCCGGCGGACTGTCGCATCATGAGCGCCACCGATCTCTTCGTCGGCCAGTCCGCAATGACCGGCGAGTCCCTGCCAGTGGAGAAATTTGCCACCCCCGGACCGGAGTCAGCCTCCGCGCTGGACATGGCCAATCTGGTGTTCATGGGCACCAACGTCATTTCGGGTGCGGCCAGCGCGCTCGTGCTCGCGACCGGCAACGACACTTATTTCGGCACCCTGGCGCGGCGCGTGACCAGTGCCCGCGACGGGGCGGATACGAACGCGTTTCAGCTTGGCGTGAACAAGGTGAGCTGGCTGCTGATCCGCTTCGCGCTCGTCATGGTGCCGCTGGTGGTGCTGATCAACGGCTTCACCAAGGGTGACTGGCCCGCAGCCTTCCTGTTTGCGCTCTCGGTGGCGGTCGGGCTGACGCCAGAGATGTTGCCGATGATCGTCACCTCCACGCTCGCGCGCGGGGCGGTGATGCTGTCGCGCAAGAAGGTGATCGTCAAACGCCTGGACGCGATCCAGAGCTTCGGCGCGATGAACCTGCTGTGCACCGACAAGACCGGCACCCTGACCCAGGACAAGATCGCACTCGCCCGCCATACCGACGTCTCCGGTCGCGAATCGGACGAGGTGCTCGGCTTCGCCTACCTCAACAGCTATTACCAGACCGGCCTGAAGAACCTGCTCGATCGGGCGGTGCTCGAGCATGTCGAGCTCAAGACCGAGCTCGACCTTGCCCGCAACTACAGGAAGATCGACGAAATCCCGTTCGACTTCGAGCGTCGCCGCATGTCGGTGGTGGTGTCCGAGCGTGCGCATCACCACGAGCTCATCTGCAAGGGTGCGGTGGAAGAAATGTTCGCGGTGTGCAGCCATGTGCGCTTCGAGGGTCAGACCTATCCGCTGGACGCCAGCGCGCGGGCGCGCTTGCAAAAGGTCACGCGCGAACTGAACGAGGACGGTCTGCGCGTGGTCGCGGTGGCGATGAAGGAGCTGGCGCTGGATCAGCTGGTTTATTCAAAGGCTGATGAATCAGGGCTGACCCTGATCGGCTACATCGCCTTTCTCGACCCCCCCAAGGAATCAACCGCGCCTGCGCTCGAGGCCCTGGCCGCGCACGGCGTCGTCGTCAAGGTGCTCACCGGCGACAACGAGCTGGTCACGGCCGAAGTCTGCCGCCAGGTCGGGCTCGCGGTGGACGGCATCGTGCTCGGTGCTCAGGTCGACGCCATGGACGAACCCACGCTGGCCCTCGCCGTCGAGCACAACACGGTGTTTGCCAAGCTCTCGCCGCTCAACAAGGAGCGCATCGTGCGCAGCCTGCGCGCCAACGGCCACGTCGTCGGCTTCATGGGCGACGGCATCAACGATGCCCCGGCGCTGCGGGCCGCCGACATCGGCATTTCGGTCGATGGCGGCGTCGACATCGCCAAGGAGGCGGCCGACATCATCTTGCTCGAGCGCAGCCTGCTGGTGCTCGAAGAGGGCGTGATCGAAGGCCGCAAGACCTTCAGCAACATGCTCAAGTACATCCGCATGGCAGCCAGTTCAAACTTCGGCAACGTGTTCTCGGTGCTGATTGCGAGCATCTTCCTGCCCTTCCTGCCCATGTTGCCCCTGCAGCTGCTGGTCCAGAACCTGCTTTACAGCATCTCGCAGATCGCCATCCCCTTCGACAATGTGGATGCTGAACTCATCCGCCAGCCGCTGAGCTGGAATCCCGCCAGCATCAGCCGCTTCATGCTCTTCTTCGGGCCGCTGAGCTCGATCTTCGACGTCTTCACCTTTGGTCTGATGTGGTACGTGTTCAAGGCCAACGCGGTCGAACACCAGGCGCTGTTCCAGTCGGGCTGGTTCGTCGTCGGCCTGCTCACGCAGACCCTGATCGTGCACATGATCCGCACGCCCAGAGTCCCCTTCATCGAAAGCCGTGCCGCCTGGCCACTGCTGGGGATGACGCTGCTCATCATGGCGCTTGGCGTGTTCCTGCCGATGGGGCCGCTGGCCGACTACTTCAAGCTGCAGACGCTGCCCTGGTCCTACTTTGTATGGCTGATCGGGATCTTGCTGGGCTACGCCTTCCTGACCTCAATGATGAAGCGTTATTACATCCGCCGCTTTGGCTGGCAGTAGGCGCAAGGGCCTCACAGCCATTTTGCCTTCCTGAAACGCCACCACAGAAAGGAGCTGGTGCCCGCGATCACCGCCACCGCAAACAGGTAGCCGTATTCCCACTCCAGCTCGGGCATGTTGCGAAAGTTCATGCCCCAGATGCCAGCGAAAGCGGTGGCCACCGCAAAGATGCCCGCCCACGCGGCGAGGCGCTTGCTGACTTCGGTCTGATCGATCGTGACCATCGACAGGTTGACCTGGATGGCGGTGGAGATGGTGTCGCGGATGCCGTCGAGCGAGGCATTGAGGCGGGTGAGGTGATCGAACACGTCGCGAAAGTAGTGCCGGCTCTTGGTGCACACCTCGGGCACGCGCCCGCTGTGCAGCTTGCCGCTGGCCTCCAGTAAGGGCAGCACCGCATGCTTGAGCACGGTGAGCTTGCGCTTGAGGCGGTATAGACGGCGGATGTTGGACAGCGCCGCGCCTTTGGTGAAGATGCGCTCTTCCATCGCCTCGAGCTCGTGCTCGAAGCGCTCGATGAGCGGAAAGTAGCGGTCCACCACCTCATCCATCAAGGCATACAGGACATAGCCCGGGCCTTTGGCGAGCATCTTCGGTTCGCGTTCGCAGCGCGCCCGGACGGACTTGAACTCCTGTTTGCTGCGATTGCGCACCGACAGGATGTAGTTGGCGCCCACGAAGATATGGAGTTCGCCCACCGCAAGCGCACCCTTGTGTTCCTCGACCAGGTGCATGACGACGAAGAGTTCATCGTCATACTCCTCGACCTTGGGGCGTTGATTGCCGTGATCGGCATCCTCGACCGCGAGCTCGTGAAGTCCGAAGATGTCCTTCATGGTCGTGAGCTCCTCTGTGCTGGCGTCCTGCAATGCCACCCAGACGAAGGTGTCGGGCTGCTTGAGCGCTGCGCTGAGCTCTTCGATCGGGATGCTCGTCTGCCTGTGGCCGTTTTTGTAAGCGATGCAGTTGATCAGCATGGGAACTCTCTTTCTCGCCTCAGGCCTTGACCGCGTCGAGCAGCTCGCGCACGGCTTTGACGCGCTCCTTCAGGTTTGGCAGGTTGGCACGACGTACGAGTTTTTCCGGACCCGCCATCTTGGTGCTGCGGTCCTTCTGGATGAGGAAGATCACCTTCAGCGGATCGATCGGGGCGTCCTTGCTGAATTGCACGCTGATCTGGGTGGCCGAGGCGTCGAGCTTGTGCACGCCGTAGTCCTTCACCAGCATGCGCAGGCGGTGGGTCTCGATCAGGGCCACGGTCTGCGGTGGCAACTCGCCGAAACGGTCGATCAGCTCTTCCTGCAGCGCGCGCAAGTCATCATCGGTGTCGCAGTTGGCCAGGCGCTTGTACAGCGTCAGACGTTCCTGCACGTCAGGGCAATAGTCGGTGGGCATCAGCGCCGGAGTGTGGAGGTTGATCTCGGACACCACCTCCAGCGGCTGCGAGAGGTCGGGCTCCTTGCCCGCCTGCAGATCCCTGACCGCGCGCTTGAGCATCTCGGTGTACAGGCTGAAGCCGATCTGCTGGATGTCACCGGACTGGCTCTCGCCCAGCACCTCGCCGGCGCCACGGATCTCGAGGTCGTGCATCGCCAGATAGAAGCCCGAGCCGAGCTCCTCCATCATCGCAATCGCCTCCAGGCGCTTCTGTGCCTGGGCGGTGGGCTTGCCATTGGCATCGGTGAGCAGATAGGCGTAGGCCTGGTGGTGCGAGCGCCCGACCCGGCCGCGCAGCTGGTGCAGCTGCGCCAGGCCGAAGCGGTCAGCGCGGTTGATGATGATGGTGTTGGCGGTGGGGATGTTGATGCCGGTCTCGATGATGGTCGTGCACAGCAGCAGGTTGGCGCGCTGCTGAGTGAATTCGCGCATCACGCGCTCGAGCTCGCGCTCGGGCAGCTGCCCGTGGCCGACCACGATGCGCGCTTCGGGCAGCAGTTCTTCGAGTCCGTTGCGTGTGTTCTCTATGGTGTCGACCTCGTTGTGCAGGAAGTACACCTGGCCGCCACGCTTGAATTCGCGCAGCACCGCCTCACGAATCACGCCGCGGCTGGCGGGCTGCACGAAGGTCTTGATCGCCAGGCGCTTTTGCGGCGCGGTGGCGATCACCGAGAACTCGCGCAGGCCTTCCATCGCCAGACCCAGGGTGCGCGGGATCGGCGTCGCGGTCAGGGTGAGGATGTCGACCTCGCGCCGCAGTTGCTTGAGCGCCTCCTTCTGGCGCACACCGAAGCGGTGCTCCTCGTCGATGATCACCAGGCCGAGGCGCTTGAAGACCACGTCCTTCTGCAGCAGGCGGTGGGTGCCGATGATGATGTCGATCTTGCCCTCGGCGAGCTGGGCGAGTGCCTCGGTCTGCTCCTTGGCAGAGCGGAAGCGCGACAGCTCGGCGATCTTGATCGGCCAGTCGGCAAAGCGGTCGGCGAAATGCTGGTAATGCTGCTCGGTGAGCAAGGTGGTGGGGCACAGCACCACTACCTGCTTGCCATCGGCGACTGCGATGAAGGCGGCGCGTAGCGCGACCTCGGTCTTGCCAAAGCCGACGTCGCCGCACACCAGCCGGTCCATGGGCCGCCCCGACCTCATGTCGCTGATCACGGCGTCGATGGCGGCCTGCTGGTCGGGGGTGGTCTCGAAGCCGAAGCCTTCGGTGAAGGCGTCCAGGTCATGTTGCTTGAAGTCGAAACGGTGGCCGGCGCGCGCCGCACGCTGGGCGTAGAGGGCGAGCAGTTCGGCCGCGGTGTCGCGCACCTGAAGCGCGGCCTTCTTCTTGGCCTTCTCCCATTGCCCGGAGCCGAGGCGGTGCAGGTCTATGGTTTCGGGGTCGGCCCCGGCGTAGCGGGTGATGACGTGCAGCTGCGACACCGGCACGTAGAGCTTGTCGCCGCCGTTGTACTCCAGGTGCAGGAACTCGGTCTCGCCCTCGCCGAGGTTCATGTGAATGAGGCCGAGGTAACGACCCACGCCATGGGAGACGTGCACCACCGGGTCGCCAAGCTTGAGCTCGGACAGGTCGCGCAGCCAGCCCTCCATCGTCGCCGCCTTGCGGCTGTCGCGGCGCGCGCGGCTGCGCGCGGTCGAAGCGTAGAGTTCGGCTTCGGTGATGACGGCGAGACCGGCGCCCATGCCCGGGGTGTGCGTGCTGGCTTCGGGCAGCATGAAACCGCTGGCCAGCGGTGCGATGCCCAGCGCAAAGGCGGCATCGCCCGCGAGGAAGGTGGCAAAGTCAGTGGCGGGCTCGGGCTGCAGCCCGTACTCGAGCAGGTACTCCGCCATCGTCTCGCGCCGGCCCGGCGAGTCGGCGAGCAGCAGGATGCGGCCACCGAAACCGTCCCGGAAGGCCTTGAGCTTGTGCAAGGGATCGCTCGCCTTGCGCTCCACCGCGAGCTCGGGCAAGGCCTGGGCAATCGCCGCGCCACTGCCGCTGCCAGCTCCCAGGCTCAGGCGCGGCCGGTCCTTGAGGGCGATGAAGAAGGCCTCATCGCTGAGGAACAACTGCTCAGGCGGCAGCACCGGGCGGCTGCGATCGCCCTTGAGCAGGTCGTGGCGTGAGCGCGTGTCGCGCCAGAATTCGGCGATGGCGGTGGGCACGTCACGATGCAGCAGCACCGCGGTGTCGGCGGGCAGATAGTCGAGCAGGGTTGCCGATTCCTCGAAGAAGAGCGGCAGGAAGTATTCGATGCCAGCCGGTGCAATGCCGTTCGAGACGTCCTTGTAGATTGCCGCGCGCGTCGGGTCGCCCTCGAAGGTCTCGCGAAAGCGGCTGCGAAAACGCGCCCGCCCCTTGTCGTCGAGCGGAAACTCACGCGCCGGCAAGAGGCGGATTTCATGGGTCGGATAGACGGTGCGCTGGGTGTCGGGGTCGAAGGTCTTGATGCTCTCGACTTCATCGTCAAAGAGGTCGATGCGAAAGGGCAGCGGTGAGCCCATCGGAAACAGGTCCACCAGACCGCCGCGCACCGAGAATTCGCCCGGACTGACCACCTGGGTGACGTGGGCGTAGCCGGCCACCACCATCTGCGCCTTGAATTGCTCGACGTCGAACTGCTCGCCCTGCTTGAGAAAGAAGGTGTAGGCGGCCAGGTAGGACGGCGGTGCCATGCGGTAGAGCGCGGTCGACGCGGGCACCAGCACGACATCGGTCTCGCCGCGGCTGATGGCATACAGCGACGACAGGCGCTCGGAGATGAGGTCCTGGTGGGGCGAGAAGTTGTCGTAGGGCAGGGTTTCCCAGTCGGGCAGCAGGTGCGCGCGCAAGCCCGGCGCCAGCCAGCCGAGCTCGTCCTGCAGGCGCTGGGCGTCGAGCGGGTTGGCAGTGATCACCAGCAGGCGCTGCGCGCGCTGGGCCAGCTGGGCGATGGCCAGGGCATCGGCCGAGCCCGCACAGGCGGGCAGCTCGAGGCGGGCGCCGGCCCGCGGCAGGGCGAGGCCGGACAGCGCCGGCAGCAAGGCCGCCAGCTGACTGGGCGACGGGCTCGCGGGCGGATGTGTCGACGCATCTGGCGACGTACTGGAAGCGGTGCTTCGGGATGCGCTCTTCGATGCGTTTGAGGAGGTGCTCGGGCTGGTGCTGTGGAGGAGGCTGGGCATCTTGGCAGACGGGACAGTAAACGGACTACGGCCGGATTGCGGCCATGGGGCCGGTGCCGGTCAGAGCAGGGATTATAGAGGACAGGGCGCGCGCGCCACGGCTCTTCGGTGGAGGCCGGCGTGAATGCGGCCGTGGATGCGGTCGTGGGTGCAGGAGACTCAAGCGCGGACGGCTTCGACTTCGGGCTGGGGTGGCCTGGGTGGCGGCAGATGGCGTTGCAGCCATTGGGCGGCGGCGGCCGCGTGCACGCCAGGAGGACGGCCGGGCGTGTCCTGGTGGACCTCGACCCAGTCCCGCAGGGTGCGCGCAATGAGCTCGAAGGCAGACCTGCAGATCGTCGCCTGGGGGTCGTCCGCGGCCACAATGAAGCGGATCGGCGTCGTCAGCGCGCGCAGGGGCACGCCACCGGCAAGGTCGGCCCGACCGGCGATGCAGACGATGGCCGCGATGCGCTCGGGCTGCGCAACCGCCGCGCGCACCGCGGCCGCACAGCCGGTGCCGGCGGCGACGATGCCCAGCGACTGCGGGGCGAGCGCGGGCTGATGCTGACACCATTCGATGGTGTCGAGCAGGCGACGGGTGAGGCGGGCGATGTTGTAACCGGCGTCGGGGTCGCGTGCGGCTTCATGGCGGGTGAGCAGATTCAGGCTCATCGTTGCAAAGCCGGCGGCCTGCAGCTCGCGCGCGCGGCGGCTGTCGTCAATCCGTGGCGGGCGATAGAAGTCGGATTCGGGGATCAACGCAAGTCCGCGCACATCGGGCGCATGCGCCAGCACGCCGTCAAGCCAGACGCCTGCAGTGGGAATGCTGATGAGGGTGTGGCGCAACTTCACGGCGGGCTGGGCGAGAAAGGCCTGGAGTTCGAATGGGACGAGCATTGCACACGACCGGCTTGCGGGGCAAGGCGCGGGCGCAAGCCGCCGCGCTCAGCGCCGATGGATGGCGACCGGGATGCGCTGTGCGCCGAAGGCTTCGCCGCGGGCTGCGCCGACGGCACCGAAACGGCCCGCGAGCGGCGTGCCGCAGTCGGGGCAGCGGCCCTGGGCATCAAGCCGGTAGCTGAGGATCTCGTACCAGTCGCGCACGATCAGGGTCTTGCCACAGCCGGTGCAGCGCGTGGTGTCACCGTCGACATCGTGCACATTGCCGGTGTAGACGTGCTTCAGTCCGATCTCGCGTGCGATGCGCCGCGCCCGACCCAGGGTCGCAGGCGGCGTCGGTGGGATCTCGCTCATCTTGAAATCAGGGTGGAAGGCGCTGAAATGCAAGGGGGTCTCATCACCCAGCTCGTCCCTCACCCAGCGCGACAAGGCGGTGAGCTCGGCGTCGGAGTCGTTCTGGCCGGGGATGAGCAGGGTGGTCAGCTCGAGCCAGGGCTGGGTCTCGTGGCGCAGCCACACCAGGGTGTCGAGAACCGGCTGCAGGTGAGCGCCACACAGCCTGAGGTAGAAGTCGTCGCTGAAGCCCTTGAGGTCGACATTGACCGCATCCATGCGCGAGAAGAAGTCCGGTCGCGCCAGCTCGGTGATGTAGGCGGCGGTCACCGCCACCGTCTTCAGGCCGCGCGCATGGCAGGCGTCGGCCACGTCCATGGCGTATTCGGCGAAGATCACCGGGTCGTTGTAGGTGAAGGCCACGCTGTGGCAACCGTGACTGAGGGCGGTGAGGGCGATCTCGTCCGGCGAAGCCGCATCCATCAGGCTGTCCATGTCGCGCGACTTGGAGATGTCCCAGTTCTGGCAGAACTTGCAGGCGAGATTGCAGCCGGCGGTGCCGAAGGAGAACACGCTGCTGCCCGGATAGAAGTGGTTGAGCGGCTTCTTCTCGATCGGGTCGATACAGAAACCTGAACTGCGTCCGTAAGTCGTCAGCACCACGCCATCCCCTTCGCGCATGCGCACAAAGCACGCGCCGCGCTGGCCGGGGTGCAGCTTGCAGTAGCGCGGACACAGGTCGCACTGGATGCGGCCATCGGCGAGGGCATGCCAGTAAAGCGCAGGGTGATGGCTGCCGGGGTGGGCGGCCTTGGCGCCGGATGGGGTCATTGGAGCTCCTGCAGTTGCGCTGGATCATCAGACGGGCGCTCGGATTCGCGCCATTTGCGCACCCCGTAGCGGGCGGCCATAAGCCCGTCCACCGGGCGTTCGACCGCCATGCCGGCCTTGCGCTTGAGCGCGGCGAGGAAGTCGGCCGGTGCGGGCAGCTGCTCCCACACCTGGGGCAGGAAGGTGGCGCTGCGACAGCCGGCAAACAGCATCAGCCCGTCCTCGTGCGGCGTGATCCTTTCCAGCAAGGCAGCCTCGGTATCAAAGTCGATGAACTCGGGCTCGCTTAGTACGGACACCTCGATGAGTACGTGCTCGAACTCGGCCTGCGACAAGGGTGGAAAGCGCGAATCCCTGCTGGCGGCGCCGACCGCATTGACGATGAGGTCTTCGCCCAGGCTGCGTGTACGGCGCACGCTGCCGATGCAGCCGCGTAATTCACCGTTCAGGGTGAGGGTGACGAAGGTGGCGCCGCGCTCGTCCAGGCGTGGGTCACCGAGCGCCTGTGGCTGCGGGCCCAGGCCCAGATGGTGGGCGATCGCGGCGCGCGCAAGGCGCAGCAGCAGGGCACCGAATTCAGTGTCGGGCATGGGTGGTTGCCTCGGGTTCGGAAAACACCAGGCTGGCATAGCCGACGACGCGGCTGCGATCGCCCGCGGTGTCGCCGGAGTTGCGCAGGTCGAGCAGCTGGGGCTTGAGCAGGCGCCGCTGCGCTGCCAGCAGCAGGCCATTGACCGGTGTTGCACCACAGGCCTGTTGATGCGAGATGCCAGGGCGCAGCTCCAGCACCTGGTCCACCGTCGAGCGGTCCGTCCACTGGGCTTGGCGATAGGGCAGGTAATGCGATAGGTCGGAGCTGATCACGATCAGGGTTTCCGGCCCACCCCACAAGGCCTCGAGCACTTCGGCGACGGAATCGTCGGAGGCGTCGCCCACCAGGATAGGCACCATGGAAAAACTGCCGAGCATGGTCTGCAGGAAGGGCAGCTGGACCTCGATGCAGTGCTCCTGCGCATGGGGCTGATCGTCAACGTACACATCGCCCCGTGCCTGCAGCATCAGCCAGTCGATACGACTCAGCGGCACCTCACCCAGCGGCGTGCTGAAAGCCTGCGCGGCGGGCAGGACGAAGCCGCGCACTGCCGCCCGATGCGCCGGACCGAGCACGACCACGCGCCGAACCTGTTCGCGCACTGCGGCCAGGGTGCGATAGGCGTAGGCGGCCACGCCCCCCGAATAGATGTAGCCCGCGTGCGGCACGATGATGGCCTTGGGCGTGATCGCGTGCTCGAGCGGCAGGGCGGCTGCAAGCATTTCGGTGATCTGCATGCGCAGCACGCGCTCTTCACGCGGGTAGAACTGTCCGGCAAGGGCCGCCGGACGCACAGATGCAATGGCCATCGCCAACCTCCACAAGCTCGCGCCTGTTATCGACGCGTTGACTATAGACCGCCTGCGCAGGAGTGGGTTCGGTGGGGTCTTGTCGCAGGTGTCGATGGGCGCGCACGCGGGGTGCACGCTGCCTTGTCTGGTTCTGCGGCGCGCGCGCCGATGCGCACGTTAGAATGCGCGCCATGCCGAATGCCCGCTCTCATCCCGACCCCCTTGTGCGACCCTTCGCCAGCGCCCACGCCGATGGCCGTGCGCATCACTTCGCCATCGTGCCCGCTGCAGGCAGCGGATCGCGCATGGGGACGGAGCGGCCAAAGCAGTATCTGCCCCTGCTCGGGCGTCCCCTCATCCATCACACCCTGGCCGTGCTGTGTGGGTCGCCGCATATCGACAAGGTCTTTGTCGTGCTCTCGATCGACGACCGCGAGTGGTCGCGTCACGACTGGTCTGCGCTGGGCGAAAAGCTCGTGCCGCTGTTCTGTGGTGGCGCCACGCGTGCCGACAGCGTGCTCGGGGGCTTGCGCGCGATCGGCGCCGAGGTCGCGCAGTCGGACTGGATTCTGGTGCATGACGCCGCACGACCTTGCCTTGCGGCCTGGCACATCGACAAGCTGGTGCGCGAACTCGCGCATGAAAAAGTGGGTGGACTGCTCGCCGTGCCCGTCGCCGACACCTTGAAGCGCGCCGATGACTATCACCGCGTCGCCGCCACCGTGCCGCGTGACAGCTTGTGGCAGGCGCAGACGCCGCAGATGTTCCGCTACATCATGCTGCGCCGCGCACTCGAGAACGCCTCCCAGGTCACCGATGAGGCGAGCGCCATGGAGGCCGCCGGTCTCAGTCCGCGCCTGGTGCAGGGCGACACCACCAATCTGAAAGTCACTTATCCGCTCGACCTGCATCTGGCCGAGTGGATTCTGCAAAATCGCGAGGGCTTGAAGTCATGAAGGTTCCGTTCCGCATTGGTCAGGGCTTCGACGTCCATGCCCTGGTGCCCGGCCGGGCGCTGATCATCGGCGGGGTCGACATCCCGTTTGCGCGCGGCTTGCTGGGCCACTCCGACGCCGATGTGTTGCTGCACGCCATCACCGATGCGGTGCTGGGCGCGGCCGCGCTGGGTGACATCGGCAGATTGTTTCCCGACACCGACGCCCGCCACGCCGGGGCCGACAGTCGCGTGCTCCTGCGTGCGGCCTTCGCCCGCGTGCGTGCGGCCGGCTGGGAGGTGGTGAACATCGATGCCACGGTGATCTGCGCCGCGCCCAGGATCATGCCGCACGCGCCCGCCATGGTTGCCAACATCGCGCTCGATCTGGCGATGGACGCCAGCGCGATCAACATCAAGGGCAAGACCACCGAAAAGCTGGGCTTCACCGGCCGCGGCGAGGGCATTGCCGCTCAGGCCGTGGCCCTGATCGCGCGCGCTGACGAGCGCTGAAATGGGAGCGGGGCGCCAGAGGCGCCCCGCTTCTCTACGGTGCCAATCATTGCACCGTCAGGTCTCCTGAACGGAGACGTCAATGTTCATGTGCACATCAATCAACAAGGATGGTGAGGATGCTCCATGTCTCCGCTCAAATTCGTCCTCCTGTGCGTGGGCTGTGAAGAGATCATAGGAAGATGGCCGAGGCGAGGCGCTCGTTCAACTCCGGTTCGCTGCACTTGGTGTAGTCCTTTTCAAAGCGCTCACTGATCAATTGTGCGGTGGGGCCGTCGATGACGGTGTTGAGCATGCCCATGAAGGCCGGCGGAGCAACAATGATGGCGCGCTTGAAGGCGTTCACCGTGCGTCCGTGATACAGCTCCTGGGCGATTTCCTGCGCGAAGACCTTGGCTTCATGCTGTTTGGGAAGCGTCTGTGGCTGCATGGACCCGCCGCCACCGCCGCCACTCATGGCACCGGCGCGATCGCTGACGAGTTCCGAATTTTTCTGTCGACTTTCAGGGTGGATCAGTTCCTTCACCAGCTGCAGACCCTTGTGGGGGCCCAGGTTTGCATACAGTTTCGCCAGGCTGGCGTTGGCAACCAGAATCCAGGTGACGGGCATAGGACGACCTCCGTGACATGAAAAAATGGTGTCTGACCCGTGGCAAGGGAGCGGCCGCCGTGGGCGACACCGCTTCCAGCTTAGTCACTCGCGGCGGCTCTGCCAAACCCATTTTTCCTGGCCCGTGAAAATTCATCCTGACAATCAACATTCCCGCCGTTCCTGGCCGCGCTACGCAGTGGCGCAGGCATGAGCGGCGCTCAGAATATCCCCATCGCCAGGCCCGCCGCCATGGCCTCACCGAGCTCTTCTGCCGCGAGCAGGTTTTCGTCCTTGATCGGGTTGCGCACGATCAAGGCTTCGGCAACGCTCTTCCAGCGGTAGCCGTTGGCGATACGGCCGATCTCGCGCACCGCACCGCGGCCGTCATTGCCGGCGCTGATGAACACCGCGTAGGGCATGCCAACGAGCTTGCCCTCGCAGGCGTAGTAAGTGCGATCGAAGAAGTCCTTGAGCGCGCCCGACATGTAGCCGAAGTTCTCCGGCGTGCCGAGCAGGACGCCATCGCTGACCAGCAGATCCTCGCTGCGGGTGTCAAAGGCGCGCTTGAGTTCGGTGTCGGTCTCTTCCACACGCTGCGCGCCGCGCAACACGGCCTCGGCGAGACGAGCGGTGTTGCCGGTCTGGGAGTGGAAGACGATCAACAGGCGCTTGCGAGCGTTCATGCGGAGCCTCCTCTGAACAGGGTTTCACGCAGCACCGGGTTGACACCATAGAACAGCACAAGTTGTTCATACACTTGCGGGAAGCGTCGCTGCAGCACGTGGGGGGTCTCGAAGAACACCTCGGACACCACGGCGAAGAACTCTCCCGGATGTTCGGCGCCGTAGGAATCGATCTCGGTGTGCACGCCACGCTCGACCTCATCGCAGAAGGACTCATAGGCGCTGGAGAAGGCGTCTGCCCAGTGTGTGCGCGCCATGCCGGGTTTGAGCCGCGGCAGACCGTCAACGCTGCCATTTTCCATGTCGAGCTTGTGCGCAAATTCGTGGATCACCACGTTGACACCGAACGGTTGCGCTTTGCCCTCGAACCACGACAGCAGCACCGGCCCACCTTCCCAGGCCTCGCCCAGCGCCTCGATGTCGTATTCGTGCACCACGCCGGCCTCGTCATATTCGCGCCGCGGGATGATGAAATCGCCCGCATAGACCACCACGCCCACCCAGCCCTTGTAGGCATCAAGCCCGATGTTGAGCACCGGCAGGCTGGCCTGCAAGGCGATGCTCAACAACATGTCGTCGTGCAGCGCGAAGTCGTGGGCGCCGTGAAACTGCTTGCACGCCAGGAACTCGAGCGCCATCTGGCGCAGGCGCGGGCGATCGCCGGGTTCGAGGTAATCGAGAAAGGGCAGGGTGGCCTCGACCCGCGCCCACTGTGCGTCCGTCACCAGGGGCAGGGGGTGGGCGAGGCCGAGCCAGCGGCGCAGGCGATCGAGCATGGCATGGAGGCGTTTCATCGCAGGCAGGGTGTCGAAAGCGAGCGCGGATGATCGCACAGTGCCGACCTGCTGCGACCCGAGGGCGGGCAGGCCGGACTCTTCCTGCGCGCCTGCGTGCGGGCGGGGCGGTCGAATTGCACAGTTTGTCTGGGGGTCAGTATGGGATAATCGGACCCTATGGTCTCTGTCACTCACGCCATCGCCCCGGGCGATACCGCAGCCCCGATTGACCTGCTCGCCGCCGGCCTGACGGTCGACGAACGGCGCCGGGTCGAGTCTGCCGTTGATTGGATCGTCGAGCTCTACGCCGGCCAGGTGCTGGGCACGGGTGAATCGGCATGGACGCATGCGATCGGCACTGCGCTGATTGCGGCGTCCTTGCGCCTGGATGCGGACACGCGCATTGCGGCGCTGCTGTTCGCCGCCTGGGAGGCGCTCGATGATCCGGTGCTGACGATCGAGGCGCGCTTTGGCGCCGATGTCAGCCGGCTCGTGCGCGGGCTGCACAAGCTCAATGGCCTGCGCGTGTTGACGCAGATGAAGACACCGAGCACTGCGCCCGAAATCCGCGCCCAGGCCGAAGTCCTGCGCAAGATGTTGCTGGCGATGGTCGAGGACATCCGCGTCGTGCTGGTACGGCTGGCCTCGCGCACCCAGACCCTGCGCTATTACACCGACCTGCCTGGCGACGAAGCGCGCCTGGAGGTAGCGCGCGAGAGCCTGGACATCTACGCGCCGCTCGCCAACCGGCTGGGCATCTGGCAGCTCAAGTGGGAACTCGAGGACCTGTCCTTCCGCTTCATCGAGCCCGACACCTACAAACGCATCGCCAGGATGCTCGACGAGCGCCGCACCGAGCGCGAGCAGTTCATCCAGGACGCCATCGACCGCCTGCGCGGCGAACTCGCCGCGGTCGGCGTCGAGGCCGAGATCACCGGTCGCGCCAAGCACATCTACAGCATCTACAACAAGATGCGCCAGAAGCGGCTGGATTTCTCGCAGGTGTACGACATCCGTGCGCTGCGCGTGCTGGTGCACGAGGTCAAGGACTGCTACACGGTGCTGGGCTTCGTGCACCAGATCTGGCAGCCGATCGCGAAGGAATTCGACGACTACATCACCAAGCCCAAGGGCAACAACTACCAGTCCTTGCACACCGCGGTGCTGGCGGGTGACGGGCGCGCGCTCGAGGTGCAGATCCGCACCCATGACATGCACAAGCATGCCGAACTGGGCGTGGCCGCGCACTGGCGCTACAAGGAAGGCTCGGGTGCGGCGGGTTCGGACTACGACGAGAAGATCGCGCTGCTGCGCAACCTGTTGTCGTGGCGCGATGAAGTCACCGATTCGGCGCACTGGATGGAGCAGTTCAAGCGCGCCTCGCTGGACGACACGCTGTACGTGCTCACGCCGCAGGGCCGGGTGGTGGACCTGCACCGCGGCGCGACCCCGGTCGATTTCGCCTATCGCCTGCACACCGACCTCGGCCACCGCTGCCGCGGTGCCAAGGTTGATGGCCAGCTCGTGCCGCTCAACACCGCGCTCGAAAACGGCCAGACCGTCGAGATCACGGCGGCGAAGGAGGGTGGGCCGTCGCGCGACTGGCTCGATCCGCGGCAGAACTACGTCGCCACATCGCGCGCGCGCAACAAGATCAAGCAGTATTTCGCCCAGCTCGATGAAGAAGACCTGCTCGCGCGCGGGCGCAGCTTCGTCACCAGGGAGCTGCAGCGTGACGGCCACACCCAGGCCAACATCGACGGCCTGGCCGAGCGCCTCGGCTTCAAGAACGCGGAGGGGCTGTATCTGGCCGCAGGCCGCGGCGAGGTGGGGCCGCGCTCGGTGCAGGTCGCGCTACGTGATGGCAGCGCGCCGGTGGCGGAGACGCCGGTGGAGCCGGCCTTCGTCGTCAACCGCAGCCGCTCGGGCGACAACACCGACAAGATCCTCATTGCCGGCGTGGGCAAGCTGATGACCTCGCTGTCGCGCTGTTGCAAGCCCGCCCCGCCCGACGCCATCGAAGGCTTCGTCACACGCGGACGCGGCATCTCCATCCACCGTGTCGACTGCCCCGACTTCCAGGCGCTGGCGCTGCACCACCCTGAGCGTGTGATCGGCGCCGAATGGGGCGAGCGCGCGTTCGACAACAAGAGCGGGTTGTATCCGGTCGACATCAACGTGCAAGCCATGGATCGCCAGGGTTTGCTGCGTGACATCTCGGAAGTGCTGTCGCGTGAAAAGCTCAATGTGACCGCGGTCAACACGCTGACCAAGAAGGGCACGGCCTACATGCGTTTCACCATGGAGGTCAGCGGCACCAAGCAGGTACAACAAGCCATCATGTTGATCCGCCAAGTCACCGGCGTGATCGACGTCCAGCGCAAGTAGATCTGCCGTCGGTCTGCGCGTGCATCAGCTGCTGGCGGCGAGCTCGCGCAGCAGGCTGAGCTGCGCGGTGCGGCGTGCGCCGCGCGGGTTCCTGCGTTTGTAGCTGCCGTCCGATTGCATTTCCCAGGCCTGGGAATTGTCCGCCAGGTAGGCGCGCAGACCCTCCTTCATCACGCGTCGCTTCAGGCGCGGGTCCAGCACCGGAAAGCTGATCTCGATACGACGGAAAAAATTGCGGTCCATCCAGTCTGCACTGGACAGGAACATGCGGTCCTCGCCGTCGGCGCGGAAATGAAAGATGCGGTGGTGCTCGAGGAAGCGGCCGACCACCGAGCGCACGCGGATATTGTCCGACAGGCCGGGAACGCCGGGCTTGAGCGCGCACGGGCCGCGCACGATGAGGTCGATCTCCACCCCCGCCTGCGAGGCCTCGTACAGGGCTTCGATGGTTTCGGGCTCGAGCAGCGCATTCATCTTGGCGATGATGCGGCCCCGTCGGCCGGCGCGCGCGATCTCGCCTTCACGCCGAATCGCCTCGATCACCCTGGAGTGCAGGGTGAAGGGCGCCTGCCACAGGTGGCGCAATTCGCTCGCTGTGCCCAGACCGGTCAATTGCTTGAACACGGCGGCCACGTCCTCGCCGATCTCGGGGTTGGCGGTGAGCAGGCCGAAATCGGTGTACAGACGCGCGGTGCGCGCATGGTAGTTGCCGGTGCCCATGTGCACATAGCGCCGCAGACCGTCTTCCTCGCGCCTGACCACCAGCAGCAGCTTGGCGTGGGTCTTGTAGCCGAACACGCCATACACCACGTGTGCGCCCACTTCCTGCAGGCGGTTCGCCCAGGTGATGTTGGCCTCTTCGTCGAAGCGCGCCATCAACTCCAGCACCACCGTCACCTCCTTGCCCTTTTGCGCCGCGCGCACGAGGTGCTCCATCAGCACCGAGTCGGTGCCGGTGCGATACACCGTCATCTTGATCGCGAGTGCCTGGGGGTCATCGGCGGCGGCACGCAGCAGGTCGATGACCGGCGCGAAGCTCTGGAAGGGGTGATGCAGCAGCACATCGGTGTTGCGCAGCGCGGCGAAGATCTGGCGGCGCTTGTCCAGTGTCTTCGGCAGGCCGGGCACGAAGGGCGGGTACTTCAGGTCGGGGCGCTCGACCCAGTCCGGCACCTGCATCAGCCGCACCAGATTGACGATGCCCGGCGTGCGATACAGGTCGTCTTCTTCAAGGTGAAAGTGCTGCAACAGGAACGCGACCATCTGCTCCGAGCAGTTGTCGGCCACCTCGAGCCGCACCGCATCGCCGAAGTGGCGCTGTTGCAGCTCGCCCTTGAGGGATGCGCGCAAGTCCTTCACTGCCTCCTCATCCACGAACAGGTCGGAATTGCGCGTGACGCGAAACTGGTAGCAGCCCAGCACCTTCATGCCGCTGAACAGCTCATCGACGTGGGCGTGCAGCACCGAGGACAGGAACACGAAGGTGTATTCGTCAGCGCAGATGTCGCGCGGCAGGCGAATGACGCGGGGCAGGGCGCGCGGCGCCTGCACGATCGCGGCGCCCGAATCGCGGCCAAAGGCGTCGCGGCCAGCGAGCTCGATGGCAAAGTTCAGGCTCTTGTTGAGTACGCGCGGGAAGGGGTGGGCGGGGTCGAGACCGATCGGGGTCAGCACCGGCATCACCTCGCGCATGAAGTAGTCCCGAATCCAGCGCAATTGTGCTTCCGTCCACAGACTGCGGCGCAGGAAGACCACCCCCTCCTGCTCCAGCGCGGGCAGGATGTCGTCGTTGAGCAAGCTGTACTGGAGGGTCAGGATCTCGTGCACCTCGTCGCTCACGCGCTCGAGCAGCTCAAGCGGAGAGATGCCGTCATCGCCCGCCTTGCGACACGCGATGCGGATCTGCTCCTTGATGCCCGAGACGCGGATCTCAAAGAACTCGTCGAGATTGCTCGACACGATGCACAGGAAACGCAGCCGCTCCAGCAAGGGCACGGTGCGATCAGCCGCCTGGGCGAGCACACGGCGCTGGAACTGCAACAAGGACAGCTCGCGGTTGATGAAGTGATCGGTGGGAAAGTTGTGTTCGGTCTTCGAGTCGTACATGGGTCTCCGCTGCGCGCTGCTGGATGTCATCAATTATGGAGCAGTTTGGCTTGCGCATCATGGCGCGCAGCGGCCCATCGCGGCCGCCGACCAGGGCGCTCATGGTGCATGGGCGGCAATATTTCCTGCCGCAACGCATCCGGGGTGCGGATGCTAGAATCCGCCGCTTGGGCCCCGTGCCATTCACGCCAGAAACTCTGAAGATGCGAAATTTCATTGCCGCGGTAGACCTTGGGTCCAACAGTTTTCGACTGCAGGTCGGTCGCATCGTCAATGATCAGATCTACCCGCTCGACGGCCTCAAGGAATCGGTACGCCTGGCGGCCGGCCTGTCGCCGGAAAAAATACTCGACCTCGATGCGCAGGAGCGGGGGGTGAGCGCGCTCCAGCGTTTCCACGAGCGCCTGCACGACTTCGACATCGACGCGGTGCGTGCGGTGGCAACCAATACCCTGCGCGTGGCGAAGAATGCGCCCGACTTCCTTATTCGTGCAGAGGCGGCACTCGGCTTCCCGATCGAAGTCATCGCCGGACGCGAAGAGGCACGCCTGATCTACGTTGGGGTTGCGCACACCTTGCCCGACCCCCACAAGCAGCAGCTCGTGGTCGATATCGGCGGCGGCTCGACCGAGTTCATCATTGGCAAGAGCTTCGAACCCTTGCTGCTCGAATCACGCTACATGGGCTGCGTCGGCTACAGCCTGCGTTTTTTCCCCGATGGCCGCGTCGACAAACGCAGCATGAAAGAAGCCGAGCTCGCTGCGCGTCGCGAGATGCAGACCATCGTCGGCGCCTATCGCGAAGCGGGCTGGGAGGAGGCGGTCGGTTCCAGTGGTTCGGCCAAGGCCCTGACCGACATCCTCGAGCAGAACGGCTTCTCGCGCTCAGGCATCACACGCGAGGGCCTGGAGCGCTTCAAGGCCGCCTTGTTCCGTGCGGGCCGGGTCGACGCGCTCGAACTGGTCGGGCTGAAGGGCGATCGCCTGCCCGTCATCCTCGGCGGCCTCGCCATCATGAGTGCGATCTTCAAGGAGTTCGGCATCGAGCGCATGACCTTCTCCGAAGGCGCGCTACGCCTGGGCGTGCTCTACGATCTGCTTGGTCGCTACCACCATCATGACCTGCGCGACGCCACGGTGAGCGCCTTCGTGCGGCGCTACAACGTGGACCTGCGCCAGGCGCAGCAAGTGGCCGACACCGCCTGCCATCTGCTGGCGCAGCTCGAACCCGCGATGGCCGAGCCCGAGCATCCCGACCGCCGCTTCCTGCGCTGGGCCGCCTTGCTGCACGAGATCGGCATTTCGGTCGCCCACTCCAGCTACCACAAGCACAGTGCCTACGTCGTCGCCAACGCCGACATGCCGGGCTTTTCGCGCAAGGACCAGGGCCGCCTGTCGCGCCTGGTGCTGTCTCACCGCGGCAAGCTCGAACGCGTCGCATCCATCGACCAGGGCAGTGTCGACTGGCTGCTGGTGGCCTGTCTGCGGCTGGCGGTGGTGATTCACCGCGCGCGCGACCTGCGCGGCACGCCGCCCATCACCATGCAGCGCGAAGGTCGCGGCTTCAGCGTGAATACGCCTCCCGGCTGGCTGCAGAAGCTGCCGCTGACCGCCGCGGCGCTGCAGGAGGAGCAGCGCCAATGGCTTGCGCTCGGGCGCGGCCTGTATGTACGCTCACCCAGCGTACGCAACGTCGCCGCCTGAGTGGCCAAACTGCGTGACGAGCCGAGCAGCAATCTGATCAAGCACCAGGGGTTCCGAGTCAGGGGTCGTGTCCAAGTCCGCATTGCACAACGAGTCGCCTGACGACTCCCGCGCTGACGCTTCCGCACCTTCCGCCGCGACTGCTGGCGCGGGTGCTCGCCCCCCTGATCCTGCGCACCCCCCCAGCCCCGTCGCCTGCGCCTTGCCGCGGATCACGCTGGACGGCGCTGCCGACACCGCGCGCGTGCACGGCGACTGGACCCTGCGCGCGCTCACCGAGCGCCTGGATACGGTGCGCAGCCAGCTCGCCCACGCCGCGCCCGCTGCGGCCTGGGACCTGGGTGCGGTGCAAGGGCTTGACAGCTTTGGCGCCACCTTGCTGTGGCGAGCCTGGGGCGGACGCTGGCCCGAGCGCCTGCAACTGAGCGTCGCACAGCGCAGCATTTTCGCCCGTGTCGCGCAGCACGCCCTGCAGGGCTTGCCCGCCGTGCCACGCCAGAGCGCAAGCGACCTGCTGGTGCATCTGGGCCGTCAGCTGCTCGGCTTTGGCCGCCACCTGACGGCCATGCTGGGTCTGCTCGGACAGCTCCTGCTCGATGTCCTGCACTTGCTGCGCCATCCGCGCGCATGGCCAGTGCTTGAAATTTCCGCCAACGTGTACAAGGTCGGCGTCAAGGCGATGCCGGTCTCCGCGCTCGTGGGCTTTCTCATCGGCGTCGTGCTCTCCTACCTGTCGGCGCTGCAGCTCAAGCTCTTTGGGGCCGACGTTTTCATCGTCAACATCCTGGGGCTGGGCATCATCCGCGAGCTCGGGCCGGTACTGGTGTCGGTGCTGGTGGCGGGGCGCTCGGGCTCGGCCATGACCGCGCAGCTCGGGGTGATGCGGGTCACGCAGGAGATCGACGCGCTGGCGGCGATGGGGGTGTCGATCTCGCAGCGCCTGGCGTTGCCCAAGGTGATCGCGCTGACTCTGGCGATGCCCTTGCTGGTGTTGTGGACCTCGGGCGTGGCCTTGCTGGGCGGATGGGTGTCGGCGCTGATCGAGCTCGACCTCTCGTTTCATTATTTCATCACCGCCTTGCCCGACGCGGTGCCGATCGCAAACCTCTACATCGGGCTCGCCAAGGGCGCGGTGTTCGGCTTCCTGATTGCGCTCATCGCCTGCCATTTCGGCCTGCGCGTGCAGCCCAATACCGAGAGCCTGTCCAGAAACACCACGGCCTCTGTGGTCACCTCCATCACCCTGGTCATTCTGGTCGATGCAATCTTCGCCATCGCCACGCGCTCGATCGGCATTCCCGGATGAGTGAGGCCACGATCACGCACGCGCCCAGCCCCGAGCTCATCGTTTCCTTGCGCGGGATCAGCACCCGCTTCGGGCGCAAGGTGGTGCATGAGGGCCTGGACCTCGACATCGAGCGCGGCGAGATCGTCGCCCTGGTCGGCGGTTCCGGCAGTGGCAAGACGACCCTGCTGCGCCACCTCATCGGGCTCACCCAGCCGGCTGCCGGCAGCGTCGCCCTGTTTGGCGAGGACCTGCGGGCGGGCAGCACGCGCGCACGCCTCGCCCGCCAGCGCCGCTATGGCGTGCTGTTCCAGCAGGGCGCCTTGTTCTCGGCCTTCACCGTGGCCGAGAACATCGCCTTTCCGCTGCGCGAGCTGGGCGTGGTGCACCCGCACGAAATCGACGACCTCATCGCCGTCAAGCTGGCGATGGTGGAGCTCGAACCCGAGCACGCCGTGCTCATGCCGGCCGAGCTCTCCGGCGGCATGGTGCGGCGCGTGGCGCTCGCGCGTGCGCTGGCGCTGGAGCCCGAGCTGCTGCTGCTCGACGAACCCACGGCGGGGCTGGACCCCGACCTCAGCGCCGCCTTCGTACGCCTCATCCTGTCGCTGCGCCAGGCGCTCGGCCTCACCGTGGTGCTGATCACCCACGATCTGGATACGATTGTGGCGATGGCCACCCGCATCGCGGTGCTGGCCGACAAGCGCATCATCAGCTACGCCTCGCTCGATGACACGCTGCAGGTCGAACATCCCTTCATCGAACGCTTTTTCGGTGGCGCTCAAGGGCGGCGCGCCCTGGCCCGCCACAGAGCGGAGGACTGAGATGGAAAATCGCGCGCATGCGCTCGCTGCCGGCCTGTTTGCGCTGGCCCTGGGGTTGGGGCTGATGACGGCCTTGTGGTGGTTCTCGCAGGACCGCGAGCAGACGCGCGCGCTCGTTCTGGTGGCGCGCGACGACATCGGCGGCCTCGGCCCGCAGGCGCGGGTGCGCTTTCGCGGGCTGGCCATCGGCACGGTGGCGGAGATCCGCATCGACCCGACCGACAGCCGCAACATCCTGGTTCGGGTTCAGGTCAGTGAGGAGCTGCCGCTCACCCGCGGCCTGCGCGCCTCGATCGGAACCATAGGCGTCACCGGGCTCGCCTTCGTCCAGCTCGACGACCGCGGCACCGACCCCACACCGCTGCTGGGCGAGGGCGGTGAGGCGCCGCGCATCAGCCTCGAGTCCGGCCTGCTCAGCCAGCTCGGCGAGCACGCGCTGGAGGCGGTCGAGCAGTTTCGCAAGTTGAGCGCGCGTCTGTCGAACATCTTCGACGAGGACGGGGTGAGCCAGCTGCGCGCCACGCTTGCCCGCATCGACTCAGCCGCCGCGGGGATGGACAAGAGCTTCAACGAGCTGCCCAGGACCCTCGCTGCGCTGCACAGCGTGCTCACGCCACAAAATGTCGCCCGCCTTTCGGCGACGCTGGAAAACCTTGAACGCGGCAGCGCCCAGGCTGCGCCCGCGATCGCCGAGGTGCGCGCGCTGGTCAGCCGCATCGACCTCATGGCGGCACGTTTCGACCAGGCGGCAGGCGCCGCCAGTGATGGCCTGGTCGATGGCGCCTTGCCGCAGCTCGACACCTTGTTGCGCCAACTCACATCCAGCTCGCTGCGCCTGGGGCGTCTGCTCGAGGAGCTCGATGCGGCGCCGCAAATGCTCTTGCTGGGGCGTTCCGCGCCCGCACCCGGGCCGGGCGAGGCTGGTTTTGACGCCGCGCCCAATCCTACGGAGTAAATGGATCATGAATCATGTGCACTACCGCAGTTTGCGCCACGCCTGCCTTGCGTTGTGCCTTGCGCTCACCCTGGGCGCCTGCAGCGGGCTGGACCTGCGCCCTGCGCCCATGGCCTTGTACGACCTGGGCGTCAGCCCCAGCCAGTCGCTGCCAGCCGAGCTCGCGCCCGCGCAGCTGAAATTGTCCGCCGCGCCCTGGCTGTCGGCCACCGCCATGCACTATCGGCTGTCATGGCTGGACCCGAGTCGTCGCCGTGCCTATGTCGAGAGCCGCTGGGTGTCAGCCCCGGCCGAGATGCTGGGCCTTGCCCTCGAGCGCGGCCTTGCAGCCGGCGCGGGCGGTCTGCATTGCCATCTGCGCGTGGAGCTCGATGAGTTCGTTCAGGTGTTCGACAGCGACACCCAGAGCCATGTGGAGCTGATCGTGCGTGTTGCGCTGCTGCCTTCGCGCAGCACAGTCCCGCTCGCGCGCACCGAGTTTCGCATCACCGAGGCTGCGCCCAGCGCCGATGCGAGCGGCGGCGTCAGCGCCCACCGCAGCGCGGCGCAGCGTCTGGTGCATGAAATCTCCGCCTGGCTGCTCGCGCTTGACCGCGCCAGCACAGCGGGATTGAATGGCTACGGGCGCTGCGGCGTCTGAAACGACCCGTCCGCAGACGGGCACAACATCACTGCAAGGGAGAACCATGACTGCAAGCCGACAATCGCCCTATGAAATCGGGCTACAAAAAAACACGGCCAACTATGCGCCGCTGTCGCCACTGACCTTCATCGAGCGCAGCGCCTACATCTATCCCGATCGCCTTGCCGTCGTCCACGGCGCCCGGCGCTATACCTGGTCGCAAAGCTATGAGCGCAGTCGCCGCCTTGCCTCGGCGCTCAAGCAACTGGGCGTGGGCAAGGGCGACACCGTTTCCACCATCCTCAACAACACGCCCGAAATGTTCGAATGCCATTTCGGCGTGCCGGCCTGCGGCGCGGTGCTCAACACCATCAACACCCGGCTCGACGCCGAGGCGGTGGCCTTCATCCTGAACCACGCCGAAGCCAAGGTGGTATTCACCGACCGTGAGTTTGCGCGCATGGCGAAGAAGGCGATTGCGCTCGCCGATCGCCCGGACATGATCGTCATCGACGTCGATGACCCCGAATACACCGGCCCCGGTGAGCGTGTCGGCAGCCTTGAATACGAGGCCGTGCTCGCAAGCGGCACACCCGACTTCGTGTTCGAGCCGCCTGCGGACGAGTGGGATGCGATTTCGCTCAACTACACCTCGGGCACGACCGGCGACCCCAAGGGCGTGGTGTATCACTATCGCGGCGCCTACCTCAACGCCATGTCCAACATCGTGTCCTGGGGCATGCCGCCGCACTCGGTGTATCTGTGGACCCTGCCCATGTTCCACTGCAACGGCTGGTGCTTCGCGTGGACGATGGCCGCCAATGCCGGCGTCAATGTCTGCCTGCGACGTGTGGATCCGCGCCTGATCTTCGATGCCATCCGCGAGCACGGCGTCACCCACTACTGCGGCGCGCCCATCGTGCATTCGATGCTGGCCAATGCCCCGGAAGCCTGGCGCGATGGCATCAACCACAAGGTGTCGGGCCTGGTTGCCGCCGCGCCGCCGCCCGCTGCCGTGATCGAAAGCATGGCAAAGATCGGCTTCGACATCACCCACGTCTACGGCCTCACCGAAACCTATGGCCCGGCCGCGGTGTGCGCCAAACACGATGGCTGGAAGGACCTGCCGCTGGCCGAGCAGGTGGTGCTCAACGGTCGCCAGGGTGTGCGCTATCACGCGCTCGAAGGCATTACCGTGATGGATCCGGAGACCATGGAGATGGTGCCCTGGGACGGCGAGACCATGGGTGAGATCATGTTCCGCGGCAACCTGGTGATGAAGGGCTATCTCAAGAACGAAAAGACCACCGCGGAATCCTTCCGTGGCGGCTGGTATCACTCCGGTGACCTCGCCGTGATCCAGCCCGACGGCTACATCAAGATCAAGGACCGCTCCAAGGACGTGATCATCTCGGGCGGGGAGAATATCTCCTCGATCGAGGTCGAAGACGCCCTGTACCGTCACCCCGCGGTGATGGCGGCGGCGGTGGTGGCGTTGCCGGACGACAAATGGGGCGAGGTGCCTTGCGCCTTCGTCGAGTTGCGCGAGGGCAACGAGGTCAGCGTCGACACCCTGGTCGCGCACTGCCGCGAGCACCTGGCCAGCTTCAAGGTGCCAAAGCGCATCATCTTCGGCGAATTGCCCAAGACCTCGACCGGCAAGATCCAGAAGTTCGTGCTGCGCGAAAAGGCAAGATCCACCTCAGCCTTCGACTGATCCTGCGCCCGTGGGCAGGGGCGCTTCCGCGGTCCGCCGCGGAAGCGCCGTTTGCCGCTCGTGGCAAGCGCTGGCCGTTCCTGGCAGGAAGAGTTAGCATGAGCCTCCGTTGACGTTAACGTTAACTAAAAAACAGTTGGACCAACGCCCGAATTTGCCGAGGAGACCCCTGATGAGTGCCGTTCCCGTTCCCAATGCCGATGCCATGCTCCTGCGCCACGACGATGGTGGTGTCACCACGCTGACGCTGAACCGTCCGCATCAATTCAACACCCTGTCCTACGAAATGCTCGAGACCCTGATCGCCGCGGTGGACGCGATCGCCGCCGACGACAGCGTGCGCGTGGTGGTGCTGGCCGGCGAGGGCAAGGCCTTTTGCGCCGGGCACGACCTCAAGGAGATGCGCGGCAATCACGAGCTCGAGTTCCAGCAGCGCCTGTTCCGCCTGTGCAGCAAGTTCATGATGAAGCTCACCGAGCTGCCGCAGCCGGTGATCGCCCGTGTGCACGGCATCGCCACCGCGGCGGGCTGCCAGCTGGTGTCGATGTGCGACCTCGCCGTGGCTTCCGATCACGCGCGCTTTGCGGTGTCGGGCATCAACGTGGGCCTGTTCTGTGCCACGCCTGGCGTTGGCCTGTCGCGCAACATGGGGCGCAAGCAAGCCTTCGAGATGCTCGTCACCGGCGACTTCATCGACGCGCACGAAGCCCAGCGCCGCGGCCTGGTCAATCGCGTGGTCGCGCTCGACGAGCTCGATGCCGAAGTGGCCAGGCTCGCCGCCTCCATCGTGGCCAAGTCGCCGGTCGCTATCCGCATGGGCAAGCAGATGTTCTACAAGCAGCTCGAGATGGGTCTGGACGGCGCCTACCAGACCGCCGGCGAGACCATGGCCTGCAACGCCATGTGCGAGGACGCCGCCGAGGGCATGGACGCCTTCGTCGCCAAGCGCAAGCCGCAGTGGAAGGGGCGCTGAGTCTCCTGCGGCGGTCCGGGATGGCACAGCGACGATGCTGATCGACACCCATATTCACCTTGACGCAGCGCAGTTCGACGCCGACCGTCAGCAACTCATCGACGCTGCGCGCGCGGTGGGCGTCGCAGGTTTCGTGCTGCCTGCGGTCGAAGCTGCCAACTTCGCTGCGGTGGAGGCGCTCGCCGCGGCCAACGCCGACATGTGCTGCGCGCTCGGCATCCATCCGCTCTACGTCATGCAGGCGCGGATGGAAGATGTGGACGTGCTCGATGAGCGCCTGGGCGAGGGCGCCGCGCTTGCGCTGGGCGAGATCGGGCTCGATCACTTCGTCACCGATGTCGATCCCGGGCGCCAGCAGGAATTTTTCAAAGCCCAGCTCAGGCTCGCGCGCAAGCACGAGCGCCCGGTCATCCTGCACGTGCGGCGCGCGGTCGACGCCGTGCTCAAGGAGCTGCGCCGCCTGCCGGTTTGCGGTGGCATCGCGCACGCCTTCAACGGCAGTCGTCAGCAAGCCGACATCTTCATCGGCCTGGGCTTCAAGCTCGGCTTTGGCGGGGCGATGACTTTCAGCGGCTCCACCCGCATCCGCACGCTGGCGGCCACGCTGCCGCTGGAGTCCATCGTGCTCGAGACCGACGCCCCGGACATTGCCCCCGAGTGGGCGCAGGGTGGGCGCAACGAACCCGCCAACCTCGCACGCTACGCAGCCATTCTTGCCGAGCTGCGCGGCATCGACGTCGCCGAAGTCATCACCACCACCGGGCGCAATGCGCTCGAGGTGCTGCGCTGGACGCGCGCGCCCTCAGGCTGCTGAGTCCATCGGGCCGCTTGCTGCGCTCGAGTGTGATCGCGCAATGAGATCGGCAATGTCGCGCTTCAGGCGCAGCACGTCGCTGTCGAACTTCTCGTAGTTCATCAGCGAGACGCCGAACACATAGGCGTAGAGCAACATGCAGCGGCTCGAGGCTTCTTCCATCGGCACCCCGCAGGCCAGAAACAGATCGCGCGCGCGGCGCAGGCGCACGTCGTCCACTTCGGCGACGATCGCGGCGGCCTCGACGTCTCGGCGCGCCCAGTCGCGCACCGCGAGCTCTATCATCATGCCGCGGCGACTGCGGCTGGCGCTGTAGACGTCGATGACGTGATAGATCTGCGCCAGCTCGCTGCCGGGCTGGGCGCGCGTCTGCTTGATGATGTCGCGGATGCGGCCTTCCTTCCAGTGCTGCAGGATCGCGACCAGGAGGTCGCGGCGATCCTCGAAGTGCCAGTAGAAGCTGCCTTTCGTCACTTTCAATCGTTTCGCGAGAACCTCGACGCGCAGGCCGGCAATGCCCTCTTCGGCCATGACTTCGATGGCAGCCATGACCCAACTCTGACGATCGAGCTGGACCCGGGCTTTCTTGGGTGTGTTTTCCATACGGGCTAGTATTGACGATTCTTCTTCCATACGCTACCGTATGTATAGTGCAGTTTTGGTGTCATCCCCGAGCCTTGGCCGGCATGCGTGTCATATGTGTGGAGCAGTGACATAATCAGGCACTCCGCTCACGCAGCGGTGGAAGAGACTTTGATCAACGAAAGGAGCGCGGCAGAGTGAAGATTCTTGTACCCGTCAAACGCGTTGTCGATTACAACGTCAAGGTTCGCGTCAAGGCCGATGGCACTGGCGTGGATATCGCCAACGTGAAGATGAGCATGAACCCCTTCGACGAAATTGCAGTGGAAGAGGCAGTGCGTCTGAAAGAGGCCGGCGTGGCCACCGAAGTGGTTGCCGTAAGCTGCGGCCTGGGAGCCTGCCAGGAGACCCTGCGTGCCGCCATGGCCATCGGCGCCGATCGCGGCATTCTCGTCGAGACCGATGTCGAGCTGCAACCGCTGGCCGTTGCCAAGCTGCTCAAGGCCGTGTGCGACAAGGAGCAGCCCACTCTGGTCATCGCCGGCAAGCAGGCGATCGACGACGACGCCAACCAGACCGGCCAGATGCTGGCGGCGCTGGCCGCATGGCCGCAGGCCACCTTCGCCTCCAAGCTGGTGATTGCGGATGGCAAGGCTCAGGTCACGCGTGAAATCGACGGCGGGCTCGAGACCCTGTCGATCAGCCTGCCGGCGGTGGTCACCACCGACCTGCGCCTGAACGAGCCGCGCTACGCCACCCTGCCCAACATCATGAAGGCCAAGAAGAAGCCGCTTGACACCTACAAGCCGGCCGACCTCGGTGTTGACGTGACGCCGCGCCTGACCACCCTGAAGGTCGCCGAGCCGCCCAAGCGCAGCGCAGGCGAACTCGTGGCCGACATTGCACAGTTGGTCGACAAACTCAAGAACGTTGCAAAGGTGCTCTGAACATGGCCATTCTCGTTATCGCTGAACACGACAACCAATCCATCAAGGTCGCAACCCTCAACACCGTGGCCGCTGCCACCCAGCTCGGAGACGAGGTGCACGTGCTGGTTGCCGGCGCAGGCTGCGCCGCCGCAGCTGAGGCCGCCGCCAAGGTCGCCGGCGTGAGCAAGGTGCTGGTGTGCGACGCCGCCCACTACGAAGCGCAGACCGCCGAGAACGTCGCCGAGCTCGTCAAGGGCCTCGCCGCCAACTACAGCCATGTCCTCGCTCCGGCCACGCCGGCAGGCAAGAACATGCTGCCGCGCGTCGCCGCGCTGCTCGACGTCGCCCAGATCAGCGACATCGTCGCGGTCGAATCCGCCGATACCTTCGTGCGCCCGATCTACGCCGGCAATGCGCTGGCCACGGTCAAGAGCGCCGACGCCGTCAAGGTGATCACGGTGCGTACCACCGCCTTCGACGCTGCCGCCGCCGAGGGCAACAGCGCGCCGGTCGAAGCCCTGGCCGCTGGCGCTGATCTCAGCGTCACCGCGCTCGTCGATCGCGAGATCGTCAAGAGCGCGCGCCCCGAGCTGGGCGCGGCCAAGGTCATCGTCTCCGGTGGTCGTGGCATGGGCAACGGCGAGAACTACCACAGCCTGCTCGAGCCCCTGGCCGACAAGCTGGGCGCAGCGCTGGGCGCCTCGCGCGCCGCGGTCGACGCGGGCTTCGTGCCCAACGACTACCAGGTCGGCCAGACCGGCAAGATCGTCGCGCCCCAGCTCTACATCGCCGTCGGCATCTCGGGCGCCATCCAGCACCTGGCCGGCATGAAGGACTCCAAGGTGATCGTCGCGATCAACAAGGACCCTGACGCGCCGATCTTCCAGGTTGCCGACTATGGCGTGGTGGGCGATCTGTTCGAGCTCGTTCCCCAGCTCACCGCCGCGCTCTGATCAGGACGTGAATCTCGGGACGCCAGCATGAACCTTGCGAGCTCGCTGTTTCCAGCGACCTGGCACTGGATCATGCTGGTGCTCTCGATCTTCATCGTGTCGCGCCTGGTACGGCGTGCGCCGTGGCGGCGTCTGCTCGACAGCTCACAACTCAATCTGCTGCTCGGCTTTGCGGTGGGGCTCACCCTGCTGTGGAGCCTGCGTGCGGGCGTGAAACCAGGGCTCAGCCTGCACATGCTGGGCGCGATGGCGGCAACGCTGACCTTGGGGCCGTGGCTCGGGCTGCTGGCACTGGGCGCCGCGCTCACCGGCATCACCTTGAACGGGGCGCTCGAGTGGAGTGCCTGGCCGATCAACTTCGTACTCATGGCAGCGGTGCCGGTGGCGCTGGCCTCCGTCATACAGCGCAGCGTCGAACGCTGGCTGCCAGCCCATTTCTTCATCTACATTTTCGTGACGAGCTTTGCCGGTGCGGCGCTGTGCATCATGTTGCAAGGTGCGCTCGCCTCCGCGGTGATGGTGGCAGCGGGGGCTTACACAGCTGATTTCCTGCTCAGCGACTACCTGCCTTATTTCCTGCTGCTGGGCTTTTCCGAAGCCTGGCTCAGCGGCGCGCTCGTCACGCTGCTGGTGGTGTACCGACCCCAGTGGGTGGTGAGCTTCGACGACAGCCGCTACCTGCTGAACAAGTAGTTCCAACAACCTGACTGGAGAAACCGAATCCATGAGCAACTACAGCGCCCCGATTCGTGACATGCAATTCGTGATGCGCGAGCTCGCCGGCCTCGATGAGGTCGCGCAGCTGCCCGGCAACGAGGAGGTTTCGACCGACCTGGTCGACGCCATTCTCGAAGAAGCCGACAAGTTCGCCAGCGGTGTGCTCGCGCCGCTGAACTGGACCGGTGATCAGGAAGGCGCCAAGTGGAACGACGGTGCGGTCACCACCGCTCCGGGCTGGAAGGATGCTTACGCTCAGTTCTCCGAGTCGGGCTGGACGGCGATCGCCGGCGACCCCAACTACGGTGGCCAGGGCCTGCCCAAGCTGCTGTCGACGGCGGTGATGGAGATGTGGAAGTCGGCCAACATGGCCTTCTCCCTGTGCCCGATGCTCACCACCGGCGCGATCGAAGCGCTGATGCTGCGCGGCACCGACGAACAGAAGGACATGTATCTGCCGAAGATGATCTCCGGGCAATGGACCGGGACCATGAACCTGACCGAGCCGCAGGCCGGTTCGGACCTCGCTGCCGTGCGCACCAAGGCCGAACCCCAGGGTGACGGCAGCTACAAGATCTTCGGCCAGAAGATCTTCATCACCTACGGCGAGCACGACCTCACCGACAACATCATTCACCTCGTGCTCGCCCGCCTGCCGGACGCGCCCGAGGGCGTGAAGGGCATCTCGCTGTTCGTCGTGCCCAAGTTCATGGTCAACGCCGACGGCAGCCTGGGCGCGCGCAACGACGTGCACTGCGTGTCCATCGAGCACAAGCTCGGCATCCACGCCAGCCCGACCGCCGTGCTCGCCTTCGGCGACAAGGGTGGGGCAGTCGGCACCCTGGTCGGTGAGCCGAACCGCGGCCTCGAGTACATGTTCATCATGATGAACGAGGCCCGCTTCGCGGTCGGCATGGAAGGTCTGGCCCTGTCCGAGCGCGCCTATCAGCTCGCCCTGCAGTACGCCAAGGACCGCGTGCAAGGCACTGAAGCCGGCGTTCGCGGCGGCCCCAAGGTCAGCATCCTGCACCACGCCGACGTCCGTCGTCTGCTCATGCAGATGAAGAGCAAGACCGAGGCCATGCGCGCCTTCGCCTATGTCGTCGGCGCCGCCACCGACAAGGCACACCACCACGCCGACGAAGCAGTGCGGGCACAGAACCAGGCTTTTGTGGACCTGATGATTCCGGTCGTCAAGGGCTGGTGCACCGAGAACTCGATCGATGTCACCTCGGACGGCGTTCAAGTCCACGGCGGCATGGGCTTCATCGAAGAGACCGGCGCGGCGCAGCACTTCCGTGACGCCCGTATCACCACGATCTACGAAGGTACGACCGCGATTCAGGCCAACGACCTGATCGGGCGCAAGATCGCACGCGAGAACGGCGCCACCATCGCCACCGTGGTGCAGGCCATGCGCGCGGTCCAGGCCGAGCTGGCCGCGACCGAGGGCGAAGCCTTCGCTGCCATCGCCAGGTCGCTCGACACCGGCATCGGCGCAGTGGAAGAGGCGGTGGCCTACATCCTCGCGACCTACAGCAAGGACATCAAGGCCGCGTCGGTCGGCTCCGTACCCTTCCTCAAGCTGCTTGGCATCGTCGCCGGTGGCTGGCAGATGGGCCGCGCCGCACTGGTGGCCAAGCGCAAGCTCGAGGCTGGCGCGGGCGAGGAGGGCTTCTACCAGGGCAAGATCATCACCGCGCGCTTCTATGCCGACCACGTACTGTCGCAGGCATCAGGTCTGGCCTATGCGGTGGTCAATGGTGCGGCGGGCGCGCTGGAGTTGAGCGAAGCGCAGTTCTAAGGCGGCTTCCAGCCTCAGGCTATGGCTGTGCAGGCCCTCGCGCAAGCGGGGGTCAGATCGGCAGCCAGCGCTCATGAATCGCCCCGGGTCTGATGGAACCTCCATCGAACCCGGGGCGATTTACGTCCACCTGATCCGCGCAGCCGGGCTGCGTTCATGGAGCGTGTTCACCCGGGCGCAGTCTCAGCACCGAAATGTCTCTAAAGGTTTCAGCCTGCGCGCCGTAAGATGAGCCGTATTGCGTGCTCTCCACGCTGCGGGCCTGAATTCGCCCGGACATCACTGAGGCCCTCCCCATGACTACAGTTCCATCGGCAGATCGAGCGCGCGCAGGCCTTGTCACTGCCCTCTGTAGTCAGATCAGGTCCTGCATCACCCCCCTCGCCACCGTGTTCGCGGCGCTGGCGCTCGCAACGCCGGCCACGGCGACGGATGTCTTCCTGGTCGCGAGCTATGACGAGAAGGATGCCTGCGGGCAACCGCAGTACGAGGCGGCGATGGACGCACTGAAACAGGCCGGCTTCGCTGACCTGTCGTCGAAAGGCTATTTCCTCGACACTCGAGTCAGCTCGAAGGAGGAGGTGCTCAAGGCCGTCGAGCAGATCAAGCAGGATATTCGCAGCGACAAGCCAAAGCTGGTGTTCACCATCGACGATGCTGCCTTCGCGATGCTGTACGAAGAAGTGCTCCAGCACCCGGAGACCAGAATGGTGTTCACCGGCCTCAATCTCAGTCTGGGCTACTACAACGACAAGGCACGCTTCCTCGACGGTCGCACGCCGGTCGCCAACATCACCGGCGTGTTCGAATATCTCTTCATGCGCGACCAGATTGGCATGCTGGAAGCCGTCCTGAACCGTCAGCTCAACAAGCTTGCCGTACTCCATTCGACCGATGCCATCGGCGTCATCCTGAAGGACCAGATCCTCGATGAGCTCAAAGGCACGCCCTACGAGAGCCGCATCGTCCTGTTTGCGGCCGAAGACATCCCGACCATGATCAGGCATGCCAAGGCGATCAATGACGACGATCAGATCGATGCCTACATACCCGTGACCATGTCGGTGCCCGACCCGGCGGACAACAAGCGCAAGACCATGGATCTCGTGGCCCCCACGCTGATCAAGCACATCCGCAAGATCGACCTCTCGCTCAACTCGTCGTTCACCGAGTACGGATTCTTCGGTGGGGTGAGCATCGACTTCTACCAGATGGGGTTTCAAACCGGTTTTCTCGCCACCAAGCTGCTCAAAGGTGGCGCCATCAAGGACATCCCCATCGAGGATGCCAGGCGCTCCATCGTTGCGGTCAACCGCAAGCGCATGCAGGAACTCGGCATCCGCCTGAGCCCGGAGGCCCGCAGCATCGTCGATAAATGGATCGACTGACTTGGCTCACCAACCTGCATCCGTCCAGCGCCGCTTCATCGTGCGATGACTGAGCTTGCGGTCCTCCCGCTCCTGCCCGATCTGCTTGCCCTTGGGGTGATGGCCTATGCCCTGTTTCTGGGCGCGACCGCGCTCAGCACGCACCGTTTCCGCAAACAGCGCTCGCGCAATGCCTTGCGCCATACCGCTTATGTAAGCCTGTTCGCGCTGGCGATGGCGGGCAGCAGCCTGGCGTCGCTGCGCGCCAGCGCCGGCCCATTGCAGCACATGTTCCTCGTCCAGCTCGTGCAAGCCCTGGTGCTGGCGGCGCTGATCCTCTACTTGTGGTCGAACGCTGGATTATCCCGTCGCCGTCTGATCAGCCTGGTCGTCGGCTTGTTGCTGTTTCCCGTCCTGCTCGGCGTTTCCGGACGCGTCATCGTCAGCAACGAGGCCGACTTCCGTACCGAGCTGCTGCAAGACGCCCATGCGCGCCTCGAATTGACCATGAGCCGCATCGAAAGCATGGACAAACATGGTTTCGACTTGCTCAAGATGGCCACCGCGGACCGGATCGCTCTGGACGCGAGCACACGCCCCGCTCAGGAGCACGACCTGCAATTTCGCATCCTCAACCGGCGCCTCGGTGCGGACCTGACCGTTTTGCTCGATGCGCGCGGGCAGGTCATCGCCAGCTCCGACCCCGCGCTCAAGGGCAACAACTACCAGTACCGCCCCTATTTCCAGGCCGCGCTGCGCGGTGATGCCAACCAGTATCTGGCGCGTGGTGCGGCGAGCGGCCTGCCGCGGGTGTACTACGCCCGCCCCATTCTCAACGAGGCGGCGCTCATCTCCGGGGTGATGGTCGCCGCTTTCAATCTCAGTGGGCTCATCGGCGACAACGTGCGCATGGACGGGGTCATCCTTCACCGTCAGGGCGTCATCCTCTACGGCCCGGAACCCTACGCCCGCGGTGCCCTGTTTCCGCTCGCTGACCTGGGCGAGAGCGTGACGAAGGAGCGCCTTTTCGGGCCGGCCGACCTTGTCCAGCTGGGCTTGCAGAGGCTTGGCGAGCAATGGGTGGGAGATGACGCCGGCAAACTCTGGCTCTGGGCCTCGGTGCCCCTGCCTGGCGGCGTCTGGGAAGCAAGCAAACTGGTGCCCATCGCCCCCTTGCTGGTGTTCCGCGAGGGCCAGCTTTCCCTGCTCATGCTGTTCATTTCCATCCTGCTGCTGCTGGCCACCCACTCCCTGCACAGTGCCACCCTGGTCGCGCAGTTGGTCTACGAGGTTGACCGGCGGCGCGACGCGGAGGAGGCCGAGCGCATCGCGCGCCGTGAGGTGGAAGGCCAGCGCGACGGTCTTGAGGACATGGTGCACGCGCGTACGCATGACCTTGCCCTCGCTAAGGAAGCCGCCGAAGCGGCCAGTCGAAGCAAGAGCGAGTTCCTCGCCACCATGAGTCACGAGATTCGCACGCCGATGAACGGCATCCTCGGCATGACCGAGTTGCTGCACAACACGCCGCTGAACCCGCAACAGCGCCGCTTCACCGATGCGGTGTACCAGTCCGGCGAGCACCTGCTGAGCCTCATCAACGACGTGCTCGACTTCTCCAAGATCGAGGCCGGCAAGCTCGAGATCGAGAACATCAGCTTCAGCCCGCGCCAGCTCGTGGAGGACGTGAGCTACCTTTGCGCGCGCACGGCCGCAACCAAAGGCCTGGAGATGGTCTGCATGCTGCCGCATGATCTGCCGCCCGAACTCAAGGGCGACCCCGTGCGCGTGCGCCAGATCCTCACCAATCTGGTGGGCAACGCGGTCAAGTTCACCCACAGCGGTGAGATCGTCATTCGCGTCAGCCTGGTGCACGCGGATGCGCAGCAGGCGCGCTTGCGCTTCGAGGTCAGGGACACCGGCATCGGCATCGACAAGGCCCTGCATTCCTGCGTGTTCAGCGCCTTTGCCCAGGCCGACAGCTCGACCACGCGGCGCTACGGCGGCACCGGCCTGGGCTTGGCGATCGCCAGACAGCTGGTGGAGATGATGCAGGGCCAGATCGCCCTGGCCAGCGCGCCCGGTCAGGGCTCGGTGTTCTCGTTCGAGATTCCGTTCATGAAGGTGGACGACCTTGCCCGCGTCGCGCACCCCAGGCCACAACAGCTGCAGGGCCTGCGCGTGCTCGTGGTCGATGACAACGCCAGCAGCCGTGAGGCCCTCGAGCTCGAGCTCAGCGGCGGGTCGATGCCTTGCACCGGCGCCGAGAGCGGGGCGGCCGCCTTGCGCGCCCTGGCACACGCCGCCGATCACGATCTTGCCTTCGATCTGGCGATCATTGACTGCGAGATGCCGGAAATGGATGGTCTTGAGCTGGCAGCGGCAATCAAGGCCGATGGGCGCTTCGCCGCGATGCCGCTGCTCATGCTCTCCTCCATCACTGCCAGTGCCGACCACTTCGATCAGCGTGTTGCGTACATCGACCGTTGGCTGACCAAGCCCGTGCGCCAGTCCGATCTCGACGACGCCATGGTGAGCAGCGTGGCGCTGCGGCGCATCGCCTCGGAGGACTCGCCTGCACAGGCCGCCGCCGGTCGCACTGAGAAGTTGCGTGGACATGTGCTGGTGGTCGAGGACAACCTGGTCAATCAGATGCTGGCCACTGCAATGCTCGAATCGCTCGGCCTCACTTGCAGCCTTGCCGAGGATGGGCTGTCGGCGCTGAAGCAGCTGGCGTGCGAGTCCTTCGACCTGGTGCTGATGGACTGCCATCTCCCCGAAATGGACGGCTTTGAGGCCACAACCGAGATTCGCCGCCGTCAGCATGAAGGGCAGCTGGGTTATGCGCTGCCGGTGATCGCGCTCACGGCCAATGCCGTGGAGGGCGATCGCGAGCGATGCCTCGCCGCGGGCATGGACGACTACCTCAGCAAACCCTACAGCCGCGACCAGCTCGTGGTGATGCTCAGGCGCTGGCTGCCGGCGTAGCAGACCTTGGGCTGCGCGCCAGCAGGCCGGCAGCCCGCGGTGGACGCAGCAGAAGTACGATCAGCACACCTTCCGTCGCAAAAAAAAGACCGCGCCTTTTGGGCTGCGGTCTCTCTTCAATTCAAGGCGCGGCGAGCACGAAGCCGGCCGCGTGGGGCGTTTACTCCACCTTGGCCTTGGCGCGCAGGTCGAGCACCTGCTGCTCAACCTTCTGCTGCTGCAGACGCTGCTGCAGCTGGGGCTTGACCTCTTCGAACGGGGGCGTTTGCGTGGCGCGCACGTCGTCGAGCTGAATGACGTGGTATCCGAAGTCGCTCTTCACCGGGGTGGGCGTGTACTTGCCCTTTTCGAGTGCGACCATCGCATCGGAGAAGGGCTTCACGAACATCGCCGGGTTGCTCCAGCCCAGCTCGCCGCCACGGTCCTTGGAGCCCGGATCGCGCGACTCCTTGGCCACCTCTTCAAACGCCACGCCCGACTGCAGCTTGGCGATCACCGCCTTGGCCTCGTTTTCGGTCTCGACCAGCACGTGGCGGGGCTTGTATTCCTTCTCACCCATGCGCGACTTGATGGTCTCGTACTCCTGCAGCACCTCGGCGTCGGTCACCGGGTTGTTCTTGACGAAGTCCTGCAGATAGGCACGGATCAGGATGGCTTGCTTGGCCATATCCATCTGCGCCTGCACGTCGGCCTTCTTGTCAAAGCCCTTCGCCTTGGCCTGCTGGCTGAGCACCTCACGACGAATCAACTCCTCGCGCACGGCGCCCTTGAGCTGTTCATTGTCGGGTGCGCCCTGGGCGCGTTGTTCGGCTAGCATCGCTTCAGCACGCTCGGCCGGGATGGCGACGCCATTGACCTTGGCGATCGAATCGGCCGCCGCGGCGGGGAGGGCGAGAAAGCCAGCCAGCATGGCGATGGCAAGGCGGCTCGGAAAGCGTTTCATCGATGTTCCTTCAGGTGGGTTGCTTGGTGGCCTCTGCGGCCGTATTTGCCTTGATGGCGAGCGCGTGAATGTCTCTGATCATCAGATCGCCCAAGGCTTGATAAATCATGCGGTGACGTGCAACGGTGTTACGTCCGGCAAAGGCCGGGGCAATGATACGCAGGCTGTAGTGACCGCCGCCGTCGCGCGCGCCCGCGTGTCCTGCATGCAGCGCGCTATCGTCGCGGACTTCGATCTCGTCGGGCGCGAAGGCTTCGACCAGACAGCTGTGAATGCGTTCGGCAATGGCCTGGCTCATGGCAGCACCTTCTTGAATGGACGCACGCTGTAGCGCGCAAACACGCCTTCGCGGACGTAGGCATCTGCAGCCAGCCATTGTTCGGCGCTGGCCTGTGAGTCGAACTCGGCAACAACGAGGCTGCCGACAAAGCCCGCCGGCCCCGGGTCGGGCGCGTCGATGGCCGGCATCGGTCCCGCGATCAGCAGCCGGCCCTCATCCTTCAGCATCTGCAGGCGGGCGAGGTGCTCCTCACGCACCGCCATGCGGCGCGCGAGCGAATCCGGTGCATCCTCGCCGATCAGAGCGTAAAACATCAATTCTTTTCCTCCTCCAGGTGGCGTGACAAGTAAAAACCCTGGCCCAGCACGAAGGCGAACATCAGACCCATGCCGCCAAAGAGCTTGAAATTGACCCAGGCTTCCTCGCTGAAGTTGTAAGCGACATAGATGTTGAGCACGCCCATCGCAACGAAGAAACCCGCCCACGCCAGGTTCAGTCGCCCCCAGATCAGCTCCGGCAAGGCGACCTGAGCCTCCAGCGCCTTGCGGATCAGGTTGCGCCCGAACATCAGGTCCGAGCCCAGCAACACCGTCCCGAACAGCCAGTACAAGGCGGTCGGCTTCCACTTGATGAAAGTGGGGTTGTGGAAGAACAGGGTCGCGCCACCGAACACCACGATGATCGCCAGGCTGACCCACAGCATGGTGTCCACCTTGCGGTGCCTGACCCAGACAATGGCGATCTGGGCAAAGGTGGCGACGATCGTCACCGCGGTGGCGATCAGGATGGGAGCCTGGGTCAGCGCGATGTTGTCACCCAGCCAATGCGTGGCAAAGGCATGGGAAGCCTCGGGCTGTGCACCGGCGAACTTGTAGGCGGCAAAAAACAGGATGACTGGCAGGAGATCGAAGAGGAATTTCATGCGGCCGAATTATAGCGATTGTGGTGTGCGCTGCCCGCGTGCACCTGTGCCGCGCGCGCGCAAAGTTCACGTACAGCTTCAGGAAGCATGGATGTCGATGATTGCGTACTGATCACCACAGCGCTGGTTGGCCGGCACCGCCTCATCGATCATCCGTGGCGGCGGCAGCTTGAGGTTGTCCATGAGCTCGATGAAAGCCTGCTTGCTGCGTCCGGGCACGCGTTCATTGGTGAGTTTTTCCTGCCCGATTGAGCTCACCCGCCTGCCCTTGTAGTCGTGTGCCGGATAGACCAGGGTCTCGTTCGGCAGCACGAACAGGCGCTGGGTGATGCTGTCGTAGAGCCTGCCCGCGTCGCCGCCCTGAAAGTCGGTGCGTCCGCAGCCGCCGATCAGGAGCGCGTCGCCGGTGAACACGCAGTGGCGCCAGCGGTAGCTGACACAGCCGGGGGTGTGGCCGGGGGTGGCGATGACGCGGATGAGCTCATCGCCAAACACCAGGGTGTCGCCGTCGGCGAGTTGCACATCCGCACAAGTCGTGCCGGTGTGGCGGCCGGTGGCGGTCAAGGCGTCGGTGCGCTCCTTCATCAAGCCCGCCCCGGTCACATGGTCGGCATGGGCATGGGTTTCGAGGAGATAGACGAGATTGAGCTTGAGCTCCTGCAGCAAGCCCAGATACAGCGCGGCCTGCTCGGCGACGGAGTCGATCAGCACTGCGTCGCCCGACAAGGCGTCGGCGAGCAGATAGGTCAGGGTGGAACTGTGTTCATCGAACAACTGGCGAAAGACGATGCTCATGTGTCATTGCCCTCCTGGGTGAGCGGATTGCATTCTAGCGCGGACGCTGGCGTTTCCGCCGCCCGGCAGGCGCAGGATCGCGCGCAGACCCCCGCCCTCGCGGGCAAGCAGATCCAGTCTGCCACCGTGCGCGCGCATCACGCGCTCCACGATCGCCAGCCCCAGCCCGGCGCCCTTGGCATTGGAGCGCGCCTTCTCAAGCCGGGTGAAGGGGTGGCGCATGCGCTCCACCTCGCTCTCCGGAATCCCTGGCCCACGGTCAGCCACCTCGATGCACAACTCCCCCTCCTGCACGCCCACACTGACATCGAGCGCCGAGTCCTCACCGGCATAGCGCAAGGCGTTGTCGATCAGGTTTGCCAGCGCGCGCCGCAACGAGAGCGGGCGCACGCACCCGACCAGGCGCTCAGGCGCATCCAGACGCAGCTCGACACCGCGCAGACGGTAGGGCTCGATGATCTCGCGCGTGAGCTGCACCAGGTCCAGCGCCTGCGGTGGCTCCTGCGGCGTGCCGCGGCCGAAATCCAGAAACTGGCCGATGATGCGATCCATCTCCTCGATGTCCGACACCATCGCACTGACCTCGGAGTCCGGCGCACCCGACATCTCCACCCCCAGCCGCAGGCGCGCGAGCGGGGTGCGCAGATCATGCGAGACGCCCGCGAGGATGAGCGCACGGTCGGCGTCGGTGCGGGCCAGCGCGCTCGTCATCTGGTTGAAGGCATGGGCGACCACCGCGATCTCCTGCGGCCCCGACTCATCCAGCGGCATCGGCGTCTCACCGCTGCCGACACGCTTGGCGGCGTCCTCGACCTGGCGCAAGGGCTTGCCCATGCGCGCGGCAATAAGATACGCCCCCAGCATGGCAGCGACGAGCGCGCCCACCCCCCACATCAGCCAGTCGAAACTGCTCGGGTTCTCGATGCGCTCGCCGGGGAGCATCACCCAGTACTCGTCGAGCTGATCATCAGGCTCGAGCCGAAAGCTCACCCAGAACCCTGACAGCGACTTCCAGCGCGACGCAAAGCGGGTGTGCGCGCCGAGCTGGCTGCGCACGTCGTCGGTCAGCAGCCGCATCGGCCGCGTCGCCTTCAGCGGTTCGAGCTCGTCCGAAGCCTCGGCCGGGTAAATGCGGATGCCTTCCAGGGCGGCGAGCTCGATGAGCAGGTCGGTGCGTCGCCCCGCATCGGCGTTGATGAGTGCGGTGCGGGTCAGATTGACCACCGACACCACCATCTGCGCCACGTCGCGCGCGCGCGCCGGCTCCTGGAAGTAGCGAAATATCTGCGACCACGAGCCCAGCGCGATGATCAGCAGCAGCGCAACCATCAAGAATGTCTGCCACAGCAAGGTGCGGGGCAGGCAGGCGATCATGATGCGCCTTGCCGCGCCAGACGGGCCTTGCCTGATGTGTGGCGTGTTCACTCGCCGCTGTCGGCCCCGGCCCCATCCGCGCCCGCTGCGTCCGGGTCCTCAGCCGCGTTTGCGGCCTTGCTGTCCTCAGCCGCGGTCTTGCTGTCATCGGGGACGAACACGTAACCAAAGCCCCACACCGTCTGGATGAAGCGCGGCTTGGCCGGGTCGTCCTCGACCAGCTTGCGCAGGCGCGAAATCTGCACATCGATGGCGCGATCGAACACGCCGTATTCACGCCCGCGCGCAAGCTCCATGAGCTTGTCGCGCGACAGCGGCTGGCGTGGGTGCTGCAGCAAGACCTTGAGCAAGGAGAACTCACCGGTGGTGAGCTGTATCTCCTCGCCATTGCGCTCGAGCGCGCGTGTCCCCAGATTGACGCGCACACTGCCGAAGACGACGAGCTCGCTCTCGGCCGCGGGCGCGCCCGGCAAGGTCTGCGGCTGGCGCCGCATCACCGCCTGGATGCGCGCGACCAGCTCACGCGGGTTGAAGGGCTTGGCCACGTAGTCGTCCGCACCCATCTCCAGGCCGATGATGCGATCGACGTCATCGCCCTTGGCGGTGAGCATGATGATGGGCAGGGCGTTGTCCGCCGCGCGCAGGCGCCGGCAGATGGCCAGACCATCCTCGCCGGGCAGCATCAGGTCCAGCACCATGAGATCGAAATGCTCGCGGTGCAGTGCCCTGTCCATCATCGACGCGTCGCCCACGGCCTTCACCGCGAAGCCCTGTTCCAGGAGGTAGCGAGACAACAGCTCGCGCAAGCGCGCGTCGTCGTCCACCAGCAATATCCGAAAGCGTGTTTTTCCGTTCATGGCCAAATCGTAACCTTCAAAACCCTGCCGTACCAGTGCCAGCGCAGGCCCCGGCTTGAACTCACAGGTAACGCTTCGTAAGCGCAGCGCCGGCAGGCAATGCCGCCTTACACAACGCCTGCAGCCGTGACCTGCGGCACTGTCCGAATGCCGCGCTTTGACGTATGGTCGCGATTGTGTTTGATGCGCTGCGCGGGCTGCACCAGCCCGGATGGAATTCCAATGAAATCAAAGCTCGCCCTTACTCCACCCGTTTCGCCGCCGCGCCGCAGTCGTCTGTGCCTTCCCGCCGCGCTCGTGTGCCCGCTTGTCTGCCTGCTGACACTGAGCGCCACCGCGCACGCGCTGGAGGAGGGCGGGCGGGCGCGGATCATGCCGGTTCAGGATCTGCAGACTCAGGACATGGCAGAACAGGAGCCCAAGCAGCCCAGCCTGCGCAGCCTCTTCGTCTCCAGCCACGACCGCGGCGCCGAACCCACAGGCCCCACCGAACGCCGGCGTCTCAACGCCGAAGAACGCAGCGCCCTGCACCGTGACCTGCGCGACGCCATGCGCGGCGCCTACCCCGATCACTCCAGCGCGCGCAGCCAGCGACGCTGAGCGCGCGTGGGCGGCAGCGGCGCCTGCGGGCACGCCGGGCACGCCGGGCACAAGGCCGCCGCTGCTGCGACTTCCGCTGCCTTCTCCAGCTTTCCCCTGACCCGGGGCGGTGGCCGAGCCAGTAGAATACCGCCACCATGAAAATCCTCGCTATCGAAGCCTCGTCCGAACAGGCCAGCGTCGCGCTCCTGATCGACGGCGCGATCTCCAGCCGTCGCATCGACGGTGCAACCAAGCACTCACAGACCGTGTTGCGCGACGTGCGCGACCTGCTCGCCGAAGCCGGCCTGCCCATCGGCGCGCTCGACGCCGTCGCCTTTGGCGCCGGGCCGGGCGCGTTCACCGGCCTCAGGCTGGCCTGTGGCGTCGCCCAGGGGCTGGCGCTGGGGGCCGATCTGGGCATCGCCGTGGTTGGCAGCCTTGACGCCATTGCACTCCAGGCGCGGGCGCCGCGCGTGCTCGTCGCCACCGATGCGCGCATGGGCGAGCTCTATTACGCCGCTTTCGAAGGCGATCAGGCCGACAGCCTGCAAGCCCTCGGGCCGGTGCGCTGTGCGCTGCCCGAGGCGCTCGAGATCCCGCCCGGGCCCTGGCTGGGAGCGGGCTCGGCCTTCCGCGTCTGGCCCGATGTCCTGCGCGCCCGCCTCGGCGACCAGCTCCTGGACTGCCGTGACGCGTTGTGCGCGCGCGCGGACGAAGTCGCCCTGCTGGCTGTCCGCCAGGTGCGCGAACAGCGCCTGCTCGCGCCCGCGCTGGCGGCGCCGCTCTACGTGCGCGACAAGGTCGCCTTCACCACCGCCGAACGCCTCGCACGCGGGGGCAAGGCGTGAGCGGGGCCAGTGCCTATCGCTTCACGCCGATGCGCGAAGAGCACCTTGACTGGGTGAGCGCGTGTGAAGTGGAGCTGCACACCTTCCCGTGGACGAGCGGCAACTTCCTCGACTCCATGGCCGCCGGACATGGCAGCTGGGTGATGAGCGCCGGCACCGACAAGCTCGGCTATGCGGTCATGCTGCGTGTGCTCGACGAAGCCCACGTGCTCACCATCAGCATCGCACGCGAAGCCCAGGGTCGGGGGCACGGCCGCGCCTTTCTGGCCTGGTTGCACGATGAAGCGCGCAAGCAGGGCGCCACCCAGTGCTTCCTTGAGGTTCGACCGTCCAATACCGCCGCGCTCGCGCTCTACCAGGACATGGCTTACGAGCAGATCGGCCGCCGCCGTGGCTACTACCCCGGGCTCAATGGCCGCGAGGACGCCATCGTGATGCGAAGGGAGCTCTGAGCACATGAGCACCCCAGCACGCCGGTCCCGCCCACGCCTGAGCTCGCGCCGCGACGCCGTCCTGCGTGAGATGGGCCTGGGGCCGATCTGGCGCCTGCGCAGCGCCAGGGACGCTGAGGCTGCGCTCGACGATGACGCGCATGAGGCTTTCGTTCATGGCGATGCCGTGCATGACGAGGTCGCGCCTTCGTCCCCGCCCGCCACGCCACCCGTGCCCGCCGCCGCAAGCCCTGCACCCGCCCCCAGGTCCGCGGCCCCAGCCCCGGCCAGCCGCCCAGCGCCCAGCCACATCCCCGCTCCAGCGCCGGGTCCGCGTGAACAGCGCAGAGCGCCTGCGCCAGAATCCCGCTCCCCCGCTGCGACCCCGCCCGCTGCGCGCGCAGCCGCCGCCGTGCGCGCCTCCGCACGCACCCTGCCTGCAAGCAGCGACCCCGAGCGCGCGGCGCGCATCGCCACCCTCGATTGGGAAGCGCTGGAGGCCGAGATTGCGGCCTGCCGCGCCTGCGTGCTGTGCGAGCGCCGCAATCAGGTCGTGCCTGGCGCAGGCGAGCGGCAGGCGGAGTGGATGTTCGTTGGTGAAGGGCCGGGCAGTGAAGAGGACAAGCGCGGCGAGCCCTTTGTCGGCCCTGCCGGCGGCCTGCTCGACAACATGCTGGCCGCGCTCGGGCTCAAGCGTAGCGAAAATGTCTATATCGCCAACGCCGTCAAGTGCCGCGCGCCCCACAATCGCACTCCCGAAGCGGCCGAAATCGGCGCCTGCCTGCCTTATCTCGAACGCCAGATCGCGCTCGTCAAACCCCGGCTGCTGGTCGCCCTGGGCCGTCCTGCCGCGCTCGCCCTGCTCAACACCGACGTCAACATCGCCGCCGCGCGCGGCCAGCGTCTGCACTACCAGGGCATCCCGGTCGTGGTCACCTACCACCCCGCCTACCTGCTGCGCAACCCGCAGGACAAAGGCAAGGCCTGGGCCGACCTGTGCTTCGCCCGCCGCCTCATGGCCGAGCAGACCTAGCCCGCAGTGGCCCGCAGTGGCCCTCAGCGTGCCAGACACGCTCAGTGGCTGTGATCGTCCAGCAACACGGTGTTGTCGTTTTCGCGTTGGTTGGCCTCGTGCCTGCGCTTGACCAGCAGCATGGTGCCGGCGACGAACAGGCCGAAGAGCACGATCAGGGTGTCGATCGACAGCCCCAGCCACATCAGCAGCGCATAGGCGCCGATCATCACCAGGATGGACAGGTTCTCGTTGAAGTTCTGCACCGCAATCGAATGCCCCGCACCCATCAGGATGTGGCCGCGGTGCTGCAGCAGCGCATTCATCGGCACCACAAAAAAGCCCGCCAGCCCACCCACCAGGACGAGCAGGGCGATCGCCACCGACTTGTTGTTGACGAAGATCATCGAGATCACCACCAGGCCCATCGCAATGCCCAGCGGAATCACCCGCACCGAGTTGCGCAGCGTCACATAGCGTGCCGCCAGGATGGATCCCGCCGCCACCCCCAGCGCCACCACCCCCTGCATCATCGACGCCTCCGACAGCGTCATGCTCAGGTGTTGCTCCGCCCACTTGATGACGATGAACTGCAGCGTCGCCCCCGCACCCCAGAACAGGGTGGTGACCGACAGCGAGATCTGGCCCAGCTTGTCGCGCCACAGCAGGCGCAGGCAATGGTTGAAGTCGTGGATGAGGTAGATCGGGTTGTTCTTCAGCGGCTTGTGGTCGACGCCGGTGTCGGGAATGCGCATGTTGAAGGCGGCGGCGATCAGGTAGAGCGAACCGATCACCAGCACGCCGGCCTCGAAGGGCGTATCCACAAAGGGGATGTTCAGCGCCATCAAGGCCTGGGCCACGTCGCCACGGATCATCACCCCACCCATCACCGTGCCCAGGATGATGGCGCCCACGGTCAGGCCCTCGATCCAGCCATTGGCCACCACCAGCAGGCGGTGGGGCAGGTACTCGGTGAGGATGCCGTACTTGGCGGGCGAATAGGCCGCCGCACCCAGGCCGATCACCGCATAGGCCAGCAGCGGGTGCAGGCCGCTGAACAGCATCAGGCAGCCGCCGATCTTGATCGTGTTGCTGATCAGCATCACCCGCCACTTGGGCATGGAGTCGGCGAAGGCGCCGACAAACGCCGCCAGCGCCACATAGGAGATGACGAAAAACAGCTTCAGCAGCGGCTCGTATTCCGACGGTGCCGCCATGTCCCGCAGCAGGGCAATGGCGACGATGAGCAGGGCGTTGTCCGCGAGCGCAGAAAAGAACTGCGCTGCCATGATGATGTAGAAGCCGAACGGCATCGAAGGTACCGCGCACCGGTTGTCGGGAGCGCGGTTTATAACATGGATGAAGTCCCCCTCGTGCGGACGCTGATCACATGCGCTTGCAAAGTCACTGTTGCAGCGACGCTTCGACCCCGATCCGAACCGTGCCAAGGGCCTGCGTTTGTGATCTAATCCAAACAATAAATACTCCTTATCAAGACCATGGCAGATCGCAGACTCCAGGTATTTCATGCCGTGGCCAAACACGGCTCCTTCACACGTGCCGCCGAGCATCTCTTCATGACGCAGCCGGCCGTCACCTTCCAGATCAAGCAGCTCGAAGAGCACTTCGACACCCGCCTGCTCGATCGCGGCCACGGCAAGATCAGCCTCACCCCCGCTGGCGAGATCGTGCTCGCCTACGCCGAACGCATCCTCGGCCTGTCGGCCGAGCTCGACTCGCGCGTCTCCGAGATGACCGACGAGCTCGCCGGCCAGATCAAGATCGGCACCAGCACCACCATCGCCGCCTACTGGCTGCCGGACGTCCTCGAGAGCTTCAAGCGCAAGTATCCGCGCGTGCTGCCGCGCGTGGTGGTGGGCAACTCCAAGCTCACCGAAGAGCGCGTCGCCGCGCGCGACCTCGACATCGGCCTCATCGAGATCGTCACCGAGCAGCACAACATCGAACGTCGCAGCGCCGCCCGTGACGAGCTGATGATCATCTGCAGCCCCGACCACCCCCTGGCCAAGTTCAAGAAGCTCAGCGCCAAGGATCTGATCGCACACCCCTTCATCGACCGCGACCCCGGCAACGGCATCCGCCAGATCGCCGACGAGTTCTTCGAAGCCGCGGGCATCGCCGGCAGCGAGATCACCCTGTGCGCCGAGCTCGGCAGCCTGGCCGCGATCAAGCAGCTCGCCGCCGCTGGGCTGGGCTTTGCCATCGCCTCCGAGCGTGCCATCCGTCGCGACGTGCTCGAAGGCCGCCTGGCCGCCATCCGCCTCGAGCCCCGCATCTACACCCCGCTCGAAGTCCTGCTGCCGCGCGACAAGTTCCGCTCGCGCCTGATCACCACCTTCGCCGACTATGTGTGCGAAGAGTTCGCGCGCATGGCCAAGGACAAGGACGCCGTGATCTGATGGCGAAGGCGAAGTCGGCCTTCGTCTGCAGTGAATGCGGCGCGCAGGCGCCACGCTGGCAGGGGCAGTGTCCCCAGTGTCAGGCCTGGAACACCCTCTCCGAAACCGTCATCCAGCCCGGCCCCGCGGCCGGCAGCCGTTTTGCCGCGCTCGCCGGCGAGACCAGCCGCCTGCGCTCACTGTCCTCGCTGCAGCCGCGCGAAGAATCGCGCCAGCCCACCGGGCTGGACGAATTCGACCGCGTGCTCGGTGGCGGGCTGGTGGTGGGCGGGGTGGTGCTCATCGGCGGCGACCCCGGCATCGGCAAATCCACCTTGCTGCTGCAAGCGCTGTCCCACCTCGCCGCAGCGCACAAGGTGGTCTATGTCAGCGGCGAAGAATCCGGCGAACAGGTCGCGCTGCGCGCGCACCGCCTGCAGCTGCCGCCGTCCGAGCTGCAGATGCTGGCCGAGATCAACCTCGAGCGCATCCTGCACACCCTGCGCGAGGCCAGGCCGCTGGTCGCCGTCATCGACTCCATCCAGACCGTGTACTCCGAAGCGCTGCAGTCGGCGCCGGGTTCGGTCGCCCAGGTGCGCGAATGCGCGGCCCAGCTCACGCGCTTTGCCAAGCAAAGCGGCACCAGCCTCATCCTCGTCGGCCACGTCACCAAGGACGGCACCCTGGCCGGGCCGCGCGTGCTCGAGCACATCGTCGACACCGTGCTCTATTTCGAGGGCGACACCCACTCCAGCTTCCGCCTCATCCGCGCCTTCAAGAACCGCTTCGGCGCGGTCAACGAACTGGGCGTGTTCGCCATGACCGAACGCGGTCTGCGCGGCGTCTCCAACCCCTCGGCCATCTTCCTGTCGCAGCACTCGCAGCAGGTCGCGGGCAGCTGCGTGCTCATCACCCAGGAGGGCACGCGCCCGCTGCTGGTCGAGATCCAGGCCCTGGTCGACGCCGCCCACAGCCCCAACCCGCGCCGGCTGTCGGTCGGCCTCGAGCCCACCCGCCTGGCCATGCTGCTCGCCGTCATGCACCGCCACGCTGGCGTGGTGTGCTTCGATCAGGATGTGTTCGTCAACGCCGTTGGTGGCGTCAAGATCACCGAGCCCGCCGCCGACCTCGCCATCCTCTTCGCCATCGTGTCCTCGCTGCGCGACCGCCCGCTGCGCCGCGGCCTGGCGGTGTTCGGCGAAGTCGGCCTCGCCGGTGAGATCCGCCCCGCACCGCGCGGCCAGGACCGTCTGCGCGAAGCCGCCAAGCTCGGCTTCGACACCGCCATCATCCCCAGCGCCAACGCCCCCAAACACCCCATCGACGGCCTCACCGTGATCGGCGTGGAGCGCGTGGAACAGGCGCTGGAGAAGATGCGCGAGCTCGAGTAGGGCGCGGCGGTGCTGTGCTTGCTCTTGCTGCTTGATTGCCTATCATCTGACCAAGTTTCGACAAGAAAGGCTGCTCATGCGACCGTCCGTCGTACTCAACATGAAACGAAGCGCAGTGCGCGAAGCGGTAAGCCGCTTTCGCACGGCGAACCCGCGCGTCTTCGGCTCAGTGCTTCATGGCACGGATCAGGACCACAGCGACATCGATCTGCTGGTCGATGCGCTACCCGGGGCGACGCTATTGGACTTGGGCGATTTGCAATACGAGCTGGAAACCTTACTCGGCGTACCCGTCGATCTGCTTACACCCGGTGACCTGCCGCCCAAGTTCCGCGACAAGGTGCTGGCAGAGGCGCGGCCGGTATGAACGAGAACCGGCTGCCCGATTATCTCGATCACATACAGCTGGCCGCAACCGACGCGCGTAGCTTCATCGAGGGCTTGACCAAAGACGACTTCCTGGCTGACAGGCGCACCCAGCAGGCTGTCATCATGAGCCTCATCATCATCGGCGAGGCAGCCACGAAGGTTATGGATGGCTACGTCGAGTTCACCCTGGCACACGTCGAAGTGCCGTGGCGCAGCATGCGCAATATGCGTAACCGCATGGCCCACGGCTATTTCGACGTCAACCTCGATCTAGTGTGGGAGACCGTTCAAGAATGGCTCCCGGAGTTGCTCAAGCAACTGCCAGCTGTACGCCGGGCCGCCGAAGACAAACCCGCTTGATCGGTCGAACACGTTCTTGATGTTGCCCCCGTCCCCTGAGTACTGCTTCGCCCTGCTCGACGATTGCCACGCCAGCGCGGCCCAGCCCAGCAGCCGGCTGTATACCGGTTTTGTGCGCGAGCATCGCTGCACCGACCCCGACACGCTCGACGCCAGCTGGCAGGCGGTCGCGGCTGACATGGGCGCAGGCCTGCACGCGCTTGTGCTGATCGACTACGAGTGGGGTGCGCGCCTGCTGCAGGCCGGCCACCAACACCTCGCGCCTGCGGCCGCCGGCGCGCTGCGGGTGATGATGTTCGCGCAGCTGCAAAAGCTTGACAGCGCCCAGACCGATAGCTGGCTCGCCCAGCGCGAAGCGGACGAACTCGGCGGCGAGCTGCTCAATTCAGTATCGAGTCTGCCCACCGCGGCCGGCGTCCTTGATCTGCGCCCCAGCGTCGACCGCGACGCCTTCAGCGACGCCATCTCACGCATTCACGCCCTCATCCGCGAAGGCGAGAGCTACCAGATCAATTACACCTACCGCCTGCACTTTCGCAGCTTCGGCGCGCCGGTCAGCCTCTACCGCCGCCTGCGCATGCGTCAGCCGGTGGGCTTTGGCGCCTTCATCGCGCTGCCGCCGGCCGCGGACGGGGCGGAGGGCGGGCACATCCTGTCGTGCTCGCCCGAGCTCTTCCTGCGCAACCGTGGCGGCACCCTGCAGGCACGGCCGATGAAGGGCACGGCCGCGCGCGCCCAGCCTGGCGAGGGGGAGGGCAGCGGCGAGAGTGATGGCAGCGCAGACGGGGAGAGCGCCGCCGACCGCGAGATCGCCCACCGTCTCGGCCACGACAGCAAGAACCGCGCCGAAAACGTGATGATCGTCGACCTGCTGCGCAACGACCTGGGTCGCATCGCGCGCACCGGCTCGGTCCGCGTGCCCAAGCTGTTCAAGGTCGAACGCTACGCCACCGTGTTCCAGATGACGTCCACGGTCGAAGCCGAGCTCGCCCCCCACATCCGCTTCCCCGAGGTGTTGCGCGCGCTGTTTCCCTGCGGCTCCATCACCGGCGCTCCCAAGCACCGCAGCATGCACCTCATTGGCGAGCTCGAGACCACTCCGCGCGGCCTGTACACCGGCAGCATCGGCTGGATAGAGCCGCCACCGGCCGGCGCGCACTTGCCTGCAAGCGCCCCGGCCTGCGGCGACTTCTGTCTGTCGGTCGCCATCCGTACCCTCAGCCTCGATGCAGCGGACGAAACCGGCCTGCGTGCAGGCGTGATGGGCGTGGGTGCGGGCATCGTCATCGACAGCCGCGCCGAGGACGAATTTGACGAATGCCTGCTCAAGGCGCGCTTTCTCACCGCGCTGGACCCCGGCTTTGCGCTCTTCGAGACCATGCTCGCCAGTCGCGAGCGCGGCATCCGCCACCTCGAACGCCACCTGCAACGCCTGCAAACCAGCGCCCAGGCGCTGGGCTTTGGCTTCCAGCGCAGCGCCATCGTCGACGCGCTGGAGCAACACTGCGCCAGCCTCGCCCCCGGGCAGGACTACCGCCTGCGTCTGGACCTGCATCACGACGGCAGCACCCGCCTGCTCGCCGCCAGGCTCGAAGCCCTGCCGCCCGGCCCGGTGCGTGTGCTGCTGCAAGGGCAGGGCAGGGGCGCTGCGCTCAGGCCGTCGCCCGGCTCCGTGCCGCAGCTGGCGGCCTTCATCGGGCACAAGACCACGCTGCGCCAGAGCTACGACGACGCCATCGCCCACGCCAGCCGCCACGGCGCCTTCGACATGCTGTTCTTCAACGCCCATGGCCAGCTCACCGAAGGCGCACGCAGCAACGTCTTCACCCTCGTCCGCGGGCAGTGGCTCACCCCGCCCCTGGGCGCCGGCGTGCTGCCGGGGGTGATGCGCAGCGTGCTGCTCGACGATCCGACCTGGAACGCGCGCGAGGCCGCGCTCAGCCTCGACGACCTGCGCCACGCCGAGCGCATCATCGTGTGCAACGCCTTGCGCGGCGCGGTGGATGCTGTGCTGGTCGAATAAGGCAGGCGCAGCAGACAAGCCCGGGCTGTCGCTGCCTATCTACTTGGCAATGCCAAGGAACACCGCCAGACAACGCTCAAGCTCGACCAGCGCATCACCATCAATGCGTCCGAAGGCCGGCCCCAGCTTGTCGCGCTTCACGGTCATCGCCTTGTCCACCATGACTTGCGAAGGCTTGTGCAAGCCGTTGGCGGCATCCGGCACCAGCGTGATCCGAAACAAGGGTGCATCCACCAGCGTGCTCGTCACCGGCAGCACGGTAACGGTGGCGTGCTCGTCGAAATGGTCGGCCTGAATCACCAAGGCGGGCCGTGGCTTGCCGAAGTCGTCCTGCATGGCGATGGTGACGAAATCGCCCCACCTCATTCCGTCCAGCCGTCCACGTCAGCCAGGGCTTCATCCATGAAGTGCTGCAGGTCGGCGTCGGCCTTGTCCGTCTCAGCGGCAAGGCGCGACTGGCGACGGCATTCCTCCGCGAAGTCTGGACGGCGCGTATCCGGCACCCAGATCTGCACCGGGCGCAAGCCCGCCATGCGAAGGGCGTCGCGGTGCTTCTGAACTCTTGAATTGACGTGTGCCATGCTCATCTCCCTGATGTTACATGGAACAATCTACGATCTTCTTGTGTTACATGCAACAGAACTGAAGCACGATCTTTCCCGTTTCCTGAGCCCAACCTGGCAAGTGCGCCTCCCATGCGCTGGACGATTCCATCCTCGCAAGGCATCCTGAACGGCTCTGGCCTGCGGCTTCGGCGGGCTGTGCAGCAGGTGTTGAATCCTGCGCGGACACAGGAACTAATACCCATGATCACGAAATGATGCGGGCTCGATATGCCGTTGAGCGTGTATCATTGCGCCTCGCAAAGCACTGATAAATAAGAAATACGCTGGATTTGACAGCCTGAACAGATAAGCACGATTTTGATTTTTTGTAGCCAGAGTCCTGATTTTTATCGTGATTCTGGTGTTTTTTAGATGGAATGGTGCGAATGCGTCATCCACAAACATTCAGTAGTTTGAACGGGGTGGGCTGATGAAAGGCGAATCGATGACCATGGCGTCGCTGCGGCGGGGGATCGCAGCGCGCAAGCAGCTGCTGAAGGCGGGCCTGATCGCAGGTCTGGTAAGTACACTGTCAGCCTGCGCGCTGGTGCCCGGCACATCGGGCTGGGACATGCGCAAGGAATCCTCGGTGGCGCTGCCCGTCGCGGGGCAGGACAAGGCGCTTGCCGAGCAAGTCCCCGCCAACGTCACGGTCACGCCCATCACCGCCGATCTCATCATCGCCCAGGTGCGCGACCTCGAATCCAGCTTTCGCAGCACCGGCGCGGGGGGGCGCACCGCCGCCCGCCAGTCCACCGTGCCCGACTTCGGGCTCATGCATCAGGACTACGAGCTCGGCCCCGGTGACATCATCAACGTCATCGTCTGGGATCACCCCGAGATCACCATCCCGGCCGGCTCCTACCGCTCGGCCGAGCAATCCGGCACCCTGGTCGCCGACGACGGCACCATCTTCTTCCCCTTTGCTGGTACGGTGAAGGTGGCGGGCAAGACCACGCGCGAAGTACGCGACATGCTCTCGCAGCGCTTGTCCAAGGTCATCGAAAACGTCCAGCTCGATGTGCGCATCATCTCTTTCCGCAGCAAGCGCGTGTATGTGGTGGGTGAGGTCAAGCAGCCCGGCCTGCAGCCCATCAACGACATCCAGATGACCATGCTCGAGGCCATCAACCGCGCCGGCGGCATCACCGGCGAGGCCGACCACGGCAACGTGCTGCTGACGCGCGCGGGCGAGACCTGGCGCGTAGACCTGCAAGCCCTGTACGAAGACGGCGACGTCTCACAAAACGTCTCTCTGCTGCCCGGCGACATCGTCAACGTCCCCGACCGCCAGCTCAACAAGGTGTTCGTGCTCGGCGAGGTCAAGACGCCGGGCTCCTTCGTCATGAACAAGCGCCGCACCACGCTGGCCGAAGCCCTCAGCGAAGCCGGCTTCGTCAACCAGATCACCGCCGACGCCAGCTGGATCTACGTCATGCGCAGCGACACCGGCAGCTCCGAACTCTTCCACCTCAACGCCAGCAACGCCGACGCCCTGCTGCTCGCCGAACGCTTCCCCCTGCGCCCGCGCGACATCGTCTACGTCGACGTCGCCGCCATCGCGCGCTGGAACCGCGTGGTCAGCAACATCCTGCCTACCTCGCAAATGCTCAACCTCATCAGCGACACCCGCTACCCGCTCTTCAGCGGCCGCCAGTAATGGCTTTGGTAGAGTCGACGGTTTTGTAGGAGCGACGCAAGTCGCGAGGTTTTAACAAACGCCGTGCGCGCACCAACCAAGGTCAAAGGCTCGCGGCTCGCGCCGCTCCTACAGGGAAAGCGCCACGACAACGGTTTGGTAGGAGCAAGGCAAGCCGAGAGGTCTTGATGATTTTTGTAGGAGCGACGCAAGTCGCGAGGTTTTAACAAACGCCGTGCGCGCATCAACCAAGGTCAAAGGCTCGCGGCTCGCGCCGCTCCTACAGGGAAAACGCCGCGACAACGGTTTGGTAGCAGCAAGGCAAGCCGAGAGGTCTTGATGATTTTTGTAGGAGCGACGCAAGTCGCGAGCTTTTAACAAACGCCGTGCGCGCACCAACCAAGGTCAAAGGCTCGCGGCTCGCGCCGCTCCTACAGGGAAAACGCCGCGACAACGGTTTGGTAGCAGCAAGGCAGCTGGAGAGGTTTTGACTTTTGTAGGAGCGACGCAAGTCGCGAGCTTTTAAACAAACGCCGTGCGCGCACCAACCAAGGTCAAAGGCTCGCGGCTCGCGCCGCTCCTACAGGGAAAACGCCGCGACAACGGTTTGGTAGCAGCAAGGCAGCTGGAGAGGTTTTGACTTTTGTAGGAGCGACGCCCCGACATAGCAACCGCCCCGACAGATCATCGCCCCGACGAAAAACCGCCGACCCACCCCTGCGGCCTTATTTGAAATCTGCAAACATTTGCACCTGTACAACCCCAAAGGAACCCTTACCTGTGCGTCGAGAAATTGCACCTTCTGCTGTGGCTGATGCCGACAATGCTGGTCGCGCCAGATCCATGCGGAACGACGAAGACGACTTCATCAACCTGGGCGAGATCATCGCCACCCTGCTTGAATACAAGTGGCTCATCCTCGCCGTCACCACCCTGGCGGTGGCGATAGGGGTGTTCGTGGCGCTGGTGTCCACCCCCATCTACCGCGCCGACGCCCTGCTGCAGGTCGAGGACAAAGGCAAGATGAAGGGCGGCATTGCCGCGTTGCGTGATGTCGAAGGCGTGCTGGGTGACAACAGTTCGGTGGCGGCCGAGCTTGAAATCCTGCGCTCGCGCATGATCCTGGCCCGCGTCGTCGAGCGCCTCAACCTCAGCGTCGTTGCCCAGCCGGACTACGCCCCCATCATCGGCAGCGCCTATGCGCGCCGTTTTGGCAATGGCGACGATATCGCCGCGCCGCTGCTGGGCCTGAGCAGCTACGCCTGGGGTGGCGAGCGCATCACCGTGCAGAGTCTGGAAGTGCCTGCTGAGCTGGTCGGCCTGCCGCTCACCCTCATCGCCGCAGAAGACAATCACTTCACCCTGCTGGGTGAAGAGGGCGAAGTCATCGTCCAGGGCAGGGTGGGCGAGCCGGTCGAAACCGATCGCGTCAGCCTGTTCGTGGCCGAACTGATCGCCCGCCCCGGCACGCGCTTCAATGTCATGCGTCGCAGCGACGCCAGCGCCATCGCCGACCTGCGTGAATCAATGGAAGTGCGCGAGCGCGCCCGCCAGTCCAACGTCATCGAAGTCGCCTTCACCGGCACCGACCGCGCGCAGGTGGCGGCGGTGCTCAACGAAGTGCTCAACGCCTACGTGCGCCAGAACGTGGAATACCGCTCGGCCGAAGCCGAATCCACGCTCAAGTTCCTGGAGCTGCAGCTGCCCGAGCTCAAGCGCCAGCTCGACACCGCCGAAGCCGCCTACAACAACTACCGCCAGACCCGCGGCTCCATCGACCTGACCATGGAAACCCAATCCATGCTCAGCTCGGTGGTCAAGGTCGACCAGGACATCGTCATCCTGCAGCAAAAACGCGACGAGCTGCGCCAGCGCTTCACCGCCGAACACCCCCAGGTGCAGGCGGTGGATTCGCAGATCTCGCGCCTGCGCGCGCTGCGTAGCACGCTGGACAAGGACGTCTCCCGCCTGCCCGACACCCAGCAGACCGCGCTGCGCCTGCACCGCGACGTGGAGGTGTCCACCGCGCTGTACACCAACCTGCTCAACAGCGCCCAGCAGCTGCGCGTGGCCCGCGCCGGCACCGTGGGCGACGTGCGCGTCATCGACGACGCCGTCACCGCGCAATTCCCCATCGCCCCGCGCAAGGCGCTCATCGTGCTGCTGTCCGGCGTGCTGGGCGGTCTGGCCAGCCTGGGCCTGGTGTGGGCCATCCGCGCGCTGCGCGTGGTGGTGGAAGACCCCGACGCCATCGAACGCCAGCTGTCGCTGCCGGTGTACGCCACCGTGCCCGAGAGCAAGGCCGAAGAAGAGCTCGACCGTCGCGTCAAGCGCGGCAAGGGCTCGGGCGAACTGCTCGCCACCAGCCACCCCGACGACAACGCGGTGGAGAGCCTGCGCAGCCTGCGCACTACCTTGCACTTCGCGCTGCTGGGCGCAGATCGCGGCTCGGTGCTCATCACCGGCCCGGCGCCCGATGTGGGCAAAAGCTTCATTTCCAAGAACCTGGGCGCGGTGCTGGCCCAAAGCGGCAAGCGCGTCATCGTGGTCGATGCCGACATGCGCAAGGGCCACATCCACAAGGAATTCGGCCTGCCGCGCGCCGGCGGTGTGTCCGACTATGTCACTGGCAAGGCCACGCTCGAAGCCGTCGTGCGCCAAACCACAGTGCCCGGCCTGGCCATTGTCACCACCGGTCAGATCCCGCCCAACCCGTCGGAGCTGCTGATGCACGAGCGCTTTGGCGCCATGCTGCGCAGCCTGGAACAACAGTGCGACGTGCTCATCGTCGATGCCCCGCCCGTGCTGGCTGTGTCCGACGCCGCCATCATCGGCCGCCTCACCGGCGCCACCCTCATGGTGGTGCGCGCCGGCCGTCACCCCATGGGCGAACTCGAACAAGCCGTCAAGCGCCTGGCGCAGGGTGGTGTCGAGGTCAAGGGCTTCGTCTTCAACGGCCTAGACCTGACCCGTCAGCGCCACCGCTTCGGGCAGCATGGCTACCATTACCAGTACCAATACAAGGCCTGAGCGTGACCGCCTCCACGCCCCACGCCTTGAACGCCTTGACACCCTCCTGTAGGAGCGGCGCAAGCCGCGAGCCTTTAACGACGACGACCCACCAACCGCCTTCGCCACAAACAAACGCAACACCTCGCGACTCGCGTCGCTCCTACAAAACCAGCACCTGCCCCCCTGTAGGAGCGGCGCCAGCCGCGAGCCTTTAACGCCGACGACCCACCAACCGCCTTCGCCACACACAAACGCAACACCTCGCGACTTGCGTCGCTCCTACAAAAACAGCACCTGCCTCCCTGTAGGAGCGGCGCAAGCCGCGAGCCTTTAACGCCGATCGACCCGCCACCGCCACCGCCACAAACAAGCGCATAACTTCAATGAAAAACACAGGAGAGTCCTGACATGGACGGACTCGTCGTTCTAATACTGGCTGCGGCTGCATCGGCCATCATCATCCGGCTGATGATCGCGCTGGCGCCGCGCGTCGGGCTGGTCGATCACCCCGGTGAACACAAACAACACGAACACGTCACCCCCTTCGTCGGCGGCTTTGGCGTGGTCGCGGCCCTGTTGGTGGCGGTGGCGGCCTTGTTCTTTTACTACCCGGCGCAAGGCACGGCATGGCTGTCGCTGCTGGTGTGCGGCCTGGTGATGTTTCTGGTGGGCCTGGCCGACGACCGCTGGAAGCTGAGCTTCAGAATCCGCCTGGTAGTGCAGGCCGCGCTTGCCTTCCTGATGGTGTACGGCGGCGGTGTGTCGCTGACTAGCCTGGGCGACCTGGTGTTTACCGGCGACGTTTCACTGGGCGCGCTGGCCGTGCCGTTTACCGTATTCGCCACCATCGGCGGCATCAACGCCCAAAACATGGTCGACGGCATCGATGGCCTGGCCGGCACCATCGCCGCCGGCACGCTGGTGCTGGTGGCCGTGATCACCGGCCTGTCCGGCAGCGGCGCCACGCACCTGCTGGCCATGGCCACGCTGGGTGGCGTGCTGGGCTTTCTGTGGTTCAACCTGCGCTTTGGCACGCAACACCGCGCTCGCACCTTCATGGGGGACAACGGCAGCATGATGCTGGGCTTCATCGTGGTGTGGCTGCTCATCACCCTCACGCAGGACACGGGCGCAGTGGGCAATGGCCGCGTCGAGGGTGCAGGGCAGGGCGCACTCATCAGCCCGGTGGCCGCACTGTGGCTGTTTGCCATTCCGCTCGTCGATACGCTCAGCGTCATGCTGCGCCGCGTGTGGCTGGGGCAGTCCCCCTTCACCCCCGACCGCAACCATCTGCACCACTTGCTGCAGCGCGCGGGTTTTCGGGTCGAGAACGTCGTCACCACCATTGGCCTGCTGCATTTCGGGCTGGGCAGCGTGGGCGTGCTGGCCTTGCAATGGGGCGCTTCGGAAGGGCTGATGTTCTTCGCCTTTCTGTGCGTGTTTGCCGCCTACCTCGGCATCACGGCCAGGCCGTGGCGCTTCGTGCCGGCACTGCGCGCCATTCACCGCCGTCTGAATCTCACCCCGGCCGGCAACTGCGGTGTGTTTTTTGGCAACTGCAAGCTCGAGCACGTGGAACAGATCAACGCCCTGATCGCCCCCCAATTAGGCGAAAAAACCGCTTTTCGCACGCGTCTGTATGAGCAGACCAATCCTGACGGCACACCCGGTTTGCGCTATGCAGTGGTCGAAATTTTGCTGGAAGACGAAGCCGCACCGCTGAAGCAACAGGTCGACTACTTGCGCCTCATCCGCAAGGCGCTACACCCGCACAGTGGCGTTTTCATCCGTAGCTACGTTCACCGCGACCCCTTCAACGACCGTCGCGCCACCCCCCTAAGCGGCGATGAGCGCTTCGAGAAACGCAGTCGCGACCGTCGCAAGCAAAAGCGCCTGCTGCTTGAAGAGTCCTTCACCTATGTGCATCGCGGCCGCATCCTCGACCAGGACGTCAATCTCAGGGTCGCGCACGCGCAAGTGCAGGCCCAAGCCGCCGAAAAGCGCGCTCGCGCGCTCGCGCCCGCACCCGACACCATCATCCCCAAACCCTGAACCTCTCGTTTCCACAGAGCTAATCCAGATGAACACACTCCCTACTCTCGACCAGATCAAACTCGCCATCATCGGCCTGGGCTACGTAGGCCTGCCCCTCGCCATCGAATTCGCCAAGAAGCGCGACGTACTCGGCTTTGACATCCATCAGGCGCGCATCAAAGCCCTGCAAGCCGGCCACGACGCCACGCTGGAAGTCTCCGACGAAGAAATGCGCGAAGCCACCGGCATGCACTACAGCGCCAACGCCGCTGACCTGGCCGCCTGCAACGTCTTCATCGTCACCGTGCCCACGCCCATCGACGATCACAAGCAGCCCGACCTGACGCCGCTGATCAAAGCCTCCGAGACCATCGGCAAGGTGCTCAAGAAGGGCGACATCGTCATCTACGAATCCACCGTCTACCCCGGCGCCACCGAAGAAGACTGCGTGCCCGTGCTGGAAGAATTCTCCGGCCTCAAGTTCAACGTCGACTTCTTTGCCGGCTACAGCCCCGAGCGCATCAACCCGGGCGACAAGGAACACCGCGTCTCCACCATCAAGAAAGTCACCTCCGGCTCCACGCCCGAAGTGGCCGAACTGGTCAACGACCTCTACCTGCAGATCATCATCGCCGGCACGCATAAGGCCGAAAGCATCAAGGTGGCCGAAGCCGCCAAGGTGATCGAGAACACCCAGCGCGACGTCAACATCGCCCTCATCAACGAGCTGGCCATCATCTTCAACAAGATGGGCATCGACACCGAAGCCGTGCTGCAAGCCGCCGGCAGCAAGTGGAACTTCCTGCCCTTCCGTCCCGGTCTGGTGGGCGGCCACTGCATCGGCGTGGACCCCTACTACCTCACCCACAAGGCGCAGTCCATCGGCTACCACCCCGAGATCATCCTGGCCGGCCGGCGCCTTAACGACGGCATGGGCGCCTATGTGGTGTCGCAGCTGGTCAAGGCCATGCTCAAGCGCCGCATCACCGTCGAAGGCGCGCGTGTGCTCGTCATGGGCCTCACCTTCAAGGAGAACTGCCCGGATCTGCGCAACACCCGCATCGTCGACATCGTCAAGGAGCTGGGCGAGTACAACATCCAAGCCGACGTATACGACCCCTGGGTGGATGTGGCCGAAGCCAAGCACGAATACGGTCTTGCCCCGATCGATGCGCCCAGGCAGGGCGCCTACGACGCCATCATCGTCGGTGTGGCGCATGAGCAGTTCAAGGCCATGGGCCCGGCTGCGATTCGCGCCCTCGGCAAGCCGGAACATGTGGTGTATGACCTCAAGTATGTGATGCCGCGCGACGCCGCTGATCTCAGGCTGTAGTTCTTTCCATAATGTAATCAACATAAAAAACCAGTTGCTTAAGGTAACTGACTTTTCAAGAATTAATGTCTCAGCTTTGTCCGAAGCTAAGCGTTTGCTTCTATAACGCTAAGCACCCCTTTGCTTCATGACATTACAAACAGGAAGGTTAGTGGTTTCAGTGACTGGTTTTTCTTAAGCTGACCCTGCGTGGAAAATTTTTTCTGTGAAGAGAGATCAAAAAAAAATTGCCGTCTTAAAAAATGGAATTGGCTATATTGGGCCTCTAATAGGAATTCCGTTTACTCTGAAGTTTATTGACCCTGCATCCTACGGTATCTATGCAGTTTTTGTGGCGGTTGTCACTCTGATTACCCCTCTGCTAACCATTCGGGCAGAAATGGTTGCTCCGGCAGCAAAGGATGCGGGAGTTTGCGAAGAGTTTTTTAAACTGTCAGGGGTGGCGCTGACCGTCACCACAGGTCTCCTTGTGTTCGCGTCATCAGTTGGCGTACTTGGAGGTTACTTAACCCTCAGCTTCGCACTAGCCCTATTTGCTGCCAGTTACTTCCAAGGCTGGTCAAATATCCATCAAGCGATCGCAATCTATCAAGGAAATCCAGGTGCAATAATAGACGCAAGACTTGCTCAAGGGATTGTCTATGGTCTCTTTCAGCCACTCTTCGTTTATTTAGGCGGCTCTATAGAAGCACTTCTATTAAGTGATGTCCTTGCTCGGCTCTTCTTTGCTGTTGTTTTATTTATAGAGAATAAAAAAGGGCGCTGCCCTGCTATGCCCAGATTGAGGGTGACGAGAATAAACTGGAATGTTGTTCGGATCAAAGATCTCTTTCTTTCAAATTTGTCCGTTCTGTTCAATGGATTGTCAGTGCAGTTCATTGTTATATTTTCCGGAATCTTCTTTGGCGCCCAGGCTTCTGCTGCGGTAGGTGTGGCTTACAAAATATTGAGCGCTCCAGTTCGAATTGTATCTCAAGCTCTACAGCCGTACTTTTTGAGTGAGTTTAGCGCAAGCTATCGTTCCGGAGCGGCTGTTCGAGGTATTTTGTATAAGTATTTAAAGATTGGGTTCTTAATTAGTTTGCCTGTTTATGGGGTTGTTGTTTTGCTCGCGAGCTTGCTTGTTGAGAGCTACTTGATAGAGTGGATTTTCGCACTTGATTATCTATATGTCATTTGGCCGGCATTTCTGATTTCGTTCTTTGTGATACCAATATCTCAGGCGCTCGTCGTTACGCAGAATTCACAGGCTCAGATGAAATGGGAGGTGCTCAGGCTTCTGCTCTTGTGCGTCGTTTCGTTCATATGTGTAGTTTTTTTAGAGGCGAGCGCTCTTCAAGCAGTTTTAAGTCTTGTGGTCTCAATGGGTTTGGCGTACATCTCGTTAATCTATATTGTCATTAAGGTATTTAAGGTATGACTAGATTTCTAATAATTAATGCAGATGACTACGGTTGGGACAAAGATATAAACAAGGCATGTCATTCACTTGCGTTGCATGGCTCTCTAACTAGTGTTTCGGCAATGGCAGGGTGTATTGAGTCGTTGGACGATTGCAGATTTCAGACGAACGAGGGGAGGGCAGTTTCCGTAGGTGTTCACTTGAATATAAGCACGGGAAAGCCTGTTTCGCCCCAGACCAAAAATAGCGCCCTAGTGAATTTAGAAACAGGGTATTTCAAGGCAATAAACTTAAATAATCTGTCTAGTTTTATGCTTTCCCTCAGAAAGAGGGATATCGCTCACGAGTTCGATGCGCAAATCGAAACTGTATTGTCGAAAGCGGAGCGGATCTCACATCTTGATACGCACCACCATGTTGCCCGACTTCCCACAATAGCAATCGAAGTTGCAGAAGCGGCCCAGCGGCATGGAATTTCGCGTGTCCGAACACCAAGAGGTTCCTCCGGTAAGTTATTGCCGGCTCACCGTAGATTCGTAATTGGATTAAATGAACGGATTTACAGTTCGAGAAAATTGTGTTTTCCAGTTGTGCGCTTTGGAATACCAAAGGTGGAGTCGTGGCAAGACTTCGAGAGGCTATTTAGATGTTATGCGTCTGATGGTGTGTGGGGGGAGCAGAGCACGGCGGAGCTAAGTTGTCATCCTAGTTTAGGCGGTGGTGTTCTAAATCAGTCGCCTGAGATGCAGCAACGGCGTCGTTCAGACTTTTCAATTTTGAGCGATGAACGCTTTTTGAGTCTTCTGGCTGAACTGAGTATTGAGAGAGTCTCCTACAATGACTTATAAAATTATCGTAGTGGCGTCAGTAGGGCCTGCGGATGATCACCGGTATTACTACAAGGAAATTGGTGCGCTGACTCGTGCGGGATGGTCAGTAAACTTCTTTTGTCGAGATAACCCGCCAAGCGTCTTCACTAATCTGATATGCACGGTCTTGCCTAAGGGCGTGCGCCGACTAACTAGGCTGACAGGTGGGCTAAATTTACTAAATAGAGTCTTGAGTTGGAAGCCAGATGCAGTACAGATTTGCAGTGTTGAGTTCTTGCCGCTAGCAATTTTTCTTGCGCAGTTTACAAGAGTTAAGGTTTTCTATGATTGTCGCGAGGATATGCCTACTTCACTATTGGAGCACAAAACAGAGATTCCTCTGCTTTTCCGATATGGTTTAGCAAAGTCCACGCTCTTGATGGAGTATTGGGGAGCGAAGGTTTTTGGCGGCATTTCAGTTTCTGACCACTGGCTGGAAGAAAAGTACAGAAAGTGGGGGGCCAAGAACTGCTTTTTGTTCCCAAACTTCCCCCGTCTAGAGGACTTTTCGGGTGTAGGTGGCTTGGACGAAATAAGTGCTAAGGAAGCCGATTTTTGTATTTTGGGTTCAATGTCACGGAGAACTGGTGTCATTGAGTTCGTCGAGGCCTTAGGAATTCTAAAGCGCGAAGTAGGGTGGACAGGAAAGGCGCGGTTGATTGGAGATCCAGGGAGCGAGTTGGGATCTGAACTCGCTTCAATAGCTCGTGCAGCCAACGTTGATCTTGAGATCACCGGACGTGTCCCTTACAGGAGAGTCCCCGCGGAGTTGAGCGCCTGCAAGGTTGGCGTTATTCCCCTAAAGGACATGAAGAAGTTTCATCGAAACCCCGCGACGAAGATGTTTGAGTATGCGGCTGCTGGGCTATATATCGTTGCGAGCGACCTTCCCCCTCAGCGGCGCTACCTGGATCAGGCGGAGTTTGCTGTGCTCGTTAAGCCCGATAGTGCGGTGGACTTAGCTGCAGGGATGAAGAAAGCGATGATTTTGCAAGCGGCGGACGCCGCAGGGAGCTTGCCAAGAAGTAGGTTCGTGGAAGATTGGAATGCAGATTCGCTTTATAGCGACTTGATTGCCTACTACGGGCGAGGCATCGCATGAAAGCGTGGTTTATTGGAGATTTTTCGGTGAGAGGCGAAGGAGATTTGTCGCTGCTCGACTCTCCTTTTGCGCCCGGCGACATCGTTATAGGGAACTATGAGGGTGTCGTGAACGAGGTCTCTAAGTTTGAGAAAAATAAAGTTTATCTCGGACAAGGTCTTAACAGTTTGACGCTGGCTAAAAGAGTCGGAGTTACGCACTTCGGAGTTGCGAATAATCATGTTCACGACTACGGTGAGCGAGCGTTTGAGTCTTTAGTAAATGCTTTGAAAGCGAGTGGGTTTGAAGTTGTGGGGTTCCGCGATAAGAGTGGATCCCATAGTAGCGTGACTTTTAGGACGGCGGCGGGTAGAGAGGTAGAAGTTTTTTTTGTCGTAGAAGCGGAGACCGGCGCGGTCACTGACCTGGTATCGCAAGATGGTGTTCGTTGTTGCGATGCCGAGTCCGAAGAGTTGCTGGGCGCCCTCGCAAAGAATAGAAAGCACGGAGTAACCTCTGTCGTCTATGTTCATTGGGGAGAGACAAACTATCGCTATCCGTCATGGAAGATGCGGCGTTTAGCTAATGAGTATGTTTTGCGGGGTGCTCGTTATGTTGTCGGGCATCATGCACATGTTGTTCAGGGGTGCGAAAAGAAGGGTAGTAGCGATGTCTTCTACTCACTTGGGAACTTCATCTTTGATGAATATGCGAGTCGAAAGGGGGTGTTGCGCCTGCCGGACGAGAACCGTGACTCGTTGGTTATCGGAGTGGACTTTGATCAAAACTCTGTTGAACTAGTGCGCGCAGTTTACGATCCTGTCCGACGTGAGATAAGGTTTTCGCGGGATGTCGGCTTTTTATTTCGCTTGTATTCATATCCGCTTCGCTTTGATTCGAAGGGTTACTCTGTATTTATACGGTTTTATTTTGCCTTTAGGCTTGCGAAACGTGCAGTATATTGGTTGCATCCAGCGCGCATCAGGCAAGTGGGGCCTCGCCAGTTTGGTGCTTTGAGCGCTATGCTGATTAAGTTGATTGGGCGGAATAAATGAAGCGGACTGCATTGAAGATCGGTGCAGCCGTGCTATCGGCTACGCGCCAAGGCGCCGATTTTAGAAAAAGGCTCGAGATTTTTAGATCGCTTTTTCAGGGTGACCCTGCTCGCTTTGATGAGTGGAGGCTTAGAAGGCGGCAGGAAATAGAGTTGTTGGCTAGAAGTGCACCCTACTATGGTAAGGGGGAGTTTCTGACTGTCGGCCAAGTAGATAAAAGTGTAGTGCGGTCTAGGCCTGACTTGTTTATGGTCAGGAAGGGGATTTGGCCAAGTGTAGTAAAGACGAAGACGAGTGGTACGACAGGGGTTGGATTAACGCTGTACACAGACCGAGAAGCTATAGCGACACAAGCGGCAGCTTGGTGGCTCTTTCGCTCGTTCTTCGGGATTGAGCTTGGGGATCGCGGGATGGTTGTTGGCGGGAGGCGGATACCACGTGGTTCTGGTTGCCTCGGAGACTGGATTGTCTTGCCGGGCCTTCGGCAGCTTTACGTGTCATCGTTCAACATGTCTGCTAACGCAATTGATGAGTATCTGACGGCGATGGAGCGATATGGTGTCCGTTGGGTTCACGGGTACCCGTCTGCACTCCTGGTTATAGCCGAGCATATTCTTCGGAAGAATGTGCGTCTGAATCTTGATCTGCGCCTAGTTAGCACAGGCAGCGAGACGATTTCATCCGCGGGACGTGAACTGCTTAAAGAGGCTTTTCGGTGTGAAGTGTCGGAGTTCTATGGTCAGGTCGAGAATGTTTGTGCAATGTGGCGTTGTCCGAGAGGAACGCTGCATGATCTGGGTGTGATTGGAGATATCACCCTTGATCCACGTGATGACGAATTGTTTGAGATAGTTGGGTCGGGATACTGGAATTCTGTGATGCCCTTGCTCGGATATCGAACAGGCGATATTTTGACAGGGCGTGTGGACAATTGCGGATGCGGCTTTCCCTATCCGATTGGACTAGAGATCGAGGGTAGAGTCGATGACTACGTCCTTAACAGTAAAGGCACAAGGGTCGGAAGGTTGGCGAGGATCTTCACGCACGTTCGCAATTGCGGTGAGGCCCAACTAGTCCAAATTGGCTTGAAGCGGTTTGTCCTTAATCTCGGGCGTGGCGGTGTTGTTGATAAGACAGAATTCCAGCGTGACCTTCAAAATATGCTTGGTGAAGAGGTGGAGCTTACGGTTGTTCACCAAGATGAATTCGTGAGGACCAAAGGTGGAAAGGTTAAATCTGTTGTCCGAGAAATTTAGCCTTGTGGCGGTTGCTGCAGCGGTTTCGCTCGCTTCTGGCTTGCTCAGTCAAGCAATTCTTCTGGTCGTTGGTGTGAAGTTTCCTGTGGTAAGCGTTGCTTTTGGATTTCTCATAATTGCGACTCTAGGGGGGATTTTAAGGGGTGTCGAAAGGGATAGGTTTGCAACTGCTACATTGATTTTGCCGTTTCTCTTGTGGGCAGTATGTAGTGTTATCTGGACTCCCTCGGAAGGTTACGTTTATGAAAAGCTTGCTGGGTTGATGGTTTGTGCGCTGCTATTTTGGTTGCCAATACTGTCCGGCAGTGTTTATGTTGATAGTTTTATAAGGATTTATTTTTTTTTGACAGTTTCTGTGCTCGCCTTTTCCGCGTTTGGGATGTTGAGAAGTGCGGGTGATTTTTACTCGTTGTCAGATTCGCAGCGGTCTATATATCTCACAGCTGGCTATTTTGGCGGTGGATTGCTGGCAATACTAGGCTTTTTTAGCGTTAGTAGATCGTGGTTAATAGACTTGGCACTAACGTGTTTTGTGTTGTTGTGTTTATTGCTCACGGGCGCTAGAGGGCCGCTGCTTTTCGGTGTCGGAATGCTTTTTTTAGGGCTGATTGTCCGCAGGAGTTGGAGTTCGATAACGGTATTGTCGTTTGTTGGATTCTCGATTTTGCTTATCGGCCAGTTTCTTTCGCAGTTTGAACAGGCGGCTTTTTTCATAGATAGAGCAGTTGCGCGTTTTATTCTGCTATTTGAAGGTGAGCTTTCGTCGCGAACGGATCTTTGGGTGCAAATGCGTGAATGGCTTGCAGATGACGCTGCAGTGGTATTTGGATACGGAACGGGCTCTTGGGGTTTTATGGTTCTTGGTTATGACGAAAGGGCTTATCCACACAATATCGTGCTCGAGTTGCTGTTCGAGAATGGCGTGATCGGGCTTTTTCTTTTTGTTCTTGTTTTTGTTTTTTCAGTGTGGGCGGGGTTAAAGGTTAGATTTCCATATCTGGGTGTTGTCTTGGCGTTGATTTGTTATGAATTTCTGAATTTTATGAAGAGTTTTACGATATCTGACGCACGGATGTTGTTCTTCTTAATGGGAATTTTGCTCGCTGAGAGACTACGTGCTGCGCGTGAAGGTTCGTTGGTGAGAGATTAGTATGAATACAGTTGACATCATCGCGGGCGCTCGCCCCAACTTCATGAAGATCGCCCCGATCATTCGCGCTTTCGAAGCGCGCAAGGCTGCGGGCGGCATGCTGCGCTACCGGCTGATCCACACCGGCCAGCATTACGATCCGCGCATGTCGGGCGAATTTTTCCGCCAGCTCGGTATTCCCGAACCGGATGTAAACCTGGAGGTTGGCTCGGGCACGCAGGCCGAACAGGCCGGCGCAATCATGAGCCGCTACGAGCGCCTGCTGCTGGAGTCGCCCAGCGATCTGTGCCTGGTGGTGGGCGACGTGACCTCGACCATGGCCTGCGCAATTGCCGCACAAAAGCTGCATGTGCCGGTGGCGCACGTTGAGGCGGGCATCCGCTCGGGCGACTGGACCATGCCCGAAGAGATCAACCGCATGGTGACGGACGCGATCACCAACTGGTTCTTCACCACCAGCGAAGTGGCCAACGCCAACCTGCGCAAATCCGGGGTGGGCGACGAGCGCATCTTCTTCGTGGGCAACACGATGATCGACACCTTGCTCGCCAATATCGATCGCCTGCAGAAGCCGGACTTCTGGGACGGACTGGGCCTGAAGGCGGGTGAGTACTTTGTGGTGACGCTGCATCGCCCGGCCAACGTGGACAAGGGCGACGGCTTCGCCCGCCTGCTGCGCGCAATTGCCGAAGGCACGCGCGGCCTGCCGGTGGTGTTCCCGGTGCATCCACGCACGGCCAAGACGCTGCGCGACCTCAATGAGGTGCCGGACAGCTTCCGCCTGGTGGATCCGCAGCCCTACCTGGAGTTCAACTACCTGGTGAAGAACGCCAAGGCGGTGATCACCGATTCGGGCGGCATTACGGAGGAGACCACCGTGATGGGCGTGCCCTGCCTGACGCTGCGCGACAGCACCGAGCGCCCCGAAACCGTGACCACCGGCACCAACGAACTGATCGGCACCGATCCGGCAGCCCTCGCCCCTGCGCTGGACAAGCTGTTTGCCGGGCAGTGGAAGAAGGGTGGCATTCCCGAGATGTGGGACGGCAGGACCGGCGAGCGGATCGTTGGGATTCTGGAAGAGTTGCTGGGGTAGGCGCGGGGGGTAATCGGAGGCTCGCGGCTGGCGCCGCTCCTACGGTTTGACCATCTATGGGGGCGACGTGTTGGGGGCGATGGGTGTAGCGTGTCGCCATTTGCTGATTCTTGAGGGGTGTTTCGATGGCCATGCATCAGCGGTGGACGCTTTGTGTGGAAGGGTTTGCCCGCTTCAAGCATGCGGAGGTGGCACTGCGCCCCTTGACGCTGTTCGTTGGTGAGAACAACAGCGGCAAGAGCTACATGGCAAGCCTGCTGTGGGGCGTGCTGGCCTTGGGGCGGACGCTGTTCCCGGCGCGACCGGGGGAGTCGAAGGCTTACAAGGCGTGCATCGTAGTGCTGATGAAGCACCGGGCGCGTGCGCAGACGCAGATTGCCCAAGGCGGCAGCGGCGAAGTCGTGTTGTCGGCCGAGGATATGCAGTTGTTCGTGCAGTGGTTCAATGAGCTGCTGGCGAAGCACAAGAAACAGTTGGTGGGGCGGATCTTTGGCAACCGCGATCTCCCGGTAGGCGATCTCCGCTTGGTGGATTACTCGCGCGTGAAGCCGATCACGCTGGTGTTCCGCACGGACGACGAGGCGGTGCGTCTGTCGGCGCGGCAAGCGCACCGAATCAGCGTGCCGCTGGGCGATGGCGATGGTTGGCCGAATGCGGGCGAGTTCCACCGTGTAGCTTGCTACGTGACATGGAAGCTGATCGGTGGGGATATTGCCGGGCCGCTTTACCCGCCTGGGGCATCGCAGCGCGTTGATGGCGAACCCCTGTTTCTGCCCGCGTCGCGCACAGGGTTCATGCTGACGTTCCGCGCGCTGGTGGGCGAGGCGCTAACCCTTTATGACGCGGCGGCGGACGATGCGGTGCCACCCAGCCAGTTCACCCTGCCGGTGGTGCGTTTTTTGCAGGCGCTCAACGGCACGCCTCCGACGGCAGGGGCGGCCTATGCCAGGACCGCGGGCTGGCTGGAGAAGACCCTGCTGCAGGGCGGAATCCAGCAGGTGAAGCACGGTGGCGCCCCCGACTATGAGTATCAGCCCTTTGGCGAGGGCAACACGAGATTGCCGATGTACCTGAGCTCGTCGCTGGTGGCCGAGCTCGCGCCGATCGTGCATTTCCTGAAGCATCGGCCGTCGTTCCGGACGCTGTTCATCGAGGAGCCGGAAGCGCATCTGCATCCGCAGGCGCAGCGGGCGATGGCGCGGGCGATCGTGCGCCTGGTCAATGCCGAATTGCCGGTGGTGGCGACCACCCATGGCGACACGCTGTTCCAGCAGATCAACAACCTGGTGCAGCTGCATGGTCATCCGCAACGAAAGGCTTTGTCCGCAGAGCTGGGCTATGAGGCCGGGGAGACGCTCGCGGAGGAGATGTTGAGCGTGTTCCAGTTCCGACGCGAGGCGGGCGAGACCACGGTGACGGCCTTGCCGGTGACGGCGTACGGTGTTGCGGTGCAGACGTTCAACGAGCCGCTGGCAGCGCTGACCAGGGAGATTTATCGCCTGCAGGAAGACTTGGATGGCGATGTGGAGGGGGGTGATGCTTGATCTGGCGCAGGCCCGGCTCGACTGGATTCACCCCGATCACTATGAGAAGGGCCAGCAGGTCGATGTGGTGGAAACGAAGTCAGGTGGCGAGGGCAGGTTGTCCTTCGAGGTTGATGAGGGGGAGACTGCGCTGCGGTTCAGGCTGACCGAAAGCGGGCGCTTTCCGTGCATCAGACAGGGTAAGGCCGCGGATGGGGTGATCCTGCATTTTGGCCGCGACCAGTCGCTGCGGGCGCTGCACTTGGTCGAGTTGAAGAGCAAGGTGGGCTCCAGTCAATGGCGCAGCGTGAAGCTTCAACTGCAGGGCGCGTTGCATAACGCGCATGCCTTGCTGGGGGTGCTTGGATTGGAGTGCCCCAAGGAAGTCGTCTGCCACACCGCCTACAAGCAGGATGCGCTGAGCCAGAACCCGGTGCTGTTGAAGGCGCAGGTCGGAGTCCGGGTCGAGGTGAGCGGAGACGTTGCCGATTGGATCAGTGGCTCGGTGGAGATCGATCGTCGGTTTCCGCGCTTGAAGCATTTTAGACATGAGCGCGATGCGGCTGGAAATGCGCGGGTGCGGTTGAGTGTGTGATCTTGGGATCACGATGATTGAACAGCATGGGCTCGGACATGTCGGGCCTGGATGAGCGTGGGACGAACTGAGCGACGATGGGTTTATTGAACAAGACGGGGCGCTACTGGTACACCCTGCGGCATTTGCGGCCGGTGCAGTTCTATGGCCGGGTGTGGTTCCGGTATTCGCGGCCCAGGCCCGACCTGCGTGCGGCGTCCGCGCTGCGCGCACGGTCGGGCACATGGCAGGCGCCGGCACGGCGGCTGCCGAGCATGAGCGGGCCGCGCAGCTTCGTGTTCCTGAACGAACCGGGCGGGCTGGACGAGATTGGCTGGGACGGTGGGCAGCGCGAGAAGCTGTGGCGCTACAACCAGCACTATTTCGACGACCTCAACGCGGTCGACGCCGAGGCGCGCCAGGCCTGGCACCTGGTGCTGATCGAGGACTGGATCGCGCACAACCCCCCGGGGCAGGGCAACGGCTGGGAGCCCTACCCGCTGTCGCTTCGCGTTGTTAACTGGGTGAAGTGGGCGCTGTCGGGCGGCGAGCTGTCGCCGGCTGCGGTTCATAGCCTGGCGGTGCAGGCGCGCTGGCTGACTCGACGGCTCGAGATCCATCTGCTGGGCAACCATTTGTTTGGCAACGCCAAGGCCTTGCTGTTTGCCGGGCTGTTCTTCGAGGGCCAGGAGGCGGATGGATGGCGCAGGACGGCGCTGGAGATCCTGGCGCGTGAGATCCCCGAGCAGTTTCTGCCCGACGGCGGGCAGTTCGAGCTGAGCACGATGTACCACGCGCTGGCGCTGGAGGATGCGCTGGACCTGATCAACGTGGCGGCCTGCTACGCGGGCACGGCGCCCGCTGAAGATGACCAGCGGGTTCGGGGTTGGCTGATTCCGCGCTTGCCGGCAATGCGTCGCTGGCTGCAGGTGATGTGCCACCCGGATGGCGAGATTGCGCTGTTCAACGATGCGGCGATTGGTATCGCGCCGTCGGTGGCCGAGCTGGAGGGCTACTTTGCGCGCTGCCTTCCCGATGCGGTGCCGCTGCCCTTGCAGGCAGTGGAGCGCCTACCGGACAGCGGCTATGTGCGCCTGCAGTCGGGCGACGCGGTGGCCTTGCTGGACGTGGCGCGGGTGGGGCCGGACTACCTGCCGGGGCATGCGCATGCGGATACGCTGAGCTTCGAGCTGTCACTGTTCGGGCAGCGTGTCCTGGTGAATGGAGGTACTTCGTGCTACGGCACGAGCGCCGAGCGGCTGCGCCAGCGCGGCACGGCTGCGCACAACACGGTAACGGTGGACGGGCAGGATTCGTCCGAGGTGTGGGGCGGCTTTCGTGTGGCGCGGCGGGCCTATCCCGCTGGCTTGTCGCTGTTGGAGGATGCGAACTGCCTGCAGGTGAGTTGCAGTCACGATGGTTACCGCTGGCTGAAGGGACGCCCGGTGCATACGCGGATCTGGTTCCTGCATGTGGGCTCGCTGGCCGTGGAGGACAACGTGTCCGGAGGCTACGGTGAGGCCGTGGCGCATTACCGCTTTCATCCCGATGTGGTGGTTTCTGCCGATCCGTATGGCCGCGAGGGCGTGGCCGTGCTGGCGGACGGCCGGCGTGTTGGGTGGCAGATCGAGCGCGGAGCGGGCGAGCTGGTGCCTTCGTCGTGGCACCCGCGCTTTGGGGTTGCGCAGCCTTGCATGCTGCTGCGCGTGAAGTTGGTAGGGCAGAGCGCACGCGTGCGCTTCAAGTGGATGTAGGCGATAGCAGAAGGCGTTTATGCATATTCTTTTCCTGACCGACAATTTTCCGCCCGAGGTCAATGCACCGGCCAGCCGCACTTTCGAGCACTGCCGCGAGTGGGTGAGGGCGGGACACAAGGTTACCGTGGTGACGTGCGCGCCGAACTTTCCCAAGGGTAAGGTGTTCGACGGCTACCGCAACCGGGCGTGGCAGACCGAAGAGATGGACGGCATCCGCGTGATCCGGGTGTGGTCGTACATCACCGCCAACGAGGGTTTTGTGAAGCGCATCCTGGACTACCAGAGCTTCATGGTGATGGCGACGCTGGCGAGTCCTTTCGTGCGCGGGGTGGATGTGGTGGTGGGTACGTCGCCGCAGTTCTTTACCGCCTGCGCGGCATACGTGGTCGCGGGCATGAAGCGCGTGCCCTGGGTGTTCGAGCTGCGCGACCTGTGGCCGGAGTCGATCCGCGCTGTGGGGGCGATGAAGGAATCGAAGGCGCTCGACTGGCTCGAGAAGCTGGAGCTGTTTCTGTACCGTAAGGCGAACGCGGTGGTGTCGGTGACGAATGCCTTCCGTGACAACCTCATTGGCCGCGGCATCGACGCCGACAAGATCCAAGTGGTGACCAACGGCGTGGACATCAGCCGCTTCAACCCGCGCGAGAAGGACGCCGAGTTGGTGCGCGAGCTGGGGCTGGACGGCAAGTTCGTTGCCGGCTACATCGGCACGCATGGCATGGCGCATGCGCTGGAAACCCTGCTGGAAGCAGCTGAAAAACTGAAGGCACGCCCGGACGGCGATCGCTATCGCTTGATCCTGCTGGGCGACGGTGCGCGCAAAGCCGATCTGATGCAGCAGGCGAAGGCAAAGAATCTGGACAACGTGATCTTTGTGGATTCGGTGTCGAAGGATGAGGTGGTGCGCTACTGGTCACTGCTGGACGTGGCCATCATCCATCTGCGCAAGACCGAGCTATTCACCACCGTGATTCCGTCGAAGCTGTTCGAGTGCATGGGCATGGGCATCCCCGTGCTGCACGGCGTGGCGGGCGAGTCTGCTGCAATCGTGGAGAAGGAAGGCGTGGGCATCGTGTGCGAGCCGGAGAACGCCAATGCGCTGTGCGATGGGCTGGTGAAGCTGGCCGAAGACCCGGCGCTGTATGAGCAATACCGCAGCAACGCGCTGGCGGGAGCGAAGAACTACGACCGCAGTGAGTTGGCGCGGAAGATGTTACGGGTGCTGGAGTCGCTGCGGAAGTAGGGAGGGCGGACGCTTGACCGCGCCACAGCGTTCAAACATGGCTATAAGCGCGAGACCAAGGGCCAGCACCGGGCTACGCTCGATTGCGATTTGAAGGCTGTTTTCTTGGCGCTGGTGACGGAGCAGCGGCTTGACCTTGAGTGGCGCGCTCATGAGCTGAGCGGCGATTGGGCGGCAGTGGGGCGGTGGGACGAGAGGAAAAGCTCGCGACTTGCGTCGCTCCTACAGCCAGATCGAGCAGGGGTGGGTTTCGTTGGCGCGGTCGGTTTCTGTTGGTTCGGCAAGTCTCCGTTGGCGCGGCAACTCCCGTATGCACGAGGTTTTTTGTAGGAGCGACGCAAGTCGCGAGTTTTTTGGTCTAGCCTGCCCAGCTCGACTAAGCACATCCGCCGCGACGCCGCCGGCTACGTGGGTGCGGTGAAGGCGAAGATGGTCGGCATCATCAGCGAGTGCCGCGAGAAGAAGGAAGAGGGCGGGTGCTTGATGCGGTTTTTTCGGCGCCAGGGGTGCTTGGGCGACAATGGGGCGGTGGGGCGCGTGGAAGGGCTCGCGACTTGCGTCGCTCCTGCAGCCTGATCTAGTCAGCTTGTTGTAGTTCATGGCCAGGGGTATTCGGCGACATTTTGTGATGTGTCCCGCGCAGCTCCTGGCCTTTACACGAAGCGAGGGAAAATATGCCTATCGTCTGGAGCCCAGAGCTCGATACCGGGATCGACGTCATCGATCAGCAGCATCGCCGCATCGTTGATTACATCAACGCGCTCGAGGCCGCCAATCAGGCCCACGACCGCCAGGCGGTGGGGGACACCCTGGATGAGCTGGTCGACTACACGATGTCGCACTTTGCGTTCGAGGAGAGCCTGCAGGAGGAGGCGGGCTATGCCTATTGCAAGCCGCACAAGCGCGTGCATGAGCTGTTTGTGCGTCGCGTGGGCGACTACGTCGAACGCCACCGCCTGGGCGACGAGATTGGCGATGAGCTGTACAAGCTGCTGACCACCTGGCTGCTGAACCACATCCGCCGCGACGACGCCGACTATGTGGGCGCGGTGAAGGCGACGATGGTCGGTATTGCCAATGAGCGGCGGGAGAAGAAGGAAGAGGGTGGGTGGTTGAAGCGGTTTTTTCGGCGGTAGGGGGTGGTAGGACGGTTGGGCGGTTGGTGGGTAGGGGCGGTAGGACGGTTGGGGGCGGTAGGGCGGTGATGGGGTG
>NZ_ATJV01000001.1 GCF_000443165.1 Thauera terpenica 58Eu | reverse complement strand
GACATCAAGGACCCCACGCAGAACATCAACTGGGTGGTGCCGCAAGGCGGTGAGGGGCCGATCTACCAGGGCATGTAAGCGCTGCAATGATGGATCGAGAGGGCGGACGCAAGCGCAGTTGAAGAGCCTGCGGTGATTGCACGGTGGGCGGGCGAGTGGCTTTTCGAGCCCGCATCATGACAAGATGCTGAGTGGGTCGGGGAACTTACGTGGTCGCGAGACCTCCGTATTACTCGTACCTGCACAATTACCCGCGACGGACTGCCGACATCCCCTGATGCGAAGGCCTCTTTGCCCAGGCGTGATGTCGGCGTGATACGTCGCGGGCGTCCAGTGCTTCTGGTAATCGCATGGGAGGATTGCATCATGGCCAACAGCTTCGGCACTCGGGACCAGCTTGTCGTCGATCACGACAAGTACGAGATTCACCGCCTCGACCGCATCAAGACCGCACATCGCCTGCCCTACAGCCTCAAGGTCTTGCTCGAAAACCTGTTGCGCAACGAGGATGGGCATCGGGTAACGGCGGAACAGGTGCAGGCTCTGGCGGATTGGCAGCCGCAGGTGACGCAGCAGCGCGAGATCCAATACACGCCCGCACGCGTCCTCATGCAGGATTTTACCGGCGTGCCGTGCGTGGTGGATCTGGTCGCGATGCGCGACGCCATCATCGCCTTGGGCGGCGACCCGCAGCACATCAACCCGCTGGTTCCCAGCGAGCTGGTCATCGATCACTCCGTCATCGCCGACGTGTTTGGCCGGGCTGACGCGTTTGCCGTCAACGCCGAGCTGGAGTTCGGGCGCAACGTCGAGCGCTATCAGCTGCTGCGCTGGGCGCAACAGGCATTCAACAACTTCAAGGTGGTGCCACCGGGTACCGGCATCTGTCACCAGGTCAATCTCGAGTATCTGTCGCGCGTGGTGTTCACCCGCGAAGGCCCGGATGGAATGATGGCCTACCCCGACACCCTGGTCGGCACCGACTCGCACACGCCGATGGTCAACGGAATCGGTGTGCTGGGCTGGGGTGTGGGCGGCATCGAGGCCGAGGCTGCAATGCTGGGGCAGCCGATGAGCATGCTCATCCCGGAGGTTGTCGGTCTCAAGCTGACCGGCGCGTTCCCACCCGGAACCACCGCCACCGACATGGTGCTCACCGTCGCCGAGCTGCTGCGACGTACGGGTGTGGTTGGGAAGTTCGTCGAGTTCTATGGGCCGGGTGTGGCGGCCATCCCGCTCGCCAACCGCGCCACCCTGGGCAACATGAGCCCGGAATATGGCGCGACCTGCGCGATCTTCCCGATCGACGACGAAACGCTTGCCTACCTGCGTCTGACCGGGCGCCCCGAGCACCAGATCCGCCTGGTCGAGGCCTACGCCAAGGCACAGGGGCTGTGGCACGACCCCGAGCACGAAGCTGAATACTCGCAGACCCTGGAGCTGGATCTGAGCAAGCTCGAGCCCTCCATCGCCGGTCCCAAGCGCCCGCAGGATCGCATCCCGCTGCGCCTTGCGCCCAATGCCGTTGGCGCCTTGCTCGCGGGTCGGCCCTACGTGAGTCTGGAGCCTGGCTGTCTCGACGACGCGATCGACGACTCCTTTCCCGCCAGCGACCCGGCAGCCCTCACGGCGGCTTGCCGCAGCGACGGGCCACGCGCCTTCGATGACAGCGAGATCGAGCGCGACTGGCCGCACACACCGGTGGACATCGCCTTCGCCGACGGCAGCAGCGCCACGCTGGACAATGGTCACGTGGTGATCGCCGCCATCACCTCGTGCACCAACACCTCCAACCCGTCGGTGATGATCGGTGCCGGCTTGCTCGCCAGGAAGGCGGTCGAGAAAGGTCTCGCGCGCAAACCCTGGGTGAAGACCACGCTCGCACCGGGCTCGCGTGTGGTCACCGACTACTACGATCGTGCCGGACTTACGCCCTACCTCGACGAGCTCGGTTTCAACCTCGTCGGCTATGGCTGCACGACCTGTATCGGCAACTCCGGGCCCTTGATTCCCGAGGTCGCCGCGGCGGTGGACGCGCACAAGCTCAATGTCAGTGCGGTGCTCTCGGGCAACCGTAACTTCGAGGGCCGCATCCACCCGCAAACGCAGATGAACTTCCTCGCTTCGCCCATGCTGGTGGTCGCCTATGCCCTGGTCGGCACGATGCAGACGAATCTGCTCAAGGATCCGCTGGGCACGGGCAGTGACGGCAAGCCGGTGTACCTGCGCGATATCTGGCCTTCGACGCGCGAAATTCAGGAGCTCATCGACGCCTGTGTGCAGGCCGAGCTGTTCACCAAGGGCTATGCCAGCGTGTTTGATGGCGACGCCAACTGGCGCGGACTGGACGTGCCCGAGGGCAATGCCTTCGAGTGGAGCGCTGATTCCACCTATGTGCGCCAGCCGCCGTACTTCGACGGCGTGGGCCGCGAGCCCGCGCCGCTCACCGACATCCGTGGCGCGCGCGTGTTGGCCAAACTGGGTGACTCGGTGACCACCGACCACATCAGTCCGGCCGGTGCGATCAAGGCTGATTCGCCGGCCGGTCAGTACCTTGTCAGCCACGGTGTGGAGCCCGGGGACTTCAACTCCTACGGCTCACGGCGTGGCAACCACGAGGTGATGATCCGCGGCACCTTTGCCAACATCCGTCTGCGCAACCAGCTGGCGCCAGGCACCGAGGGCGGCTTCACGCGCGACTTCAGCCGCGCCGAGGCGCCGGTGTGCAGCATCTATGAGGCGTCGGTCAACTATCTCAAGGCCGCTACCCCCCTGGTGATCCTGACCGGCAAGGAATACGGCTCGGGGTCGTCGCGCGACTGGGCGGCCAAGGGCACCGCGCTGCTGGGTGTGCGCGCGGTGATCGCCGAATCCTACGAGCGCATCCACCGCTCCAACCTGATCGGCATGGGCGTGCTGCCCTTGCAATACAAGGACGGAGAAACAGCGGACAGCTTGGGCTTGTCCGGCGAGGAAACCTTCGATATCGATGGTCTGGCCGGAACGGAAGCGCCTGCGCATACGGTGCAGGTGCGCGCGACCGATGCACAGGGCAAGGTAAAGACCTTCGAGGCAGTGGTGCGCATCGACACCCCGGTCGAGGCCGATTACTACCTCCACGGCGGCATCCTGCCCTACATGCTGCGCCAGCTTCTCGCCAGCAGTGATGCGGCGTCCGCTACGTGAGCGGTGCCAGACGGTCAGCCATGGATAGGAGAGGGAGAGCCTGAAGTGGAGCGGGTAAAGGGCGTGAAATCCTTGCCATGGACCGCTCCAGGCCGCCTCAGCCCTGGCAAGTGCGAGCTTGAGCCGGGCAAGAAAGACAGGACTGCAGGAGTGTCGATTTTCTTTACACCAGCTGAAGTCTTGATCGGACGATTGAATTAACTGGCTGATTAGTAATGGGTTTTTTAATGGCGCAAAAATTGCTTAAGACAATTGACCGGCGGGTCGCATCAAATAAACAGCAACAAGCCTTGTGCGTCGCTTGCCCCGGGTGAAAGCGTCACTTCTCAACTCAAAAGAGGTACTTCATGAGATTCAAGCTCAAAACTGACTTCGCACTGGTTGCGTTGACTGTAGTGATGGGATTGGCGAGCGCGCCATCGCATGCGGTCACAATAAGCGGTTTGTTCAATACTGGTACCGATGCGTCAAACCTTGCGCTCACCGGTGGCAACGGCGTCGTCGATACGCACTACCAGATTCTTTCCTCCACCTCGCCGGGCTATGCGGGCAATCAGGCTGTTACCTACTTCCACAGTGCGTATGCCGCCAACGACGCGAATTCGCGTTGGATATCCTTATCCGCGAATGGCTCTCCTGGCAGCAACACCACGGTCTACAGGACCACTTTCGACTTGACCGGATTTGATCCGCTGACTGCTTTGATTACGGGTAATTGGGGTGTGGATAATGCCGGATCAATCATTCTCAATGGCGTCTATTCAGGCATTTCCCATACTGGTTTCAGTTCATTGGTCAGTTTCAGCCTGAACAGTGGTTTTGTGGCCGGCATGAATACGCTGGACTTTGAGGTCCGGGACTTTGGACAGCCGACTGCGCTGCGAGTTGATGATCTTGCTGGAACGGCGAACCTGTACGGCCCGGGCAACACCGTGCCGGAGCCGACAAGCATCGCGCTGCTGAGTCTGGGTCTGCTGGGCTTGGCCGCAAGGCGCCGTAAATCGCTTGTTTGAGCTTCTTGCTACCGGTCAGCAAGTAAAGTCATTCCAGGATAGTGCGGTACACCGGCTGCCGGAAGAATGACTTTACGAGTTCGGGGGCTTTCGGTGTCAGGCACCAACCGTCCAAGGGAGCTTGAGTGGAGCGGGCGATGGGAGTCGAACCCACGTCTCTTGCTTGGGAAGCAAGGGTAATAGCCGTTATACGACGCCCGCTCTGTCCCTGAAGGGATAGACGCACTCGTCCCCAGATGGGGATAGTACATCATCCCCGTCGGGTGCGATTTTACAAACCTATCTTGCGATAGGTCACCAGATGGAAGTCTGCACGCTTTCGCGTCGGGGCGATCGTTTCATCCCCTATCTCCGCCATTACAGCAGAGCATTCGCTTTTTCCATCATCCTCTACCCACTACGGCATCAGTTGGTCTTACGACCGCCCTTGTCTGGCTTGACCGGCCAGACGCCGCGTTGGGCTTACCTCGTTCCGTACAAGTAACAGAGTTGGGAAGGTCCTGCTTTTTCGCCGGTGATGCTATGTCAGCGTATCCGCACCAAGCAAGCGGATAACCGATCACTTGCCATTTTGGCAGAGCCCGATACTGCAAGTTGCCTTTGGCTCAATCAGCTTGACGACGTTTAACAGCAGTTCACTTACGTTGACCATCCAACTCAGCCTAGCGCCTCATCCGGGTGCAACTCCCGAAATCACGCCAGACCCCTCACGGGGCATGACGTACCCCGTAAGGTGGCTACATTGTCAGAGCGCTTAGCACCCCACCGTTACCAGTGGCGCACCGCTCCTAGACTACCGGGGGCTGAACCCCGGGTTCTGTCACCCCCTTTCGAGGGGTAGAACCATTACTCATACGGCCTTCGCCGTTTCGTGCCTTGCGGCACTTTTTGAAAGGCTGAGTTCCTGTGCACCCACCACAATGGTGGTGATCCCGCACTGGGATCGCGTGGCACAGAGGCTACAGCTAGCCTTCGACTCGGCTCGAGTCGCACGCTTGGGAAGCTGCCGTTCTGCCATTGAACTACACCCGCTCTGGCGCGCAACGCGGATGGTCGCGACGAGACAGCTCCGCATTCTAATGACAACCAGCCCCGCTTGGCAATGCGGGGCTGGTTGTTTCAAGCGCCGAGGCGCTCCACGGCGTCGCGCACGCGCGCGGGCTCATCCATTTTCAGGATGCGCTGCACCTTGGGCGCGAGTTCGCCGAGGTCGGCGCGCAGGATCTGCTGCTTGATCTCGAGGATGTTGCCCGGATGCATGGAGAAGCTGCGCAAGCCCATGCCCAGCAGCAGCAGGGTGTAGTCGGGGTCGCCAGCCATTTCACCGCACACCGACACCGGCACGCCAACGCGGGCGCCGGCGGCGATGGTGCCGCTGATCAGTTTCAGCACTGCGGGGTGAAGCGGGTCGTACAGATGCACGACCGCCTCGTCGGAGCGGTCGATGGCGAGGGTGTACTGGATGAGGTCGTTGGTGCCGACCGAGAGGAAGGCCAGGCGGCGGATGAACATGCCCAGTGACAGCGCGGCGGCGGGGATTTCGATCATGCCACCGACCTGCATGCCTTCATCGAACTTGATTTTTTCCGCGCGCAACTCCGCCTTGGCCTTCTCGATCAGTGCCAGGCACTGGTCGATCTCCTGGGCGTGGGCGAGCATCGGAATCATGATCTGCAGCTTGCCGTGCGCCGATGCTCGCAGCAAGGCGCGCAGCTGAGTCATGAACATCTTCGGCTCTGCCAGCGAGTAACGCACGGCACGCAGCCCGAGCGCCGGATTGGGTTCGGTGCGCGGATTCATGCCGCTGAGCGCCTTGTCGGCGCCGACGTCGAAAGTGCGGATGGTCACCGTCTTGCCAGACAGCGCCTTGACCACTGCGCGATAGGCTTCGTACTGCTCTTCCTCGTCGGGCAGGGTGTCGCGGCCGATGAAGAGGAATTCGGTGCGGTACAGACCGATGCCGTCGGCGTTGGCTGCCTTTACCGAGGGCAGGTCCTTCGGACCCTCGATGTTGGCGAGCAGGCTGATGGTCTCGCCGTCGAGCGTGGTGGCGTGGGTGTCGCGCAGGCGGTTGAGCTTGGAACGCTCGATTTCGAGCTCGCTACGGCGCAGGCGGTATTCCTCGACGATGCTGTCGTCGGGGTCGACGATGATGACGCCGCGCGTTCCGTCGACGATGACGAGTTCATCGGCCTCGAGCAGATCGCGCACGTGGTGCAGGCCGACGACGGCCGGAATCTTCAGGCTGCGGGCGACGATGGCGGTGTGGCTGGTGGGGCCGCCAACGTCGGTGACGAAGCCGGCGATGTTGTGATCGCGAAAGCCGATGGTGTCGGCCGGCGACAGGTCGTGGGCGACGACGATGGTGCCCAGCCCGTCGCGGCGCCTGGGCGGCAGGTGGCCGGGATGGCCCAGCAAGACCTTGACCAGACGTTCGACCACCTGCACCACGTCGGCCTGACGTTCGCGCAGATAGGGGTCTTCGATCTGGCGGAACTGCTCGACGAGGTGCTCCATCTGCTGCACCAGAGCCCATTCGGCGTTGCAGCGCCGGGTCTCGATCAGATTGCGGGCGGTGTCGATCAGCAAGGGGTCGGCGAGCATCATGAGCTGCAGATCGACGAAAGCACCCACCTCGCTATGCGACTGGCCGGATGTGGCCGCAGCCTTCAGGCCGAGCAGTTCGCCCTGCACGCTGGCGACGGCGTCAGCGAGGCGATTGAGCTCGTCGGGCAGGTGGCGGGGCGCGACGTGATAGTGATTGACCTCGAGCAGGGCGTGCGAGATCAGGTGCACATACCCGATCGCGATGCCTTGCGAAACCGGCAGGCCGTGAATGGCGAAGGTCATGTTTATTCTCCCTCGCCGAACTTGTCCGCGATCAGCTCCTGCAGCGCGTGCATGGCGTCGTCGGCCTTGTCGCCTTCGGTGTCGATGGTGATGGTGCTGCCCTTGGCGGCGGCCAGCATCATGACGCCCATGATGCTCTTGGCATTGACCCGGCGGCCGTTGCGCTCTAGCCAGACTTCGCACGGAAAACTGCTCGCCATCTGAGTCAGTTTGGCTGAGGCGCGTGCGTGCAGGCCGAGCTTGTTGACGATTTCGGTTTCGGCTCTTGGCATGGCGTTCTTCCCCGCAGGCTTGGTGTGCGCGCTAGGGCGCCAGATTCGCTTCGATGTGCAGCACGCCCTCGCAGCCGCCGGATACAGCGCGCTTGAGCAGGGTGTCCATGTCGCGCTCGCGGTAGGTCAGCACGCGCAACAACATGGGTAGGTTGACTCCGGCGATCGCCTCGACGCGCCCCGGTTCGATCAGCTTGGCGGCGACATTGCCCGGTGTGGCGCCAAAAATGTCGGTCATCACCAGCACGCCATACCCACTGTCGGCCCAGCCCAGCATCTGGCGTGCCTGCGGCAGGATGTCGAGCGGATCGTCCTGTGCCGACAGACCTAGCTGCACGATCTGTGGCGGACGTTTGTTGAGCACGTGACAAGCGCACTGGATCAGCGCTTCGCCAAGTGTGCCGTGGGTTACCAGAAAGATGCCGATCATTTCGCTTGGAGCCTCCGCAGGCGCTGATTCTAGCCGATGAGCGCCAGGCGTGAGTGCCGCGACGCAGTGGGCTTGCGAGTGGCGAATGAGTTGCGCAAGGCGCATCTTCGTCGCAAATTCGCGCTCATACTCAGCGTTATCGAGGAGAAGGTGATTTGGTGCACAGCAGCAAATCGGCTAAAATGCATTTCAGAAAACATTATCTACAATAAAAATGCGCCGGACTCGGTGACATGAAGGAGCTGTGATGGCTGAACGAAAGGATCCAATGATCCCCGATGGGGCGGTCAATCCCATCGATACCGATTACCAGATCGGGCAGGACAACATCCTCGTCAATGTCGGACCACTCGGCCTTGATATCCATAACCGTGTGTTCGCCATCTCCAGTCTGCTGGTGGTGGCTTTTGTCATCCTGACGCTGATGTTCCAGACTCAGGTCGAGCCGGTGTTCAGCGGCATGCGCAACTGGCTGACCTCCAACCTGGATTGGTTCTTCCTGTCCGCAGGCAATTTCTTTGTTGTGGTCTGTCTGGCGCTGGCTGTTTCGCCCTTGGGCAAGGTGCGCCTGGGTGGCACTGAGGCGACGCCGGATTATTCCTATCTGGGCTGGTTCTCGATGCTGTTTGCAGCCGGCATGGGCATAGGCCTGATGTTTTTTGGCGTGTCCGAGCCGCTGTCGCACTTCGGTACGGCTTTTGGTGGCACGGTAATGGAAAACGGCGTGCGCACTGACTGGGCGCCCCTGGGCGGCGCGGTGGGCGACGCCGAAGCCGCAGCACGGCTGGGCATGGCGGCCACGATATTCCACTGGGCGCTGCATCCGTGGGCGATCTACGCCATTCTCGCGCTGGGCCTGGCCTTGTTCTCGTTCAACAAGGGCTTGCCGCTGACCATCCGCTCGGTGTTCTACCCCTTGCTCGGTGAGCGGGTGTGGGGCTGGCCGGGTCACATCATCGACATCCTCGCCGTGCTGGCGACCCTGTTCGGTTTGGCGACCTCGCTCGGCTACGGCGCGGCACAAGCCAGCTCCGGGCTGAACTACCTGTTTGATGTGCCGCTGGGCGCCACTACCCAGGTCCTGCTGGTGATCGGCATTACCGCGATCGCGCTGTTCTCGGTGGTCGCCGGCCTCGATGCGGGCGTCAAGCGCCTGTCCGAAATCAACATGGCGCTGGCCTTGCTGCTCATGCTGTTCGTGATCTTCGTCGGCCCGACCTTGAACATCGTCACCGGTTTCTTCTCCAACGTGGGTGCCTACTTCGAATACCTGCCCGCACTGTCCAACCCGTTCGGGCGCGAAGACGCCAACTACTCCCAGGGCTGGACCGCGTTCTACTGGGCGTGGTGGATCTCATGGTCACCCTTCGTCGGCATGTTCATCGCGCGCGTGTCGCGCGGCCGTACCGTGCGTGAGTTCATCGTGTCGGTGCTGATCGTGCCCTCACTGGCGTGCGTGCTGTGGATGACGGTGTTTGGCGAGACCGCGATCAATCAACTGGTGCGCGACGGCTACGATGCCGCCAGCAAGGCCGAGCTGCCCCTGCAGTTGTTCAGCATGCTCGACGCGCTGCCGCTGGCGCAGATCACCTCCTTCATCGCCATCGTGCTGGTGGTGGTGTTCTTTGTCACTTCCTCCGACTCGGGTTCGCTGGTGATCGACATCATCGCCGCGGGCGGCAAGGTCGATGCGCCGGTGCCGCAGCGGGTGTTCTGGGCTGTGTTCGAAGGCCTGGTGGCGATCGCGCTCATTCTCGGTGGCGGGCTGGTGGCGCTGCAGGCAATGGCAGTGTCGACCGGCTTGCCATTCACTCTCGTGCTGCTGGCGTCCACGCTGGCAATCGTCAAGGGCCTGCTGTCCGAGCCACGCGCGTCCTGAGCACAGGGACTCGGAAGTGAACGCGGGCGAGCCCGCTTCCAGGGTGTATCCGGCACCGTGGAAGCGGGCTCGTCGCGCATTGTGGTGCGCGGGCATGTGCGTCGCCTGCCCCCGCTCTCGAATGCAAGGGATGCAAGTCCATGGAGCGAAGCCATGCAGGTTGAACAACTCGAGATCCTCGACTTTCTCGCTGCCCATCCGCCCTTTGACGACTTGCCGGAAGGGGTCCGCGAGAGCGTCGCGGCGGCTATCGATGTGCGCTACTACAAGGCCGGCGAGCAGATCGTCGACTTCGGCGAACCCGCCGAGTTCTGGCATGTGGTGCGCAGCGGTGCGGTCGAGGTCTTTCGCCGCAACGGCACGCTCTACAACCGGCTCACCGCCGGTGGCTACTTTGGCGAGGCCGGCCTGCTGCGCCAGGGGCGGGTGCGCTTTCCAGCCCGGGCGCTGGAGGACGTGCTGCTGTACCTGATTCCTCAGGCGGTGTTCCTGGACCTGTTCGAGAACAACGAAGCCTTCGCCGACATCGTCGAAATCGAAGACCGCACTCGCCTGCGCCAGGTGATGTCGCGGCGGCTGGACGCCAATGATCTCTTGTCCGCCACCGTGGAGACGCTGGTGGGCCGGCAGGCGGTGGTGCTCGACAGCACGGCGACGGTGCTCGATGCGGCTCAGCGCATGACGGCCGAAGGCGTGTCCTCGATCCTGATCATCGAGGACAACCCGGATGTGCCGGAACTGCCCATCATCGCCGGGATCGTCACCGACCGTGATCTGCGCACCCGGCTGATTGCGCCCGGCCTCGGCTACGACACGCCGGTGACCGCGATCATGTCCGCAGGCGTGCTCACCATCACCTACAACCAGCTCGTGTTCGAAGCCATGCTGGCCATGCTGCGCGGCAACGTGCATCACCTGCCGGTGATGAAGAACCAGCGCCCCATTGGCATCGTGGCCTTGTCGGACATCATCCGCTACGAGTCACGCAACAGCCTGTTCGTGGTCGGCAGCATCTTCCGCCAGCAGACGGTGGACGAGCTTGAGGCGCTCGTGCCGGATGTGCGCGCCTGCTTCTCGCGCATGGTGACCGAAGACGCGAGCTCGCACATGGTGGGCTGTGCCATGGCTGCAATCGGGCGCAGCTTCAAGCAGCGCCTGCTCGAGCTCGCCGAGGCTGAGCTTGGCCCGCCGCCGGTGCCGTATTGTTTTCTTGCGCTGGGTTCGATGGCGCGCCAGGAGCAGCTCATCGTCACCGATCAGGACAACGCCCTGGTGCTCGACAATCGCTTCGACCCTGCTCAACACGATGAGTATTTCCGCAAGCTGGCCGCATTTGTCAGTGACGGTCTGGCGCGTTGCGGCTACACCTACTGCACCGGCGGGGTGATGGCGAGCAACGAAAAGTGGCGCCAGCCGCTGCGCGTGTGGGAGCGCTATTTCACCGACTGGATCGAGCGCCCGACGCCCGAGTCGCTGCTGCACGCCGGTATTTTCTTCGATCTCGACGGTGTCTGGGGGAGGATGGAGTGGGCGACGCGCCTGCGCGAGCTGATCGCACGCAAGGCCAAGGGCAATTCGCGTTTTCTCGCCTGCATGGCGCGCAATGCGCTGCTGCGTACGCCGCCGCTCGGCTTCTTCAAGGACTTTGTGGTCGAGTCCGACGGCCGCCACACCAACGCCATCAACATCAAGCGTCGTGGCACGGCGCCGCTGGCCGATCTCACCCGCGTACATGCGCTGGCGATCGGCTCGCAGTCGCTCAATTCCTTCGACCGCCTGAAGGACATCATCGACGCCGCCATCCTGCCCCTGGGTCGCGGCCAGGATCTCTACGATTCACTGGAGTTCATCTCCATGGTGCGTGCGCGTCATCAGGCGGAAGATGTCGATGCCGGCATCGATCCGGACAACAGCATTGATCCTGAAAAACTCTCCGATTTTGAACGCAAGAGCCTGCGCGACGCCTTTCTCATCCTTGGCAACGCGCAAAAATTCCTCAAATACCGTTACCAGCCAGGGCGGGCGAACTAGGAGGGCGTGATGCTGCATCTTGGCTCCCTGCGCTCCGACGCCGCGCAGAGGCGAACGGTAAAAGCCGACGCATCGTCCGTGGCGGACTGGGCGCGGCGCTTTGAGGCGCTTGGCGCGACCGCGGTCGATGAGCGCCTGCGTGCCTTCTACGCTCAGGGGGTACCGGCGGGTGATACCGTACTCGCCGACGTGCCGCTGCTGGCGATGGATTTCGAGACCACCGGGCTCGATCCGCAGCAGGATGAAATCGTCAGCATAGGCATCGTGCCGATGACGCTCGCGCGCATCCAGTCGAGCGCCTCGCGGCACTGGATCGTGCGCCCGCGCGGGGTGCTCAATGCCGAGTCCGTGACCTTCCACGCCATCACCCATGCCCAGATCGAGGGCGCGCCGGATCTCGGTGCCATCCTTGATGAACTGCTGCCGGCGCTCGCCGGCTGCGTCGTGGTCGTGCATTGCGCCGCGATCGAACGCGCTTTTCTTGATGCGGCGCTCAAGGCACGCCTGGGCGAGGGTATTGAATTCCCGGTGATCGACACCATGGCGCTGGAGGCGCGCCTGCACCGCAGGCATAAGTCGGGTTTGTTTGCAGGCCTTTTTGCAAACCTGTTCGGCCGCAATGCTGCGCCCTTGTCGATCCGTCTTGCCGATAGCCGCGCGCGCTACCATTTGCCGCGCTACCGAGCGCACCACGCATTGACCGACGCGCTCGCCACTGCAGAGTTGCTGCAGGCGCAGATCGCCCATCATTTCAAGCCGGATACGACGCTGAAGGAAGTCTGGGCCTGAGTCTCAAGTCTTTGCTTCGGTGGCATCGGCTTGGGTCCTTGGGGCGAGCGCACACACCAGAGTTAATGCCGTTGGCCTGAAGGCAATAGCTGAAAGCCTCGCGTCACCAGGGCCGGGAGCGCAATGAGGCTTCAGTATCATCGATGCCCGTTGGATTAAAGCTTGTTCATGGTTTCAGGCGACTGAGCATGACGCTCTGGCGAATACGCTCGACTAATCCCGATGCCTTCAGATCGCGAAGTCGTCGCGGTTCTTGCCATCGAGCCAGCGCGGCGTGCGCCCACGACCGCTCCAGGTTTCGCCGCTCTCGGGATTGCGATATTTCGCCGCCGCGGGTTGGCCGGCCGCTTTGCGCTTGCCGAAGAGTTCGTCAGTGGTGAGTTCGTAGGTTTCGACGAGTTCGCGCGCCTCGCGCAGTGCATCTTCACGCTGAAGCTTCTTGATCTGCGAGATCTGCTGTTCCAGAGCTTCTTTTTGTGCGAGGAGTTCTTGAAGTGTGGTCATTGTGTTATCTCTTGAGCGGTTAATAAAATAGAACTCGTTAAAGGAGCGGGTAAAAGCATAACATTTCTGCTTATCGTGAAAGGCCAGACAAGCGCTGTTCAATTACAAAAAAATACGGTGAGTTCGCATTGATGCGACTCACCGCTCTTTTTCAGCTCGCGGCCTCGGGCCGCGTCAATCAATCCAGTCCCTGGCTCGAGAGGTATTCATCGTAGGTGCCGCGGTAGTCGATGATCTGACCATCGAGCTTGAGCTCGATGATGCGTGTGGCGAGCGAAGATACAAACTCACGGTCGTGCGAGATGAAGATCAGTGTGCCGCTGAACTTATCAAGACCGGTGTTGAGTGATTCGATGGATTCCATGTCGAGGTGATTGGTCGGCTCATCCATCAGCAGCACATTGGGGCGCGACAGCATCAGCTTGCCAAACAGCATGCGGCCCTGCTCGCCGCCGGAGATCACCTTCACCGACTTCCTTACTTCGTCGCCAGAGAACAGCAGGCGGCCCAGGGTGCCGCGCAGCAGCGTTTCATTGTCCTCGCCGGTGGCGGCCGCAGTGATGCGGGAATAGGGCGCGATCCAGTCAGTCAGGTTGATGTCCTCGGCGAAGTCGGCCGAGTGGTCCTGAGCGTAATAGCCCAGCCTGGCCTTCTCCGCCCACTTCACCTCGCCCTTCTGCGGTTCGAGGCCACCGAGTTCGGTGCCCAGCAGCAGCTTGAGCAGGGTGGTCTTGCCGACGCCGTTCTCGCCGATGATCGCCACCTTCTCGCCGGCTTCGATCGCAATCGAGAAGCCCTTGATCAGCGGCTTGTCCATGCCAGCGTAGGCGAAGCTGATGTTGTCGACCTGGCAGGCCAGGCGGTGCAGCTTGTCCTTCTCGTCGTAGTCGAAGCGGATCCACGGGTACTGGCGGCTGGAGGGCTTGATGTCCTCGGGCTTGAGCTTGTCGATCAGCTTCATGCGGCTGGTGGCCTGTTTGGCCTTGGACTTGTTGGCCGAGAAGCGACGCACGAAGGCTTGCAAGTCCTGGATCTTGTCCTTGGCGCGGGCGTTGGCGGACGACTGACGCTCGCGCGCCATGGTCGACGCTTCCATGTAGTCGTCGTAGGTGCCCGGGTAGATCGTGATCGTGCCGTAGTCCAGATCCGCCATGTGGGTGCACACCTGGTTCAGGAAGTGGCGGTCGTGGGAGATGATGACCATCGTGCAGTCACGGTTGTTGAGCACGTCCTCGAGCCAGCGGATGGTGTTGATGTCGAGGTTGTTGGTGGGCTCGTCCAGCAGCAGGATGTCGGGGTTGGCGAACAAGGCCTGGGTGAGCAGCACGCGCAGCTTCCAGCCCGGGGCGATGTCGCTCATGGGGCCGTTGTGCAGTGCGGTGGGAATGCCCACCCCCAGCAGCAGCTCGCCCGCGCGCGACTCGGCGGTGTAGCCATCGTACTCAGCGAAGCGGCCCTCGAGCTCGGCGGCGTGCATGTAGTCGTCTTCGGTGGCTTCAGGGTTCGCGTAGATCGCGTCCTTCTCCTGCATGCAGGCCCACATTTCCTCGTGGCCCATCATCACCACGTCGAGCACGCGCTGGTCTTCGTAGGCGAACTGGTCCTGGCGCAGGTAAGCCATGCGCTCGTGGGGGTCCTTGGAGACGTTGCCAGCAGTCGGCTCGAGCGCCCCGCACAGGATCTTCATGAAGGTCGACTTGCCGGCGCCATTGGCGCCGATGAGGCCGTAGCGGTTGCCGTCACCGAACTTGACGGAGACATTGTCGAACAGGGGCTTGGCCCCGAACTGCATGGTGATGTTGGCTGCGACGAGCACGTATTAATCCTGATTATCAGATAAAACAAAGCCTTGCATTATAGCGCGCAATAAGGCTCGTGCTGGGAGGGTGCGCCTCACTTCGCCGCTTTTCATGCGCGAATTCCTTGGCTGCCCAGCCGCCTGCGCGCTTGGCGGAATGCGAACAAGATACAATTCAGCTCCCGCCCGCTTACTAGGGATGATGTAAAACGGCACGTTGATGGGATCGGCTCTGCGTCCTGCGCATCAACGCCTGCGCGCGGATCGCCGCTGCTCACAACCCGCCTCGTGGCGAGCCCTGGGGCTTGTCGCGGGCGACTGAAAAGGGGGGCGCTCGTTGACTTACGCCAGACGCGTGGTGGTTGCGGACGACAACCGCGAGATCGCAGACTTGTTGTCGGAGCTCATCACTTCTTTCGGGTTCGAGGTTCGCACCTGCTACGACGGCCTGCAGGCGCGCTCCCTGATCGCGCTCGAGTGGCCACAGCTGGCCGTGCTCGACATCTCGATGCCTGAACTCAACGGCTGCGAGCTTGCGCGCTGGATACGCACCCAGGACGAAGGCCGCAGCATTCGGCTTGTTGCCCTCACCGGCCATTGTGGCGCCGAAGACCGCGCCTACATGCTCGCCGCCGGTTTCGATGATGTGCTGCCCAAGCCTTTCGGTATCCGTGGTCTCCAGGCCGTGCTCGATGCAAGCACCGAGAGTGAGCGGCGCTCGGCATGAAGCAGGCCCAGACAGGCGAGCATGAACGCGCCGCGGCGAACGCGACCCTGCTGGCCGTGATGCGTCGCATGGCCTCGCCGCTGCGACACGATCTGGCAGGCGCGCTGCTGATCCCTTCCCTGCGCCTGCAGATGCTGCGCCGCCAGCTGGGCGCCGCGACCCTCGCGCGTGAGCGCCTGCAGGCGATGGTGGACGAGGTGATCGCCGCGCTTGATGCGGTGCGCAAGACGCAAGTCGAAGCGTGCGGGTGGCTGGAGCAGAGCGATGACACCCCGGTCGCGCTCGACGGCGCGCTGGCGGCGGCGATGGCCACCTTCAACCTGTTTTTTTCCGCGCGTGGCATAGGTCTCGAGCTTCGTGATTCAGGTGCTCCGCAGTCGCTGTCCTATCCCGCGCAAGCTCTGCGCCTGCTGCTGCATGCCGGCTTCTTTCTTGCCCTGGACCACGCTCCTCGCGCTTCGACACTTGTCGTCGAATGCACAGCGAATGCAGGCGGCGCGCGGCTGAGCTGGCATTTCGAAGCGGATAAGGCGGCGGAGGGCGGACCGCATGCGGACGTTCCGCATGCGGATATCGAGACCGCACGCGATCGCCTCACGCCGTCCGGGGTGGCGGCGCTGTGCCGCATATTCGGCGCGCGCTTCGAATCCGACTCCGCTCACGCGACAGCGCTGGGCACGCTGGCGCTGCCCGCTGCGCTCGGCATTCCGGCCTTGTCGGAATCGTCCGACGCCGGTTTAGGCGCGGGCTGATGGGGTGGAAAGAGGTCTGCGCCTAAAGTGCAGCTGTGAGTCGGATGCACAAGCACTTCGCAGCAGACATCAGGCTGCACTTTCACCCTCAAGGAGAACGGCTATGAACAAGGACACCATCGAAGGCAACTGGAAGCAGCTCAAGGGCAAGGTCCAGCAGCAATGGGGCAAGCTCACCGATGACGACTACGACGTCATCGCCGGACGCAGCACCGAACTGGCGGGCCGTATCCAGGAGCGTTACGGCGTCACCCGCGAGGAAGCTGAAAAGCAGGTGAAGGATTGGGAGAGCCGTCTGTAAATCAGCGCTCGCGGCGCCGCGCGGAGATCTTCGCGACCCTGCGCCGCCGCGCTTTCCCGATCAAGGAGGACACCATGTTGCACTACGCCGTCATTTTTTTCGTCATCGCCCTCATCGCAGCCGTGTTTGGCTTCGGCGGCATCGCCGCAGGTGCGGCAGGTATCGCCAAGATCCTCTTCGTCGTCTTCCTGGTGATGGCCGTCGCAAGCTTCCTCATCAACGCCTCCAGGGGTCGATGACGCGCTGCCCGCGCCTGAGTCCCGTCGAGGGGCTGATGGACTGGAACAAGCGCCAGCCGACGACCGGTGATGGAAGCGGTGCGTCGGCTATTCTTCTGGCCCATGATCAACTACCGGATTGCATGACATGCTGCGTATCGCCATCGTCGATGACCACCAGATCGTGCGCGCAGGCTTTCGCGAGATGCTCGCCGACGAGCTGGGTTTCGTCTTCCCGTTCGAGGCGGCAAGCGGCGAAGAAGCCTTGCAAGGCTTGCGCGAGCACGAGACCGACGTCTTGCTGCTCGATCTGTCACTGCCAGGCCAAAGTGGGGTGGATGTGCTGCGCGTCGCGCGCCAGCGCTACGCCAAACTGCGCATCCTGGTGTTGTCCGGGTTTCCCGAAGAGCGCTATGCGCTGGCAATGATCCGCAATGGCGCCGATGGCTACATCTGCAAGGATTGTTCGCGTGATGAGCTGGTCAATGCCATCCGCACCGTGGCGCAAGGTCGGCGCTACCTGTCGCCGCGCACGGCCGAGCTCATGGCCCGGCAGCTCAGCGATGGCGTGCCCGGTGCGCTGCACGAGAAGCTTTCCGATCGCGAACTGCAGGTCTTCCTGCGTCTGGCCAAGGGCGAGTCAGTGTCGGACATTGCGCTCGTGCTCAATCTCAGTGTGAAGACGGTCAGCACCTATCGCTCCCGTCTGCTGGAAAAACTCGGTGTGGCCAGCAACGCCGAACTCGCCACCTATGCCCTGCGCCACGGCCTCATCCTCGATTGAATGCAAGGTGCAAGTCCATGCCTGATACAGACCGCGGTCGCTTTCGCATCGTACTCATCGAAGACTCGCCCCTCCTGTGCGCAATGCTCAGGGAAATGCTCGATGAGCTCGAAGGGGTCGAAGTTGTTGCCGATGCCGCCGACGAGCAAGGCGCGCTCAGTCAGCTCGAGCAGCATCAGGCCGATCTCGCCATCGTGGACCTTGAGCTGCGTGCAGGCAGTGGCCTGGGCGTGCTGAGCCGGCTCAAGGCCGAGCCCGAGCGCTTTGGCCGGCCGCGTGCGGTAGTGTTCTCGAACCACGGTCACAGCACGGTTCGGGCGCGCTGCACCGCCCTGGGCGCCGAGCACTTCTTCGACAAGTCCTTTCAGCTCGACGATCTTCTGGACTTCATTCAGGCCGCGGTCGCCAGGCACTGAGTCGCGCTTGCTGGCTGGCTGAGTTGCGCCAGCTCAGGCCTCCGGCGCGATCGGAACGCGGGCTTCGATGCAGGTGCCCTGTCCCGGTTTGCTGTCGATCGTGAGCTGGCCACCCAGCATCTGGATACGGTGCGCAATGCCCGCCAGTCCGTGACGGTTCAGTTCCCGGGCTGAGCTGTCAAACCCGCTGCCATCATCTTCAATGCGCAGCACGAGCTGTCCCTCATCCATTTCGAGGTTCAGCCTGACATGATCAGCGCTGGCGTGGCGGCGCGCATTGGTCAGAGCCTCCTGCGCGATGCGATAGAGCGCGAGCGAAGTCGCGGCGGGCAGTTCGGGTAGCGCTTCGGGCAAGGTGAGCTCGATCTGCCACTCGTCGTCCCCACTCCTCCACGACTGTGTGAGCGAACGCAAGGCCTCGACCAGACCAAGGTCCGACAGCAGCGGCGGGCGCAGGTCGGCCACCACACGGCGCTTGATCGTGATCACCTCGTTCAAGGTGTCGAGCAGGTGGTCGAAGCGTCGCCGTAGCGACGCAGCGGAGTCCTGCTCATCCGCCGGCAGCTTGCGCGCGATCCAGCCCGCATCCAGCTTTACTGCAGTCAACAGGGCGCCAAGTTCGTCGTGGAGTTCGCGCGCGACGCGGGCCTGCTCGGCTTCGCGCGCCTCGGTCAGATAGCTGGCCAGATTGCGCAGCTCTTCCGTACGCGCGTCGACCTCCTCCTGCAGGCGCCGGTTTTCGGATCGCAGCACGGTCGCCAGCCGGTTGCGCAGGCCCTCCTGGCGATAGAGCAGGACGACGACTGTCAACAGCAGCACGAGCACACCCATGCCCATCACGTTCGTCGTCTTGCGCGCTTCGGCAAAGCGCCCGAAAGACGCGAACAGGGTGGCATTCATCTCCGCTTCGGTCTCGGCGCGCAGGCGATCGACGAGGCGGCGGATGTCGTCCGTCATCTGCTTGCCAATGCCACCGCTGGCGCCATCGGTGGGCGACACTGCGCCACGTTCGATGTTGGCGGTGAGCAGTTTCCAGCGCCCTTCGACCAATTGCGCGAGCTGTTCGAAGCTGGCGCGTTGAGTACCGTCCGACCAGCGGTCGCTCCTGAGTTCGGCGAGTGTTCTCTCGACTTCGCTGCCACCATTCTGATACGACCCCAGATAGACCGGGTTATTGGTGATCATGAAGCCACGCACGCTGGATTCGGCGTCGAGCAGGCGCACCAGCAAGGTGTCCAGGTGGGCCAGGCGGAGGGTCTGTTGCTGCAAGGTCTGCAGTGCCTGCTGGTTGGTCTCGGCGTGGCGCTGTGCAGTGAGCAGCCACGCCAACCCGAGCACGAACCCGAGCACGAGCACCACCGCCAGCAGCAGGGTCGAGGTGCGCAGCAAAAGGGTGGTCGGACGCAGCACGGCAGCTCTCCAGAGCAGGGGCGATGCAGGGTGTCGGAACACACACGGCCCCGATGCCGAATGTTGCCAAAGGATGGGCGAGTGCAGGCGTGGAATGGTTCCGCAAGGGTGTAAATAGGTGTTAGCTGACACGATGCCTACTGCTTTCCCACGTTCAGCGCCCAAGCTCGTCGCGGAGAACGAGTGCGCCGACGAACTTGCAGCCGTGTCAATTTACGCTCCGCGCCGGGCATGGCGAGCAAAGCGTGAACGTGAAAAAGGGGGATCGCTCCCCCGTTCTACCGTGGTGTCGTGGCCCCGCTTACGGACGAATCACGATGTCGTTCTTGACTGCCTTCACCCCTGAGGTGTTGCGTGCGAGGTCGCCGGCCATGTTGCGTTCTGCGGCGCTCTTGGCAAAGCCCGACAACTGCACGGTGCCTTTCAGTGTCTCGACGCTGATCGACATCGCCGATACGGTCGGATTTTCGGCGAGCTTGGCCTTGACGCGGGTGGTCACGGTGGTGTCATCGACATATTCGCCGACGGTGGATTGATCACGGGTGACAGCGCAACCGACTGCGGTGAAGGCGAGTAGACCCGATAGGGCGAGAGTGACGGCGGTATTTTTCATGGTGCGCTCCTGGGCGTTTTTGGTTGTCTGCGGCGGGGAGGCGTTCCCTGCCTGCCAGATGCAATTCAAATGTATCCTCGGCGCCAGCAAAAGAATGTCCGATAGTGCGGATAACGCTGTAGGACGATTCCGTCAGTGCCTCTGCGCTCGATGCTTCCCAGCGTCGCTGCCATCACCCTCTGCGTACCCGATTACGCCCTACTGTTGCTGCCGTTTTCTCTTCTGGTAATTTCGCATGCGATTTCTACACTCTGCCGACTGGCATCTCGGCCGCGTTCATCACGGCGTCTCCCTGCTCGAAGACCAGGCCCATCTGTTGCGTGAGTTCGTCCGCCTTGCCGCCGAGTTGCGACCGGACGCCATCTTGCTGGCAGGCGACATCTACGACCGCTCGGTGCCGCCGGCCGAGGCCGTGCGCCTGCTCGATCTGGTGTTGACCGAGCTGGTGCAGGGCCTGCGCATCCCGGTGGTGATGATCGCTGGCAACCACGACGGCCCCGATCGACTGGCCTTTGGTGCCAGCCTGCTGGGCGGCGCGGGGCTGAGCGTGCGTGGCGTGGTGGACGCGCAGGCGCAAGCCGTGGTGCTGCACGACGCCCATGGCGCGGTGGCGATTCATGCGCTGCCCTACGTCGAGCCCGCCGTGGTGCGCGCCGCTCTGGGCGGCACGCTGCGCAGTGAGGACGACAGCGCTGCAGCCCTCATCGACTCGCATCAGGCGGCACTCGCCGCCCAATTGCGTGCCGCACGCGCTGCTCACCCGGCTGGTGCGCGCAGCGTGGTGGTGGCGCACGCCTTCGTGCTCGGTGGCAGTGAAAGCGAGTCCGAGCGACCCTTGTCGGTCGGTGGCAGCGGCGCGGTTTCAGCCGCGCTGTTCGACGGCTTCGACTATGTCGCGCTCGGCCACTTGCACCGCCCGCAGCAGGTGGGCGAGGCGCGCATCCAGTATTCCGGCTCACTGCTCAAGTACTCGTTTTCGGAAGCGGATCACAGCAAGTCGGTCAATCTGGTCGAACTCGACGCCAATGGGGCGTGCACCGTCGAGCGCATCGCCTTGACGCCGCGTCGGGACCTGCGCATCGTCAGCGGCGAGCTCGATGCCATCCTCGCTGCGGCGGCGGCCGATCGCGGGCGCGACGACTACATCCTCGCCCGCCTCACCGACAGTGGCGCGCTGCTCGACGCCATGGGCAAGCTGCGCAGCGCCTATCCCAACGCGCTCGCCATCGAGCGCCCCGCGCTCACCGGACACGGCCCCGGGCGCGCCGACGGCGACCACCGTCGCGTGCGCATCGCCGACCTGTTTGCCAGCTTTCACCAGGAAACCACCGGCGTGGCGCTCGATGCGGCCGGGCGCGCGACGCTGGAGCGCATCGTCGAAGGCCTGGAGCTGGAGGCACGCCACGCATGAAGCCGCTCAAACTGATCCTGCAGGCCTTCGGCCCCTTCGCCGAGCGCGAGGAAGTCGACTTCACCCGGCTGCCGCCGGGCGCGCTGTTCCTGATCTCCGGCCCCACCGGCGCGGGCAAGACCTCCATCCTCGACGGCATCACTTACGCGCTCTATGGCGACACCTCGGGCGGCGAGCGCAGCGCGCGCGAGATGCGCAGCCACCATGCCGACGTCGCGCTGCAGACCGAGCTCGAATTCGAGTTCGCGCTCGGCGAACGGCGCTACCGCGTGCGCCGCGTGCCCGAGCAGGAGCGCGCCGCGCTGCGCGGCGACAAGCTGGTCAAGGTGCTGGCCAAGGCCGAGCTGTCGCGTCTGGACACCGACGGCGAGACCTGGTCGCCACTGGCGCACAAGACCACCGAGGTCAGCGCGCTCATTGAAGACTTGCTCGGCTTCAAGGCCGAACAGTTCCGCCAGGTCGTGCTGCTGCCGCAAGGCCAGTTCCGCAAGCTGCTCGCCGCCAGCTCGGCCGAGCGCGAACGCATCCTCGAAACCCTGTTCGGCACCGCGGCCTACAAGCGCGTGCAGGATGCACTGAAGGCCGAGGCCGCCGTCCTGCGCGAGCGCGCCGACAAGGCCAGGTTGCGGCGTCAGACCCTGCTCGACCAGGCCGGTGCCGCCAGTGTGGATGCGCTCATCGCCGAGCGTGTCAGCGTGCACACTGCGCTGGGCGCACTGAGTGAGGACGTGCAGCGCGTGCGGGCGCAGGATGCCGCTGCGCGCGCTGCGCTGCAGCAAGGGCAAGCCATCGACGTGCAGTTCGTCGAGGCCGCCAACGCCAGCGCTGCGCTACAGGCGCTGGAAGCCGGCAGGGGCGAAGTCGAAGCTCAGCGTGTGCAACTGGCCCAGGCCGGCCGCGCGCAACAGCTGCTGCCCGCCGACAAGGCCCTCGCCGCCGCGCGCCGTGGCGCGCTTGATGCACAGCAGCGCGCAGCACAAGCGCGCCAGGACGCGGCCGAAGCCGCCCGTCGTCTCACCCTCACCGCAGCCGCGCTGCGCGCCGAGACTGCGCGCGGCGCAGAGCGCGATGCCGCCCAGCGCGAACGCATGCGCCTGGAAGCGCTGGCGGAAGCCGTCACCCGCCTCGCCCAGGCTGAAACCGACGCCACCCGCTGCGAGACCGAAGCCGCGGCCGCTGCCAAGGCGCTCGCCGCAGCGCTGGCGCGACATGAGGCGCTGCTCACCCGCCGCGCCGCGCTGCTCGCGCGCATCGACAGCTTGCAGCCGCTGGCGGCTGATGTCGGCACGCTGACGCTGCGCCTGCAACAGGCCGAAGCGCGCGCCCAAGCGCAGGCTGCGCTGCAGCGTGCCAGCCAGCAGCTCGCCCTCCGCCAGGCGGCAGAAGCCAAGGCCAGGCAGGTCTTCGACGCCGCACAGCAGGCCTTGACCGGCGCTCGCACTGCGCTTGCCGAACTCGACCGCCACTGGCGCCAGGCCCAGGCCGCCATCCTCGCGCGCCATCTGCACGAGGGCGAGGGCTGCCCGGTGTGCGGCAGCAGCGCTCACCCGGCGCCGGCGCAGCACGAGGGCGAACTGCCCACGGATCAGGCGCTGCAGCTTGCGGCCGAGCGTGCGCGTGCGGCCGAGGTGGCGCTGGAAGAGGCGCGGCGCACGCTCAATGCCGCTGAGCTGGTGCGCGCCACCGCCGCTGCGGAAATCGCCACCCGTGAAGCGGCGCTGCAGTCTGACGCCGATTCAGTCAGTAAACAGCACGCAGACGCGGCGCAGGGCAAGACGGCTGGCGCACCCGAATCCCCGTCCGCGGTCGTGGATGTGGCTGCAGGTGCAGGAGCCGCCGCCGCCGCTTCACCCGCAGTCTTGCGCCGTCAGCTGGAAGCCGCACGCGCCGCCGCAGCCGAGCTCACGCCGCTGCGCACGCAGTTGCAGGCGGCCGAGAGCGAACTTGCCAGCGCAGTGACCACCTGCGAGCACGCCCGTCAGCAGTCTGCCGAAGCCGCCAGCGCCGCCCGCACAGCACGAGGTTTGGCCGAAGAGCGCCGTGCCGGCGTGCCCGAAGCCTTGCGCACTCCGGCCGCGCTGCAGACCGCCATCGCATCCGCGCACGCTACCCAGCAGCAACTTGAGCAGGCATTGCAGCAAGCCCAGTCCGCTCACCATGAAGCCGCCAGCCTCGACGCGGCCCGCCGCGCCCAGCACGCCACGCTGGCCGAAGCTGTGCAGGCGGCGGCGCTGCGCGTCGAGGACGCCTGCCAGCAGTTTGCCGAGGCCTTGCAAGGCGCGGGCTTCTGGCCGACGCCGACCGCCGATTCGAGCGCGGCGCTGGCTGCAGGCGAAGGGTCGCACTCATCGCCAGACGACTCCTCCCACCGCGCCACTGCAGAGCTTGCCGCGGCTGAAGCCGCCTGGCGCGCGGCCCTGCTGCCGCCCACGCAGTTCACCGCGCTCGAGGCTGCACTGCGCGCTGCCGATGACCGCCTGGCCGCCGCCCGCGAGCGTGCTGCACGCGCGGCGCAAGGCGTCGTCGGCCTCGTCCGCCCCGACCTGGCGCTGCTCGATGGCGCAGCCACGGCAAGTCGCGAACAGCTCGAGTCCGTGCTCGCCGAACTGGGACGCGCGCAGGCTGCGCTCGCCACGCTCACCGACACGCTCGCCCGCCTCGACGAAATCGCGCACGAATCCGGCGCCATCGAGGCCGAGTACGCTGTCGTCGGCCACTTGTCCGACATCGCCAACGGCAACAACGGCCGCAATCTCACCTTTCAGCGCTACGTGCTCGCTGCCCTGTTGGATGACGTGCTGCGCGCCGCTTCAGTGCGCCTGTCCGCCATGAGTCGCGGTCGCTACCAGCTGCAGCGCCGCGAGGACGTTGCCGACGCGCGCCGCGCCGCCGGCCTCGATCTGGAAGTCTTCGACGAATACACCGGCCGCAACCGCCCGGCCAGCACCCTGTCCGGCGGCGAAGGCTTCATGGCCTCGCTCTCGCTCGCGCTCGGCCTGTCCGACGTGGTCCAGGCCTACGCCGGCGGTGTGCAGCTCGACACCTTGTTCATCGACGAGGGCTTTGGCAGCCTCGACCTCGAATCGCTCGACATGGCGATGAAGGCTCTGATCGACCTGCAAGAACGCGGCCGCACGGTGGGCGTGATCTCGCACGTCGAGGAGATGAAGCAGCAGATCGATGTCGCGATCGAGGTGGTGCCCGGGCTGCGGGGCAGTCGGGTGCGCTTGCGGGGGGTGAAGTGAGGGTGAGCTACGACTTGACGTTGAGGGCGCATGTTCGCAAGCTGGTTGACCCGCACCGTCGTCCGGTGTGCTGATGATGGGCGAGGCCATGGAACGGTATGTGACACGGGAAGAGCAGCGCGAGGTCGTCCGCAAGGAAGCGCTCGACGCTTGGGAACATTATCAGAGCACGGGACTGCATGTCACTGGCGCCGAGGCGGATGTCTGGCTGGGCGAACTGGAGCTTGGTAACGAAGTGGAGCCGCCCCGAGCGCACATCTGATGCCGCGACTGATCTGGTCGATACAGTCGCTGGCAGGGTCCGCTTGAATCGTTTTCTCGTGATGGATCACGCTGCAGTCCAACGCGCGGTGAAGGCGATCCGTCACGGAGCTGCGGCACTTTGCGCCCACAGGTGCGCGGCAAGCAGCGCGCGCCACGGCGAGAACGCGGCGAGCCAGGCGCGCGCATCGTTCTCGCTGATCTTCTCCTCCACACCCAGCACGGTCTGCAGGTTTCGGCGCACGGCCGCATCGCCATGCAGTGAACCGTCCATCCAGCCGAAACCGCGCAACAGCGCGTAAGCGACCGTCCACGGGCCGATGCCGCGCACGCTCAACAGCTGTTCGCGGATGGCGTCGACCGGGAGCGTCTGCAGCCATGCGTCGAGCGGCAACTCGCCGTCCGCCACCAGGCGGGCGAGGGTGAGCAAGGTGTTCGCCTTGGCGGCGGAAAAGCCCGCGGCGCGCAAGCTATCCATCGACAGCGCCTTGATCCGCTCCGCGTCCGGGTAGCACATGAGGCCGGACGAGTGGCGCACGCCCGTCGCCAGAATCAGCTTGCGCCGCAGCGAAACTGCCGCGCCCAGGCTGATCTGCTGCCCGGCGACCGCCCAGGTCAAGGCCTCGAACGGCGTCGCCGCGAGCGCCACACGCAAGCCCGTCTGGCGGGCGATCAACGCGCCCACCTGCGGGTGGTGGCGATGCTGGTGTTCGAAGGCTTCGATGTCCTGGGTCAGACCCAGCATGCGCTGCACTATGGCTTCGAGGCGTGCCGCGCACCCCGCGCCCGCCGCGCCGTCTATCGTCAATGTAGCGTCCGCCCGACCTGACTGGAAGTGCAACTCCAGGCACCCCGGAAGTCCGTTCCAGACCAGACCCTTGCGCAAGGACGCCTCACGTACCGCCTCGGCGACTTCCTGCGCGTCGCGGCGGTGGAAGGCGAGAATGTCGCCGGGGCGGAAGGCGGGCGGCAGGGTGAGGGTGTAGGACAAAAGGGTGGGCATTGGGGGTACTCGGGATGGGGCGCGACGCATGCGCTGCCAGCGGCTTGATTGACTCAGCGGGCGGTGTCTATCGTGATCACCAGTTTTCCAATGTGTGCCTTGGTCTCGAACTGCGTTTGCGCGTCGCGAATCTGATCGAGCCGAAACGTTTGGGCAACGAGTGGCTTGATGTCGCCAGCCTCGATGCGCCGGACCAGGTTCGAAAATACGGTTTCGCCCAGCACCGTGCATCCGAACAGACTCAGATCCTTGAGGTAAAGCGTTCGCACATCCAGTGTCACCATCGGGCCGCCGATGGCGCCGGCGACGGCGTAACGGCCAAACGGCTTGAGCACATCGAGCAGGCTGGGCCATGGCGGACCCGCCACGAGGTCGATCACCACATCCACGCTGTCTTTGCCCAATGCCTGCGCCAGATCATCGTTCCGATCCAGCGTCCGGTCTGCACCCAAGGCCAGCAATGCCTCCGCCTTTGATGGTGAGGTGACGGCAATCACCCGCGCTCCGCGTGCTTTCGCCAGTTGAATGGCAGCCGAACCCACGCCGCCCGAAGCGCCCGTGATCAGCACAACGTCGCTTGCGCTCACGCTGCTTCGCGTCAGCATGTTTTCCGCTGTGGAGTAAGAGCAGGGAAAGGAGGCCAGCTCCACATCGCTCAGCGCACTGTCGATTGCATGTGCATGCCGCGCGGCGACCACCGTGTATTCGGCAAAGCCGCCGTCGCATTCGGATCCGAAGTACCAGGGCCGGTCCAGCGCTTTGCCATCGGCCTCCTGAAGGCAAGGCTCGATCAGCACCCGTTTGTGCAGCAGGCGGGGGTCTGATTGCGCTCCCACGGCAAGCACCTTGCCACAGGCATCCGCGCCCTGGATTCGCGGAAAGTGAAGACCTTCGCCGCTCCAGCTGGCGTCGCTGCGGTCACCATCGGTTTTGGAATACCAGCCGATACGGGTGTTGATGTCGGTGTTGTTCACGCCTGCAGCACTGACCTTGATCAGCACATCGCGCGGCCCGGGTGTGGGCGCCGGTATGTCGTCGCGAAACACGAGCTTGTCTGGTCCGCCGTGCCCGGTGAGTTGTATGCCCTTCATGTGCAAGGGGAGAGCAGTCATTGGGTCGGGTCCCACAGAGAGGTGTAAGAGCAAGGCGCCCACGAGACGGTGATCTCGCCGGGAACACCTTGCGCGCCCTCCGGCCCTCAGTCAATGCTGGGTGCCTCCGCTGCAGCCGCCCGTACATCGGCGATTTTGCGTTCAGCATGCGTTCAGCTCTCCCGGCGCAACATGGCTCCACGGTCGAAGCAAAGGCCGCAGCCATAGCAACTGCAACAGGAGAAACCATCATGCGTGCCCAAACTCTCATCACCACCCTCGCCCTCAGCGCCGTCATTGTCGCCGGCGGAGCGGCCCTTGCCCCGGTCATGGCTCAGAGCAACATCGCCGGCAACACCCAGGCCCCCTGGCTCAGCGTGCATGAAGTCCAGCTCAAGGTCGAAGCCATGGGCTATCGCGACCTCTCCGAGCTCGAGCGTGATCACGACAAATACGAGATCAAGGCGGTCGATGCGCAAGGGCGTCTGGTGAAGATCGATGTCGATCCCTTCACCGGCGATGTGCTCAAGACCAAGGTCAAGCGTGACAAGGCCGGGGATACCGACACCCACCAGGCCACCTGGCTGACCTTGCATCAGGCACAAGTCAAGGTCGAAGCCTCCGGCTATAGCCAGCTCGTGGAGATCGAGCGCGAGCGCGACGGCTACGAGATGGAAGCCACCGATGCGCAAGGCCAGCGCGTGAAGATCGATGTCGATCCGTTCAGCGGCGACGTCATCAACACCAAGGTTCTGCGCAGCTTCTGAGCGGCAAGGCGGGCGCCGATCCGGTCGGCGCCCGTCGCGCTCTTGCATTGGCCCCCGCTGCCTTGGCACCGGGGGCCATGTTTTGCGCGTTTATAATGCCGGCCCGCAATGCCTGCATTGCCCGCTGTGGAAACGCCATGAGGTTCAATCTGAAGGTTCCCTTCGCGGAGAAGGACGAGGCCAAGAAGCTGGGTGCGCGCTGGGATGCGGGCAAGAAGCTGTGGTACATCCAGGACAAGGAAGACCTCGCGCCCTTCGCGCGCTGGTCGCCGTCGCCTCAGGTCGGCGTCGCCACGTCCGCCGCTGCCAGCAAGCGTTCTGCACCCAGCGCGCAGCGCACGCCGGCGCCGGACCGGGATGCGTCCACCGCCTTCGAGCGTGGCCGGCATTACGTCGAACATGCGCGTGTGTGCGAGTGCCTGCCGTGGGAGGTGTGCGACAAGTGTCGTGCCACCGCGCTGCCAGGTGTTTCCTGATCGAGGGTGAGCAAGGGTGAGGAGTTTGGCTCGCTCGGCACTGGGTGTGCGCGCCGCGCTGGAGTCGGTGTGCCCTGTGGTCGGGCGGCCCGACCCGTCTCGGCTAAGATGGGCCGATCTTAATAGGGACAAGACAGATGAACATTGACGACCAACTCATGCACGCGCTGATGCAGCCGGGCGTGCTGCCGGACTCGGCGGGCGGCGTGGAACTGATCGAGACGCATGTCTCCTGGGTGCTGCTTGCGGGTGAGTACGCGTGGAAGCTGAAGAAGCCGCTCGACCTGGGTTTTCTGGATTTCAGCACCCTGGAGCGGCGGCGCGTGGCCTGCGAGGACGAGTTGCGCCTCAATCAGCGCACCTTGCCCGAGGTCTACCTCGCGGTGGTGCCGGTGTGGCGCACAGCGCAGGGGATCAGGGTCGCTGCGGCAGGGGAGGGCGCTGGCGCGGACACTGCGCAGGCCACGCTGGTCGATTATCTGGTGCGCATGCGCCGCTTCGACCAGGCCGGGCTGTTCTCCAACCTGCTTGCGGCGGGGCAGCTCGAGCCCACGCTGTTTGATCGCCTGGCACGCCACGTGGCCGATTTCCACGCCGCGGCCGCGGTCGCGCAGCCCGGTGGGCGCTTTGGCGGCGCGACTGCGGTGCATGCGCCAGTGCAGCAGAATTTCGACCAGATCCGCGAGCGTGTGCAGGATCCGGCCCTGCTCGCCGAGCTCGCGCGCGTGGAAGCCTGGGCGACCGCGCAGTTCGCCGCGCTCGCATCGACCTTTGATGCCCGACTTGCCGAGGGTCGGGTGCGTGAATGCCACGGCGACATGCATCTGGGCAACCTGGTCGTGCTCGATGGCGAGGCGCGGCTGTTCGATGCGATCGAGTTCAGTGCCGAATTGCGCTGGACCGACGTCATCGCCGATGTGGCCTTTCTGGTCATGGATCTGCAGGCACGGGGTGAGACCGCGCTTGGCGGGCGCTTCCTGAATGCCTGGCTGGAGCGCAGTGGCGACTACGCCGGGCTGCGGGTGCTGCCCTATTACCTGAGCTACCGGGCGATGGTGCGCGCCAAGATCGGCGCCATCCGCGCTTCCCAGCTCGAGGGCGAGGCGCGTGCGCAATGCCTGGACGAGTGTGGGCGCTATCTCGCGCTTGCTGCCGCGCAGATGCGCGCGCCGGCGCCGGCCTTGTTGATTGCCAGCGGCTTGTCGGGGGCGGGCAAGACCAGCCAGTCGCAGCCGCTGCTGGAGTCGCACGGAGTGATCCGGGTGCGCGCCGATGTCGAGCGCAAGCGCTTGTTCGGGCTCGCGCCGGAAGCACGCAGCGGCTCGGGCGTGGACGCCGGGCTGTACACCGCCGAGGCCAGCATCCGCACCTACGCCCGACTGGCAGAGCTGGCGCGCGCGGTGCTGGAGGCGGGCCATGCGGTGCTGGTGGATGCGAGTTTTCTCAAGCGCGCCCAGCGTCAGGATTTTGCCGCGCTGGCCGAGGAGCTCGGCGTGCCGTTCGTGATCCTGGCCTTCGATGCGCCGCTGGAGCTCTTGCGCGAGCGCGTGCGCCAGCGCGCGCAGGCTGGAACCGATGCTTCCGAAGCCGATCTCGCCGTGCTCGACAGCCAGTGCAGGACGCGCGAGGCGCTCGATGCCGGGGAACTTGCACGTACGCTGCACATCGATACACGTTCGGCGCCGGACTGGCAGGCCCTGGCGGCGGCCTTGAGCGCGCTGTGGCCCGCGGCTGGGTCGAGCGCGGACCCGCGTCCGGGTGGCTGAGCCCTTACGCTCTCTCTGATGAGGTGAATTGCCCGCCATGTCCGAAGCAGACTCCACCACCACCTCGTCGATTTCAAAACCCTCGCGCTGGCGCCGTTACCGGCGCGACGCGGTGTTTGTGGTGGCGATCGTGCTCGGCATGCACTGGGTACAGACCCGGCATGTGCCCGACGGTGCAGCGCCGGCATTTTCTGCACCGGCCGCCAGCGGCGGGCAGCTGAGCCTGGCCGAGTGGCGCGAGCGCCATCCTGATGGTCCGGTGGGGGTGTATTTCTGGGCCGACTGGTGCGGCATCTGCTCCGCGCAGCAAGCCAGCATGGACGGCGTGCAGGCGGACTGGCCGGTGCTCACAGTAGCGATGCAGTCGGGCGATCAGGCTGCGGTGGCGAACTACCTGGCGGCCAAGGATCTGGCTTGGGCGACGGCGGTTGATGCCGACGGCAGCATCGCCGCCCGCTATGGCCTGCGTGGTGTGCCGGCTTTCGTCGTACTCGACCGTGAAGGTCTGATCCGCTCGGTCGCGGTGGGCTACACCACCGCGTGGGGCATCCGTGCCCGCCTGTGGTGGGCCGGGCTGTTCGGCTGAAGCCGCGATGATCTTCACCAGCGGCTTCCTTGCCGCCTTTGCCGCCGGTGTCGCCAGCCTGGCAGGTAGTCGGGCGTTGCTGCACTGGGGCATTCGCAAGGGCCTGGCGGCGCCACGGGTGGCGAATGACAGTTCTCCTGCGGCACTCGGGCTGAAGGCGGAAGAGGTGCGCATCGCGACCGCGAATGCACGGCAGCTGCACGCCTGGTTGATCCGCGCGCCGCAGCAGGAGCAAGAGCGGGATAGGCCGCAGGCGGCGGTCGTCGTCGTGCACGGCTGGGGTGGCAATGCGGCGATGATGTTGCCGTTGGCGAGGCCGCTGCATGAAGCCGGCTTTGCCGCGCTGTTCATCGACACGCGCTGCCATGGCGCAAGTGATGACGACCGCTTCACCTCCTTGCCGCGCTTTGCCGAGGACGCCGAGCACGCTTTCGCCTGGCTGGCCGCCCAGCCCGGGATCGATCCGCAGCGCATCGCCCTGCTCGGGCACTCGGTGGGCGCGGGGGCGGTGCTGTTCGCCGCTTCGCGCACGCCGCAAGTCGCAGCGGTGGTGAGCGTTGCCGCCTTTTCCCACCCGGTGGCGATGATGCGGCGCTTGCTGGCGGCCAAGCGCCTGCCCGAGCGCCCATTGGGGCGCTACATCCTCGACTACGTGCAGAAGACCATCGGTCACCGCTTCGATGACATTGCACCGCTCACCACCATCGCGCGCATCCGGCGGCCTGTCCTGCTGGTGCATGGCGAGGACGACGAGGTGGTGCCGATCGTTGAGGCACGGCAGATATACGCCGCGCGCGGCGACACCCCGGTGGAGTTGATGACGATAGCGGGCAATCACGACTCTTTCGCCGATCTGGAAGGGCATATCGATCAGCTCACGGGCTTTCTGCAGCGCGCGCTGGCGCGGCATTGAAGGCTTGATCCGGGACATGCGGTGATATTGCGCTGGTCCGCAGGCCCCCTGGTTTGTAGAATTGCCCCTCCTCTTGCGCTGCGTTCGCCGCCGCGCGTCTCGAATCACCGTCAGCAACGGAGACGTCTCATGCAAAAACGCCGCTTCACCGCCCTTCTCGCCGGCTTGGTCACGTCGGCCGCACTTGGCCTGGCGATGCCGGCTTCGGCCCAGCCGTATCAGGACGAATACAAGCTGTCGACCGTGCTCGGCGAGGCCTTCCCTTGGGGCTGGGGCGCCAAGCGCTGGGCCGATCTGGTCGCCGAGAAGACCGAGGGCCGCATCAAGATCAAGGTCTATCCGGGCACCTCGCTGGTATCGGGCGACCAGACCAAGGAATTCACCGCGCTGCGCCAGGGCATCATCGACATGGCGGTCGGCTCCACCATCAACTGGTCGCCGCAGGTGAAGGAGCTCAACCTGTTCGCGCTGCCCTTCCTGATGCCCGACCACAAGGCGATCGACGCGCTCACCCAGGGCCGCGTCGGCAGGCAGATGTTCGAGATGCTGGCCGAGCGTGACGTGGTGCCGCTGGCCTGGGGCGAGAACGGCTTCCGTGAAGTGTCGAACTCGAAGAAGCCGATCCGCACGCCCACCGACCTAACGGGCATGAAGATGCGCGTGGTGGGTTCGCCGCTGTTTCTTGCCACCTTCAACGCCCTCGGCGCCAATCCGACGCAGATGAGCTGGGCCGACGCCCAGCCGGCAATGGCGACCGGCGCGGTCGATGGCCAGGAGAACCCGCTTGCGGTGTTCAATGCCGCCAAGCTGCACACCGTCGACCAGAAGCACCTCACGCTGTGGGGCTATGTCGCCGATCCGCTGATCTTCGTGGTCAACAAGAAGGTGTGGAACTCCTGGACCGAAGCCGACCGCGAGGCCGTGACCGCGGCCGCGCAGCAGGCGGCCAAGGAGGAGATCGCCCGCGCTCGCGCCGGCATTTCGGCCGACGATGACAAGCTGCTGAAGGAAATCGAGGCCAACGGGGTTGCCGTCGTGCGCCTGAGCGACGCCGAGCGCGATGCTTTCCGCACGGCGACGGCCGGTGTCTACAAGGAGTGGGCAGAGAAAGTGGGCGCTGATCTGGTGAAGCAGGCCGAAGAAGACATCGCCAAGCGCTGAGCTCCACGCGCCGCAAGCTGGCCGGGCAGCGCCGTACGCGGCCTGCCCGGCTTTTTTTATGCTGACATTTTTACGCTGACAGAAAGTTGGACCCCATGAGCATCGAACCGCCGCACGAGGACGACAGCGCTGTGCGCTCCGCCCCTTACACCCTCGAACAGACCCTGTCCGGCGTCGTCATGGGCCTGATCGTGCTGATCAGCTTCGGCAACGTGCTGGCGCGTTACTTCACCTCGCAGTCCTTTGCCGCCACCGAGGAATTCTCGATCGCGCTGCTGATCGTGCTGTCCTTTGTGGGCTCGTCGGCGGCCTTCGCCTTCGATCGCCACATCCGCGTGAGCTTCTTCGCCGACAAGCTGCCGCCGGCCGGGCGCGCGGCGCTGGAGTGGCTGTCGTTTGCCGTCACCGCCAGCTTGTTCGCCTTCATCGCCTTTCATGCTGGCGTGCTCACCTGGGACCAGTACCGCTTCGAGGAGACCTCGCCCGCGCTGGGCGTGCCGCAGTGGTGGTACACGGTGTGGATGCCGGTGCTGGCGGTGGCGCTGGTGCTGCGCCTGATCCTCACCCGCGTGCGGGGGCGGGCATGATCGGTACCGTCCTCATCGTTCTTTTTCTGGCGGCGCTGGTGGCGGGCATGCCGCTGGCGGTGGCGCTGGGCGTGGCGAGCGTGACCGTGCTGGCGATGGCCGGCTTCGACCAGCTCGCAGTGCCGACCAACATCTACGCCGGCATCGCCAAGTACCCGCTGCTGGCCATTCCGATGTTCATCCTCGCCGGCATGATCTTCGAGCGCTCGGGGGTGGCGATCCGCCTGGTGCGCTTCGTCACCGCGATGGTCGGCGAATGGACGGGTTCGCTGGCGGTGGTGGCGGTGCTGGTGTCCATGCTGCTGGGCGGCATCTCCGGCTCAGGCCCGGCCGATGCGGCGGCGGTGGCGGCGGTGATGCTGCCGTCGATGATTGCGCGCGGCTACCCGAAAGGTTTTTCTGCCGGCCTGATCGCCGCTGCGGGCTCGACCGCGATCGTCATTCCGCCCTCGGTGGCCTTCATCGTCTACAGCGTCATGGTGCCGGCCGCGACCGTGCCCGCGCTCTTCGCCGCCGGCCTGTTCCCGGGCATGATCGCCGCGCTGTGTCTGCTGGTGCCGGCCATCATCATCAGTCGCAAGTATGGTTTCGGGCGCGACTTCAAGGCCGAGCGTCCGCCGCTGGGCAAGAGCCTGATCGATGCGGTGTGGGGCTTGCTGGCGCCGGTCATCATCCTCGGCGGCCTGCGCACCGGGCTGTTCACCCCCACCGAGGCGGCGGTGGTGGCCGTGGCCTACGGCATCTTCGTCGGCATGGTGGTGTATCGCAGCATCTCGTTCCGCGACCTGTTCCGCGTGCTGGTCGATGCCGGCGAACTGTCGGCGGTGGTGCTGATGATCATCGGCATCGCCTCGGTGTTCGCGTGGGCGGGCAACACCCTGGGCATCTTCGATGCAGCGGCCAAATCCCTGATCGGCCTGCATTCCAGCGAATGGCTGATGCTGCTGTCGATCAACCTGCTCTTGCTCGGGGCCGGGATGTTCCTCGACGCGATCTCGATCTTCCTCATCCTGCTGCCGCTACTGGTGCCGATCGCAATCGCGATGGGCTGGGATCTGGTGTGGTTCGGCGTGATGATGACGATCAATCTGGCCATCGGTCAGTTCACGCCGCCGATGGCGATCTCGCTGATGATCACCTCGCGCATCGCCGGCATCGGCATGGAACAGACCTTCCGCTGGGTGATCTGGCTGGTGCTGGCGATGTGCGGCGGCCTGACGCTGACGATCGCGTTTCCGCAGCTGGCGTTGTGGCTGCCGGGGCGGCTGGGCTATCTGTGATCGCCCGCCTCAGGACGGCTGGGCGAGCACGTTTTCGATCGCGGCCTGCACCTGAAGGGTGAGCTGGGCGTGGTCTAGCTGCGGGTGGCGCAAGGTGCGCAGCAGCAGGCCTTCGAACAGGGTCGCCACCACCTCGATCATGCCGGCAATGGCCTCTTCGTCGTCCTCGTGTCCGGCGCGCTGGCGCACGATGCGGATCGTCTCGCCCAGGCTCTTGCGGCTGGCGGTGTCGGCGTTGCGCACGATCTCGGCCACGCGCGGGTTGCGCGCAGCCTCGGCGACGATTTCCAGCTTCAACCCCGCGGTCAGCGGGTCGAGTTGCTCGATCACGCCCTGCGCGGCGCGGGCGATCAGCGCCTGGCGGACGTCGCAGGCGGCACGCAGCTCTGCGGTCATCTGCAACAGGCTCTCGAGGTCCTGTTCCACGATGGCGGCGATGATCGCTTCCTTGTTCTCGAAGTAGTGATAGATGTGCCCGGCACTCATGCCCGCCAGGCGCGAGATCCGTGAAATGCTGGCAGCATGAAAACCGTGCTCGCGGAAACACTGCGCCGCCGCGCTCAGGATCTGCTGGCGGCGAGCTTCGGCACGGGAGGGATCAGTGGCGGGGGGGGTGTTCATTCTCTGGAACTCCGGCTTGAGACGCGCAGTCGGAAGCGAATCGTTTATCTTGCACTGCAGCAAATCCTAACATAGAATGAGCGTTCAATCTAGAATAACCATTCCAAGAGACGTAGCAGCCTGCACCGGGCCACGAACCCAGGATGTGAGCGCGCCGTCCTTTTCGAGAGGCTTTCCCCCATGCACACCCGCCGCAATCCGCTTCTCGTCCCCGCTGCCGCTCTCCTGAGCATCTTCATGCTCGCAGGCTGTGGCAACAAGGACCATGCCGTTGCGCACGCCGCGAGTCCGCCGCCGGCGCCTGTGGTCACGGTGATGACAGTCCAGTCCGCGCTGGTGCCCTTGGTGACCGAGTTGCCCGGCCGTACCACGGCCTACCTCATTGCCGAGTTGCGCCCCCAGGTCGGCGGCATCGTGCAGCAGCGCGCGTTCACCGAAGGCAGCGAAGTGCGCGCCGGGCAGCTCTTGTACCGCATCGATGCCGCGCCCTATCAGGCCGCTTACGACAGCGCAAAGGCCAACCTCGCCCGCGCCGAGGCGAACCTGCAGGTGGCGAAGGTGACGGCCGAGCGCTACGCCGGGCTGGTGCGCATCCAGGCGGTGAGCAAGCAGGCCAACGATGATGCACAGGCGGCGCTGCAACTGGCGCAGGCCGATATTTCGGCGGCGAAGGCCGCGCTCGACAAGACCAGGATCGACCTCGATCACACCCAGGTGAAATCGCCCATTTCCGGACGCATCGGCCGCTCCAGCGTGACCCAGGGTGCGCTCGTCACCGCCAACCAGGCGGCGGCCCTGGCGACGGTGCAGCAGCTCGATCCCATTTATGTGGACCTGACGCAGTCGAGCGCCGACATGTTGCGCATCCGGCGTGACCTCGCGGCGGGCACCTTGCAGCGCGAGGCCAAGGCCGCGGTGCCGGTCACCCTCGTGCTGGAAGACGGCAGCGAGTACGCCAGCGCGGGCTCGCTCGCGTTCTCCGAGGTGACGGTGGACGAAAACACCGGCAGCGTGACGCTGCGCGCCAAATTCCCCAACCCCAAGGGTGATCTGCTGCCGGGCATGTATGTGCGCGCGCGGCTGCCGCAGGGTGTGCGCAGTGAAGCCATCCTGGTGCCGCATGCCGCGCTCATGCGCGATGCGCGCGGCAAGGCGCTGGTGATGGTGGTCGATGCCGAAAACAAGGTGCAGGCGCGTCCGGTGCAGGTCGTTCAGTCCCTCGACTCGCAATGGGTGGTGACCGATGGGCTGCAGCCGGGCGAGCGCATCATCGTCGAAGGCTTGCAGAAAGTACGCCCTGGCGCCTCGGTGCAAGCCGAAGAAGTGCAGGGTGCGCCGGCCACGGCAGCCGCACCCGCCGCTGCGCCCGCAGCGAACTGAGGGAGCACGCCATGGCCCACTTCTTCATCGACCGACCCATCTTCGCGTGGGTCATCGCCATCGTCATCATGCTGGCCGGCGCGCTCTCCATTCACGAGCTGCCGGTGTCCCAGTACCCTTCCATCGCACCGCCCGCGATCGTCGTCAGTGCCCGCTACCCGGGCGCTTCGGCGAAGGCGGTGGAGGATTCGGTAACGCAGATCGTCGAGCAGAAGATGACCGGTCTCGACGGCCTGCTGTACATGAGCTCGTCCAGCGATGCCTACGGCAACGCCTCGACCACGCTCACCTTTTCTGCCGACACCGATCCCGATATCGCCCAGGTGCAGGTTCAGAACAAGATCCAGACTTCGCTTCCGCTGCTGCCGCAGGCCGTGCAGCAGCAGGGTGTGACCGTCGCCAAGTCGGGCGCCAACTTCCTCATGGTGATCGGCTTCGTGTCGTCGGGCGATGATCAGACCCGCTTCGATCTGTCTGACTTTCTTGTGTCCACGATCCAGGATCCGCTGTCGCGGGTCGAAGGCGTGGGGGAAGTGCAGGTTTTCGGTGCACAGTATGCAATGCGGGTCTGGCTGGATCCGGCGCGGCTGACCAATTACCGCTTGACTCCCGGGGATGTGCGCACCGCCTTGCTGGCGCAGAACGCACAGGTCTCGGCCGGACAGCTCGGTGGCACACCGGCCGTGCCCGGCCAGGGCTTCAACGCCACGATCACGGCGCAAAGTCGGCTGCAAACCGTGGGTCAGTTCGAGGACATTCTTTTGCGCACCAGCGCACAGGGTGGCGAGGTGCGCCTGCGTGATGTTGCGCGGGTCGAGATCGGCGCCGAGAACTACGGCACGGTCGCGCGCTTCAATGGACGCACCTCCGCGGGCATGGGTATTCGCCTCGCGGCGGGCGCAAATGCACTCGAGACTGCCGAGGCCGTGCGCGCCAAGCTCGACGAGATGAAAACCTATTTCCCGGCCGGGGTGGATTACGTCGTGCCCTTCGACACCACGCCCTTCGTCAAGATCTCGATCGAGTCGGTGGTGTACACGCTGATCGAAGCCGTGGTGCTGGTCTTCCTCGTCATGTACCTGTTCCTGCAGAACCTGCGCGCCACGCTGATCCCGACGATGGCCATCCCGGTGGTGCTGCTGGGGACCTTCGGCCTCATGGCGGCCTTCGGTTTTTCCATCAATACGCTGACGATGTTCGGCATGGTGCTGGCGATCGGTTTGCTGGTGGATGACGCGATCGTGGTGGTCGAGAACGTCGAGCGTTTGATGACAGACGAGGGCTTGTCGCCAAAGGAGGCCGCCAAGCGCTCGATGGATCAGATCACCGGTGCCTTGATCGGCATCGGTCTCGTGCTGTCGGCGGTGTTCGTGCCGATGGCGTTTTTTGGCGGTTCGACCGGCGTCATCTACCGCCAGTTCTCCATCACCATCGTCTCCGCCATGGCGCTGTCAGTGGTGGTGGCGATCGTATTCACCCCGGCGCTGTGTGCAACCTTGCTCAAGCCGGTGGATAAGGGGCAGGCGCACAGCGGAAGCGGATTTCTGGGCCGTTTTTTCCGCTGGTTCAACCACAAGTTCGACCGTACGACGCGGCGCTACGAGTCGGCCGTCGGCAGCATGTCCAGGCGCAGCCTGCGCTTCATCGCCATCTATGTCGCCATCGTCGGTGTACTGGTGCTGCTGTTCCTGAAAATGCCCACTTCCTTTCTGCCGGAAGAAGACCAAGGGGTCATGTTCAACCAGATCGTGCTGCCAGCGGGGGCAACCCAGGAGCGCACCCTGGCCGTGCTGGAAAAAGTCGAGAACCACTTCCTGGAAAACGAGCAGGATACCGTGCGCGCCATCTTCACCGTGGCCGGCTTCAGTTTCGGCGGCAGTGGACAGAACATGGGCATTGCCTTCGTGAACCTGCGCCACTGGGATGAGCGCACCGCGCCCGGGACCGACGTCCAGTCGGTCGCCGACCGGGCGATGGCCGCCTATGCGCAGATCCGTGAAGCGATGGTGTTTGCCTTCGTGCCACCGGCGGTGATCGAACTCGGCACCTCAGGCGGCTTCACCGTGCAGATGCAGGACAGGGCAGGGCTTGGCCACCAGGCGCTGCTTGCCGCACGCAACCAGTTTCTCGCCATGGCGGCACAGGACAAGCGTCTCACCGGCGTGCGACCGAACGGCCAGGAGGACGTCGCCGAGCTCAAGCTCGATATCGATCATGCCCGCGCCGGTGCCTTGGGCGTGAGCGTGGCCGATATCAACGATACGCTGGCCACCGCCTGGGGCGGCAGCTATATCAATGACTTCCTCGATCGGGGCCGGATCAAGAAGGTGTATCTGCAGGGCGACGCGCCTGCGCGCATGTCGCAAGAGGATCTCGACAAGTGGTACGTGCGTAACAAGGCGGGCGAGATGGTGCCGTTCTCGGCCTTTGCCAGTTCGCACTGGACCTACGGCTCACCGCGTCTGGAGCGCTTCAACGGCCAGTCGTCGATGGAAATCCTCGGTCAGGCCGGGCCTGGCCTGTCGTCGGGCGAAGCGATGGCAGCAGTCGAGGAGATCATGGCGAAGTTGCCGCAAGGCATCGGCTTTGAGTGGTCGGGCACGTCCTATGAGGAGCGCCGTAGTGGTTCCCAGGCGCCGGCGCTGTATGCGCTGTCGCTGCTGGTGGTGTTTCTGTGTCTTGCCGCACTGTACGAAAGCTGGTCAGTGCCGTTTGCGGTGATGCTGGTGGTGCCGTTGGGCGTGCTCGGTGCGTTGCTTGCCGCGACCGGGCGCGGTTTGTCGAACGACATCTATTTCCAGGTCGGTCTGTTGGCGACGATCGGCTTGTCGTCCAAAAATGCGATTCTGATCGTCGAATTCGCCAAGGCTGAAATGGAGGCTGGCACGGAGTTGATTGCGGCGACGCTGAAGGCGGTACGGCTGCGTCTGCGCCCCATTCTGATGACTTCACTGGCCTTTGGTTTCGGGGTGCTGCCACTTGCACGCGCAACTGGCGCCGGCGCCGGCAGCCAGAACGCGATCGGCACCGGCGTGCTGGGCGGCACGATTGCGGCAACGCTGCTCGGCATTTTTTACGTCCCATTGTTCTACGTCGTGATCAAGCGCATCTTCGCGGACGCACCTGCCGATGACGCCACCTCGGCTGACAAGCCTATCGTCCAGGAGGACAACTGACATGAGACTGCCCCGCCACCCTTTACGCACGCTCGCACTCGCGCTGGCCACCACCACGCTGGGTGCCTGCTCGATGATCCCGACTTTTGAGCGCCCTGCGGCGCCCGTACCGGCGAGTTTTCCGCAATCGGCGGCCGTCGATGCTGGGCCTGCCAACGCTGCGCAAGCGCCAGCCGACACCATCGTCTGGCGTGATTACTTTGTCGATGCGCGCTTGCGCGAGGTGATTGCGCTGGCCCTGGAAAACAACCGGGATTTGCGTATCGCCGCGCTCAACATCGAACGTGCGCGGGCGCAGTACGGCATTCAGCGCGCTGACCTGTTCCCCTCGATTTCGGCCGGCGGGGGCCAGAGCGCGCAGCGCGTGCCGGGTGATCTCAGCCCCACTGGCGACTCGGGCGTCAACCGTCAGTACAGCGCCAACCTGGGTTTTGCGTCCTACGAACTGGACTTTTTCGGTCGTGTGCGCAGCCTTGAGCAGCAGGCGTTGCAAACCTATCTCGGCACCGAAGAGGCCCGCCGCAGCGCCCAGATCAGTCTGGTTGCCGAAGTCGCCAACAACTGGCTGCGAGTGGCTGCCACGCGCGAGCGTCTCGCCCTGGCGCGCAGCACCTTCGATACGCGGAAGGAATCGCTTGATCTGACCCAGCGCAGCTTCGACGCCGGCGCGGTGTCGGCACTTGATCTGCACCAGGCCGAGACCTTGTTGCAAACTGCCCGTGCCGATGCGGCGCGCTATGTTGCAATGCTTGCCCAGGACGAGAATGCGCTGGCGCTGGTGGTCGGCGCCGGGGTGCCGGCTGAATTGCGTGCCGAGAACCTGAATGAGGCGCTCGTCAGTGTTGTCGAACTGCCGCCAGGTGTACCGTCCGAAGTGCTTACCCGTCGCCCCGATGTGGTGCAGGCTGAATACGCGCTGCGTGCGGCCAACGCCAACATCGGTGCTGCCCGCGCCGCCTTCTTTCCGAGCATCACGCTGACGGCCAACGTCGGCAGCGCGAGTGCATCGCTCGGAGGACTGTTTGATGGCGGCTCAGGGGTGTGGAGCTTCATCCCGCAGATTCGTCTGCCGATCTTCGAGGGCGGGCGGCTGCAGGCCAGCCTCGACGTCGCGGAAATCCAGCGCGACATCAATGTCGCGCAGTACGAGAAGACGATCCAGTCGGCTTTCCGCGAGGTCGCCGACGCGCTCGCCGAGCGCGCCACCCTGGGCGAGCAGCTCGATGCACAGCGCAAGCTGGTGGAAGCGGCAAAGCGGAGCTTCGAGCTCTCCGAGGCGCGCTACGAGGCCGGTGTCGACAGCTACCTCGGCCTGCTCGACGCCCAGCGTTCGCTGTATGTCTCCGAGCAGGCCCTGATCGCCGCGCGCCTGTCCGATGCGAGCAACCGCGTCGCACTGTACAAGGTGCTCGGCGGCGGCTGGCAGTGAGGCTAGGGGCGATCGCCCCTGTGGTCGACAGCGCCTGAGCGCAGTGCAGGCGCTGGACGCGCCCTGCGGCTGTGCTCAGTGGGCTTATTCGCACACGGCGCGGCACTCGCCGGCGCTGCAATCCTCGGCTTCAACCTTGCAGATGGCCTTGGTACGATGGATCAGGCGGTGCTCATTGTCGTAGTCGCAGATCAGACGCGACAGGTTGCCCTTGCGCTGCGCGTGCATGCGCTGGGCTTTGGATGCATGAATGGTGTCCGCCGCCACATTGCATGACAGGTAGCCACTGAACTGGCCGTCAGCCGACTCCCACAGCGCATAGTTCTTGGCGGCGCGATAGTTTTCAAAGGTGGCGCAGGTCAGCACGTCACCGCCATACAGGCGGGCGCCATCGCCGCAGAAGCCGAGGAAGGTGTAGCGCAGTTCTTCTTCGCTCGGGCAGGCCGCCACCTGTACCGCCTCAGCGAGGCTGGGGCAGGACATGGACTCGGCCTGCGCGGGACTGGCGACGGACAGTGCGCCCAGCAAGAGGGTGAGCAGAAGACGGGGCGATCGGGTCATGGGGAGTTCCGTAACAGAGTCGGTTGAATGAAGCGGGGGGGCGCCGTGCAGCCCAGCCCCCGACGCGGAAAGGTTAGCATTGATGCCCGCCGCAGGTGACACCGAACGCTGATCCGGATGCGGCTCAGCGGCGGTGCTTGTTATCCTGTCAGCGTATGGCCCGCAATCGGGTCCCTCCATCTGGCCTGTTCAACCTTGACTGATCCTATTGCCCTTTCCCCCTTCGAGGCACGCTGGCTGGCAGAGCTGGTGCGTCGCCACGAAGAGCGCCACGGTGCCCTCGAGGACCGCAGTGCGCTGGTCGCTGCACGCACTGCCGCCCCTGACTTCGAGACCCGCGTGTTGCGGCGTGCCACCGAACTCGGCGCACGCGAGGGCTGGCGCGCTGCCATCCTGCGCTGGCACGGGCGCGCGCGCCTGGCCCTGGGCGGTGCTGCGGTGCTGGCCTTGGTGTTGGGCTTTGGCGCCGCGGCCGGGGTGCTGGGCGATGGCAGCCGCGCGGTGAATGTGGTGTGGGCGCTGGGCGGGCTGCTGGGGGTCAATCTCTTGAGCCTGCTGCTGTGGGTGCTGGCCACCGTGCTGCAGGCGCGCCGCGCGCGCGTCGGGCCGCATGCGGGGGGTGCTTTGGGTCGGCTGTGGCTGTGGCTGGTGTCGGCCTTCGATCGTTCGCCGGCAGCTGCGGATCTGCCGCTGGCCCTGGGCAGCCTGCTGGGCCAGGGACGGGTGGCGAGCTGGGGGCTGGGCGCGGTCAGCCACGGCCTGTGGGCGCTTGCGCTGCTGGGTGCCGCGTTGGGCGTGGTGACGCTGCTCGCCACCCGTCTTTATGGCTTCGTGTGGGAGACCACCATCCTGCCTGCCGATGTGTTCGTGTCACTGACCGAGGTGCTTGGCAGGCTGCCGGCCGCGCTCGGGTTTCCGGTGCCCGACGCGGCCACGGTGGCGGCCAGCGGTGATGCGCCCATGCTGCAGGAGGGCGGGCGGCGCGCCTGGGCAGGGTGGCTGCTGGGTGCGCTGCTGGTGTATGGCGTGCTGCCGCGGGTGCTGCTGGCGGCGGCGTGTGCTGGCCTGTGGCTGAGCACGCTGCGCGCCCTGCGTCTGGACCTGAGCCGCGCGGGCTATGCCCGCCTGCGCCCGCTGCTCTTGCCCGAGAGCGAACGCATCGGCGTGCGCGACCCCGAGCACAAACGCAGTGGCTGGTTGCCGCGACCGGCGGTAACGCCAGAAGGTGCGGGCGCGGCAGCGCTGGTCGCGCTCGAGCTGGGTGCCGACCTGAGCTGGCCACCGTCCGTGCCTGAGCTGGTCGGGGCGCATCCGGGCGCGCTCAACGAGGATTTTGTACGCTGCGATGCGGGTCGGCTCGACAGCGGCGAGCAGCGCCGGGCGGCGCTGCAGCGCTTCTCCGCCCACCCGCCGCGCCGGCTGCTGATCGCGGTGGACCCGCGCCGCACCCCCGATCGCGGCAATCTCGGGCTCATCGCCGAGCTCGTCGAGCATGCGCTCGACACTCGGGTCTGGGCGCTGGCGGCCGCTCCCGGGCCTGAACAGCCTGCTGCCAGCCGGCTGCCGCAGTGGCGTGAAGGCCTGGCGCGGCTTGGCTTCGCGCCCGAAGCGCTGCTGCTCGACGCCTCCGCCGCGCGCGACTGGCTGCTGGCCCAGGATGCGGAGCACAGGCCATGAGCGAGATCCTGCGAGTTGCCGTCGTCGGCCACACCAATACCGGCAAGACTTCCCTGTTGCGCACCCTGGCGCGCGATGTGGCCTTTGGTGAGGTCTCGGATGCGGCGGGCACCACCCGCCACGTCGAAGGCTTGCGCCTGCTTGCCGACGGCGAGCCGGCGATCGAGTTGTTCGACACGCCGGGCATGGAAGACGCCATCGCCCTGCTCGAGTTTGTCGATACCCTGGCGCTGGCCGGCGAGCGCATCGATGGCCCCGACCGTGTCGCGCGCTTTCTCGCTGCGCCTGAGGCCCATGATCGTTTTGAGCAGGAGGCCAAGGTCTTGCGCCAGATGCTCGCCAGCGATGCCGCGCTCTACGTCGTCGATGCGCGCGATCCGGTATTGCCCAAGCACCGCGATGAGCTCGCCCTGCTCGCGGCGTGTGCGCGGCCCTTGCTGCCGGTGCTCAATTTCGTTGCCTCGCCTGACGCCCGCGTCGATGACTGGCGCGCTGCGCTCGCCCGCCTCAGCCTGCACGTGGCGGTCAGTTTCGATAGCGTGGCGCCGGCCCTGGATGGCGAGCGCGAGCTGTTCGACACCCTGGCCACCTTGATGCATGCATACCGCCCGGCGCTGCAGCGACTGGTCGACGCGCGCGTGCGCGAAGCTGAAGCGCGTCGACACGCTGCGCGCCGCCTGGTGGCCGAGTTGCTGCTGGAACTGGCGGCGCGGCGCGAGCACCTGAGCGATGCCTCCGCGCCTGCGCTGCAGGCCGCGGTCGACGGCCTGCGCGCCAGTGTGCGTCGGCGCGAGCAGGCCTGCGTCGAGGCCTTGCTGAGCCTGTACCGCTTCCGCGCCGACGATGCCCGCACCAGCGCGCTGCCGCTCACTGAAGGGCGCTGGGACGACGACTTGTTCAACCCCGAAACCCTGCGCCAGATGGGCATTCGCCTGTCCTCCGGGGCGGCGGCAGGGGCCGCGGCCGGGGTGGGCATAGACCTCATGACCGGTGGCCTCACCCTGGGCGCTGCCGCTGCGCTGGGGGCGCTTGCCGGCGGGCTGTGGCAGACCTTCGGCCACTACGGTGAGCGCATCGCCGCCAAGCTGCGTGGCCACCGCGAACTCAGCGTGGACGATGCCATCCTGCGCCTGGTCGCGCTGCGTCAGCGCCAGCTGTTGCTGGCGCTGGAGGGGCGCGGTCATGCGGCTTTGAGCCCGATCGAGGTCGGTGAGCCGATGGCCGATGCCGGCATCGAAGGCGCCCAGGTGGCCGAGCGCTGGCGCAAGGGTAGCCTGCCCGCTGCGCTGGCAAGGGCGCGCGCCCATCCCGAGTGGGTGGACGAGGACGGCGACGAGGAGCGAGAGGCTGCGATCGATGAGCTCAGTGCGGCGCTGCTCTGAGCGTCCGGCTTGCGGACGGTGGCTTGAGCAGGAATCCGTGGCGCCCAGCCCTGTGCGGGGGCGGGCGCGGTGGCCAGGCTCAGGCGTGGATCTGGTTCAACTGGCGGGCGATGATATCGTGGTTGAGCCACAGCACCGGCCCGCTGGGGGCGGCGCTTTCGCGCAGCATCAGGGCGCCGGTCGCTTCCAGCACCAGGGTGCTGAGCAGGTCGGTGGTGAGCGCGCCGCGGTCCTTGTGCATGTTGACGATGGCCTCCGAGGTGCCGATCTGCAGGTCGGCCTGGGCCGGGCTGTTGGGCATCGGCCAGGCGGCGAAGTCGCGGTAGGGCTGCATCACCTCGCTGCCGTGGAAGTCTGCGATTTTCTGCAGCACGTCTTCCAGGGTCACGCCTTCGGCGAGCAGCGCGCGGCAGGCTTGCCACTGGGCCTCGGCCCAGGCGCCGCCGCCTTCCTTCTTCAGTGCGCGCAGCAGCGCGATCAGCGGCAGCTCGACGCCAGCGAAGACGTCGGTCGAGTTGGTGCGGATCTCCGGGCAGTTGTACACCGTGGCCTTGATGCCCTTGTCCCAGGCCGCTTGCGCGATGCGCTCGAGCCGCATCTTGGCGTAGCCCTGGGTGTAGTTGGTGTAGGTCTGCCATTGGTAATCGTCGCCGATGAGGACTTCGGTGCCGTGGTAACCGTAGGCCGTGTAGCGCACCTGGCCACCCTCGGCCTCGATGCGCGCGCGCAGCGCGGCACTGCCTGCGATGAGGTGTTCGAAGGTGTTGGCCGAGACTTCGTCGAAATTTTGCAGGATGAGCTTGCCCAGATCGCTGTCGAGCAGGCTCTGCGAGGACATGAAGCGCTCGCCGCGGCCTTTGTAGATGCGGTTGGCGATCACCATGAACACCTTGGCGCGCGGGATGCCTCCCGCCATGGTGTGGGCGAAGAGGACGTTGCGTCCGGCGCCGATCATGCCCTCGAGCTCGCTCATGACCTGGGTCACGCCGTCCTTGAAGCGCTGGGTGCCGAGCGCGCGGCATGTGTCGATGTGGGCCCAGTCGAGCTTGTCCTGCTCCCAGGTCTTCAGCGTCATCTTGTTGAGCAGATCGGTGGGAGTGGGCTCGCCCGCCGGTGCATCCATGTCGAAGCCCGCCATCAGCGGCAGGTTGATGATGCGCCCGCCCAGGTTGGCTTCGGCGGCGGCGAGCTCCTCGGCGTTCAAGGCGCGCAGCGCGTTGTTCTCGTCGCGGCGGCCGACCGTGATGCCGACGATGTCCATGCCTGCCTTGCGCGCTTCATTGACCAGGCCGCTGGCGTAACCGCGGCCGAAGAGTTCGCCAAACAGCACGAATACATCGTTCTTGCCAAAGAGCTGCGTTTGCGGAAGTTGCTTGAGGGAGATCGGGCTATTCATGTCGATGTCTGCCAGCCGGGCTGGTGCGAGGAAAAAGTAGGCGCAATTGTACCCGGCGCGGGCGCGCGTCCCGCCAGCGACTACATTGAAGAGGTGCCGGCCGGGGTCGGAGCTGGCGCTGGAGTGCGGACAAGAGCAGCGTGCACCTGCGGCGTATCAAGGCGCCGTAAGGCATCCTTGCCTACACTTCCTGCATGGTCGCAACAGCGACGCTTTTTGGAGTCCGATCCGTGAGCTTTCCTGCCTTTTTCGATGCCGTGCCGCGCTTCAAGATGCGTGACCCCCTCGCCGAGTTCCTCGGCGCCGCCGAAGGTGGCGTGCTGGAATACGCCTATGTGGATGTGGTCAAGCTGGCCGGGCACTCCTGCCCGACCGTGGCTGCGGCCTATGTGCTGGGCTGCCGTGCGCTGGTGGCGCTCTACCCCGATTCAATTCCCGAGCGCGGCGGCATGCGCGTCGAACTGGCTGATGCGATCGATCACGGCGTCACCGGCGTCACCGCCAGCGTGCTGGCCCTGCTCACCGGCGCCGCGGGTGCGGCGGGCTTCAAGGGGGTGGGCGGTCGTTTCATGCGCCGTGGTCTGCTCGATTTTGGCAGTGAAAACACGCCCTCCATGCGCATCACCCGGCTCGACAGCGGCGCGGCGGTGGATGTCGATAGTGATCTCTCGCACGTGCCCGGCCACCCCGATCTTCCCGAGCTTTTCAGTCGCTGCTTGCGCGGCGAGGCCGATGCGGCGCAGCTTAGGCGCTTCGGCGAGCTGTGGCAGCAGCGCGTGCAGCGCATCCTGCTTGAGCACTGGGACGACGACGCGGTGTTCAGCGTGCGGGCGGTGGCTTAGGCGCTGCGCTTCGCCAAGGTGGGCGCGCCTGGGCCTCAGTCCAGCGGTGAAAGCTGCGCCGCCGCCCGTTCGGAGGCCACCATGATCAGCTTCATCGTCGCCCGCGTGGCACCGACGAAGAGCTTGCGCATGGTGAGTTCGTCCAGGGTGTCGAAGTCGATCTCGGTGAAGATGATGCAGGGCGCGGACTGGCCCTTGAAGCGATACACCGAGTCGATCAGCAGCTCGCCGTGTGAGTGCTCGGGCTCGCCGAGCAGGTCGTAGCGACCGGTGAAGGCACGCAGGCGGTGCGGGCCGAGTTGCGCGAGCGGGGTGAAGCGCGAGTGCTCGCGGCCGCGAAAGGTGAGCAGCACGATCATCTCGCGGCGAAAGCCCAGGCCCAGCGCGCGCGTGATCGCGCGCTTGGTGCTCTCCATCAGGCTGGCGTCGTCGTGCCAGGGCAGAACCTCCGGTTCGCTGTCGGCCACCGGACTGCCCGTGCGGATCGGCGCGGGCAGGGGCAGGCGGGCGTTGAGCAAGGCGAGCACATCGGCCGGGGTGCGGTAGTTGGTGTCTGCGCTCAGCCGCACCCAGCCGGGCAAGGCGACGGTAGGGCGGTCGTAGAGGTTCTGCAGCGGGTCTTCCAGCCACCAGGCGCGGCCCGTCGGCTTGAGCAGCGCGAGCAGGGCGTCACGCCAGGCTTCCATGAAGTCCTGGCCCTCGTCGATGATGAGTTCGTCGAATTGCCAGGCGGCTTCCACCTCTGAGCTCACCAGGGCCGCGAACTCGGCCTCCATGCGACGGAAGGCGCCCGGCGCACCGAAGACCGGCTTGCGCCCGGCGTCGCGCAGGCGACGGTCGCAGAGCTGATGGAAGGTGGCGACCTCGCCGCCCGCGGGTGCGATGCGCGCAAAGTGGTCGGCGAGCGGGCGGTTGTAGCACACGTAGAGCGGGCGCCGGCCGTGGGCGAGGGCGTCGGTATAGGCGGCCAGAGCGAGCTGGGTCTTGCCGCTGCCGGCAGTGGCGATAATGCGCAGGCGGTGGGGCTCCATCTCGATGCGGCGCGCCCATTCGGTCAGACCACCCGAGAGGCGGGTGGTCAGGTCGTCGGCCTGGCCGATGTGGGCCTGCACGTCCGGCACCAGTTCCAGCACATCGGCAAAGAAGCGGTGCACGGCCTGCAGCCGTGCGAGCGTGGCCGGCGCCTCGTCGTCGTGGGCGCGGGTGAGGGCTTCGACGGTGGCGACGAAGGCGTCGCGCCGTGGCGCGTCGACGATGCGCGCCGGGTCCAGGCCAGCGCTGCCGGGCTGGCGCACGGTGTAGTCGGGGCAATAGAGCAGGATGTCGAGTTCGGGCTCGGCGCCGTCCAGCGCCGGGCGCAGGCGATTGCGCAGGGCGTCGGCGCTGCGCGCGAGTTCATGGCTGAGGAGCTGGGCGCGCGCCTTGCCCGGGCGCAGCAGCCCCTGTGCGCTCTCTTCGAGAAAGCCGGCGTGTTGCTCGATCAGCAGCACCCGCCCACTGGGCCCGACGACGACGAAGGCGATGTCGCCAAATACCATCTGCGTGCCTTCGGCACGCGTCCAGTGCAGGCCGTGATAGATCGTCCATGCGCGCGGCAGGGCCTGGGCGAGCTGCGCCAGGGTGGCGCGTTCGCGACCACGGGCGCCGGCGGCGGGGAGCTGTTTCCAGCCTTCAGGGTGAGTACGGGCCATGTCGTCTTCGGTGCCTGGTGTGTGAGGCGGTGCAGCGCTGGCCAGGCATCCGGGCCTGCGCTGCCGATGGCGGCAGTCTAGCAAGCGTCGCCCGCCTGCAGGATGCCTTGCAAGCGTGCGGATTGTCGCGATGCAGTGGTAACCGCACTGGACTGGTTTGTGCTTCTCGCGCATGCTTCGTTGCTACATTCTGCAGCCCGCCATGCCCTTGCCTTTCAATCGCGCCCTCCTTGGTTTCATGTCCGTGCTCAGCCTCAGCCCCGCTGCGGTGCAGGCCTCAGACCTGTTCTTTGACGACATGCCGCTCGTACTCACGGCCTCGCGCATGGCGCAGTCGCCGCTTGATGCGCCGGTCGCGGTCAGCATCATCGACCGGGAAATGATCAAGGCCTCGGGCTTTACCGAGATTCACGAGCTGCTGCGACTGGTGCCGGGTTTTCTGGTGGCGGACTGGCCGAAGGGGCCGCCTGTCGTTGCGCGGCACGGGTTGGCCGATGCCCATGATCGGCGCCTCAAGGTGATGATTGACGGGCGCACCGTGAATCGACCGCTGCGCGGCGACACCGCCTGGCAGGATCTGCCGATCCGGGTGGAAGACATCGATCGCATCGAGGTGGTTCGAGGTGCGCATGGCGCGGCCTACGGCGTCAATGCATTCGATGGCGTGATCAACATCATCACGCGCTCGCCAGTGACCGAAGACGGCTACAGCCTCACCACTCAGGCCGGACAGGGCGGCTTTACCGATGTTGCCTTTCGCAGCAACGGTTTGACCGCCAATGGCATCGACTGGCGGTTTTCCGCCTCGCGGCGTGAAGCGGAGAATTTTGGTCCGCGCTTCGATGACCGCACGCGGGTGCCGACCGAGACCGAAACGGTTCGCAACACGCTCGTCAGCTTCAGCGCCACGCAGCAGATCAGCGCCAACGACGAGATCAACCTGCATCTCGCAGTCAATGAGGGCTCTGCCGAGCGCGGCAATGATCTCGACCTGGCCGAGCCGCTGCACGATGAGGATACGCGCTCGCAGTTCTTCCATCTTTCCTGGCTGCGCAGCCTGGATGCCGACGCCGAGCTCACGCTGCATCTGAGCCATCAGTCAGAGCGCGTACGCGCCGGCTGGGTCAGGCGCACGCCGCCGCTGGTGCCGATCGACATGAACACCGACGGCCAGCGTGACGAACTCGAACTGCAATACACCGCGCGTCTCGCGCCCGCGTGGCGCATGCTGATCGGCGCCGGCGTGCGCCGTGAGTCGGTGCAGTCGGTGCACTACCTCAATGCCGATCATGCCCTGAAGGGAAGCAGCAGCCAGTTGTTCGGCACCCTGACCTGGGATGCCACCACCCAGCTCACCCTCGACATGGGGGCGACGGTCGAGGATCACTATTTCAGCGGCACCTTGTTGTCGCCCCGCCTGAGCGCCAACTACGCTTTGAGCGACACCTCTGCCGTGCGTGTGTCGTCGGGCATTTCCTACCGTTCGCCCTCGTTCTTCGAGTCCAGCGCCGAAGAAGTGATCCGTGTGGGGGACAAGGTCAAGTGGGTGGGCGTCCGTACCTTCGATACGGTGGAGCCGGAGCGGGTCGAACATGCTGAAATCGGCTACGTCGCGCACTGGCGGGAGATCGGCCTGGGGCTCGACCTGCGCGCCTTCCACGAGCGCTATTCGCGCTATCTGGACACCCGCAGTTGCGTGATCTACCAGGCGAACTGCCCACCGCCGGCGAACTACGAGCCCTTTCCCCACGCCTTCGATCGGCCGCCGAAGCAGTTCCGCTTCGTCAACTCTGCGGCCTTGACCCGGCATGGCGCCGAGTTCTCGCTCGACTGGCGCCAGCCTGGCGTGGGGCGGGTGATCTTCTCCACCGCCGTCATCGACATCGATGCCAAAGCGGGTGCCTCGGATGGCGACTTTGAACTCAGCGCGCCGAGCACGATCAGCTCGCTGTTGCTGATCAAGGAGTTCGCGTCACGCTGGACGGCGAGCGCAGGTTTCTATCATCACGGCGACATGTACTGGCTCAACGACGGGGACAGGGTTCCCGATACGCGTCGGCTGGACCTCAGGCTGGCGCGATCATTCGGCCACCCAGGCTCAAACAATGAGTTCGCGATCGTGGCGCAGAGCGTCAATGGCCGCTACCCGGAGTTCTATGAGCGCAAGTATCGCCACGAGCCGCGCGTGTATCTCAGCCTGAGCCTGGGCTGGTAGAAAAGCGGATCATGAGTCGACTCTGCGCCCCGCTCTACCGCCTGTTGCTCGGTGCCTGGTTGTTCCTGCCGCTTGCGGCGTCGGGGTATGAGGTGGCGCTGGTGATGTCGCAGCGCAGCGGCTCGGCGCAGGCCTTTGCCGACGCCTTCGTGGGTGCCGCGGTGGCGAGCGGGCATCGTGTGATTGATGCGGGCGGGGCGGGCGGGGTGCTCGACGAGGCGGCGCTGGCGGGTGCCGATCTGGTGGTTGCCAATGGCGAGGCCGCGCTCGCGGCTGTGCTGAGCAGGCCGTCGCGGCCGACGCTGGGCGTCATGCTCGGGCGCGCACGTTTCGATGCCTTGAGCGCACGCCATCCGCAGGCAGAGCTGTCCGCGTTCACGCTCGATCAGCCCGCCGCGCGCCAGTTGCGGCTGTTGCGTGCGGTGCTGCCCAAGAGCGAGCACGTCGGCGCCCTCTTTGGCGACGCTCAAGCCGGTGCAAAGCCATTGCAGGAGGCGGCGGCTGCGTCCGGGTTCGACCTGGAGGCGGCGACCGTAGCCTCCGAAGCGGAGCTGATCGCCCGCCTTGAGGCAGTGTTGCGGCGCAGCGACGCCTTTGTCGCCATTCCCGATGCGCTGCTGTCCCAGCCCGCGTCGGCGCGCGCCATTCTGCTCACCAGCTATCGTTTCCAGAAGCCGGTGTTTGCCTTCTCGCGCGCCTATGTGGACGCGGGTGCGCTGGCGGCGGTGTTCACCACGCCGCAGCAGGTCGCCACCGATGTCGTCAATTGGCTCAATGGCCTCCCCCCAGGGCGGCTGACGCTGCCGCCGCCCCGTGCGCCCGAGTCGTTCGAGATCGCAGTCAATCGTCAGGTGGCCCGTGCGCTGGGTATCTTGCTCCCGTCCGATGAAGAATTGCTGCGTCTGATGAAAAAGGGTGACAAGTCATGAAGCCCTCACGCCTTAGCCTGCGCAATCGGCTGTTGCTCACCGTGCTGCTGCCGGTGGCGCTGTTGCTCGCGGCTCTGGTCAGTGCTTCGATCGTGCGTGGTGAGCGCATGACCGAGAGGGCGATCGCCGAGCGTGGCCTGGCCATCGTCAGTTTTCTTGCTCCTGCGGCCGAATACGGCGTGATCTCGGGTAGCTCAGACATCATCGACAACGTGCTCGGTGCGCTGCGCAGCCAGGGTGACGTCGCCGCTGCCGTGCTGTATGACCGCGACGGTGGTCTCCTCGCGCAGCGCGGTGAGCCGCGCATCCTCGATGTGGCGCAGGTGCGCCGCACGGGTGCAGCGGTGAGTTTGAGTGAGGGCCTGGGCCGCAAGGGCTTTGCCGCCCCGGTGCGGAGCATGGCGCTGGTGGTCGATGAGTTGAATACCTCGCCGGGGCAGGAGCCTGAGGGGGTGGCGCCGGTGGGCTGGGTGTATGTCGAAATCGATATCGGCGGGCATGAGGCGGAGCGGCGCATGGCGCAGAGCCTCACCATCGGCATGGCCTTTCTCACCCTGTTCATCACCACCATCCTCGCCCTGCGTCTCGCAAACTCGGTCGGTGAGCCGGTGGCGCGGCTGGCTCAAGCCGTGCGCCGGATGGCGGCGGGCGAGCTCGACGTGCAGGTGCCCGATACCACTGGTGGCGAGGAGCTGCGCGCGCTCGAGCGTGGCTTCAATTCCATGGCGCGTTCCATCGCCAACGCCCACAAGAATCTGCAGAGCCGTATCGACGAGGCGACCGAGCAGCTCGCCCATCAGGCCTTGCACGATCCGCTCACCGGCTTGCCGAATCGGCGTGCCTTCGAGCGTGCGCTCGAAGAGACGGTGGCCGCCTCGCGCCGGGCAGGCGACCGTGGCGCGCTGTGCTTTGTGGATCTCGATCACTTCAAGTACGTCAACGACAGCGCCGGGCATGCGGCCGGCGACGCCTTGCTGCGCGCGGTGGCGGATATTTTTCGCCAACGCCTGCGCGGTGAAGACTTCGTGTGTCGTATTGGCGGTGACGAGTTCGCGCTCATCCTGCGCGGCTGTGCGCGCGAGGACGCGCGCCGCGTTGCCGAGGGCATGTGCAAGGCCATTGCCGACCTGCGCTTCGAGTGGGGCGGGCGTGAGTTCCGCATTGGGGCCAGCATCGGTTTCGTCATGATCGATGGCAGGGTGACGACCGTGGCCGAGGTCTTGCGCGAGGCTGACCACGCCTGTTATTCCGTCAAGCGCGACGGCCGCGGTCAGGTGGCTGAGTACAGCGTGCTCGCGGCCGGTGGCGCTTAGCGCGGCACCCCGCGTACGGTCTTTGTCCAGCGTGGCCCGTATAATGCGGCACCGATCACCGTGCCGGCGGTTTGGCCCGCACAGCGGCGCGCGCAGGCCTTTTCATGCTCCATCTCAGCTTCTCGAACCGCTTCGAAATCCTGCTCGACAGTCTGCTTGACCAACTCGGCGCCGAGCAGCCCGGTCCCTTCGGCCAGCGCCAGGTGGTGGTGCCCAGCAGCGCCCTGCGGCGCAAACTCGAACTGGCGGTCGCCGATCGCGAAGGGGTGAGCGCCAACCTGCGCTGCGACTACCTGGCGCAGTGGCTGTGGCAACAGATCGGGCGTGTGATACCGGTGCCGCAGAGTTCGCCGTTTGCGGTCGCGGTGCTGGCCTGGCGCATCCATGGCTTGCTCGATTCCACGCACGAACACGGCGCCTGGGTGGCGCAGCACCCCCGCCTGGCGCGCTATCTGGAACCCGCGGACGCGCGCATGCGCTTCGAGCTCGCCGAGCGCATCGCCCGCGTCTTCGATCACTACCTGACCTATCGCCCGCGCTGGCTGGACATCTGGGCCGGTGGCCGCGGCTCGGCGCTGGAGGCGAGCGCCTCAGCTGTGGAGCGCGAAGACGAGGCCTGGCAGGCGGCCTTGTGGCGGCAGATCCGCGACAGCCTCGGCCTGCGTCAGGAGCACCCGGCCCAGGCCTTCCTGCGCCGGGTCACGGCGATGTCGGCGACCGGGCTGGCCGCGGTCGGCCTGCCGGCCACGGTGCATGTGTTCGCGCTGCCGGCGCTGCCGCCGCTCTACCTCGACATGTTGCGCGAGCTGGCGCGCGTGGTGGACGTGCGCATGTATGTGCTCAACCCCTGCCGCGAGTTCTGGTTCGACATCGTCGACGCGCGCCGCCTGTCCTGGCTGGCGGCGCAGCAAAAGGACATGTTCTTCGAGACCGGCAACAGCTTGCTCGCCGCCTGGGGCAAGCAGACGCGCGCTCACATCGGCCTGCTGTTCGAAGGTGAGCATGAAGTGGAGGAGGACGCCGCCTTTGCGCCCCATCCCGCGCGCCATCTGCTCGCGCGCCTGCAGAACGCCATTCTCGAGCTGCAGCAGCTCGCGCCCGCCAGTGTGCGCCTGGCCGCCTCCGATCGCAGCATCGAGGTGCAGGTCTGCCATTCGCGCACGCGCGAGCTCGAAGTGCTGCACGACCGCCTGCTCGGCCTGTTCAAGCTCCACGCCAACACGCCAGACGCCCTGCGTCCGTCCGACATCGTGGTGCTGATACCCGACCTCGAGCAGGCGGCGGCGCTGATCGAGGCCGTGTTCGGCACCGCCCCGCCAGAGCGCCGCATCCCCTGGCGCATCACCGGCCTGGGCGGCACGCAGGACAACGCGCTGGCGAAGGTGCTCGACCAGGCGCTGCAGCTGGCTGCCAGCCGATTCCCCGCCAGTCGGGTGTTCGACCTGTTGCAGCAGGCGCCGGTGGCAGCGCACTTTGGCCTGGGCGCCGCCGAACTGGAAACGATCCACGCCTGGATGCGCGCGGCGGGCGTGCGCTGGGGGCTGGATGCGGCAAGCGCAGGCAGCCAGGGCGGTGGCGATGGGGCGACGCGGATCGACCCCGCCCCCACCCACACTCTTGAAGAAGGCCTGCATCGTCTATTCCTGGCCTGGGCGGCGGGCACGGCCGCGCAGCACACCCCCTTCGCCGGGCGCATAGGCGCGGCGGCGCCCGAGGGCCAGGCGGCAATTGCGCTCGGCAGCTTCTGGCGCTACGTCGACAGCCTGCGCGTGCTGCACGCGCAATTGCAGCGCCCGCACACGGGTGCCGCCTGGCGCCAGCTGCTCAACGATGTGCTCGAGCGCCTGGTGGGTGACAGTGCCGAGTACGCGGACGCGCAGCGCGAAGTGCGTGCCGCCATCGCCACCCTGGCCGACAACATCGCCGCGGCCGAGCTCGAAACCGCGCTGCCGCTGGAGGTGGTGCATCCGGCCCTGCTCGCGCTGCTCGATGACCCGGCGCGCGGTGGCGTACCTGGCGGCACGGTCACTTTTTCGGCGCTATCCGCGCTGCGCGGCCTGCCCTATCGGGTGGTGTGCCTGATCGGCCTGGACCAGGGCGCCTTCCCCGGCAGCGATCGTGCGCCCGAGTTCGACCTCATGGCCGCTCGCCCCCAGGCCGGCGACCGCCAGCGCCGGCTCGATGACCGCAACCTCTTTCTCGACCTCATCCTGTCCGCGCGCGAGGTGCTGCATCTGTCCTATGTCGGGCGCAGCGTGCGCGACGGCTCGGAGCTGCCGCCCTCGGTGCTGGTCGACGAGCTGCTCGACGTCCTCGCCAGCGCCACCGCCACCGCGGCCGGCGAGCCGCCGGCGCTCGAGGCCGCGCGTGCGCGCCTGCTGCTCAGGCATCCCCTGCAGGCCTTCGCCGCCGACTACTTCATCGCAGCCGATCGCAGCGATGCGCGCCTGAGCAGCTTCAACACCGATTACGCGCTCGCGCTCGCCAGCCGCTTGCGCACGGCGCAAACCTCGCTGCCAGGCGTGGCCACGGAGCTGTCCATGGGTACGGATGAGGACGCGCACGGCGATGCCGGTGAGTCCGACGAGAGCACTGAGAGCGCAGGCAGCGCTGACGACGGCGAGGACGACACGCCCTTCTTTGCCGCGCCGCTGCCGCCGCCCGAGGCGGCCTGGCGCGAAGTGAGCATGCTGCAACTGACACGCTTTCTTGCCAACCCCTGCCGCTATCTGCTGCGTGATCGGGTCGGGCTCGAGCTGCCCGAGGCCGAGGACGAGCTCGACGACGTCGAGCCCATGCTGCCCGACTGGCCCGCACGCCAGGCCCTGGCGCAGCGTTTGCTGCCAGTGCTGCAGGGTCGTGACGCGCTGGCCCCCACCCTCTGCGCCGAGCTGTGGGCGCTGGCCCGCGCCGGCGGCGAATATCCGGCCGGCGCCATCGGCCGGAGCGCGCTCGAGCGCGAGCTCACCAGCCTGCAGGCCTTTGCCCAGCGTCAGCATGAGCTCTTGCACGGCGAGCGCCTGGCGCCGCATCTTGCCCGCTTCGAGACCTCGCTGGAGGCAGAAGATTGGGCCTTGTCCGCCGCCTTCACCGACCTGCATGCAGACGGCTATCTGCATGCGCGCTACGACGACAGCCGCGTCGGTGATTATCTGGCGACCTGGCTGGCCCATCTGCTGCTGTGCGCGGTGCCGCCCGCCGGCGCGCTGGCGAGCGCACGCGGCCTGTCGCGCAACGGCGAGTTCCGCTTTCGGGCGCTGGCGCCCGCACGCGCGCGCGCCGAGCTGCAAAGCCTGCTGGCGCTCTACCGTGAGGGGCTGACTCAGCCTGTGCACTTCTTCCCCAAGTCGGCCTGGGCCTACATGCTCGCCGGCGAGAGTGTAGGCGCCGCGCTCACGAAGTGGAGGGGCGGGCGCAGCGCCGAGTTCAGCGAAGGCAAGGATCCCGCCTATCGGCTCGCGCTCAGAGGCGAGCAAGAGCTCCCCGATGAGCGCTTCTTCGAGCTCGCGCGCCGCATCCTGCGCCCGCTCCTCGAACATCTCGACGACCCTCGTCTGCGCTGAGGGCAAACGTCATGGCACAGACCCTCGCCGGCCCGGTTCATAGCGAACTCATCATCAAGAAGAGTCGCTTCATCGGCTGTGTGCAGCCCATGGCCGACCGTGCCAGCGCACAGAAGGTGGTGGCCGAACTATGGGCGCAACACCCCGGCGCGCGCCATGTGTGCTGGGCGCTGCTGGCGGGCGGGCAATCGGCGGCGGTCGATGATGGCGAACCGAGCGGCACTGCCGGGCGGCCGATGTTCGAGGTGCTGCGTCATCAGGATCTGGACGGCGTGCTCGCCACCGTGGTGCGCTACTTCGGCGGTGTCAAGCTCGGGGCCGGCGGGCTGGTGCGCGCCTACACCGACGCCGTGGCCCAGGCCCTGCTCACTGCGACCAAGGTGCCGATCGTGCGCCTGAAGCTGCTGGGCTGTGTTGCGCCCTATGCGCTCGAAGGCCTGCTGCGCCGTGAGCTGGAGGCGACCGGCGCCAGCCTGCTCGATGTCCGTCACGATCAGGCGGTGACACTGCGCTTCAGCCTCGCCGAAGAGGTGGCGATCGAGCTCGTCGCCCGCCTCAATGAGGCCGGGCAGGGGCGGCTGCTGTGGCTGGAGGACGAAACCTAATAAAAAAGGGCAGACCACGCATCAGCGGTCTGCCCTCGGCCATTGCTGTGTGGGCGCTTACTCTTCGAGCAGGCTGCGCAGCATCCAGGCGGTCTTTTCGTGCACGTCGATGCGCTGGGTGAGCACGTCGGCGGTGGGCTGGTCGTTGGCCTTGTCCACCGTGGCGAAGAGCTTGCGCGCGGTGCGCGCGGTGGCTTCCTGGGCGGCGACGAGATGGCGGATCATGTCATTGGCCTTGGGCACGCCCTCGACTTCCTGGATCGACGCCAGCTTGACGAACTCCTTGTAGGTGCCGGGCGCGGGGAAGCCCAGCGCGCGGATGCGCTCGGCGATGACATCGATCGCGTTCCACTGTTCGGTGTATTGGTCCATGAACATGTTGTGCAGGCTGTTGAACTGCGGCCCGGTCACGTTCCAGTGGAAGTTGTGCGTCATCAGGTACAGCGTGTAGCTGTCGGCCAGCAGCGCGGACAGTCCGGCGACGATCTCCTTGCGCTGCGCCTCGGCAATGCCGATATCGATTGTAGGGGGGGTGTTCTTGCTTGCCATGGCGATGCTCCTGAGTAACAGCGGCGATTGGCCGCCTGAGGTTCGAGGCGTTCAGCCCGTCACGCCCGCGCCCTGCGACGCGTGGGCCGCGGTGCCCGGACAGAGGATCAGCGTGTCCACAGCATACCCTCAAACGCCCGTCCGGCATGCGGGCAGCGGGCTATTCCGGTGTTAGTTCCGGACTATGCCTGCCCTGCTTGTGGAATGCTGGAGACCTATTGGAGGGGGCGTGGTATCGTCCGCTGGCTCACGCACGGGCGCGATATCGCCCTCGCCACTGCCTTGCTCCATGCTGTACTGCCCTCTGTCTTCGTGCCCTCACGCCTGCGATGTCCGCCGCCCCTGAATTCGACGTCTTCCAATGCCCGCTCGATGGCATCCGCCTCATCGAGGCTTCGGCTGGCACCGGAAAGACCTGGAACATCTGCGGCCTCTATCTGCGCCTGCTGCTCGAGCGTGAGCTGACGGTCGAAGCCCTGCTGGTGGTGACCTTCACCAAGGCGGCGACCGCCGAGCTCAGCAGCCGCATCCGCGCGCGCATTGGCGAAATGCTGCAGGTGCTCGAAGGCGCTGCGCCCGGCGCCGACCCCTTCGTGAGCCAACTCATCGAAGCCACGCTCGCACGCGGCATCGAGCACGCGCAGATGCAGCGCCGCCTGCAGCTCGCCCTGCAGACTTTCGACGAAGCGGCCATCTTCACCATCCACGGCTTCTGTCAGCGCGCGCTCGCCGACACCCCCTTTGCCGCCGGCCTGCCCTATGAGCTGGAGCTGGTCGAGGACGACAGCGCCTTGCGTCTGGAGGTGGTGCACGACTTCTGGCGCCAGCAGGTGGCGGGGGGCGAGCTTTCACCCCTGCTCGCAGACTACCTGCTGCAGTGCGGTGACAGCCCCGCGGCCTGGGCGGACATCTTGCAGCGCCACATGGGCCGGCCTTGCGCCCGTTCCTTGTGGGATGAGGACGGTGCCGACGCAGGCGCGCTCGCCGATGCCGAACTGAAGCTGACCCAGGCCTATGACGCAGCCCGCATGCTGGCGGGCGCACTGGCGCAGGCGGTCGAGTGCGTGAATGACGCGCTCGGCGGCCTCAATGCCAACAGCTACAAGCCCAAGTCGGTGGCCACCGCCGCGCAGCAATGGGCGGACTGGCTGGGCGCGGCCAATGCCGTGCACCCCTTGCCTGCAGGCACTGACAACAAGCTCGCCCTGCTCGCCAGCGCAACACTGGAAAAGCGCAGCACCGCCGCCGGACGCAAGAGCGGTAGCGCTCCGCCGCGCCATGCGTTCTTCGACGCGGCCGAGGCCTTGCTGCAGGCACGCGCCGCGGTCGACGCCGTGCTCGATGGCGCACGCTTGCGCCTGCTGCGCCAGTGCATCGAGCGCTGTGTTGCCAGGCTGCGCGAGCGCAAGCGCGAGCAGCGCCAGATCAGCTTTGACGACATCCTGTGGAATGCGCATCAGGCCCTGCACTCCGGCGCCCAGCCCTGGCTCGCCGGCGCGCTTCATGCGCGCTACCCGGTGGCGCTCATCGACGAGTTTCAGGACACCGATCCGCTGCAGTTCGGCATCTTCGACCGCATCTACCGCGCCGAGGGTCGTCACGGCAGCCTGTTCCTGGTCGGCGACCCCAAGCAGGCGATCTACAGTTTTCGCAGCGCCGACCTGTTCACCTATCTGAGCGCGCGCGATCGCACCGATGCGCGCTACACGCTGCGCCACAACCAGCGCTCGGCGCCGGCGCTGATCGACGCCTGCAATGCCTTGTTCGGCGCCAACCCGGCGGTGTTCATGATGGACGGGCTGGACTACGTGTGCGTCGACAAAGGCAGCCGGCCGCGCCCGCCCTTCGTCGACGACAGCGCAGGTGGTGCAGGCCTGGCGCCGCTGCAGCTGTGGCGCATCCCCAGCGATGCGGTGCAGACCGTGGCTGATGAGGCGGCGCAGAAGGGGCAGGGTGGCGCTGCGCACGAGGCTGCCGACCCGGGCGGCAGCCGTCTTGCGCGCGCGCAGGCGTTGCATCGAGCCGCCCATGCCAGCGCGGCCGAGATCGCCCGCCTGCTCACCGCCGGCGGCGCGGGCACGGTGCGCATCGGTGAGCAGCCGCTGCGCCCGGCCGACATTGCCGTGCTGGTGCGCAGCCACAGCCAGGGTGCGCGCATGCGCCGCGCGCTGGCAGCGTTCGGGGTGGGCAGCGTCGAGCTGTCGCAGGCCAGCGTGTTTCACACCGAGGACGCCGAGCAGCTGCAGCGCGTGCTGCTGGCGATCGCCGAGCCGCTGCGCGAGCGTCGGGTGAAGGCCGCGCTCGCCACCGCGGCGATGGGGCGCGACGCCGCCGCGCTCGCGCGCCTGGTCGATGACGAGGCCGCCTTGCTCGCCACCCTGGACGCGTTCGTGCGCTGGCGCGAGCTGTGGTTGACGCGGGGCTTTGGCATCATGCTGCGGCAATGGATGAGCGACGAGGGCGTCGCCGTGCGCTTGCTGGCGCGCGCCGATGGCGAGCGCCGCCTGACCAATCTGATGCACCTGGCCGAACTGCTGCAGCAAGCGGCCGGCGCCGCCTCGCCCGAGCTCTTGCTGCGTACGCTGGCGACGCGGCGGCGCGAGGCCGGCAGCGGCGAAGCCACCCAGCTCAGGCTGGAGTCCGACCGCAACCTGGTGCAGATCGTCACCGTGCATCGCGCCAAGGGCCTCGAGTACGGTGTCGTGTTCTGCCCCTTCTTGTTTGATGGTCATGTGCGCAGCAGCAGCGAAGGCGCGATGAGCCCCTGGCACGACGAGCACGGCGAGCTGGTGCTGGACTACCGCGCGGGCGCGTTCACCCTGGATGAAGTCAAGGCCCGCCTGCGCCGTGAGCGCCAGGCCGAGGACTTGCGCCTGATCTATGTGGCGCTCACGCGCGCCGTGCAGCGCTGTTATGTGGTGGTGGGCAGCTATGCCCGCCTCGGCTCCGGCCGCCCCAGCCATACCGAGAGCGGGCGCAGCCTGCTCAACTGGATGGTGGCCGGCGCCGGCATGGACGCCGATGCCTGGGCCAGCCACAAGCCCACGCCGGCCGGCATAGACGCCCACTGGCGTGCGCTGGTCGCCGCCAGCGCGCGCGGCGGCGCGCCCACCATGGCGCTGCTCGATCTGCCTGCAGGCGAGGGCGCAGCGCTCGCTCCGCCCCACGCCGGGGGGCAGCGCCCGCGCGCGCAGCGCGCGCCGCAACTGCCGGCGGGCTGGCGCATCGGCAGCTTCAGCGCGCTGATCTTTGGCGCCACCCACGAGCACGGCGCGCAGGACCACGACGCAAACGCGCTGGGCGCCGCCGCGTCCGCCCTGTCAGCACCCGAAGCTGCACCCGAAGCGGCCGCCGTATTCACGCCTGCGGCCGACGACATCCTGCGCTTTCCGCGCGGGCCGTCTGCGGGGGACTGCATCCACGCCCTGTTCGAGGCTATCGACTTCACCGATCCCGGCACCTGGGACAGTGCGATCGCCGCCGCGCTCGCGGCCCATCCACAGATGCTGCCCGCTGCGCCCAAGCCCGGCGAGGCACCGTTGGCAGCGATGCTGCGCAGCTTGCTCGACGCGGTGCTCAACACCTCCCTGCTGCCGGCGCCTGCCGAGCGCGCTGCTGACACCCGCTGCGGCGAGGAGGGGCGTGCCGAGCTGCGCCTGAACACCGTGGCGCCCGCGCGCTGTCTGGTCGAGCTCGGCTTTCACCTGCCGGCGCCCGATCTCCGCGCGTCCGCGCTCAATACCTGGCTGGCGGCGCAGGGCTATGTCGTGCCGCGGCTCGCGTTCAAGGATCTGGACGGTTATCTGAAAGGCTATATCGACCTCATTTTCGAGCACGATGGCCGCTACTGGGTGCTGGACTGGAAGTCCAACCACCTCGGCGTGCAGCCGCAGGACTACGCGCCTGCGCGCCTGGAGACGGCGATGCAGACCCACGGCTATCACCTGCAGCACCTGCTCTACAGCGTCGCGCTCCATCGTCACCTCGGGCGCAGCCTGGCGGGCTACGACTACGAAAGCCATTTCGGCGGTGTGCTGTATCTGTTCGTGCGTGGCGTGCGCCCGCAGTGGCGGATCGATGGCGTGCCTTGCGGCGTGTTCCATCAGCGCTGCCCGGCGGCGGTGCTGGCGTCGCTGGACGCGCTGCTCGCAGGTGTTGCCACCGCTGATGTGCAGGAGCCGGCATGAACGATCTCGCCGAAGGTTTTGCGCGCCATCTCGTGGCCTGGGCGCGGATGCTGCAGGCACCTGCCGACAGCCTTGCCGTGCTCGACCTTGCCGCGCGCCGGCTGGCGCTTGCCACCAGTGCCGGGCATGTGTGCGTGGGGCTCGATGTGCTGCTCAGACAGGCGCGCGCGGAGCTTGCAGGCGAGGCGCCAGTCGCCGCGGGTGCGGAGGATGAGCACGACGTGCGCGACGCCAGCGCCCGCCTCGCGCAGCTACGCCACCAGTTGCACGCGAGTGGGGTGGTGATCGATGCGGCGCACGCGATCGACGGTGTCTCGGCCCATCCGCTGGTGCTCGATAGCGGCGATCGCCTCTATCTGCGCCGCCATTTCGATCAGGAGCGCGCGCTCGCGCAGGCCCTGGTGGCGCGCGCAGCGCCCGCGCTTGAGGGCGGTGCGCCTGCGCTGCTCGACAGCCTGTTCCCGCCGCGCGCCGCTGACAGCCCGGACTGGCAGAAGCTGGCCGTTGCGCTCGCGCTGCAAGGGCGGCTGACGGTGATCAGCGGCGGACCGGGCACGGGCAAGACGACGACGGTGGCCGCGCTGCTGGCCTGCCTGCTCGACGCCCGGCCCGGCCTGCGCATCGCGCTTGCCGCGCCCACCGGCAAGGCCGCCGCGCGCATGCTGCAGGCCCTGCGCCAGCGCGCGCACAGCCTGCCCGCGGCGCTGGTGGCACGCTTGCCGGACGAGGCCTTCACCGTCCATCGCCTGCTGGGCGTGACCGCCGAGGTGGGGCGCTTTCGCCATCATGGCGGCAACCCGCTCGCGCTCGATGTGCTGGTGGTGGATGAGGCGTCGATGCTCGATCTCGCCCTTGCCGCGCGTCTGGTCGATGCGCTGCCGCCGACGGCGCGCCTGATCCTGCTCGGTGACAAGGACCAGCTCGCGGCGGTCGAGGCCGGCGCGGTGTTTGCCGAGCTGTCGGCGCAGCGCAGCTTCAGCGCCGCGATGCAGGCCCACTTGGCGCAGGTGATGGCGCGTGCCGACGCGGCGGCGGTGCTGGGCGCCGCGCTTGAGGCCACCGCGGACAGCCCGGATGAGCCGGCGCGCAGCGCGGGGCAGACGCACGCCCCCGCTGCGGATGCAGCCAGCCGCAGCGCGCTCACCGATGCGGTGATCTGGCTCACCGAAAGCCATCGTTTTCGCGCCGACTCCGGTATCGGCCGGCTCGCCGCCGAGGTCCGCGGCGGTCGTGGTGAAGCGGCGCTGGCGTGGTTGGCGGCGGGTGCGGATGCCTCGGCGAGCTGGATCGAGGATGGGGGCGCGCGCCTCGGCGCCGCGACCCTGGCGCGCATCGAGGCCGGCTATGCGCCCTATGTGGCGGCGCTGCGCGCGCGCAGCGGGGGGCAGGTCGGCGAAATCGGCACCGGTGTTGATGTCGATGCCGCCATGCGCGCGTTCGAGCGTTTTCGCGTGCTGGTCGCGGTGCGCGACGGCGGGCGTGGGCTGGATGCGCTCAATGCGCATCTGGACGCACACCTGCGCGCTGCGCTCGGCATTGCGCCCGATCGCAGCGCGGCCGGGCGCTGGTACCCGGGACGGCCGGTGATCGTGCTCGCCAATGACTATCTGCTCGGCCTGTTCAATGGCGACATCGGCTTGTGCCTGCCGACGGCGCAAGGCGAGCTGCGCGTGTTCTTCCCCGCGGCAGAGGGCGGTTTTCGCGCCATCGCGCCGCTGCGCCTGCCGGCGCATGACACGGCGTTTGCGCTCACGGTGCACAAGAGCCAGGGTTCGGAGTTCGAGGAGGTGTTGCTGGTGTTGCCGGCGCGGCCGGTGCGCGTGCTCACGCGCGAGCTGATCTATACCGCGGTCACCCGTGCCGCCAGCCGGGTGAGTGTGGCCGGTGCGGGCGAGGTCTTCGTCGCCGGCTGTGCGCTGCGCACGCAGCGCAGCTCGGGGCTGCGCGAACGCCTGCATGAAGCGGCCGCAGCACGGACTGCGAGACGTATTTCCGGTGCAAGCTCGCCTGCGCTCTCCTCTTGAGTCGCGAATCCGCTACCCTGCGCCCTGTTTCCCTCTGATGCGCGCTCAGCGCCTGCCGACCATGGCCACACCGACCCTTCAGCAACGCAAGACCTTTGCCCTCATTCGTATTCTCGGCGGCATGGTGGCCGCGCTCTACCTGAGCGTCGTCGTCGTCACCAACCTGCTCGAAGGTGCGCCCTTCGCCGGCAGCCTGATCTTCACCGCCGTCGTCGCCGTCGTGGGCTATGCCTACGCCGCCTGGTATCTGCGCGATCTGTCGGCCGTGGCGCGCGAGGAGCGCGCAGCACGCAAGTCGAAATGACGCGCCTGCGCCGTACGCAAGCACCCACTCCGCAGCGCGGAGTCATTGAACGCAATCGAGGATTGTGTTCGCACAAGAAATGGACCCCCTGAATGAAGCAAGAATCCCCGATCCGCGCCCGCAACTTCCCCTCTGCCAAGGATGAGGTCAAGGCCGTCCAGCCCCATGGCCGTTATGACGGCCCGGACAGCTCCTTTCGCATGGCTTTCGCCGACTCCGAGTTCCTGCTGCGCGAGGAGTTGCGCCCTGTGCGCCTGCAACTCGAGTTGCAGAAGGCAGAGCTGATCCAGCAGGAGCAAGGCGTCGAGTCAACCGTGGTGGTGTTTGGCAGCGCGCGCTTCAAGGCGCCGGACGTGGCCGCGGCAATGCATGCCGAGGCGCTCGCCAGCGGCGACAAGGCTGCCCTGCGCAAGGCCGAGGTCATGGTCAGGAATGCGCACTGGTACACCGAAGCGCAACGCTTTGGCGAACTGGTCACGCGCGAGGCCGATGCCTTGGGCGAGCCGGTGATCGTCGCCACTGGCGGCGGCCCCGGCATCATGGAGGCGGGCAATCGCGGCGCCTTTGAGGCCGGCGGGCGCAGCATGGGGATGAGCATCTTCCTGCCCTTCGAGGAGGCACCCAACCCCTACATCACGCCCGAGTTGTGCTTTCAGTTCCACTACTTTGCCATCCGCAAGATGCACTTCCTGATGCGTGCGGTGGCGCTGGTGAGCTTTCCCGGCGGGCTGGGCACGCTCGACGAGTTGTTCGAGGTGCTGACGCTGACGCAGACGCACAAGATCCGCCGCCGCCCGATCGTGCTGATCGGGCGCGAGTTCTGGCAGAGCCTGATCAATTTTGACGTGCTCGTCGATTACGGCGTGATCAACGCGGACGACGTCAAGCTGTTCCACTACGCCGAGACCGCCGAGGAGGCCTGGGAACTGATCAAGGCCGCCTACAACGGTGACAACCCGGCCCTGGTGGCGCGGCAGATGCGGGGCAACTGAGCAAGGGCAGAGGCGGCTCAGTCGAGGATGCGCATCTTGCGCGCGGTGCGCGTGCCGAAGATCTGCGGCTCCTGGGGCAGGCGGTTGGTGGGGAGGTATTTGCGGATCTCCGCATGCCACTGCTCGTAGGTCGAGGGTTTCTTCTCGCGCAGGGTCTTGAGCGCGTAGAAGGTGAAGGCGCCGTTGGGGCGGCCGGCAAACGAAGTGTCCCAGCTGTATTCCTGATCGCGGCACCCCGCCAGCAACAGGTCCGAGCCGGTGCGGCGAATGCCGCTGATCACGGCGAGCGTGCTGGCGCGCGCGGCGGCGGGGAGCTCATCGGTCTTCATCCATGCTTCGGGCGGCAGGAAGCGCGCGCGCGGGCCACCAGGGTCGAGCGCGCTGTCGTCGCCGCGTGTCACCGAGCCCGAATGGCAGCTGTCCGAGATCAGCAGCAGGCGCACGCCCGGGCCGCGGCGATCGAAGAGCTGGCGGATCTCGTCGTCCAGGAGCGCGCCCCGGGTGCTGATGTCATGGGGGCACAGGGCCTCGTCGCGTCCATCCACCTCGTCGCCGTCCTGATCCACAACCCAGGTGCCGTGTCCCGAGTAGGTGAACACGACGGTGTCGCCGCGCTGAGCGCTGCTGATGAGGGTGTGGATCGCGCTCGTCATCGCCGCGCGCGTGGCCTGGGCGTCGATCAACGAGTCGACCTCGAAGCCACGTGAGTACAACTCGGACGCCCAGTCCCTGGCGTCGTTCACGCAGCCGCTCAAGTCGCTGCCGGTGCCGGGATAGTCGTTGATGCCGATGCAAAGTGCGCGCCTGGTCATGGCCGTCTCCTCAGAGCGGACGCACGCGCCTGATGCGCGCTGCATCCGCTCTGAGATTAGACCCCTCGCCCCGTGTTCGCCAGCCGGCACGGGGTGCGAGGCTGGCGGTGGTAGCGACTCAGATGGCCACGCCCTTGTCGTCGAACAGGCCTTCAAACAAGGCCGTGCTCAGGTAGCGCTCGCCCGAGTCGGGCAGGATGACGACGATGGTCTTGCCGGCGTTCTCGGCACGCTGCGCCAGTCGCACCGCGGCCGCAACTGCAGCGCCGCAGGAGATGCCGGCGAGGATGCCTTCCTCGCGGGCGAGGCGGCGGGCGTAGAGGATGGCGTCCTCGTTGGTCACCTGCTCGACGCTGTCGACCAGCGCCAGGTCCAGCACCTTGGGCACGAAGCCGGCGCCCAGGCCCTGGATCTTGTGCGGGCCGGGGGTGAGCGGCTCGCCGGCCAGCGTCTGCGACAGCACCGGACTGGCGGAAGGCTCCACCGCCACCGCCTGAATCGCCTTGCCGCGCACGTTCTTGATGTAGCGCGCCACGCCGGTGATGGTGCCGCCGGTGCCCACGCCCGACACCAGGATGTCGATCGCGCCATCGGTGTCGTTCCAGATCTCCGGACCGGTGGTGGTTTCGTGGATGGCCGGGTTGGCGGGGTTCTCGAACTGCTGCAGCAGTACGTAGCGTCCGGGGTCGGAGTCCGCGATCTCCTTCGCCTTGGCGATCGCGCCGTTCATGCCCTTTGCGCCTTCGGTCAGCACCAGTCTGGCACCGTAGGCCACCAGCAGCTTGCGGCGCTCGATGCTCATGGTCTCGGGCATGGTCAGGGTGAGCGGAATGTCGCGCGCGGCGCACACATAAGCGAGCGCGATGCCGGTGTTGCCGCTGGTGGGCTCGATGATTTCCTTGCCCGGGCCGAGGCGACCACGGGCTTCGGCGTCCTTGACCATCGAGGTGCCGATGCGGCACTTCACCGAGAAGGCCGGATTGCGTCCTTCGATCTTGGCGAGCACGGTGGCGGCTGCGCCATCGGTGACGCGGTTCAGGCGCACCAGCGGGGTGTTGCCGATGGATTCAGGGTTGTCGGAGTACCAGTGGGACATGTGGGTTTCCTTGTGGGTTGGGAGGCGATCCGAAAGCTGTCGCCCGTGGGGGCAGTATAGGCAAGGGGCGCGGGTGGCCGCCATGCCCGCCGCACCGCCACCGCCTTGCGGTCACCCATCGCCGCCCTGCAAGGGCAGCGCCTTGGTAAGATCGCGGCCTATGTTTTTCTGCCCCGATCACTTCCCTTGCCCTCGCGCCCTTTCCGCCGCCAGAGGCCCGCATGTCTGAACAACTGGGCCTCGGTCTGCGCGATATTGCCGCATTGGGCCAGGTGTTCACGCCCGAGCCGGTCGTGCGCGCCATGCTGGCCTTGCGCCGCAACACGGGGCGCGTGCTCGAGCCATCGTGCGGCGACGGTGCCTTTCTCCGCCACCTGCCCGGCGCGGTGGGGCTGGAGCTCGACCCCGACCACTGCCCGCCAGGCGCGCAGGCGATCGATTTTTTCGCCTACCCCGAACACGAGCAGTTCGACACCATCATCGGCAATCCGCCTTATGTGCGCTTTCAGGACATTCCGGCCTCCACCCGTGCCCTGATCGCACGCGGCGGCCACGGCCACTGCCTGGATGCGCGCTCCAATCTCTATCTGTTCTTCGTCGACAAATGCCTGCGCCACCTCAAGCCTGGTGGCGAGCTGATCTTCATCACCCCGCGCGACTTCCTCAAGGCGACCTCGGCGGTGAAGCTCAACCGCCTGCTGGCCGAGGCCGGCAGCATCACCGATGCGATCGAGCTGGGCGATGCGCGCGTGTTCGCCGACGCCGTGCCCAACTGCCTGATCTGGCGCTTCGAGAAGGGCGCCAGCGCGCGCGCGATGCGCCATTGCGAGATCGGCGTGGGCGACGACCTGGGTGCGGCGCTCGCACAGCCCGTCTGGGAGCCGCGCCACTTCCTCGAGTGCGGCGGCCACCTGATGTTTGCGCGTGGTGACTACCCGCTGCGCCTGTCCGAGATTGCCTTCGTCAAGGTCGGCGCGGTGTCGGGCGCGGATGAGCTGTATGCCGACGCGGTGCACGGCAATCGCGACTTCGTGTGCTCATCCACCGTCAGTACCGGCCATACCCGACGCATGATCTGGACCGAACCGGGCGAGCCCGCCCCGGCCGTGCTGAGACCGCACAAGACGCGCCTGCTGCAGCGCAAGGTCACCCGCTTTGACGAGTCGAACTGGTGGATGTGGGGCCGCATGCACCACCGCAGCACGCAGCCGCGGGTATATGTGAACGGAAAGACACGCGTCGCGCAGCCCTTCTTCATCCATGCCTGCACCGACTACGACGGCGCCGTGCTGGCGGTGTTTCCGCGTCGCGCGGATGTCGATCTCAGCGCTTTCCGCGCGGCCTTGAATGCGGTCGATTGGGCCGACCTTGGCTTCGTGTGCGACGGTCGCTACCTGTTCACCCAGCGCAGCCTGGAAAACGCGCCCTTGCCAGCGAGTTTCCAGGTTTTTCTGCCTTAGTTCAGTGCCGGCGATGCCTGTAGGCCACTCTTCAATGTGTGACACTAAGTGGTATAGTTCGAGATGAGCCGAGTCTTCAAAACCCGCAGCTTTGATCGCTGGATGCGCAAGACCGCGCTTACTGACGAGGCGCTGTGCGCTGCAGTTCGCGAGATGATTCAAGGCTTGATCGACGGTGATCTCGGTGGTGGCGTAGTCAAGAAGCGAGTTGGGTTGGCCGGCCGGGGTAAGCGCGGTGGTGCGAGGACGCTGGTTGCGACCAACGGAGGCAATCGGTGGTTTTTTGTGTTTGGTTTTGAAAAGAACGAACGAGCCAACATCAGTGCCGAAGAAAAAGAAGCGCTTCAGGGCATTGCGCAGGACTTGTTGTCTCGCACCGGCACGGAACTCGATGTAGCAGCACAGGACGGATCACTTCAGGAGATTTGCCATGACCGAAAAGACTAAAGGTGCAAGCCGAATCCTGGAAGCCGTGCACGAGACTGCAGCGGACCTGCATCGTCTGGGCTTCATCGATCAGCGCAAGATGCGTCAATACGATGCCTTGTGTCTGGCGCCGATCCCGGAATACGACGGCGAGAAAATCCGCTCCCTGCGCGACCATTATCAGTTGAGCCAGACCGTACTGGCATCGCTGCTCAACACCAGTCCCTCGGCCGTACGCCAGTGGGAACGGGGTGACAAGCATCCCAGTGGCCCATCGCAGAAGTTGCTCAATCTGCTGGAGCGTAAGGGGCTCGAAGCGCTCATCTGAGCGAGTGTGGGTAAGGCTTACGTCGCCAACCGGGTTGCGAGTTGGCGACGGAGTCGTCATGACTGAACGCGCGTTCCCTGAGCCCTGTTACTTGAGCACCTGCACCTTCGCGTAGGCCGCGAGCAATCGTTGATGCATGTCGCAGCCCACCAGGTCCAGGCCGGGTGAGGGCTGATCGAAGAAGCGTAGCTCGCCGTCAAGCAAGGCCATGGCCTGCTCCAGGGTTGCCGCGCCATAGAGGTCGAGCAGCGCGGGCTCGAACCCGGTGCTGTCCTCGTGGTGTTCGTCCAGGTTCACCAGAGCCTCGATGCAGCGATACACGCGGCGGCGATCGGCGTCGAGCTGGTTGAACTGGCGGATCCACTCGCAGCCTTCGATGATCGCATCGATGTCGCCGATCGCCAGCGCGAGCAGGGTCTTGAGCTCGCCCACGCGCAGCTCGGACCAGAACGGGTCCTTGCCCGGCGCCAGGCCGATCAGCGCCGCCACCGGGCGCTCGTCGGCGAGCTTGCTGTCGGTGAGGGTGTCGAGCAGATCGGCGCACTCGTCGTCGTCGAGGTCGGTGAGGTTCAGCACGGCCTCGCGCAGGGCGTTGCCGATGCTGTTGTTCTCGAACTCGAGCTCGTCGACCGGGTAGATCTCGGACACGCCCGGCACCAGCACGCGGCAGGCGTAGACGCCGAGCGCGGCGAATTCGGCCACATACACGTCGTGACCTTCGGCATGCAGCGCATCGAGCAGCCAGGCATGGTCTTCGGCGGTGGTGGTGCTGAAGTTCCAGTCGTGGAAGGCGAAGTCGGGTTCGGCGCCGAGGAAGTTCCAGGAGATGATTCCGCTCGAGTCCACAAAGTGGATTTCCAGGTTCTGCGCGCTGGCGATCTCGTCGAGATCGAAGCCCGGTTCGGGGAAGCCGCCCAGCGCATCCAGCGCGCGGCCCTGCAAGAGCTCGGTGAGCGCGCGCTCGAGCGCGACTTCGAAGCGCGGATGGGCGCCGAAGCTGGCGAAGCAGCCCTGGTCCTGCGGGTGGAGCAGGGTGACGTTCATCACCGGATACCTGCCGCCCAGCGAGGCGTCCTTCACCCGGATGCCAAAGCCGGCGGCACGCAGCCCGGCGATACCGGCGGCGATATGCGGATAGCGCGCGATGACGTCGTCCGGCACGTCGGGCAGGCACAGGCCCTCGGCAATGATGCGGTATTTGATGTGACGCTCGAAAATCTCCGACAGCGCCTGCGCTTGCGCCTCGTGCGCGCTGTTGCCGGCCGACATGCCGTTGCTGACGTAGAGGTTGGCGATGATGTTGACGGGGAAATACACCGTCGCTCCGTCGCGCTGGCGCACATAGGGGATGGCGCAGATGCCGCGCTCGACATTGCCCGAGTTGAAGTCGATCAGCTCCGCGGCCGGGATGCCGCCGTTGGGGTTGTAGAACTGCTGCAATTCCGGAGTCAGCAGCCCGGCCGGCCAGCGCTCCTCGCCCTCCCCATCTTCGCCCGGCACAAACCAGCGCTCCTGCGGGTAGTGCACGAAGCCTTCGCCTTCGGCAACGTACCGCCCAAGGTAGTAGTGGTTCCAGAAGTAGTTGCAGGACGCGCGCTCGAAGAACTCGCCCAGCGCACTGGCGCGCGCCGCGAGCTGGGTGGCGCCCTTGCCGTTGGTGAACATCAGCGGGCAGTCGCGCTCGCGCAGATGAACCGACCAGATGCCTGGCAGCGGATTCAGCCAGGAATGCTCCTCGACATGAAGGCCGGCGGCCGCGAGGCGGCCTTGCAAGGTGGCGATGGTGGTTTCGAGCGCGGCGTCTTTGCCGGGGATGAAGTGTTCGGTCTGCATGGGTGGTCCTGCGTCAGCGGGTGCGTGTTGGTGATGGTGGAGCAGCAGGGGCGCGTAAGCCCACGCACTTGTCCACCGTGCGAGCGCGAGTGTGCCAGAGCGAGGCGACGGTGTTGGGTGATTCTTCCACTCGCCGCAAGGGCGTGGTTGCCGTCGAGCTTGCGTCAGGGCGGGCTGGCCCCCGCAGTCAGCGGCGCAAGGGCGTGAGGTGGTCGCGTTGGATCGGGTGGATGGGGGCTGGTCAGAAGAGGGCGGGTCAGGCACGACATCCGGCAGTGGATGGGTGCCTCCCCTGGACAGGGGCAGGGGAGGGAAGCAAGCGCGGGGGTGTCGGTGAGATTTACAGTGTCACCCTGCCTAAAACTACATTTTCATTAAAATCATTGGCTTGCAGATTTGGCATATTGTTTGCTTAGGACGAGGCAACGTAACTGATGAGTGGTGAAGGAAATGAAAAAGCTCGCACTTCTGGCTTTGTTCGTGTCGTCGGCGGTCAGCGCTGCGCCTGTGCAGTGGTCCACCGGGTCGGGGGCCAATGGGCACTGGTACGAGTTCGTCCAGGTCGACGTCAACTGGACGACTGCGCGCGCCAATGCGCTGGCCAGTACCTACAGCGGCCTTAACGGCTATCTGGCAACCATCACCAGCGCCGAGGAGCAGGCTTTCCTGCAGATGCAATCGTTCGGACTGGCCTGGATCGGCGGTTCGGATGAGTGGGATCCGACCAGCGAGGCCGATGAAGGCATCTGGAAGTGGATGGACGGTCCGGAAGCGGGCCAGATATTCCGCCAGGGCGGCGTCAATATCGGTTACACCAACTGGGCTCCGGGCGAACCGAACAACTGCTGTGGCGGGGAAGACTACCTGCAGTACGCATGGTCGGCCGGCAGGTGGAACGACCACGGTGGCCCTGGCAATCCCAATCAGCTCAACGGCTATCTGGTGGAGTACAGCGGGCAGCCTGGGCAGAGCGTGCCCGAGCCGGGTTCACTTGCACTGATGGGTCTCGCTCTGGCTGGCTTGGCCGGCCTGCGCCGCCGCCGCTGACTGCCGACTGAGCGTTGCGCACGCCGCGAATCGAATCCGCAAAGGCGAGCGCAAGCCTTCAAGCTCGACGGTTGTTCACGCAAGTGATTGTTGTTGTCAGGACGCACTTTCAAAAATGCCACTACAACAACGCCAACTGCGCCGGCACAGCGCAAGCGGCGGCGCTGGAACGACGGCTCATGCTTTCATTCTCGAAGCGATCGCCGAGAAAGCGGAGCAAGCGGAGCGTCGTGCTGATTTCGATGCGGTAGCGGAGGCTCGTTATGCTCAGCATGCAGCCACCGGTAAAACCATTCCGTGGCAGGACATGCGCGCTTATCTGGAAGCGCGCATCGACGGCAAGGCCGTGAAGCGCCCCGTTGGGCGCAAGCTGGCTGACTGAAGGTGACTCGCATCGAGTTGGCACCGGCGTTTGTGGAGGATTTCGATCGCATTCTCGACCACCTGGCCCGCCATGAGGTAGAAAATCCTGGTCAGCGCCTTGGCGAAATCATTGCTGCCGTTGAAATTCTGGAGCAGAACCCGTTGATCGGTCGTCCGGTGGCGAATAGCAAACGCGAACTGGTGATCGGCCGTCGTTCACATGGGTATGTGGCCTTGTATCGCTATGTCCACGAGATTGATACGGTGTTCGTGCTGGCGATCCGCAGCCGGCGCGAGGCTGGCTACTCCGAGCGGGATTCTGCCGGATAAGGCAACTCGCCCTCGGGCGAGGCGCGCCGGTACAGGCGCTGGCGCGTGCTTACCCCCTACCACACCGGCCGCGCCGCAATCATCGCCTCGGCCGCCTCCGCATCCAGCGGTTTGCCGAAGTGGTAGCCCTGTCCATATTCCACCTTCAGCGCGCGCAGCAGCTCGAGCTGGCGGGCGTTTTCGACGCCTTCGGCGATGATGTCCATGTTCAGGGTGTGGGCCAGGGTGACGATGGTCTGGATGATGTCGGCGTTCTTGCGGTCGACGTCCATGCGGCAGACGAAGGAGCCGTCGATCTTCAGCGTCTTGATCGGGAAGCGGTGCAGGTAGGAGAGCGAGGAATAGCCGGTGCCGAAGTCGTCCATCAGCAGCCTGATTCCCATGGTGTTGAGCTTCTCCAACACCACCGTGGCCGCATCGACGTGTTCCATCAGCACGGTCTCGGTGACTTCGAGCTTGAGGCTCGCGGTGTCGAGGCCGGTTTCTGCCAGCACGGCCGCGATCTGCTCGACCAGGTCGGGCTCGGTGAACTGGCGCCCGGCGAGGTTCACGCTGATCTGCAGCGGCGGGTGATCGGGGTAGCGCTGCTGCCAGGCCCGCATCTGCCGGCAGGCCTCGGTCAGCACCCAGCTGCCGATGCCAACGATGAGCCCGGTCTGCTCGGCGAGGGGGATGAAGTCTATCGGTGGCACCATGCTGCCGTCGGGGCGACGCATGCGCACCAGGGCCTCGAAGCCGGACAGGAGCCCGGTTTCCAGGGAGACGACGGGCTGGTAATAGACGCGGAAACTTTCACCGTCACCGATGGCCTGGCGCAGTTTGGTTTCCATTTCGAGCTGGGCGACGACGCGCTCGCGCATGCTGGCGTCGAACACCGCGTAGCGCTCGCCGCCGCGGCGCATGGCGTCATGGGTCACGGTTTCGGCGTCACGCAGGATGTCGCCGGGCTCGGCGTAGTCTTCCGGGCGGCCGAGGGCGATGCCGACGCTGGCGGTGGTGAACAGCTGGTGGCCGTCGACGTTGAAGCCGGCTGCCAGCACCGCCTGCAGCTTGTCGGCGAAACGCGCCGCTTCGTCGGCATCCTGGGCGGCATCGAGGAGGACGGCGAAGCTCTCGCCGCCAACGCGGGCGAGCGTGTCACCCGGGCCCAGGCGGCTCGCGAGGCGTTGTGCGACGGCGGTCAGGAGCTGGTCGCCAACGGTTGCGCCCAGGCTGTCGGTGATGAGGTGAAAGCGGTCGAGGGTGAGCAGCAGCAGGGCGAAGCGGCGCCCGGCCTCTTCGTCCTGGCTGTGCTTCAGGGCATCGGCGAGCCGGGTCAGCAGCAGGGTGCGGTTGGGGAGGCCGGTGAGACTGTCGCGCAACAGCTCTTCCTCGACCACCGATGCGAGCATGACGCGCGCCGAGGCGGCGCCGATGACGCCGGCCAGCTGGGCCTCGCAGTAATGCGCGAGCTTGGCGTCGATCGCCTGCAAGTTCTCCAGGTCGTTGCGCTTGGCATAGTCCGCAAACGCCTGTTCGGCGTTCCTGGCGCCGAGAAAGCGTGTCATCAGCGCCTGCAGATCCGGCAGTGAGCCGCTCGCACGCCAGCTCCGTTCGGCGCCGTGATCGTCCGCGAAGACATCGACGAAGCGCAGCGCCTGCGTGTGCTCGAGGGTGCTCTGCTCGGTGAGGATGGACACCGTCACGTACAGGCCGATGTTGGCGAACATGCTCCACAGCATGGTGTGGCTGATTTCGTCCAGGCCTTCCAGACCGAAGAGGGCGAGCGGGCGCAGCAGTTCGATACCCCACGGCCCGTGCTCGAGCAGATCCATCGGCAGCCAGCCCGAACGCGCCAGAGACGGCAGCAGCAGGGTATAGAACCAGACCGCGAAGCCGGCGCCAAGCCCGGCCAGCGCGCCGCAGCGGGTGCCGCCTTTCCAGTAGATGCCGCCGAAGATTGCAGGCGCGAACTGGGCCACGGCGGCAAATGAGATGAGGCCGATCGCCACCAGCGCGTAGGCCTCGCCCGCCACCCGGTAATACGTATAGGCAAGCAACATGCCGAACACGATGGTGATGCGGCGAATGGCGAGCAGGAGCGCGGACAGATCGGCGCGCTCGGACAGGCGCAAGGCCTTGATGCAAAACAGGACCGGCATGACGAGGTCGTTGCAGACCATGGTCGACAGGGCGATGGACTCGACGATCACCATGCCGGTGGCGGCGGAGAAGCCGCCGAGGAAGACCAGCAGGGCGAGGGCATCCTGCTGCGCGAGCAGGGGCAGGATGAGGACGAAGGTGTCCGGATCCACGCTGCCATCGGGGAAGAGCAGCATGCCGCCGAACATGATCGGCAGCACGAAGAGGGCGAACAGGAAGAGATACAGCGGAAACAACCAGATCGCCTTGTTCAGGTGCGCCTCGTCCACGTTCTCGACCACGGCCACCTGGAACTGGCGTGGCAGGAACATCACCGCCAGCATGCTCACGAAGGACAGCGAAAACAGCGAGGCCCAGCTTTCATAGATGTCGGTCGAGCCGCCGCCGATGACGAAGGTGTCGGCGAGTCGGGGGTGCTGCGCCGCACGCGCGAAGATGTCGCTGATGCCGCCGAACATGCCCCAGGTGACGAAGGCGCCGACGGCGAGAAAGGCCAGCAGCTTGAGCAGGGCCTCGAAGGCGATCGCCGCGACCATGCCCTCGTGACGCTCGGCGGCGTCGAGTTTGCGGGTGCCGAAGGCGATGGTGAAGGCCGCCAGGGCGAGCGCGACGTAAAACGCGGTGTCGCTCCAGATGCTGTCCGCTCCATGGTGTGCGAGCGACAGTATCTCCGGGTAGCCGCGCAGCACGTTGAAGGTGGTGGAGATGGCCTTGAGCTGCAGCGAAATATAGGGGGTGACACCGAGCACCGCGATCACCGTCACCAGCCCGGCCAGGGCCGCGCTCTTGCCGTAGCGTGAGGAGATGAAGTCGGCCAGCGAGGTGATGCGGTTCTGTTTGGCGATGCGGATGATCTTGCGCAGCACCGTCCACCACAGGGCGACCATCACCGTCGTGCCGATATACACGGGCAGAAACCCGATCCCGCTGGCGGCGGCACGCCCGACGCTGCCATAGAAGGTCCACGCCGTGGTGTAGACACCGAGCGAGAGGGCGTAGACGTAGGGGTTGGCGATCAGGCTGCGTCCGGCGTCGGCGCGCTTGTCACCGTAGTAGGCGATGACAAAGAGCAGTCCAAGATAGGACGCGACCAGCAGAGCGATGATCCACGCCGGCAAGGTTCAGTCCTCCGTGCGGGCAGCGCAGGGCGAGGGCTTGCGCGGCGGGGCCACTATTTCTTCTCGACCACGAGCGCCAGCAGTGTGATCAGCAGCGCCCATGCCAGGAACACATAGAGATAGAGCAGGGGCACGCCCGCAACCATCACCGCGCGGTTGAACAGGGCCAGCAGCGGGTAATTGAACAGCACGGCGCCGAGCGCAAACAAGGCCGCCAGGCGCTGGGTCTTGATGTAGGGCTTGTTCATGGCGTGCTCTCCCTGACGAGACTGGCCAGCGTCGCTGTTCCTGTCTTCTGTTTCAACGATAGCCAGTGCTTGCCATTGTGCAATGTCGCCTGTGAGGCGCTGGTGAAGCAGGTGCCGGGCCTATTTCCTGCCCTTCAGCGCCGCGGCTTCCATGTCGAGAAACACGCCATAGGCGTTGATGCGGTTGGCGGCCTCGAAAGCAGGCATGTCCTGGTAGCGTGACCAGTCGGTGCCCTCGTAGGCTTCATCGAAGGTCTGCATGTCGGCCACCGCACGTCCCATCTCGGCACGCAGGTAGCGCAGATACTCCTTGGTCATTTCCATGCCGGGGCGGGGGTCGCTCGAGGCAGTGCCGTGGCCGGGCACGACGATGGCGGGCTTTGAGTCGAGCATCTTGTCCAGCGCCAGCAGCCATTGCGCGCTGTTGGCGTCGCCCACGAAGGGCACGCGCCCGGAGAAGAACAGGTCGCCGGCAAACAGCACACCGTCTGGCCTGACCATGAGCATGATGTCATCGTCGGCGTGCGAGCCATGCGCATCGATGATTTCAAAATCGACGCCGCCACGGCTGAACTTCATGCCGCCGCTGAGCAGTTTGTCGGGCGCGATCATGCGTGTGGACTCATTGACCCACGGATACAAGTCCTGCTGACGGATCGCGAGGCGCTCAGTGGCCACCGGCGAGTTGAGGTAATGCGTTGCGCGCTCGTGTGCCCACACCTCGGCGCCGAGCGCCTTGAAGGCCTGCAGGCCATAGAAGTGGTCGGCATGATAGTGACTGACCACGACCAGCTTGATCGGTAGCGGGGTGATCCGCCCAATGGCCGCGATCATGGCTTCGCCGAGCGCGGGGCTGCCGAGCGCGTCGAAGACGACGACTTCGTCCTTGGTGACGACGAAGCCGGCGTTGGACATGTAGCCCTTGTTGGCGGCGGAGGCCATGCCGGATTCGCCGTGGAAATACCATGCGTGTTCGGACAGCTTCACCGGCGTCAGTTCGATATCAGTCCCTGCAGGCGCTGCGTGCGCTGGGCCCGCCTGCACCAGCCCCATCAGCACGATGCCCACGAACGCCATCATGGTCTTGATATTCATTGTCTGCCTCGCCTCGGGTTGCGGTGATGGGCCAAAGTATAGCCATCAGGGGGGATGAAAACGCCTGCTGCCATCCTCAGGGCATGGCGAGGGCGCCGGGGCTCAGGTCTTTTCACCCTTGGCCGCGAAATAGATGCCCACCAGCAGCAGGCTGAAGCCGACAAACTGCAGGGGCGCGAAGCCCTCATTGAAGATGATGAAGGCCAGCAGCGCGCTGCCCACCGGCTCGCCCAGCGTCACCACCGCGATGAAGGTCGCCGACACATAGCGCAGCGCCCAGTTGTAGGTGCTGTGCCCGAGCAGCTGCGGCCCCAGCGCCATCGCCACCAGTACCAGCCAGGCCGTGCCCGAGAGCGCAAACAGCTCCACCCCGCCGGCGCTGCTGGCGGCAAACAGGAACAGCGCCGCCGCGCCATACGCCAGCCAGATGTAAGCCGGCAGCCCCAGCCCCGCGCGCAGGCGGCGGCCGATGAGGAGGTAGGCAGAAAAGCACCAGCTACCCACCAGCGCCAGCAGGTTGCCAAGCAATGCGTTCGCGCTCGCACCCGCGCTCTGGCTGTCGCTCCAGAAGATGAGCAGGCTGCCGGTGAAGGACAGGGCGATGCCACCGACCATCATGCGCGAGGGCGTCTCGCGATAGATGAAGAACGAGGCCAGCCCGATCCACAACGGGTTGGTCGTCATCAGTGCGGTGCTCGAGGCCACCGAGGTGTATTCGAGCGAAGTGATCCAGGTCGCGAAGTGCAGCGCCAGGAAAAAGCCCGCCGTGAGTGCCATCACCAGCTGTCGACGCGTGAGCCGGGTCAGCTCGTGGCGCGACTGCAGCAGCGCCACCGGGGTGATGATGAGGGCGGCGAAGCCCAGCCGCCAGCTTGCCACCGCGAGCGAGCTGACGCCTTCAGCCTGGGCGATGCGGGCGAGGATGGCGCCAAAGGAGATGGCGGTGAGGCCGATGCCGAGGATGACGAAGGGGAACCAGCGCGCCGATGTGAGCGCGCCGCGAGCGGACGGAGGGGAGGAGGGCATGGACAAAGGCGGGTGGGGGTTTCAGGTTCAGCGCCCGGGGGCGGTGATCACGTGTTGCGTTCAGGCGTGTCCGCCTTCGAGATAGGCTGCCCGCACTTCCGGGCTGGCCAGCAGTTCTGCGCCGGTGCCGGCGAGGGTGATCTCGCCGTGTTGCAGCACATAGCCGCGGTCGGCCACGCGCAGCGCCTGGTTGGCATTCTGCTCCACCAGCAGGATGGTCATGCCGTGGTTGCGATTGAGTTCCTTCACGATCTGGAAGATGCGGCGGATGTAGATCGGCGCCAGGCCCAGCGAGGGCTCGTCGAGCAGCAGCAGCTTGGGTCGGCTCATGAGCGCGCGGCCGATGGCCAGCATCTGCTGCTCGCCACCCGAAAGGGTGCCGGCACGTTGTGCCTGGCGCTCTTCGAGAATGGGGAACATCGCGAACATGCGCGCGATGTCGGCCTCGTAGTTGGCCGCGTCGGCATGGACGGTGCCCAATTGCAGGTTCTCGATCACCGTCATGCGCGGAAAGATGTGCCGCCCCTCGGGCACCAGCGCAATGCCGCGGCGGGCGATCTCGTGCGTGGGCACGCGGGTGATGTCCTCGCCGTCGAACACGATGCGCCCGGCCGTGGCCTTGGGGCTGCCGAACAGGCTCATCATCAGCGTCGACTTGCCTGCGCCGTTGGCGCCGATCAGGGTGACGATCTCGCCCACCTGCACCTCGACGTCAATGCCGCGCAGCGCATGGATGTGGCCGTAATGGGCGTGTACGCCCTCCATTGACAGCATCATGGGTTGGCCCCTCCGGCGACAGCGTGCGTCCTTTGTTCAGAATCGTCTTCATCGTCGTCCTCGCCGAGATAGGCCTTGATCACCTGCGGATCATTCTTCACCTGCTCCGGTGTGCCTTCAGCGATCTTGCGCCCGTAGCTGATCACGCCGATATGGTCGGAGACGCGCATCACCACGCTCATGTCATGCTCGATGAGCAGGATGGAAAGGCCGAGCTCGCCGCTCAGATAGAGCAGCAAGTCGTTGAGCTCGGCCGATTCGCGCGGGTTGAGGCCGGCGGCGGGTTCGTCCAGGCACAGCAGCAGCGGATCGACGCACAGCGCGCGCGCGATCTCGATGCGACGCTGGATGCCATAGGGCAGCTCGCCTGCGGCATGGTCGGCAAGCTGCTCCAGCCCCAGGCGCCGCAGCCAGGTCGCCGCGCGCGCGATGGATTCGGCCTCGGCACGGCGGTAGCCCGGCAGATTGAACAGGCCGGCGATGGAGAACTTGGACGCACGCTGCAACACGTTGTGCTGGGCCACGATCAGGTTTTCCAGCACCGTCATCTTCGGAAACAGGCGAATGTTCTGGAAGGTGCGCACCACCTGCGCATCGCGCGCGACGCGGTGGCTGGGCAGGGTTTCGAGGCGTATTTCGCCGTGACGTGGATGGTTCAGGCGCAAGCTGCCGGTGGTCGGCTTGTAGAAGCCGGTCAGGCAGTTGAAGAGCGTGGTCTTGCCCGCGCCGTTGGGGCCGATGATGCCGGTGATCTTGCCCGCGGGCACTTCCAGCGACAGGTCATCGATCGCGGTCAGGCCGCCGAAGCGCATCGTGAGCTGGCGCACCGAGAGCAAGGTGGTGGTGGCGGGCGTGTTCATCGTGCCGCCTCCTTCGCTGGCGCCGACTGCTGCAGCGGCTTGAGGCGAAGCGTGGGTTCGCGATGCGCCAGCAGCCCGCCCGGGCGCCACACCATGATCAGCACCATCGCCAGGCCGAACAGCAGCATGCGGTATTCCGCCAGGCCGCGGCCGAACTCGGGGATCAGCACCAGCAGGGTCGCGGCCAGCACCACCCCCATCTGCGAGCCCATGCCGCCGAGCACGACGATGGCGAGGATGATGGCCGACTCGGTGAACACGAAGCTCTCGGGCGAGATGAAGCCCTGGCGCGCGGCGAAGAACACCCCGCCAAAACCGCCCAGCATGGCGCCGATGGCGAAGGCCGAGAGCTTGATGTGGGTGGTGTTCATGCCCATCGCCTGGCACGCGATCTCGTCCTCGCGCAGGGCTTCCCAGGCGCGCCCGACCGGCAGCTTGCGCAGGCGCGAGACGAAGGCGTGGGTCAGCAGCGCCAGCACCAGGATGAGGTAGTAGAGGAAGATCAGGCGGTGCATGGGCGAGAACTCCAGCCCGAAGAAGCCGGCAAAGCTCTGTTCGCCCTCGGCCGGGCTGCGGGTGAAGTCCAGGCCGAAAAAGCTCGGCCGTGGAATCGAGCTGATGCCGTTGGGCCCGCCCGAGAACTCGGTCCAGTTCACCAGGATGATGCGGATGATCTCGCCAAAGCCGAGAGTGACGATGGCGAGATAGTCGCCGCGCAGGCGCAGGATGGGGTAGCCGAGCAGGATGCCGAAGCTGGCGGCCAGCGCCCCCGACACCGGCAGCGCCTCCCAGAAGCTCCAGCCAAACTGGGTCGACAACAGGGCGTAGGAATACGCCCCCACCGCGTAGAAGGCGACGTAGCCCAGGTCGAGCAGCCCCGCCAGCCCCACCACCACGTTCAGGCCCCAGCCCAGCATCACGTAGATCAGCACCGTGGTGGCGGTGTCGACCACGTAGCGGTTGTCGGAGAACAGGATCGGCAGCGTGATTGCCGTGCCCAGCGCCACCCAGCCGAGGAAGTTGACCAGCTTGAGGGCACCGGAGGCGCGATCGGCGGCGGTGGCGGTGCTGGCACGCTCGCGTTCGAGCTTGCGGTTGCGCGCCTGGTCGATGGCCCAGCGCAGCAGCAAACGCCCGCCGAACACCGCCGCCACCACCGCGGCGAGCAGGCCGAAGCGGGTCTCCACCCCCAGCCGCCCGCCCGCATCCACCGTGGTCAGGCCCACCATCGGGATGCCGAGGACCAGACCGACGAAAGCCACCCAGGCGGCGTCGCGCAAGCGTTCGGCCGGCGTCATCGCGTGACGCGCAAAGACGACGGCACTCATCACACTTTCTCCACTTCGGGCCGGCCGAGCAGGCCGGAGGGGCGCAGGATCAGCACCAGGCACAGGATGCCGAAGGTGGCGACGTCCTTGTATTCGGCCCACAGGTAGGCGGACCAGAAGGATTCGATGAGGCCGATGAGCAAGCCTCCCAGCATCGCCCCCGGCAGCGAGCCGATGCCGCCGAGCACGGCGGCGGTGAAGGCCTTGATGCCGGCCAGAAAGCCGATGAAGAAATCGACCACGCCGTAGTACACCGTGACCATCACCCCTGCCACCGCAGCCAGCGCGGCGCCGAGCATGAAGGTGTAGGAGATGGTGCGGTCCACATTGACGCCGAGCAGCGCGGCCATCTTGCGGTCCTGCTCGCAGGCGCGCTGCTGGCGACCGAAGGGGGTCTGCGTGATCATCCAGGTGAAGGCGCTCATCAGGATCACCGTGGTGACGATGATGAGGATCTGGCTCCAGCCGATCTGCACCGCAAAGCCGGGCGCATCCCACAGCACCACGCCGCCTTCGAGCACCGGCGGGATGGGCTTGACGCGCGCGCCCTGGGTGAGTTGCACGGTGTTCTGCAGGAAGATCGACATGCCGATCGCCGAGATCAGCGGCGCCAGACGGCTCGAGCCGCGCAGCGGGCGGTAGGCGGTGCGCTCCACTGCCCAGCCGTAGGCCGAGGTGAAGAAGATGGACACGATCAGCACGAAGGTGAGCGCGAGCGGAATCGAAGTCACGTCGGCGGCGGCCAGAATCGTGAACGCGGTGACCGCAATGAATGCGCTCACCATGAAAATGTCGCCGTGGGCGAAGTTGATCATGCCGATGATGCCGTACACCATCGTGTAGCCGATGGCGATGAGGCCGTACATCGAGCCCAGCGTCAGGCCGTTGATCAGTTGTTGCAGGGCGTAGGCCACGATGTCTCCCGTGGCGGCAGCGTCGGTCGTCGCATCGGCGTGGCCATCGCGGCCGGTGCAGGGCGTGTGCTTGCCGTCATCTTGTTGTTGGGTCAGCGGTATTGCGTCAGCGGTAATGAGCCAGCGGTTTTGAGTCAGGGCAGCGCCGCCCGCCTTGTGGGCAGGCGGCGCGTGCAGGCCGCGGGCGGAGCCGCAGTGTGATTACTTGACGTAGTCGTACTTGCCGCCTTGCCAGCGGTATACGACGAAGCCCGGCGCCTTCTGGTCGCCCTTGGCATCGAAGCTCAGCTCGCCGATCACGGTCTTGAAGCTGCCGTCACGCATCGCCTTCTCGAGCGCGGTGTATTTCGTGCTCTTGGCGGTGGTGGCGGCCTGCTCGAACAACTGCATCGCAGCATAGGCATACAGCACATAGCCTTCGGGCTCGATCTTGGCGGCGCGGAACTTCTCCACGATGGGGGCGGCGTCGGGGTTCTTGCGCGCGTCAGGCGAGAAGGTGAACAGCACGTTGTCGGCGGCGTCGCCGGCGGCGGTGACGAGCTCGGAGTTGGTCATGGTGTCGCCACCCATCACCGTCAGCTCCAGCCCGGCCGCCTTGGCCTGGCGCAGCAGGAGCGCGACTTCGGTGTGATAGCCGCCATAGGCCATGACTTCGACGCCAGCCTGCTTGAGCTTGGTGACGATGCCCGAGTAGTCCTTCTCGCCCGCGGTGATCGATTCACGCAGGGTGGGCTTGGCGCCCTTGGCTTCCATCGCCTTGGCGATCTCGTCGGCAAGGCCCTTGCCGTAGGCGCTCTTGTCGTCCACCACCGCCACCTTCTTGCCCTTGAAGGCGTCGGCAATGTAGTTGCCCGCCACCAGGCCTTGCTGGTCGTCACGGCCCATGATGCGGAACACGTTCTTCAGGCCGCGCTCGGTGACCTGCGGGTTGGTCGACACCGTGGCCATGAGGATGTCGGACTCGACATACACATCCGAGGCCGGAATGGTCGAGCTCGAGCACCAGTGCCCGTGCATGAACACGATGTTCTTGTTGACCATGGTGTTGGCCACTGAAACCGCCTGCTTCGGATCGCAGGCGTCGTCGCCTATCTCCAGCTTCAGCTTTTCGCCGAGCACGCCGCCCCGGGCGTTGATGTCGGCAATGGCCATTTCCGCACCGCGGCGGATCTGGTCGCCTGCGGAGGCATACTGGCCGGTCATGGGGCCGGCGATGGCGACCGTGAGGTCGGCGAGCGCGGCGCCGGAGAAGCCGCCCAGGGTGAGCACGGCGGTGGCGAGCAGGGTTTTTTTCATGGGAGGTCTCCTTTCTTGCTTCGGTGGGAAGAGGTGCATCGAACCGCTGCGGTGCGCGCCGCAGCGATTGCGTCCCGTAAGGTAAGCCAATTCTCCCGCCTTGCCATCCGTGATCGCCCTAGGTCAGGATAATCCGGCTCTGTCGCCCTCAGCCTGGTGGCGGAGGTGGCGGAGGTGGCGAGGCACGGGGCCTGATGCGTGCAGCCTCATTACGCTCATTACGCGTGCGCGTGCGCTCGCGCCCTGAGCCGGACGGGGCTTGGTGTAACATTCCGGGCAATCAATTCGCCGCCTGCCTGCCGCCGACGGTATCGCCCGAGACACAACCATGGTTCCACACCTCACCACTGCCCTGACCGGTCCCCTGCTCGAGCTCGAGCGCCAGTTCCTCGACAACGCCCCTGAAATCGAGAAGTGGTTCCGTACCCAGTGGCAGGATCATATGCCGCCTTTTTACGGCTCCACCGACCTGCGCAACTCGGGCTTCAAGCTCGCGCCGGTCGACCTGAACCTGTTCCCGGGGGGCTTCAACAACCTTAACGACGCCTTCATGCCCTTGTGCGTGCAGGCAGCGCAGTCCGCGGTGGAGCGCATCTGCCCCGATGCGAGCAGTCTGCTGCTGATCCCTGAGAACCACACCCGCAACCAGTTCTACCTGCAGAACGTGGCCAGTCTGGTCTCCATCCTGCGCCTCACCGGACTCGATGTGCGGGTCGGCAGCCTGCTGCCGGACATCGTCGAGCCCACCGTGCTGGAACTGAACAACGGCACCACGCTGACGCTCGAGCCGCTGCGGCGCAGCGGCAAGCGCCTGGGGCTGGACAATTTCGACCCCTGCGCCGTGCTGCTCAACAATGACTTGTCGGCAGGCATTCCGCCCGTCCTCAAGGGGCTGGACGAGCAGTGGGTGATCCCGCCGTTGCACGCGGGCTGGCATGTGCGGCGCAAGTCAAAGCACGCCGAGTGCTACGACCGCGTGGCGCGCGAATTCGCCACCACGATCGGAATCGATCCGTGGCGTATCAATCTTGATTTCGGCGTCTGTGGCCAGATCAACTTTCAGGAGCGCACCGGCGAGGAATGCCTCGCCGCCCAGGTCGATGCGCTGCTCACCCGCATCCGTGCCAAGTACAAGGAGTACGGCGTCACCGACGAGCCCTTCGTGGTGGTCAAGGCCGATGCCGGCACCTATGGCATGGGCGTGATGACGGTGACCGACGCCTCCGAGGTCATCGGTCTCAACCGCCGCCAGCGCAACAAGATGGCGGTGGTGAAGGAAGGCCTGCAGGTGCACGAGGTCATCATCCAGGAGGGCGTGCACACCTTCGAAACCGTCGGCGAGGGCGTGGCCGAGCCGGTGGTGTACATGATGGACCACTATGTCGTGGGCGGTTTCTACCGTATCCACACCGAGCGCGGTCGTAACGAGAACCTCAACGCGCCCGGCATGCAGTTTAAGCCGCTGGCCTTCGACACCAGCTGCATCATGCCCGACGTGGATCTGGCGCCGGATGCGCCGCCCAACCGCTTCTATGCCTATGGTGTGGTGGCGCGCCTGGCGCTGCTGGCGGCCTCGGTCGAGATCGAGGAAACCGAGCCGGTGCACGAGATCGGAGAAGCAGCATGAGCCCTGCGCTCAAACTCGCCTTCATCCTTGACCCGCTGGCCTCGCTCACGGCCTACAAGGATTCCAGCATCGCCATGATGCGCGCCGCCGCCGCGCGTGGTCATCAGGTGTGGGCGCTGCAGCGCGCCGCGCTCACCTGGCGCGACGGCGCGGTGGTGGCGCGCGCGCTGCCGATCCGCCTGCTCGCGGGCGATGCGCCGTGGTTCGAGGCCGCGGGTGCGGAGCAGGCCCTGGCCTTGACCGAGTTCGACGCGGTGCTGATGCGCCAGGACCCGCCCTTTGACTTCGAGTACGTCACCGCCACCTGGCTGCTGGAAGACGCGATGCAGGCCGGCGCGCGCGTGTTCAACAACCCGCGTGCGATTCGTGACCACTCCGAGAAGCTCGCCATCACCGAGTTTCCGCAGTTCATGGCGAGCTCCCTGGTGGCGCGCGACGCGGTCGATATCAACGCCTTCATCGACGAACTGGGTGATGTCATTCTCAAGCCGCTCGATGGCATGGGCGGCAGCCAGATCTTCCGTGTCAGGAAGGACGACCCCAACCGCAACGTCATCCTCGAGACCCTGACCGAATACGGCGCGCGCACCATCATGGCGCAGCGCTATCTGGCGCAGATCGCCGAGGGCGACAAGCGCGTGCTCATCATCGGTGGCGAAGTCGTGCCCTTCGCGCTGGCGCGCATCCCGCCGGCGGGCGAGACGCGGGGCAATCTCGCCGTCGGCGGTCGCGGCGTGGCGATGGCGCTCACCGCGCGCGAGCGCGAGATCGCCGACTACCTTGCGCCCATCCTGTGGGAACGCGGCCTGCTCATCGTCGGCCTGGATGTCATCGGGGGTCATCTCACCGAGATCAACGTCACCAGCCCGACCTGCATGGTCGAGATCGCCGCGCAGCAAGGCTTCGATGTAGCCGGTCTGGTGATCGACAAGCTGGAGCAGGCCTGCCGCTGATGGCTTCGTCCATGTCGATGGCGGCGGTCTGGCTGCGCGGGCTGGGCCTTCTGGCCTGCCTGTTGCTCCTGGGTGCGTGTTCGCGCGCCGAAGTCTTCCATCACGAGGCTTTCGTCTTCGGCACCCGTGTCGATGTCGCCGTATACGCCGAAGACCAGGCCGCTGCCGATGCCGCGGCGGCGGCGGTGCTGCGCGAGTTCGATCGCCTGCACCGCGCCTACCACGCCTGGGAACCCTCCGAGCTCAGCACCCTCAACGCCGCGCTGGCGCGTGGCGAGGCGGCGATCGTGTCGGACGAGCTCGCTGCCATGCTCAAGGACGCGCAGCACCTCGCCGCCATCAGCGACGAACTCTTCGATCCGGCTCTGGGCGGCCTGGTCGCGCTGTGGGGCTTTCACGCCGACAGCTTCGTGCCCGTGCGCCCCGACCCCGCTCAGCTGCAGGCGCTGCTGGATGCGCGCCCGCGCATGGCCGATGTGCTCATCGACGGCAATCGCATCGCAAGTCGCAACCCCGCGGTGCAGCTCGACTTTGGCGGCTATGCCAAGGGTTATGCGCTGGATCGTGCCGCGGCCATCCTCAAGGAGCGCGGCGTGGCCAATGCGCTCATCAACATCGGTGGCAACGTGCTGGCGCTGGGCAAGAAGGGCGATCAGCCCTGGCGCATCGGCATCCAGCACCCGCGCCAACCCGCGCCGCTGGCCACCCTGCCGCTCTATGACGGCGAGGCGATCGGCACCTCGGGCGACTACCAGCGCTACTTCATGCTCGACGGCGAGCGCTACGCCCACATTCTCGACCCACGTAGCGGCCAGCCCGCGCACGGCACGCAGTCGCTGACCGTGCTCGTCACACCGCGCGAAGGCAGCGCGACCGGGGTCGGCACTTTGTCCGACGCGGCCAGCAAGCCGGCCTATCTGGCGGGTGCGGGCTGGCGCGAGCAGACCCGACGTTTTGGCATCGATCATGCCTTGCGCGTGGCTGAGGACGGAAGCGTTGAGCTCACCAAGGCCTTGCGTGCGCGCCTGCAGTTCATCGGCGACATCAAGCCCGTTATTGTCGATTGAGGCGGCACACAGCGGCTGTGGCCTTGCGTGCCGGCGAACTTTGTCGACCACTGCGGGCTCTGAGCGCTCATGAATGCCTCTACCCAGGTCCGCCCCCGACGCTTGCTTCAAGCCCTGCTGCTGCTCACCGCGGTCTTGCTGCTGGGCGCTTGCAGCGCGCGTTTTGCGTATTCCCAGCTCGACTGGCTGGTGCCCTGGTATTTGCGCGACTACGTCAGCTTCAACGCCGGGCAACGCGATGTGCTCGATCAACGCCTGAGCCAACGCCTCGACTGGCACTGTCGCGCGCACTTGCCGCAGTACGTCGAGTTGCTGCGCGAGGCGCGCAGCACGCTGGCCGCCGATGAGGTCGAGGTGGCGGATCTCGAGCCCTTTGTGCAGCGCGGCGAGGCGTGGTGGGACGAGCTGCGCGGCGTGCTCGTCGCCGACGCCGCGGTACTGCTCGCAGGCTTGAGCAACGATCAGGTTCTTGAGCTGGCCGCAGCCTTCGAGCGTCAGGATCGTGAGGCGCGTGAGGAGTATCTGGGTGGCAGCGCCGAAGAGCGCGCCGCAGCTCAGATCACGCGCATGGAAAAGCGCCTGCGTAATTGGTTTGGCCGTCTCACTGCCGAGCAACAGCGCCTGGTCGCGGCCTGGAGCGTGGCGCTGCACCCGTCCACCGAGCAGTGGCTGGACGGGCGGCGGCAGTGGCAGCAGCGCGTGCTCGATGCCCTGGCGGTGCGCGACCAGGCGGCGCAGTTTGCGCCTCGCGTCGCCGCCCTTGCGGCCCCGTTCAATGCCGAGGCGCCGGCCGCGTATCAAGCGCAGCTTGCGCACAATCGGCAGCTGACGCTGCGCTTGCTGGCCGATGTGTTCAATGCCGCCACCCCGGCCCAGCGTGAGCGTGTGCGTGGCGAGCTTGACGAGCTTGGCGCGCAGTTCGGGGCCCTGGCCTGTGCGGGGCCGCAGGTCGCAGATGCAAGCTGAGCTCGTGCATGAGCGCGAGCGCCCCCGGGGCGGCGGCTTCAGGCGTCGCTCGTGGAGGCGGGCAGGACCAGGTGTTTCGCCAGCGCGTCGGCCACCAGCGCCTGCAGCCCGTGGGTGCTGGCAGGCTGGCTGGCGTGGCTGAGCAGTTCGCGCCGCATCTGGGGTGTCCACGACATCTCGATATGATGGGCGATCGAGGCCATGGCCTCCTCGCGGTCGGGGTAGGCGGCGAAGTGGTGGCCGATGCTGTTGGCCATGCGCACGAGCTTGTCGATGTCCATGTCTTGTTCAGGCAGTGAGAGTTTCGGGAAAGGTATAGGCGGTGCAACGCGTGCTGCGCGCAAAGCCGATCAGGATGAGGCCGGCGGCCTGGGCTTCGCGCACCGCCTGCGCGGTAGGTGCGGAGACCGCAGCCAGGCAGCCGATGCCGGCGGCGGCGGTCTTGTGCACCAGCTCATGGCTGGCGCGGCTGGTGATGACCACGAAGCCTGCGCGCGCGTCGTCGCCCCAGCGCAGCACCGCGCCGATGAGCTTGTCGAGCGCGTTGTGGCGGCCCACGTCCTCGCGCACCAGTTTCACGCGGCCATCGGCCGCCACCCAGGCGGCGGCATGTGCGCCACCACTGAGGCGGTGCAGCGTCTGATCGTGGGGCAGTTCATCGAGCGCGCGTGCCAGTGCCGCGCGTGAGAGCGCAAAGCGGTGTGACAGCGGTGTCACCGGTCGCATCGCCGCGGCCAGGCTGTCGACGCCGCACAGACCGCAGCCGCTCCGCCCGGCAAGCGAGCGCCGGCGCAGCTTGAGCGCGGCAAAGCATGCGCTCGCCAGTTCCATACGTACTTCAATGCCCAGCGCCGTGTGCACGACGTCCATGGCGTAGATGTCATGGCGGCGCGCGATGATGCCTTCGGTGAGGCTGAAGCCGTAGGCGAAGTCCTCGAGATCGGTGGGCGTGGTCAGCATCACCGCGTGCGAGATGCCGTTGTAGACCAGCGCCACCGCGGTTTCCTCGACCAGGCTGGCGTCGAGCACGCGCGGCGGCGCATCGGGATTGGCGTCGGACCACGCCGTCGCCTGCACCACGGCGTGGTCCGCGGGCGGGGGCAGGTCGTCGTCGGCGGCTGCGGCTGACATCGCGAAACCCTCCGGGCGCAGACGTGGATCAAGCATCGACGCGGTCCTTGCCGGTCTTGCGCTGCCCGCGTGCGGCTTCGAGATAGGCCTGCTGGCGGGCGCTGAACTCACGGTGGCGCTGTTGCCAGTCCGAAGGCTGATTCACCGCCACCACCTGCACCGCAGTGACCTTGTACTCGGGACAGTTGGTTGCCCAGTCGGAGTTGTCGGTGGTGACGACGTTGGCGCCCGACTCGGGAAAGTGGAAGGTGGTATAGACCACGCCGGGCTGCACGCGCTCGGTGACATTGGCGCGCAGCACGGTGTCGCCCGCGCGGCTCGCCACCCCCGCCCAGTCGCCATCCTTGATGCCGCGCTCTTCGGCGTCGTGGGGGTGGATCTCCAGCACGTCTTCAGCATGCCAGACGAGGTTGGCGGTGCGCCGGGTCTGCGCGCCGACGTTGTACTGGCTGAGGATGCGGCCGGTGGTCAGCAGCAGCGGGAAACGTTTGCTGGCGCGCTCATCGGTGGCGACGTAGGCGGTGAGCATGAAGCGGCCCTTGCCACGCACGAACGTGTCGACGTGCATGATCGGCGTGCCCGCGGGCGCTTCGTCGTTGCACGGCCACTGGATGCTGCCCAGCTCGTCGAGGCGGGCGTAGCTGACGCCCTTGAAGGTGGGCGTGAGGCGGGCGATCTCGTCCATGATTGCCGACGGGTGGGCGTAGTCCATCGCGTAGCCCAGCGCCTGCGCGAGCGCGATCGTGACTTCCCAGTCCGCCATGCCGGCCAGGGGCGGCATCACCTTGCGCACGCGCGAGATACGGCGCTCGGAGTTGGTGAAGGTGCCGTCCTTTTCAAGGAAGGACGAGCCCGGCAGAAAGACGTGGGCGAACTTGGCGGTCTCGTTGAGGAAGATGTCCTGCACCACCAGGCATTCCAGCGCCCGCAGCGCGGCCTCGACGTGCTGGATGTTGGGGTCGGACTGGGCGATGTCCTCACCCTGGACGTAAAGGCCCCGGAAGCTGCCATCCAGCGCCGCCTCGAACATGTTGGGGATGCGCAGGCCGGGTTCGGGGTCGAGGCTCACGTCCCAGGCCGCTTCGAACAGGCCGCGCGTGCTCGAGTCCGACACGTGGCGGTAGCCCGGCAGCTCGTGCGGGAAGGAGCCCATGTCGCAGGAGCCCTGCACGTTGTTCTGGCCGCGCAGCGGATTCACCCCCACGCCCATGCGGCCGACGTTGCCGGTGGCCATGGCGAGGTTGGCGATCGCCATCACCATGGTCGAGCCCTGCGCATGCTCGGTGACGCCCAGGCCGTAGTAGATGGCGGCATTGTGGCGCTTCGCGCAGGCGTCTGCGCCTGCATCCGCGCTTGTATTCACTGCGCCCCTTGCATACAGCCGCGCCGCGCCGCGCACCGCCTCGGCCGCCACGCCGGTGATCGCCGCCGTGGCCTCGGGTGAGTTCTCGGCGCGCGCGACGAACTCGCACCACTGCTGGAAGGCGGCATCCTCGCAGCGCGCGGCGACGTAGGCGGAATCGACCAGGCCTTCGGTGACGATGACGTGGGCGAGCGCGTTGGCCACCGCGACGTTGGTGCCCGGCATCAGTTTGAGGTGGTAGTCGGCCTGCACGTGCGGGGTCTTGACCAGCTCGATGCTGCGCGGATCGATCACGATCAGCTTCGCGCCCTCGCGCAGGCGGCGCTTGAGCAGCGAGCCGAACACCGGATGGCCCTCGGTGGGGTTGGCGCCGATCACCATCACCACGTCGGCCTGCAGCACCGAGTCGAAGGTCTGGGTGCCGGCCGACTCCCCCAGCGTCTGCTTGAGGCCGTAGCCGGTGGGCGAATGGCAGACGCGGGCGCAGGTGTCGACGTTGTTGTTGCCGAAGGCCGCGCGCACCAGCTTTTGCACCAGATAGGTTTCTTCGTTGGTGCAGCGTGAGGAGGTGATGCCCCCCACTGCGTTGCGTCCATGCTTGCTTTGAATGCGGCGGAACTCGCTGGCGGCGTGGTTCAAGGCCGTCTCCCAGCTCACCTTCTGCCAGGGCTCGTCGATGGTGTTGCGGATCATCGGCGTGGTGATGCGGTCGGGGTGGGTGGCGTAGCCCCAGGCGAAGCGGCCTTTCACGCAGGAATGGCCCATGTTCGCCTTGCCGTCCTTGTCCGGCACCATGCGCACCACTTCATTGCCCTTGACTTCAGCCTTGAACGAACAGCCCACGCCACAATAGGCGCAGGTGGTGGTGATGCTCTTTTCCGCCTGGCCCAGTTCGATGACGCTCTTTTCCATCAGGGTCGCGGTCGGGCAGGCCTGCACGCAGGCGCCGCAGGACACGCAGTCCGAGTCGAGGAAGGATTGCTCGATGCCGGCGGTGACGCGCGAATCGAAACCACGACCCGAGATCGTCAGCGCGAAGGTGCCCTGGATTTCATCGCAGGCGCGCACGCAGCGGCTGCACACGATGCACTTGGCGGCGTCGAAGCTGAAGTAGGGGTTGGAGACGTCGGGCGCGACCGCGCTGTGCGCATCGAAATGGTTACGCCCCTCCATGCCGTAGCGCACTTCGCGCAGGCCGACCACGCCGGCCATGTCCTGCAGCTCGCAGTTGCCATTGGCGGAGCAGGTCAGGCAGTCGAGCGGGTGGTCGGAGATGTAGAGCTCCATCACGCCGCGGCGCACTTCGGCAAGCTGGGTGCTGTGGGTGCGCACCACCATGCCGGCTTCCACCGGCGTGGTGCACGAGGCCGGCATGCCGCGCCGGCCTTCGATCTCGACCAGGCACAGGCGGCATGAGCCGAAGGGCTCCATGCTGTCGGTGGCGCACAGCTTGGGGATGCGGTTGCCGATGAGCTCGGCGGCGCGCATCACTGAAGTGCCGGCGGGCACGCTCACGGCTTCGCCGTCGATGCTGAGCGTGATCATCTCGGCGGAGCTGCGCGCCGGCGTGCCGTAGTCGGGTTCACGAAAAATCGTCATTGCTGTCTCCTGCTCTTGTACTGTCGCCTTGCTTGCCCCGCTGCTTGTCCCTTGGTGGGGCCGGCGCGGCGCTGGGCTCACGCCCCTGCGGCGGTGTCGATGCCGAAGTCCTCGGGGAAGTGCTTCAGTGCGGACTGCACCGGGTAGGGGGTCATGCCGCCCATCGCGCACAGCGAGCCGGCGAGCATGGTGTCGCACAGCGAGCCGAGCAGGGCGAGGTTTCGGTCGCGCTCCTCGCCGGCGATGATGCGGTCGATGACTTCCACGCCGCGCACCGAGCCGATGCGACAGGGCGTGCACTTGCCGCAGGACTCCTCGGCGCAGAAGGCCATCGCGTGGCGTGCCATCTTCGCCATGTCCACGCTGTCGTCAAAGGCGACGATGCCGCCGTGGCCGACCATCGCCCCCATGGCGGCGTATTGCTCGTAGTCGAGCGCGACGTCGAACTGCGCCGCCGGCAGGTAGGCGCCCAGCGGTCCGCCCACTTGCGCGGTGCGCAGCGCTCGTCCGCTGGCGCTGCCGCCGCCGTAGTCTTCGAGCAGTTCGCGCAGCGTCACACCGAAGGCTTTTTCCACCAGGCCGGGGCGACGCAGGTTGCCCGCAAGCTGGAAGGGCAGGGTGCCGCGTGAGCGCCCCAGGCCGTAGTCGCGGTAAAAGGCCGCGCCGCGCGCGAGGATGATGGGTAGGCTGGCCAGGCTGATGACGTTGTTGACTACCGTGGGCTGGCCGAACAGACCGGACACTGCCGGCAGGGGCGGCTTGGCGCGCACCACACCGCGCTTGCCCTCGATGCTCTCCAGCATCGAGGTTTCCTCGCCGCAGATGTAGGCGCCGGCGCCCAGGCGCAAGTCGATGTCGAAGGCGCGGCCGCTGTCGGCCACGTTCGTCCCCAGCCAGCCGGCGGCGCGAGCGCGTTCGATGGCGACCTGCAGGGTGCGATGGGCGTGCGGGTACTCGGAGCGCAGGTAGAGGTAGCCCAGGCTTGCTCCCACTGCGAGGCCGGCGATGGTCATGCCTTCGATCAGGCAGTAGGGGTCGCCTTCCATCAGCATGCGGTCGGAAAAGGTGCCGGAGTCGCCCTCGTCGGCGTTGCAGGCGATGTATTTTTGCGCTGCCGGCGTGTCGAGCACCGTCTTCCACTTGATGCCGGTGGGGAAGGCGGCGCCACCACGGCCACGCAGACCGGAGTCGGTGACCTCCTGCACCACCGTGGCGGGGGTGAGCGCGACTGCGCGCTTCAGGCCGGCAAAGCCGCCGTGGGCCAGGTAGTCGTCCAGGCTCAGTGGATCAGTCACGCCGACGCGGGCGAAGGTGAGGCGTTCCTGGCGGGCGAGGAAGGGGATCTGTTCGGTCTGGCCCTGGCACAGTGCGTGCCCCTGTTCGCCCTGGTGAAAACCGGCATCGAACAGGCCGGGTACGTCTTCCGCCTGCACCGGGCCGTAGGCGACACGGCCGTGCGCGGTGTCGACCTCGACCAGGGGTTCGAGCCAGAACAGGCCGCGCGAACCGTTGCGTACCAGTTCGATCGCGATGCCGCGCGCTTGGGCTTGGTGCCGGATCGCGCGCGCGACCTGCTCGGCGCCCAGCGACAGCGCGCTGGAATCGATGGGGACGTAGATGCGGACGCTCATGCCGAGGCTCCTTCGCCAGCGGGGTGCTGGAGTTCTTCGACGATGGCGTCGAAGCGGCGCGCGCTGACGCGGCCGAAGATGTCGTCATCCACCCGTATCGCCGGCGAACAGGCGCAGTTGCCGAGGCAATACACCGGCTCCAGCGTCACCGTGCCGTCGGCGGTGGTCTGATGAAAGTCGACGCCGAGTTGTGCCTTGACGTGGGCCTCGAGCGCTTCCGCGCCCATCGCCAGACAGGACTCGGCGCGGCATATCTGAACGATGTGGCGGCCGGGTGGGCTGCGGCGGAAGTGGGGGTAAAAGCTGACCACGCCCTGTATTTCGGCGCGCGACAGATTGAGCGCGCTGGCGATCATCGGCAGTGCTTCGTCAGGCACGTAGCCGAAGCTGTCCTGGATGGCGTGCAGCATGGGCAGGGTGGCGCCCGGGCGGGCACGGTGCGCGTCGATCAGGGCGTGGAGGCGGGCTTGGGTGGGCAATGGGTTCGTCACGGCGGGACTCCGCAGGGGCATCGGATAATGCGGACGATAGGCGAGGTTTGAGTTCTTTCAAAGCAAATCGTTTTCAGGTCACGTGTTTTTGCCGGGGGGGCTTGGTGAGCGAATCGGCCGCGCGTGATCAGCGCGCGACGTGGCGGGGGCGCTGGCGAGGCGGGTTTGAAGCGTGAGCTGCGAATACCTCGCCTTCATCGACGGAGTTGTCATTATTCAGGTCCAAGTTGTCGTTTCCAGACAAGTGGTTCGTGATGCGTGGGCTTAAGGTTTGGCGCCCACAATCAGAGGAGACAAAATCATGACTGCAGAGCAGCGTTGGGTGTTGAAGGTGGCGTGTCCGAGCAAATCCGGCCAGGTCGCGGCGATCTCGGGGTTTCTGGATGGCCACGGCTGTTACATCAATGAGTTCTCCTGCTTCGACGACGACCTGAGCCAGCGCTTCTTCGTGCGCGCGGTGTTTCGTCCGGGTTCGGATGCTGCTGTGATTCCGTCAAGCCTGCGCGCTGACTTCGAGCCGGTCGCTGCGCGTTTTCAGATGGAATGGGCGATGCACGCGCTGTCCGAGCGGCCGAAGGTGCTGATCATGGTGTCCAGGCTCGACCATTGCCTGCGTGACCTGTTGTACCGCTGGCGCATTGGCGAATTGAAGATCGACATCGTCGGCGTGGTGTCCAACCATCCCGATCTCGGTCCGCTGGTGGCGGCCGATGGCCTGCCTTTCCATCACCTGCCGATCAGCGAGGCGACCAAGCCGGAGCAGGAAGCCAAGCTGATGCAGATCGTGGACTCGACCGGTGCCGAACTGGTGGTGCTGGCGCGCTACATGCAGGTGCTGTCGCAGGAGCTGTGCCACCAGCTCGAAGGCCGTGCGATCAACATCCACCACTCCTTTCTGCCCGGCTTCAAGGGTGCCAAGCCCTACCATCAGGCCTACGCACGCGGGGTCAAGCTCATTGGCGCGACCGCACACTATGTGACGACCGACCTGGATGAGGGTCCTATCATCGAGCAGGTCGTCGAGCGCGTGAGCCATGCCGGCGGTGCCGAACAGCTACTGTCGGTGGGGCGCGACATGGAGTGCCAGGCGTTGGCGCGCGCGGTGCGTTACCACCTCGAGCGCAGGGTATTCCTCAACGGTACGCGCACGGTGGTTCTCATCTAAACTGCTTTCACATACAAGAATAATCCGCCAGGGGCGCCAGATCCCACGGAAACCGAGGCCCCGCGGCGGCGTCACGCCAGCGGAGGCTTTGCGGGGAAGGAGACAAGCAATTGGACAAGGAGTCGAGCTCGGATCGAGCCGTCAGCCATTGGGGCGGGCGCGGCGCAGGCGAGCCGGTGCGCGTTGGTTTTCTGCTCGTGCCCGGGTTCTCGCTGATCAGTTTCGGTGCAGTGGTCGACCCATTGCGTCTTGCCAACACGGTGGCCAGAAAAGCCCTCTATCAGTGCGTCACGCTCACGCTCAACGGCGCCTCGGTGCGCTCCAGTGCAGGGGTGTGCATCACCCCTGACTGCGCGGCGGATGATGCCATGGAGCTCGACGCCATACTGGTGCTCGGCCCCAATCCCTTGCCGACGACGGGCAACGAACCCATCGTGCGCTGGCTGCGAGCGCAGGCCGCGAACGGCGTGGCGCTGGGCGGAGTGGACACCGGCAGTTACTTTCTGGCCTGCGCCGGGTTGCTCGACGGTTATCGCAGCACCATCCACTGGGAAGACATGGATTCGCTGCTCGACCGTTTTCCGCGCCTGGTGGTGTCGTCCAAGCTCTACGAGGTCGACCGCAACCGCTGCTCGTGCAGCGGGGGTATTGCGCCGGTGGAGATGATGATCCACCTCATCGGTCTGGGTGAGGGCGGGCCTCGGGTCGGCGCGGCGGTGGCCGAGCTGCTGCTCTACGATTGCCGGGGTTCGGAGGGGCGGCAAAGAACCGCGCTGCGTGACGTGGCCGCGACTTCGCATCCGAAGCTGGTCGAAGCCATCAAGCTCATGGAGTGCAACATCGAAGAGCCGCTGACGATGGAGGAGATCGCGAAACACATGCAGTTCTCGGCGCGGCAGATCGAGCGCCTGTTTCGCGAAACACTCAACTGCACGCCGCGCCAGTACTACCTGCAATTGCGTCTGGAGCGCGCCCGCCAGCTCATGACCCGCACCAACCGCTCGATTGCCGACATCGTCATGGCTTGCGGCTTTGTCTCCTTTGCGCATTTTTCCCATCGCTACAACGCGTGCTTCGGCATTTCGCCCAGCGCCGATCGCCGCCGGCAGGCTGTCGATGGCGATCGGTACGCCAATGTGACCGCGGACGCCAAGGCCACTTCAGGCCAGCACGGCGACGGCGACGCGCGCGATGAAGACGCTGACGCGCTCGACGAAAACGCTCCGCAGCACTGATTTCGGCTGACATTCCGCCCGCTCGGGCGCGCGCCTGTCGCGCCTGAGCCTGTGCGTGGCGTGCCCCGGACGGGGCTCGTGCACATCGCCAGATGCCATTAACTTCGTCTATCCGTGGAAAAGTCGTTTTTACGCAAGTGCACGTCGGCAGGCGGAAATTCTGCTCCTGCGGCCTTCTCTAGCATTGGCTCACCTTGTCAGTACGCAGTTTGAGTGCGACCGGCAGGCTGGATACCAAAGACCGAAACCAAAGGAGTGACAAGCGATGACGAATGCGGCCAATGACATCAAGTCGATGAGCGAGATGAAGGATCTGTTGCGCATCGAGAACGGGGAAAAGGTGAAGCACACTTTCTCCGACCAGGAATACATCAACCGCCAGTCCAAGCTGCGCGCCCACATGGCCGCCAACAACATCGACGCCATCCTGTTTACGTCGATGCACAACATCAACTACTACAGCGACTTCCTGTACTGCTCCTTCGGTCGCCCCTACGGCCTGGTCGTGACCCAGGACAAGGTGGTGTCGATCAGCGCCAACATCGATGGTGGCCAACCCTGGCGTCGCACCTTCGGTGACTACAACGTGGTCTACACCGACTGGCGCCGTGACAACTATTTCCGTGCCGTGCAGCAGGAAATCCCCAACAAGGGTCGGGTCGGGGTGGAGTTCGACCACATCCCGGTCGAGCGTCTGGAAAAGCTGAAGGCAGCGCTGCCGGCGGCTCAGCTGGTCGACGTCGGCCCGGGCACGATGCGCATGCGCATGATCAAGTCCGATGAGGAAATCGTCCTCATCAAGCACGGCGCCAATGTGTGTGACGTCGGTGGCGCAGCGGTGGCCGCAGCGGTGCACGAGGGCGCACCCGAGCACGAAGTGGCGCTGGCCGGCACGCAGGCGATGATCCGCGAGATTGCCAAGCGCTTCCCGGATTCGGAGCTGATGGACACCTGGACCTGGTTCCAGTCGGGCATCAACACCGACGGCGCCCACAACCCGGTGACCACACGCAAGGTGCAAAAGGGCGACATCCTGTCCCTGAACTGCTTCTCGATGATCTCGGGCTACTACACCGCGCTCGAGCGCACGATGTTCTTCGACCACGTCGACGACGCCTCGCTGAAGGCGTGGGAGGTCAACGTCAAGGTGCACGAGGCCGGTCTGAAGCTGGTGAAGCCGGGCGTGCGCTGCTGCGACCTCGCCGCTGAGCTCAACGAGATCTTTGCCGAGCACGGCCTGCTGCAGTACCGCACCTTCGGCTACGGCCACTCCTTCGGTGTGCTGTCGCACTACTACGGTCGCGAAGCCGGGCTGGAGTTCCGTGAAGACATCGAAACCGTGCTCGAGCCGAACATGGTGGTGTCGATCGAGCCGATGATCATGCTGCCCGAAGGCATGCCGGGCGCCGGTGGCTACCGCGAGCACGACATCCTGGTCGTGACCGAGAACGGTGCGGAAAACATCACCGGCTTTGGCTACGGTCCGAAGCACAACATCATCAAGGCTTGAGCGTAGTCTGCTGCAGCCGCCGCCGGGTCAGGCGCCAGTGAAGGCTTGACCCGGCGCAGGCTTGCCCTGGACACGTTTCAAGGCAAGCGCGGCGGGCGCCATTCAGCGCTCTGAATCCGCCACGCCCAATAATGAAGAGGAGACCACGAGATGAACAGTGTTCATATTTCCGAGCTGACCTGGCCCGTGTACGACGCCAAGGTCCGCGACGGCAAGACGCCGGTGCTGATTCCGGTCGGCGCGCTCGAGCAGCATGGCCCGCACATGTCCATGAACCCGGACGTGCTGTTGCCGACTGCCATTTCCGAGCGGGTCGCTGCGCGCATCGATGCCCTGGTCGCGCCGGCCATCGCCTACGGCTACAAATCGCAGCAAAAGAGCGGCGGCGGAAACCATATGCCGGGCACGACCAGCCTGGATGGGCAGACCGTGACCTCGACGATCAAGGACGTGCTGAAGGAGCTTGCGCGCCACGGCGTACGCAAGACCGTGCTGGTCAATGGTCACTACGAGAACTCCGCCTTCATCGTCGAAGGCGTCGACCTTGCCCAGCGCGAGCTGCGCTGGGACGGCATTCGCGATTTCTCCACGGTAGTCCTGTCGTACTGGGACTTCGTCACCCAGGACGCGATCGATGCCATCTACCAGGGCGAGTTTCCCGGTTGGGCAGTGGAGCATGGAGGCGTGCTCGAGACCTCGCTCATGCTGCACCTGCATCCCCACCTGGTCGATATGGAGCAGGTCTGCGACCACGCCCCGGCCGAGTTCCCGCCCTACGATTTCTTTCCCATCAAGCCGGAATGGACCCCCGCCTCGGGCTGCCTGTCCTCGGCGAAGCGGGCTTCGGCCGAACACGGCGAAACCCTGCTGAAAGTCTGCGTCGACGGCATCAGCCACGAGCTGGCCACCGCCTTCGACTGAGCTTCGTGCCGGTGCTTCGGCGCCGGCCCTGGCTTGTCCAGTGATTCACCTGTAGCGATGTCTGGTCGCGGGTGAGCCCTGCGCGCTGCGCGCCGCTCATGACAGGAGAAAAAACACCCATTGATCGAGGTTTGCTCCCGCGCGCGGGAGATTTTGTGCCGAACCCGTCGCCGCGTTCTCCCCAAGGCGGCGACGGAGTCTCGGTCGGTCGACACGGCCCAAGCCGGTGTCGAACCAAAATAATGAGGAGACAGACATGAATTCCTGGGTGGTTGATACTTTCTTGCTGCTCAATGCAGTGATGCTGGCGATTGCGTTCGGTACGGCGTGGTTGCGTTCTTCGCGTGAAAACCGTCAGGGCGGAAGGTGAGATCATGGACTACACCACACTCAACTGGGTGCTGATGATCGCCACCTTCGCGGTGATGATAGGCGTGGGCGCGATGTCGTCGCGTACCGTCAGTGAAAGCGACGAAGGTGGCTTTCTGCTCGCTGGCCGAAGTCTTGGCCCCTTTGTCGGCGCGAGCACCATCGTCGCCACCGGCTTCAGCGGATGGGGCTTCATGGGCTCGCCCGGCGTGGCCCATGAGTTCGGCGCGATCGAAGTCCTGGGCAACTTCTTCTTTGCCCCGGCGATGATGATTGCCGTGCTGTTCTTCGCCAACTCGATGCAGAAGCGCGCGCTCAAGATGGGCAGCAACACCATTCCCGAATACATCGCGCAAATCCATGGCGGCGGTGACGGCGGGCGTCTGTTGCAAGGCGTGGCCGCCATCATCACCATCGTGCTGCTGATGGTGTTCATGGTCAGCCAGATCAAGGCGGTCGGCATGCTGGGCGCGTCGTGGCTGGGCATAGACATGACCACCAGCGCGTGGATGATGATCTCCATCATCATCATCTACACCATGTGGGGTGGGTTGGCGGCCGTGGCCTGGACCGACACCATCATGGTGTGCGGCATGGTCGTGGGCGCCCTGGTCATCACCGGGCAGATGTTCTTCAGCGTCGACCTGAGCGACTGGGTGACCCGACTCAACGACATCAATCCCTCGCTGCTCAATCCGGAAACGGCTGCGCCTTACGGTGACAGCAAGAGCTCGGTGTTCTTCGTGCTGCCGTACGCCTTCCTGTTTGCTGCGGTCCTGCCCTACATGGCGGTGCGCTTCCTGGCTTTCCGCCCGGACGTGAAGATGCACCGGGTCGGAGTGTATGTGGCGCTGATGGGCGGGGTGCTGAGCCTGATCCCCATCGTCGGCCTGTACATGCGCGCCTATGGGCCTGCACTGGCTGAAGCAGACCAGGCCATGCCGATGTATCTGCAGACCTTCATGCACCCTGCGGTGCAGGGCATCATCACCCTGTTCATCATCTTTGCGATGAAGTCCACGGCCAACTCGATGCTGCACACGGTCGCCTCGGCCACCTCGCACGACATCCGGCTGGCGCTGTTCAAGGATGCCCAGCACGACTCGCCGCGTGCGCTCTCCATCAATCGCCTGGCGGTGGTCGGTCTGGGCCTGCTTGGCTTGTTCATGATGATGTACGCACCGCCGTTCATGCTGTCGTGGCTGGGCATCCTGGGTTCGGGCACCTTGCTCGCGGCGATGATCGGTCCTGTGTTCATCTCGACCTTCTGGCAGGGCACGGTGCCGGGGGCATTGGCGGCGATGATCGTTGGCTTCCTCACCAGCGGCACCCTGATGCTGGCGAGCGACATGGGTTGGGTCGAGGGCCCGCTGATCGGCTGCCTGGCATCGTCGGTGTGCTACTTCGTGGTGTCGATGGCGACCCGGGGCAGCGCCCAGGTGCAGGTTCGCCGCGCCTGATCGAGGCCGGGCGAGCGCGGTGGCGACTGCCGCAGAGCTCGCCCGCGAGGTCGGTGAGCGACGTATCCAGACAAGTGTGTGGCGTGGACAGGCAAATCGCCTCGCTGCGCCACTTCTACCATCCTGATGCGCGCGCAGGAGGCGACGCCCCACGGCGACGTCTCCTTTTCGTGCTTTCACTGCCAACCCAGGGATAAAGCCATGTCTCACGCACGCCAGTTCAGTGTCGAAATCTCTCCGCTGCAGGGCGACCAAGGGCGCGCGCGCCTGCAGCAGGTCATCACCGGTCTGCAGGCGATGGGGCCGGAGTTCGTGTCCGTCACCTACGGCGCTGGCGGCGCCACCGAGCAGGCTTCGCTGGCCGCGCTGGAGCAGGTGCAGGCTGCAGGCGCGGTGGGCGTGCCGCATCTGTCGGCGATCGGCATGCAGCGTGCGTCGGTGCGCGCCTTGCTGGCGCATTATCGGGCGCTGGGTGTGCGCCGCCTGGTGATCCTGCGCGGGGATGCGCCTTCTGGCCAGCGCGGCAGCGGGGATTTCCTGTTTGCCGGTGAATTGGTGCGCTTCATCCGCGCCGAGTGCGGAGCGCACTTCCATCTGGATGTTGCCGCCTTTCCCGAATGTCATCCCCAGGCGCGCAACAGCGATGAGGACTTGCGCCATTTCAAGGCCAAGGTCGAGGCCGGGGCCGATTCGGCCATCACCCAGTATTTCTTCAATCCCGATGCCTATGCCGATTTCATCGAGCGTTGTGCGGCCACCGGGATCACCATCCCGATCGTGCCCGGCATCATGCCGATCGGCAGTTTCTCGCGCCTGGTGGGTTTCTCCGAGGCCCGTGGCATCGAGATTCCGCGCTGGATCAGCATGCGCATGGCGGCGTACGGTGACGACAAGGCCTCGATCCGGGCGCTTGGCATCGAGCTCGCAGTGCGTCTGTGTGAGCGCCTGCTCACGCTCGGTGCGCCCGGCCTGCATTTCTTCAGTCTCAACGACGACGCCCGGGTTGCCGAGATCTGGCGCAGCCTGAATCTGCCGAGCAGCGGAACAGGCACAGGAACCGCCGCGGCCAAGGTGGCCTGAGCGTTGTTGTGGCGCTGGGCGCTGTGAGTGCAGGGGACTGACGCCGCCAGCGCCGTAAGTGGCGAGCCTTCGGGTGCACTCCTGTGCAGTGTTCACCTTTTGGCGCGCGCGCAGGTTTGCCGCTAAGCTTGCGCCCTCGTTTGCTTCGAGGTGCCCGCGCCTGGCGCGGGAGAATCGGAAAGGTGGTGCAAACCCACCGCGCGCCCAGCGCCGTGAAGGGGATTGTCCGGGCAAGGTTCGCCCAGCCACTGGCTCGCAAGGGCCGGGAAGGCGTCCGGATGAGATGATCCGCAGCCGGAAGGCCGGCCTCGAAGCCTTGTGTACAGCCGTCTGGTCGGCGGCTGTCTTCTGCTCGACGACAAGGGGAATACTTCATGAGCAGCCCGACCCCGGCGCATTGCGCGCCGCTTCACGACGACCACGCGCGCTTCCAGACTGATCCGCAGTTCGGCGCCGCCGAACGCGATGCGGTGTATCGCGCCATCCACACCCGCCGCGACGTGCGCGGCGAATTCCTGCCCGACCCTATCCCCGACGAGGTGCTCGCGCGCGTGCTCACCGCCGCCCACCACGCGCCTTCGGTCGGCTTCATGCAGCCCTGGGATTTCATCGTGGTGCGCTCGCGCGAAGTGCGCGCGAAGATCCATGCCGACTTCCTTGCCGCCCACGCTGAAGCCGAGCAGATGTTCGACGCGGACAAGCGTGCCACCTACCGCAATCTCAAGCTCGAAGGCATCCTCGAGTCGCCGGTCAATATTTGCGTCACCTGCGATCGCAGCCGCCACGGTCCGGTGGTGATCGGCCGCACCCACATCGGCGCGATGGATGTGTATAGCGCCGTGTGCGCGGTGCAGAACCTGTGGCTCGCCGCGCGCGCGGAGAACCTGGGCGTGGGCTGGGTGAGCATCCTGCACCCGCCGGCGCTGCGCGCGGCGCTTGGCATCCCGCAAGAGATCATCCCGATCGCCTACCTGTGCATCGGCTACGTGCGCGACTTCCACGCCCGCCCCGAACTGGAAGCGGCCGGCTGGATCGAGCGCATGGCGCTGCCCGCGCTGCTGCATTTCGACGGCTGGCAGGGCGCGGCGGACGAAGCGGGCGAAGGCTTGCTGGACGCGGTGCGTGCGCAACCGTCTACGCTGCGCTGAGCGCAGTTCACGCCTATGACGGGCTTCAGCTTGGTTTGACTCTGTAACACTCTTAGCGGCTTGACCCCTGGCCTTGAGCGCGCCCCTTATCGGCGTGCTCAGGGCCATTTTGCGTGCCCTGCGCCTGCGCTTCCGGCGCATCTGCGCCCCGTCCCCCATGTCGATAACGCGAAAAAATGTGGCGGTATCAGGACAGTCGAGGAATCCCGACATTTTCATACTGTGCTCGACGGCTTTTTCTTATTGAGCAATAAGTTTGTTTGATTAAAAAGAGGTCGCCAGACCCGCCGCAAGGCGCGGTCGCTCAAGGGCAGGTGTTCGCTGCAAGGGCGCCGGTGGCGTGCTGATTTTTACCAAGCCCAAAAACTAAATAATCGAGAGGTGGACAAAAGTGACAAGCAAAAAAACGGAGCACAACAAGTCGGTGAGTGCGGGAGCACCCTCCGATCCTGTGACAATTCCACGCTTCACTGGATGTGATCTGCCGCACATCAGCAGATTGCTCATCCAGTTCCTGCCGCCGCTGGCCATCATCTCGCTGGTTGTGAGCGTACTGGTGAATCCGGACGGTGTTGCGTCCGTCATTTCCACGCTGCGCACCTTCGTCACCGGCCAGTTCACCTGGTTGTTCGTGTTGTATTCGCTCTTTGCCGTCGCGGTGTGTGCCTGGCTCATCTTCAGCAAGATCGGTAGCCGTGTGCGTCTGGGCGGCCCCAATGCGAAGCCCGAGTACAGCAACTTTGCCTGGTACTCGATGCTGTTCGCCTGTGGCCAGGGTATCGGCCTGATCTTCTGGTCGGTGGCCGAGCCGATCATGCTGCGTGAGGAAAGCCCGGTGGTGCAGACGCTGGGCACCAACCTCGCGGGCAACGGCCTGGTCTGGTCCTACTTCCACTGGGGGTTCACGGCTTGGGCGATGTATTGCGTGGTGGCGGTCTGTCTGGCCTATTCGCACCACAACCTGGGCAAGACCCTGACCTTCCGCGAAGCCACTGTCGACATGTTGCCGGAATGGTCGCGCGGTGGTGCCGGAGTGGTCATCGAGTTGCTGGCGATCATGGCCACCATCCTCGGCCTGTCCACCTCCTTCGGTTTTGCGGCCATGCAATTCTCGTCGGGACTCACCTCCTTCACCGGTCTTACTTCCGGCCCCGCACTCTGGCTGGTCGTCATCGCCGGCTTCGGCAGCGTTGCAGCGATCTCTGCCTTCTGCGGCATCAACAAGGGCATGCGCATCCTCAGCGAGACGAACTCGGTGCTGAGCATCGTTCTGGTCGTTGCGGTCTTCGTCTTTGGCCCCACGCTGTTCATTGTCTCCAACGTCACCGAGAGCTTTGGCGCCTATGCGGCGAATTTCGTCGCCATGAGCTTCTGGACCGATGCGCCCAGCACGACGACGACGCTGGCGTCCTGGAAGGACAGCTGGAACGGCTGGTGGACGGTGTTCATCTGGTGCTGGGTGATCGCGTTCTCGCCCTTTGTGGCCGGCTTCATCGCCCGCATTTCGCGCGGCCGCACGCTGCGTGAGTTCGTCATTGGCGTCACCATCATCCCGTCACTGATCGTCATGCTGTGGATCGGCGTGATCGGCTCTGCCGCGATCTATTACGACGACCTGGGCGGTCGTGCGGTATCGGCCGCGGTCAGTAGCGACGTTTCCAGCGGGCTGTTCGTGATGCTGGACGCGATGCCCATCGTCGGTAGCTTGCTGATGGTGGTAGCGACGATACTGGTGGCCACTTACTACGTGACCTCGCTTGACGCGGGAACGTATGCGCTCGCTGATTTCGTTTCGGCGCCCAAGCAGTCCGGTCCGTGGTTCCGCGTCATCCTCGTGTTCAGCATCGCATCGGTCACCACCGTGCTGCTCACTCTTGGTGGCAGCGCCGTCGTCGATACGGTCCAGACCGGCACCATCATTGGCGGCGCCCCGTTCTCGATCGTGATCCTGTTGATGATCGTCAATACGATCAGGCGGCTGCTGAAGAGAGACAGCGTGATCAGGGAACTGGAGAAGATCATCAATAACCCTGATCCGAGCGTGAAGCTCAAGGATGTTCAGAGCTGAGAGCTTATGCGTGCCAGTCACAGGCACGCCCTGATGTAGATGTAGCGCTGGCCTGGCAGTCACTTCATGTGGCTGACAGGCCAGTTTTGCATTGCAGGTGAGCGAGAAGGGGATAGGGCGTCTGGCGGCGCGCAAATGTCGTCATAGGTCAAATTAATGTCACGTTCGGGCAAGCTCCGGCTTTGAGGCTGTGTTAGCTTCAAACTGCGGTTTTCCAGCGTGTCCAGTGTCCAGTTTCCAGTTTCCCAGCGTGCAAGGCCTCAAGGTCTGTGGGTGGAGTCAAGGTCCATGCCTCTCGATGCGAAGGTTCTTGTCGTCGATGACGATGCGGTGACTCGCGCCTGCCTGGTCAATTACTTCGTGGCCGAGGGCTATGAGGTGCGCGAATCCGCGACGGCCGAGGACGCGGAGCAGCAACTGGCTGCCGAGATGGTCGATCTGGTATTGCTCGACATCCGCCTGCCGCGCAAGGATGGCCTGACGCTGACGCGCGAGCTGCGGGTGCGCTCGGACGTCGGCATCATCCTGGTGTCCGGACGGCAGGACGAGGTCGAGCGCATCATCGGCCTCGAATGCGGCGCCGACGAATACGTCACCAAGCCCTTCAACCCGCGTGAGATCCTGGCGCGTGCCAAGAACCTGATCCGTCGCGTGCGCCACGCGGGCCTGCACAGCCCCCCGCCAGCGCGGGTCGTGGTGCCAGTGTGCGAGGGCTGTGCGCTGGACGACGATGGTCGCCAGCTGTGTTTCGAGGACGGTGAGCTGTGTGCGCTGACCGAAGGCGAGTTTCAGCTGCTGCGCGCCTTCCTCGCCCACCCCGGGCAGACCATGAGTCGGGATGCCTTGCTCGATCAGATCCGCAACCGCGAATGGGTGCCGAGTGATCGCACCGTCGACGTGCTCGTTGGTCGCCTGCGGCGCAAGCTGCGCGACGATGCGGCCAACCCCAGGGTCATCCTGACCGTGCATGGAGCCGGTTACCGATTCAGCCCGACACCCCGTCCGCGCGCATGAAGCGCCTGCTGGCTGCACTGTTGTTGTGCGGCTGCGCGCTGCAGGCGCACGGGCGTGAGCTGATCGCTTGCGGCCACCCTGCCTATCCGCCGGTGTCCTGGGTGGCCGATGGAAAATTGCGCGGGCTCGCGCCCACCCTGGTGCGCGAGCTGTTCGCCGAGCTCGGCCTGAACGTGCGTCTCGAAGCTTTCGGTAACTGGAAGCGCTGCCTGCAGGAAGTGCGCGAAGGCCGCGCCGATATCGTCGTTGCCGCCTACCGCAACCGCGAACGCGAGCAGCAGTTTGCCTTTTCCGCGCATTACCTCGTGGCTGACCCGATCGTGCTGTTCGTGCGCCGCGATCGACGCTTTGTGTTCAACGACTGGGAAGACCTGCGCGGGCGTGCCGTGGGGCTGCTGTTGGGAGACAGCTTCGGCGAGCGTTTCGACCGCTTTGCCGAAACCGCGCTGAAAGTGGAGCGCGTTTCCAGCGGCCGCCAGAATGTGCGCAAGCTCGTGCTCGGGCGCATCGATTTCATGCCCATCGGGCGCGACAGCGGGCGTTTGCAGAGCCGCCGTCTGGGCTACGACGAAGTGCTCGAAGCCTTGCCGCAGATGCTGGTCACCGAGTACTACCATGTGGCGGTACGCAAGGGTTCAGAGCTGGAGGCGCTGCTGCCCGAGATCGATCTGCGGCTGACCGCGCTGCACGCCGATGGCAGCATCGCGCGCTATTTGCAGACCCAGTCCGAGGCCTATCTGGCCGAGGCGGTGAGCGCCGAGGATGGCGATGAAAGGCTGGATTGAACGCGCCCTGGGCCGGCTACCTGGTTATCGTCAGGAACATCCGCTCGCCCATCGCCTGACGATCTATGTTCTGGCCTGCAGCCTGGGCTTCGCCTTGTTGTCGACTGCGCTGCAACTGGGCATCGAGTACCGCAGCGAGATGCGCCTCATCGACCAGCGCTTCGAGCTCATCCGTAGCGGCTATGTAGCCAGCCTTGCGCGCAGCCTGTGGGATGTCGATGACGAGCAGTTGCGTTTGCAGATGCAGGGCATCCTGTATTTCCCGGACGTGAGCGCAGTGCGTCTGGAAGGAACGGACGCGGCCACCGCGATGGAGATGAGGCTGAGCCCACAAGGCTCGCCGGGGGCGACGCGTGATCAGATCTTCGCGCTGCGCCATGCGGCGCCCGAGGGTATGCGCGAGCTTGGTCGGCTCGTGGTCCAGGTTGACCTCGATGCGGTGCTGGGGCGCCTGGCGTGGAATGGAGTGACGATCTTCCTCAGCCAGACCTTCACCATCCTGATGATTGCCGGGGTGCTGGTGGTGATCTTCCAGTGGCTCGTCACCCGCCACCTCGAGAGCATGGCGCGCTATGCCCGCCAGCTGGGCGAGGGGCGGCTCGATGCGCCACTGCGGCTTGCGCGGGCGGCCAGCGTACCGCCCGACGAGCTGGATGCGGTGGTGGCCGCACTCAACGACATGCGGGTGGCAATCCAGCAGGATATCAATCGCCGCCAGCGCGCCCATGAGCAGCTTGCCTTCAGCCGCGACCAGCTCAAGGACAAGGTGGACAAGCGTACGCGCAGCCTGCGCGCGGCGAAGGAGGCCGCCGAGTCGGCAAATCGGGCCAAGTCGCAGTTCCTTGCCACCATGAGCCATGAGATCCGCACGCCGATGAATGGCATGCTGGGCATGATCCAGCTCTTGCGTCAGCGCCCGCTCGCGACTGAAAACATCGGGCGCCTGGAAGTATTGCACCAGTCGGGGGAGTCCTTGCTGGCCACCCTGAATCAGGTCCTCGACTATGCACGCCTCGAGGAAGAGGCCTACCTGCCTGAGACGCTGAGCTTCTCGCTGCGCCAGCTGGTGGAGGGGCAGCTGCTCCTGCATGATGCGGCGGCACGCCAGAAAGGGCTGCTGCTGCAGGCCGAAATTGCGCAGGACTTGCCCGACACCTACCGCGGCAGTGTGGGTGGCCTGCGCCAGGTGCTGGGCAACCTGCTGTCGAATGCGGTCAAGTTTACGGCAGCGGGGAGGGTGATTGTGCGCGTGCGAGCGATCCGCATGCAGGACCAGAGCGGGCTGCGCTTCGAGGTCGAAGACAGCGGGATCGGCATCGAGCCGCAACAGAAGGAGCGCGTATTCGAGCGCTTCACGCAGGCCGACGAGAGCATCACCCGGCGTTTTGGCGGAACCGGCCTCGGCCTGGCGATCTGCCGCAAGCTGGTCGAAGGCATGGGCGGGGTGCTGGATGTGGACAGCACACCTGGAGTGGGCAGCCGCTTCTGGTTCGAGGTGCCGCTGGTGGCGTGCCCGGACGCCGGGGCGGGCGCAGTTCTGGTGGCGGGGGAGGACGCTGTGCAGGCGGGGGCGGCGCGCCATGAGGAGGTGCTTGCGGACGCCCACAGCCTGAGCCTGTTGCTGGTCGAGGATGTGGCCATCAACCGCGAGGTATTGAGCGGCCTGCTGGAAAGTGCGGGGCACCTCGTGTTCACCGCCGAAGACGGACAGGGCGCGCTGGCGTTGTGCCGCCAGCAGGGCTTCGATGTGATCCTGATGGACATGCACCTGCCTGGCATGAGCGGTGCCGAGGTGGCGCGCTGCATCCGCGCAGAGCCTGACAGCTCCGGCAATCTCAACAGCGCGACGCCGATCGTGGCGCTGACGGCCAGCGTCGCGCCGGAAGACATTCGTCACTATCTCGACAGTGGCATGGACGCGGTGGTGGCCAAGCCGATCCGGCTCGAGCGCTTGCGTCGGGTGCTGGCCGAGGTGGTGCATGCGCCTGTCCCTGCGCCCGTGCCGGGGTCCGAGCGCGCGGTGGCAGCGCCAGCCCAGGGCGGCAGCGTCAATACGCGCCTGCTCGCAACTCACGCCAGTGTGTTCGGCCGCTCGCGCCTGCTGGCGCTGCTGGAGCAGATGATGGAGCAGGCGGGTGACTTGCGCACACAGCTGGCCGAGATGCTAAGAGCCGAAGACCTGTACGAAACCGAGGCGATCGCGCACAAGCTCGCCGGCAGTTGCGAGCTTCTCGGTCTGGACGCAAGTGGGCGCAGCCTGAGGGCGATGGAAAGAATGGCCGCCGCCGATGAGCTGCTCGCTTGCCGCGCACAGTGGCAGCAGTTCGATGCCGGTTTCGAGGCTGAGCTGGCGGCAGCGCGTGAATTTGCCGCGCGCACGCGGCCGGGTTGAGCGGGGTTGGCTCAGAGGCGCTGTGTCGAGCGCGCCTGCGAGGGCGAGACGCCGAAGAAGTCGCGGTAGCTGCGGCTGAAGTGGGGCGCGCCGGTGAAGCCGCAGGCGATGGCAACAGTGGTGATCGGCGCATTGGTCTGCAGCAGCAGGCGGCGGGCACGGGTGATGCGCAATTCGAGGTAATAGCGCGAGGGCGTGGTCTTCATGTGGCGGTGGAAGAGGCGATCGATCTGGCGCCGTGAAACCTGCGCGTAGTGCGCGAGATCTTCGATGCTCAGTGGCTCCTCGATATTGCTCTCCATCAGCTTGAGGATCGCACGCAGGGCGTCGGGCAGCGTGGCGCTGCCTTCGAGGATGGACATCGGACGGTCGGGGATGTCGTCAGCGACCCGATCACAGGCCAGGATCTCTTCGATTCCACGCACCACGTCGTCGCCATGCTGATGGCGGATGACGGCCAGCATCATGCTCAGGGCGCTGTTGGCTCCGGCCGAGGAGATGCGGTCGCGGTCGATGACGAAGGGCATGGGGAGCAGCTTCACGCGCGGGAAGCTCTCCTCAAGGCCCGCCCGGCTGTCGGGATGCACGGTGCACGCATAGCCATCGAGCAGGCCGGCCTGGGCCAGCAGATAGCTGCCGTTCCACAGCCCGCCCATGGTCAGCGTATGCCAGGCGAGCGCACGCAGGCGTTCAAGTACCGGGCGGTGTGGAGTCAGATCAGAGCGGTAGCCACCACAGACGATCAGCATGTCGAGATCGTTGGCGTCGAGTGATTTCAGCTCGCCGTCGACCGAGATGTTGATGCCCAGATCGCTGAGCACCGCGCCGCCCTCCAGACTGTAGGCCTGGAAGCGATACAGCGGCGTGCGGCTCAGCAGGTTGGCGGTGACGATGGTGTCCACCGCGCCGGTAAAGGCCATCATCGAGAAGTGTTCGAGCAGCACGAAGACGATACGCCGGCTGATCGGGGGGTGTTCACTGTCGTTCTGACGTGCACGCAGATACGCCTGATTGCTGTGGCGCAGGCGGCTGTTGAAGTGCCGGTTGCCGGGGGTCTGTTCGGTCTTTGACTGCTCGCCGTTGCTCATTGCCACGCCTTGTGCACTCTGCCGCGGCGACACGATCCGGGGGCGAACAGGCCCCCGGATCGTGTGCTGGCGGGTCAGCCGGTTGCCAGGCTGGGCTTCAGGCCTGTTGTGCCAGCTTGGGGTTCGATGATCTGGATGGCTTCGCCCAGGTCGTGCCAGCGCTGCTTCTCAGCAGCACTGGCCTTGGGAGAGAACCAGCCAAGGTAAGCATAGATGATACCGATCACCGGTGACACCCAGCACGCGAAAGCAAGCGGGATGTAGAGCAGGTTGTCGAAGTTGCCGTCGGCCACGCCCAGACCCAGCGCGGTGATGACGATCGCCCCACCCGCATTCCAGGGCACGAGCGGCGAGATCAGGGTGCCGCCTTCTTCAATGGCACGTGACAGGTTCAGGGTTGAGTAAGCCTTGCCGCGGTAGGCGGGGGCGAACATGCGCCCGGGCAGCGCGATCGACAGGTAGGGGTCGCCGGCGACGAGGTTGGTGGCAACCGCGGTGCCTACGGCGGCGGCCTGCATCGAACCGAAGCTGCGTGCGCGCTTGAGCACGGACTCGACGATGACCTCGAGGCAACCCGTATGTTCGAGTGCGCCGCCAAAGCCGAGCGCGATCAGCACCAGGGTGATGACCCAGGTCATCGACTGGATGCCGCCGCGGTTGAGCAGGCTGTCGATTTCCTTGACGCCGGTCTCGATCGAGTAGCCGCTTTGCATGTAGGCGAACACGTCATGCAGGCCGGAACCCTGAAGTGTCATCGCCATCACCGCGCCGGCGACCGCGCCCGCGAACAGCGACGGAATGGCCGGCATCTTCTTCAGTGCCAGCAGCAGCACCAGCGCAGCGGGCAGCAGCGCGATCCATGACAGCTTGAAATTCTGCTCAAGGCCAAGGGTGATGGTCTCGATCTTGCCGAAGTCCACCGGGCGGCCATCGACGAGCTCGTACCCGGCGATCAGGTAGATGACGAAGGCGATCAGCATGGCCGGAATCGTGGTCGGCATCATGTTGCGGATGTGATCGAACAGATTGGTGCCGGTGACGGCAGGGGCGAGGTTGGTGGTGTCGGACAGCGGCGAGACCTTGTCGCCGAAGAAGGCACCCGAAACCACGGCGCCCGCCGTCCAGTACATCGGAATGTCGAAGCCGGCGCCGATGCCCATCAGCGCCAGGCCGACGGTGCCCACCGTGCCCCACGAGGTGCCGAGCGAGACGGATACCACCGCACACAGCAACATGCCGGCGGCCAGGAACCAGGCCGGAGTGAGCAGTTGCAGACCGGCATGAATGAGGTAGGGCACGGTGCCACTGGCGATCCAGGTGCCGATGATCATGCCGACCACCATCAGGATGGCTACCGATTGCAGGCCGATGGTGACCACGCGCAGCGCGCCCGCTTCCATGTCATGCCAGCGATGGCCCTGCATCCAGCCCAGCGCGGCGGTGATGGCGAGGCCGAAGGCGAGCGGGACGTGGGGGGTGAAGTCCTTGAAGTAGAACAGCTGGATTCCCAGTACGCCCAGGGTCAGGACGATGGGCAGCAGCGCGAGGCCGAGAGTCGGCCGCTTTATCGTTTTCGCAGTCATGCGTGTCTCCTTGTAATTGTGACCTTGCGGTCAATGGGGAGACTACGGTCGGCGTGTAAATGCCATTGCGGCGACTTGTGCAATGTTGTGCAAGGGCTGGGCTGGCCGTATTTACATTTATCACCGCATTAGCCGGGTTTTTGCGTCTTTGTCTGCAGTGGGCAAACGCATGACGGATACAGGCAAAAGTGACAGGGGCTAAGTTCCTAAGATCGGTTCCCATCAGGTCGTCGTGTGGACGGGCCTGCCGTGATCGACGGATTTCAATACCAACGAGGAGACACCCCATCATGTTTGCAATGACCGACCGCATCGCTGGCTTCGACGACGAACTCAAGGCCGCCATGGACGCCGAGTACGTGCGCCAGGAGTCGCACATCGAACTGATCGCATCCGAGAACTACGCCAGCCCGCGTGTGCTCGAAGCGCAAGGCAGCGTGCTGACCAACAAGTACGCTGAGGGCTATCCCGGCAAGCGTTACTACGGTGGCTGCGAGCATGTCGACGTGGTCGAACAGCTCGCCATCGACCGCGCCAAGGAGTTGTTCGGCGCCGACTACGTCAACGTGCAGCCGCACTCCGGCTCGCAGGCCAACGCCGCGGTATACATGGCCCTGCTTGAGCCGCACGACACCGTGCTGGGCATGAGCCTCGCTCACGGTGGTCACCTGACCCACGGCGCCAAGGTCAACTTCTCGGGCAAGATCTACAACCCGGTGCAGTACGGCATCGTCCTGGAGACCGGCGAGATCGACTACGACCAGGTTGAGGCGCTGGCGCGCGAGCACAAGCCGAAGATGATCGTTGCCGGTTTCTCGGCCTATTCGCGCGTCATCGACTGGCAGCGCTTCCGCGACATCGCCGATGCCGTGGGCGCCTACCTGTTTGTCGATATGGCGCACGTCGCCGGGCTGGTGGCGGCCGGCCTGTACCCGAACCCGATGCCTTTCGCCGACGTCGTCACCACTACCACCCACAAGACCCTGCGCGGTCCGCGTGGTGGCCTGATCCTGGCGCGCTCGAACCCCGAACTGGAGAAGAAGTTCAACTCTATGGTGTTCCCGGGCACCCAGGGTGGCCCCCTGATGCACATCATCGCCGCCAAGGCCGTCGCCTTCAAGGAGGCGCTGCAGCCCGAGTTCAAGCTCTACCAGGAGCAGGTGCTCAAGAACGCCCGCGCCATGGCGGCCGAGTTCGTCGCGCGCGGCTACAACATCGTCTCCGGCGGCACGGATGACCACCTCTTCCTGGTCGATCTGGTCGCCAAGGGCATCACCGGCAAGGCCGCCGACGCCGCCCTGGGCGCGGCCCACATCACGGTCAACAAGAATGCGGTGCCCAACGACCCGCAGTCGCCTTTCGTCACCAGCGGCATCCGCATCGGCACCCCAGCCATCACCACCCGTGGTTTCAAGGAAGCCGAGGCCAAGGAACTGACGCATTGGATCTGCGACGTGCTCGACAACATCGACGACGAGTCGGTGATTGCCGCGGTACGCGAGAAGGCCAGCGCCCTGTGTGCCCGCTTCCCGGTGTATCCCGCCAGCCGTTGAACGATGCGCCAGGAGAACGACAATGGCTATTAGCGTATTTGACATGTTCAAGATCGGCATCGGGCCGTCGAGCTCGCACACCGTGGGCCCGATGCGTGCGGCGCTGATCTTCGTCACCCGGTTGCAGGACGAGGGCGTGCTGAGCAGCGTGCGCCGGGTGCGTGCCGAGCTGTATGGCTCGCTCGGCGCCACCGGGAAGGGGCACGCCAGCGACAAGGCGGTGATCCTCGGCCTCTTGGGCGAGGCGCCCGACCTGGTCGATCCGGACTCGATAGACGAGCGCCTGGCGCGCATCCGTGCAAGCGGAAAGCTCCTGCTGCTGGGCATGCATGAGATCGACTTCGCTGAAAAGACCGACCTCATCTTCCTGCGTCGGCAGAGTCTGCCTTTCCACCCCAACGGCATGCGCCTGACCGCCTATGGTGAGGACGATGTGGAATTGGCGAGCCGGGTTTATTACTCGGTCGGCGGTGGCTTCGTCGTCAATGAGGATGCGGCGGGCGCTGATCGCATCGTGCTCGACGACACCCAGCTGCCCTATCACTTCCTCACCGGTGACCAGTTGCTCGTGCAGTGCGCGGAAAGCAATCTGTCGATCAGCAGCCTGATGATGGAGAACGAGAAGCACTGGCGCAGCGAAGCGGAGACGCGCAACGGCTTGCTGCACATCTGGAAGGTGATGCAGGCCTGTGTGCGCCGTGGTTGCGAGAACGAGGGCGTTCTGCCCGGTGGCATGAAAGTGCGCCGGCGTGCGGCCGAGCTCTATCGCAAGCTGTCCAGTGCGCCTGAGGCTTCGCTGCGCGATCCGCTGACGACGCTGGACTGGGTGAACCTCTACGCCCTGGCGGTCAATGAAGAGAACGCCGCCGGCGGGCGCGTCGTCACCGCGCCCACCAATGGCGCGGCCGGCATCATCCCCGCAGTGCTGCACTACTACTACCGCTTCGTGCCCGGCGCCAATGAGGACGGCGTGGTGCGCTTCCTGCTGACGGCCGCGGCCATCGGCCTGCTGTTCAAGAAGAACGCTTCGATCTCCGGTGCCGAAGTCGGCTGCCAGGGAGAAGTGGGGGTGGCCTGCTCGATGGCAGCCGGCGCGCTGGCCGAAGTCCTGGGCGGCACGCCGGAGCAGGTCGAGAACGCAGCCGAGATCGGCATGGAGCACAACCTCGGTCTGACTTGCGACCCGGTCGGCGGCCTCGTCCAGGTGCCATGCATCGAGCGCAACGCGATGGGCTCGGTGAAGGCCATCAACGCCGCGCGCATCGCGCTGCGCGGCGATGGCAAGCATTTCGTGTCGCTCGACGAGGTCATCAAGACCATGCGCGAGACCGGTCGCGACATGAAGGACAAGTACAAGGAAACATCCCGCGGCGGGTTAGCCGTGAACGTCATCGAGTGCTGAGCGCGCAGCCAGGCAGCCAAAGGAGAACACCTCATGAAACAATATTCAGGCTTCGGACTCGTCAAGCACGCGTTGAGCCACCACGAGAACTGGCAGCGCATGTGGCGCAACCCTGCGCCCAAGCGCGAGTACGACGTGATCATCGTGGGCGGCGGCGGGCATGGCCTGGCGACCGCGTACTACCTCGCCAAGGTGCACGGCATCACCAACGTTGCGGTGGTCGAGAAGGGCTGGCTGGGCGGCGGTAACACGGCGCGCAACACCACCATCGTGCGTTCCAACTACCTGTGGGACGAGTCGGCGTGGCTCTATGAGCACGCGATGAAGCTGTGGGAAGGGCTGTCGCAGGAGCTCAACTACAACGTCATGTTCTCGCAGCGCGGGGTGATGAACCTGGGTCACACCCTGCAGGACATGCGCGACATCCATCGCCGCGTCAACGCCAACCGTCTCAATGGCATCGACGGCGAGGTGATCGACGCGCGCCAGGTCAAGGAGATCGTGCCGCACATGGACTGCACGGCCAATCGCCGTTTTCCGGTGCTGGGCGCTTCCTGGCAGCCGCGTGCCGGCGTCGCACGCCATGACGCGGTGGCCTGGGGCTTTGCCCGCGGCGCCGATGCGCTGGGGGTGGACATGCTGCAGCAGACCGAAGTCACCGGCATTCGCACGAGTGGCGGCAAGGTGCTGGGCGTCGAGACCAGCCGTGGCTTCATCGGCGCCAAGACCGTCGGCGTGGTCACCGCAGGCAACTCGGGCGTGCTGGCGAAGATGGCTGGCTTCAAGCTGCCGGTGGAGTCGCATCCGCTGCAGGCGCTGGTGTCCGAGCCGATGAAGCCGATCCTGGACACGGTGGTGATGTCCAACCACGTCCATGGCTACATCAGCCAGTCGGACAAGGGCGACCTCGTCATCGGTGCCGGCATCGACGGCTACGTCGGCTATGGCCAGCGCGGCAGCTATCAGACCATCGAGCACACGCTGCAGGCCATCGTCGAACTGTTCCCGATCTTCTCGCGCGTACGCATGAACCGGCAGTGGGGCGGCATCGTCGATACCACGCCCGACGCCTGCCCGATCATCTCGGCCACGCCGGTGGGCGGCCTGTTCTTCAACTGCGGCTGGGGTACCGGCGGCTTCAAGGCCACGCCCGGCTCGGGCCACGTCTTCGCCGCCACCCTCGCCGCCGGCAAGGCACATCCGCTTGCCGCCCCCTTCACCATCGACCGCTTCATCTCCGGAAAGCTGATCGACGAGCACGGCGCCGCTGGCGTTGCGCACTGACAGGAGCACGACACCATGCTGCACATCTACTGTCCCCATTGCGACGAGCATCGCGAGGAAGAAGAGTTCCGCTCCAAGGGTGAGGCGCACATCGCCCGTCCGCCCGAGCCCGAAAGCGCCAGTGACGAAGACTGGGGCAACTACCTGTTCTTCCGCAAGAATCCGCGTGGCCTGCATCACGAGCAGTGGTTCCACGCCGTCGGCTGCCGCAAGTTCTTCAACGTCACACGCGACACCGTGAGCTACGAAATCCTCGAAACCTACAAGCCCGGTCAGCAACCGGTGGTCACCGCCGAGTCGCGCAATGGCTCGGCCTCAGACAAGGGAGCGGCAAAATGAGCCAACGCAATCGTCTCGGCACCGGCGGCCGCATCGACCGCACGCGCCCGCTGAGTTTCAACTTCAATGGCGTCAGCCTCCAGGGCTTTGCCGGCGACACGCTCGCCTCGGCCCTGCTCGCCAATGGTGTGGACGTCGTCAATCGCAGCTTCAAGTACGCCCGTCCGCGTGGTGTGATGGCCGCTGGAGCCGATGAGCCCAACGCCATCGTGCAGCTGGGTTCCACCGAAGCGGGCCAGGTGCCCAACGTGCGCGCCACGCAGCAGGCGCTGTACAACGGCCTGGTCGCCAAGAGCACCAATGGCTGGCCCAACGTAGACCGCGACGTGATGGGTCTGCTGGGCTCCCTGGGTGGTCAGTTCATGCCGCCGGGCTTCTACTACAAGACCTTCATGACGCCGGCCTCGGCGTGGCCGAAGTACGAGCAATACATCCGCAAGGCCGCAGGCCTGGGTCGTAGCCCGGTCGAGAGCGATCCGGACATCTACGACCACATGAACCATCACTGCGACGTGCTCATCGTCGGCGCCGGCCCCAGTGGCCTGGCCGCCGCGCTGGCCGCCGGGCGCAGCGGTGCGCGCGTCATCCTGTGCGACGAGCAGGAAGAGATGGGCGGTTCGCTGCTCGACAGCCGCGAGTCGATCGACGGTAGCCCGGCCGCAGAGTGGGTGGCCACGGTGCTGGCCGAGCTCGCCACCCTGCCTGACGTGCTGTTGCTGGCGCGCACCACCGCCAATGGCTATCACGATCACAACTTCGTGACCTTGCATGAGCGCCGCACCGAGCACCTGGCCGACCTCGCGCCCCAGGCCAATGGCCGCCGCCAGAGCCGGGCACGCATGCACAAGGTGCGCGCCAAGCGTGTCGTGCTCGCCACCGGTGCGCTGGAGCGGCCGCTGGTGTATGGGCGCAACGACGTTCCGGGCAACATGCTCGCCGGCGCCGTGTCGACCTTCATCCGCCGCTACGGCGTGATCCCGGGCAAGACCCTGGTGCTGTCGACGACCAACGACCACGGCTACCGCGCGGCCCTCGACTGGCACGATGCCGGTCGTACGGTGGTGGCGATCGTCGACGCACGCGACAAGCCGGACGGCGATCTGGTGGCCGCTGCGCGCTCGCGCAACATCCGTGTCATCAGCGGCAGCGCGGTGATCGAGGCGCAGGGCAAGAAGCGCGTCACCTCGGCCGTGGTGGCCGCCATCGACATCGAGGGCTTCCGCGTCATGGGCAGCACCCAGGAGCTGGGCTGCGACACCATCGCCAGCTCGGGCGGCTACAGCCCCGTCATCCACCTCGCGGCGCATACCGGCCGCCGTCCGGTGTGGCGCGAGGACCTGTTCGGCTTTGTCTCGGGCGGTGTGCCCGGGCAGATCGCCGCCGGCGGCGTCAATGGGCGCTGGTCCTTGCGCGATGCGCTCGAGGACGGCTTCGAGGCCGGCGCACGCGCTGCCGCCGAGGCCGGTCTGAACGCAGTTACGGTCACCCCCCCCGCGGTGGCGGCGGTGCGCGAAGGCAAGGCGGTGGCGCTGTACGAGGTGCCGCACACCAAGCCGACGATGCGTGCACCCAAGCAGTTCGTCGATCAGCAGAACGACGTCACTGCGGCCGGCATCGAGCTCGCCACACGCGAGGGCTTCGAGTCGATCGAGCACGTCAAGCGCTACACCGGTCTGGGCTTCGGTACCGACCAGGGCAAGCTGGGCAACATCAACGGCATGGCGATCGCCGCACGCGTCACCAAGCAGACGATCCCCGAAACCGGCACCACCGTGTTCCGTCCGAACTACACCCCGATCGCATTCGGCGCGATCGCCGGACGCCATTGCGACGAGCTCTTCGATCCGCGCCGTTACACCGCGCTCCATGCTTCGCACCTCGAGCGCGGCGCAAAGTTCGAGGAAGTCGGCCAGTGGATGCGGCCGTGGTACTTCCCGCGTGGCACCGAGTCGATGCACGACGCGGTGCAGCGCGAGTGCCGCGCGGTGCGTGAGGGTGTCGGCATGCTCGACGCGTCGACGCTGGGCAAGATCGAGATCCAGGGCAAGGACGCGCGCGAGTTCCTCAACCGCCTCTATACCAACGCGTGGACCAAGCTCGAGCCCGGCAAGTGCCGTTACGGTCTCATGTGCAAGGACGACGGCATGGTGATGGACGACGGCGTCACTGCCTGCCTCGCCGAGAACCACTTCCACATGACCACCACCACTGGCGGTGCCGCCGGGGTGCTGGACTGGATGGAGCTGTGGCACCAGACCGAGTGGCCAGAGCTTGAGGTGTATTTCAACTCCACCACCGACAACTGGGTGGCGATGACGATCACCGGGCCGAAGGCGCGCAAGCTGCTGGCCGAAGTGGCAGACATCGACGTGTCGGCGGAGGCCTTTCCCTACATGGACTGGCGTGAGGCGAAGGTGGCAGGGGTGCCGGCGCGCATCTTCCGCATCTCCTTCACCGGCGAGCTCTCCTACGAGATCAACGTCCAGGCCAACTACGCGATGCATGTTTGCAAGGCCTTGTTCGAAAAGGGTGCCAAGTACGACCTGACGCCTTACGGCACCGAGACCATGCACGTGCTGCGTGCGGAGAAGGGTTTCGTCATCATCGGGCAGGAAACCGATGGCTCGGTGACGCCTGAGGATCTGGGCATGCAGTGGTGCGTGGGCTACAAGAAGCCTTATTCGTGGATCGGCCGTCGTGCGCTGTCACGACCCGATACCCGTCGCACCGACCGCAAGCAGCTCGTCGGTCTGAAGCCGCTCGATCCGAAGGTGGTGCTGCAGGAAGGCGCGCAGATCGTGCTCGAGAAGGAGATCAAGATCCCGATGCCGATGTACGGACACGTCACCTCCAGCTACTTCAGCCCGGTGCTGGGCCATGGTTTTGCGCTCGCCCTGCTCAAGGGGGGTAGCGAGCGCATGGGTCAGACCGTCTATCTGTCGAGTGGCGATGGTTCGTTGCATGCCGCCGAAGTGGTCAGCCCCGTCTTCTACGATCCAAAAGGAACTCGTCATCATGTCTGATGTAGCAACTTTCAATGCCCACCCGGCGGTGGCAGTTCAGGCCGAGTCGCCGCTTGCCATCAGCCGCATCACGGTGGCCACCCTCACTTCGGCACAAGGCGCGGGGGTTTGTGTGCGCGAGCACGCCCTGCTTGGTCATCTGATCCTGCGCGGCAGGGCCGCCGACGAGGGCTTCCGCGCCGGGGTCGAGGTGGCCCTGGGTCTGCCCTTGCCGCTGAAGATGGGCCCGGTGTCACGTGACGCCGAGCGCGGTGTCAGTGTGCAGTGGATGTCGCCTGACGAGTGGCTGATCGTCGTGCCGCAAGGCGAGGACTACGCGACCGAAGCACGTCTGCGTGAAGCCCTGAGCGGTCACTATGCGGTGATGCAGGTCAGCGGCGCGCAGACCGTGCTTGAGTTGAGCGGTCCCTCCGCGCTTGCGGTGTTGATGAAGTCGGCCGGCTATGACTTCCATCCGCGCAATTTCCCGGTCGGCAAGGGCGTCAGCACCACCCTGGCCAAGAGCACGGCGGTCATTCGCCGTGTGGGCGAGGCGCAGTGGGAGCTGATCATCCGGCGCAGCTTCGCCGACTACCTGTACCGCTGGCTGCTCGACGCCAGCGAGGAGTACGGCGTCTTCGTCGCGCGCTGACGAGCAGCGACCGGGGCTGAGAGGCCCCGGTCGCAAAGCTCCAGCTGCTTCATGCACCCTTTTCCTGCCTACAGCGTTCGTACCCAATGAAAACTGAATCCTTCGAATCTGCGGCCAGGATGACGGTGTCGCCGTCCGCCTTGCCGCGCTCAGTGCCGGTCGGCAATGACGGTATTTCGGTGCGCGGCCTGCGCGTCGAGGCGCTCATCGGCATCTATGAGCATGAGCGTCTGGGCCCCCAGCCCCTGCAGGTGGATCTGGAGCTCGAGCTCTTGCATTCGCGCTGTTGCACCAGCGATCAGATCGAGGATGCGGTCGATTACGGCGCCGTCGTCGCCACCGTGCGCCGCCTGGCGCTGCTCAATCGGCGCTTGTTGCTCGAGGCCTTTGCGCAGGACGTGGCCGACAACCTGCTGCACGACTTTCCCCTGCACACGGTGGCGGTCAGTGTGTGCAAGCCGGGAATCTTCGACGCCGCTGATTGTGTGGGCGTGAGCATCCGCCGTCGCCGCCGTGATTCCACGACGGCCGCCACCAGGGCCTGATCAGGGCTATATTGGTGGCATTGATTTCTGCTTCGGAGTGCTGCCGTGTCCCGTCCCGTCGTCGAGTTCTGGTATGAGTTCGCCAGTAGCTATTCCTGGCTGTCGGTGATGCGCATCGAGCCGCTGGCGCAGGCGGCAGGTGTGGAGGTGGAGTGGAAGCCCTTTCTGCTCGGCCCGGTGTTCCTCGCCCTGGGCTGGAACGACTCGCCGTTCAACATCTATCCGCCCAAGGGGCGCTACATGTGGCGTGACCTCGAGCGCCTCGCCGCCCGCTATGAGCTGCCTTTTCGCAAGCCCAGCGGCTTTCCGCGCAGCAGCCTGCTGGCGGCGCGGGTGGCGCTGGTCGGCGTGGAGGAGGGCTGGGTGGCGAGCTTCTCGCGCGCGGTGATGCAGGCCAACTTTGCCGAGGACCGCGACATCGGCGAGCGCGCGGTGATCGCCGACATCCTGTCCGCGCAGGGCCTGGACGCTGACGCGGTGATCGAGCGCGCGCAAGCGGATGCCAACAAGCTGGCCTTGCGCCGCCAGACCGAGCGCGCGACCGAGCTGGGTCTGTTCGGTGCGCCGAGTTTTCGCGTCGGCGATGAGCTGTTCTGGGGTAACGACCGGCTCGATGATGCGCTGGCCTGGGCGCGCAGTCACGGCGCCGGGTGAGCGCCTGGGCAATGGGTTGCGCAGCGGCCTGAAAGCTGCGGTCTGAAAGCAGCGCCCTGAAGGCCGCGGTTCGAGGCTGGCGAGCGCAGGCGCTGACGGCGGCTTATTTCTTTTTTGCGGCCTGTTCTTCTTCGTATTTGCGCAAGCGCTCTTCGTAGCGCGCGCGGTCCTGGTCTGCGGCGGCGGCGCGTGCTGCGGCCTCAGCCTCCGTTCTGGCGCGCTTGTCAGCTTTTTCGGCGTCGCGTGCTGCACGCGCGGCCTGCGCGCCGGCCTCGGCTTCGGCGGCGCTGCGTGCGCGCTCGGCGCGGATGCGCTCGGCCGCGGCGTCAGGGGTGATGCGGCCGTCCGGCAAGGGCAGCGGCGTGACCGTGGCGGCGGGCGGTGTGTGCACCTCGTCCGCAGAGGTGTCTGTTGCGGCTCCCGCGTCACCGCCGGCGGTGCTGTCACGCTGGGCGGCTTGGGCTTCGGCTGCAGCGCGCTGACGCTGCTCGAGCTTGAGTTGATGCGCTTCGGATTCGAGCGCGCGTGCACGCTGTATGGTTTCCAGGCGCTGCTGCCTGGCCTGATCGATGCAGCGATTGACGAGAAATTTCTTGTAGCAGGCGGGTTCCGCGGCCTGGAAGGTGGCCTCGGCCTCGGCGCGCAGCGCCCTGGCCTGAGCTTGCAGCTCGATCATGCGCGCGCTGTCGGCACTGTCCTGGGCGGCGCTGCTTGTATCTGCGGCCCTTGCTGTGCCCGGCGACAGCGTCAACAACACGGCCATGGAGAGGGCAAGCAAGGGCACGGGCAGGGCGGAACGGAGGGTGGAGCGGGACATGCGCACAGGTTTCCGAAGACGATTCGCTTGGCGCGTAGAATAGCGCCTTTATTTCAGTTCGCGGCCACCCAGCGGCGCTTTACGTTTGTGATCAGTCTTCGAAATTTACGCCTTGTGCGCGGCGTCAAGGTGCTCATCGAGAGCGCCACGCTGCAGATCCATCCGGGCTGGAAGGTCGGCCTCACCGGCGCCAACGGCAGCGGCAAATCCAGCCTGTTCGCCATGCTGCGCGACCAGTTGCATCCCGATCAGGGCGACCTCGACATGCCGCCCGCCTGGGTGATTGCCCACGTCGCGCAGGAAACCCCCGGCCTGGTGCAGGCGGCGATCGAATACGTGCTCGATGGCGATGCCGAGCTGCGCCGCATCGAGGCTGAGCTGCTTGCGGCGGAAAACGCACACGACGGCACCCATATCGGCGAGCTGCACGCCCGCCTGCACGAGATTGGCGGTTACGCGGCGCGCTCGCGTGCAGCCTCGTTGCTCGATGGTCTGGGGTTCCTGCAGTCCGATATCGAGCGCCCGGTGGCAGACTTTTCCGGCGGCTGGCGCATGCGCCTGAACCTGGCGCAGGCGCTGATGTGCCGCTCCGATCTGTTGCTGCTGGACGAGCCGACCAACCACCTCGATCTCGACGCGGTGATCTGGCTCGAGTCCTGGCTGCGCGACTATCGCGGCACCTTGCTGCTGATCTCGCACGACCGCGAGTTTCTGGACGCTTGCGTCACCCATATCGCCCACATCGAGCAGCAGAAGCTCACCCTGTACACCGGCGGCTATTCGGATTTCGAGCGTCAGCGTGGCGAGCGCCTGCTGCAGCAGCAGTCGATGTTTGAAAAGCAGCAGCGCGACATCGCGCACATGGAAGACTACATCCGCCGCTTCCGCGCCAAGGCCACCAAGGCGCGCCAGGCGCAGAGCCGGATCAAGGCGCTCGAGCGCATGGAGCGCATCGCCGCCGCCCACGTCGACACGCCGTTCAGTTTCGGTTTTCGTGACGCGCCGCCCGCGCCCGACCCCTTGCTGCAGATCGAGGATGGCGCGGTGGGCTACGGTGAGCGCATGGTGCTGGCCGACATCGGTCTGACGCTGCGCCCCGGCGAGCGTGTCGGCCTGCTCGGGCGCAATGGCGCGGGCAAGTCGACCCTGATCAAGCTGCTCGCCAACGAACTGGCGCTGGCGGCGGGCGAGCGCCTGGAGGGCAAGGGTCTGATCACCGGCTATTTTGCCCAGCATCAGCTCGAAACCCTGCGCACGGACGAGTCCGCGCTGCAGCACATGACGCGGCTCGACCCGCTGACTCGCGAGCAGGAGCTGCGCGACTATCTCGGTGGCTTTGATTTCCGCGGCGACGGCCTGGGCGGCAGCTCCACCCCGGCGACGACGCCTTGCGGCCCGTTCTCCGGCGGCGAGAAGTCGCGCCTGGCGCTGGCGCTGCTGATCTGGCAAAAGCCTAACCTGCTGCTGCTCGACGAACCCACCAACCACCTCGACCTCGAGATGCGCCACGCCCTCACGCTGGCGCTGCAGGATTACGAGGGCGCCATGGTGCTGGTGTCACACGACCGCGCCCTGCTGCGCGCCACCTGCGACCGCTTCCTGCTGGTGGACGACGGCCGCATCCAGCCCTTCGACGGCGACCTCGACGATTACCGCGACTGGCTCGCCACCCGGCGCACTGTGGTGGCGGCCGCGGCAGCCTGTCCTGATCAGACCGCCGACAAGGCGACACGCAAGGCCGATCGTGCGCAGGCCAGCGCCGATCGCCAAGCCCGCATCCTTGCACGTCGGCCGCTGGTGAAGGAGATCGAGCAGATCGACAAGCGCCTGGCGGCATGGAACAAGGAAAAGAGCGAGCTTGATGCGCGTCTCGCCGACCCTGAGCTTTACACGGGGCAGCAGGCCGCTGAGGTGCCGACGCTGAACAAGCGCCAGGCCGAACTCGTGCAGCGCATCGAGGACGCGGAGCTGCGCTGGCTGGAGCTGCACGAGACGCTGGACGCGATCCCGGCCGACTGAAACCGCAGCGCTGCGTCGGCTCAGTGCCGTCCTACTCCGGCAACCAGCGCAGCGGGTCGATGTTCCAGGTGGCGAAATCCTCGTGACCAACGATGCGGTCGTGCGAGCGCCGCAGGTCAACGATTTCGGGGGTCAGATAGTAGCCGCGGGTGTGGAAGATGATCTTCACCACCGGCTGCATCACCTGATCGGCGCTTTGCGCCTGCACCACCGCCAGGCGCCGGCTTTCCAGCCGCACCAGGGAGCCGGTCGGATAGATGCCCACGGCGCGGATGAAGGCCTTCACCAGTTCCGGTTTGAAGTGGAACTTGCTCCACTCGAGCAGCTTGCGCATGGCGTCGGTCGGCATCATCCCCTTGTGATAGACGCGATTGGAGGTGATCGCGTCATAGACGTCGACGATCGCCCCCATCTGCCCGTAGAGGCTGATCTCCTCACCCTTGAGCTTGTTCGGATAGCCGGTGCCATCGAAGCGCTCGTGGTGCTGGGCGGCGACGTCGAGCGCGATGTTGCTGATGCCGGGCGTGGCCTGCAGGATGATCTTGCTCTGCACGACGTGGTTCTTCATCTTGGCGAACTCGGCGTCGGTGAGCTTGGCCGGCTTGTTCAGGATCTCGTCCGCCACCTTGGCCTTGCCCACGTCATGGAGCAGGGCGCCGATCGCGATCTCGTGGATGATCTCGCGCGGCAATTCCAGCGCGCGCGCAAATGAGGTCATCAGCACGCACACCGACACTGAATGCTGGAAGGTGTATTCGTCGTGCTCCTTCAGCCGTGCCAGTGGCATGAGCGCGTCGGCGCGGCGAAAGATGGAGTCGACGATGCGCGCGACCAGGGGCTCGATCTGCTCCAGCTGGATCTGCTTGCCCAGGCGGACGTCACCCATCACGTCGCGCACGATGCGGTTGGCGTCGCCGTGCAGCTTTTGTGCACGCTCGACTTCGCGCTGCACCGAGACGCGCGGCATGTCCGAGGCGCTGGTGGTCGCCAGCGCCTGCAGCGCCGCGTCGACCTGGTGCTCCTGGGCTTCCTGGCTCGGTCCCTCGACGATGTCTAGCCCGCGCGCGGTGTCGATGTAGATTTCCTTCACGCCCAGCGCGCGTACCTTGAGCGCGACCGCTTCGGTTTTCACGGCAAAGCGGCTGCGCACGAAGTTGTGATCCATCCAGCCACAGTTGAGGTCGTGGATGAACATGCCAGTCTGGAGCTTTTCGGTCGGGATGAGCTTGATCATGGTCTTGAATGCGATATTTGCCGGAAGTATCCAATTTGCGTTCACCTCGTGCCAGTGCAAGACCGCCCGGTTCGAGTAATGGCGCACAGCGCGCACGTCGTGCATGCGTCTGCCCGCCTCCGGGCAAACCGTGCGATTCGGTGTGGATGGGTCGATGCTAGAATCGCGGCTTCGCCAAAATCTTGCCCGCAGGAGTGTCCGGTGCGTATCGTCTGTCTCGACCTCGAAGGTGTGCTGGTTCCTGAAATCTGGATCGAATTCGCCGAGCGTAGCGGCATTCCCGAGTTGCGCCGCACCACGCGCGACGAGCCCAACTACGACACCCTGATGAAGTACCGCCTCGACATCCTGGCGCAGAAAAAGCTCGGCCTGCCCGACATCCAGGCGGTCATCGCCAGCATGGGGCCGATGCAAGGTGCGCGTGAATTCCTCGACGCCTTGCGCGACGCTTACCAGGTCGTGATCCTGTCCGACACCTTCTATGAATTCGCCAGGCCGCTGATGCAGCAACTCGGCTTGCCGACGCTGTTCTGCCACAGCCTGGAAGCAGATGCCGAAGGCATTCTGGTGAATTATCACCTGCGCATGCCGGACCAGAAGCGCGAGGCGGTGAAACGCTTCAAGGAACTCAACTTCAAGGTCGTGGCCGCGGGCGATTCCTATAACGACCTCGCCATGCTGGGCGAGGCCCACGGCGGCATCCTCTTTCATCCACCGGAAAACGTCGTGCGCGAATTTCCGCAGTATCCGGTGGTGCGCGACTACGCGGCCCTGCGCGCCGAAATCGACGCCGCCTTCGCCCGCGCCGGCTGAACTCACGAGATACCATGCATCGCCAACGTTTTTACACGCTTTCCGCCTCCTGCCCCGACCGCGTCGGCATCGTCGCCCGGGTGTCGGGCTTCATCGCCGAACACAAGGGCTGGATCCTCGAGACCTCACTGCACGCCGAACTGCCACAAAATGGTGAGGCGCTCGGGCGCTACTTCATGCGCATCGAGATCAAGGCCGACTCCCTGCCTTTCCATCTTGCCGAGTTCCGCGAGCGCTTCCGTCCGCTCGCCGAAGAGCTTGAGATGGAATGGAAGATCACCGACTCTGCGGTCAAGAAGCGCGTGGTGGTGATGGTCAGCAAGCAGGAACATTGCCTGTACGACCTGCTCGCGCGCTGGCAGTCGAAGGAACTCGACATCGAGATTCCTTGCGTGATCTCCAACCACGACAACTTTCGTGGCTTTGTCGAATGGCATGGCATTCCTTTTCACCACGTGCCGGTCAACGCCGACAACAAGGAATCCGCCTACGCCGAGGTGCAGCGCATCTTTGAAGAGGTGCGTGGCGACACCATGGTGCTCGCGCGCTACATGCAGGTCCTGTCGCCCGCGCTGTGCGCTGCCTATCCGGGGCGCATCATCAACATCCACCACAGCTTCCTGCCCAGTTTCGTCGGTGCCAAGCCCTACCACCAGGCCTGGGACAAGGGTGTGAAACTGATCGGCGCCACCTGCCATTACGTTACCGCCGACCTCGACCAGGGGCCGATCGTCGATCAGGACGTGATCCGCATCGACCACTCCGACGCCGTGGAAGACATGGTGCGCTACGGCAAGGACATCGAGAAAACCGTGCTCGCCCGCGGCCTGCGCTACCACCTCGAAGACCGCGTGCTGGTGCATGGCAACAAGACCATCGTGTTCCGCTGAGCGCTCCGGGTGCGCGGAACCGGCGGGCAGCCGGTTCCGTCGCTGAGCACCTAGGTTCCTTACATCCGATACGCCGTTTCGCCGTGCGCGCTGATGTCCAGACCCTTGCGCTCGTCTTCTTCCGCCACCCGCAGGCCGACCGTCAGGTCTGCGAGCTTGTAGGCGACAAAGGCGACCACGGCAGACCAGACGATGGTGATGAGCACGCTGTAGGTCTGGATCCAGACCTGGGGGCCGATGGCAAAGTCTACGCCACCCGTGCCACCTAGCGCGGGCGCGGCGAACACACCGGTGAGCAGGGCGCCGACGATGCCGCCCACGCCATGCACGCCAAACACATCGACGGCGTCGTCGGCGCCGAGTGCATGCTTCAAGCCATTCACCCCCCACAGGCAGATGAAGCCTGAGAGCGCGCCGATGATGATGGCGCCCATCGGGCCGACGCTGCCGCAGGCCGGGGTGATGGCCACCAGACCGGCGACGGCGCCCGAGGCCGCGCCCAGCATCGAGGGCTGGCCCTTGACCAGGGCCTCGCCCAGCGACCAGGCCAGCACGGCTGCCGCAGTGGCGAGCAGGGTGTTGATGAAGGCGAGTGCAGCCCCGGCGTTGGCTTCGAGGTTGGAGCCAGCGTTGAAGCCGAACCAGCCCACCCACAGCAGCGCGGCGCCCACCATGGTCAGGGTCAGGTTGTGCGGTGCCATTGCCACGCGACCAAGGCCGATGCGCTTGCCCACCATGTAGGCACCCACCAGGCCGGCGATGCCGGCGTTGATGTGCACCACGGTGCCGCCGGCAAAGTCGAGGGCGCCGTCTTCGAGCAGGTAGCCGCCCGGACCCCACACCATGTGGCAGATCGGCAGGTAGCAAAGGGTGAACCAGGCCACCGAGAAGATCAGCACCGCGGAGAAACGCATGCGCTCGGCGAAGGCGCCGACGATGAGGGCGCCGGTGATGCCGGCAAAGGTGGCCTGGAAGGCGATGAAGGCGAACTCGGGCAGTTTTACGGTGGCGGTGAAGGTGTCGGCGAGCGAGGTGATCGTCACGCCGGACAGGAAGACCTTGTCCAGCGAACCGATGAAGGCATTGCCCTCGGTGAAGGCCAGGCTGTAGCCGTAGAGCGCGAACAACAAGGCGTTGAGCGAGAACACGGTCATCACCTGCATCAGCACCGACAACATGTTCTTGGCGCGCACCAGGCCGCCGTAAAACAGCGCCAGGCCGGGCAGGGCCATCATCAGCACCAGCAGGGTGGAGGTCATGATCCAGGCCACGTCGCCTTTGTTGACCTCGACTGCGACGGCGGCCACATCCTGGGCCGAGGCCCCGGCCGAGATCAGCGCGAGTGTGCCACCGACAGCAAGGGTCGGCAGGCGTGCAGGGTTCTTGTGCATTTTCGTGCTCTCCCTCACAAGGCATCCGCGCCGGTCTCGCCGGTGCGGATGCGGATGACTTGTTCGAGCTCGAACACGAAGATCTTGCCATCGCCGATCTTGCCGCTCGATGCGGCGCGCTCGATGGCCTCGATGGTTTGCTCGAGGAGCGCATCGGGAATGGCGGCTTCGATCTTCATCTTCGGCAGGAAGTCGACCACGTATTCGGCGCCGCGATAGAGCTCGGTGTGCCCTTTCTGGCGACCGAAACCCTTGACCTCGGTCACCGTGATGCCTTGGACACCGACTGCGGAAAGGGCTTCGCGTACTTCGTCGAGCTTGAAGGGCTTGATGATGGCGGTGATGAATTTCATGCTGGTCTCCAGTGCGCAGGGCGGGTGGATTGTGGTCGTGACACAGGTCGTAAAGCACTAGCCGTGCCAGGACGCGTAAACTCCTGCTTGTGCGCGGATTCAGGCGGGTTGCGGGCCCGGCATCGCCCCTGGGCGCGCTGAAGTGTAAGGCGCATGCGCACAAATCTGGACTGTGATGCACCAGCGCGGTGCGTCGCACTCCGCATGCCCGGATTCGGCTCAGGTGCGTGCAATGTGCGTGCTAGACTTTCTCCCATTCCCAACCGGTAATCGATACTCCACATGGCTACTCCCCGCTTACTCGACGACATCGGCGCCAAGCTCTCCGAGCTGGCCGCCAACAGCCCCGCCCGCGATATTGAAAAGAACGTCAAGGCCATGCTCGGCAGTGCCTTGAGCAAGCTCGATCTCGTTACCCGCGAGGAATTCGAAGTGCAGCGCGAGGTGCTGGCACATGCGCGGCAGAAACTCGCCGAGCTCGAATTGCGCATTGCCCAACTCGAGGGCCCGCCGCCGGTCGTGGCTGCAAAGCCCGCCGATGTCGGTACGGCTGAAAGTGCCGACAAGGCCGACAAGCCGGCCTGAGTTCCGCAGCCGGGCAGAACGCCCGGTTTATCTGTTTGTCATCGATGCGTTGTCCGCTAGACTGGCGCTCTGCCCAGTCCGGAGAACCGCATGTCTCTTGCGCTCGTGCGCAGCCGCGCGCTCGTCGGCCTTGATGCGCCCGAGGTCACGGTCGAGGTGCATCTGGCCAACGGCCTGCCTGCCTTCAGCCTGGTAGGGCTGCCCGATACCGAAGTGCGCGAGGCGCGCGACCGCGTGCGCGCCGCGCTGCAGACCTCGCAGTTTGAATTCCCGCAGCGGCGCATCACCGTCAACCTGGCGCCCGCCGATCTGCCCAAGGAAGGCGGGCGCTTCGACCTGGCCATTGCGCTGGGCATTCTGGTGGCATCGGGACAGGTCGCGGCCAAACTCCTGGATGGTCTGGAATTTTGCGGCGAGCTGTCGCTGAATGGTGAGCTGCGCGCGGTGCGCGGCGTGCTGGCGGTGGCGCTGGCCGCGGGGCGGGCGCAACGCGGTGTGGTGGTGGCGCTGGCCAATGCGCCCGAGGCTGCACTGGCGCGTGATGCCACGGTGTTGCCGGCAAGCAGTCTGTGCGCGGTGGCCGCGCATCTGAACGGTCACAGCGCACTCGAGCCACAGCCGTGCACCGCACCGCAGGCGATCGCGCCGACGGGGCCGGATCTGGCCGATGTGCGCGGCCAGTTGCAGGCGCGACGAGCGCTGGAGGTGGCGGCCGCCGGGTCGCATTCGCTGCTGCTGTTCGGGCCGCCGGGCACGGGCAAGTCCATGCTGGCGCAGCGCTTGCCCGGACTGCTGCCACCGATGTCCGAAGCCGAGGCGCTGGAGACGGCGGCGGTGTGCTCGCTGGACGGCAGCTTCGACGCCACGCGCTGGGCGCAGCGGCCGTTCCGGGGGCCACACCACTCGGCGTCGGCGGCGGCGCTGGTGGGGGGCGGCGCAAACCCGCGGCCAGGTGAGATTTCGCTCGCTCATAACGGAGTTTTATTTTTGGACGAGCTCCCCGAGTTTGACCGGCGGGTGCTCGAATCCCTGCGTGAGCCGCTGGAAACCGGCCATATCAGCGTCTCACGTGCGCGCCGGCGAGCGGACTTCCCGGCGCGCTTTCAATTGGTCGCGGCGATGAACCCCTGTCCCTGTGGCTATTCCGGCCATCCACGCAAGGCTTGTCGGTGCTCGCCAGAGCAGGTGGCACGGTATCGGGGGCGATTGTCGGGGCCGCTACTGGATCGCATCGACCTGGTGGTGGAGGTGCCGGTGCTGGCCCATGAAGAGCTCACTTCCACTGCGCCGGCAGCGTCCTCGGCCGAGGTTCGCGCGCGCGTGGTGCTGGCGCGTGCCTCCCAGGCCGAACGCCAGGGCATGCTCAACGCCCGTCTGGACAGCCGCGCGGTCGAGCGCTACTGCGTGCCCGATCGCGCGGGGGCAGGTCTGCTGCAACAGGCGATGACGCGCCTCGATCTGTCGGCGCGCGCTTATCACCGCATCCTGCGCGTGGCGCGCACGCTGGCCGACATGGCGGGGGTGGCGCAGCCGGGTGTGGCGCAGGTGGCCGAGGCCATCCAGTACCGGCGCAGCCTGGACGGACGCTGAGGCCTCAGCACTGCTGCCAGGGCAGGCCGTCGAAGCGCCAGCCGCTGAGCGAATTGCGATGGTGGTTGTCGTCGAGATCGCCCTCGAAGCCATGCTGGACGTTGAACACCTGTCCAAAGCCGGCGTCGATCAAGGCCTGGCCGGCGGTCTCGGAGCGGTTGCCCGAGCGGCAGATGAGCAGGATGGGGCGCTGGTCGCCGTTGCCCACCAGCTTGCGGACTTCGCCCACAAAGTGTGGGTTCACCTCCCAGTCGGGGCCGTCGTTCCACGACACGTGGATGGCGCCGACGGGGTGGCCGACGAACAGGTATTCGATCTCGCTGCGCACATCGATCAGCAGCGCGCTGGGGTTCGCCTGCAGGAAGGCGTACGCCTCGGTGGGGGTGATCTGCTTCATGTCTTGTTCTCCTTGGGCGCGGAATTCGGGCACGGCCTTCACACCATCTCGCCGAGATAGGCTTCGCGCACCTTGGGGTTGGCGAGCAGCTCGTCGCCACTGCCGGTGAGCGTGATCCTGCCCGATTCCATCACATAGCCGCGCTGGGCAAACTCCAGCGCCAGGTTGGCATTTTGCTCCACCAGCAGGATGGTCACCCCTTCTTTCGCCACCGACTGCACGACCTCGAAGATCTTTTCCACCACCAGCGGCGCCAGGCCCATCGACGGCTCATCGAGCAGCAGCAATTTGGGCCGCGACAGCAGCGCGCGGCCGATTGCCACCATCTGCTGTTCGCCGCCCGACAGCGTGCCAGCCACCTGGGGCAGACGTTCCTTGATACGCGGCAGCATGGTGTACACGCGCTCGAGGTCGGCTTCGATGCCGGCCTTGTCGTTGCGTGAGTAGGCGCCCATGCGCAGGTTCTCTTCCACCGTCAGGCGGGTGAAGATGCCGCGCCCCTCGGGCACCAGCGCCACGCCGCGACGCAGGCGCTTGTGTGCCGGCAGGACGTTGATCGTGTCGCCGGCGTAGAGGATGTCGCCGCCGGCAATCGGCTGCACGCCGGCAATGGCGTTGAGCGTGGTGGTCTTGCCGGCGCCGTTGGCGCCGATCAGGCACACCAGTTCGCCCGCCCACAACTCGAGGTCGATGCCCTTCACGGCCTGGATGCCGCCGTAGGAAATCTGCAGGTTCTGCAACTTCAGCAGGGGAGAGCCGGGCTTAGTCTGCATGCTTGCCTCCACCCAGATAGGCGGCGATCACCGCTTCGTCCTTCTGCACCACGGTGGGTATGTCCTCGGCGATCTTCTTGCCGAAATCGAGCACCGCGACGCGGTCGCACAAGCCCATCACCAGCTTCACGTCGTGCTCGATCAGCATCACGGTGATGCCGTCGCGGCGGATCTGCTCGATCAGTAGCTTGAGCTGGCCGGTTTCGGTAGCGTTCATGCCGGCCGCGGGCTCGTCCAGCGCCAGCAGTTGCGGCTCGGTGGCCAGCGCGCGTGCAATCTCCAGCCGGCGCTGGTCGCCGTAGGACAGGTTCTTCGACACCACCTCGGCAAAGTGGCCGATGCCCACGTAGTCGAGCAGTTCGTTGGCGCGCTGGGTGGTGAGGCGCTCTTCTTCGCGGGTGAAGCGGTTTTGCGTCAGCACGCCCCACACCCCCGCCTTGGTGCGGATGTGGTGGCCGGCCATGACGTTCTCGAGTGCGGTGAGGTCGCGAAACAGGCGGATGTTCTGGAAGGTGCGGGCGATGCCACGGCCGACGATCTTGTGCGGCTTGCCGCTGGGCAGCTCGCTGCCGTTGAACACGAACTCGCCACCGTCGGGCGTGTAGGAGCCGGTGAGCACGTTGAAGAATGTGGTCTTGCCGGCGCCGTTGGGGCCGATCAGGCCGTAGACCTCACCCTTGTGGATGGTGAGCGAGACCTCGGTCAGCGCGTGCAGGCCGCCGAAGCGTTTGCCGATGTTGCGGGCTTCGAGCAAGGTGATCACTGTGCGCCCTCCCGCTTCATGTTCTCGGCGTGGGCGTAGCGTGCGCGCGCGGGGATCAGCCCCGAGGGGCGCAGCAACATCATCAGGATCATGGCCAGCGACAGCAGCAGCATGCGCAGCACCTCGGGGTCGAGGATCACGGTGCCGAACAGGGTCTGCTGCATGGGCACGGCCACGTCACGCAGGATCTCGGGCAGCAGGGCGAGCACGAAGGCACCGACGATGGCGCCGGCGATGTTGCCCATGCCGCCGAACACCACCATGGTCAGCACCGCGATCGATTCCATCAGGCTGAAGCTCTCAGGGCTGACAAAGCCCTGGAAGGCGCCGAACAGCGCGCCCGCCACGCCGCCAAAGGTGGCGCCGAGCGAAAACGCCAGCAGCTTCATGTTGCGCGTGTTGATGCCGATGGCCTTGGCGGCGAGCTCGTCGTCGCGCATCGCCGCCCAGGCGCGGCCAATGCGCGAGATCTGCAGGCGCTGCACGAACAGGATCGAGCCTGCCACGCACAGCAGGAAGAAGTAGTAGTACAGGAACAATGAGTTGATCGAGAAGTTTTCGGTGATCTGCAGGTTGCGCGACAGATCCCAGCCGAACAGGTTGATCGGATCGATCATGTTGATGCCCTGCGGCCCGTTGGTGATGTTGATCGGGTAGTTCAGGTTGAGAAGGAAGATGCGCACGATCTCGCCGAAGCCCAGGGTGACGATGGCGAGATAATCGCCGCGTAATCGCAAGACCGGAAAGCCCAGCATGATGCCCGCCAGTGCCGCGAAGCCCGCCGCCAGCGGCAGCACGATCCAGAACGGCATGTGGACGTCGAAGTGGGGCGAGGCCAGAAACGCGAAGGCGTAGGCCCCGACCGCGTAGAAGGCGATGTAGCCTAGGTCGAGCAGGCCGGCAAAGCCCACCACCAGGTTCAGGCCCAGCGCCAGCATCATGTAGAGCAGGGCAAAGTCGAGGATGCGCACCCAGCTGCGGCCAAACTGCCAGGCGATGAGGGGCGCCACGAGGGCGATGATGATGATCAGCCAGCGCGCCGCCATCGGGTTGCGCTTGCCCAGCCAGGGCACGGCGGAGACGAGTTCATTCATGAGCGTCCGGCCTCCTTATGCCCGGTCCGACACGCGCTCGCCGAGCAGTCCGGTGGGCTTGAAGATCAGCACCAGGCCCAGAATGATGAAGGCGAAGATGTCCTGATAGGACGAGTTCAGAAAGCCGAAGCTCAGGTGTTCGATGTAGCCCGCGCCGAAGGACTCGACCAGGCCGAGCACGATGCCCCCGAGCATGGCCCCGCCCAGGTTGCCGATGCCGCCCAGCACCGCCGCGGTGAAGGCCTTGAGGCCGGGCATGAAGCCCATGCCATAGTGGGCAATGCCGTAGTTGCTGGCGAACATCACGCCGGCGATGGCGGCCAGCGCCGCACCGACGACGAAGGTGAAGGCGATCACAGCGTTGGTGTCGACGCCCATCAGGCTGGCGACGCGGTGGTTCTCGGCGGTGGCGCGCATGGCGCGGCCGATCTTGCTGCGCGTCACCAGCAGCGACAGGCCGATCATGATCGCCGCCGAGGCAATGATGATCACCACCTGCACCGGGGTGATGAACACGCCCGCGATCGGCTCCAGCGGCGTGGTGGAGATGAGCTGCGGAAAGGTGTGGTAGTTGCGCCCCCAGATGATCATCGCCACCGTCTGCAGCAAGAAGGACATGCCGATCGCGGTGATCAGCGGCGCCAGGCGGGGTGCGTTGCGCAGCCGTCGGTAGGCCAGCCGCTCCATCAGGAAGCCCAGCGTCATGCACACCGGGATCGCCACCATGAGCGCGATCGTCAGCATGTAGATCGGCGACAGCCCGGGCGCCACGCCCATCAGGAACAGCATGGTCTGCAAGGCGGTCAGCGCGCCCACCATCAGCACGTCGCCGTGGGCGAAGTTGATGAGGCCGAGAATGCCGTACACCATCGTGTAGCCGAGCGCGATGAGCGCATACACGCTGCCGATCACCAGGCCATTGATGAGTTGCTGGATGAGGGTTTCCATTTTGAGCTTTTAGCACCGAAAGGAGGTCGGAGTGGCCCGCACGGCCCATGGGGGCGTACGGCTTGGAGGAGCAGGGTGTACCGGCTGGCGGTGACACAACCCGCAGGCCTTGCCCCTCACGCCGTGGGCGTGAGGGTGTTTTGGGACAGAGCAGACAGGGCGCTTACAGCGCCAGCCAGGCGCCGTCCTTGAACTGGTACATGGTCACCGCGCCTTCCTTGATGTCGCCCTGGGCGTCGAAGGCGACGTTGCCGGTGACGCCTTCGAAGTTGATGGTCTTGAGCTCGGGCAGGTACTTGGCGGGCTCGACCGAGCCGGCTTTCTCCATCGCCTTCACGATCGCCATCGCCGCATCGTAGGCATAGGGGGCGTAGAGCTGCACCTCGCCATTGAAGCGCGCCTTGTAGTCGGCGCGGAACTTGGCGCCACCCGGCATCTTGTCCAGCGGCAGGCCGGCCATCGAACAATAGGTGTTCGAGTTGATGGCGTCGCCCGCGAGCTTGATCATCTCCGGGCTGCAGCCACCGTCACCGGTGAGGAACTGGGTGTTGATGCCCAACTGCTTGATCTGGCGCAGCATCGGGCCGGCCTGGGCATCCATGCCGCCGAAGAACACCACATCAGGTGCGGTGGCGCGGATCTTGGTCAGGATGGCGTTGAAGTCGGTCGCCTTGTCGGTGGTGAATTCACGCGCAACCACCTGCGCCCCTGCCGCCTTCACTGCCTTTTCGGTCTCGTCGGCCAGGCCCTGGCCGTAGGACGTGCGGTCGTCGATGATCGCCACCTTCCTGGCGCTCAGCGTCTTCACCGCAAAGTTGCCCAGCGCACCGCCCTGCTGCACGTCGTTGGCAATGGTGCGGAACACGCCCGGGAATTTCTGTTGGGTCAGCTTGGGGTTGGTCGACGCCGGCGAAATCTGCGGCACCCCGCCCTGATCATAGATGCGCGATGCCGGAATCGAGGTGCCCGAGTTCAGGTGCCCGATCACCCCCTTCACCCCCGCATCCACCAGCCGCTGCGCCACCGTGGTGCCGGTGCGCGGGTCAGCCTGGTCATCCTCGCCGATGAGCTCGAACTTCACCTTCTTGCCGCCGATGTCGGCGCCGCCCTGGGCATTGATCGCATCGACCGCCATGCGGCTGCCGTTCTCCAGGTCCTTGCCCAGGTGCGAAATGGTGCCGGTCAGCGGCGCCGCATTGCCCAGTTTGACGACGTCCTGCGCCTGGGCCGCGCCCAGTCCGACGCTCATGATCGCGAGTGCAACGATGCTGTGCTTCATGCTTGATCCTCCGACGAATGCAAGTGATGGCTGATGTTGTTTTCTGCTGCATCTGCGAGGTCTTGTCTCCCCTCGTCGGCACCGTATTGGTGGCGCCCCTTCTTCCCCTTGTCACCCCCGCGATGGTCGCGAATGGGACAAAAGCTTGCGTATTCTGCACATAAACGCAGCGCAGGCGCGCGCTGCTGCGGGGCGGCGCTGCCTGCTGCGGGTGCTGCAGTGCGGTAAAAAATGTTAGATGCTTGAGGTGGGGGGTCAGCAAGGCTTGTTCTGCGTGATCTGGGCGGCTGTTTCGGCGTTACGGCCAGGTGCTGCGTAGCACAATTGATGTGGTGTTGCGGCTAACCCTGATCAGGGGTGGAGGTGTGGGGAAGCCGCTCCGGTATGGACCCGACGTGCTCAAGGTTTTCCCGGGTATCCGGCTCTCATGGGGAACGGGAACGAGCGGGACTCGACCCACGAACGACGCTGCGCGATCCTCCTAACCCCTCATGGGGAACGGGAACAACAGGACAAGCCGGCCGCTGAGGCCGTCGCGCCGCACTCCTAACCCCTCATGGGGAACGGGAACCGTCCCAACCAGAACCCCCGAGGCGACCCATGAAGCTCTCCTAACCCCTCATGGGGAACGGGAACACTCCCTGCGCTCGATTCGAGCGAGGCCAGCCGTGATCCTCCTAACCCCTCATGGGGAACGGGAACGCCGCCAACCGTCCCGATCGGCGTCGGTGGCCGCAGCTCCTAACCCCTCATGGGGAACGGGAACGCAACGGCGCGGCGCGACTTACGCGGTGCACGTCGACTCCTAACCCCTCATGGGGAACGGGAACGCCTTGCGGCCGAGCCTGTAACCCTGCTGCTCGGCCTCCTAACCCCTCATGGGGAACGGGAACGAGAAGGAGCTGTGGGCACGGCGAGACTGGACGACCAACTCCTAACCCCTCATGGGGAACGGGAACGCAGCGCGTGGCGCGTGCGCATGGCTATCAGGGCGACTCCTAACCCCTCATGGGGAACGGGAACAGCCACGGCGGGTGTGGCGCCACCGGCAAACAGGGTCTCCTAACCCCTCATGGGGAACGGGAACTTGTGCCGTAGGCGGCATTGTGAGCGGCGCGAGTTTCTCCTAACCCCTCATGGGGAACGGGAACTCGAGGGCTTCGACGGGGAAGAGCACACCGAGGACGACTCCTAACCCCTCATGGGGAACGGGAACCGTACGCCCGCGTGGGCATGTCCCAGGCGTAGAAGTTCTCCTAACCCCTCATGGGGAACGGGAACCACCGCACCCGACCTGCACGCCGACGCAGCAATCGTCTCCTAACCCCTCATGGGGAACGGGAACAATGCAGCTCCATGCCATGGGCCAGCAGCCGACCCACTCCTAACCCCTCATGGGGAACGGGAACAATGCGCCGCGCCGCGGCAGAGCAGCAGTCGGCACACTCCTAACCCCTCATGGGGAACGGGAACCTTGATCCGCGCGACGTCTGGGTTGAACCGGGTCCACTCCTAACCCCTCATGGGGAACGGGAACACAGCCGCGTGGTGGACGCCGAGGGGCGTCCGCTGGTCTCCTAACCCCTCATGGGGAACGGGAACGACGCTCGAGTTCAAGAACAACTTGGAGTCGCAATCCTCCTAACCCCTCATGGGGAACGGGAACTGGACGGAACTCAAGCTGTACCGCACCGCCGGCGGGCCTCCTAACCCCTCATGGGGAACGGGAACAGCGGCGCGCGCGCCCGGCGGTGCGGCGGGCGATCGACTCCTAACCCCTCATGGGGAACGGGAACACGAGCGACGACGACATCGAAGCGCTGAATGTCGGCCTCCTAACCCCTCATGGGGAACGGGAACGCCAGTGAGGCGAGTCGTAGCCGCGCCCTTTCGTCGGCTCCTAACCCCTCATGGGGAACGGGAACCTGCGCCCGTGCATGCCCCTGCGGCTGATGCGACGCTCTCCTAACCCCTCATGGGGAACGGGAACACTTGTAGATGCCGGCGGCGAGTTTGGTTTTGATGGTCTCCTAACCCCTCATGGGGAGCGGGAACGCATGGAGCCCATCGCCCGCTACGACCTGTGGATGCGCTCCTAACCCCTCATGGGGAACGGGAACGGTGCGCGAGCTGCCTCAGGCAGGCGCCGACGACCACTCCTAACCCCTCATGGGGAACGGGAACGGTGCGCGAGCTGCCTCAGGCAGGCGCCGACGACCACTCCTAACCCCTCATGGGGAACGGGAACTCGCCCCCTCGGCCGACTCTTCCGGCCAATCGCCGAACTCCTAACCCCTCATGGGGAACGGGAACGACGGAGTTACATGGACTGCTCGAACGAGTGCTGCACTCCTAACCCCTCATGGGGAACGGGAACGCGGGCGGGCGCTCGAGGTGTGCGAGAACTTTGCGCCCTCCTAACCCCTCATGGGGAACGGGAACCTTGATCAGGAGCGCCTCACGATCCGGCGCATTCTTCTCCTAACCCCTCATGGGGAACGGGAACGAGGTAGCTTAGTGCGTCTATGTCGCCTTGGCTGAGCTCCTAACCCCTCATGGGGAACGGGAACGTGCGGTGAAGCTGGGCTTGAGCGTGGCCACCAGCGTCTCCTAACCCCTCATGGGGAACGGGAACATCGTTAGTGCCATGGAGGCGGGCGAATCAGCACTTCTCCTAACCCCTCATGGGGAACGGGAACTTCAACGCGCAGATGGTCGGTCGCACGAACGCCGAGATCTCCTAACCCCTCATGGGGAACGGGAACCTCGACGGCATCGAACTGCCCGCCGGCATGATCTGGCTCCTAACCCCTCATGGGGAACGGGAACGGCAGGTAGCCGGCGACACGCTCATCGAGCTCGTCCTCCTAACCCCTCATGGGGAACGGGAACGTGGAACGTCGCATCCGGCTTGCGCCAGTAGCTGCTCTCCTAACCCCTCATGGGGAACGGGAACAAAAATGCCCGGCGCAAAAGGCCGGGCCAAGAGGGACTCCTAACCCCTCATGGGGAACGGGAACCGTGACCGCCTTGCGTGACAGGGGCATGTGGGTCGTCTCCTAACCCCTCATGGGGAACGGGAACGCCACTCCGACCCCTACGCCCAGCAGCTTTGGCGATCTCCTAACCCCTCATGGGGAACGGGAACTGGCGCTCTGCATCTGCTTGATGGCGGCTTCGACAGTCTCCTAACCCCTCATGGGGAACGGGAACCTCGTTACCGCTCACATCGGCGTTGCAAATGCTCATCTCCTAACCCCTCATGGGGAACGGGAACCGCACAACTGATTCAGCAAGCGATTGAAGAGGCGTCCCTCCTAACCCCTCATGGGGAACGGGAACATGCTGGCCTCGCTCTACTTCGGCAACGCGACGCTGCTCTCCTAACCCCTCATGGGGAACGGGAACGTCGGTCACATACAGCCTGGACGGATGAGAAACCTGCTCCTAACCCCTCATGGGGAACGGGAACTGCGAAGTTGACATCCTCCCCGCCCTGAAGGACGGGCTCCTAACCCCTCATGGGGAACGGGAACCCGGCGCCCCGAGCGCTGCGTGTGCGAGCCGGCTCATCTCCTAACCCCTCATGGGGAACGGGAACTCGCCCTCCAGGCCGGCGTCGTCGGCGTTGAGTGCCGCTCCTAACCCCTCATGGGGAACGGGAACCGCCGTCGGTGGCGTCCTCGATGCCGGCGCAGATCTCCTCCTAACCCCTCATGGGGAACGGGAACCTCGGTAACCCAGGCGAGCGTGCTCGGGCCGATGTCCTCCTAACCCCTCATGGGGAACGGGAACAAGCGGCTTGTTGAAGTCGAGCTTCCCTGCGGCGAGCTCCTAACCCCTCATGGGGAACGGGAACACCCACCATCTGCAAGCTGAGCGCGTTCGCGGGGCGCTCCTAACCCCTCATGGGGAACGGGAACGAGCAATAGGCGTTTCTGTCCCGACGGTCCATCAGTGCTCCTAACCCCTCATGGGGAACGGGAACGCCAGGTAGCACGATGCGGCGGTTCAACGTCGATCCGCTCCTAACCCCTCATGGGGAACGGGAACGATTGTCCTTCGGGCCGGGTATGGGCGGAGAGATCAACTCCTAACCCCTCATGGGGAACGGGAACCACATACGAACAAGCACGAGAAAAGCTAAACAACTTCTCCTAACCCCTCATGGGGAACGGGAACATCCGACGAACCCTTGGGCGATGGTGAGGACGGCGTGCTCCTAACCCCTCATGGGGAACGGGAACGAGCGGGTTAAGCGGCTGGAGGCCGATCGGGCGAGCTCCTAACCCCTCATGGGGAACGGGAACCGTGCATGGCCACGGCCTCGGGGTCGTGGTTGATGGCCTCCTAACCCCTCATGGGGAACGGGAACGGTGGTGGCGCCTTCGTTGGTGACGACCAGGGCGCTCTCCTAACCCCTCATGGGGAACGGGAACTGTGCTTTCTCAAGCCCGCGAATCAGGTTTTCACGCTCTCCTAACCCCTCATGGGGAACGGGAACGCCAAACTGGAAGCCCAACACGACCACGTGCTGGCGGCCTCCTAACCCCTCATGGGGAACGGGAACGCGCACGGCCAGTCCGGCGAATAGATGCGGTCGATCCACTCCTAACCCCTCATGGGGAACGGGAACCTTTTGCAGGATGAGATGGCCGATCCTCGCGCCAAGCTCCTAACCCCTCATGGGGAACGGGAACAACCCCGACCACCGAGCGAACCAGAATAACTACCGCTAACTCCTAACCCCTCATGGGGAACGGGAACCGGCCTCCGCCGCATCACAAACAGGCCCCCATTCAACTCCTAACCCCTCATGGGGAACGGGAACCGGAGCGCAGCCGAAGGCGAGCACCGAACGGGTGAGCTCCTAACCCCTCATGGGGAACGGGAACCATACAATTCAAGTTCGTGAGGAACGAGGCGGAAGTCTCCTAACCCCTCATGGGGAACGGGAACGACCAAGCCGACAACGTGACAGCCGAACTGATCCCCTCCTAACCCCTCATGGGGAACGGGAACTGCACAGCGACGCCGACCACATCGAGCCCGTCCAGCTCCTAACCCCTCATGGGGAACGGGAACTCGATGCGCAGGCGCTGCGCCGTGCTGGCGCTGCTTTGCTCCTAACCCCTCATGGGGAACGGGAACCTGCTTGCGCAGTCGTGTGGCACAGCCATGGACAGTCTCCTAACCCCTCATGGGGAACGGGAACGGGATTAGATCAGACGGTCAAGCCGAAAGCTGCGGTCTCCTAACCCCTCATGGGGAACGGGAACCTTGAGCGGGCAGAGCGCATCGCGGCACCCATGCGCCTCCTAACCCCTCATGGGGAACGGGAACCAGCACGACCGCTGCATTCACCCGACCGGGCCGCACACCTCCTAACCCCTCATGGGGAACGGGAACCAGAGCGGACATGGGCGAAAGGCCGCGCGGAGGATCCTCCTAACCCCTCATGGGGAACGGGAACCGGCGCGTGACCGCGGCCATGTCGCCGGTGTCGGCGAGCTCCTAACCCCTCATGGGGAACGGGAACTCAGCACCGAGCAGATCCGCGCAACGTCGCTCTCTACTCCTAACCCCTCATGGGGAACGGGAACGCTTCAGCTTCGTTCATGATGAGACTCCTAGAACGGCTCCTAACCCCTCATGGGGAACGGGAACATGTGGTCCTGCCACTCAAGCCCCGCATAGGCGGCGAACTCCTAACCCCTCATGGGGAACGGGAACCTTTTTGAGCCTCTGACAGCGCGCCCTTGGTGCTGACCTCCTAACCCCTCATGGGGAACGGGAACGGGGTGTTTCTCTTCCAAGTAAGAACTCCTGTTTCCGCTCCTAACCCCTCATGGGGAACGGGAACTGTGTTTTCGCGCACGGCTGACATGCAGGACTACACCGGCTCCTAACCCCTCATGGGGAACGGGAACTCGCCTGTACGTCGTAGCGGTCGAACACATCGCGCACTCCTAACCCCTCATGGGGAACGGGAACGCTGGAAGCCGCACTGGCGCGCATGATGCAGATCGAGCTCCTAACCCCTCATGGGGAACGGGAACTAAATTCGCCGATCATCCCGAACTCGTCCCAGCACCCTCCTAACCCCTCATGGGGAACGGGAACGAATTCAACGCAGCGAGCGCGGCAACCAGAGCGGCGACCTCCTAACCCCTCATGGGGAACGGGAACTTGCCCGACGGTGTAGCTTGTCGCGGCGCTCCATTCGGCTCCTAACCCCTCATGGGGAACGGGAACACGTCCCTTCGGTCGTGCCGTCGGTCGTCGTGAAGTACTCCTAACCCCTCATGGGGAACGGGAACTCCCGAGCAGGCCGATTTTCACGATGATGCCCTCGTTCTCCTAACCCCTCATGGGGAACGGGAACGGCTTACTGCCGTGGTTCCGTTGCCCGCCTTGCTGTACTCCTAACCCCTCATGGGGAACGGGAACCGGAGCCCTGTGCGCACTCGTGCGTGACGCGGCTTGTCTCCTAACCCCTCATGGGGAACGGGAACCCAGTGATCGGCAAACGCCTTGCGCGCCTGGGCGACCTCCTAACCCCTCATGGGGAACGGGAACAATTCCAACCGTCGTGTTGGATGCCGAGCGTGTCGTCTCCTAACCCCTCATGGGGAACGGGAACGTGGCTGACGCGCAAGCGCAGGGCGACCAACAGTTTTCCTCCTAACCCCTCATGGGGAACGGGAACCGTGGACGCGGCCAGCCAGAACAAGGCCGAGGACGTCTCCTAACCCCTCATGGGGAACGGGAACCCGCGAGCAGCCATTGCAGCTTCGAGCGGCGGGCGTTCTCCTAACCCCTCATGGGGAACGGGAACGAGTGGAAGGCTGCCGTTCGCGCTGTGTGGGCAAGACTCCTAACCCCTCATGGGGAACGGGAACGGTCCGTTCGTGACTGCGCGAAAGGCGGACTGCTGTCCTCCTAACCCCTCATGGGGAACGGGAACACCCCGATGGCTCCATCGCTATCCACCTTGAGCACACTCCTAACCCCTCATGGGGAACGGGAACGTAGCCCCATGCCTTCGCAAACGCGATGCAGCGCCTCTCCTAACCCCTCATGGGGAACGGGAACAACTCAGAATGCTGGCCGAAGACTTGCACGTCAATGCTCCTAACCCCTCATGGGGAACGGGAACGCGTTCGAGTCGCTTGACCAAGGCGAGTTCTTTGAGCTCTCCTAACCCCTCATGGGGAACGGGAACACGCCGAGGGTACGGGCGTCGCGCTGACCAACGCCTCCTCCTAACCCCTCATGGGGAACGGGAACGCTGCGCGGGTCCGGCCTGGAAGGGCTGAAGGATCTGCTCCTAACCCCTCATGGGGAACGGGAACAGGCAAGTGCGAGCGGCTCGAAGCAAAGATCGCAGACTCCTAACCCCTCATGGGGAACGGGAACCATCGAGGTCGTGGAGCAGTTCGAGGGATCCGGCAAGCTCCTAACCCCTCATGGGGAACGGGAACGAGCGCGCCTTGGCTGCCCTCAACGCCCCCGAACCCCTCCTAACCCCTCATGGGGAACGGGAACACACGCTTGGCGTTCAACTTTTCCGCTCCCCTGGCGTCTCCTAACCCCTCATGGGGAACGGGAACCGCCCTGCCCTGGCGCGCCAAACCCCAGCGCGCTGGTCTCCTAACCCCTCATGGGGAACGGGAACCGCCCAGCATGTCGGTTTTGGCGGCGCGCCAGGCGTCCTCCTAACCCCTCATGGGGAACGGGAACGGCTTCGTCCTCGACAGTCTCGATGTGGGTGGCGCCCTCCTAACCCCTCATGGGGAACGGGAACGCCCTTGTCCCAGCTGCCGATCACGCCATTGATGCGCTCCTAACCCCTCATGGGGAACGGGAACGACACTGGCCGAGCTCACCGGCCTGAAGCTGACGACCTCCTAACCCCTCATGGGGAACGGGAACGGCAACGACGACCGCGCGCCCGCTCCTGAGCGCCCCTCCTAACCCCTCATGGGGAACGGGAACGACCACTGCGGTTGCGGCCAACGCCAAGGCGTCGGACTCCTAACCCCTCATGGGGAACGGGAACACGAGCTGCTGACCCGCAGCCTGAAGGACGCACTGGCCTCCTAACCCCTCATGGGGAACGGGAACAAGGATGCGCTCGAGGCATACGCGCTCAAGTACGACTCCTAACCCCTCATGGGGAACGGGAACACGCTGGCGAGCACAACGGTTACGGGTGGCGTTTTCCTCCTAACCCCTCATGGGGAACGGGAACCCTCCGTTTCTCGTCATTTAACGACTGCGAGAGGGTAAAAAAACGGAACAGGGCCTGCGCAAACATGCCAAAAGAGCTACGCAGTCCGTTCTTTTTTGCACGATCCGATATCGTAGTCACAGGATCAACGCATTCATTTCGTGATGGAGCAGGGAGCGCTCGGTCAGTGCGCCATTTCCGCTATTCTTTTCCAGGATGGATGCCTGGATGTTATGGCGGTTCATTGCGCGGAATTGCAAAACCCGGTCGTCCGGAATTGCAATTCTGGAAATGCTGGCGCGCAGTTTGCGATACTGCGCCTCGGTCAAGTCGCCAGCAAAGACTGAGTTCTGCTCGTGGGTCAGAAATTTTAGCAGAAGGCGCTTGTAGATCTCGGTTCGGTGGGCTCTTACGTCGTATGTAATGACGATGAACATCAGATCTTCCTCCGCCAGGGGCGGTACTCCTTGATTCCAAGGAGGTCCCGCTCCAGCGCCAGTGCTTCCTGGCGTATCACTTCACGAAAGGACGGTTCGCCTTGAACCCGCTCCTCAGTTTTGCGCACCCATGACTCGAGCGTGCTGCCTCGTCCAAGTTCGGACAAACGGCACACCTGGTCTTCCTGATGAAACCACTCGGGCTTGATTTGCTCGCGGAGCACAGCCTCGAAGATCAAGGTGTCGCAGATGGCGGGCTTGAATACCTCGGAGAGGTCCAGCGCCAACGATGCGCGCGCCTCCTGGCTGGAGTGCAGGAACGAAATGCAGTCATCCAGGTGGGTTTTTGCGATTTCGTTGCGGACCAGCGCATAGGCCAGCCCATTGAACCAGGAGATGAGACAGTTGATGGGATTGTTCGGTGGTCTGCGCCTGCGTGCGCCAAAGTCCAGCCGATGATCGATCATGCCCCAGGCGTCGTAATAGAACGCCCGGATCTGGCCCTCGATACCCATCAGGCTTTCTACGGTTTCCATCTGGGGAATACGTGCGATCAGCGGGTCTATCAAGGACAGGCTTCGTTCCAGGTCACGATTGCCTCGGTAGGCTCGATATTTAAGATTTACTTTTATATTGCGCGCTGCACCCATTACGAACGCACGCGCAAACTCCATGCGACGAGCGGGGTCGAGGTGCGCGGCAGCCTGAAGAAGTCGAATCTTTCCGGCAGCGGGCGAACCCTTGGGTTCGAAACTTCCAACCACGTTTCCGTGCCAGTCGAGAATGGTTACCCGGACCGCGCCTCGACCGCACAGCCCGAGCACGGCCGTGGTCAACTGCGCCTCTCCTGCAACGATGACATTGCGCAAGCCTTCAATCGGCACCCGGCGCCGAGGCCCCTCGGACGGAATAACCACCAGGGTTGAGTGCTCACGCACCAGCTTTACGTCCTTGGTCAGGTAAAGCGTTTCCATCAGCTATGCCCACACAGGAAGCGATATGAACAGGATGCGCAAATTGGTTTTTGCGCTGCGGCGGGCGGCAGCGGGTCGGCGCGCAAGCGCACCAGGCGCTGCGCCATCTCGACCATCTCGATAATGTTGGCGAGTTTGATTTCAACCGTGATGTGCTTGCGGCCGCCGATAATCTCGTTGGCCGCCGACCAGCGCACTCCGGTGGCGGCCATCAGCATGATTGCGTAGAAGCGGGTCTGCCATGAAACGGCCGCCCGCGCACCGGCCCCCGCCTTGGCTTCGATGACTTCGCGACGAGCCCAATCTACGCGGTCCGGTGCGATCCCCATCAGCCCCTCGACCGAATGATCACGGGGTCGATGAATCTCATGCGCGACAATGCCCAACTGCATGCGCGGTTCCAGATGGGCATAGTCGATTCGATTCAGATGTAGCCAGGCACGTCGTTCGCACAATTCGAGGTGCTGGAACAGCAGGCCATGCAGGTCGAATTGCTCCGCGAGCGCATGAAATCGGCGCACCGGGGCATCCCATTCGCCGAGCTCAGCAGATGAGGCTTGCGTCATTGGCCACCATTTCGCCCGTGCTCATGGGCACGATGCCCGACAGTCGAACAAGCTTTTCAGCGGCTTCGAGCGCTGTGAGCTGCTGGTCGGACAGGCCGGGGTCGCGCTTTTCGGACTTGACGGTACGCAACCAGGCCTCCCTGATCGCGTCCAGTTCGAACGACTTCGTCCACCCTGCATGCGGGAACAAGGCCTCTTCGTGGCGCCGCACCCAACGCCCGCCCAAGGCACACTCGATCTCTACGATCGAGCCGGAAAGCAGTACTTCGATCTGATCGTTTTTCCCCGGGCGTGTGGGTGCAGTGATCAAGGCTTCGGTGCTTGCGTAGAGGTGCCATGGAATGGCTTTCCTCTTGCCCAATGAATCGACCAGCCAGACTTTCGGCAGGATCATGCGCAGCCGCTTGGCCTCCTCGAGAAAGGCTCGAGCCCACGTGCGCGCGGCATCCAGGCCGCAGTGCTCCAATTTTCTCAGCAGTGCGTCAACGACGGCTGCGTGGCGAGGCTGGAAGTTGCGCAAAGTATCCCTCATGCCCTTGTAGCGTGCGCTGCGCTGCAGCGCAGCCCAGAACAAGCCGGCACACCAGATAGCGGATTGCGGCATGCGACGAAAATCACCTTGATCCTGAATCAGTTCGTCAGCGCTGACATCGAAGCGGGTTCGCACCGCCTTCAGTACCAGGTCGATGAAGCGGTCTATCGGGATGCGTGGTGCTTGTTGTGCCAGGTCCAGCCTCAACTGGCGCAACCACGCGTGACGGTCAAGCTGCGCGCGCGTGACATGCACGATCACCGCCCCCGGCAGATCGCCTCGCGCGACGCGGCCAATGCGCTGCACGAATGAGCAGGCATCATGTCCGGGCTCCATCAGGATCAGGCCAGCCTTGAAGCTCACGCCCATCTCGATGCTCGACGTCGCAACCAAGACCTTGAACTGCCGTGGGTCGGTCTGGCGGCCGATGGTGAACAGCTCATCGAGTTCGTGCTCGACGCTGTCGTCCACCGAGTTGACCGCCAGTCGCTCAGCTGGCCCGACGCCGATGTTGCCAAACCAGGTCGCCAGTGCGTGCTTGTCGGCCAGCAGTTGCTTTACCGAGTCATACACCAACACCACTTGCCGCCCGTCATCGGTACGTGCCAGCGTGTCGATGATCTGCGTGCGGTGGATATCCAGCGCAGAGATCAAGCCCTCGCCATCTTCAATCCGAATCGAGACATCCCCATGGATTGCGCGCATGTCGGCTGTTTCAAGCGCGCTGCCCGTCACCACGGTTTCTGCTGCGATCAAAATTTGCTCCGCTGGGATCCCGAAACCGACCAGGGTGGTCTTGAGATCGATCGGGGTGGCCGACAAAAAGCTGATGCGTGCGGTGCCCAGCGCCTGCCAGGCAAAAGTGGCCAGCGCACAGGCCATGCCCATGCCACGCGCCTCGATCGTATGGAACTCGTCAAAGACGACATGAGACAGGCGCAGGAGGTCGAGCAGGTTTTCCGGATCGATGCCGTCGGTACGCAGATGCGCATTCAACAAATACCAAGCCACGCTTTCCGGGGTGGCAACGACCATGAAGCCGCCACCGCTGCGCGTCGCCTCTGCGCGCACCTGTGCAATGCGGCGGTCGCGGCTGCGAATCTGGGGTTCTTCGGCTTCCTGACGTTGGCGTTCGTCCGAGGTCCACAGCAACACCTGCTTCAGCGCTTTCTTCTCCGGCACACCGTCGTGCATCAGGTCGCTGACCAGTCCTTGTGCAAGGTTCTGCGCCAGACGGCGAGTGGGAACGATGAACAGCACCCGCTCGTCACGCTCGCGCATGCCCTTTTGATAGGCGTAGCTCTTACCGGCTCCGGTCGGTGCGGAGAAGATGCGGATGGGTGCCGCTTCGTTCAGCATCCGCTCCTGTAGCGGCGACAGGCCGCTGTGCGGGTCGGATGGCACGGCGTGGCGCGGAATGACAAACTCGATCGGCTCCATGTCCACCGCCCCTCAGGCCTGAAAGTCTCGCCAGTTGCCCACCGTGGCCGCTGCGATGTCGAGTTCCATCGGCGCGGTCACCTGGATGTCGTACAAGGCGAAGACATCCACCGCCAGCGCGGGGTCATCCTCGGGGCGCTGTCCGAAAAGATGGGCGGTGTGAGCGTTGAGTCGGACGGGTCTACTGTCCTGCTGACGGGTGAGTGAAAGCAGACCGCCCAAGTGGCGTCCGGTGCGGACGATGATTTCCGTGACTTCCTTTTGCTCCACCTCGCTGGCCATGCGAAACGGGTCCATGCCAAAAATGGCGCCGTCGTATTCCACGCCGACGGGCACTTCCTGGATGTAGAACCAGGTCTTCAGGTTGCCGGTGCCGGTCGCGTCCATGACCCGCTTCTGGTAGCCGCCCTCGGTGTCCAGGTTCAGCCGCTTGCCGATCGCTGGCAACAGACGAGGATTGCGCGCTTCGAAGACCGAGCACAGCCAGGGTAGTTGGCGCAGATCGCGTGCATAGTCCTTTTGCGGCAAGGCTGCCGAGGGCGCGAGCGCCCCCATGGCGCCGGCCAGTGCATACGACATTGAACGATCGGCCAGATAGGCCGCCAGCGTCGCTGTGCCCGAAGGCACTGCCAGGCTGTGATAGTGAAACGGCGTCAGGCTTATGGCCCGGACCGGTGTGGCAGTCGGCGTGCTCATCCGCCTATTCCCTCAAACCAGGCGTCGAAATACATGCCAATTTTCTTCGCATTGCCCTGATAGCTTGTACGCATGCCATCGTCTTCGGCCTCGAGTCGGGCGATGAGGGATTTCTGCACATCAACAATCTCAGCGCCGTTTACCTCGATCGGGTAGGCGTGCGAGTACAGGTTTTTCAAGGCATCCACGACGGCGACGGAATCTGCAACATCCACGCCGGCCTGATAGAGGGCGTCGACGGCCACATAGGGGCTGGCCAGGTCGCGCTCGAAGCGCCCGGCGTAGCAGCCGACCACATGATTGCGCACATTGACGCCGTAGATCGACGTCTGTCCGCCATAGGCGCCGGCCAGACCCATCGAAAGGATCAAGTGCTCGACTGCCTCGAGCGGCGCCACTTTGCCGTTGAACGAGATGGTTTGCAGCAACAGGGTGCCGGGGCGGACAAAGTGCCGGTCGAACAGGTTGACCGAGTTTTCTTTCTTTTGCGCATTGAACAGCGTGCCGTCTTCCGATGCGCGGTTGTGGAAGGTGACATCAACCGCGTCGCCATATTCCTGCAGTGAGATCGCGTCTGAATACTGCGCCGCGGCTTTCACCGGCAACACCTTGTTGCCCGCATTGGCACTGTCACCGAACACCAGGGCATTGAGGTCGAACTTGTCGGACGGCTTTTCCTTGCCGTAAAAGGCGGTCTTGTTTTGTGCGGAAACGCCGCCCGCTGCGAAAAAGCGCAATACCTGTAGCCCGCGCGCGCGCTCGCCAAACTTGAACTTGTTGGCCACTGCGCGGACATGACGACGGCCTCGCGATTCAATATCGGTAATCTCTGATTCGGCGTTGCGAAACGAGGCCGGTGAGATGAGTTCTCGTAGCACCACGAAGGTGACCGAGCCCAAGTTCTTCAGCGCGGGTTGGGCGTAGGATTTCTTTGCGTCCTCTTCGGTGATGGAAAGCAGCGCGTCGATGTCGCCCAGGTAGGGCTTGAGGGTGTTCAGGGGCATCATGATCTCCAGTTCAGACTCAGGTGTTGGGTTCAGCGCTTGTTTGGGTCTTGGCAGCGCCATCGGCTACCGTGGCTTCAGAATTCGCTTTGTCGCGAGGACGGTAGGATTCGACCTCGAAGGCCACTTGATAGACAGCCATTGCGATTCGACGTGCTTTCGACGCAGGCGGGCGGCTTTTGAATGCGATGGGCCAGACCTTTTCCACGAACAGGGTGGCTGCCGCCGTCGCCGCCACGCGGGGAAATGGCAGCTGTTTTTGACTGCCACGCCACGCGAGGCGGGACGAGCGCTCGAATTCGTTCTCGAGCGTGCCTGCGATGGCCGCAATCTGTGTTTCCTTGCCTGTTTGATGAAGGGCCGTTGCGCAAGCTTCGACGGCATCAAGCGCGACCTTGAGGCCGAGCGTGCGAACCGCGTTGCTTGCGTCGCGTGAAGGCGCGTCCTGCACCCGAGTCATCGCCCGGGCAAATTCGATCAATACGTTGTCTGACGGTGTCATGTTGATATCCGGGCTCCGGGTGAAAGTTTGAAGGGTGGTTCTGAGGCTGCCGAGCTTGTTAAGCTTGTCGTCCGACAGGCGATTAAGCACCGCGAGTGCTTCGCAGGCGGCGGCAAAGCGAGTAGTGGGGTCGGCGTAGCGCAGCGCCAGTTCCAGTCCGAGATTCGGGGTTTCGCTCATCGCTTCGAGTGCGCGCAACAGTTCGATTGCCGGCGGAATCTGCTCCAGTCGCAAGGAGCGCCCACCGATACCGCGTTCGATGGCGCCAGGCAGGAAGTCGAAATGTACGAAAGCGTTTTCAGGTGTGGGCAGACCCCGGAATACGTGCACCGGTCGCCCCATTCGCAATGCGGACTGCAGCATCATTCGCGCAAAGGCGATGATCTCCACGGTTTTGGCGGGAATGGAGGTGTGACGGCCGAACATCAGGCGCTGCCCGTAGATCTCGCTTTCGGGGAAAACCGGCCTGTCCGGTTTGATTTCCTGACGCATCAGGTCGTAGTGATTCAGTTGAATGAAATCGGCGTCCGCTCTCATGCTCAGGCTGGCAAAGAGTCCCATCATGGTTGGTGCAGAGACATAGGCTGGAACATCACCATTGCCACGACCCTCGCTCATCAGCGTGCGTAGGCGATGTTCAGCGGCTACAGGGGGCGAAACCAGGGTTTGGGCCTTGCTGCTTTCAAACGACTCCGGTCGACCCTCCCTCCCGGAGAACGCGCTGGTCTTGATGCCGTCCAGACCAGACTTTGAGTCGATGCGGACTTCGATGCCGACCGGCAGATTGGTGAAATGGCATCGTCCCGCGCTGTCTTCGGTCGCTGACACCATGAAGCGACGACCAAGGACCGCCTTGAACCACTGCATGGCTGCGTCAACCAGCGCCGCGCCGGGATCACCGTTCTTGTCCAACAGGCCGGCGCGATTGCCCTTGTCACCACAGAGCCAGAGTTGGAGCAGGCCATCGTCCCCGAAAAGACGCTCGCGCAAGTCCTCGTTCTGTTCCGTAAGGGCTGCCGCCCACGCGCCCAGGAGGGACTGGCGGCTCAGACGGTGAGCGACCGCCGTCAGCCATGCCGGCGCCACGTGGCCACACTGCGCCAGTGTGGCAAGGAGTTCGGCTTCACGCACCTCGGCCGCCGGCACCTGCGCCGCCAGCGCCTTGAGAGTGGGTTCGGTGCACCCGAGCGCGACCGCAATCATGGCTGCTTCGGTGCGAAGCGTGCGAATCAGCTCGTCGTCTGCCGAGCGAACTGGCCAGATCTGGAAGAGCTTGCCGGCAAACTTGTCGATGCCGGCATAGTTGGGCGCAAAGCCGAGCGGCCCGAACAGGCGGTCGATTTCATCTCGCAAGGACGCGTCGCCGATCAACAAGTCGATATGCACGAACAAGGACTTGGCCGCGCAAGTCGGGTCGTCTTGCAAGGCCTCGCGCAAGTCGTCCACGCCCGCGCCGCCGTCCTGAATGTCACGCATGCCGTTTCCTTGCGGCACGATCACACGCAGGCTCAGATTCAAGGGCCGGGTTGCGCGCTGTATTCCCCCTTCGATGATCCTGTTGGCCTCTGGCTCTGGAACGATCGCGAACAGCTCGCCGTCATGATGGACTTCCAGCAGGGGTGGCATGCCGCACAGGGCGACGGTTTGTGCACTCAAGCCGCGCTGAAGTGCGTTGAGCAGGAAGGGGGTATGGCCTGAACGGAGGTGCAGTACACGCCAGCCTGTGGTGAAAAACGGGCTGCGAAAGCCGCCGAATTTTTGCAGTTCTGCCACCATCGCTGCTGGGCCTAGAGCGCTGTTGAGGAACAGCCCCTCAAGCCGATCAGCAAGCCGCACATAGCCGCAGTCGGCATTCTCTGCTGCCGAAAGCAAGCGCATGCCGGGCTTCAATGTGCCACTGCGGCTGAGCTCCACTGCATGAATCATGGAAAGCAGCTCGGCCGCAGACACATTCACCCCGGCCTGTTCGAGGAAGCGACCCACTTGGAATCGTTCCAGAAGATTTTCGACATGCTCTGGCGTGAGTTCGTCCGTGCGCGCGAGGCCGAGAATCTTGTCGGCATCGTGCAGGAAGCCCACCGCAATGAGCAGCGCGACGCGCAAGCGGATTTTTGTGTCGTCAATGCCCGCTGCGCGCATATCCAGTTCGGCGAACACCGCGCTACCGCGTGCGACAGAGACAAGATGATCAAGCAGGCTGATGTTGCGAAAGCCTTCGCGTTTGGCAAAACCCGGGCCTGGAATGTATCCACCCTTGCCGGAGACCGTCATCAGATACGGGGCACGGTGATCGATACGCTTGTTGGCTGCGACCTCCTGTGCCGACTTTGCACCGAGCGGCCCTGCGGTGAGCGCACGTTCTGCATCGCTGAAAGCAGCACCGATCACAACGGTGTCGAGGAAGTGCTTGAAGAGTGTGGGAGCAATGGACAACATGTCTCGGCCTCAGCTCATCAGGATCGGGCAGCCGAATCCGGCACGTGTCTTGGCGCCGACACCTGCCAGAAAGGCGAATCGGACATCCTCTGGCCGGCCGCGCAGCGTCATCGGAACGGAAAAGGCAGGATGAAAAAGTGGCTTGCCATTCGACAGGCGTCGGATGTGGACGAGCTGTTTTTTGAGATCTGTCGTCATCGAGAGGCGATCGCTCGAAATCGTCAGATCCAGGGCGCGGCCTGCACGTCGAGTAAGGCCGGCAAGCAGTGCGGCGTTGAGGTCTACGCCGACGAGATCATCATGAAAGCGGGTTTTCTCGCGGCCCTGCTTGGGCATGGGCACCAGGAACGGGCTGGCAAAGCTCACCATCAATTCCGCGACCCCTTCGGGCGGCAAGCTCGGGCAGTGGCGTAGTGCCGCACCACCTAGATAAATGGCGTCGCCATTGCTCGACGCCACCCGAATCTCGTCGGGATCAAGGCGCGCAAGCGCCTCGGCGAAGCGTGGCGAAGGTGATGAAAGGATGACCGAGTACACCGTTCTCCTGCCGTCCGGGCCAGCTTTGCCTGCGGTGCCGAATGTCCATGGAAGTGCCTTTTCTCCCACCAAGTCGTCTGAATGGAGGCCAGCCGCGACCAGTCCGGCGACCAGGGCTGCGTTCATGCTGTCGGTGTAGCGGTAGCGCTGGGGCTGCTTGCGAAAATCGATCAGAACTCTCATGTCATGCTCTCGTGAGAAATTACGAGGTCATCTTATCCGAGCACGAAGGATTTTTCATTGTCATAACTGTGATACTTTCACACACTATGAATGTGCCTAAGATTAATGAAATCTTCTTCGAGTATCTGGCCTACTGGGAGTCAGGTCTCCAGGCCTCGCGCCTTGCCAAGATCCTCGGGCAGAGCCGCGAGCATGTGCAGCGCAATACGATCAGTCGCTTCGAGCGGACCTATCGGGTTCGGCTGATCAACTCCCAAGGACGGATGCGAAAGCTGGCGGATACTTCTGAGGGATTGCGCTTCGCACCCTCTCGCCCGTCGGACCTTGTGCGCATGCTCGATGGGATTTCGATCCTGTTCCAGAATGCACCCGAGGACTACCCGTTGGGTGTACGGGTGGAGAACCCCCTTCACGGGCTCATGCCGGAACCCGACGCGGAGGTGTTCCGCGCCCTCTATGCGGCTTGCACCCACAAATGCGCTGTCCGCATGCAATACCACTCGAAGCAGGGCGTCTTCCCAATGACTTTCAGTCCGCACGCTTTGGTTCAGGTGCCGGACCGCGTCCACTTCAGAGGCTACGCGCAGTGGGCCGCAGGGCAGGAGAAAGGGATGTTCATCGACCTCGTTCCGGCCCGTGTCGAGTCGATTGACGGCGAGATGATTTGGGATGCAGTGCCCTCATCTGAAGATGCGGACTGGCACAGCAAGTCAAGTGCGGTTTATCGCCTGTCTTCGGAGTTGCCCGCGGCGCTCGCGGCGGTACTGAGGCAGGAATGGGCGTCATCCATGACCGACAACAGTCGGCCTGACACGATGGTCATTCCATCCGTCAGAAAAGCCGTCAAGCCTTACGTTGATCGGGCGCTCAGATACCGATGGTTCGGCAATGATCACTACGAAACCTGGATTCCACAAACAGTCGAATGAGCGGGGACAGTCGTGCGGCGATGAGCCAGTGACGGCTCGCGCCATTGCAGCGCTGCCATCCTCCACAAACACTCACGCCCGCAGGCAACAAATGCCTGCGGGCGTGAGCTTGTCAATTCAGCGTCGGGCCGAGGGTGAATCAGGCAAAGACGAAGTACTTGCGAACGGTCTCGACCACTTCCCAGGTGCCCTTCATGCCGGGCTCGACGATGAAGATGTCGCCAGCCCTGAGATGGATCGGCTCCATGCCGTCGGGGGTGATGATGCAGTAGCCCTCGCGGAAGTCGCAGTATTCCCATTTGTCGTACGAAACCCGCCATTTCCCCGGCGTGCAGATCCAGGTGCCCATGATCTTCGTGCCGTCGTCGGACAGGTAGGCGTTGAGGTTGACGGTATGCGGCTCGCCAGCGATGCGCTCCCACTTTCCGGCATCCAGCATGGGCACGGGCACGGTGTCGCGTAGAACGGTAATCGGATTATTCATGTTGTCTCCAAGTAGTCGGATTTGCGTTGCCAAGCAACAGGGCAGGGAGACTGTAGGGCGTTTGGGCTCAGGGCTTTTGCCTGTATTCGACAATAACGTATCCAGAACGGTAGTTCTGGCGGGGAAAGCACTGCGGCGGTGGTCGCGCAGCGCGTAAACGGCGATGGGGGCGCCGTTTACGCCCCCATCGCCGTTCGCATCTGTCACAGACCGGGCGCCGCGTGGGCGTCCGTCCGCTGCTGCAGCGCGCTTACTTCAACGGCTCCCACTTGCCGTCTGCGTAGCGATACAGGCTGATGCCGCCTTCCTTGATGTCGCCCTTGGCGTCGAAGGCGATGTTGCCGGTCACGCCCTTGAAGTCCACCTTTTGCATGGCGGGCAGGTACGTGGCCGGGTCGGTCGAGTCGGCGGCCTTCATGCCTTCGATGAGCGCGGTGGCGGCGTCGTAGCTGTAGGGGGCGTAGAGTTGCACCCCGGCGTCGGGGGTGCGGGGCTTGATCTTGGTGAGGATGGCGGTGAAGTCGGTGGCCTCGTCGTTGGTGAACTCGCGCCGTGTCTCCGAAGGTTGCAAAGAGTCACCGCGTGGGCGTTGCAAATCCCGAGGTGATGATCGATTCTAGCCCAGTGATCTGCTGCCCGGCAGATGCGAGCGAATAGGGAAAACACCACGCATGAAACGTCTGCTTGCCTATTTGTGCACCGTCCTGGCTGCGCTCGGGATCAGCGCCTGTGATTACTTCAAGCTGCGCGAGCTCCAGCCCGGGGTGTCGACCGCCACCGAGGTGCGCGACCGTTTTGGTGTGCCGGAGATGGAGTGGACCAACGCGGATGGCTCGGTGACCTGGGAGTTTTCACGTCAGCCCGAAGGCATCGAGTGCTTCATGATCACCCTCGGCGCGGACAACATCCTGCGCCGCGTCGATCAGGTGCTCGACGAACAGAGCTTCGCCCGCGTGGTCAACGGGCTCAATGGCGACGAGGTGCGTCGCCTGCTCGGCAAGCCCGCGCGCAGCCAGTTCTTTGCGTTGAAGCAGGAGACGGTGTGGGAATGGAAGATCAGCCATGGCTTTGCGGGCAGCAGCGAACCGGTGTTCTTTACCGTGTCCTTCAATACCGATGGTCGTGTGGTCGGCACCAGCCGCTACACCCAATACAGACGCTGAACGGAGGGTGGTCATGGCCATGACGAATTCAAAGACGGGGGGCTTGCCTTGGCTGGCGATGCTGCTTGCGGTGCTGGGTGCGCTGTCCTTGAGCGCTTGCGTGACTTACGCTCCGCCACGCCCCTTCACCACCGAGGCCGAGACCCTGGCCGCCAAGGGCGAGCCCACGCGGCGCTGGCAGGATGGCGATGGCACGCACACCCTCGAGTACGCAACCCAGCCCAATGGGCGCAGCTGCCTGATGGTGCAGGTCGATCAGGGCGGCATCGTGCTGCGGCAGTGGAATGCGCTCTCCGAGGAAAACCTGGCGCGTGTACAGCGTGGCATGACGCGCGAGGAGGTCGACCGCCTGCTCGGCCAGCATCGTTCCGAGCAGGTGTTCAAGCAGTCGGGCGAGGAGGTGTGGGACTGGAACGTGCGCAATGACGGGCCGGGTGTGGGCACGCTGTTCAATGTGCATTTCATCGACGGCAAGGTGGTGCGTACCAGCCAGACTTACCTCTATCCACGCGAAGGTCCGTACTTCGGACCCTGGGGCTATCCTTATCCGTATTACCGCCATCCGTTTTTTCCGCCTCACCCCTTCTTTCCCTACTGGTGAGCCCCTGCTCCCGGTAAGTCCTTGTCGCCAGGTGTTTATCGCCATGTTGGCAAGTCCTGGCTGGAGCCGATACAATCCCGTCCTTGCCGAGGAGCGTTGCGACCCCGATCAGAAATTCGCGGGCCAGGCTCGGCAACCGATCAACGGCGCTCACAAACCATCAGCTGGTTTGTGGCGCCGTTCGCATGTGTGGGTGGCGTTGCCCGGCGACTTTTGAATGACCGAGGACATCCCCATGCAAGCCGATCGCAGCACCGAACTCCGCAGCCTGCTCGCCGAGCGCATCCTGATTCTGGATGGCGCGATGGGCACGATGATCCAGCAAGAGAAGCTGGGCGAGGCGGACTACCGCGGCGAGCGCTTCCTGGATCACCCCAAGGATCTCAAGGGCAACAACGACCTGCTGGTGCTCACCCGCCCACAGGTGATCAGCGCCATCCATCGCGCCTACCTCGAGGCCGGCGCGGACATCATCGAGACCAACACCTTCAACGCCACCCGCGTCTCGCAGGCCGACTACGGCCTGGACGCCGTGGCCTATGAGCTCAACGTCGAGGGCGCGCGCCTGGTGCGCCAGCTGTGCGACGAGTACACCGCGCTCAACCCCTCCAAGCCGCGCTACTGCGCCGGCGTGCTGGGCCCGACCTCGCGCACGCTGTCGATCTCGCCCGACGTGAATGACCCCGGTTTTCGCAACACCAGCTTCGATGCCCTGGCCGACGACTATTACGACTCGGCAAGGGGGCTGCTCGAAGGCGGCGCGGACATCCTGCTGATCGAGACCGTGTTCGATACCCTCAACGCCAAGGCCGCGGTGTTCGCGATCGAAAGGCTGTTCGAGGATCTGGGCCGGCGCTGGCCGGTGATGGTCTCGGGCACGATCACCGATGCCTCCGGGCGCACGCTGTCGGGGCAGACCGCAGAGGCGTTCTGGAATTCGCTCAGCCATGCGCAGCCGATCAGCTTTGGTCTGAACTGCGCGCTGGGTGCGGATCAGCTGCGCCAGTACGTCGAAGAGCTGTCGAACGTCTGCGATACCCACGTCTCCGCCCACCCCAACGCGGGTCTGCCCAATCCGCTGTCGGCCACCGGTTACGACGAATCGCCCGAACACCTCGCCGCCGAGATTCACGAATGGGCACAGAGTGGGCTGCTCAACATCGTGGGCGGCTGCTGCGGCACCACGCCGGCACATATCGCGGCGATCGCGCACGCGGTGGCGGGTTTCGCGCCGCGTGTCGTGCCCAGGATTGAAAAGCAGCTGCGTCTGTCGGGGCTGGAGCCCTTCAACGTGGGTCCGGATGCCTTGTTCGTTAACGTGGGCGAGCGCACCAACGTCACCGGCTCCAAGGCCTTCGCGCGCATGATCCTCGAAGGCCGCTTCGATGAGGCGCTGGCGGTGGCGCGCCAGCAGGTGGAGAACGGCGCCCAAGTCATCGACATCAACATGGACGAGGCCATGCTCGACTCCATCGCGGCGATGGATCGCTTCTGCAAGCTGATCGCCACCGAGCCCGACATCTCGCGCGTGCCCATCATGCTCGACTCCTCGAAGTGGTCGGTGATCGAGGCTGGCCTGAAGTGCATCCAGGGCAAGGGGGTGGTGAACTCGATCTCGATGAAGGAGGGCGAGCAGGCCTTCCTGCACCAGGCCCGGCTGGCGCGGCGTTACGGCGCGGCGGTGATCGTGATGGCCTTCGACGAGAAGGGCCAGGCCGATACCTTCAAGCGCAAGACCGAGATCTGCGAGCGCGCCTACAGGCTGCTGATCAAGCCGGTGGCCGAAGGCGGCGCGGGTTTCCCGCCCGAGGACATCATCTTCGACCCCAACATCTTCGCCATCGCCACCGGCATCGAGGAGCACGACAACTACGCGGTCGACTTCATCAATGCCGTGGCCTGGATCAAGGAAAACCTTCCCCACGCCAGGACCTCGGGTGGGGTCTCGAACGTAAGCTTCAGCTTCCGCGGCAACGACGCGGTGCGCGAGGCCATCCATACCGTCTTCCTCTACCACGCAATCAAGGCCGGGCTGTCGATGGGCATCGTCAACGCCGGTCAGCTCGGCGTGTACGACGCACTCGCTCCCGACTTGCGCGAAAAGGTCGAGGACGTGGTGCTCAACCGCAAGACCGCGTCCGGGCAGAGTCCGGGCGAGGTGCTGGTCGAGCTCGCGCAATCGGTGAAGGGGCAGGCCAAGGAGTCGGTGCAGGATCTGGCCTGGCGCGAGTGGCCGGTCGAGGAGCGCCTGTCGCATGCGCTGGTCAAGGGCATCACCGAGTTCGTGGTGGGCGACACTGAAGAGGTGCGCGCCAGGCTCGAAGCCGAAGGCCGGCCACCGCTGGCGGTGATCGAAGGCCCGCTGATGGCGGGCATGAACGTGGTCGGCGATCTGTTCGGCGCGGGCAAGATGTTCCTGCCGCAGGTGGTGAAGTCGGCGCGTGTGATGAAGCAGGCGGTTGCCCACCTGATCCCCTACATCGAGGCGGAAAAGTTGCGCACCGGCGCCAGCAGCAAGGGCCGCATCGTGGTCGCCACGGTCAAGGGCGACGTGCACGACATCGGCAAGAACATCGTCGGCGTGGTGCTGGGCTGCAATGGCTACGAGGTGATCGATCTGGGTGTGATGGTGCCCGCGACCCGCATCCTGGAGGCGGCGAAGGAGCACGGCGCGCAGGCGATCGGCCTGTCGGGGCTGATCACGCCCTCGCTCGAGGAGATGAGCCATGTGGCCGCCGAAATGAAGCGTCAGGGCTTCAGCGTGCCGCTGCTCATCGGCGGCGCCACCACCAGCCGCAACCACACCGCGATCAAGATCGCTCCGCACTATGACAACGCGGTGGTCTATGTGCCCGACGCCTCACGCGCGGTGGGCGTGGTCACCGCGCTGCTGTCCGAAGGCCAGAGCGAGCAATTCAAGGCCGAGACCGCGGCCGACTACGAGAAGATCCGCGCCCTCCACGCCAACAAGAAGGGCGTCACCCTCGTCAGCCTGGAGGCGGCGCGCGCCAACGCCTTCCGCACCGACTGGACGGCGGCGCCGGTGGCCGCCTGCAGCACCGCGCACCAGGCCGGCTTCCTGCCCTATCAGCCACCGCGGCCGAACATGCTCGGGGTGCAGGCGATCGACGTCGAACTTGACGAGCTCGTCGCCTACATCGACTGGGGCCCTTTCTTCCAGACCTGGGACCTGGCGGGCCGTTTCCCCGCAATTCTCGATGATGAGGTGGTGGGTGAGACCGCGCGCGGGGTGTTTGCCGATGGCAAGGAGATGCTCGACGCGCTCATCGCCGGCAACTGGCTGCAGGCGAAGGCAGTGTTCGGGCTGTTTCCGGCCAATGCGGTGGGCGACGACATCGAGATCTACACCGACGAAGCACGCGATGAGCTGGCCATGGTGTGGCACGGTCTGCGTCAGCAGCATGAGCGCCCGGCGGGCAAGCCGCACTGGTGCCTGGCGGACTTCATTGCGCCCAAGGATTCCGGCGTGGAAGACTGGGTCGGCGCCTTCGCGGTGACCGCCGGCCTGGGCATCGAAGCCAAGCTCGCCGAGTTCGAGGCCGCGCATGACGACTACCGCGCCATCATGCTCAAGAGCCTGGCTGATCGTCTCGCCGAGGCCTGCGCCGAATGGCTGCACGAGCGCATACGCAGGGAGTGCTGGGGCTATGCCGCCGATGAAGCGCTCGACAATGTGGCGCTGATCGCGGAAAAATACCGCGGCATCCGCCCCGCGCCTGGCTATCCTGCGTGTCCGGACCATACTTCGAAAGGGCCCTTGTTCGAGCTGCTCGGCGCACGCGCCCGCATCGGCATGGAGCTGACCGAAAGCTACGCGATGATGCCGGCGGCCGCGGTGAGCGGTTTCTATTTTTCGCATCCGGACAGTCATTATTTTGCGGTCTCCAGGATCGGCCGCGATCAGCTCGAGGACTGGGCGCAGCGCACCGGCATGGAAGTGGAGGAGGCCGCACGCTGGTTGGCGCCTCTGCTCTGAGCCGGGCTTGTATTGAATCCACAAGGCCCTTGCGGCCTGTGGCCTTGTGCCAGGCAGGGTCGCCTAACGTTTGGATGGTCGAGACGTGAGCATTGGAGCCAGAGGTGTGGTCGGCGCAGTGAGCTGGTACGAAGCGGTCTCGCTGCTGTACCGCAACGCCCTCTTCGCCCAGCTCAACCTCGCCCTCATCGCCGCGCTGATTGCGGTCGGTAACGTCTTTCTGGGGGTTTCCCCCGTGCGTGCGGCGTGGTGGGTGGCGGCGATGGTCTGCATCTCCGCCGGCCGCGCCGCGCTCGTGCGTGTATACCAACGCACGGTGAGTGGTCCGGCTGAGGCCAATCTGTGGTTTCGCCGCTACTACATTGGCAGCACGCTGTCCGCGCTCGGCTGGGCTGCGGGCGTCTGCGTCTTCATGATCGGTGTCAGCAGCGAGGCGCGCTTCTTCACCGCGGGCATGGTCGGCGCGACCATTGCCGGCGCCGTGCCCATGCTGGCGCCCTCGCGCCTGGCCTTGCGCACCTATGTGCTGGTGTCGGTGCTGCCGATTTCGCTGATCGCCTTCTTCGACCATCGTGAGCCTGCCGACACGGTGCTGGCAGTGGCGGCGCTGCTGTTCATGGGCGTGATCATTGCGGGGGCCAACAACCTGCGCACCATGCTGATCAACTCGATCCGGCTCAGCGTCGAGCGCCGCGAGATGATCAGGGAGCTACAGGCCTCGCGCGATCAGGCCGAGATTGCCAACCGCAGCAAGAGCCAGTTTCTGGCCAACATGAGCCACGAGATCCGCACGCCGATGAACGGCATCATCGGTCTCACCGAGCTCGCGCTCATGGATCCGCTCGACCCTGAAGTGCCCGACCACCTGCGCATGATCCAGGCTTCGGCCGACTCCCTGCTGCGCATCCTCAATGACATCCTCGATTTCTCCAAGATCGAGGCTGACAAGGTCGACATCGAACGCGAGCCTTTCGATCTGCACGACACCTTGCGCGTCGCCACTCAGGTGCTGGCGGCACCGGCCAAGTCCAAGGGGCTTGAATTGCGCCTCGAAGTCGCGCCCGATGTGCCGCACACGGTGGTCGGTGATGCGCTCAGGCTAAAGCAGGTGCTGACCAACCTCACCGGCAACGCCATCAAGTTCACCCAGCACGGCGAGGTGACGGTCTCGGTTTCGGTGGTAGACACCCTGGAAGAGGCGCTCGTGGTCGGGTTTTCGGTCAGGGATACCGGCATCGGTATCGATCCTGAGGTGCAGGCGCTGGTGTTCGACGCCTTTGCTCAGGCTGACTCCTCCACTTCGCGTCGCTTCGGTGGCACCGGCCTGGGGCTGTCCATCTCGCGCCGACTGGTGGAGTTGATGGGTGGGGCGCTCGGGGTGGAGAGTCATCCCGGTCAGGGCGCCCATTTCTTCTTCACCCTTCCCTTCGCGCTCAAGGGGCCGGCCCCTGAGTCGGAGTCTGGCGTGGATGTGGGCGCGCAAGCGCTCACCGAGGCCCCCGCAACGCAGCGCAGTCCCGCCATCCTCGTTGTTGAGGACAATGCGATCAATCAGAAGCTCGCCGTGGCCTTGCTTGCGCGGCGTGGCTACGCGGTCAGTGTGGCCGACAACGGTCTGCAGGGCCTGGACAGGATGAGTCGCGAGGGGTTCGACCTGGTGTTGATGGATCTGCAGATGCCAGTCATGGACGGGCTGGAGGCAAGCCGGCGCCGGCGCATCCACGAGCACGAACACGGCCTGCGCCGCACGCCGATCGTGGCCATGACCGCCAGTGTGCGCGAAGAAGACCGCCAGATCTGCCTTGCCGCCGGGATGGACGACTTTCTTGCCAAACCGCTCAACATCGCTCAGCTCTACGAGCGTGTGGATGGCATTCTGCACGCCGGGCCCACCGACCGCGCCTGAGGTCCTGGGCCCGGGTCGCCGGCTTGGGTCGTACGCCGCTCTGGGGTAGCATCGACGGCCTTTATCCAACGGAGCGCGCTGACATGGCCACCCTCGAACTCACCACCGAAAACTTTGACGAAGTGCTGGCAAAGAACCCGATCGTGTTCCTCGATTTCTGGGCGTCCTGGTGCGGCCCTTGCCGCAATTTCGCGCCCACTTACGAGGCCGCGTCGGTGGCGCACCCGGACATCGTTTTTGGCAAGATCGACACCGAAGCCCAGCAGGAGCTTGCTGCTAGCTTCCAGATTCGCTCGATTCCGACCATCGCCGTGATCCGCGAAGGCGTGATGGTGTTTCGCGAGTCGGGTGCGCTGCCGGCCAGTGCGCTCGATCAGGTCATCGAAGGCGTGCGCGGCCTTGATATGGACGCAGTGCGTGCCGAAGTCGCCGCGCAGCAGGACGGCCAGCAAGCCGGCTGAAGCGGCGCACGACGTCCTTACTGTGCATCCGCCTGCAGCGCTGCGGCGGCCTGCAGGCGGATCGCTTCCATGACCGGATGGTTGAGCCGGCGTTCGGTGGTGATGGCATAGATCTGCGCGCGTACGCTGCTGATTTCACCCAGTGCGCGCACCTGATACTGAGCGCAGATGTAGGACGCAATGGCGCTTGGCGCCACGAACAGGCCCGCCCCGCCCTGGCCGAAGGCCTTCATCAGCGCGCTGTCGTCCAGTTCGGCGACGATGTCAGGCTGAATGCGCTGCTTGTCGAACCATTGCATGAGCGCACCGCGAAAGGCGACATCTTCCCCCGGTAGCAGAAAGGGCGCGCTATGCAGCCGTGCCGGGAACCCGCCGTGCAGGCGCTCGCACAACGCCGGACTGCCGAATACGGTCAGCGTGCTTTCACCCAGCAGATTGCTGTAGCCACGCACGCTGAGGTTGGGCGGGATGGGGCGGTCGGCGATGATCAGATCGAGCCGGCGCACCGCCAGTTCGGCCATCAGCGCCGGCAGTGGGCTTTCACGGCACACCAGACGGCCCGGGCGCTCGAGGTGCAGTGCGGGCTCGATCAGGCGGTACACGATCGATTTTGGCATCGAGTCCGGGATGCCGATACGAAATGGCAGCCCGCGTCTTTGCGCCCCGTCACGCAGGGTTTCGACGATCTGATCGCCGAGCGCGAAGATTTCATCGGCGTGGCCGAGGATGCGCTCGCCGGCTTCGGTCATTTCCAGCCGCCGCCCGACGCGGCGGAACAGCGTGCTCCCCAAACTGGCTTCGAAGCTCGCGAGCTGGGCGCTGATTGCGTGTGGTGTGACATTGAGCAGCTTGCTCGCGGCGGCGATGGTGCCGACCCGGCCCACCATCCAGAAGTAACGCAGGTGCTTGTAGTTGAGATCAGTCATCGTGGTTTCATCCAAAAAATCGATCATTCATCAAAAGATACTCGACTTTTTAAAGGGATGACTCACCGCTAGAGTGGATTCCGCTGCCTCGCAAAACGGGCTTCGGCCAATGCGACAGCGATCACGACCCAACCACTCCTGAGGAGATTGCACCATGCGTCACTACAAAACCAACAGCACGCCCGCCGTTGCCCGCCTTCTCGCCGCAACTGTGCTCGCCGATGGTGGGCTGGGCCAGGACGAATTCGATACCGCCATGCAAACCGAGCTCGCCGCCCGACTGAGCATCGGCCAGGTGGAGTTTGAACGCATCCTGCGTGAATACTGCGATGACCTGCTGATGGGGGCGAACTACCTTGACGCCGTTCATCTGAAACTGGCCGACGAAGCCTTTGCCTTGTTGCTCGAAGACATCCGCGACCCGGCGCTACAGGCCGCGCTACTGCAGGCGATGCAGGACGTGGTCAAGGCCGACGGCGTCGAAACCGCCAGCGAGGTCGATCTGCTCGGCCACGCCTTGCAGAAATGGGGCCTGAGCCCGATGACGGTTCCCGCTCGCACGCGGGAACTGAACTGAGGACCAAGGGGCGGCCTGCCGCCGCCCCTGTCTTGTTGAGAACATCATGAACATAGCACCGGACAAACTGCTCGCCGGTGGTGAAAACCAGCTCGGTGAGCGCGCTGACGACCCTTTGGTCGATCGGCTGCATTGGATCATCCGCCAGTCAATCCGTGTTCTTGCGATTCTGATGGTGGTGGTGATTTTGCTGAGCGTGGCCGATGTGGTGCTGGTGCTCTACGAAAAGCTCGCAAGCCCACCTGTTTTTCTGCTGCGGCTGGATGATATTTTTGTTGTCTTCGCAGCTTTTCTCGCGGTTCTGATTGCGATCGAGATCTTCGTCAATATCACGCTCTACCTGCGCGATGACGTCATCCACGTCAAGCTCGTGATCGCCACCGCGCTGATGGCCATTGCGCGCAAGGTGATCGTGCTCGACCTGCAGACCTTGGCACCGACCTACCTGCTCGGTATCGGCGCCATCGTTCTTGCCTTGGGTGTCACCTATTGGCTGGTGTCGGCGTCACGACCCGATTGAGCGCTGCACGCAGCGCCGCTGCTGATGAAGATGCGGGTCGCGAATGGCAAGGCTGAACCGTATCCTGCACGAGCCGGGCGCGCTGATTTGCGGCCCGCCTGGCCCGCTTGCGCCTTTACTCGAACAGCGCGCCCACGCTCTGCCCACCGTGGATGCGCTCGATCGCGGCGGCGAACAGCGGCGCCACGCTGAGCGTCGTGATCTTCGCCAGGCGCTTTTCTTCGGGCAGACCAACGGTATTGGTGACCACCACCGAATCGATGTCGGCGTCACGCAGACGCTCGATGGCCGGGCCGCACAGCACACCGTGCACGGCACCGGCATGGATGCTGCGCGCGCCGGCGGCTTTCAGGGTGGCGACGGTGGACACCAGGGTGCCGCCGGTGGAAATCTCATCTTCAAAGATCACCACGTCACGACCGCGCACGTCGCCAACCACCTCGCCGTGCTTGACGTCGGTGTCGCTGACGCGGCGCTTGTCGATGATCGCCATCGGGATGCCGAGGCGCTCGGAGAAGCGCCCGACGCGCTTGGCGCCGCCGGCGTCAGTGGCTACCGCGACCATGTTGGACAGGTCGTGATGGCGGCGGAAATGCTCGGCGATGGCCGGGATGGCGGTGAGGTGATCGACCGGAACGCTGAAAAAGCCATGCACCTGGTCGGCGTGCAGATCCATGGTGAGCACACGGTCGGCACCGGCGGTCTTGAGCATGTCGGCGATGAGGCGGCCGGTGATGGAGATGCGCGGCGCGTCCTTCTTGTCGGAGCGCGCATAGGAGTAATACGGGATCACCGCGGTGATGCGTTGCGCCGAGGCGCTGCGCATGGCGTCGAGCGTGATCATCAGCTCCATGATGTGCTCGCTCACCGGCTCGGTGAAGGACTGTACGACATACACGTCGCGCTCGCGCACATTCTCTTGCACCTGCACGCGCAGGTTGTCATTGGAGAAGCGTGAAATATCCAGCTGACCGAGGCGCAGGCCAAGACGTTGACATATTTCGCCCGCAAGTTCGCGGCTGGCGTTGCAGGCAAAGATCTGGAGGCCGTGTTTCATCACGCAAGGGCTCGCTTGTAAAAAGTGGGTTGCAGGTCGTGTCGCCTGACTCTTTTACCCCGACTGCGGCCGCGCGTGAAGGGGCGAAGCCCTCGTATTTTCCGGGGTGCAGGCAGACGGGTTCAGGCCGGGTAGAGCAGATAGGGGCGCCGGGTCTCCATCCAGGCCGCTTCGTCTGCGCCAGCGAGCTCATCGAGGTCGAGCGGGCTGGCGGTGGCGTCGTCCACCCATTGGCGCAGTAGCGGCGAGCCGTTGATGAGGTCGATTGCGATGCGGTCGAATTCGTACTCATAGCCAAAGTCGCGCCACAGCGGGTAGTCAGGCTGGAGTTGGCGGATGGCCTTGAAGGCCAGCGCCTGCAGCCGCCAGGGGCGGAAGGCGGCGTGATCGTAGTGCGTGGGGTCTTCGACGTGAATCTGTATGCCGGCGCACAACTCGCCGGCGTGCTTGTGGAAAGTGGGCTCGAACCAGCATGTGCGTAGCACGCAGCCGTGCAGCCAGTCGGGTGCCAGGCTACGCATGGTGGTGATGAGCGCAGCGGCGTCGAGCGCGGGCGCGCCGAACAGCTCCAGCGGACGGGTGGTGCCGCGGCCTTCGGACAGGGTCGTGCCTTCGAGCATCACCGTGCCGGCGTAGGCGCGTGCCATCGACAGGTTGGGTGCATTGGGGCTGGGGTTGATCCAGCTGCGCTCACCCAGCGGCCAGCCGTAACCGGGCGCGAGGTCGGGTCGCCAGCCCTCCATTTCGATCACACGGCAATCGACGTTCAGCCCCAGGGTGGCGACAAACCAGCGCGCCAGTTCGCCCATCGTCATGCCGTGGCGCATCGGCAGCGCGCCGGCGCCGACGAAACTTTCCCAGCCCGGGCGCAGGGTCAGGCCTTCGACCGGGCGGCCGACCGGGTTGGGGCGATCGAGCACCCACACCGATTTGCCGTGGCGGGCCGCTTCTTCGAGCACATAGCGCAGCGTGGTGATGAAGGTGTAGATGCGACAGCCGAGGTCCTGCAGGTCGACCAGCAGCACGTCGAAGCTGTCCATCATCGCCGCGCTCGGGCGGCGTAGCTCGCCATACAGGCTGAACACCGGAATGCCCAGCAGCGGGTCGATGTAGTCGGCCGACTCGACCATGTTGTCCTGCTTGTCGCCGCGCAGACCGTGCTGCGGGCCGAAGGCGGCTGACAAGGTGAGGTCGGGCAGGGCGGCGAGGGCGTCGAGCGCATGCGTCAGTTCGCGTGTTACCGACGCCGGGTGGGCGAGCAGGGCGACGCGTTTGTCAGCCAGCGGCTGGCGTAGCGCAGGGTCGGTGAGCAGGCGGTCGAGGCCGAAACGGACGCTGCTCATCGGGATTTTTCACTGGGCTCGGCCCAGGTCTTGAACATCAGCACGAAGCTGTCGCGCGCATGGAAATCCGGTTCGCCTGGACCATGTTGCACCGCCCAGTACTCGAGCTCGCCGTCGGCGCGTTCGATGACGGCGGCGAGGCTGAGCTCGAATTCAGTGCCGGGCGCTGCCGCCGGCAGCGCGTCTGCGGGCAGGCATGCTTCGAGCCAGACCTCCTTGTCGTCGCGCTCGAAGCGCAGCTGCGGAGCGGCCGCGAGGCGGAAATCGTCGTTGCGCTCGCGCTCGGCGCGAAAGTCGTAGACCGCCCACTGGCCCGAGGGCGAGAAGTTGAATTCGCGATATGCGGGCTCGCCCTTGATGCCGATGAAGACTTCGAAGCAGGTGTGCTTCCACAGTTCGTCGGCCGGGCCCGGCCTGGCTGGGGGCGGAATGCGCAGGCCGTCGAGCTCCGTGTCTTCGAGCTTGAACTCGAACACCGCCGTGCCATCGGGCGCGGCGTACATCGTCGCCAGCAGCATGCCCACCGCCGACACACGGGCGGGGGCGCTGTCCGTGCCGGCTTCGAGCGGGCGGGTCGCGGGGTGAGGGCGCAGGCCGACGGTGATGGTCGGCACGCGGGGTCGTTCGGGTGGGGGCAGGCTCACGATGGAATCGACGCTGAGTGGTTCAAGGAGGGCGGGGCGGGCGCTGATGGAAAGAGCACCAGCGAACGCAGGCGCAATGGTATCCCGATCGACGTCTGCTGCGCCTGTCCGCGCCTGATACCGGTCAGCGCTTGAGCTCCTGTGCGGGGGCGGCGTGCACCACGTGCTGGTACATGTCCATCTGCGGGTAGGGGATGGTGATGCCGTTCTCGTCGAAGGCGATCTTCATGTTTTCCTTCAGGTCGCACATGGCGCCGAAGTAGTCGTCTGTCCTGACCCACGGCCGGACGTGGATGTTGACGCTGCTGTCGGCCAGATCGGCGACGCCGATGAAGGGTGCGGGATCGGCCAGCACACGCGGCTCGGCCTTGAGCACCTGCTCGATGATGGTCTTCACCTTGCGGATGTCGTCGTCGTAGCCGATGCCGAACAGCAGGTCGATGCGCCGCGTGGGGCGGGCGGAGTAGTTGGTGATCACGCCGGAGTAGATGGCGCCGTTGGGCACGATGATCTCGCGGTTGTCCACGGTGCGGAAGGTGGAGCTGAAGATGTTGATCATTTCCACCACGCCCGAGGTGCCACCGGCCTCGACGAAGTCGCCAGCCTTGAAGGGGCGGAACAGGATCAGCATGACGCCGGCGGCGAAGTTCTTCAGCGAGTCCTGAAGCGCCAGGCCAACGGCCAGACCAGCGGCTGCAATCAGCGCCACCAGCGAGGTGGTGTCCACGCCGAGTCGATTGAGGGCGGCGATGATGACGACCAGCCACAGCACGCCGTTCAGGATCGAGACGATGAAATTCACCAGAATCACATCGATGCGCGCGCGGGTGAGCAGCTTGCGCGCCACGCCCACGACGATGCCCGCGATCCAGCGCCCGACAATGAAGGTGCCGATGGCAAGCAGCACATTGATGCCCCAGGGCAGGGCGTAGGTGCTTATCCAGTCCAGGTTGGTGAGGTCTTCCAGCATGGGTTCAGGGCTCCTTGTTCGATTTTTTCAGTGGGGTGAATGTGCCCGGGGGCGGGTGTGCAGCCAGGCGGCAACTGCGTTTTGTCTTCGAACGCCGGGTGTTGTTCCGTGCATTTCCTGTTCGCCTGCGCTGCTGGCTGGGGCAGGGCTGTGGCCGCCGAGCCTGGAATGGTACGCGTCGTGCGCCTTATCCCGTCGCGCGTAAGCCGTTAAACTCGCGCTCTTTGTCCAAGTTTCTGCCGGAGCGATCCATGACTGTCCAGCGCGTCCTCACCGGGATCACCACCTCGGGCACGCCTCATCTCGGCAACTACGCCGGTGCCATCCGCCCGGCGATCGCCGCCAGCCAGCGTGCGGGGGTGGAGAGCTTTTACTTCCTCGCCGACTACCACGCCCTCATCAAGACCACCGATCCCTTGCGCGTGCAGCGTTCGACGCTGGAAATCGCCGCCACCTGGCTTGCCGCCGGGCTGGACACCGAGCGCGTGTGGTTCTATCGCCAGTCCGACATCCCCGAGATCCCCGAGCTCACCTGGCTGGTCACCTGCGTGGCCGGCAAGGGCCTGCTCAACCGTGCCCATGCCTACAAGGCGGCGGTGGACAGGAACCTCGCTGAGGGCGTTGACGCGGACGCTGGCGTCAACATGGGTCTGTACATGTACCCGGTGCTGATGGCGGCCGACATCCTGCTGTTCAAGGCGCATTCGGTGCCGGTGGGGCGTGACCAGATCCAGCATATCGAGATGGCGCGCGACATCGCCGGCAGCTTCAACCACATCTACGGCGAACACTTCGTGCTGCCCGAGGCCGCGATCGACGCTTCGGTCGCCACCTTGCCCGGACTCGACGGGCGCAAGATGAGCAAGAGCTACGACAACACCATTCCCTTGTTTGCCCCGCCCGCCGAGCTGAAGAAGTTGATCTTCTCCATCGTCACCGACTCGAAAGCGCCGGGTGAGCCCAAGGACGCCGATACATCGGCGCTGTTCGAGCTCTACCGCGCTTTCGCCAGCGCCGAGGAAACACGCGCGATGCGCGCCGCGTTCGAGTCCGGCATCGCCTGGGGCGAGGCCAAGCAGGCGCTGTTCGACAAGATCGAGAGCAGCGTCGCACCGATGCGGGAAAAGTACGACGCCTTGATCGCCGATCCGACCCAGATCGAACGCCTGCTGCACGAGGGCGCGGCCAAGGCGCGCGCGATCGCCACGCCTTTCATTGGCGAGTTGCGCCATGCCGTTGGTCTGCGCAATCTGGCCGCGGCGGCCAGGCCGGTGGTGAGCGCAAAGGCCAAGGCTGCGCTGCCCCAGTTCAAGCAATACCGCGAAGCCGACGGCCGCTTTCACTTCAAGCTCGTCGATGCCGAAGGGGGGCTGCTGCTGCAGGGCGAGGGCTTTGCCTCGCCGCGCGAGGCCGGTGGTGTGGTGTCGGCACTGAAGCAGGGCGCAGCCTTCGAGATGAAGGGCAACGCGCTGTGGCTCGCAGGTGCGCCGGTGGGTGTGCTGGCGGACGGTGTGGACGCGGCAACGCTGAGTGCGGCACTCGCTGCCTTGGGGAGCTGACAGGCACCCAGATGGAAAACGCCCGCCCGCGGCTGCTCGGTGGCAGCCAGGGGCGGGCGCTGAGGTGGCCGACGCAGGCGAGTGCTTACTGCGGCGCCGCTGCGCGCGCGGCCTTGAGCCAGCCCTGGTAAACGTCGGCGTGGCCCTTGATCCAGCCTGCGACGTGGCGCTCGATGTCGGCCTCCTTGTCCTCGCCGTCACGCATGCGCTTGTTCTGCGCGCTGATGTCGTTGTTCGACAGCTTCATGACGGCAAACAGTTTCGCCGCCGCCGGATTGGCCATGGCCCATGCGCGGTTGGCGACGATGTGCTGCTTGTTGGCCTGGAAACCATAGTTGGAGCCGTCCGGCAGGGCGGTGTCGACATCCTTGCGTTCGCCCGGCAGGGCCGAGAACGGCACCTGCAGCCAGGTCACGTCCTTGCCCGGAACCAGCACGCCACTCACCCAGTACGGTGTCCAGGTGTAATAGAGCACGGCCTGCCCCTGCTGCTGGCGGGTGATGGTGTCGGCGATGATGGCGGCGTAGGAGCCTTGCTTGTGCGTGACTGCGTCGCGCAGGCCATAGGTGTCGAGGTGGTGCTCGATGACTTTCTCGCAGCCCCAGCCCGGGTTGCAGCCGGCGAGGTCGGCCTTGCCGTCGCCGTCGGTGTCGAACAGCTTGGCGATGGCGGGGTCCTTGAGCTGATCGATGCTCTTGATGCCGTACTGGTCTGCGGTCTTCTTGTCGATCAGGTAGCCCTGCAGCGCGCCGTCCGAATACACGCCCTGACGATACAGCTTGGCGTCGCCGCCGGCCTTTTCGTAGAAATCCACATGTAGTGGATCCCAATGGTCGGCCATGAAGGTGGCGTCGCCGTTGCCGATTGCGATATGGCCGGCGGCGTATTCGATTTCCTTGATGGGCTCGACCTCATAGCCCAGGTCCTTCAGCGCCTGCATGACGAGCAGGGTCTGGAAGGTCTCTTCGGCGATCGAGCTCTTCAGCGGCTGCACCTTCACCCCCGCGCCCGGCATTTCGGCAGCATGGGCGTGGAAAGGGGCGGCAGCGGCCAGGGCGATGGCGGCGCCACCGAGAATGTTCTTGAGGAAACGTCTTTTTTGCATGCAGGACTCCTGTGTGGGTGCGGTAATGAGTGTGTCAGTAAGGGGATAGGCCGGTGTCGGGATCAGGCGCGTTGCTGTGCGCCGATGTCGGTCTCGTCGGCTGGGTGCTGAGCTGGCTTGGGCTGGCGTTTGCCGAACAACAGCCCGAGGGGGCCACTTTCGTACCAGCGCCCGCTCTTGCGCTCCTGTGTGGCCATGGCCTGGGTGATGCGATCGAGGATGATGGCGAGGATGACGATGCCCAGCCCGCCTATCGTTGCCAGGCCCATGTCGAGGCGGCCGATGCCGCGCAGCACCATCTGGCCCAGCCCGCCCACGGCGATCATCGAGGCGATCACCACCATCGACAGCGCCAGCATCAGCGTCTGGTTGATGCCGGCCATGATGGTCGGCATCGCCAGCGGCAGCTGCACGCGGGTGAGTAGCTGCCACGGTGAGGCGCCGAACGCGAGCGCGGCCTCGATCAGGTCCGGGCGCACCTGGCGGATGCCCAGGTTGGTGAGCCGGATCAGCGGTGGGAGCGCGAACACGATCGTCACCACCACGCCGGGTACGTTGCCGATGCCGAACAGCATCACCACCGGCACCAGATAGACGAAAGCGGGTGTGGTCTGCATGGCGTCGAGCACAGGGCGGGCGAGCTTCTCCAGGCGCTCGCTGCGTGCCATCAGGATGCCCAGCGGCAGGCCCAGCAGCATGCAGAACACGACCGAGGTAAGTACCAGCGACAGCGTCACCATGGCTTCGCTCCAGGCGCCGATGAAGCCGATCACCAGCAGTGACAGGACAGTGCCGAACGCCAGCCGGCGCCCGCTCGCCTGCCAGGCGATGAGCCCGATGAGGGCAATCATCAGCAGCGGCGGCACCGCCAGCAGCCCATGCTCGATACCGTTCAGCGTGGCATCGATGGGCACGCGCACGGCCTGGAAGGCGGGGCGAAAGTTGTCCACCGTCCACGTCAGGCCACTGTCCACCCACTCGTCAAGGGGGATCACCGCGCCGTCGAAGGGCTGGGCCCAGTCGAAGGCCGGTGCGCTGGCATCGCCGGGCAGCGCGGCCTCGATCAGCCAGTCGTCAGCGCCGGGTGCGCTCGTCGCGGCGCTGTCGTCGGCGCTCGTGCTGCCCCAGGGATTGCTGGGTGCTGCCGGGGCAGGGGTGGTTTCAGTGCTTGTCGCCCACGGATTGGAGGTGTCTTGATCGCTCATTGGCTCGTCTCCGAGTTTTGTGCATGCAGGAACTCGAGCATCGTGTTGCGGGTGATGGAGCCGCGGTAGCGGCCCTTGGCGTCAACCACCGGCAGGCCGTAGGGATGCTGGGTCAAGGGTTCGTAGAGGCCGGCGATGGGGCAGTCGTGGGCCACGCTTTCGACGCCAGGCAGGAAGGCCTCGCGAAGCTTGGGGTTGTCGCTGCTGCGCGCCACTTTCTTCAGCGAATCCACCGACACCACGCCCATCAGCCGCTGGTCCGGGCTGACCACGTAGCCGAATTCGCGGTCGTGGCTGCGCAGCCGTTCGAGGGCGCTGTGCACGCCCATGCCGGCGTGGTCGATGATGTTGACCTGGGTGCGGCGGGCGAGATCGGCCGCCGACAGGATGGAGCTGGCGTCCACGCCGCGGAAGAAGGACCTCACATAGTCATTGGCCGGCTTGCGCAGGATCTCCTCGGCGGTGCCCACCTGGACCACGTTGCCACCTTCCATGATGGCAATGCGGTCGCCGATGCGGATGGCCTCGTCGAGGTCGTGGGAGATGAAGATGATGGTGCGCTTGTGGCCGGCCTGCAGCTTGACCAGTTCGTCCTGCATCTCGGCACGGATCAGGGGGTCGAGCGCGGAGAAGGCCTCGTCCATGAGCAGGATGTCGGGGTCGTTCGCCAGGGCGCGGGCGAGGCCGACGCGCTGCTGCATGCCGCCCGAGAGCTCGTCCGGATAGCTCTCCGCCCATTGCGCCAGCCCGACCTGTTCAAGCGCGACCATGGCGCGTTGGGTGCGTGTCTGCTCCGCTTCGCCGGCGAGCATGAGGCCGAAGGCCGTGTTCTCCACCACGCTCAGGTGCGGCATGAGCGCAAAGGACTGAAACACCATGCTCATGTGCTTGCGCCGAAAATCACGCAGCTCGGTGTCGGACATGCGCGCGATGTCGCGGCCATCGACCAGCACCTGGCCGGCGGTCGGTTCGATCAGCCGGTTGAGCAGCCGCACCAGGGTGGATTTTCCCGAGCCCGACAGGCCCATGACCACGAAGATCTCGCCCTCATTGACCTCGAACGAGGCGTCATTGACGCCCAGGGTCTGGCCGCTGCGCGCGAAGATCGCGGCTTTGTCCAGCCCTTGCTCGACCATTTTCATGGCCTCGCGGGGATGCTCCCCGAAGACCTTGTATAGATTCTTTACGACAAGTTTTGCCTGCATCGATGAGTCGCTGGCGCAGCGATCAGCCAGGTATGGCAACAGCGCAGGGGAGAAACCGGCCCACAACAAATGGCCGGAAAAGAGCCGGCCATGCCGCCAGGGTGGCGGAGATGCATTTGCAGTCGGTAACGCCGGGACGCAGCACGAAGATCAACCACAGAACAGGCTGTGCTATGTGCTACTGAAACGCCAGCATTTAGAGTTGTAAGGTTTGTATTCTAGCAAATATATTTGTATCAATGTAAATAATACTCTTTTCACCTGGCTGCAGCTCGCGCAGCATGCAGTCCTGCCAGCTTGATGCTTGCCTGTGGTCGATGCGTGCGCGCTCGGGGCGCAGGCGGCGGCATGCTGCATTAAGATGACTGGCTCATCCGTTCAGCTCCCGGAGCCGCACCGAAATGTCCGTCATGCCTTCACTTGAAACCCTCACCGTTCATGGTCTTGGCCGTGTTGCCGAGCCTTATCGGGACATCGTCCCGCCCATCCACCTGGCCAGCACCTTCGAGCGTGGAGAGGATGGCGGCTATCCCGGAGGGCGGATGTACTCGCGTGACGGCAGCCCGGCCTACATCGAGGTGGAAGAGGTATTGCGCCAGCTCGAAGGCGGTACGCAGGCGCTCGTGTTTGCCTCCGGTCATGCCGCAGCAAGCGCTGTGTTGCAGGCATTGCAGGCGGGCGATCGCGTCGTGGCGCCACGGGCCATGTACTGGGGTTTGCGCAAGTGGCTGCTGGACCTGGCCGAGCACGGCTACATCGAGCTCGCCTTCTACGACAACGTCGACCTCGCCGATCTCGACCGTCAGCTCGCCGCCGCGCCCACCCGTCTGCTGTGGATAGAGACCCCGGCCAACCCGACCTGGGAAGTGACCGATCTGCGCGCTGCGATCGCGCTCGCGCAAAAGCATGGCGCGCACACGCTGGTGGACTCCACCGTGGCCACGCCGGTGCTGAGCCAGCCGTTGGCGCTGGGTGCCGACATCGTCCTGCATTCGGCCACCAAGTATCTCAACGGGCATTCCGATGTCGTCGCCGGAGCCCTCATCACGCGTGAGGATTCGGCGCTGTGGCAGCGCGTGCGCAGCATGCGCAACCTCGGGGGCGCGGTGCTGGGGCCGTTCGAGGCCTGGCTGCTGCTGCGAGGCATGCGTACCCTGCACCTGCGCGTGCGCGCCGCCTGCGCCAATGCGCTGCAGCTGGCGGGCGCGCTCGAGCAGCACCCAGCGGTTGCACAGGTGCTGTATCCGGGCCTGCCCTCGCATCCGGGGCACGCGATCGCTGCGGCGCAGATGAGCGGAGGCTTCGGCGGCATGCTGTCGATCCGGGTGCGGGCGGGTGAGGACGCTGCGCGTGAGGTGGCGGCGCGGGTGCGGGTGTTCAAGCGCGCCACCTCGCTGGGCTCGGTCGAGAGCCTGATCGAGCACCGTGCCAGCGTGGAGGGGCCGACCAGTCGCTGCCCGCCGGACCTGTTGCGGCTGTCGGTGGGCATCGAGCCGGTGGCGGACCTGCTAGAGGATCTGCAGCAGGCGCTTGGCGTTTGAGCGCCTGCGGCGTGACAGCACGCTGGCGGCCGCTTCGCCTGCCGATCTGGCTTCCTGTTGTGTGGCTGTAACAGTGTCATTTTTCCGCACCAAATTGCGGATAATTGACGCAATGCAATATCGATCCGTCACGCGGTGAATTCCCGCACACCCTCTTCCGCCCGCAGGTCTGTCACATCGCGCCCGCGTCGCGTGCGGCCGCTGCATGTGCTGGGCGCGGCAATCCTGATCAGCGTGCTGGTGGCGCTGGTGGCGGGGGGCGTGTTGCTGGCGCACGAACTGCACAACTCGCGCCTGCAGGCGCGCCTCATCAGCCGCCATGCTGCACAGCTCGACTATGCGCGCGTTGCAGGCCACAGCGATGCCGTGCGCTATCCGGCACACGGCCCCTTCGATCAGCGCCTGGGCTACACTGAGCTGCCGCGTTTCATCGAGCGTCTGCAAGCGCGTGGTTTCGCCCTCACTGCCCAGACCCGCTTCAGCCCGGCTTTGCTGGACTACGTCGATCAGGGGTTCTCCCCGCCCTATGCGGAGAAAACGCGCGCCGGGCTCGATGTGCGCGATTGTCGTGGCGCACCGCTCTACGACTTTCGCTACCCCGAGCGCAGCTACGCCGACTTTGCCGCCGTGCCCGCGGTGGTGGCGCAGACCTTGCTGTTCATCGAGAACCGCGATCTGCTCGATGAGTCGCGGCCGACGCTGAACCCGGCGGTGGACTGGCCGCGTTTCGCGCGCGCTGCGCTGGCGCAAGTGGGGCGCATGTTCAATGCCGACCTTGACGCCCCGGGCGGCAGCACGCTGGCGACGCAGATCGAGAAGTACCGCCATTCGCCCGACGGCATCACCTTTGATGCGCGCGAGAAGCTGCGCCAGATGGTGTCGGCCAGCGTACGCGCCTACCGCGAGGGCGAGAATACGCTGCCGGTGCGCCGCCGCCTGGTGCTGGACTACCTCAACACTGTGCCGCTCTCGGCCGCGCCCGGCCATGGCGAAGTCAATGGCCTGGGCGACGGCTTGTGGGTGTGGTTTGCGGCGGACTTTGCCCGTGTCAATGCGCTGCTGTCGGCGGTGGATGGGCAGGGTGAGGTCTTGCGCGCGCAGGGCCGGGCGCTGCGCCAGGTGGTGGCGTTGATGATTGCCCACCGTCGCCCGACCTGGTATCTGGCGCGTGGCCGCGACGAACTGAGCCGCAGCACCGACGCCCACCTGCGCCTGCTGGCCGGCGCAGGCATCATCAGCGCGGCGCTGCGTGAGGCCGCACTGGCACAACCCCTGTCATTCCGTGAGCTCGCCGCTGACCCGGCCTTGCTGCCGGCGCGCCCGGGCAAGGGCTCGACCGCTGTGCGCGCACGCCTGGCGGGCATGCTCGGCAGCTCGCTGTACAGCCTCGATCGGCTCGACGCCGAGCTTGACGCCACGCTGCATGGCGACTTGCAGCAGGCGGTCGGTACTTACCTGAACCGCCTGTCCGACGCCGACTTCGCCCGCAGCCAGGGCCTGCTCGGTGAGCGCATGCTGGTGCCGGCGAGCTTGGGTGCGGTGCGTTACAGCTTCACCCTGGTCGAACGCACGCCCGGCGGCAACCGCGTGCGCGTGCAGACCGACACCACCGACCAGCCGCTCGACATCAACGAGGGCAGCAAGCTCGAGCTCGGCTCCACCGCCAAGCTGCGCGTGTTGAGCACTTACCTCGAGATCGTGGCTGAAGTGCACGCCCGCCTTGCCGTGCTCGACGTGCCGGCGCTGCGCCGGGTGGAGGTCGCACGCCAGGACAGGCTCACGCGCTGGGCCATCGACCATCTGGCGACCACCAGCGACCGTAGCTTGCCGGCCATGCTCGAGGCCGCGCTCGAACGCCGTTTCTCCGCCAGCCCGGGCGAGAGTTTCTTTACCGGCGGGGGTGTGCATACTTTCGGCAACTTCAACGCCAGCGACAATGGCCGCGAACCCACCCTGCGCGAAGCGCTGCGGGCCTCGATCAACCTGCCTTTCGTGCGCCTGATGCGCGAGATCGTGCGCTACACCATGTACCAGGTGCCGGGCAGCACGGCGCAGCTGCTGGAAGACGCCGAGGACCCGCGCCGCGCCGAGTATCTGGCGCGTTTCGCCGACCGTGAGGGGCAGACCTTCGTGCGCCGCTTCTGGCGCAAGTACGAGGGGCGCTCGGCAGAAGAGATGCGCAGCTTGCTGCTCGACGGCCTGCGCCCCAGCGCCGAGCGCCTGTCGGCGGTGTTTCGCTATCTCGAACCGGAAGCGCCGCCGGCCGCGCTCGCCGCCTTCCTCGCACGTCGCCTGGGCGATGCCGCGCTGACTGAGGCGCGCATTGCCCAGCTTTACAGCCGTAACGCGCCGCAAGCCTTTGATCTGCCCGATCGCGGCTATGTGGCGCGCGTGCATCCGCTCGAGCTGTGGCTGGTCGGCTATCGCATGCAGCACCCCCAGGCCAGCCTGGCCGATGCGCTGGCGGCCAGCGCCGAGCAGCGTCAGGCGGTGTACCGCTGGCTGTTTCGCACGCGCTCGCGCAGCGCGCAGGATTCGCGCATCTTCACCATGCTCGAGGTCGAGGCCTTCCTCGACATCCATAGGCGCTGGGCGCGGCTGGGCTATCCCTTCGGCCATCTCGTGCCCTCGCTGGCAACGGCCCTGGGCAGCTCGGGAGACCGTCCGGCGGCGCTCGCCGAGTTGATGGGCATCATCGTCAACGACGGCGTGCGCCTGCCAACGCTGCGCATCGACCGCCTGCGCTTCGCCATGGCCACGCCCTACGAGACCGCCTTCGCGGTGCGCGCGGGCGCGGGCGAGCAGGTGATGGCGCCGGAGGTGGCAGCAGCCCTGCGCGGGGCGCTGTCGGATGTGGTTGAAAGTGGCACCGCACGTCGCCTGGCGGGCAGTTTCCGGCTTGCCGATGGCAGCGAGCTGACCTTGGGCGGCAAGACCGGTACTGGCGACAACCGCATCGTCATCGGGGGGCGTGCAGGCACGGCGCTCAACCGCACGGCGACCTTCGTGTTCTATCTCGGCCCGCGCCATTTTGGCGTGCTCACCGCCTACGTGATCGGAGCTGACGCGGCCGCCCATCGTTTTACTTCGGCGCTGCCGGTGCAGATCCTGAAGTCGATGGCGACGGCGCTGCTGCCGCAGCTGGAGGCGGGTGCGGACAAGGCGTGTCCGGCGCTGGAAGAGCTGATGCCAGCAGGCGGGCAGGCCGCGCCGGTGAACGGTGACCTTGCAGCCGGTGACCTTGTAGCCAGGGAAGAGGCTGTAGCCAGGGACGAAGTTGTGGCGGGTGGCGAGGTCGCGGCCCGTGATGCCGCACCCTTGCCGCGCCTGCGCATGGGGCGCATCGACGGTGGCGCGGCTAGTGCCGTGCCGCTGCCAGCCGTGCCTGTGCCGCCCGATTCAGCTCCGGAGCGCGTGCCTGCAGAAAGCGTAGAAAGGCATCCGCCAGCGGAGTGAGGCGTTTGCCGCTGGGATGCACCACCTGCCAGTGGGTAATGACCGGCGTGTCTTCAACCGCCAGGACGGCAATGCCCTCTTCGGCCGCATGCGCGAGCGCGTGTGCCGACATCAGTGACAAGCCCAGTCCGCCCGCCACCGCCTGCCTGACGGCTTCGTTGCTGCCCAGCTCCAGGCGCGGGCGCAGCGTCAGGCCATGGCTGGCGAAGAAGGCTTCTGCCGCCTGACGTGTGCCCGAGCCGGGCTCACGCAAGACGAACTCCTCATCGGCCAGCGCACTCGGCGCCACGCCGCTGTGGCTGGCCAGCGCATGGTCGGCGGCGGCGATCACCACCAGCGGGTTGGCGAGAAAGGGCGTGGCGACCACCGGCGGCGCCAGCGGTGGGCGGCTCATGATGTAGAGGTCGTCGAGGTTGTCTGCCAGCCGGCGCAGCACGGCGTCGCGGTTCAATACCACCAACGACACTTCCACCGCCGGACGTTCGCGCCGGAACTCGCCCAGCAGGCGGGGGATGAAGGTCTCCGCGGTGCTGACCACGGCCAGGCGCAGGCGCCCGCCGATGTCGCCGCGCAGCTCGGCAAGCGTCTCGTCGAGCAGCTCGAGCTCCTGCTCCAGCCGCGTTGCGCTTGCCACCACGACCTCGCCCGCCGGTGTCAGATGCAGGCGGCGGCCGACGCGCTCGAACAGTGGCAAGCCGACCTGTTCGGCGAGCTGGCGCAGCTGGGTCGACAGCGTGGGCTGGGTGAGGTGCAGGCGCTGGGCGGCGCGCGAGACGCTGCCCTCGCGGGTGACGGCGAGTAGCAGGCGTAGTTGGTGAAGGGTCAGGCGCATGATTTATACATAGATAAAAATCTATAAAAACAAAAAGAATAAATGATTTTTCTGTATGTGTGCGCTGCGGCAAAATGCGCCTCAAGCCATCCCAGGCAGCCGCTGCTACGCGCGGCCTACCCGTACATTCTCAGGAAACCAGACGATGATCGATGCTGTTCCCTTCTTTTTTGCCCTCGGCGCTGTGGCCTCGCTGCTCAAGAGTGGCCTGCGCCTGCCGGCGGCAGTGTTTGAAACCCTGTCCATCTACCTGCTGCTGGCCATCGGCCTGAAGGGCGGGGTGGAGATTGCACGCGCGGAGAATGTCGCCCTGTGGCGCGATGCTGGGCTGGCCATGGGCCTGGGGGCGGTGATCCCGCTTTTCGTGTTTCCGCTCTTCCGCTTGCGCTTTGGCCGGGCCGATGCCGCCTCGCTGGCGGCGCACTATGGTTCGGTGAGCATCGTCACCTTCGCCGTGGGCGCGGCCGTGCTGGCGGGGCGGGGCGTCGAGGTCGAAGGCCATCTCGCGCTGCTGGCGGCGCTGATGGAGGCGCCGGCGCTCATCGTCGCCACCTTGCTTGCGCGCTTGGGCCAGCGTTCCAGCGACGGTAGCTCGGCCACCGCGGCCCTGGTGCACGAAGTGCTGGCAAACAAGAGCGTGCTGTTGCTGGGCGGGGGCATCCTCATCGGCTGGGCGGCTGGCCCCGAAGGTGCGGCGCCGCTGGCGCCCTTGTTCGTGGATCTGTTCAAGGGAGCGCTGTGCCTGTTCCTGCTTGAGATGGGCTTGGTCGCGGCCGAGCGCCTGCCCGATCTGCGCCGTGCCGGGTTGTTCCTGATCGGCTGCGCGCTGAGCTTGCCGCCGGTGCTGGCGCTGGGCGGCTGGGGCGTGGCGCAGGCGATGGATCTGGGTCTGGGCGGCACGGTGCTGATGATGACGCTGGCTGGCAGCGCGTCTTACATTGCCGCGCCCACCGCGATGCGCATCGCGGTGCCCGAGGCCAACCCGGCCCTGGGGGTGGCAGCCGCGCTGGCGGTGACCTTCCCCTTCAACCTGGTGCTGGGGATTCCGCTCTACCTGTGGTGGGCGCAGCGGATGGCAGGCTGAGCTCCGCGTCAGCCTGCGTCGTGACGGCGATTGAAATGAACAAACGCTTCGATTTCCGCTGTTGCGAAGGTTCTGCTGAGGGCGGCAGCAACTATTGGCTCTGCATGGGCGGTATGGAGTCGATGTCCCGACCCTTTTCGGTCGCTGCTGCCGCTGTTTCGGCAGCAGCGACCGCGGGCGCGCCGTCTTCTTCGCCCTTGTCTGCCGTGGCGCAGGCGGGCGCCGAGTCTGTCTCCGCGTCGGGTGACACCATGTCGAGTGCGACCGGCGAGGTGCGCAACATCGGTGCGAATTCCGCCGCCTCATCGATGATTTCGTCCTTGCTGCGCCTGGCCTGCAGCAGCGCGAAAATCGCCAGTGGTGCGAACGAGATGGCAAAGTGCAGGGGCAGACCGGTGGGGCCGACATACTCCAGGAGTCCGCCCGCGATCAGCGGCCCGACCGCTGCGCCGACTCCGTGCAGGAAGAGGATGCCGGTGTTGCCGGCGAGGATGTCGTGCTGATGCAGGTGGTCGATGAGGTGCGCGACCACGATCGGGTAAACGGTGAATGCCGCGCCACCGAAGATGAAGAACCCGACCAGCGCGACCATCTCGAAACTGCCCATCGCGACCATCACCGCAGCGGTGACGGTGGCCGCGGTGGCGACCATGCCGAGGGCTTTGCGGCGATCGCCGCTGTCAGACAGATGGCCGATAGGCCACTGCAGCAGGGCGCCGCCGAGAATGGCGCTGGTCATCAGCATTGCGATGCCGCCGGCGTCGAGGCCGATGCGCTCGCCGTAGATCGGGCCCAGACTCCAGAACGCGCCCATTGCGATGCCTGAAGAGATCGCTCCCACGAAAGCCGCCGGCGCGGCCCGCCACACCATGCCCAGGTCGAGCTTCGCGGCGTGCCCGATCTGGGGTTGCGGCAGGCGTGTCATGGTCATCGGCAGCAGTGACAGGCACACGAAGATGGCGGCAATCGCGAACAGGGTGAAACTCTCCGGCCCGTCCACGCGCAACAGTTGCTGGGCTCCAGCGAGCGCGAGCAGGTTGACCGCCATGTACACGGCAAAGACCTGGCCACGACGTGCGGCGGGGGTTTGCTCGTTGAGCCAGCTCTCGATCACGGCATAGAAGCCCACCAGCGCAACGCCGGTGATGACGCGCAGCAGCATCCAGAACAGGGCATGGACGATGAGGGCGTGCAACAACATGCACACGGCCACCGCCGCGCCGAAGAAGGCGAAGGCGCGTATATGGCCCATGCGCCGGATCAGGCGTGGCGCAATGAAGGTGCCGAGAAAGTAGCCGAGGAAATAGGTGGAGCCGATCAGGCCGAGCGTGGTGTCGGAAAAACCTTCCAGACTGCCACGCAGTGCGACGACGGTATTGAGCAGGCCGGAGCCGAGCAACAAAAGAGCTACACCGGCAAAGAGCGCGCCGGTCGGGAGTAGGGTGGTGAGCATGTATGAAACCTTGCGATGTCGCCGCGTCGCCCAGGACGTGGCGATGGAATCGCTCTGAGAGAGTTGCTTGGGTGAACAGTTTAGCCGCTTGGTGGCATGGATCCAGCCTGCGATGGTGCTGAATCGAAGCTCGGCAGGCTTGGAGTCGGCAAGGAGTCCGGAGGCGGTGCTCATGGCCCGTGTCCGGGGGCTTGGGTTGGAGGCGTTGTAACAGGGTGCAGCCGCGACGCCGTCGTGCACCATCCTGGCGGTGCGCAGCGGAGAGGCCTTGTGCTCGCACGGTCTGGTGTGATGCGTGATGCGCTTGCCAGCTTGACTGTCGATTTGCTACAAGGAAGGTGGCCGCGCACGCGGCCGTTCTGGTTCCGATGCGGGGACGACCCCGCCCGCTGTAAGCGCCGACCGTCGGTTTTTCACGGGACGACCCGTGTTGGGGGAGCTTGTCCCCGGTTTCGCTTGCCTTGCAGGATTCAATTGTGTCATCCAAACCCAAGCTTCGCTCCTTCGGCGATCGGCTGCGCCAGATTGCGCTGTTCGAAATCGGCGGACTGCTGCTGATCACGCCGCCCTTCGCATGGGCGAGCGGCGTGCCCATTGCCGAGTCGATCGGTCTGCTTGCCGTGCTGGCGCTGATCGCCTCGATCTGGAATGGCAGCTACAACACCTGCTTCGACTGGGTGGAGGGACGCGTCACCGGGCGCACTGCCGACCGCCGCCCCTTCCGCCTGCGCTGCGCGCACGCGCTGGGCTTTGAGATGGGCTTGTTCTGCATGACCTTGCCGATCATCGTGTGGTGGACCGCGATGGGCTGGGTCGAGGCGGCGATCGCCGATATCGGCCTGGCAGTCACCTATACCGTGTATGCCTTGCTGTTCAACATGGGTTACGACCGCGTATTCCCCATTGAGCAGGCGCCGGGCGCAGCTGCGGTCGACAAGATCGTGCTGGAGCGCTGAGATGGGAGCCTCGCCTGGGGTGGAGCTGGATGTCGATCTGTCTGCGCTCAATACCTTTGGGCTGCGCGCACGCGCAGCGCGCCTGGTGCGCCTGCGCTCGGCCGAGCAGCTTGCGGCGGTGATCGCCGAGCCCGCCTGGGCGAGCGCGCCACGGCTGGTGCTTGGGGGGGGCAGCAATGTGGTGTTGTGCGGCGATTTTTCCGGCACGGTGCTGAAAGTCGAGATCAGGGGGCGGCGCCTGGTGCGAGAGGAGGCGGCGGCCTGGATCGTCGAGGCGGCGGGTGGCGAGAGCTGGCACGATTTCGTGCGCTGGACGCTGGCGCAGGGCTGGCCAGGCCTGGAAAACCTGTCGCTGATCCCGGGCACGGTGGGCGCAGCCCCGATCCAGAACATCGGCGCCTATGGCCTTGAACTGGCCGAGCGCTTCGAGGGGCTGGACGCGCTCGATCTGCGCAGCGGAGCACGTCAGAGCTTTGGTCTGCAGGACTGTGCCTTCGGCTATCGCGACAGCGTGTTCAAGCGCAATCCGGGGCGCTGGCTGGTCACGGCCGTGCGTTTTCGGCTGCCGCGACCGTGGCAGGCGCGACTGGCTTATGCCGAACTGGTGCACGAAGTGCAGGCAGCCGGCGTGAGCTCGCCCACCGCGCTCGACATCTCCGACGCGGTGTGCGCGATTCGTCGGCGCAAGCTGCCCGATCCGGCAGAAATCGGCAATGTAGGCAGCTTCTTCAAGAACCCGGTGGTGGATGCAGCACATGGTGCCCGCCTGCTGGCAGGCCACCCCGCAATGCCGCACTACCCACAAGCGGACGGGCGCGTGAAGCTGGCTGCGGGCTGGCTGATCGAGCAGGCCGGCTGGAAGGGGCGGGATCTCGGTGCGGTGGGCAGCTTCGAGCGCCAGGCGCTGGTGCTGGTCAATCGTGGCGGGGCGACGGGTACGGACCTCATGCGCCTGGCCCAGGCCATCATGGCCGATGTCGAAGCAGGCTTCGGGGTGCGACTGGAGCCTGAACCGGTCTTCGTTTAGACCGCGGCCCGCCTCAAGATGACGCGGAGCGCGCGCGGCACCGCGAGCTTGCAACAGAAATACTTGAGCAAGGTCATGAAGCATCTCAGTCGTCGAGCATAAACTGCAAGCCCTGCTGCAGTGCTGCCCATTTTAGGGATTCCCGAATGATCCGCTTTGTCTCTCGTCCTCGCGCTGTCTTGCTTGCGCTGCTGTGCGCCCTGGCTTTGATGCCGGCGCTCGCTCAGGCCCAGGTCACCGATCTGAACGCTGCGATCAACAAGGCCGGTCGGGAGCGCATGTTGTCGCAGCGTATGGCCAAGGCCTATCTTCAGCTCGGCCAGAATGTCGACATGACGCGTTCGCGACGTGTGCTGGATGCGTCGGTCGCGCTCTTCGATCGTCAGCTTGTCGAGCTCAAGAACTATGCGCCCAATGCGGATACACGCGCCACCAGCCTGGCGCTCGAAAAGGCCTGGATTGCCTACAAGGATGTGCTGATCGGCATGGCGCCGAGTCAGGAGCGTGCGCCACAGGTGCTGCAGCTTTCCGACGAGGTGCTGGCGCTTGCGAACACGCTGACGACTCAGTTCGAGGCCTTGTCCGGAACGCCGGCGGGCCGTCTGGTCAATCTTGCCGGTCGCCAGCGCATGCTGTCACAGCGTATGGCCAAGCTCTACCAGGCCCTGCACTGGAACCTGCCTGCAGGCAGGATGCGCGAGGATCTCGCGCTCGCGCGCAAGGAGTTCAGCGCCGCGCATGCTGAGCTTGAGGCCGCGCCGCTCAACACCGACAAGCTCAAGCGTGATCTGCAGCTGACGTCCCAGCAGTGGTTCTTCTTTCAGGATGCGCTGGACCAGAAGGAGCAGGACGCGATGACGCGCGCCACCAACGTGGCCAGCACCAGCGAACGCATCCTGGAAATGATGGAAGAGGTGGTTTCGGGCTACGAAGCCCAGCGCTAGACGCGGTCTCAGCCCCGGCGCATCTTGCGCCGCGCTTCGTGGATTTCCTGCGCCTCGACGCTGAGCGTGGCCGTCGGTCGTGCCAGCAGACGCGCAATGCCGATCGGTTCGCCGGTGTCCTCGCACCAGCCATAACTGCCGTTGTCGAGGCGAATCAGCGCCTCATCGATCTTGTGCAGCAGCTTGCGCTCGCGGTCGCGAACGCGCAGTTCGAGGGTGTGGTCCTCTTCGAGTGAGGCGCGGTCCGAGGGGTCGGGCGTGCTCTCGAATTCCTGCAGATGCAGCGTCGTGCGATGTGCGGAGTCGAGCAGTTCGTCACGTTCGTGGATCAGCTTTGCACGAAAGAAAGCCTGTTGCGCTGCGGACATGTAGTCCTTGAGCGGGGCCTTGCGAATTTCCGCCTCGGTGGGCAGGAGTTCGGACGTGGTGGCGGTCTCGTTCATGGTGTTTCCTCCTCCTGGCTGCGATGCGAGCCGAACAGGGGGTTCGTGCGCTTGGCGGCCGATCATTCCGTCAACATACACGGCTATCTGACCGCGTGGCTGCACGAAGTTTGCTATGTCCGAAGTTCAGGCCGGAACGCCAAGGATGATGTTGGAGGCCTTGATCACCGCGCTTGCAGCCACGCCCGGGGCGAGGCCGAGTTCGGCGACGGCGTCGTTGGTGACGATGGCGGTGAGCTCGGTGCCGCCGGGCAGGGTCACCACGACTTCGGCGTTCACTGCGCCTGCGTTGACGCTCGTCACCTTGCCTGCGAGGCAGTTGCGGGCGGACAGGCGAATGCCGCTGGCGTCGGTCATCAGCATCACCCAGGGCGCCTTGATCAAGGCCAGCACCGGCTTGCCCGGCGTCAGCTGCAGGGATTTGACGCTTTCCAGAGTGATGACGGCGACCAGTTTGTCACCGCTGGGGAGTTCGATGCCCACTTCGGCATTGACCGTGCCGCTGTGTACGCTGCCGACAATGCCTTCGAATACGTTGCGCGCGCTTACTTTCATGATTTTTCCTGAGATGGGGTGACGGTAAAGGCGGAGCGAAAAACAGGAGCTTGTGAGTGGCGCACGTTATAGCTTTTAGTGCATATAATATGCGCCGGTATCGTCCTTCCGTCCGCGGACCGAACTGTACATGGATGCGCTGTAAAGAAGCGAGCACGGTAAAGGGACGCTTCTGTGACCTGTAATTATATAAACCTGCGGATATAGTTAATGAAGACCCCGACCGCTACCCGTTTCCACGCCCGCATGTCGCTCGAGACCGAAATTGGCGTGGCGCTCTCCGACACCCGCATCCGCTTGCTGGAAGAAATCGGTCGCAAGGGCTCGATCAATCAGGCTGCCAAGGCGGTGCCGCTGTCCTACAAGGCGGCCTGGGATGCGATCGATACGCTGAACAACCTTGCGCCCGAGCCGCTCGTGGTCCGCGTCACCGGTGGGCGCCAGGGCGGCGGCACCGAGCTGACCGAATACGGGCGCAACATGGTGGCGATGTACCGCGCCCTTGAAATCGAATATCAGGCCGCGCTCGATCGCCTCTCTGCGCGCCTCGATGAGGCCGGTGGCTGCGATGTCAGCGGCTTTCGTCGGCTGATGCGGCGCATGAGCATGAAGACCAGCGCGCGCAACCAGTTCGCCGGCGTGATCACCGGGCTGCGCGATGGTGGGGTCGACTATGAAGTGCGGGTGCGCATCGATGAGCGCACCGAGATTGCCGCCATCATCACTCGCAGCAGCGCAGAAAACCTCGCCCTGGCCATCGGCAAGGAGGTGTTTGCGCTGGTCAAGTCGTCTTCGGTGCTGCTTGCGATCGATCCCGCGCTGCGACTGAGCGCGCGCAACCAGTTGTGGGGCGAGGTCGCCGTCGTGCACGAAGGCCCGGTCAACAATGAAGTCACGCTCGTCCTGCCGTCCGGCCGCAGCCTCACTGCCGTGGTGACGCATGACAGTTGCCGCGCGCTGGGCATCGCGCCCGGTGTCGCTGCCGCCGCCATCTTCAAGGCGTCGAGCGTCATCCTTGGCGCTGCCGAGTGAATCCCCCCCTTGTCTTTCCTCTGGAGAAAGCTGTCATGAACCCCTCGTTGTCCCGCCTCGTCGCTGCCCTGGGCGCAAGTCTCTTCGCCGGCCTCACCCACGCCGCCGAAGTCCACATTGCGGTTGCTGCCAACTTCACCGCGCCGATCAATGAGATCGCGGCCGCGTTCGAGAAGGCCAGTGGGCACAAGGTGATCGCCGCCTTTGGTCCGACCGGTGGTCTCTACACCCAGATCAAGCACGGCGCGCCCTTCGAGGTCTTTCTCGCCGCGGATGACAGCACGCCGGCGCGCCTGGAAACCGAAGGCGAGATCCTCGCCGGCTCGCGCTTCACCTACGCCATTGGCAAGCTGGTGCTGTGGTCGGCCAGCGCGGGCTACGTGGACGCGCAGGGCGAAGTGTTGAGAAGGAATGAATTCAATCACCTCTCCATCGGCAACCCGAAGACCGCGCCTTACGGGCTGGCCGCCACTCAGGTGCTGGCCAGGCTGGGCCTGAGCGAGGCCGTGAAGCCCAAGCTGGTCGAAGGCACCAACATCACCCAGGCCTATCAATTCGTCGCCACCGGCAACGCCGAGCTGGGCTTTGTCGCGCTGTCGCAGGTGTTCAAGGACGGGCAGATCAGCGGCGGCTCGGCGTGGATCGTGCCCGAGGATATGTACGAGCCGATCCGCCAGGACGCCGTCATCCTGAACAAGGGCAAGGACAACCCCGCCGCGGCCGCGCTGGTCGACTACTTGAAGGGGCCGAAGGCTGCGGCCGTGATCAAGTCCTACGGCTACGACCTCTGAGCGCCCGCACCCAGAATGACGCTCTCCGCCGTTGACCTCGCCGCGATCCGGCTGTCGCTGGAACTCGCGGCGCTGACCACCGTGCTCTTGCTGCTGATCGGCACGCCGATCGCGTGGTGGCTGGCGCGCACGCGGTCGCGCCTGAAAGGGCCGGTCGGCGCGGTGGTGGCGCTGCCGCTGGTGTTGCCGCCGACCGTGCTGGGTTTTTACCTGCTGGTGACGATGGGGCCGCATGGTGTCATTGGCAAGCTCACCACCGCGATGGGCCTGGGGACGCTGCCGTTCACCTTTGCCGGGCTGCTCATCGGTTCGGTGTTCTATTCCATGCCTTTCGTCGTCCAGCCACTGCAGAACGCGTTTGAAGCCATCGGTGATCGCCCGCTGGAAGTCGCGGCGACGCTGCGCGCTGGCCCGTGGGACACTTTTTTCACGGTGGTGCTGCCGCTGTCCAGATCCGGCTTCATCACCGCGTCCATTCTTGGATTTGCCCATACCGTGGGCGAGTTCGGTGTGGTGCTGATGCTGGGCGGCAATATCCCGGGCAAGACACGCACGGTGTCGGTGCAGATCTTCGACCACGTCGAATCGATGGAGTACGCCCAGGCGCACTGGCTGGCGGGCGGTATGCTGGTGTTCTCCTTTTTCGTGTTGCTTGCGCTTTATTCCAGCCGGCGCTTCAAGCCGGGGCTGGGTTGAGGACAGGGGGAGCCGTGATGAATGCTGTCGAACCGCACATTGTGTCCAGCCCCACTGGTCCCGCCAATGCAGCACCTGCGGGTGGCATCCACGCCTGCGTTCGCCTCGCCTATCCGGGTTTTGCGCTCGATGTGGACCTGAAGCTGCCCGGGCATGGCGTCAGCGCGCTGTTCGGTCATTCCGGCTCGGGCAAGACCACCTTGCTGCGCTGCATCGCCGGCCTGGAAGCGGCCTCGGTGGGGCGTATCGAGATCAACGGCGAGCTCTGGCAGGACAGCGCCGCGGGCGTTTTCGTGCCCACCCACAAGCGCGCGCTGGGCTACGTCTTTCAGGAGGCCAGCCTGTTTGCGCACCTGTCGGTGCGACGCAACCTGGAATACGGCATGCGCCGCGCCGGGGCGAACAAGGTGTCGTGGGAGCAGGCGGTGGAGCTGCTCGGCATCGGTCATCTGCTCGAGCGCATGCCCGGTCGCCTGTCCGGCGGCGAGCGCCAGCGCGTGGGCGTGGTGCGTGCCCTGCTCACCAGCCCGCGCCTGCTGCTGCTGGACGAGCCGCTGGCGGCGCTGGATCTGAAGCGCAAGAACGAGATCCTGCCCTACCTCGAGCGCCTGCATGACGAGCTCGACATCCCGGTGCTGTATGTCAGCCATTCACCGGACGAAGTGGCACGGCTGGCCGACCACGTCGTGCTCCTCGACCGCGGCGCCGCCATTGCCCAGGGGGGGCTGGCGGAGACGCTGGCGCGGCTCGACCTGCCGACTGCCTTCACCGACGACGCGTGCGCGGTCGTCGACGCGGTGGTCGCCGCGCATGACAAGCGCTATCACCTGACCCGGCTCGAGTTCCAGGGCGGCAGCGTGCGCGTTGCCCTACGCCCGGAGCCGATCGGGCGTCGCCTGCGTTTTCGCGTTCATGCGCGCGATGTCAGTCTTGCGCTCGAGCGCCTCGACGGCAGCACCATCATCAATCTGCTGCCGGTCACCGTCATCGCGGTGGCTGACGCTGACACTCCAGCCCATGTGCTGGTGCGCCTTGACCTCGCAGGCACACCCTTGCTGGCGCGCATCACTCGCCTCTCCCGCGACCAGCTTGGTGTCGCGGCGGGCAAGCACATGTGGGCACAGATCAAGTCCGTGGCCCTGCTGGGTTGAGCGGTGCTGCGCGCCCTCGCACCAACTCCCGTCTTCCCGTCTGCGCGCTGATCCAGCGCGTACTCTTGTGCGCCTGCCGCTTTCGTCCTGGCTACGTTCGGGCGTGTGCGGCAGGTGTGTTCGTCAGTCTTGCCTCGGCGAAGCCAACCATCTCCTGCCGAGTTCGTCCCCCGGCATGGGGCGGCCAAAATGGTAGCCCTGTGCCTCCACGCAGCCGAGCGCGGCCAGACACCTGGCCTGCTGTTCGTCCTCCACGCCTTCTGCGAGCGAGGTCAGACCCAGGCTTTGCGCCATGGCGATGATGGTGCGCACGATGCCCTCGTTGCTGCCATCGGCAAGAAGCCCACTCACGAAAGAACGGTCGATCTTCAAGGTGTGCACCGGGAAGCGCTGCAGATAGGCCAGTGAAGAATAGCCTGTGCCAAAGTCGTCGATCGCGAACGTAAAACCCGCGTCCACCAGTGCCTGGGTGACCTCCATGGCGCACTGTGGGTCGCGCATCATGCTCGACTCGGTGAGCTCGAGCTCGAAGCGTGTCGGGCTCTGTCCGGCCTCCTCGATGATGGCCAGCGTGCGTGCGGCGAAATCTTTCTCGTCAATCTGGGGGGCGGCGACGTTGATTGCGATGCGCGGCGGCAGGGCCAGACCAGCTTCTTTCCACGTCTGCAGCTGTCGACAGGCCTCGCTCAGCACCCACTCGCCAAGCTCGGTCATCATGCCGCGCTCCTCGATGATGGGGAGGAATTCGGTCGGTGGCACCCAGCCCCATTGCGGGTCATGCCAGCGCAACAGCGCTTCGACGCCGGTCAACCGGCTGTCGCTCAGGTTGAGCTTGGGTTGGTAGTGGAGCTGCAGCCGGTTGTTGCGCAGCGCCTGGCTGAAGCGCTGCACCACATCCAGCTTGTGGCTGAGCTGCTCGCCCATTTCAGCACTGTACAAGCAGTGTCCGCCACCGCTGCCCTTGGCCCTGTACATCGCAATGTCGGCGGATTTGAGCAGGTTCTGCACGCTGTGGGCGTCGTCCGGATAGACGGCAATGCCGATGCTGGCGCGAAGTTGAAAGCTCGCCCCGCGCACGCTGAAGGGTGTCTGCAGGGTGCCGAGCAAGCGCAGTGCGATGGCGTTGGCGCCCTGACGATCGACTTCGTCAGCAATGACGACGAATTCGTCGCCGCCGAGACGAGCGAGCAGTTCCCCCTGACGTAGCGAACTGCGGAAGCGGTCCGCGATCTCGGCGAGCACCTTGTCGCCCGCCAGATGGCCCTGGGTGTCGTTGATGTCCTTGAAGCGATCGAGGTCAATGAACAACAGCGCCAGCGCATGCCCCTTGCTGCGGGCGCGCGCGAGTCGGCGCTTGAGCTGATCCTGGAAGTGAGTGCGGTTGGGCAGTGCGGTCAGGGTGTCGTAGAACGCCAGCTTCTCGATGTGGCGCTCGGCGCGCTTGCGCTCACTGATGTCTTGTACCGTGCCGACCACCCACAGCACGCTGCCATCCGCGTCGCGCCGGAGTTCTGCGCGCTCTTCGAGCCAGCGTATCTCACCCTCGAGCTCGACGCGGTGCTCGACCTGATAAGCCTGTCCGCGCAGCGCGTCCTCAAAGGCGGCGGCAACGCGCTCGCGGTCCTCAGGGTAAATGCGGTCGAGAAAGTCGGGGTAGGTCATTCTGGTGCCTGGCGGCACACCGAACAGACGGTAGGTTTCTGCCGACCACTCAAGAGCCTCCGGATCCAGGCCGCCCGGCTCGATGCGCCAGCTGCCGATTCTGGCCGCGGCCTGAGCCTGGCGTAGCAAAGCCTCGCTGCTGGCGAGTTTTTCCTCGGCTTCAAGCCGCGCCGACTCTTCCTCGTTGATGCGGTCAAGCACCAGCAGGGCCCGGCCGAGTTCGTCGCCCAGGCACACGCGCTTGAGCGTGATGCGGGCTTTGTGCCGGCAGTCGTCGTGCACCAGCCGCAAGGTGAAAATCTGATTGTCCAGCGCGGGCGCGCCATGCAGCACCGCATGGATGGCCTCTTCGAGCCCGTCGGCGTGCAGCACGGCGGCGAGCGGGCGCCCGAGCAGGGCATGTGAGTCCTCGCCCAGCAATTCTGCGCAGCAACGATTGCAGGATTCAATGCGGAGCTCGGGAGACAGCACGATGATGCTGTCGTTCATGCTGTCGAACACCAGCTCGGCGTAGTTCCTGAGGCCGTGAATGGTCTGGTCGCGGGTCTGCACGTAGGCCCCGATCGTCAGGCTCATGTCCAGCAGGATTGCCTTGAAAAAGGCGAGCATGGTGGCGCAGAAGCCGTCGATGTCCGCGCCGAAGTGATCGCGTATTCTTGGTAGCAGGACGCTGAGGTACTTGCCGTAGATGCCCAGATACCACTCGGGGGACAGCCCGATGTGTTGATGATGGAAGCCGACTTGCTGGCGGCGCCTGAAGTAGTCGTGATCGTAACGAGCCTCGGAAATCTCGCGGAAATACTTCGACTGCGAGTCCTGCATCCGCTTGAGGATGTCCGCGCCGCCGACCAGGCAGCGGGTCTCCTCGAATGCCGTCAGGTGGGCGCAGAGCGCTTGTGCGAAATCGTCGGAGTGCTTTTGCAGGGTGGCGTGAATCTGGCGCAGACGCACCGCGTCGGCTTCATCAAACTCCAGGAATGCCTTGCGGCGGAGAATCTCCGCGTGCTCGAAATCCAGCACTTCTTTCACTGTGAGCTGGAGCTCATCGACCATTTTCATTGCGTTTGATTCCTGGCAGAGGACGCAGCGCGCAGGCCGCAAGTGCGTCGATCAGACACGATCAGATGCGAAATGTCGGCGGCGCTGATGTCTGGGCTGCGTGGCGGTGCTGTGCGGTGAGCTTGTTGGGCGTAATTGATGTTACTTGAAGTGTGCTTGTTCGCCATGGGGTCATTCGTGTTGTCGATCACACAAACGCTAACTTTGATGGACTGCCCGGCATTAGGCTCCGGCTTCAGGGCGCTGACGCCGCCGCAAGTGTGGCCAAGATACGCCCCAGGACAGCCCCCGGCGCGCGGCTGCACACCGCTGTGTGCGACCTAGGTCACGACCCCTGTGATGGTGCAAGGCGCACAGGTCGAACGGGCCGCAGAGGGGCGTCGTCGCGGTGAGCGGTGAGGCCGGTGTGCTCAGCAGTGCGCGCGCGCCCAGCGCACGATGTCGGCGCTGCCCATCGCTCCCGCCTGACGGGCCACTTCCTGACCCGCGCGGAACACGGCCAGGGTGGGAATGCTGCGAATGCCGAAGCGTGCTGCGATCGACTGTTCGGCTTCGGTGTCGAGCTTTGCCAGCCTGAGCCGGGGTTCCAGCAGGCCGGCGGCCTCGGCAAACGCGGGTGCCATGCCGCGGCAGGGGGCACACCACGGTGCCCAGAAGTCGACCAGCACAGGGATGTCGTTGCGGGTGATGTGGCGGTCGAAATTGGCGGTGGTCAGCTCGAGCACCTGGGCGCTGAACAGGGCTTGTTTGCATTTGCCACAGGTGGGCGCTTCAGTGACGCGGCTGGCGGGCAGGCGATTGACGGCGTCGCAGTGGGGGCAGACGAGGTGAAGGGCGTCGTTCATGATGGGCTCCCGAGGGTTGGAGATTTCCTGTCGATGGCCGGCGCTGGTCGATACCGATCAGGCACGTGAGGGGGCCGGGCCTCACACCCCCCAGGTGACCGGGACTTCTTCCTTGTGGGCGGTTTCCAGCATGTTCAGCAACGGCCAGGCGCGCTGCGCCAGTCCGACCGGCGCTGCCATGCCGCTGCGGCCGGCTTCCTTGTCGGCAATTTCTTCGGCCTCGCTGGGCGGGTTTTCTGCCTGGCGCGCGCGATCCTCTTCGATCGCCGTGCGCAGTTGAAGGATGGCTTCAGGCAGTTGCGCCACGGTGACGATGCCCTTGATGTCAGCCGCGTCCTTGCCGATGAGGCTGATGAGCTTCCTTGCGGGTTCGTCGAGCATCAGGACGTCGGCACTGACGGCGGATTTGAAGGTGTAGAGCATGTGCGGTCTCCCTGGTAGCTCGGGGGTGGGCGGGGCGGGTTCTTGACTTGCAGACCCTGGACTTACAAACCTTTGACGGCGTAGATACCGGGTGCATTGCGCCAGTAACCCTTATAGTCCATGCCGCATCCAAACAGGAAGCGATCGGCGATGTCCAGCCCGCTGAAATCGGCGCGCATGTCGGGTGTGGCCTTGCGCGTGTGCAACTTGTGTACCAGGACGGCTGACAGCACCTCGCTCGCGCCCTCGGCCTGCAGGTGCTCGATGATGGCTTTCAGGGTATGGCCTTCATCGAGGATGTCGTCGAGCACGAGGACGGTGCGCCCGCGTAGATCCTGTGTCGGGCGTACGCGCCAGTCGAGTAGCGTGCCTTGCAAGGCGTTGCCGTAGCGCGTGGCGTGCAGGTAGGCGAGTTCGAGTGGAAAGGGCAGGCGGGGCAGGATGCGTCCGGCGAAGATGAGTGCCCCGTTCATTACCGCATAGACGAGCGGATTGCGGTCGGCGAGGCGCGCGGTGATGGCTTCGGCCATGCGGTCGAGCGCGGCTTCCACGGTGGCGTCGTCGGCCAGGCAGTCGGCCTCGTCGCGCGCGCGTTCTATTTCTTCCAGGTTGAGGGTCATGTCGGTGAACTGCGGGCGTGCGCCCAGGACGTATTCGGACCGCCCATTTTAACGCCGAACCCACGACGGCGACGCTCCGGCGACGGCGCAAGCGCGGTCGAATCGCCTTGCTGTGGTTTATGCGCTTGTGTGCCGATCGGCAGCACGGTAAAAAGAGGCCAGCTTCGTCTCCGTCCCCTTGCCCGGAACTCTCCATGCCCATCCACGAAATTCGCCACCCGCTCGTGCGCCACAAGATCGGCCTGATGCGTGAGGCCAACATCAGCACCAAGAAATTCCGCGAGCTTACCGCCGAGCTTGCGCGCCTGCTTGCCTACGAGGCATGCAAGGACTTTGTGCTGGAGTCAGTGCAGATCGAGGGCTGGGCAGGGCCAGTGCAGATCGAGCAGATCAAGGGCAAGAAGGTTACCGTGGTGCCGATTCTGCGCGCCGGGGTGGGCATGCTCGATGGGGTGCTGGACATGATGCCGAGTGCAAAGGTCAGCGTGGTGGGAATCGCACGCAATGAGGCGACCCTGCAGCCTGCACCCTATTTCGAGAAGTTCGTCGGTCAGCTCAATGAACGCATGGCGCTGATCATCGACCCGATGCTGGCGACCGGAGGGTCGATGGTGGCCACCGTCGATATGCTCAAGCGCAATGGCTGTGCCCAGGTGCGTGCGCTGGTGCTGGTGGCTGCGCCGGAAGGCATTGCATTGATGAACGCACGCCATCCGGACGTCGACATCTTCACCGCCAGCATCGACAGCCATCTAGATGAGAACGGTTACATCATTCCGGGCCTCGGTGATGCGGGCGACAAGATCTTCGGTACCCGCCACAACTGAGCTGCGGCAACTTTCCTGAAATAACGACAATGCCTCGCCGGTCGTGACCGGCGCCAAGGGGCGGAGAATCAAGATGCGTGAAATTCCCATCGAGTCTGTCGAGCCCATGTGGCGGCAGGCCATTTCCGGTGCCCAGATTCTGTTTGTCGCCTTCGGCGCCCTGGTGCTGGTGCCGCTGCTGACCGGCCTCGATCCCAGCCTCGCCCTGCTCGGCGCGGGCGTGGGTACGCTGCTGTTCCAGCTCGTCACCGGGCGCCAGGTGCCGATCTTTCTCGGCTCCAGCTTCGCCTTCATCGCGCCTATCATCTTCAGCATGCAGAACTGGGGCGTGGCGGCGACGACGGGTGCGCTGGCCTGCGTGTCCCTGGTGTATTTCCTCTTTGCCGGGCTGGTGTGGAAGCACGGAGCAGAGATTGTCCATCGCTACATGCCGCCGGTGGTGGTGGGGCCCATCATCATGATCATCGGCCTGTCGCTCGCCGCGGTCGGCGTCAATATGGCGATGGGGCGCAGCGGTGATGGCCGTATCGAGCTCGTGCCTTATGCCACCGCGCTCGCGGTGGCCGGTGTTGCGTTCAGCGTGACGGTAGTGGTGGCGATCTTCGCGCGCGGCTTTCTCAGCCTGGTGCCCATCCTGAGCGGTGTGCTCGCAGGTTACATGGTGGCGGTCCTGCTTGGTCTGGTGGATTTCGCGCCCCTGGCGGCCGCCCCCTGGTTCTCCATGCCGGCCTTCGTCACCCCTCGCTTCGAATGGGCGGCGGTGCTGTTCATGTTGCCGGTCGCGCTTGCGCCCGCGATCGAGCATGTCGGCGACGTCCTTGCCATTGGCGGCGTGACCGGCAAGGACTACACCGAGAAACCCGGCCTGCACCGCACCTTGCTGGGTGATGGGCTGGGGGTGCTTTTCGCCGGAATGATAGGCGGCCCGCCGATCACGACCTACTCCGAGGTGACGGGGGCGGTGACGCTGACCAGGAACTACAATCCGGCGATCATGACCTGGGCGGCAGGGCTGGCGATTGTTCTGGCCTTCTTTGGCAAGTTCAACGCGTTGCTGGCGACCGTGCCGGTGCCGGTGATGGGCGGCATCATGATGCTGATGTTCGGTTCGGTGGCGAGCATCGGACTCAATACCCTGATCAAGGCGCGTGTCGATCTTGAACAGCCGCGCAATCTGGTGATCGTGTCTTCGGTGCTGGTGATGGGTATCGGCGGTCTGGCGCTCAACTTCGACGGACTGACCTTGCAGGGTGTCAGCCTGTGCGCCGTGGTCGCGGTCCTGTTGAACCTGATTCTGCCGAAGGCTCGATCCGGCGCCTGATCAGTGCGAGCAGCCCGCGCAGCAGCGGGATGGCGCCGGGCAGCAGCGCCGCAAACCGCCCGCCGCGCAGTTGGCGCGCCAGCAACCAGCTCACCCAGGCGCGCCTGGCAAGTCTGAGCGTGAGCTTGGGCTTTGCAAGCAGCACCACGATGAGTGCAGCCGACAGCAGCGGGATCTTGTCCTTTGCCCATGCGAGGTGTTCGCGCAGCGAATCGACGCGATCGAGCGCGCCATCGATGCCGGCGAGGCGTCGCGTCATGTCGGCACGCTGAGTGGCGATCTGCATCTGCAGCTTTTGCTTGCGCAGCGCGAGATCGATCTGGTGGGGATTCATCGCGGGTGCCGCCGCCTTCAGTCCGGCTCGCGCAGCGCCGCACGGTCGCGTGTGAGCTCGGCGAGGCTGGCAGAAAAAAGCTTTGTGCCACTGCGAAATGCGTGTGCTGCCTTGCTCGCAGCGAGCAGCCCGCCGATCAGGCAGATGGCGGTGGAAATGCCGAGCGCGAGCAGGCGGTGCTCTTCCCAGAACAGCACGGTCAGGAACACCAGCAGGAACATCAGCCCGAAACCGAGCAGCAGCCCCGCCAGCACCGCGTTGAGCGCGAGGCCGGCGAGGCGGAGCTTTTCCTCCTGGAGCTCGATCGCGAGCAGTTCCAGCCGCGTCTGCACCGTCTGCAGTCCGGCATCGACGATGCCGTGCAGGCTTTCGGCGAGACGTGGTCTGGGCGCGGAGCTCATCGAATCAGCGACGGCTGACCAGCAGGCCGAGCAGGAAGGCGACGCCGGCGGCGACCCCCACCGACTGCCAGGGGTTCTCGTGCACGTAGTCATCGGTGACACGAACGGCCTTCCTGCCGGTGTCGACGATCGCAGCCTCGGCGTCGGCGAGGCGCTCCCTGGCGATTGCGACGCGATCACCGATGCGGGCGCGCAGGTCATCCAGCTTGCCGCCCTGCTGTTCGGCGGTGAGCTTGAGCAGCTCCTCGGCGTCCGACATCAGGGACTTGAGGTCGTTGACGAGCTTGTCCTTGGAGGGGTTCTGGGTCGTTGCCATGGTGATTCTCCTGTCAGTGGTTCAAGAAGTTATGCACGATCCTGTTGCTCAAGGTTAACCCCCAGGGCGTCCAGCCGCAATGAATGATGCGTAAGCAGGTGCTGAAAGCGGTGTAGGCGGACGCCGAGTCGCTTAGAGCGACCAGTCGTAATCCACCGTCAGCGGCGCGTGGTCAGAGAAGCGCTGTGTCTTGTAGACCTCGGCCGTGCGCGCGCTTGCCGCCAGCGCCGGCGTGGCGATCTGGTAATCCAGTCGCCAGCCGACGTTCTTTGCCCACGCCTGGCCGCGGTTCGACCACCAGGTGTAGCAAGCGTCCGTGGCCTCCGGATGAAGGCGGCGGTAGACGTCGACCCAGCCCTGCTCGTCGAACAGGCGGCTGAGCCAGGCGCGCTCGGCGGGCAGGAAGCCGGAGTTCTTCTGGTTGGACTTCCAGTTTTTCAGGTCAAGCTCACGGTGGGCAATGTTCCAGTCGCCGCACACCACGATCTCCTGACCGCTTGCAGACAAGGCCGCCATGTGTGGCAGGAAGCGCTCCATGAAGCTGAACTTGATCTGCAGGCGCTCTTCCGAACTGGATCCCGAGGGCAGGTAGAGCGAAACCACCGACAGCTTGCCGAAATCAAGCTGCAGGAAGCGGCCTTCGGCGTCGATATCGGCGATGCCCAGGCCTTCGATGACACGGTCCGGGGCGTGTCGGCTGTAGATCCCCACGCCGCTGTAGCCCTTCTTTTCGGCGTGATGGAACCAGCCCTGCAGCCCTGTGGGGCTGCGCATTGCCGGGCTGAGGTCGGCGCTCCGGGCTTTCAGTTCCTGCAGGCAGATGAGGTCGGCATCTTGTTGTGCCAGCCAATCGAGAAAGCCTTTGCTGACTGCCGAGCGGATACCGTTGAGGTTGAGGGAGATGATGCGTAACATTGGCGGTTTCCTGGAATGCTGCAGTGCAGCCGGATGATTGTGGATTTTAGCCGGGATTTCATCGCCTTAGCCTGTCGTAAGGGCGTACTTCGTTTTGGTGCGTTTGTGACCAAGGCAGGTCGCAACTCGCCTTATTTCTTCAACGCCGGTCTGTTCGATGACGGCGCCTCGTTTCGTGAGCTATGTGGTTATTACGCGCGTGCCATCCGTGATTCGGGCCTGGCATGTGACATGTTGTTTGGCCCAGCCTACAAGGGCATTCCGCTGGTGGCAGGAACGGCGATCCGGCTCGCCGAAGCCGGCGTCGATCTGCCCTTCGCCTTCAATCGCAAGGAGGCGAAAGACCATGGTGAAGGCGGCAGCTTGATCGGCGCGGCGCTCAAGGGGCGGGTGTTGATTCTCGACGATGTCATCTCTGCGGGGACCTCGGTGCGCGAGTCGGTGGAGATCATCCGCGCTGCAGGCGCGACGCCGGCAGGCGTGGTCATTGCGCTGGACCGCATGGAGCGTGGCAAGGGGGCGCTTTCAGCGGTACAGGAAGTGCGCGAGAATTACGACATTCCGGTGATCGCGGTGGCAACACTCGATGACCTCGTCGCCTATCTCGCGGACAGTCCCGAGCTCGCGGCAAACCTGGGCGCGGTGCAGAACTACAGGACGCAATATGGCATCTCGTCGCGCTGAGCTTGTCAGCGTAACACTCGCGCTCATGGGGGTATCCTTGACGCCGGCTGCCGCGCTGGCGCAGTCGCCTGCTGCGCGCATGATCTATTGCTGCGACGTCGGTGGCCAGCCGGTGTGCGGCGATATTCTGCCCGAGGCCTGTTATGGACGGGCTTATCGCGAAGTCAGCCCCTCAGGAACCGTGCGCCGCGTTGTGCCGGCACCGCTCACCCCCGAGGAGATTGCAGCGCGTGATGCCGAGGTGAATGAGCGCCGCGTCGAGGCGGCGCTGCAGCTCAAGCAGCAACGCATGGACGAGGCCTTGCTGGAAACCTATCGCAGCCTGCCGCAGCTCGATGCGCGGCGAGATCGTGAGATCGGCGCGCTCGATCGAGCGATTCAGGTCCTGCGTCAACGCGAGGGCGAACTCATCGAGCGTCAGCGCGTGCTGATCGAAGAGGCAGCCCAGGCCGGGGAGGGTAATGTCTCGCCGGTTCTCGAGGAGAACATCCACAGCCTGGACGGCGAGATCGTCGCACAGCGCGGTGTGATCGCAGCCAAGATGCGCGAACGTGCAGCCGTGCTCGACCGCTTCGATGAGGACCGCCAGCGCTATATCCGGCTCACCACCCCGGCCGCACAACCCGGCCGGCGCTGAGCGACCGCGGGCATGATGCAGGCCGATACCGTCGATCGCGTCGCACGGCTTCTGGCGCAGGCGCAGCGCGTTCTTTTCATAACCGGAGCTGGTGTTTCGGCCGATTCCGGCTTGCCGACCTATCGTGGCATCGGCGGCCTCTATCACGAGCGTCTGACCGCCGAAGGGCTGACCATAGAGGAGGCCTTGTCGGGTGAGATGATGGCGCGACGGCCGGATATTTCGTGGAAGTACATCGCCGAAATCGAAGGCAATTGCCGTGGCGCACGCCCCAATGCGGCGCATCGCCTGATTGCGGCGTTCGAGCGCGAAAAGGACCTGGTGTGCGTGTTGACGCAGAACGTAGATGGCCTGCATGCGGAGGCCGGCTCACGCCAACTCATCGAGATTCACGGCAACGTCCACCGCTTGCGCTGCACTGATTGCATGCAGGCGCGTCAGGTGCCGGATTATGCCGGACTGCAGATTCCGCCCGAATGCCCGCGCTGTGGCGGCACCCTGCGTCCGGATATCGTCCTCTTTGGCGAAGCGCTGCCAGCGGGCGCTGTTGCGCGCCTCGAGCACGTGCTGGAGAGCGGGCTTGACCTCATCGTCTCCATTGGTACGAGCAGCGTTTTTCCGTATATCGCCGGACCAGTGATGTGGGCGGCGCGCCAAGGGCTGCCCACCGTCGAGGTCAACCCGGGCGATACCGCGGTGAGTCGGTTTGTCGAATATCGTCTGCGCATGGGTGCGAGCGACGCGCTGCACGAGCTCTGGTACCGCACTCATCCCCGCGAGCCGGCCGAGGACTGAGTCCGACATGCAAGCGGTGCGCAATGAACAGGGGCCGGAGGAGCGCAAGCTCTCCGGCCCCGGTCGCGTCAGGTCTTCAGCTGCTTACAGCAAGACCCGCTCGATGCCGCCGCTGTTAGCCTTGGCGACGTAGTCCGGCAGCCAGTTCTCGCCCAGCAGGTGCTTTGCAAGTTCGACCACGATGTAGTCGGGCTCGATGCCGCCGGCGTCGTTGGCATAGCGATGCATGCCCTGCAGGCAGCTGGGGCAGGAGGTCAGCATCTTGATCTTCGCGGCGGGGTCATCGGCGCGCAGTATGGCCGCACCCTTTTCGATCTCCTGCTGCTTGCGGAAGCGCACCTGGGTTGAGATGTCCGGACGCGCGACTGCGAGCGTGCCTGACTCGCCGCAGCAGCGCTCGGACAAATCGACGCGCGTCCCCATCAGCTCAGTAGCGACCTTGACCCCCGAGTGCAGCTTCATCGGGTCGTGGCAGGGCTGGTGATACATGTACTTCACCCCGTTCACGCCTTCGAGCTTGACGCCTTTTTCCATCAGGTATTCATGGATGTCGAGCAGGCGGCAGCCCGGGAAGATCTTCTCGAATTCGTATTTCTGCAGCTGATCCATGCAGGTGCCGCAGGACACGATCACGGTCTTGATGTCGAGATAGTTGAGCGTGTTGGAGACGCGGTGGAACAGCACGCGATTGTCGGTGGTGATGCGTTGTCCCTTGTCATCCTCGCCCGCTGCGCTCTGCGGGTAGCCGCAGCACAGATAGCCCGGCGGCAACACCGTGTGTGCGCCGACGTGGTAGAGCATGGCCTGAGTGGCGAGACCGACCTGGCTGAACAGACGCTCCGAGCCACAGCCCGGGAAATAGAACACCGCGTCCGAGTCGCCATTGGCCTTTTTCGGGTCGCGGATCACCGGGATGACCTTGTCGTCTTCGATGTCGAGCAGCGCGCGGCTGGTCTTCTTGGGCAGGTTGCCTGGCATCGGCTTGTTGATGAAGTGAATCACCTGTGCCTTCACCGTGGCCTTGCCCAGGGTGGTGGGTGGCGCCTTGACCTGGGACTGGATGAGGCCGAGCTTCTTGGCGGTGCTGTGCGCCCAGCGCTGTGCCTTGTAGCCGAAACCCATCATGCCCATCCGCATCGCCTTGATCGTGGTTGGATCCTTGATGGTGAGGAAGGCCATCGCTGCGGCCTTGCCCGGGTTGAAGGACTTCTTGCCTTCCTTGCGCAGCAGGTTGCGCATCTTGATCGACACGTCGCCGAAATCGATATCGACCGGACAGGGCTTTTCGCACTTGTGGCAGACCGTGCAGTGGTCGGCGACGTCCTCGAACTCGGCCCAGTGCGCCAGCGACACGCCACGCCGAGTCTGCTCTTCGTAGAGGAAGGCCTCGATCAGCAGCGAGGTGCTGAGAATCTTGTCGCGCGGGCTGTACAGCAGGTTGGCGCGCGGGACATGGGTGGAGCACACCGGCTTGCATTTGCCGCAACGCAGGCAGTCCTTGATGTCGTGGGCGATCTCGCCGACAGCGGTCTGTTCCATGATGATGGACTCGTGTCCCATCAGGTTGAAGCTGGGAGTGTAGGCGTTGTCGAGGTTGCCGCCACGCATGAGCTTGCCACGGTTGAAGCGGCCTTCCGGATCGACCGTGTGCTTGTAGGCCCAGAATTCGGCCATTTCATCGTCGGTGAGATAGTCGAGCTTGGTGATGCCGATGCCATGTTCGCCGGAAATCACCCCATCCAGGCTGCGCGCAAGCGCCATGATGCGATCCACGGTGCGGTTCGCGGTCTGCAGCATCTCGTAATGGTCGGAATTCACCGGCAGATTGGTGTGCACATTGCCGTCGCCGGCATGCATGTGCAGCGCGACAAAGACACGGCCGCGCAGCACGGCGCGGTGGACCTCGCCGATCTGCGCCAGGATGCGCGCAAACAGCGCGCCGTCGAAGGTCTGCTCGAGCAGTGGGCGCAGCTCCTCCTTCCATGAAACCCGGATCGAATAATCCTGCAGGCGATGAAAGAGGGTGGGCTCGTCGGTGCGGTTGCTCAAGGCCTCGGCGCGGATGCCGTAGTCGGCGAACTGCGTCTCGGCTGCGGCGAGCGCCAGGTCGAGGTGGTCGAGCAGCCACTGCCAGCGTCGGCGCACGCCGGCGACCTGCTCCAGGGCCTGGGCGCGATGATCGGCGATCAGGGTGTCGCGGTCGACGATCTCGTCCTTGACGTCCAGCGGCAGGTCACCGTGCAGGAATTCGGTGAGGCGGTCGCAGAGTTCGATCTTGTTCTGCAGCGAGAGCTCGATGTTGATGCGCTCGATGCCGTCGCAGTATTCCCCCATGCGTGGCAGGGGGATGACCACGTCCTCGTTGATCTTGAACGCATTGGTGTGCCGCGAAATGGCGGCGGTGCGGCTGCGCTCGAGCCAGAAGCGCTTGCGCTGTTCCGGGCTGACGGCGATGAAGCCTTCGGCGCCGCGGCTGTTGGTCATGCGCACGACTTCCGAGGCGGCCGCCATCACGGCGTTCTCGTCAAAGCCGACGATGTCGCCGATCAGCACCATTTTTGGCCGGCCGTGGCGCTTTGCCTTGGTGGCATAGCCCACCGCCTTGACGTAACGCTCGTCGAGGTGTTCGAGGCCGGCGAGCAGCACGCCTGCGCCCTCGCCGGCGCCGCCGGGCTTGAAGTAGTCGGTGATCTCGACAATGGCGGGTACGGCTTCGCGCACCTGGCCGAAGAACTCCAGGCACACCGTGCGGGTCACCGGCGGCATCTTGTGCAGCACCCAGCGTGCGGCCACGATCAGGCCGTCCGTGCCTTCCTTCTGCACGCCCGGGATGCCGCCCAGGAACTTGTCGGTCACGTCCTTGCCAAGCCCGACCTTGCGGCATTGCGCGCCCGGCAGGGAGAGGAATTCCTCGCCCAGCAGCCTGTAGCTGATGCCATCGAATCGACGCAGGCGGAAGCGCGCGGTGTGCTGCTCGTGGATCTTGCCGAAGTTGTGGTCGAGGCGATCGACTTCCAGCCAGTTGCCGTCCGGCGTGACCATCTTCCACCACGCCAGGTTGTCGAGCGCAGTGCCCCACAGCACGGCCTTCTTGCCGCCGGCGTTCATGGCGATGTTGCCACCAACGCAGGACGCGCTCGCCGAGGTGGGGTCAACCGCGAACACCCGGCCTGCGAGACTTGCCGCTTCGGCCACGCGTTCGGTGACCACGCCTGCGCTGGTGCGGATGGTGGCGTAGGGTGAGCGCATCGGCTCGCCGTCGACATCAGGCAGGCTGATGTCCTCGACCGCGCCGATGTCGATGAGCTTCTCGGTGTTGATGACGACCGAGCTGGCGTCGAGCGGAATGGCGCCGCCCGTATAGCCGGTGCCGCCTCCGCGCGGAATGATGGTCAGGCCAAGCGTGATGCACTCGCGCACCAGCGGGGCCATCTCCTCCTCGGTGTCCGGATAGAGTACGACGAAGGGGTATTCGACGCGCCAGTCGGTGGCGTCGGTGACGTGGCTTACGCGCGCGTGGCCGTCAAAGCGGATGTTGCCGCGGCGGGTGTGGCGCGTCAGGGCTTTCAGCACCGATTTACGCCGGCGCGCGGTGGCGTGGAACCAGGCTTCGAAGTTGGAGATCGCTTCCTGGGTCCGCGCCACCAGCAAGGTGACGAGGTCGTTGCCCTGGCGGCGCTTGTCGATTTCGTTGAGGCGATGGTTCAGCGCACCGATCAAGGCCTCACGCCGTTCCCGGCTGTCGAGCAGGTCGTCTTCGAGATAGGGGTTGCGGCGCACCACCCAGATGTCGCCCAGCACCTCATACAGCATGCGTGCCGAGCGGCCGGTGACGCGTTCGCCGCGCAGTTCATCGAGTACCGCCCAAGCCTCGCTGCCGAGCAGGCGCATGACGATCTCTCGATCGGAGAACGACGTGTAGTTGTACGGAATTTCACGAAGACGTTGGGACATCGGAGTACCAGGTTGGCTGCTGCTGGAGAACGCGTCATTTTAGCGAACCGCAGTGCACCATGCAGCAAAAATCAAGACCTTACAGTGGGAAGGGCTTAGGTCTGGTGGCTTGCGCAGCAGGGGGGGCGGAGGATTGCGGACAAGATTCCCCGCGTGCAGGCAGGCGGTGTTGCGCGTGCTTCACTGTCGCCGCTGCGCAGGCGCCTGAGCTTGAGGCAGGCCCACAGCGTAGCGCCTATTGCAGCAAGCTGGCGATCACACCGTAGCGCAAGCCCTTGCCCAACGCCATCCAGACCAGGCAGCTCAAGCCGCTCAGGCGCAGAACGCCTGCGGCAACGCACAGGGCGTCGCCGAGCAGCGGCACCCACGACAGTAGCAGGATGGGGCTGCCGTGGCGACGTACGAGCTCGAGCCGGGGTGAGGCTTCCTTGCGCGGCAGCAGGCGACCCAGCGCGTAGCTGCTCATGCCACCCGCGGTATTGCCCAGGGTCGCCAGCGTCAATGCTGGCAGGCTCAGATCCGGGCGCAGGGCGAGGAGGCCGGCAAGCGCCACTTCGGACCCCCCGGGGAGCAGGGTGGCGGCCAGAAAGGCGGAGAGCGTCAGGGCTCCGAGCAGGGCGAGGTCGCTGTCAGGCCACATCGGGGCGAACCAGCTCATGAGCATGGGAGGGTGCTGGAGGGTTCATGTAAAACCTGTTTGACATGAAAATATGACATGAGCAAAATTGGTGCTGCGCTTCCGCGCACTTTCCTGGAGAGTTCACAATGAAGAACATTCTGTCTGTCCTGGCTGCCAGCCTGGCCCTCGTTTCGCTGACGCCAACCGAAGCGCTGGCCAATCCCCAGCATGAACGCATGAAGCGCTGCAACGCAGATGCGAAGGCACAGAGCCTGAAAGGGGACGCGCGCAAGGCGTTCATGAGTACCTGCCTCAAAGGCAAGCACGATGCGGGCGCGACGACGCAGGCCGCGGTGCCGGCCGAGCCGGTCGCGCAGCCGGCGGCGAGTTCGGGCGCAGCCACCCAACCCGCAGTCCAGGCTGCGGCTGTGAAGCCTGACCTGAGCCCTGTTCCGGGTGAGGCCATGCCGGCAACGGCCACCGCGCCCGCCACAAGCGGCGACAGGAAGCAGGCCTGCAGCCAGGCCGCAGCCGAGCAGTCGCTCACGGGTGCGAAGCGCAAGGCCTTCATTGCCGAGTGCAGCAAGGGCTGAACGGCGCGCGCTGAGGCCACTCGTCCGCCCGCAGCGGCGGGTGGTCCCTCAGCTGGCGATGTCAGACGATGTCGAAGAACACCAGGTCGCGCTCGACCTCGCCCGCCGAGAAACCGCAACCGATTCGGCCGGGACCGCGCAATACCAGTTTGTCGCGATGAATGCGACATTCCTCATTGCCGTCGACCGAAACAAAAGTGCCATTGGTGCTCTGGTCGATCAGGGTGAAGCCCTCGCGTCGGCGCTCAATGCGCGCGTGCTGTCGCGAAGCGCGTGCATCCATGATCACGATGTCATTGCCGAGTTCGCGTCCGAGCAGCAACACCGGGCGCTGCTCCTCAACAAAAAGATTGTCTTCCTGGTGGCGCAGGCGCAGGCGCTGTGACAGGTGCGAGGTGGGTGGAATCGAGGTCACCATACCTACGCGTTGACCGATGGCGAAGATGGGCCAGTCGAACTCGCTCACGGCCGTGTCATGCAGTGCTTGGGCACCCGCCGCATGGCGTGCGCCTGGGGTCAGCAGCATGATCACCGTGCCAGTGGCCAGTGCCTGTTCAGCTTGAGCGTGAGCCGCCACGCGGCGTGCGACGCTTATGCCTTCCCCGCTGCGCGCGTCCTTATCGACGATGCCGTAATGCAGCCCGATATGGACGGGCTGGCGCAGTCCGCTCAGGTTCGGCAGGCTGCGGATGCGATCGAGCATGTCGTTCGCTGCCAGTACGCCCGCATCACAGCGATCGAAACAGGCCACGATCGAAAACCCTTGCTGCAGCAACAGGTGTCCGTCATGCGCCGCGATCGCGCGTTCGATGCGGTTCAGGCAGCGTTCGGCTGCGTGCGCGGCCTCCGTGTTGCCAAGGCGTGCGACAAAGTTCTCGCCAGCGGTTGCATTCGCAACCAGCACGCAGAGGTTCTTGCGTTCGGACATGGGCTTTAACGAGGGCTGAATGCAAGGAGTGAAGGACCCATGATGTTGAAATGTGGGGTGTAGTGCAAGCCCTTCCCCGCTTCCCGCCACTATCGATCGTTATTTGCCGAAGACAGGAACTGCACAGTCCGGGCGCTGGGCTGGGGGAGTTCGAGCGGATCGAAGGCGGTGTCGCCTTCTTCGACCACTGTTTGCTGCGTCAGGCTGACGAAGTCGAACAGGCGCGGGTCAGCCAGATGCGAGGGCACGACGTTCTTCAGCGCGGTGGCGAGCGACTCGATGCGACCGGGAAAATCGCGCGCCCAATTCTGCAGCATCCCCTTGATGAGCTTACGCTGGGCGTTTTCCTGCGAGCCACAGAGGTTGCAGGGAATGATGGGGAACGCCATCGTGCACGCAAAGCGGGTGATGTCGGCCTCGGTGCAGTAGGCGAGGGGGCGGATGACGACATGTTTGCCGTCGTCGCTGACCAGTTTCGGGGGCATGGCCTTGATCTTGCCGCCGAAGAACATGTTCAGGAACAGCGTTTCGAGCATGTCGTCACGGTGGTGACCGAGGGCAATGCGGCTGGCGCCGATCTCCGTTGCCGCGCGGTAGATGATGCCGCGTCGTAGCCGCGAACACAGCGAGCAGGTGGTCTTGCCGGCGGGAATCTTGTCCTTGACGATGGAGTAGGTGTCTTCGGTGATGATGCGATATTCGACCCCAATCGATTCGAAATAGGCCGGCAGGATGTGGTCCGGGAAGCCGGGCTGCTTCTGGTCGAGGTTCATCGCCACGATGCGAAAGTCGACCGGTGCGCGCTCGCGCAAGGCGAGCAGGCAGGACAGCAGGGTGTAGGAGTCCTTGCCGCCGGAGACGCAGACCAACACCGTGTCGCCGTCGCCGATCATGTTGTAGTCGCCGATGGCCTCGCCCACGCTGCGCTCGAGTTTCTTCTTCAGGCGCAGGAAAGTGTTGGATGTGCCTCTGGCGAGGGGTGAAGTGAGCTGGGGAAGATGCGAAATCTGCATGGCTATAGCCGACGAGGTGTTGTTGAAAACTTTGGGGCACGAGTCAATCGTTATGTCGGGAGTAGCCCCAGCCGGCGTTGATCGAGTTCGATCGTCCGAGCGACACGGGCACCTGCGGAAAGCGCGTTGACGACACTGGGAAACTCCGGGGTGCACACGTCGCCGGCCACGTAGATGCCTGCAATGCCGGTGCGGCCCGATGCGTCGGCAATGATGTAGCCACGCTCGTCGAGCGTGGGGGGGTGTCCGAGTCCGGCGGCGAGTAGGTCGGTGATCTCGGCTGTGTTCGGACTGTAGCCCGCCAAAATGTGAATGCGCTCGACGACGAGTGACACCTCTTGTGCTGGGGTGCTCAGGATCAGGTGGATCAGCGGAGGCTCGACGCGAGCTCGCCGGATCTGGGTCTGCGCGAACAGGCTGAAGGCCGGGTGCGTGGCCACGGCGTTGGTGAATCCGCTCTGGGCGCTCGGGCTGGAGCGGGCGAGCAGGCTGACCCTGGCGCCTCTTGCGAGCAGCATCAGCGCGTTTTCGTAGGCATTGTCTCCGGCGCCGACAATGAAAACGTGGCGACCAGCGACTGCGTCGAGTTGCGCAAAACAGTGAGGGCCGGAGATCAGCGAATCCGAGGGGATCGAGTCGAACCCCGGCATATCGGCCAGCACTTCGCCTCCCCGATAGCGCGTGCCGGTGGCGAGCACCACGGCAGAGCAGGCAAATTCGGTGGTGCCTGTCGGGGATAAAATTGCGACGGTTAGCGTGCCGTTCGTTGCGCGCTGGATCCGCTTCACCTGCGATGTAGTGAAGATACGGACGCCCAGTGTGGCGAGGTGGCCGACAAAACGGCGCGCAAGCGCTGGGCCAGTCATGTTCTGCTGGCCCAGAACCGAGGTGTTTTTGAGAAACTGGAAATTTTGCAGGCCGCCAGGCCTTTGAGCGCACTCGACGAGGATCGGGGTCAGCCCCATGTTCTGCAGCCACAACGCGCAGGACATGCCGGCAGGGCCAGCACCCAGAATGACAACAGGTAGAATCATGCCTGTGTGGTGGAAAATCTGTTCCAGCCTTCCTCAGCAAGGGAGAAGAGGAAGTAGCGCAGGTCCTGGGCGAAATACAGCTTGGCGGCAGGGTCCCACAGAAAGTCGTTCGCTAGCCTGTGGCGAAGACAGATCTTCAGCAAAGGGACGGCTTGCGTAGTGACGTAGCTCATCGATTGGTCGACCTCATAGCCTTCATGGCGGGCACCCTCGCAGGTTACCGGAAAATGGCGGGCGAGCCAGGATCCGCCGGGCTCTGCCGGAGGAGGGTCGATGCACGGTATGAACACAACCACATTCATCTTGGTGACGTTGAAGTCGACTTGAAAGCGGATGTGCGCTGTGGCCATTCCTGTCCCCACCCCGCGGCTCAAGGTAAGGCGGTAATGCGCCGTCGGTGCGCCGCGATGGTGGGTCAGTTCGACGTCGCTGTGAGCGATCTCGTCGGTCAGGGCGCTTAGGTCACCGGCTTGATGTGTTGTCCTGAGGGCTTCCGGGATCGTAGTGGCAAGCAACTCCCGGCTCTTGCGAGTTAGCGCGGAAACGCCGGTCTGTGCAAATACGAGATAGACAAGCACAATCACCGGGACGAAGCTTGTCGTCACAATTCGTACCCCGGTGTCAAGGACGTTGCCGCAGTTGCCGCGGTCGCCGCAATTGACGCTCCCCATCCAGAGAAGCCACAGCCCCGCGACAAAGGTCGCGACGCCGAGGCAGAGTGCAAGACTGCGGGCCCAGAGCGGCACTGAGAGTTGCTTAAATTGTTGCAGCAAGCCGATGGCCGGATTGTTCTCCAGCGGAGGGTAGGTGCTAGACATTTGAGTCCCATGTCATGATTTCGACGGACAGGTGAATCTTATCCTATCGCCCATGGGCGATGTGCCAGTCCGACCTTCGATGCGACGGTACAATGCCTGACTCGTCCTAACACTCGGGTTAGACCTTGTCACTATTTTCTCAGCCTTCCGTCGATGCGCTCGACCAGAGTGTTCGCCTGCTTGAACTCGTGGCGGCTGACATTGATGCCGGCGACGGCTGGATTCCCTTTTCGCGTTACATGGAGCGCGTGTTGTATGCGCCTGGCCTCGGCTATTACAGCGGCGGCGCGCGAAAGTTCGGCCCTGGAGGCGATTTCATCACCGCGCCCGAGCTCACCCCCTTGTTTGGTCAGGCCCTGGCTGCCCAGATCGAGCAACTCATGCGGGCAAGTGCGCCGCAGGTGATCGAGGTCGGCGCCGGGACGGGCCTGCTGGCAGCGGACTTGTTGCTCGAGCTCGAAGCACGCGACTGCCTGCCCACGCACTACGGCATCCTCGAGCTGTCCGGTGAGCTGCGCGCACGCCAGTTCGACACCCTGGCGCAGAAGGCCGCACATCTGGCGCCGCGCGTGCGCTGGCTCGATGAACTGCCGCAGCGCTTCAGTGGCGTGGTGGTGGCCAACGAGGTGCTCGACGTGATGCCTGTTCACCTGCTCGCTTCGCGCGCGGACGGCCTGTTCGAGCGCGGGGTGAGCCTCGCGCCTGATGGCGACGGCGCGCGCCGTCTGTGCTGGGCCGATGTACCGGCGACGGGCGCGGTGCGGGACGCGGCGCAGGCGCTGGATTTGCCCGTGCCGCGTGAAGGCGAGTACGTCACCGAGCTCAACCTCGCCGGCGCGGCCTGGGTATCGGCCTGGGCCGAACGCATCGAAACCGGCGCCTTGTTGCTGATCGATTATGGCTATCCGCGCGCCGAGTATTACCTGCCCTCACGCTCCAGCGGCACGCTGCTGTGCTACTACCGCCACCGTGCCCATGGCGACCCCTTCCTGTGGCCGGGCCTCAATGACATCACCGCCTTTGTCGACTTCAGCGCGGTCGCCGAGGCGGCCTTTGCCGCGGGGTTCGACGTTGGGGGCTATACCACGCAGGCGCAGTTTCTGTTCAATTGCGGGGTGCTCGAATGCCTGGCGCGCCGAGGTCCACCCGAGAAAGCCGATTACATTCGCGCCGCGCGTGCCGTGCAGCGCCTGACTGCGCCGCAGGAGATGGGCGAGCTGTTCAAGGTGCTGGCCCTCAGCCGCGGCATCGACCAGCCCCTGCTCGGCTTCATGCGCGGCGACCGCGTGCACACCTTGTAGCGCTGTGCCCTTGGCGCCCCGGGTTCACAGTCCCTGTTCTTCCAGCCAGCCCGCGATGCGCTCGGCGACCTGCTCCCAGTCGCGCTCCAGCATCATGCCGTGGCCCATGTCAGGGAAGATCTCCGCCTCGCCGCCGTAGGTCATCGCCGTCATGTGTACCTGATCGGGCGGGATCAGCATGTCGTGTTCGGCGCCCAGGATCAGCATCGGCGGCTGGTACATGCGGCCGGGCTGGGGCAGGTTGAACAGGGTCATGTCCCAGATCGCGCGGTGCGACTCGGGCTGGCTCAGGCGGTAATAGCGCCTCAGATCGGATTCGCTGACCGGCTGGTGGAACAGTGCTTCACGCAAGCTGCTGATATCGACGTCCTCGCTCATCATGATGCGGTTGAGGTCGGACAGGAGCATGGGCTTCTTGAGCATCAGCCCATAGGCCGAACCCATCAAACCCTGCGGTGGCACGGACGACATCAGCACCGTTGCCGGTACGTTGTATTGCTCGAGGTATTTCTGCACCACCAGACCGCCCATCGAGTGACCGATCAGGACGGGGGCCGCCGGCAGCTTGGCGATCACTTCGTCAAGGTCGCGGACGTAGTTGTCGATCGAGTAGGAGTCCAGATGCTCACGCTGCCGGCTGCGGCCGTGACCGGACAGCGACACCGCATACGAAGTCCATCCGCGTGCCGCGAACCAGGGCAGGAAATGCTCTTCCCAGCACCACGCGGACACATAGGCGCCATGCACGAATAGCAGCGGTGTCGGACGCGCGCGTCCGGAAGGTGAGTGGCACAGGACTTCGAGTTCGCCGAAGCGGTGGGTGTTCATTGCGACATCTCCCGTATCCTGGCGGACAGACGGTGGTGATCGGACGGGGCGCCCGGATTGTGCGCGGCGAATCGCCAGTGCGGGGGGAGTTGCATGATGGGTTCAGGGTTCCGTTGGTTCGGTGGCGGCCGTCGTGCGTGCTGCGCGCAGCGGTCGCAGGTCTGATTCTTGTTGCCGGGGGGTGCGATGCTGAAATGGCTGCTGGTGCTGAGCGTGCTTGTGCTGGTGAGTGGCCTGCTGCGGCCACGTACGCCCAGGCGCCTGCGTCTTGGGCGGCTGCCCGGTGATCTCGCATTTCGCTTTCGCGGCCAAGAATACCACCTCCCTTTTGCCTCGACCCTGTTGCTGTCCTTGCTGGCATGGCTCATTCTGCGCGCCTTGTGAGCGGGCGCGCAGTCAAGTGCGTCACGGCCCGGGTGCATTCTCGCGGACAGCGTCCGTGTCTGCTGCACGCAGCCCGAGTGCACGCACCGCGGCCACGCGCGCAGCGTGGACTGCCTGCGGGATTTGTGCCTTGTCGGTGCAGGCGAGTGCGATCGCCCCTGCATCGACGCTGCGCAGCGCGTCCAGCGCCCTCAGCCACAGCTGGTAAGGCCCCCAGGCGGGCCTGGAGGCGCCGCCGCGGCCATGGTAGTCGCAGGCAGTGGCATCCAGGGCCAGCACGAAGCGCTGCGGGCGGCGCAAGGCATCACAGCGCTCCATCACCTTCACCATGGTTTCGGGGCGCAACTCTGCGGCCTTGCCGAGTACACCGTGTTCGCGCGCCACCATTTCGGCCAGCTCGCGACATTCGGTCGGTGCTTTCAGTCGCATCGACACTTCGCGCGCCCGGCGCGCGCTGGCGAGCTCATGGCCGTAGTGGTGGGGCAGGATGTCGGCCGGCGTATCGCCCTTGCCGAGATCGTGGAGCAGGCAGGCCCAGCGCACGGACAGTGGTTGCGCGGTGGCGGCAGCATGGTCGATCACCATGAGGACGTGCTCGCCGGTGTCGATCTCGGGGTGATGGAGGGCGGGCTGGGGCACGCCGAAGAGGCGCTCGAGCTCAGGCAGGAGCTGGGCGAGCGCACCACAGTCGCGCAGCACACGGATCATGCGTGAGGGCTGGGCCTCCATCAGGCCGCGGGCGAGCTCCTGCCACACGCGCTCGGCCACCAGGTGATCCACTTCGCCCGCCGCCACCATGCCCCGCATCAGCGCGAGGGTTTCAGGTGCGATGCTGAAGTCGGTGAAGCGGGCGGCAAAGCGCGCCACGCGCAGGATGCGCAGCGGGTCTTCGGCGAACGCGGGTGATACATGACGAAAGACGCGGGCTGCGATGTCCGCCACGCCGCCGTGGGGGTCGATCAGGCGACCGTCCTCGTCGCGAGCGATGGCATTGATCGTCAGGTCGCGGCGCAGCAGGTCGTCTTCAAGGGTGACCTCGGGTGCGGCGTAGCAGGCGAAGCCGGTATAGCCCGGGCCGGATTTTCGTTCGGTACGCGCGAGCGCGTACTCCTCCTGCGTATGTGGATGCAGGAACACCGGGAAGTCCTTGCCCACGGCGCGAAAGCCCTGTGCCAGCATGTCGGCGGCGGTGCTGCCGACCACGACCCAGTCGCGGTCCTTGACCGGCAGCCCGAGCAGGGCGTCGCGCACTGCGCCGCCCACTACATAGCACTGCATCAGCCGTACAGGTCCTCTTCTGCGATGGACTCGGTCTCCGCCCTTGCCGCGGCTTCCCATTCCTGCATGTGCTTGTTGGCGAGCATGGTGGCGAGGTAGTCGCCTGCCGCGCCATTCACTTCCAGCCCGTAGGTCTTGCAGCGAAAGCACACCGGCGCGAAGGCGGCGTCAGCCAGGGTGAAGTGACCGAACAGGTAGGGGCCGCCCGCGCCGAAGCGCGCACGGCAATCATTCCAGATCGCGATGATGCGTGCGATGTCCTCATCCACATCGGGGCTGCGACCGAAGCCGCGGTAATCCTTGCGGATGTTCATCGGCATGTGGGTGCGCAGGTCACGAAAGCCGGCGTGCATTTCCGCGCTGACCGCACGTGCGGTGGCGCGCGCGACCGGATCGGCCGGCAGCAGGGCGGGCTGCTTCTCCGCCAGGTACTCACCGATCGCGAGTGAGTCCCACACCAGCACGCCGTTATCGTTGAGACAGGGCACCTTGCCCGAGGGCGAGTGCGACAGAATGCGTTCGCGGCTATCTGGCCGGAAGAGCGGGATATCGATTTCACCGAAATTGAAGCCGCCTTCGCGTGCGGCAAGCCAGGCGCGCAGGGACCAGGACGAGTAATTCTTGTTGCCGATGATGATTTTCATGCCTGACTCCGGGGTGGTGAGGCGTTAGCGGCGCGCGTAGCGACGAAGGGGGTAGTAGCTTGCGCGCACGGTGTCCTGGCCCAGCCAGCTCGGCACCACGGCTTCGAGCGCGGTGGGCCGGAGGCCGAAGGGTAGGGGTTCGCCCGCGGTGATGTTGTCCACGCGCATCGAGCGCAGGTTGTCGCGACTCATCAGGGGCTGGGGTGCGAGCTCGAGCAGGCGGGCCTGGATCATGCCCAGGCTTTCCGGCAGTCCGATCACCCGCCGCGGCTTGCCGATCAGGGCCGAGACGTACTCGACGAGCTGGCGCAAGGTATAGACGCTCGGTCCGGCGACGTCGAAGCTCTGCCCGGCGGCGTCGGCCGTGATCAGGCTGCGCCACACCACTTCGGCAAGGTCCTCGACATACACCGGCTGGAAGCGCGCGTCGGCCCCCGCCAGCGGGAGCACAGGGAAGACGGCGGCGAGGCGGGCGAACATGTTGAGAAAGCGGTCGTCGCGACCGAAGATGACCGAGGGGCGCAGGATGACCCAGTCCAGGTCGGCGCCGGTGCTGCGGATCGCCGCTTCGCCGGCGGCTTTGGAGCGCTGGTATTCGGAGGGGCCGTCGGCGCTGGCACCCAGCGCGCTGATGTGCACCAGGCGCTTGACCCCGGCCTGACGACAGGCGGCAACGATCTTCTTCGGTAGCTCGACGTGGGCACGGGCGAAGCCGGGGCCGTAGGGCTCGCCGCTGCGCGAGTGCAGCACGCCGACCAGGCTGAGCACCGCATCGGCGCCGGCGAACAGACGCTCGAGCGTGGCCGGGTCATGTACGTCGGCGTCCACGACCTCGACCGTGGGCAGGAGCAGGATGTGGCCGGCGCGGCTGCGGTGACGGGTGGGGACGATGACGTTCACCCCGGCTTCGCCCAGGCGGTTAGCGATGGCACGACCTACGAAACCGGTGCCGCCAACGAGAACGACGCGTTTGAGTTGCATGATCAAGACTCGCTGTTGTTGATTGATCGGGATGTGAGCTGTGTGCTGTCGGATTTCATTCGCCGGGCGGGCGCGGGCTGATCATGCCCAATCTCGATTTCAATGACTGGGGTTGAGCTTCGAGCAGCGCAGCATAGATGATGGCATTGGTCATGACCTTCTTGACGTAATCACGAGTTTCGTCAAAAGGAATGGTCTCGGCATAGATCGCGCCTTCGAGTGCCTTGTCGTCCCGCCAGCGCCGCGCGCGGCCCGGGCCGGCGTTGTAGCCGGCGCTGGCCAGCACCGGATGGTCGTCTAGCCCGTCGAGGATGAGGCGCATGTAGCTGGTACCGAGCAGCACATTGGTGTCGAGATTGGAGAGCAGGCCTTGATGGTAGCCTTTCAGCCCGATCTTGCCCGCCACCCACTTGCCGGTGGCCGGCATCACCTGCATCAGGCCCTGGGCGCCAGCGCTGGAGCGGGCGGGGATGACGAAGCGGCTTTCCTGGCGCATCACGCCGTACACCCAGCCCAGGTCCAGCCCCTGGCTGCGTACCTGGGGCTCGATCAGGTCACGGTAGGGAGTGAGGAAGCGCAGCGCGAAATTCGTGCGCGAGTTGGCGAGCTCGGCCGTGTTGATGGCACGGTCGTAGATTTCGTTGCGCAGGGCGAGGTGGGCCGCGGCCAGGCGAAACTGTTCGTCGCGCTCGCGCAGTGCCCAGATCCACTCGCGCACCGCTTCGGTACGCATGTCGAGCCGGTACAGCGCCAGCGCGCGCACCAGGCCAGGGTCGGTTTCGGCCTCGGCGAGCTTGGCGGTGGGCAGCAGGCCATTGCTGGCGGGGGGCGCAAACGGCTGACCAAGCTCTTCGCCTGCCAGGATGCCGTAAAAATGAGGTTCGCCAGCGATGCGGGCAAACAGGCTTGCGGCTACCTCGTGGCGGTCGCCGGCAGCATGCGCACGGCCGAGCCAGTAGGTCCATTCCGGCAACTCGCGTTCGGCTTCGGGCATGGCTTCGATGGCGCTGCGAACCGCGTTCCAGTCCGGCGCGCGCAGCGCTGCACGCACGCGCCAGGCGCGCTGCAGCGGGCTCAGCTCAGCCGCGCTGGCAGCGCGGTAAAGATCGAGGGCTTCCGGGAGCTGCTCGATGGCGGCATGCATCGCGATGACCGCATGGATGTGGCTGCGCTCTTCGGCGCCTAGGCGATCCTGCACGCTGAGCAGGCGCGTGTAAGCGGCGCGCGGGTCAGCGCGTGCCACGCGGGTCAGGGCGGCGAGCACGAGTTCGCGGCCGGCGCGGGTCACGGCGAAGTTGGGCGGCAGGCGGTCAAGCCATGCCGCCGAGGATTTCAGCGCCTGTTCAACCTGGGCGGCAGGGGGTGCGCTGTCTGCCGGGAGCCAGCTCCAGGTCAGGCGCGCGTTATCGGGCTTGCGCGTATCGACCTGACGGCGCGCGCGGCGCCAGACGTCGTCCTCGTGCACTCGTGCGGATGCGTAAGCGGCCTGCAGCGCAGTGTCACACGCTGCCGGGGCGTCATCGAGAGCACTCCATTCAGCGGCCACCGCATCGAGTACGTCGCGATTGCCGCTCATCAGCTGCGCGGTCCACGCGGTGCACCGCATTTCGCGGTCGGGGTTGAGCAGGCCGGGGAAGAGGGCGAGGAAGGACGCCCAGTCGCCGTCCGTGGCCATGCGCCGCAGCCAATCCACACGCACACGCTCGGCCAGCATGCTGCCGGCCTCCTGTTCGAGGAAAGCTTCGAGCATGGGTGCAGGAGGCGTTTCGGGGCGTGCCAGGACGTTGATCAGGCGCCAGTAGCGCACGTAGGGATCGAGTGGGTGGCTGCTGGGCTCGAGCGCGAGGCGCTCCAGCGTGTTGCGGTCCCCCTTGCGCACAGCCTCGCGAGCGGCGACGATGCGGTCGTCGCCAGAATCCGGGGCGGCTTGCCCCAAACCCGCTGTCGCGATCAGCATCCCGACCGTGAACAGCGCGGCCCTTGCGCCTTTATGCATGCTCTTCATTCTCCCCAATCGCAGCTAACATACCACAGTGATGAAGCCAGTTTCTGACCCCGCAGATGACATTGTGCAATGCCGCAACCGATTGCGCCGCAAGGCGCTCGAGGCACGCGAGTGCTTGAGCGCAGCGCAGCGACAGGCTCTCGAGCGCCAGTTGGTGGCGCATCTCGACAAGGTGATCGAAGAGCTGGCGCCACGCTCGATCGGATTTTGCTGGCCCTACCGTGCAGAGCCCGATCTGCGCGCGTGGATACAGGCCTGGCTGGCGCAGGACGAAGACCGCATCGCGGCCCTGCCGGTCGTGCTGGAGAAGGACGCCGCCATGCACTTTCGGCCTTGGGTGCCCGGTGCGGCAATGGTGCTCGACCGCCACGGCATCCCACACCCGGCCGCCGCAGCGGAGGTGGTGCCCGAAGTGGTGCTGGTGCCCTTGAATGCCTTCGATGCGGCGGGCTATCGCCTGGGCTACGGCGGTGGCTATTTTGACCGCACGCTGGCGCAGCTGGATACGGTCGCGATCGGGGTGGGCTTCGAGCTTGGCCGTGTGCCCAGCACCTGGCCGCAATCGCATGACCGGCCCATGCAGTGGATCGTCACCGAGGCGGGCGCGGCGCGGGTGCAGCGCTGAGGGTCTTCGCCGCGCCCGTGCCTGAGCTTTTGTCGCTCAGGCGGCAAGGAACAGGCGGTAGGCCGGGTTGTCGGTCTCGGCTGCGTACTGATAGCCGACGCGTTCGAGAAAGTCCGCGAACGCCGCTGCGTCGTCGGCGGGAACCTGCATGCCGACCAGCACGCGTCCATAATCCGAGCCGTGATTGCGATAGTGGAAGAGCGAGATGTTCCAGTCCGAATGCAGCTTGGAGAGAAAATTCGCCAGCGCGCCCGGGCGCTCGGGGAACACGAAGCGGTAAATGACTTCGTTTTCAGCCTGCGGTGAGCGGCCGCCGACCATGTAGCGGATGTGCATCTTGGCCAGCTCATTGTCGGTGAGGTCGAGCGCCGGCAGGTCGTGGCGTTCGAGCATTTCCACCAGGCGACCGGCCTCGCTGCGATTGTGCACGCTGACGCCGACAAAGATGTGGGCGCGCTCGGCGTCGGCGTAGCGATAGTTGAACTCGGTGATGCTGCGCTTGCCCAGCACATTGATGAACTTGCGGAATGAGCCGGGCTTCTCGGGAATCGTCACTGCCAGCAAGGCCTCGCGCTGTTCGCCGAGTTCGGCGCGCTCGGCCACGAAGCGCAGGCGGTCGAAGTTCATGTTCGCGCCCGATGCAACGGCCACCAGGCTCTTGTCGCGCAGCTTGTGGCGTCTGACGTATTCCTTGGCGCCGGCAATCGCGAGCGCACCCGCCGGCTCGAGGATGGAGCGCGTGTCCTCGAACACGTCCTTGATCGCGGCGCAGATGGCGTCGTTATCGACGAGGATCATCTCGTCCACGTACTGCTGGCACAGGCGGAAGTTCTCTTCGCCCACCTGCTTGACCGCCGCGCCGTCGGCGAACAGGCCGACCTGCTCGAGCGTGATGCGTTCGCCGGCAGCGAGCGATTGTGTCATCGCGTCGGCGCCGACGGCTTCCACGCCGATGATCTTCGTTTCCGGGCGCAAGCGCTTGATGTAGGCCGCGACGCCGGCGATCAGTCCGCCTCCGCCCACGCAGCAGAACACGGCATGGATGGGCTGCGGATGGGCGCGCAGGATCTCCATTCCCACCGTGCCCTGGCCGGCGATGACGTCCGGGTCGTCAAAAGGATGGACGAAGGTGAGCTTTTCGGTCTTTTCCAGTTCGAGCGCGTGGGCGTAGGCGTCCGAGTAGGACTCGCCCACGAGCACGACCTCGCCACCACGCGCCTTCACCGCGTCGATCTTGATCTGCGGGGTGGTGCTGGGCATCACGATCACCGCGCGCACGCCCAGCTTCGCCGCTGACAAGGCGACCCCCTGTGCATGGTTGCCGGCCGAGGCACAGATGACGCCGCGCTTCAGCGCCTGCGGGGAGAGCTTGGCCATCTTGTTGTACGCGCCGCGGATCTTGAAGCTGAACACCGGCTGCATGTCCTCGCGCTTGAAGTAGATGCGGTTGTGCATGCGTGCAGACAGATTGGTGGCGAGGTCGAGTGGGGTTTCGACCGCAACGTCATACACCTGGGCATTCAGGATGCGCTCGAGATAATCCGTGGGGGCGTTCATGAGGGCTCGCGTAGGGGCTCGTGCCGAAGCAACAAAGTCGACGAGGGTAGCAGCCGATGCGGCGCTGCCGCAATAGCGCCTTTGTGCGCGCTGCGCCAGCCCCGCCCGGGGCGGCTGTAGTGCTCAGCCCGTGCCCTCGTCGGACTGGCTGTCCATCGCCTGCATCTGGCGCTTGATGAATTCCTGCATCGCATCCACCCCACGCAATTGCAGGATGGTCGAGCGCACGGCGGCCTCGAGCAGCACCGCGAGGTTGCGGCCTGCCGCCACTGGCAGCACGACGCGAGCAATGTTGACGCCGAGAATGTCCTTCACTTCCTGCTGCAATGGCAGGCGACTGGGGTCGCCGGCGCCGGGCTGGCGGCGCTCGAGGTGGCAGACCAGGCGCAGGCGCATCTTCCTGCGGCAGGCGGTCTCACCAAAGATGGTGCGGATGTTGAGGATGCCAAGGCCGCGGACTTCGATGAAGTCCTGCAGCATGGGGGGGCAGCGGCCTTCGAGCACGGTGGGCGCGATGCGCGAGAATTCGACGATATCGTCCGCGACCAGGCCGTGGCCGCGCGAGATGAGTTCGAGCGCAAGCTCTGATTTTCCTGCGCCGGAGTCACCGGTGATCAGTACGCCGACACCCAGCACGTCCATGAACACGCCGTGCAGCGAGGCTTTTTCGGCCAGCTCCCGCGACAGGTAGAGGCGCAACTGATCGATGACGCCCGCTGCCGCCTGTGGCGTGGTGAACAGCGCAACATCGTAGGCTTCGCAGGCTGCGCGGATGACGTTCGACACTGCACAGCCGTCGGCAAGAATGATCGCCGGGGGCTGGCAGGAGAGGATTTCATTGAGGTGGTGGGTGACCTTGTCGGTCGACTGGCGCTGAGCCCAGGCCAGCTCTGCAGCGCCGATGATCTGCAAGCGGGTGGGGTGAATCAGGTTCAGGTGGCCGATGAGGTCGGCAGGCCAGATGCGCTCTTCAGCAACCGACAGCGTCGCATCCAGTCGACCGCTGACATGGGTGAGCTCAAGATGCCCGCGTTCGGTCTCAAACAGCCGCGCGACGCTGGTTTGTCGCATCACTACCCCAGTTCATGAACATCTGGTGGATATGTGCGGCGTCCGGGGCGTGCAGCAACTCTTCGCGGAAAGTGCGATCGCTGAACATCTGCGCCAGTTCGGAGAGGAGCTGAAGATGGGTTTCGTTGGCTTGCTCGGGAACGAGGAGCACGAACAGGAGGTTGACCGGTCGTCCGTCGGGCGCATCGAACTGCACCGGTGTCGCCAGGCGCAGAAAGGCGCCCGCTGCGTCCTTGAGGCCCTTGATGCGACCGTGCGGGATGGCGATTCCCTGGCCGAGGCCAGTGGAGCCGAGACGTTCGCGGGCGAACAGGCTGTCGAACACCAAGCTGCGGGCGATGCCCTGATTGTTCTCGAACAGCAGGCCGGCCTGTTCGAAAACGCGCTTCTTGCTGCTGGCATCGAGATCGACCACCACGTTGGTAAGTGGCAGGAGTTGAGGTATCAGGCTCATTCGCAGTAGAGCTTGCGCAACGCCGCTACCGCTGGCGCCACGCTGGGCGGAGGGACGGACCGGGATGCGTTGAAGCCGCGTCTTAAAAACGCGCGCATTATACCCACACCCCGGATATAAAACCGCAAGCAGGCGATCAGACCTCCGGCGGAGCCTGGTGCTTCACTGATTCGTGGTTGTGGTCGGTCAGCTTCTGCTTGTACTTCTGCACCTGGCGGTCGAGCTTGTCGGTCATCGCGTCAATCGCGGCATACAGGTCGGCGTCCTCGCTCTCGACGAAGATGTCCTTGCCGCGCACGTGCAGCGTGACATCGACCTTTTGCTTGAGCTTTTCAACCGAGAGCGTCACCGTGACGCTGGTGACATTGTCGAAGTGGCGAATGACGCGGTCGAGTTTCGAGCTCAAGTAGTCACGAATGGCCGGGGTGACTTCGACGTGGCGCCCGGTGATGTTGAGATTCATGGTAACTCCTGTTGTTGTCAGATCGATTTGCGCAGACTGACCGGCGGGATATTCAGTGATTCGCGGTACTTCGCGATCGTGCGACGTGCGACCACGATACCCTGCTGGCCCAAAACTTCTGCAATCTTTGCGTCGGAAAGGGGTTTTTTCCCGTCCTCAGCCTCGACCAGCTGGCGAATCAGCGCGCGAATCGCCGTGGAAGAAGCCGCTCCGCCAGTATCGGTGGAAACGTGACTGCCGAAGAAATACTTGAGTTCGAACACCCCGCGTGGGGTGGCCATGTACTTCTGTGTGGTGACGCGAGACACCGTCGATTCGTGCAGTTCGAGCTGATCCGCAATCTCGCGCAGGGTGAGCGGCCGCATTGCCACGTCCCCATGATCGAAGAACTGCCTCTGCTGGTCAACAATGGCCTGCGACACGCGCAAAATGGTGTCAAAGCGCTGCTGCACGTTCTTGATCAGCCAGCGTGCCTCCTGCAGTTGACCACTGAGACCGCCTGTCTGGCCTCGATTCTGCTGCAGCAGACTGGCGTACAGACTATTTACCCGCAGCCTGGGCATGGCCTCCTGGTTGAGGTTCACGGTCCAGAGGCCACGCGTCTTGCGCACGATGACATCGGGCAGCACGTAGCGCGTGTCCGATGCTGCGTGGCGTGAGCCCGGGTGGGGGTCGAGGCTGCAGATCAGGGTGTGGGTGGCGCGCAGGTCCTCGTCGTTGCAGCCGGTGAGCTTTTTCAGGCGGACGAAGTTGCGTTCGGCGAGCAAATCCAGGTGTTGGTCGACGATTTCAAGGGCCAGCATCTGGATCGAGCTTTCCGGTCTTGCGCGCAGCTGCAGCGAAAGGCATTCCTGTGGCGTGCGTGCGCCGACGCCTGCGGGGTCAAGGCTCTGCACGTGGTGCAAGGCAATCGAGAGCTCATCGAGATCGATCGCGAACTCGGGTGGCAACAGCTCAAGCAACTCTTCCAGCGGCTGGTACAGGTAGCCGTCGTCGTCGATGGCCTCGATGATGAAGCGCACCAGGGCGCGGTCGCGATCGTTCAGTGGCGAGAGCGCAACCTGCTGGTCGAGATGCTCGCGCAAGGACAGTTCGGCGGCCTGAAACTCCTGGAAGTCGTCGTCGTCATCGTCACGCTTCGCAGATGCTCCGGTGCCGACATTGGACCAGTCGATGCCCTCCTCGTCACGCTCGCTGCCTTGTCGGACCTCGTCTTCGTCGCTGGTCGCACGCTCCTGTGCCTGCTCGCGTTCGCGCTCGGCTGGGGACGCACTGGTGGCGAGGCCGGGTTGCGCCACGAAGTCATCTTGTTCGTCGCGCTCCAGCATCGGGTTGTCGAGCAGAAAACGTTCGATCTCCTGATTCAACTCCAGCGTAGACAGTTGCAGCAGCTTGATTGACTGTTGCAACTGCGGGGTCAGGGTGAGGTGCTGCGAGAGCTTGAGCTGGAGACTGGGCTTCATCCTGGACCTAGAGGCGGAAATGCTCCCCGAGATAGACCTCGCGGACTCTGTCGTTGGCGATGATCTCGGCTGGATGGCCGCTGGCAAGCACACGGCCCTCGCTGAGGATGTAGGCGCGGTCGCAGATGCCCAGGGTCTCGCGCACGTTGTGGTCGGTGATCAGGACGCCGATGCCACGTTCCTTGAGAAAGCGGATGATCTTCTGGATGTCGAGCACTGCAATCGGGTCGACGCCGGCAAAGGGCTCGTCAAGCAGGATCAGGCGCGGACTGGTGGCCAGTGCGCGTGCAATCTCGCAGCGCCGACGTTCGCCGCCAGAGAGCGAAATTGCAGTGTTGTCGCGCAGGTGGCTGATGCCGAGTTCCGCCATCAACTCCTCCAGGCGCTCATCGACCGCACGCGTTTCCAGGCCCTGAAGTTCAAGCACCGCACGGATGTTCTGCGCCACGGTGAGCTTGCGAAACACGCTCATTTCCTGCGGCAGGTAGGACAGCCCCAGGCGTGCGCGGGCGTGAATCGGCAAGTGGGTGAGGTCCTTGCCGTCCAGGCTGATCTGGCCGCCATCGGCGCTGACGAGGCCGACGATCATGTAAAAACAGGTGGTCTTGCCCGCACCGTTTGGGCCCAGCAGACCGACGACCTCGCCCGAGCCGACCTCAAAGTCGACATCGTGCACCACGGTGCGCGCCTTGTAGCGCTTTTGCAGGCCGGCGACCTTAAGCAGACTCATCGTAAGGCTCTTTAAGCAGCTTGCGGATCAGGTCGGACGCAAAACCGCGGGTTTGTAGAAAACGGGCCTGCCGCGCCCATTCGCGGGCGTCGGTGGGAGGCGCGGGAAAACGGCTGTGCAACACCGTGCGTGCGCGTTCGATCTCGGGGGTGCTGCATTCGCCAGCGATGGCCTCATCGATCAATTCGCGCTCGACGCCGCGACGGCTGAGTTCATTGCGCAGGCGGGCGGCCCCGAAGCGCGTCGCCTTGACACGCACGAAGGCTTCGGCGTAACGCGTATCGGATTGCAGGCCGAGTTCACCCATGCGTGCGATCACGGCCTCGATCTCGTCAGCACTGCCGTGGGCTGCAAGCTTGCGCGCCAACTCGGCACGTGAGTGATCGCGGCGTGCCAGGTGGCGGAGTGCGCGTTCGCGCAGCGTTGTTTCAGCCATTGCCGCCCACCTGTCTGACCTCAGGCTTCAGTCGCGGAGGCTGTGGCGGGCGCGGCTGCGCCGGGGGCCATTTCGGGCAGACCAACGGTGACCCGAACCTTGTTCTCGATCTCACGTGCAAGCGCTGGATTGTTGCGCAGGAACTCGCGCGAATTGTCCTTGCCCTGGCCGATCTTGTCGCCACTGTAGGCATACCATGCGCCCGACTTGTCGACGATCTTGTGGGCAACGCCGAGGTCAATGATCTCGCCCTCACGCGAGATGCCTTCGCCGTAGAGGATGTCGAAATGCGCTTCCTTGAAGGGTGGCGCCACCTTGTTCTTGACGACCTTGACCCGGGTTTCCGAGCCGACCACTTCGTCGCCCCGCTTGATGGTGCCGGTGCGGCGAATGTCCATGCGTACCGACGAGTAGAATTTCAGGGCATTGCCGCCGGTCGTGGTCTCCGGGCTGCCGAACATGACGCCGATCTTCATGCGGATCTGGTTGATGAAGATCACCAGAGTATTGGTGCGCTTGATGTTGGCGGTGAGCTTGCGCAAGGCCTGTGACATCAGACGTGCCTGCAGACCGGGCAACTGGTCACCCATCTCGCCCTCGATTTCCGCCTTTGGCGTCAGCGCCGCGACCGAGTCGATCACCACCACATCGACACCACCCGAGCGTACCAGCATGTCGGTGATTTCAAGCGCTTGTTCGCCCGTGTCGGGCTGCGAGATGAGCAGGTTGTCGATATTGACGCCGAGCTTCTCCGCGTAGCCGACGTCGAGCGCGTGCTCGGCGTCGATGAAGGCGGCGGTGCCACCGATCTTCTGCATCTCGGCGATGATCTGCAGCGTCAGCGTGGTCTTGCCGGACGATTCCGGGCCGTAGATCTCGACCACCCGGCCGCGCGGCAGGCCGCCCAGACCCAGGGCGATGTCCAGCCCGAGCGAGCCGGTGGACACGGTCTGGATGTCGCGTTCGACGTTGCCGTCGCCCATGCGCATGACCGACCCCTTGCCGAACTGTTTTTCGATCTGCGAGAGCGCGGCAGCGAGCGCCTTGGCCTTGTTGTCGTCCATGAAAGTCGTTCCTGAATGATTGTCGAATTATGGCACAGAGCTTGCTGTGATGTTTTCGTGAAGCGGGCGCTGACAGTTTAAGAGCTGAATATAAATACAGCAATCGAAACGAAGAGGAGTAAGAGGAGTTTCAGGCAGGCGCTGTGCTTGCGAGCTCGATGAGCCCGCGCAGCGCATGGATGACGCTCTGGCGCCGCACTGCAGCCCGGTCGCCGGGGAGTTGCAGCGTGCGTACGCGGATGGGCTGGCCGCGCCGGGCCCAGGCCAGGCACACCATGCCCACAGGCTTGGCGAGGGTGCCGCCGCCGGGGCCGGCGACGCCCGATACCGCAACCGCGAGCTGCGCGGTGCTGTGTTCGAGCGCGCCTTGTGCCATCTCGGCAACGGTGGCCTCGCTGACGGCGCCCGCGGTGGCGAGGGTCGCGGGGGACACGCCGAGCATGTCGACCTTGGCGGAGTTCGAGTAGGTGACGAAGCCGCGGTCGAACCACGCCGAACTGCCGCTGATGGCGGTGACGGCCTCGGCAACCCACCCTCCGGTGCAGGATTCGGCGGTGACCAGCATCCAGCCGCGCGCTGTCAGCGCTTCGCCGACAGCGCGCGAAAGTGCGTTCAGTTCTGCGTCCATTGCCATCTCCATGCGGCTTCCATCATATGCCAAAAACATTGACGAAGATTGCCAGCGCGAGCAGGGCGTAGCCTGCGGCGACGATGTCGTCGAACATCACGCCGAAGCCGCCCTTGAAGCGGCGATCCGCCCAGCTCACCGGGGGCGGCTTGACGATGTCGAAGAGGCGGAAGAGGGCGACGGCGACGGCCTGCCACAGCAAGCTTGGCGGGGTGAAGGCCAGTACCAGCCAGGTGGCGATGATCTCGTCCCACACGATGGCGCCGTGGTCGGCTACGCCCAGGGCCTGGCCGGTGCGCTCGGTGGCGAGCACGCCGGCGAGGAAGAAACTGACGAGCATGGCGAAGAAGACGAACTCCGACAGCGGTGTGCGCAGCAGCGGATACAGTGCCCACGCCAGCAGTGTGCCCGCGGTGCCGGGCGCCCAGGGCGAGAGCCCGGCGCCGAAGCCAAGTGACAGGAAATGGGCAGGATGGCTCAGCAGCAGGCGTGGCGTCGGGCGCATGGGGTCGATCCGGTGTGGTGGTCGGTGGCGGAAGGCGGGGTGGTGCTCAGCTGGGTGCAGGCTTGCGCGCGAAATGATCGTAGCCCGCTGCCGCCAGGCTCACGCGCTGGCCATCTGCCTCATGCAGCATGATCTCGCCGGCCTGGGCGGTGATGAAGCCGATGCGGTGTAGCGCCACACCGAGCCGTGCGCCGAGCGCGCCCAGCGTCGCCCGCGCACCGGGTGCTGCGGTGAATAGCAGCTCGTAATCGTCGCCGCCACTCAGCAGGCAGTGTCGTGCGCTGCCTGGCGGGGCTCCGGTGGCGAGCAGCGCGGCCAGCGGCAGGCTGGGCGCGTCAAGGACTGCGCCGACGTGGGAGCGCTCGAGAATGTGAGCCAGATCACCGAGCAGGCCATCGGAGACGTCGAGCATTGCGCTGGCCAGCCCACGCAAGGCCTGCCCGAGCGCGCTGCGTGGCTGTGGCCGTTGCAGTGCCGCGAGACATTCATGCCGGGCGGCGGCGTTCAGGCTGAGCTCGGCGCGCAGCGCCGCCAGTCCGAGCGCAGCCCGCCCGGGCTGGCCGGATACCCACAGATCCTCGCCGGTGCGGGCGCCGGCGCGCGTGATCGCCTCGCCCTGTGGCACTTCACCGATGATGGTGAGGGCAAGGTTGAGCGGCCCGCGCGTGGTGTCCCCACCGGCGAGGTCCACCCCAAAGGCGTCGGCGCAGGCAAACAGGCCGCGGGCGAAGGCCTCGATCCAGGCCTCATCGACCGCGGGCAGGGCCAGGGCGAGAAAAGCCCAGCGCGGCTCGGCGCCCATCGCGGCAAGGTCGGAGACATTCACCGCCAGCGTCTTCCAGCCCAGATCTTCGGGGTCGGTGTCGGCGAGAAAGTGGGTGCCGCACACCAGCATGTCGGTCGACACCGCCAGCTGCATCCCCGGCCGTGCGCGGACGAGGGCGGCATCGTCGCCGATGGCGAGCTCGGTGTGTGTCGTGCTGCGGGTGAAATGGCGCCGGATCAGATCGAATTCGGAAACGGCCGCGCCAGGGGAAGCGGAAGACATGATGCGTCGGGCGACAGCGCGCCGTTGAAGCGGGGCAACAAGCTTAACGCAGATGCCGCGCCCGGGCGTCGGTGCGAGCTCGCCAGTGCTGCGCGCGCCGGCGCCGCTCGCTCCCGTCGCCGGCGCCGCTCGCGCTCAGCTGCGGCGGCCGCTCAGCCGGGTCTTCAAGGCGTCCCAGTCAACCGCATCCAGGGTGTTCTTCACCAGCAAGCCGAGGTCGGTGTCGCCTTCCATGCGCAGCCGGCGGCTGAAGAACAGCGTGTCGGGGTCCTCTTCGCGCAGCGCCAGGGCGATGAAGTCGCGCGTGGTGGCAGAGATGACGAGATCGGGTTTTTGGGGCTGGTCCGATGTGAAGCGGTGAAAGCCCTTTTCGGCAAGGCTGAAGTCCAGTGTCAGGCCGGCGTCGAGCACCCGCATCTGCAGGTGGCGGCCGCTGAGCGGCGCCAGCGTGTCGCGCGGCAGGATGCGATCGAGGGCGAGGTTCAGCGCCAGGGTCAACAAGCGTGTGGGCGGCTGCTGGGGCAAGCGTGAAACCAGCTTCGCGACCGGCGCGGGTACGGTGAAGGCGGGAATGCGCAGACCCGAAAGCTGTTCAGTCATGCGCTGACGCAGGCTACCGGGCAGGAGCTCAGCCAGCATCGGGGGGCGCGGCAGGGAGGGCAAAGGGGGGAGTGCCGGCATGGTGGATTCCTGAGGGTTCGGCGAAGGGGAGGAGTGGCGCGCGCGGGTTCAGGCGGCGATGTACTGCTCGACGCCGGCGCGGCCGTGCCAGAAGCCGTTGCAGGGCGCCTCCACCATCAGCTCGCGGCTGGCGTCGAGTGCGGCCGAGGGGCTCAGGTCGCCGTCCACGACCTTGCGGAAGAGCTCGATGATGGCGGGCGTGTGGGAGCCCTGCGGGCTGATGCGCAGCACTTCGGCATGCGGCATGACGGTGGGCAGATCGCCGAGCAGGTTGTGTACGCGCGCAGACTGGGTCTGCACGCCGTTGAGGGTGAGGAAAGGCTCGCCTTCGCGCGTGCTCAGGGCGATGCCGTCCATGATCGACAGACAGCGGAACTCGCAGCTGTCCTTTTGCAGGTTGAAGTGGCGGGCGGTAAAGCAGCGCGCCGAGTGCGCCAGTGGCAGGCGGCCGTAGGCGAAGACCTCGGTTTCGATCGGCGCTGCGAGCGCAGCGCGCACTTCGGCGAGTGCAGCGCCGGACATTTCGGGCGCAACCGCCCAGCGTGTGGCGCCGGCGTCCATCATCAACTGCAAGGTGGCGGGGTTGAAGATGTTCAGCGTCGGACCGGCGACCCAGTTCGTGATTCCGGCTGCGCCCAGCAGGCGCACGGCACCCATGTCGTTGGCTTCGACCCGAAAGCCCGGTTGCCCTGTCGCTGCCTGGCGCACGATGCGGCGCAGCACCTTGAGGTCGGATTCGGATTCGATCAGGCCCTGGCTGCTCATCACCACCTCCTTGCCGGCGGCGGCGAGCACCGCGCCCACTTCAAGCCAGTCCTCCAGGCGCAGTTCGTGGCGGCGCGAGCAGACGGTCTCGCCCAGGTAGACGCTGTTGACGCTGCTTTCGGCGATGCCGGCGTAGAAATCCAGCACGCTCTGGCGCGGCCAGTAGTAGAGCAGGGGGCCGAGGGCGAGTTTCATCGAATCATTCTCATTGCTGTTGGGCGCGCAGGGCGGACGCTGCGCTCATTTCCACGGCCGATAGTAGGCGCCCAGGGTGTGGCTCTGGCCCTCGGAAACCTTGTTGAGCTCGGCCATCCACGACGGCAGCACGCTGAAGGCGTCGGCGCCGCCGCTCTTGAGCTTGTCCAGCGCCGCACGCCACACCTTGGTGACCTGGGCGACGTAAGCCGGGCTGCGTTGGCGGCCTTCGATCTTGATTGCGCGAATGCCGATGCGCGCCAGCTCGGGCAGCAGCTCCAGCGTGTTTAGACTGGTGGGTTCTTCGAGCGCGTAGTAGGTCTCGTCATTGACCTCGAAGCGGCCCTTGCACAGGGTCGGATAGCCGGCGCGCTCGCCTTCCGCAAAGCGGTCGATGAGGATGCCGTTGAGGCGCGTCTCCATGCCGCGCGGCGTGTCTTCCCAGCGCACGAACTTGCCGGGTGAGCAGGCGCCGTTGCAGTTGGGCGACTCTCCGGTGGCGTAGGCCGAGAGCGCGCAGCGGCCCTCGACCATGACGCACAGGCCGCCAAAACCGAACACCTCGATCTCGACCGAGGTGTTGGCGATCACGCTCTCGACCTGCGCCATCGACAGCACGCGCGGCAGCACGGCGCGCTGGATGCCGAAGCGTTCGCGATAGTAGTTGATGGCCTCGTAGCTGGTGGCCGAGCCCTGTACCGACAGGTGCAGGCGCAGCTGCGGGTGGGTCTTCGTTGCGTAGGCCATCAAGCCGGGGTCGGCCAGAATGAGGGCGTCGAGGCCGAACTCGGCGGCGCGGTCGATGGCCTGAATCCAGCTTGCCCAGTTCCCCGTCTGCGGGTAGGTGTTGAGAGCCAGCAGCACCTTCTTGCCGCGCGCATGGGCGTAGGCGATGCCTTCGCGCATCTGCGGCGGATCGAAATTCAGTCCGCTGAAGTTGCGTGCGTTGGTGGCGTCCTTGAAGCCGAGATAGACACAGTCGGCGCCGTGGTCGATCGCGGTCTTCAGGGCCGGCAGGCTGCCGGCCGGGCACACAAGCTCGATCTGGGAAGCATTCATGGGGTGTGTAGCCTGGGCAAAAAAGCCCCGCAACCATAGTGCCCCGGCCGCAAAGGTGCTTTGACCCGCGTCAAAGCCCTTGCGTGGGGGGCGCTTCCGAACTGCCTGCCGTGCTGCGCTCAGCGCGTGTGGTGATGGGTGGCTGCGGCGGCGTGATGGTGACCAGCGCGGGGGCGATGGTGTTCTGACTTGCCGGCGAGCCCGCCCACCAGCATGCCGAGCGCACTCGCCGCCAGGCCGTAGAGCTGGGGTTCGATGTCGCCTTCAGGGATGAAGAGCTCGAGCAGGATCCAGGTCGCCAGGCCGCACACGATGGCCAGGGCCGCGCCCAGGTTGTTGGCGCGCTTCCAGAACAGGCCTGCCGCCAGCGGCACGAAGGCGCCGGCGAGGGTGATGCGGTAGGCGTTCTCGACCATTTCGTGGATGGATGAGCCGGAGCTGGTGGCGTACCAGGTCACAAGCACGGTAAAGACGACCACGGTGATGCGGGTGCTGAGCAACAGGCTGCGGTCGCTCATGCCCGGGATGAAGCCGCGCAACACGTTCTCGGAAAACGTCACCGACGGGGCCAGCAAGGTGCCCGAGGCGGTACTCATGATCACCGACAGCAGGGCGCCGAAGAAGATCACCTGCGCGTAGAAAGGCATGTACTGCAGGATCAGCGTGGGCAGGATGAGCTGGGAGTCCTGCTCCATCAGGCGCGCGACCATGTCCGGGTCGATGATGTTGGCGGTATAGGCGAGAAACAGCGGCACCGCGGCAAAGAAGAAGTAGCTCATGCCGCCCAGGGTCGTGCCCCATACCGCGATGGTTTCGTTTTTCGACGAGTTGACGCGCTGAAACACGTCCTGCTGCGGAATGGAGCCCAGCGCCATGGTGGAGAAGGCGGCGATCCAGGCGATGATGTCGATCAGGTCCAGTGTGGGCAGGAAGGCGAGCTTGCCCTCGGCCGCCGCCTGTGAGATCACGGTCTCGAAGCCGCCCGCCATGTCGCCCGCGATCCAGGTCACCCAGATCAGGCCGATGACGATCACGATCATCTGCATGAAGGTGGTCATTGCCACCGACCACATGCCGCCAAACAAGGTGTACACGAGCACCACTGCGGCGCCGATCAGCATGCCCTGGTTCATCGACACGAGGTCGTTGGAAAGCACATTGAACACCAGGCCGAGCGCGGTGACCTGCGCTGCGACCCAGCCCAGATAGGACAGCACGATGCAGATCGACAGCACCAGTTCGGTCGTGCGGTTGTAGCGCACGCGGAAGTAATCGCCCAGCGTGAGCAGGTTCATGCGATACAGCGGGCGGGCGAAAACAAGGCCGAACAGCACCAGACACGCCGACGCGCCCAGCGGATCGGAGATGAGGCCGCGGAAGCCTTCTTCGAGGAAGGTGGCGGAAGTGCCGAGCACCGTTTCGGCGCCGAACCAGGTGGCGAACACCATCGCCAGCACCACGATCATCGGCAGGTTGCGTCCTGCGGTGATGTAGTCACGCGTGTTGTGCACGCGGGTCGCCGCGTACAGGCCGACGCCGATGGAAACGACAAGGTAGGCGACGACAAGCCAGAGCAGCATCATGAGGCCCTTCGTTAAAGCGCAGCCAGGCGCGCGAGGTTGGCGGAAGCAGGCGCGAGTTTAGCAATACGCTGCGCTGAAGTGGCGCACCAGGCTCAATGCTGGCAAAGGGATGGCGCGCGCTTCATTGCACTTTTACAACGCTCGGGTCGAGGGCCGAGGGCGGCGGCGGCGAACGCGGCAATCCAGTGCGCGCTGTCGCCCTCGGGGTCGAGGTCGGGACGGTACTCGACGAGCTCGAGCGCGACAAAGTCTTCACAGGCGCGCAGGTGACGCAAAGCCGCCACCAATGCCGCTGGATCGATGCCACCGACCTCCGGGCAGGTGACGGCAGGCAGCGTCGAGGGCTCGATCGCGTCCAGATCGAGGCTGAGGCCGAAGCCCGGAGCGCCGGCGCGCACGATGTCCAGCGCGTCGCAGAACACCGCCGCCAGGCCGCGCGCACGCACCTCATCCATGGCGAACACGCGCACCCCGAGACGCTGCAGCAGCGCGTGCTCTTCTGCCTCCCAGGCGCGTGCACCGATGACGCAGGTGCGTTGCGGGTCCAGGGTCGGCCCGGCAATGGCGGCCAGGGCGGGGTCGCCCTCGCCCAACAGTGCGGCAAGGGGCATGCCGTGGATGTTGCCCGAGTGGGTGGTGAGCGCGGTGTGGCTGTCGAGGTGGGCGTCGATCCAGATCAGGCCGGGCGCGTGCCCCAGCCGACGCCCGACGCCGCGCCAGGTTCCGCTTGCGATCGCGTGATCGCCGCCGAGCACGAATGGCAAGACGCCCGCTGGCAGGGCCGCCACCGCCTTGGCCAGGGTGCGAGCAAAGGCGCCATTGAGTTCGAGGCGGGTGCGCATGTCGAACGCATCATTCGTGTCGGCCACGGGATGCAGGGTGTCGACCCACTGCGCGTCGACGCCGGCGGCGATGAGGCTGCGCATCAGCTGTGCGCTGCGCAGGGCGGACGGGGCGTGCGCGGAGCCCGCATGCGGCGCGCCCAGGGCGCAGGCGGCGCCGAGGATGTGAACCCGGGGGGCATTGCCGGCAGCAGCGGAAATCGTCATCGCACACCTCCGTTTGCGCGTTGGCGCGGGGCTGGTCACGCCTGTCGCTGCTTGGAGGCCAGCGCGCTGCCAAACGTTCAGCCGAACAGGCGGTAGAGCTCCAGCCCCAGCAGCGCTGCAGCCATGACGCCGATGAGGGCCAGCATGCGCCCCTGCAGGCGCTGACCAGCGGCCAGCTTGTCCAGCCGCTGTTGGTGCAGGGTGCGCTGTTTGCCCGCGTCGGCGAGGGCGTTATGGACCAGGCGCGGCAGCTGCGGCAAGGTGCTTGCCCACGCTGGCGCTTCCGCCTTCACCCCATGCACGAGCGCGCGCCAGCCCATGCGCTCGTCCATCCAGCGCTCGAGAAAAGGTTTTGCCGTCGTCCACAGGTCGAGTTCAGGGTCGAGCTGGCGCCCCAGGCCTTCGATGTTGAGCAGGGTTTTCTGCAGCAGCACCAGCTGTGGCTGCACTTCCATCTCGAAGCGGCGCGCGGTCTGGAACAGGCGCAGCAGCGTCTTGCCGAACGAGATGTCCTTCAGCGGTTTGTCGAAGATGGGTTCGCACACGGTGCGGATCGCAGCCTCGAACTCATCGACGCGCGTCTTTGCCGGCACCCAGCCGGCCTCGATGTGGGCCATCGCCACGCGCTTGTAGTCGCGCTGGAAGAAGGCAAGAAAGTTCTGCGCCAGGTAGCTCTTGTCCACCTCGTTGAGCGTGCCCATGATGCCGAAGTCGAGCGCGATGTAGCGTCCGTCGCGGTGCACGAAAATATTGCCGGGGTGCATGTCGGCATGGAAGAAGCCGTCGCGGAACACCTGGGTGAAGAAGATCTCCACCCCTTCGCGTGAGAGCGCCTTGAGGTCGTTGCCCTGGGCGAGCAGTGCCGGGGTCTGCGAGATGGGCACGCCGTGCATGCGCTCCATGACCATGACGCGACTGCCGCACCAGTCCCAATACACTTCGGGCACGATCAGCAGCGCGGAGTCCTTGAAGTTGCGCCGCAATTGCGAGCAGTTCGCGGCCTCGCGCATCAGATCGAGTTCGTCGTGCAGGTATTTGTTGAATTCAGCGACAACTTCACGCGGCTTCAGGCGGCGCCCTTCTGGCCAGATCTTCTCCAGCAGCATCGCCGCCGCTTCAAGCAGGGCCAGGTCGTGCTCGATGACGCGATCGATGCCCGGGCGCAGCACCTTGACCGCAACTTCGGTGCCGTCGGGCAGGCGCGCCAGATGCACTTGTGCGACCGAGGCCGAGGCTACCGGCGTGCGTTCAAAGTCACGGAAAACCTCGTCGATCGGTTTGCCATAAAAACCTTCGAGCAGGTCCAGTGCCTGTGCGGTGGGGAAGGGCGGGACGCGGTCCTGCAGCAGCGCGAGCTCGTCGGCGAGGTCGGGCGGCAGCAGGTCGCGCCGGGTCGACAGCATCTGGCCGAACTTGACGAAGATCGGTCCGAGTGATTCGAGTGCCTTGCGCAGCCGCACCGCACGCGGCTCGGGGAAAGTGCGCCAAAAGAACAGGATCTGCCAGATGCGCGCCAGTCGGCCGCTGCTGTCGGCGTCGAGAACCATGCGGTCGAGGCCGAAGCGCAGGCCAACGGTAACGATCTTGGTGAGGCGGAAGAGACGCACGATGCGAGGCCAGGCAGCTGGAAAGGCCGGACTTTAGCCCGAAAGCCGGAGGGCGTGGAAGTTGCGCTCAATGAAGGTGGCGCGCGCGGCGCCGCAGTGCACACTCACAAGCGGGGCGGAGGGGAAGGGCACGATCCGCTATAATCCGGCGTTTAGTTTGCTGCCGAAGCCATGAGCGCCGACCCTAAAGTCCTGTTGAACGATTTGCTCAAGACCGCGCTGAAGAGCGTGGCGCCGGACCAGCTCGAGATCACCATCTTGCTGGAGCGCCCGAAGCAGGCGAACCACGGCGACTTCGCCACCAATCTTGCGTTGCAGCTGGCCAAGCCGCTCAAGCGCAATCCGCGTGAGCTCGCCGCCCTGTTGCTGGCCGAGCTGCCGCCCTCGAAGTTGATCGAAAAGGCCGAGGTCGCCGGAGCGGGCTTCATCAACTTCACCCTCGCGGCTGAGGCCAAGACGGCGGTGGTCGGCGAAGTGCTGAGCAAGGGCGCAGACTTCGGGCGCGGCGACAGGAAGAACATCAAGGTGCTGGTGGAATTCGTCTCCGCCAACCCGACCGGCCCCCTGCATGTGGGTCACGGCCGCGGCGCCGCCTATGGGGCCTCGCTGTCGGACCTGCTGGCCTTTGCCGGCCATGAGGTGTCGCGCGAGTACTACGTCAATGACGCCGGCCGGCAGATGGACATTCTGGCGCTGTCGACCTGGCTGCGTTATCTCGCCTGCTTCGGTATCGAGATTACCTTTCCGCCGAATGCCTATCAGGGCGACTACGTCACCGAGATGGGGCGCGACCTGCGTGATGCGCATCAGGACCGCTTCGCCAGGGTGACGGTCGAGCAATTGCTCGCCGGCACACCCGGTCTGCCGCCGGCCGAGCGCAAGGATGACGAAGCCAAGGACATGCGTGAGCAACACCTCGACGCCCTCATCGCCAACGCCAAGCGTCTGCTCGGCGACGAATATGGCTGGGTGCATGGCTTCGCGCTCAATGAACAACTGGGCGACGGACGCGATGACCTGGGCGAATTCGGCGTGCGTTTCGACAAGTGGTTCTCGGAGCAGAGCCTGTTCGACACCGGTCTGGTCGAGCGCGCGGTGGCCCAACTCGAGCGGCAGGGCCATATCTACGTGCAGGACGGCGCGAAGTGGTTCCGCTCCACCGCCTTCGGTGACGAGAAGGATCGTGTCGTGCAGCGCGACAACGGCTTGTATACCTATTTCGCGTCGGACATCGCCTATCACCTGAATAAGTACGAGCGCGGCTTCGATCGCATCATTGACGTCTGGGGCGCTGACCATCATGGCTACATCCCGCGCGTGAAGGGTGCGGTGGCGGCGCTAGGGCTGGCGCCTTCGAAGCTTGAAGTGGCGCTGGTCCAGTTCGCAGTGCTCTACCGCAATGGGCAGAAGACCTCGATGTCCACGCGCTCGGGTGAGTTCGTCACCCTGCGCGAGTTGCGCAAGGAAGTCGGCAATGACGCTTGCCGGTTTTTCTACGTGTTGCGCAAGTCCGATCAGCATCTTGATTTCGATCTCGATCTGGCCAAGAGCCAGAGCAACGAGAACCCGGTGTACTACGTCCAGTACGCCCACGCCCGCGTGTGCTCGGTGCTGAACCAGTGGGGCGGCGAAGTGGCCGAGTTGCTAGCGGCCGAGCTTGCGCTGCTCAACAACGAGCGTGAGCTCGCCCTCTGCGCCCGTCTGGGCAGTTTCCCTGAGCTGATCCAGAATGCCGCCGCCGATCATGCGCCGCACCAGATAGCCTTCTACCTGAAGGACCTGGCGGCCGAATTCCACAGCTGGTACAACGCCGAACGCATGCTGGTCGAAGACGAGGCCCTCAAGCTTGCCCGTCTCGCTCTGGCCAGGGCGGTGCAGCAGGTGCTCGCCAGCGGCCTTGAGCTGCTCGGCGTGTCTGCACCGCAGTCCATGTAAGGCACGGAGACCCAAGTGAGTCGTGATCGCAAACCCGCGCGCAAGCCGGCGCGTGCTCCTGCGCGCAATGGCGGCAGCACGCTGATCGGCATTTTCATCGGACTCGTGTTCGGTGCGCTGATCGCCGCAGGTGCGGCCTGGTATTTCACCCGCGCCAATCCCTTTCAGTCCACGCCGGTGACGCCGCCGCGCACGCCCAGCGCCGAGCAGCAGGCGCCGGCAGCCTTGCCCGGCAAGCCGGGCGATAGTCCGGTGGTGAGGCAGGATTTCGAGTTCTACAAGATCCTGCCGCAAGGTGACAATGTGCCCTCTGCTGCCGACGTGCAGGCCAAACCACCAACTACGCTGCCCCCTGTCGTGCCGCCGCCAGTGCAGCAGGCGCCGGCACCGGTGCAGGATGCGACCGTCAAACCCGTCGAGCGCCTGTATCTGCAGGTGGGCGCGTTCGAGAACCCGGGCGAGGCCGACAATCTGCGAGCCCGCCTGGCGCTGGCGGGCATGGAAGCCAGTGCGCAGCGCGTGCAGTTGGCAGACGGTCGGGTCGTGCACCGTGTACGCATCGGACCATTCTCCAGACCGGAAGACATGAATCCGACCCGCGCCCGTCTGGCTGAGGCAGGTTTCAACGCCTCGGTGAGCCGCAGCAGTCCCTAGTGGCGGTGATGTTCAGGTGCTTTGCCGTCCCACTCAATACTTCGCCGCCGGACCGGGAACGCCTCGGTGTTGCCAGCGTCTGAGAACGGTATATCGATACTGGAGTCCTGCATGAACCGTCGTGATGCCCTGAAACAGTTCGCTGCGATTTCTGCAGCCTTGCCGTTTGCCAATATTGCGTGGGCGAAGGATCCCTTCGTGGTCCTCAACCCGGCGCAAAAGACCGACGACCCGTCCAGGATCGAGATCCTGGAGTTTTTCCACTACGGCTGCCCGCACTGCCGTGATTTTGATCCCTTGGTCGAGGCCTGGCGTAAGAAGCAGGCGGCAGACGTCAGTTTCCGTCAGGTGCCGGCGATCTGGGACAACCCGCAGCTCTCCGCGCTTGCCCGCCTGTTCTACGCCGCCGAGGTGTCTGGCGAACTGGCGGCGGTGCACTCCCAGGCCTTCATCGCCGTCCAGGAGCAGAAGCGACAGCTGTTTACCGAAGAGCAGGTGCGTGAGTGGATCGAGGGCAAGGTCGGCGACAGTGCGAAGTTCATGGCGGCCTACACGTCCTTCGGGGTCAATTCGATGTTGCAGCGTGCCGACCAGCTTGCACGCGCGATGCGCATCCAGGGCGTGCCCACGGTCGCGGTTGACGGGCGCTTTCTCACCTCGGCGTCGATGGCCGGCAGCCACGAGGCGGCGCTGAAGGTGGTGGATCAGCTCATCGAGCGTGTGCGCAAGGAGCGCGGCGGGAAATGAGCGTGGAAAGGTCTGGCACCGCGCTGCCGCCCGTCGATGATGTTGCCGGCGAGCGTCGAAGCAAGCAGCGTTTTGTTGCCCGGCGGCGGGGCGAGCCCTGTTTCTGGCTGGTGCTGGACGGGCAACGCATCGCGCTCAATGACCTCTCGGCCGAGGGCTTCTCGTATCCGTCGCTGACACCGCGCGCGAATGCTGAGGTCTTTGATTTCGTGCTCCAGCGCGAAGGGTTGCCTGATGAAATCCGCGGCCGTGCGGAGACGGTCAGTTATCTCGCCGATGCGGCGCAGACGGGCTGTCATTTTCTCGGCATCGAGGGGGATGGCGCACAGCGTCTGCGTGACTGGCTGATTGCCCACGTGATCGTGAGCGCGTCGGTGCGCATCACCGAAAAGGATGCTGCCGCGATCGTGGCGGGGCCGTCCCTGGTTTAGCGCGCGTTGCGCCCGCGTTACGCCCGTAAGCAGGGCAGCGCATGCATGCAGAAAACCGCCGTGCCCCTGACAGGCCGGCGGTTTTTTTGTGGGCACTGCTCAGCGCGACGTTTACGCCGTCGCCTGCCTGCGTGCGCGCCCTTTTTGCATGAACCACACCAGCCCGAGGAGGAGGAAGGCGGGAAGGTACATCCACTCCTTTGCCGGGCGTTCGCCCGAGGGCAGCTCGATGGTCTTGATCGTGAAGCCTTGCTCCAGCCCCAGCTTTTCGGCCTGGCTGCCGAAACGCACCGCAGCGATCTGCACGTCCTCACCGAAGGCCATCACCGTCAGGCCCATCTTTTTCAGGCGTTCGTTTGCGCTCGCAGCGGGCTCGCCCAGCGGCAGCAAGACCCCCTTGGACATCTCGTCCCCTTCCAGGGTGATGCCTTCGACCCACACGCGCAGGTTGCCGTTGGGCGGCGCTTCTTCGACCAGACGGCCAAGTTCGGTGGGCGCGACCTCCTCGTAGGCCGGGTACACCATATCCATCCAGAAGCCGGGGCGGAACAGGGTGAAGGTCACCAGCAGCAGGATCAGGCCTTCGTGGAGACGGTTCCTGGTGATGAAGAACCCCTGTGTTGCTGCGGCAAACATCATGGTGGCGATGGTGGCGGTGACGACGGTCAGCACCAGATGGAAGATGTCGGTGATGCCGATCAGCAGCAGCTGGGTGTTGAAGATGAACATGAAGGGCAGGATGGCGGTCCGCCCGCTGTAGCCGAAGGCGGTGAGGCCGGTCTTGATCGGGTCGCTCTTGGCGATGCCCGCTGCGGCGTAGGACGCCAGACCCACCGGGGGTGTGACGTCAGCCATCAGGCCGAAATAGAACACGAACATGTGCACCGCGATCAGCGGCACCAGTAGCCCGCCCTGCGCGCCGAGGTCGACGATCACCGGTGCCATCAGCGTCGACACCACGATGTAGTTCGCCGTGGTGGGCAGACCCATGCCCAGGATCAGACAGATCACCGCCACCAGGATGAGCATGATCATCAGGTTGCCGCCTGACAACACCTCGACCAGTTCGGTCATCGCCAGGCCGATGCCAGTGAGCGTCACCGTGCCGACGATGATGCCCGCCGTCGCGGTGGCGATGCCGATGCCGATCATGTTGCGGGCGCCGGTCACCAGGCCGCTGAAGAGGTCCTGGAAGCCTTCCCGGACGGCGTCGCCGAATTGGCCCGTGCCACGGAAGAATGCGAACAGCGGACGCTGGGTGACGAGGATGAAGATCAGGAAAAGGGTCGCCCAGAACGCCGATAGCGCCGGCGAGAGCTGCTCGACCATCAGGTTCCAGATCAGGGCCGCAACCGGCAGCAGGAAGTGCAGGCCGGACTTCAGCGTGGGGCCGATCTCGGGCAGGAACTCCATCTTTTCGTCGGGCTTGTCCATGTGCAACTCGGGGTAGCGTGCCCCGTTGCGGACGATCAGGACGTAGGCTGCGAGCATCATCAGGCCGACGATGAGGAAGGCTGCGTCACCCGCCAGTCCCTTTATCCAGCCCAGGCCCCAATAGATGATGGCCGACAGGATGACGAGGCCGGACACGGTCATCGTGGTGGTGATGGTGACGCGCTGCCAGGGCAGGGGCTCGCGCCGCGGCAGGCCCTGCAGGTTCATCTTCAGGGCTTCGAGGTGCACGATGTAGAACAGGGCGATGTAGGAAATCAGCGCCGGCACGATGGCGTGCTTCATGACCTGGATGTAGGTGATGCCGACGTATTCCACCATGAGGAAGGCGGCGGCTCCCATCACCGGGGGCATGAGCTGGCCATTGACCGAGGAGGCGACCTCGACCGCGGCGGCCTTGTCGGCACGGTAGCCGACGCTCTTCATCAGCGGAATGGTGAAGGTGCCGGTCGTCACCACGTTGGCGATCGACGAGCCCGAAATCAGGCCGGTGCTGGCGGAGGCGACAACGGCTGCCTTGGCCGGACCACCCCGCATGTGGCCGAGCAGCGCGATCGCCGACTTGATGAAGTAGTTGCCGGCACCTGCGGTCTCCAGCAGGGCGCCGAAGAGCACGAACAGGAAGATGAAGCTGGTCGACACCCCAACTGCAACGCCGAACACGCCTTCGGTGGTCAGCCACATGTGGCTCATGCCCTTGGCCAGCGATGCGCCGCGGTGGGCGATCACATCAGGCATGTACTGACCGAAGAAGATGTAGATGAGGAAGACGACGGCCAGGATCACCATCGGCAAGCCCAGCGCGCGACGTGCGGCTTCCAGCAGCAGAGCCATGCCGACGACGGCTACGGCGAGGTCGGTGGTCGTTGGCAGTCCGGGCCGGTCGGCCAACTCGCGGTAGAACAGGAACAGGTAGGCGGCGCAAAAGGCGCCAGCCATGGCGAGCAACCAGTCCATGGCCGGAACGTAGGCCCGCGGCGAACGCTTGAACGCCGGGTAGGCGGCAAACGCCATGAATACCGCGAAGGCGAGGTGAATGGCACGTGACTCGGTGTCGTTGAGGACGAAGATGCCGAGCGAGAACGGCAGGGGCGACGCGATCCAGAGCTGGAACAGCGACCAGGCGAGGGCCACCATCAGCAAGAGCTGCGCGGTGAAGCCGGTCGGCTTGCGTCCGCCGGTGTCGGCCTCGGCGACGATTTGTTTCAGCTGCTCATCAGTCAGCTCGATACTGCCTTTCTCTTTTCCCGGGCTCGCCATGCGCCACCTCTCTTGCAGATATTGCAGATATTCAGGGTCGAACACGAAAAACGGCGAAGGGCTGGTGGCCCGCCGCCGTTTCGCAAAATTTGAGCGCCGCCCGTTTGGCGGATGGCGCGCGACGGAGTTACATCCAGCCCTTTTCCTTGTAGTACTTCACCGCGCCGTCGTGCAGGGGCGCCGACATGCCGTTCTTGATCATGTCCTTTGGCTCGAGGTTGGCGAAGGCCGGGTGCAGCTTTTTGAAGTCGTCAAAGTTCTCGAATACCGCCTTCACCAGGGTGTACACGCTCTCTGCCGGCACCTTGGTCGAGGACACGATGCTGGCAACCACGCCGAAGGTCTTGGTCGGCTCGGGGTTGTTCGCATACATGCCGCCCGGGATGGTGGCCGGGGCGAAATAGGGGTATTCGGCCAGGAGCTTGTCGACGCCCGGACCGGTGATCGAAACCAGCTTGGCGCCGCAGGTGGTGGTCGGGTCCTGGATGTTGGCGGCGGGGTGACCGACGACGAAGGCGAAACCATCGATCTTGTTGTCGCACAGCGCTGCGCCATGTTCATCGGGCTTCAGTTCGGAGGCCAGCGAGAAGTCAGCGGTGCTCATGCCCATCGCCGGCAGCAGCACTTCAAGCGTGGCACGCTGGCCCGAGCCGGGGTTGCCGACGTTGAAGCGCTTGCCCTTGAAGTCTTCCATCTTCGTGATGTTGGCTTCCTTGCGCGATACCACGGTGAGCGGCTCGCCGTGCAGGGAGAAAACGGAGCGCAACTCCGGGAAGGCGCCGCCGTCCTTGAACTGGACCTCGCCCTTCAGGGCGTTGTACTGGATGTCGGATTGCGACACGCCGAAGTCGAGCTCGCCGGCCTTGATGGTATTGACGTTGTATACCGAGCCGCCGGTGCTCTCGACCGAGCAACGGATGCCGTGCTGGGCGCGGTCCTTGTTCATGAGGCGGCAGATCGCACCGCCCGCGGCATAGTAGACGCCGGTGACGCCGCCGGTGCCGATGGTGACGAACTTTTGCTGGGCCTGAGCAGGGGTGGCGGCCAGAGTGCCGAAAATTGCCACAGCAGCGGCCAGCGCGGTGAGTTTCTTCATCTGTTCATCCTCGGAAAGTAGCTGTTTGGATGCGTCCTGTGTCCTGCGGAGGCAGGGCAGTGGGCCCGTGCCGACGAGGCTTCCGACAGAACGACCACGCGAGGATTGCACAGATTGTGGGGTTCTGTCAGCTTGGGGTAGTCCGCAATACGGCTACGCCCGAGCGTCGCTGGCTTGCCCGCGCGTGCTGGACGCAGAGTCGCCAAGGCGATACCTTCCCGCCGTCACATTCCTGACAGAGACAGACATGAATCCGGTCGAGCCCGCTGCTTTCAGCCCCCCTTCAAGCCCCTTCTCCGCGCTGCTCGACGCGAGCGGGGTCGCTCACTCGCCTGCCGGGCCCGCGGCGCGCATCGTGTCCCTGGTGCCATCCCTCACCGAATTGCTGTTTGAGCTTGGGCTGGGTGATCAGGTGGTGGGACGCACGGGTTTCTGCATTCATCCGCGCGCGCAACTGCGCACGGTGGAAAAGGTGGGCGGCACCAAGGATGTGAAGCTCGAGCGCGTGCGTGCCCTGGAACCCACGCACCTCATCGTCAACATGGACGAAAACCGCCGCGAGACGGTTGATGAGCTGGCCGCGATCATCCCGCACATCATCGTCACGCATCCGAACACGCCGCGCGACAATCTTGCGTTGTATCGTCTTCTTGGTGGCATCTTCGGTTGCGAGGCGCGCGCCGCGCAGTTCGAAGCCGAGCTCAATGCCGCGCTCGCCGACGCCGCATGCGCGCGCTCCAGCCTGCCACTCGAACGCGTGCTGTACCTGATCTGGCGCGAGCCGTGGATGACGATCGCCAGTGACACCTATATTTCGGCGATGCTCGCGGAGGTGGGCTGGGAGACCCTGCCTGCGGTGGAGGGCGGTGATGTCGGTGCTGCGCGCTATCCCGCTTTTGGCTGGGATGCACCGTGGTTGCCCAAGGTGGAGCGCGTGCTGTTATCGACCGAGCCCTACCGCTTTCACAGCAGACACCTAGATGAGGTGGCGACGCTGGCCGCGCGCCCGGCTACGCTGATCGACGGCGAGATGGCGTCGTGGTACGGCAGCCGCGTGATTGCCGGCTTGCGCTATCTCGCCAGCCTGCGTCGCGGCCTGGTTGAGCTCAGAGCGTCGGCAGCTGGTTGATGAAGTGTTCAGGCGACAGGATGGCAAAACGCTCGCGTAGCAGGCGGTGGCGGCCGAGCCGAAGCAGCGCCTTGTCGCGGGTGAGCAGCGACGACGCGCCGGTATCAAAAGCGATCTCGAGAAATTTCTGGTCATCCGCATCTCGACACACGGGCAGCGCCCGCGTGTCCGGGACCACGTCGGCCGCTGAAATCTCGACGCGGGCCCGATAGTCCTGCAACACCCTTTGCTGGGTGAGCGTGTCGAGCGCAAATTGCCGATAGGCGAGCACGAGCTGCAGCTCGTGGAGTGCGTCTGCGCGTGTGCTCAGCGTGCACGCGCCGGCCTCGATCCAGTCGCGCAAGATGCACAAGCGTGGGTCGTGGAACATCCACAGGGCGAGAACGGTGTTGGTGTCGAGGACGAGCCGGGGGCGCATTTCAGGGCATGTTCGAGAGCTTGGGTGGCAGCTGGGCGCACAAATGAAAACGGGGAGCTTCCGCTCCCCGTTCGAGTCGAATCAGCGCAATCAGGCGGCCAGTTCCTTGGCGTCGGCGCGGCTCTTGACGAAGGAGCCCGGCGCGTCCTCAATCGCCTTCAGTTTGCCCTTCGCCGGATCACGCGGCTCGGTCTGCTCGCCATCAATGGTGGTCAGCCAGGCCTGCCAGTCGGTCCACCATGAGCCCTGGTGCTGCTGAGCGCCGGCAAACCAGTCGTCCGTGCTGCCCGGCAGCTTGGCGGCGGAGTTGATCCAGTAGCCATATTTGTTGGCTGCCGGCGGATTGACGATACCGGCGATGTGGCCCGACCCGCCCAGCACGAAACGTACCGGACCGCCGAAGTTGCGAGCGCCCGCATAGGTGCTCTTCCAGGGCGCGATGTGGTCTTCGATCGTGGAGATGAAGTAGGACGGCGTCTTGATCTTGCCGAGGTCGATGGCCACGCCGTCGATGACGACGCCACCCGGCTCCACCAGACGATTTTCCATGTACAGCTTGCGCAGATAGAAGCTGTGCATCTTGGCCGGCATGCGGGTGGAGTCCGAGTTCCAGTACAGCAGGTCAAAGGGGAACGGGTCCTTGCCCAGCAGGTAGTTGTTGACCACGAAGGACCAGATCAGGTCGTTGGCGCGCAGCATGTTGAAGGTGCCAGCCATTTCCGAACCTTCCAGGTAGCCGCGCTCGAACATCTTCTTTTCGAGGCTGGAGACCTGGATCTCGTCGATGAACACGCCCAGTTCGCCCGGATCGGCGAAGTCCGTCATCGTGGTGAAGAAGGTCGCCGCTGCAATACGACTCGACTGCTTCTTGCCGGCAAGATAGGCCAGCGTCGTGGCCAGCAGCGTGCCACCGAGGCAATAGCCCACGGCGTTGACCGACTTCTCGCCGGTCTGCTTCTCGATCGCCTCGAGTGCGGCGATTGTTCCTTCCAGCACGTAGGACTCGAAGGTCTTCTCCGCCTGGCGCTCGTCCGGGTTCACCCAGGAGATCACGAACACGGTGTGGCCTTGGTCAACACACCACTTGATGTAGGAGTTCTTCTCGCGCAGGTCGAGGATGTAGAACTTGTTGATCCAGGGCGGAACGATCAGCAGCGGCTTCTTCAGGACCGTGTCGGTGCTCGGGCTGTACTGCAGCAGCTGCATCATGTCGGTCTGGAACACGACCTTGCCCGGCGTGGTGGCGACGTTCTTGCCCAGCTCGAAGGCGGTGGTGTCGGTCATCTTCACACGCAGGTTGCCGCCGCCGTCCTCGACGTCGCGCAGCAGGTTGTTCAGGCCCTTCAACAGGTTCTGACCATTGCTCTTGAGCGTCTCACGGAACACTTCCGGGTTGGTGATGGCAAAGTTCGACGGCGACAGCGCGTCGACGTACTGGCGGGTGTAGAAGTTGACTTTCTTCTGGGTCTGATCGTCGAGGCCATCGACACTGGACACGGTGTCATGGATATGGCGCGCGGTGATCAGATAGGACTGCTTGATGAAGTCGAACAGGAAGTGCTCCTCCCATTCCTCATCCTTGAAGCGCTTGTCGGACTTTTCGGGAGCAGCGACCGGCAAGCCGTTGACGCCTGCGAAGCGCATCATCGAATGCTGCCACAGCGAGAAGTAGTCCCACACCAGATTCATCTGCGACTGGGCCAGCTTGTAGGGGTTCGACAAGAGCTTGGCCATCATGTCCATGAAGGCCTGGGCGATGCCGAGTTCGTCCGCGGGGGTGGCGACCCCTTTCTTGAGCTGGCGCTGGATGTGATCGCTGATCAGGTGCGAAGCACGCTGTGCGACCTCAGCGTAGGTCTTGGCGACCTCCTGCGGGTCAGGCAGTTCGGGATGCGGGGTCTCTTTTGAGGGTGCAGCCATGTTGTTTTAACTCCATGTTGGTGACCAGGCAGGGTCTATCGTTGATTTCTTGCCATAAAGCGGACCAGACCATCCGCACCGACCTCCCGCAGAAGCGCGCCGCGCTTCTCCAGGTGGTTGAGGTGAGCAATTGCCTCCCCCATGGCGAACATGACCTGATGGGTATCGAGTTCGCGTGGAAACATGCTCGAGAGCAGTTCTCCGGCGGTTTTTGCTGCGCTGCACTCGGAGAGCAGTGCGTCGCAACGCTCGCGGTGATGCTCGACCAGTTGAGCCACTCTTGCTCTGATACCCTTGAAAGGTTTGCCGTGAGATGGTAGCACGAGCGTGTCATCGGGCATGTTGCAGAGTTCCCGAATCGAGTCAAGAAAATAGCCCAGGGCGTCGTCATGTGGCGTTGCAGCATAAACGCTGACATTGGTCGAGATGCGCGGCAGCAACATGTCGCCCGAGATGAGCACACCCAGTTCGGCGCAATACAGACTGGCGTGCTCGGGAGAGTGGCCGTAGCCGATGAGGACGCGCCAGATCTTGCCGTTGATCGACAGTTCACTGCCCTGACGCAGGCGCTCGAAGCGTGACGGCATCTCGGGAATGCCGCGGCGGTAGGCGTTGCCGCGCTCGGCGAGTGCCGTCGCGCGCGGCTCGTCAAGACCATGGGTGCGGAACTGCTCGACCATGTCCGGCACGCAATAGCCGGGCAACTGGTGCCACATGGCATGGCCGGCGAGATATTCGCCCAGTGCCATGTGCAGGCTGGCCTTGTTGCGCGCAGCCAGCCAGGTCGCCAATCCAAGGTGGTCGGGGTGGTGGTGGGTGACGACGACGCGGCTTATGGGCCGGGGGTCAGCATCGAGCAGGCCTGACCATGCTGAGCGCGTCGCGTCGCTGCCGTAACCGGCGTCGACGATGACGCGCTCATCGCCGTCATCGAGCAGCCACAGGTTGATGTGGTCGAGGGCAAAGGGCAGGGCCATGCGCACCCAGTGCACGCCGGGGGCGACTTCCAGGCTTGTGGCTGCGGTGGGGAGTTCGGGAAAGGGGTAGTGTAGATCGGACATGGGCGGGTCTCGCTCGGGTAGCTTGCCGGCTGCGCAGGCCTGAGGTTGCTCAGGTGCCTGAAATCTGCTTAACTTTTGCCGACATATACATATTTATATTTTATAAAACAATATCTTGCTGACGCTGCTGGGTGCTGCGCAGCGTCATTGGCAATCACGGAAGACCATGGGCGAAGAACAAACCTACACCATTACCGAGCTTGCGCGCGAGTTCGACATCACCCCGCGCGCGATCCGCTTCTACGAGGATCAGGGCCTGCTCACCCCGGCTCGTTCCGGTCGAGCCCGGGTGTACACCAAGGCCGATCGCACCCGGCTCAAGCTCACTTTGCGCGGCAAACGCCTGGGGCTTTCTCTTGCCGAAGTTGGTGAGCTGCTCGACATGTACGGCGGGGTTCGTAACACTGCGCCGCAGCTCGAGCGCTTTCTCAGCGTGCTTGCTGCCCGGCGTGCTGCGATGGAACAACAGCGTCTGGACATCGAAGCCGTGCTGCTCGAGATCGACATGCTCGAGCAGCAGTGTCATGCCTTGCTCGGACATAACGCCGAGGGCGCAGCAGCGGCCAGGGCGGAGCTGGTGCGACGCATCGACCGGGCCGGTGTCGACTGAGGGGCGTGACGCTGGCCTTGTTGTACCACCAACTTTACGTTGACGTTAACGTAAAACAGAGAGAATATCCACCACTGAGATGAAAGCGATGCGAATTGATATGGCGCAGTTCCAGCCCCGTGACCCTGAATACGCCGCGCGCGTGCATGCCAGCTTTGCGCTGCAGCACGCCATGGAGCTGATCGGTGCCCGCCTCATGGTGGTCGAACCCGGTTTCACCGAGATCCACCTGCCTCTCAAGCCGGAGATCACCCAGCAGCACGGTTATATTCATGGCGGTGTGGTCGGCATGATCGCCGACTCGGCTGCCGGCTATGCCGCCAACACACTGACCGCGGCCGATGCCAGCGTGCTGACGGTGGAGTACAAGTTGAACCTGGTCGCGCCCGCCGACGGCCAGCACCTGGTCGCGCGCGGTGAAGTGATCAAGCCAGGCCGCACGCTCATCATCACCCGCGCCGAGGTGTTCGCGATCCGCGACGAGCGATCGACCTTGTGCGCCATCATGCAGCAAACCATCATGGTCATGCACGGCAAGAAGGAGCGCACAGCCTGATCAAGTGCGTGCCAGGGCGTGCCAGCGCTGATTGTTCCAACGGTGAGGAGGCAAGGGGATGAGTATGAGTCTGCGCGCTCTGAGCGCATCTGACACCACCGAGTTGGAGCACGTGCGCCAATTCTTTCGCAACTATGCCGCATGGCTGGGGGTGGACCTGAGCTTTCAGGGTTTTGCCGACGAACTGGCGAATCTGCCAGGGGCCTACGGCGAAGCCGATGGGCGCCTGTTCTTCGCCGAGATCGATGGCCGGCCCGCAGGCTGTGTGGGGATCCGCCGCTTCTCCGAAGGTGTCTGCGAGATGAAGCGCCTCTACGTCGACCCCGATGCGCGTGGCCGCGGTCTGGGACGGCAGCTCGCCTTGCAAGCCATCAAGGCGGCGCAGGCGCTGGGTTATCGGCGCATCCTGCTCGACACCCTGCCGATGATGCGGATTGCGGTGAAGCTTTACCGCGAGCTGGGCTTTACCGAGGCGCCGGCCTACTACCCGACACCGATCGAGGGCACGATCTTCCTCACACTGGACCTGTCGCAGTGGTGCGAGGGTGCGGTGTGTAACGAGAACCTGTTCCATCTGTTTGACTACAACCAAGCCTGGTCGCGGCAGATGCAGCAGATCGACGGCGGTTTCTTCGGCAAGCTGGCGCAGTTGCAGAACCCCGAGTATCTCTGGATCGGCTGCTCCGATTCGCGCGTCCCCGCCAACCAGATCGTTGGCCTGCTGCCGGGCGAGGTCTTTGTCCATCGCAACATCGCCAATGTGGTGGTGCATACCGACCTGAACTGCCTCTCGGTGATCCAGTATGCGGTGGACGTGTTGAAGGTGAAGCACATCATGGTGGTGGGGCATTACGGCTGTGGCGGCGTCAAGGCTGCGCTCGACCGCGATCGCGTCGGTCTGGTCGATCTGTGGTTGCGCCACGTGCAGGACGTGCATCTGCGCCATGTCAGTAAGGTCGACGCTTTGCCGCTCGAGCTGCGCCACGACCGTTTGTGCGAGCTCAACGTCATCGAGCAGGTCGCCAATGTGGCGCAGACGATTGTCGTGCAGGACGCCTGGCAGCGCGGGCAGTGCCTCACCGTGCACGGCTGGATCTATGGTCTGAAGGACGGCGTCATCCGCGACCTGGGGCTGAATCTCAGCCGCAGTGAAGATCTCTTGCCGCGCTATGCCGCGGCCCTCGAAGCGCTCGAAGGCTGAGCACAATCTGAAAGAATGGATTCAACAGGAGAACTGCATGTCCGATCCCGTCGTCATCGTTTCCGTCGCCCGCACCCCGCTGGGTGGCTTCCAGGGTGATCTGTCCAGCGTGTCCGCGCCGCAGCTGGGCGCCATCGCCATCAAGGCCGCGGTCGAGCGCGCCGGTCTCCAGCCCGAGCAGGTGCAGGAGGTCATGATGGGCTGCGTGCTACCCGCCGGACTGGGCCAGGCGCCCGCTCGCCAGGCTGCGATCGGCGCCGGCCTGCCGCTGTCGGTGGCCTGCAGCACGGTGAGCAAGGTGTGCGGTTCCGGCATGAAAGCCGCGATGCTGGCGCATGACCTGATCCTGGCCGGCAGCAGCGAGGTCGTGGTCGCGGGCGGCATGGAGTCGATGTCCAATGCGCCCTATCTGCTGCCCAAGGCGCGCGGCGGCTACCGCCTGGGCCATGGCCAGATGATGGATCACATGTTCCTCGACGGGCTTGAGGACAGCTATTCCAAGGAGAGCAAGGGCCGCCTGATGGGCACTTTTGCCGAGGATTGCGCGACCAGCTTCAACTTCACGCGCGAGGCGCAGGATGAGTTCGCCGTTGCCTCGACCACGCGCGCGCAGGCGGCGATCAAGGGCGGTGACTTCGCCTGGGAAGTGGTGCCGGTGACCGTGTCGGGGCGCAAGGGCGATGTTGTCATCGACCACGATGAGCAGCCGCTCAAGGCCCAGATCGAGAAGATCGGCAGCCTGAAGCCGGCCTTCAAGAAGGACGGCACGGTGACGCCGGCGAACTCCAGCTCGATCTCGGACGGCGCGGCAGCGCTGGTGCTGATGCGCAAATCGACAGCCGAAAAGCTCGGCCTCAAGCCGCTTGCCACCATCGTCGGCCACGCCAACCACGCACAAGAGCCGGCGCTGTTTACCACCGCCCCGGTGGGTGCCATGCAGAAGGTGCTGGCCAAGGCCGGCTGGAGCACGGATGAGGTCGATCTGTGGGAGATCAACGAGGCGTTCGCGGTCGTCACCATGGCGGCGATGCACGAGATGAAGTTGCCGCACGACAAGGTTAACGTCAATGGTGGCGCCTGCGCGTTGGGCCATCCGATCGGCGCTTCGGGCGCGCGCATCCTGGTGACGCTGATCGGCGCGCTGCGCAAGCGTGGTCTGAAGCGTGGTGTGGCCAGCCTGTGCATCGGTGGTGGCGAGGCAACCGCAATGGCGATCGAGGTCGAAGCCGCGGTGGGCTGCGGCGGCTGATCGTGCGGAGCCGGATGACGCTGCACCGGGTCCAAGGGACGCGGGCAGCGCTGTCAGGCGCCATGCTCCCTGACGCCGCCAGCCGTGTGGTGTTCCCAATTGATGAATATTGAAGCGGCGCGAGTCGCTTCGCTAAAGGTAAACACATGATTCTGACTGACGAGCAGGAACTCATTCGCGACTCGATGCGCGCTTTCGCGCAGGAGCGCCTGGCCCCCTTTGCTGCCGAATGGGACCGCAACCACACTTTCCCGCGCGAAGCGCTCAATGAACTCGCCGCGCTCGGCGCGCTCGGCATGGTGGTGCCCGAGGAATGGGACGGCGCCGGCATGGACTACATGAGCCTGGTGCTGACGCTGGAAGAGATCGCCGCCGGTGACGGTGCCACCTCGACCATCGTCAGCGTGCAGAACTCGCTGCCCTGCGGCATCCTCAACCGCTTCGGCAATGACGCGCAAAAGGAAGCCTGGCTCAAGCCCCTGGCGCGTGGTGAAAAGCTCGGCTGCTTCTGCCTCACCGAGCCGCACGTGGGTTCGGACGCTGCCGCCATCCGGACCTCGGCGGTGCGCGAGGGCGACGAGTGGGTGCTCAACGGGGTGAAGCAGTTCATCACCTCGGGCAAGCACGCCGACATGGCGATCGTGTTTGCGGTCACCGACAAGGCGGCGGGCAAGAAGGGCATCAGCTGCTTCCTGGTGCCGGCGGATGCGCCCGGCTACCAGGTTGGCCGCATTGAAGAGAAGATGGGGCAGAAGGCCTCCGACACCACGCAGATCCTGCTCGAGAACTGCCGCATCCCGGCCGACTCGATGATCGGCGACGAAGGCCAGGGCTACAAGATCGCGCTCGCCAATCTCGAAGCCGGTCGTATCGGCATCGCCGCGCAGTGCCTGGGCATGGCGCGTGCCGCGCTGGAGGCCGCGGTCAAGTACGCACTGGAGCGCGAGAGCTTCGGCAAGCCGATCTTCGAGCACCAGGCGGTCAACTTCCGCCTCGCCGACATGGCGACCCAGCTCGAAGCTGCGCGTCAGCTCGTATGGCACGCCGCCAGCCTGAAGGATGCCGGTCGCCCCTGTCTGAAGGAAGCCTCGATGGCCAAGCTGTTCGCCTCGGAAATGGCCGAGCGTGTGTGCTCGGACGCCATCCAGGTGCATGGCGGCTACGGCTATGTCACCGACTTCCCGGTCGAGCGCATCTATCGTGATGTGCGCGTGTGCCAGATCTACGAAGGTGCCAGCGACATCCAGAAACTGGTGATCGGACGCGCGCTGGCGGGTTGATACCGAGCTTCCCGCAGGTGCTCCTTGCGCAGCGGGGCTGCCGGCATCGTCCTCGACGGGCGTGCCGGCAGCAAGCACATCTGGCCCGCCGTGATGGTGTTCTCGGACGGCAGGTCGGCCGGTGTGCGATCATCAGCCGCACGAGCTTGAACAAGCTCTCCTGTAGCTGATGAAGGTCCGGCGAAATGCGCCCGAATGATTGCAGCAACAGTCAGTGAGGCCTGTGTCATGGATGCAATTTCCCTTGGAATGAACCCCGTCGCTCGCGAGCTCACGCGACCAGCAGACGTGCGCCAGTCCCAGGCCGCACAGCAAGAGGCGCAGGCTGCGCCCGCGGCTGGCCCGACAGCCCCTGAGTCGACCATCAGCGCGAGCACGCAGCCCAGTGCAGTCGTCACCCTGAGTGCAAGTGCGCGTGGTGAATCTGTCGCGCAAGCGACGCCCAGCGCTGACAAGGGTACGGTGGAGGCGCGTGCGATCGAGCAGGCGCGCGCCGCAGCTGCCAACGGCGACGTGCGCAACAGCTATTCCGCGCAACGCGCACTGGCGTCGTACGAAGCCATGGCTCAGGTCGGCGCCAATGCCGGCGCGCGCCCAAGTCAAGCGGAAGCACCCACCGCGCCGGGGCAACGTGAGCCCGGCGTGCTGCGCACCTGAGCGTAGCCAGGGCCTTCAGGCCATCTGAAGGCTGAGCACGCGCTCTGAATGCTGTCAGGCATCTGCACCGTGCGTGTGCCGCGGCGAGTCCTGACGCGAACGCTTCCCCTGCGGTGATTGTTCTCATGCGGCGGACGCCCCTGGGTACGCGCATCCTGTGTGGGCGAGTATTTCCCGGGCTCGACCCACTACCCCCTTTCAGACGTCGAAGTGTAAAGTTTGTTGCCGCTCATCTCGTGGCATGTGAGCTTCTGCGTAAATGTGTGATGCGCGCGCCGCGCCTGGCCGTCGTTGCGCAAGGACGCGATCGTGGCGGCGAGAGGTCTGCCGGTCTTTGGCGGGCGAGTGGGCCAAAAAATGACGATACGGAGACAATCAACATGCGTAACGTACTTCTTGCGATTCTTGCCGTGCTGGCGGTGGTATTCGGTCTGCAGAACATCCACCCGGTGTCGCTCACCTTCGTCGTGTGGACCCTCGACATCGCGCTCGCCTGGGCCCTGCTCGGCGCCCTCGTCCTCGGCCTGCTGCTCGGCACCGCGCTGATGCTGCCCGCGCGCATGCGCGCGACGCGCGAAGCCCGCAGCGCAAATCAGCGGATTTCCGAGCTCGAAGGCAATGCGGGGGCGCAAGTCGCAGCTCTACCCCAAGGGCATGATCGGAAGTCGCGTACCGCTGGTGCCGTGGGCGACTGAGCTTCAGGCATGGAAACGCTCGATCGCTACTGGGGGGTAATCAGGGCCTTCCTCACGCAGAGTTGGTTCACCATCGGTCAGACCGAGGTGACGCCGGAGCGCATCGTCGCCCTCGTTGTCTTGCTGCTCCTGTCCTGGTGGGGCGCGCTCGCCGTCGAGCGCGGCATCCAGCACATCTCCCGCAGCCGCGCCGGAAAATCGATGAGCGAGCCCGGCGTATACGCGCTCGGGCGCATCGTGCGCTACCTGATCTGGATCCTGGGCTCGATCATCGGTCTGAACTTCATCGGCTTCGACCTCGGCAGCCTGGCCTTGATGGGCGGCGCGATTGGCGTCGGTATCGGCTTCGGCATGCAGAGCATCTTCAGCAATCTGATTTCGGGCTTGGTCATCCTGCTCGAGAAGACACTCAAGATCGGTGATTTCGTCGACCTGCAGTCGGGGGTGATGGGGCGCGTGTCCGAGATCAACATGCGCTACACCCGCATCACCACCAACGATGCCGTCGACGTCATCGTGCCCAACTCCGAGTTCATCAACGGCCGTGTGGTGAACTGGACCTATGGTGAGCAGTACCGCCGCATGCATATCCCCTTTGGCGTCGCCTACGGCAGCGACAAGGACAGGGTGCGCGAGGCCGGCCTGGCTGCGGCCCGCAGCGTCGAGTTCACGGTCGAGGGGGGCACTCGCAGCGCCGAAGTGTGGCTGGTGTCGCTGGGCCAAAGCAGCCTCGACTTCCAGCTGGTTGTCTGGGTCGGGATCGTTGGCCTGCGCTCGCCCGGGCGCGTCACCGCCACCTACCTGTGGGCGTTGGAGACCGAACTGCGCAAGGCCGGCATCGAGATTCCCTTCCCGCAGCGTGATCTGCACATGCGCTCCGGGCGTATCGAGGTGCAGTTGCTGGAGCCCGTGGTGCCCTCTGCGGCAGGTGCTGTGAAGTAAGCGTCGGATGGCCTCGCAGGGCCAGGCGCGGCGCTTGTATCTGGCTGAGCCCGCGGTGTTGAACGCGTGCCTGAGCTTGGGCGAATGCGCTCGCGCATGAGGCGTTTTGCCCACTGCCGCTTTGCGCCTAAGATAGGACGCTTCTCCCATGGCGCGCCGCCATCTTCGGCGCGCCGGTTCAACATCAGCAAGGAGCTCTCATGTCCCAGCACCTCAGCAGGATCGAATGGCAGCGCGCGGCGCATCCGACCGAAGCCGACACCTTTTCACGTAATCATGCGGCGACACTCAACGGTGGGCAGACGGTGAAGCTGTCCTCGGCTGTGGACTACAAGGGTGACCCCGACGCGGCCGATCCCGAACAGATGTTGCTGACTGCGCTCGCAAGCTGCCACATGCTGACGTTTCTCGCCGTTGCCGAAGTCAAGGGTCTTCGCGTCGAGCGCTATGTCGACAATCCGGTCGCCCATCTCGAAAAGAACGCCGAAGGCCGCATGGCGGTCACCCGCATTGATTTGTCACCGCAGGTGAGCTTCTCTGGTGACAATCAGCCTGACGCCGAGGCGCTGGATAAACTTCACGCCAGCGCTCACCGCAACTGCTTCATCGCCCATTCGATCACTTCGAAGGTGACGGTCACGCCGGTCACGGCCTGAGTCCAGGCGTCAGTTGGTGTGCGGGCGGCTCGGGCTTGCCCGCCCTGAGAGCACTTGGCGCCATCCCTGTCCATTCCCGAAACGCCCGCGCAAAGCTCTTCTCACTGTCAAAGCCGACTGCTGCGGCCACCTGTTTCACCGGCTTGTCGGTCTGCAGTAGCAGCCCGACTGCCCGCTCACGTCGCACCTCGTTCTTCAAGCGCTGCAGCGATACACCTTCCTCCTTCAACTGCCGGTGCAGCGTGCGTACCGAGGTGTTGAGTTGGGCGGCGATGTCGTCTGCGGTGTGAGCGGCGGCAGGGTCAGCGGCGAGGAGCTGGCTGACGCTGTGCACGAGCAGGCGGTCGCGGCGGTATTGCAATACGGTGAGTGGCAGCGCGTGCTGCAACATGGTCTGCAGCGCCTTCTCGTCGCGGCGCACCGGCAGCGCCAGGTAGCGCGCGTCGAAGCTGATCGCCGCTGCCTGGGCGGAAAAGCGCGCCGGGCCGGCGAACAGGTAGGCGTAGGCCTCGGCGTGCGCCGGCGCAGGGAAGGGGAAGGCGGCCTCGGTGAGCGCGATGCGCGAATCGACCAGCCAGCAGGCGTAGCCCAGCAGGTAGCGCAGGGTGCTGACCAGGCAGAACTCGCGCAGCTCGCCCAGTGCGCGGTGTTCGATGACGCGAATCGTGGCGCTGGCGCGCTGTTGAAGACGCGGCGGGACGAGCTCGAACACGATGTCCTCGGTGAGCAGGCGGTGGTGGCGACACCAGCGCTTGAGCGCGACCTCCAGCGTCGGTGCGCTGAGCGAGGCCCGGCACAGCATGCCGTAGCTGCCCCACGGCAGGCGGCGAGAGAACCAGCCCAGCGCCTCGTCGTCGAGTGCCTGCATCGCCAGGCCCGACAACAACTCCATCTGCGCCGCGGTCACGCACGCTTGCGGATCGTCCAGCAGCGCTGGCGGGATCTGCGCCTGCGCCAGCGCGCTCGCCGGATCCATCCCGCGCAGGCGGTAGCCAAGGACGATCGCGCGGATGAAGGCGATCGGCGTGGCGGCGCGGCCACGGCTGAGTTCGGCGGCAGAGGGGGCGAGGATTTTCATGTGCCGCAATCCTAGTCCGCGTGGCACGAATTGCAACCCTGATGGCACGCACCGATCACGCTCTACGCTTAATCTGCATTCATCGTCGGGCATGCGCCGTCCATAATGGATCTGCGTTGCGAGCCCTCTGCGCCAGCACAACCTCAAGAAGGAGACACCCATGAACGTGCCCAGCCTGAACTTCAACCTCGGCGAGACCATCGACGCCCTGCGCGACACGCTGCAGGCCTTCTGTGCCGCGGAGATCGCGCCGCGCGCGGCGGAGATCGACCGCAGCAACGAATTCCCCGCGGACCTGTGGAAGAAGCTTGGCGATCTTGGCGTGCACGGGATGACGGTGGGTGAGGAGTACGGCGGCACCGACATGGGCTACCTCGCCCACATCGTGGCGATGGAAGAGATCTCGCGCGCCTCTGCTTCGGTGGGTCTGTCCTACGGCGCGCACTCCAATCTGTGCATCAACCAGATCCGTCGCAACGGCACCGAGGCGCAGAAGCAGAAGTATCTGCCCGGGTTGATCTCGGGCGATCAGGTCGGCGCGCTGGCAATGTCGGAACCCAATGCCGGCTCTGACGTGGTGTCGATGAAGCTGCGTGCCGACCGCAAGGGTGGGCACTTCGTGCTCAACGGCGCCAAGATGTGGATCACCAACGGCGGCGACGCCGACACTCTGGTGGTGTATGCCAAGACCGACATCAACGCCGGCGCCAAGGGCATCACCGCCTTCATCATCGAGAAGGGCATGAAGGGCTTTTCCCACGGCCCCCATCTGGACAAGCTGGGCATGCGCGGCTCCAACACCTTCCCGCTCTACTTCGACGACGTCGAAGTGCCGGTCGAGAACGTGCTCGGCGGTGAAGCCAACATCGGCCGCGGCGTGCAGGTGCTGATGTCGGGCCTGGACTACGAGCGTGCTGTGCTGTCGGGCGGCCCGCTGGGCATCATGGCCGCGTGCATGGATGTGGTCGTGCCCTATCTGCACGAGCGCAAGCAGTTCGACACCCCGATCGGCGAATTCCAGCTCATGCAGGGCAAGGTCGCCGACCTCTACTCCACCTGGTCGGCCTGCCGTGCCTATGCCTACGCCGTGGGCCAGGCTTGCGATCGTGCCGATCATGCGCGCTCGCTGCGCAAGGACGCGGCCGGCGTCATCCTCTACACAGCCGAAAAGGCCACCTGGATGGCGGGTGAAGCCATCCAGACCCTGGGCGGCGTGGGCTATACCAATGACTATGCAGCTGGCCGTTTGTGGCGTGACGCCAAGTTGTACGAGATCGGCGCCGGCACCAGCGAGATTCGTCGCATGCTGGTCGGCCGCGAGCTGTTCAGCGAAACCCGTTAAGCGGAGCGCCCCGACATGAGCGTGATCAAATCCAGCATCAACACCCGTAGCGAGGACTTCCAGTCCAACGCCGCGACCATGCGCGGCCTGGTCGATGACCTGCGCGCCAAGGCAGCTCAGATCAGCCTGGGCGGTGGCGAGGAGGCACGCGCCAAGCACAGCGCGCGCGGCAAGCTGCTGCCGCGCGACCGCGTCGGCCACCTGCTCGATCCCGGCACCGCTTTTCTCGAAGTGGGGCAGATGGCGGCCTATGGCATGTACGACGATGACGCGCCCGCAGCCGGCATCATCACCGGCATCGGCCGGGTGCAGGGTGTCGAGTGCATGATCGTGGCCAACGACGCCACGGTGAAGGGCGGCACCTACTACCCGATGACGGTCAAGAAGCACCTGCGTGCGCAGGAGATCGCCGAGCAGAACAACCTGCCCTGCATCTATCTGGTCGATTCGGGTGGCGCCTTCCTGCCCAAGCAGGAGGAGGTCTTCCCCGACCGTGACCACTTCGGCCGCATCTTCTACAACCAGGCCAACATGTCCGCCAAGGGCATCCCGCAGGTCGCGGTGGTGATGGGTTCGTGCACCGCGGGCGGCGCCTATGTGCCGGCGATGTCGGACGAGACGGTGATCGTCAAGAACCAGGGCACGATCTTCCTCGGTGGCCCGCCGCTGGTGAAGGCGGCCACCGGTGAGGTGGTCACTGCCGAGGACCTGGGCGGTGGCGACGTGCATACGCGCCTGTCGGGCGTGGCCGATCATCTGGCAGAGAATGACGCCCACGCGCTCTACATCGCACGCCGCATCGTCGCCAACCTCAACCACACCAAGCCGATCGCGCTCGCGTTGGGCCAGGGTGAAGAGCCGGCCTACGACCCGGAAGAGATCTACGGCATCATCCCCTCAGACACACGCAAACCCTTCGATGTGCGCGAAGTGATCGCGCGCGTGGTCGACGGTTCGCGCTTCGACGAGTTCAAGGCGCGCTACGGCGCCACCCTGGTGTGCGGCTTCGCCCAGCTCTACGGCTACCCGGTGGGCATCGTTGCCAACAACGGCATCCTGTTCGGCGAGTCGGCGCAGAAGGGCGCGCACTTCATCGAGCTGTGTGGCCAGCGCGGCATTCCGCTGCTCTTCCTGCAGAACATCACCGGTTTCATGGTCGGGCGCAAGTACGAGAACGCCGGCATTGCCAAGGACGGCGCCAAGATGGTGACCGCGGTCGCCACCGTGCAGGTGCCCAAGATCACCACCCTCATCGGTGGTTCCTTCGGCGCCGGCAACTATGGCATGTGCGGCCGCGCCTACTCGCCGCGCTTCCTGTGGATGTGGCCCAACTCGCGCATCAGCGTGATGGGCGGCGAACAGGCCGCGAGCGTGCTGTCCACCGTTCGTCGTGACGGCATCGAATCCAGGGGGGGGAGCTGGAGCGCGGAAGAGGAGGAGGCCTTCAAGGCGCCGATCCGCGACCGCTACGAACTCCAGGGTCATCCCTATTACGCCACCGCGCGCATGTGGGACGACGGCGTGGTCGATCCGGCGCAGACGCGCCGCATTCTCGGCCTGAGCCTGTCCGCGGCATTGAACGCCGCCATCCAGCCGACCAAGTTCGGCGTGTTCCGCATGTGATCGGAGGAGGACAGGACATGAGCTATGAAACCGTGGAAGTGCTGCGCGATGGCGGCGTGGCGACGCTGTGGATGAATCGTCCCGAGGTGCATAACGCCTTCAATGCGCAGCTGATCGCCGACCTCAGCGCGGCCTGCCGCGCGCTCGATGCCGACGCCAGCGTGCGCGTGGTGGTGCTGGCCGGGCGCGGCAAGAGCTTTTCCGCCGGTGCCGACCTCAACTGGATGAAAGCCGCCGGTGAGGCGGGCGAGGCCGAGAATTTTGCCGACGCGATGAAACTCGCCGGTATGCTGCGCACCCTGGCCGAGATGAGCAAGCCCACCATCGCCCGTGTGCACGGCGCGGCCCTGGGTGGCGGCATGGGCCTGGCTTCAGCCTGCGACATCTGCATCGCCGGTGAGCGCGCGCTGTTCGCGACCTCCGAAGTCAAGTTCGGCATCATCCCGTCGGCGATCAGCCCTTACGTCATTCGCGCCATCGGCGAACGCCAGGCCTATCGTTATTTCCAGACCGCCGAGCGCATCGATGCCAGGCGCGCGGCCGAACTCGGGCTGGCACACGAGGCGGTGGCCAGCGACGCGCTCGATGCCAAGGTGAAGGAAGTCGTCGACGCCTTGCTGCTAGGCGGCCCGAAGTCCCAGTCCGCGGCCAAGGAGCTCATCCGTGCCGTGGCCAATCGCCCGCTGAGCGACGCCGTGGTGGAAGACACTGCCCGCCGCATCGCCAGCCTGCGTGTCACGCCCGAAGCCAGGGAAGGCCTGGACGCCTTCCTCTCCAAGCGCCCGGCAGCATGGGTCGATAACTGAATTCCGCGGAGACGCTTCATGTTTGAAAAGATCCTCATTGCCAATCGCGGTGACCAGGCGCCTCGCGCCGCAGCGACGAAGTCACATCGCGTGGCATGCGCAGCATGCTCAGGCGATTTCACCGCGGAGAGTGACCATGTTTGAAAAAATTCTCATTGCCAATCGCGGTGAAATCGCCTGCCGCGTGATCAAGACTGCCCGTCGCATGGGCATCAGGACCGTGGCGGTGTATTCCGAGGCCGACGCCGGCGCCCGCCATGTACGCCTCGCCGACGAGGCGGTGCTGATCGGCCCCGCGGCGGCGCGCGAGAGCTATCTCGTCATCGACAGGATCATCGCCGCAGCCAAACAGACCGGCGCGCAGGCGATCCATCCTGGCTACGGCTTTCTGTCCGAGAACGAGGATTTCTGCCACGCCTGCGCGCGCGCAGGCATCGTCTTCATCGGCCCGCCGGTGGCAGCGATCCGTGCCATGGGCTCGAAGTCCGAGGCCAAGAAGCTGATGGAGGCGGCCGGCGTGCCGCTCACCCCCGGCTATCACGGCGACAATCAGGAGCCGAGCTTTCTGCACCAGCAGGCCGATGCGATCGGCTACCCGGTGCTGATCAAGGCCGCAGCCGGTGGCGGCGGCAAGGGCATGCGCCTGGTCGAGAAGTCGGCGGATTTCATCGACCTGCTCGCTTCCTGCAAGCGCGAGGCGAGCTCCAGCTTTGGCAACGATCACGTGCTGGTCGAGAAGTACATCACCAAGCCCCGTCACATCGAGATCCAGGTGTTCGGCGACACCCATGGCAAGGTGGTGTACCTGTTCGAGCGCGACTGCTCGGTGCAGCGCCGCCACCAGAAAGTGCTGGAAGAAGCGCCGGCTCCCGGCATGACCCCCGAGCGCCGCGCGGCCATGGGCAAGGCGGCGGTGGACGCGGCGCAGGCGGTGGGTTACGTCGGTGCGGGTACGGTGGAGTTCATCGCCAATCAGGATGGCTCCTTCTACTTCATGGAGATGAACACCCGCTTGCAGGTCGAGCACCCGGTGACCGAAATGATCACCGGCCTCGATCTGGTCGAATGGCAACTGCGCGTCGCCGCGGGCGACAAGCTGCCGCTGGCGCAGGAGCAATTGCAGATCCGCGGCCACGCGCTGGAAGCACGCATCTACGCTGAAGACCCGGCCAAGGGCTTCCTGCCTTCCACTGGAAAACTGATTCACCTCGCGCCGCCGGTGGAGAACCTGCATGTGCGCGTCGACACCGGGGTCGAGGAGGGCGACGAGATCAGTCCGCACTACGACCCCATGATCGCCAAGCTCATCGTGTGGGACATCAACCGCGAGCGCGCTCTGGCGCGCCTGTTGCAGGCGCTGGCGGATTACCGCGTGGTGGGGGTGTCGAACAACATCGATTTCCTCTCGCGTCTGGCAGCGTGTCCGGCCTTTTCCAGCGCGGATCTCGACACCGGCCTGATCGAGCGCGAAAAAGCCTACCTCTTCCCTGACGATGTCGGCGTGCCCGATGAAGTCCTGCACATCGCCGCGCTCGCCGAAGTGCTGCGCGAGACGGCGCTCGCCGACAAGCGTGCGGCGGGTGGCAGCGATGCGCGCTCACCCTGGCATGCGCGCGACGGCTGGCGCATGAACGCCACCGCGCGTCGCAGCCTGTTGTTCCGCCATGGCGAAAGCGAGCACGTGGTCGAGGTCGCGTATCTGCCTGGCGCTTATCGGCTGAGCATGGACGGGCGCAGCGTCGAGGCACGCGGCGAGCTCAACGCGCGCGGCCTGCTGCGGGTCGAACTCGACGGCACGCGCATGGACGCCAGTGTGATTGCCGCGGCCGGTCGCCGTCATGTCTTTGCCCGTGGTCGCGCCTGGCAGCTCGCTGCCGTCGACCCGCTGCACCACAGCGGTGCGGGCGGCGGTGCAGAAGGCGGCCTGCTGGCGCCGATGCCGGGCAAGGTCATCGCCCTGGTTGCTACCGTCGGTGTGCGCGTGGAGAAGGGTGCGGCGCTGCTGATCCTGGAGGCGATGAAGATGGAACACACCATCACTGCGCCCGCCGCAGGCAGGCTCAAGGCGTTCTGCTATGCGGTGGGAGATCAGGTCGGTGATGGCGCCGAGCTGGTCGAGTTCGAGGCTGAAACCGGCGCCGCAGCCTGAGCTGGGCGCAGCTTCAGAAAGGATGGATGAGGGCTGCAAGCCGGTCACGCCAATCGGCGCAGCCCCGCGTGGAGAGGAGACGCACACGATGAGCAGCATGCCGAGCTATGTGCACGGGGCCTCTGACAAGGCCTTGATTGGCCTGACCATAGGCCGCTTTTTTGATGAGGCCTGCGCGCGTCATGCCGGGCGTGAGGCTCTGGTGGTGCGTCACCAGGGGCTGCGCCTGAGCTACGCCGAATTACGCCAGCGCGTTGATGCGCTGGCCTGCGGCTTGATGCGACTGGGTCTTGCGCCTGGTGATCGCGTCGGCATCTGGTCGCAGAACAACGCCGAATGGGCGCTGACCCAGTTTGCCACCGCCAAGGCCGGGCTGACGCTGGTGAACATCAACCCGGCTTACCGTCGCTCCGAGCTCGAATACGCGCTCAACAAGGTGGGGTGCCGCGCGCTGATCCTGTCGCCGGCCTTCAAGAGCAGCAACTACCTGGAAATGCTTGCCGAACTGGCGCCGGAGCTGAGCCATTGCGAACCCGGTCTGCTGCGCAGCCATGCGCTGCCGACGCTGGAGTTCGTGATCCGCATGGGCAGCGAGGCTTCGCCAGGCATGCTCAATTTCGACGATCTGTGCGTCGCGCCGACGCGTGATGAGCTCACTGCGCTGGCGCTGCTGTCGACGCGGCTGCAGTTCGACGATCCGATCAACATCCAGTTCACCTCCGGCACCACCGGCCACCCCAAGGGCGCGACACTGTCGCACCACAACATTCTCAACAACGGCTACTTCGTCGCCGAAGCGATCAAGCTCGTGCCCGGCGACCGCCTCTGCATTCCGGTGCCGCTGTACCACTGCTTCGGCATGGTGATGGGCAACCTGGGTTGCCTGACCCACGGCGCCACCATGGTGTATCCCTCAGAAGCCTTCGAGCCGCTGGCGGTGCTGGAAGCCGTGGCTGAGGAGAAGTGCACCGCGCTGTATGGGGTGCCGACCATGTTCATCGCCGCGCTCGATCACCCGCGCTTCGCTGAATTCGACCTCGCCAGCCTGCGCACCGGCATCATGGCCGGCAGCCCATGCCCGATCGAGGTCATGAAGCGTGTCATCGACACGATGAACATGGCCGAAGTGACGATCGCCTACGGCATGACCGAGACTTCGCCGGTCAGCTTCCAGAGTGGCACTGATGACCCCATCGACCGCCGCGTGTCCACCGTCGGTCGCATCCAGCCTCATCTGGAAGTGAAGATCGTCGACACCGAAGGCCGTATCCTGCCGCGTGGCCAGACCGGCGAGCTGTGCACCCGCGGCTATTCGGTGATGCTCGGCTACTGGGGTGACGAGGCACGGACGAAGGAAGCGATCGATGGCGGACGCTGGATGCATACCGGCGACCTCGCCGTGATCGACGAGGAGGGTTTCTGCACCATCGTCGGCCGCATCAAGGACATGGTGATCCGCGGTGGAGAGAACATCTATCCACGCGAAATCGAGGAATTCCTCTATTCGCACCCCAAGGTGCTGGACGTGCAGGTGATCGGCATCCCGGACGAAAAGTACGGCGAAGAGCTGTGCGCCTGGATCATCCTGCGCGAGGAAGGCGCGCTCAATGAGGCGGACGTGCGCGCGTTCTGCCAGGGTCAGATCGCGCACTACAAGATTCCGCGCCACATTCGTTTCGTCGATAGTTTTCCGATGACGGTGACGGGCAAGATCCAGAAATTCCTCATCCGCAAGAAGATGAAGGAAGAACTCGGTCTTGATGAGGTGTGAACGGCCTGAGGTTTTCAGGTGCTTTGGGTAATCCTTGAGCGCGGCTGCAGAGGTCGATGCCGGCCCGCAGTCGCGCTCTCCATTTGCTAGGGAAGTCCTATCCATGACGTCAATGAGCCTGCCTGCATCCGTGCGTATCGTCGAGATGGGGCCGCGCGACGGGCTGCAGAATGAGAAGCGGTTGGTGCCGACCGACACCAAGGTCGAGCTCGTGCGTCGCCTCGAGGGTGCCGGCCTGAAGGCGATCGAGACCACCTCCTTCGTGTCGCCGAAGTGGGTGCCGCAGATGGGCGACAACAGCGAGGTGTTGAGCCGCGTGCTGGCACAAGCGGCTGCCGGCGTGGCCTATCCGGTGCTCACGCCCAACCTGAAGGGTTTCGAAGCCGCACTGGCGGCGGGTGCGACCGAGGTGGCGGTGTTCGGCGCCGCCTCCGAGTCCTTCAGCCAGAAGAACATCAACTGCTCGATCGCGGAGTCGCTCGAGCGCTTTCGTCCGCTCACCGAAGCGGCGCAGGCGGCCGGGGTCAAGGTGCGCGGCTACGTCTCGTGCGTGGTCGGCTGTCCCTACGAGGGCGCGGTCGCACCGCAGAAGGTGGCCGAGGTCGCGGCGACGCTGCTCGAGATGGGCTGCTACGAGGTTTCGCTGGGCGACACGATAGGCGTTGGTAATCCGGCCAGCATCAGTCGCATGCTCGAGGCGGTGATGAAGCGTGTGCCAGTCGCCAGAGTCGCCGGCCATTATCACGACACCTATGGCATGGCGGTGGCCAACGTCTTCGCCTCGCTGCAGATGGGGGTGGCGGTGTTCGACGCTGCGGTCGGCGGGCTGGGCGGCTGTCCCTATGCCGCCGGTGCCTCCGGGAACCTTGCCACCGAAGACCTGGTCTGGATGCTCGATGGGCTGGGCATGGCCACCGGCGTCGAGCTCGATGCGCTGGTCGATGTGGCAGCCTGGATCAGCGCCGAATTGGGGCGCGACCCGGCGTCGCGGGTGGCACGGGCCGTGCTGGCCAAGCGCGCACAGAGGGCCACGACGCCTGCGCAGCAATGAAGTCGGCGCCGATTCGTCCATAATCGGGCCATCTACCGATGGAGAGGGCGCGCATGGTCGCGCTCTCCGCAACCCGCAGAGACTGTCACCATGAGCATTCCTTCGCCCTGTATCAACATTTGCCACATGAGTGCGGACACCGGCTGGTGTGAAGGCTGCCAGCGCACGATCGCGGAGATCACGCGCTGGAGCACGACCACGGATGGCGACCGTCAGGCCATTCTCGCCGCTGTCAGCGAGCGCCGCGAGTTCCTGGGTGAGTCCGGCCAGGCCTTCGAGGTGCGTGCGTGAGCGCCGATGCACTGTGCGTCGGCGTGTGCATGATCGACTGGGAGGCGGGCGTGTGCCTGGGTTGTGGCCGCAGCACCGACGAGATCCACGCCGTGACGGCGGAGCCATCGTCCCCGGTGCCGACCGCGGCCGACGAACAGGGCGTGACCATGCCGGCCAAGGATCAGCCTGCAAGCATGCCGCCCAAGCGCCCAGCCCTGGGCGGAGGTGACGGGGGGTGTGGCAATTGAATGCCCGGCTGCGCCTGCCCGACAGCGTGCAGGTGTTGGAGCGTGGCTGGCTGTCGGCCAACAATGTGCTGCTGTTCGATGGTGCCGAGGCCGTGCTCGTCGATTCGGGCTACGTCTCGCACGCGGCGCAGACCGTGGCGCTGCTGCGTGCCGCGCTCGACGGTCGTCAGCTTGGTCGCCTCATCAATACCCATTCCCATTCCGACCACATCGGCGGCAACGCCAGCGTGCAGCGTGCGTTTGGCTGCAGCATCACGGTCCCGGCCGGCATGGAGCGCGCGGTGACGGACTGGGACGAGGCTGCCCTGTTGCTGTCCACCGCCGCCCAGGCGGGTGAGCGTTTCGCGGTCGATGCCACGCTCGCGCCCGGGGACCGTTTCGTCGCCGGTGAGCTCGAATGGCAGGCGATTGCCGCGCCCGGTCACGACATGGACGCACTGACCTACTACAACACCGAGCGCCGCATCCTGATCTCGGGCGATGCGCTGTGGCGTGACGGTTTCGGCATCCTCTTTGCCGACGTGCTCGGCACCGGCGATGGCATAGGCGAGGCCAGGCGCACGCTCGAAGCCATCGGTCGGCTGGCGGTGGACGCGGTCATTCCCGGTCACGGTGCACCGTTTGCCGAATTTGACGATGCGCTCGAACGGGCTTTCGCGCGCTTGCGCGCCTTCGAGGCCGACGGTGCGCGCATGGCCCGCAACGCCATTCGCGCCTGCGTCACGTTCAAGCTGCTCGAGGTGCGTCGCCTGGCGCTCGACGAGTTGCCGCGCTACCTCGATGAAACCCCGCTCTATCGTGAAGCCAACCGGCGCTTTCTGGGCATGGAGCCGAACGCCCTCGCCAGCTGGCTGGTGACTGAGCTCGAGCGTGCGGGTGTGGCGCGACGCGCCGAGCGCTGGCTCGATATCTGCTGAACCGGGCTTCGGGCCTGGCATAACAAGCCCGCTTTTCGATCGGCCCGCAACAAGCGGATACAATCCTGCTTTCCAGGGTTTCGAGCGCACGCGCATGCAAGCAGCAGTGGATTGGGTCAACGGCTGGGTGTGGAGCCCGGCGCTGGTTTATCTGTGCCTGGCCGTAGGCCTGTACTTTTCCATCCGCACCCGCTTCATGCAGCTCAGGCATATGGGTGGGATGCTGGGGCAGATGTTCCGCGGCAAAAGCTCGGCCGCGGGGGTGTCATCCTTTCAGGCGCTGACGATCGCGCTTTCCGGTCGTGTGGGCACCGGCAACATCGCCGGCGTGGCGACGGCGATCGGCTTCGGCGGTCCGGGGGCGGTGTTCTGGATGTGGATGGTGGCCTTTCTGGGCGCGGCCACCGCCTACGTCGAGTCCACGCTGGGCCAGATCTACAAGACCGAGCATCACGGCCTCTATCGTGGCGGGCCGGCCTATTACATAGAGAAGGGCCTGGGCTGGCGCCGCTATGCGCTGGTTTTTGCGCTGGCAACCCTGGTCGCCTGCGGTGTGCTGCTGCCGGGCGTGCAAACGAACAGTATCGCTGCGGCGATGGAGAACGCTTTTCATATTGCGCCCGCGGTCAGTGGCACGATCATCGTCATCCTGCTGGGCCTGATCATCTTCGGTGGGGTACGCCGCATCGCGCAGGTGACGCAGATCGTCGTGCCCTTCATGGCGCTGGGCTACATGCTGGCGGCCGCTGTGGTGGTGGTGCTCAATATCGAGCAGCTGCCGGGCGTGATCGTGCTCATCGTTTCGTCCGCGTTTGGTGCCGAGGCCGGCTTTGGCGCGATGATGGGGCTGGCCATCCAGTGGGGGGTGAAGCGCGGGGTGTATTCCAACGAGGCCGGGCAGGGCACCGGTCCGCATGCCGCGGCCGCAGCCGAGGTCAGCCATCCGGCCGCGCAAGGTCTGGTGCAGGCCTTCTCGGTGTATATCGACACCCTGTTCGTGTGCACCGCGACGGCCTTGATGATCCTCATCGCCGGCACCTACAACGTCACCGGCGCCGACGGTGCGCCGGTGTTCACCGGGCTGGCGAATATTTCGGCAGGCACCGGCTTCACTCAGGCGGCGATGGAGTCGGTGCTGCCGGGCTTTGGCGCCATGTTCGTCGCCGTGGCGCTGTTTTTCTTCGCCTTCACCACGGTGCTGGCCTATTACTACATCGCCGAGACCAACCTCGCCTACCTGACGCGTAATATCCGCGCCGATGGTCTCATGTTCGGCTTGCGCATCGCCTTGATCGGCTCCGCGCTCTATGGCTGCATACGGACCAGCGATCTGGCCTGGGGACTGGGCGATATTGGTGTCGGCGTCATGGCCTGGCTGAACATCTTCGCCGTTCTGGCACTGCGCAGACCCGCGCTGCTGGCACTGCGGGACTACGAAGCCCAGCAGGCGAAGGGGCGGCTGCAGCCGGACTTCGATCCGCGCCCCTTGGGGATAGAAAACGCCGCCTGGTGGGTCGAACGCGCACAAGGTCGCAAACGACGCGCTTAGGAATGGCTTGATATCGGCCAGCGTTCAACCGGTACGCGCTTGAGTGCGTGCCGCTTTTCATTGCAGGGGAATGATGCAGATCGTACTTATCAGCGGCCTGTCTGGCTCGGGCAAGAGCATCGCACTCAACGTGCTGGAGGATTCCGGCTATTACGTGGTCGATAACCTGCCAGCCGCCCTGTTGCCGCAGTTGGTGACTCACCTGCGTGGCGCGGGCTGGATGCGGGTGGCGGTGGCGGTGGACATGAGGTCGGGCGCCAGCATTGCGGCCCTGCCCAGTCAGGTGAACCTGCTGCGTGACATGGCGCGTGACCTGCGTGTCATCTTTCTCGATGCGCGTGACGATGCCTTGATTGCGCGCTTCTCGGAAACGCGTCGCCGACATCCACTGGCCTCGGCCGGCGTGTCGCTCGAGGAGGCGATCCAGCGCGAGCGCGAGGCTCTGGCCGGCATCGCCGAACTGGGGCATCGCATCGACACCAGTGATCTGCATCCGAACACGCTGCGAACCTGGGTGAAGGATTTCATTCAGGTCGAAGCGAGCGCGGGCTTGACCCTGATGTTCCAGTCCTTTGGCTTCAAGTACGGAATCCCGCTCGACGCTGACCTGGTGTTTGATGTGCGCTGTCTGCCCAACCCCTACTACGATCCGCGCTTGCGGTCGCTGACGGGGCGTGACGAACCGGTGATCGAGTTCTTGCGCAAGACCCCCGAGGTGACGCGCATGGCCGAAGATATCCGCAAGTTCATCGCCAACTGGCTGCCCGCCTACGTGCGCGACAATCGCAGCTATCTTACCGTGGCCATCGGCTGTACCGGTGGCCAGCACCGTTCCGTGTATCTGGCGGAGTGGCTGGCCGGGCGTTTCCGTGATCAGGTCAGCGTCATCGTTCGCCACCGCTCGGCGGCGCGGCGCGCTGCCGACCGCGAAGCGGCGCTGGCGCATGTGGCAGCGCCTGAGCAGACGCAGTGAGCTTTCCGCTCGCCGCCTGGCGTGCCCTGATACGGCCGGGTGACGTGCTGGTGGCGCTTGCCGGCCTCGCGCTATGTGTTCATGCGTTCGTCAGCCTGTGGCAAGGTGGCCGGCCCGAGACCGCGCTTGTGCGCGCCGGCGGCAAGCTTGTCGCGGAGCTGGATCTGGCGCTGCCTCAGGAGTTTGATGTGCGCGGACCGCTGGGCATGACGCGCATCGAGATCCAGCCCGGGCGCGCGCGCGTGGCGACCGACCCTGGGCCGCGCCAGTATTGCGTACGCCAGGGCTGGCTGACCCAGGCCGGTGCGGTTGCCATCTGCGCGCCCAATCAGGTCAGCCTGAGCCTGAGCGGGCGCGGGGCGGATTATGACTCGCTCAACTATTGAGCTGGTTCCCACCGCCAAGGACCGCCGCATCGCGCGTCACGCGGCGGCGGCGATCGTGCTCACGGTTGCCGAGGCGGCGATTCCCCTCCCTCTGCCGGGCTTGAAGCCGGGGCTGGCAAATATCGTCACCTTGATCGTGCTGGCGCGTTGGGGCTGGCGTGAAGCGGTGTGGGTGGCCTTGTTGCGAGTGTTGGCCGCCAGCCTGTTGCTGGGGCAGTTCCTGGCGCCCGGTTTCTTCCTGAGCCTGTCTGGCGCGCTCGCCAGCCTGTTGGTGCTGGGCCTGGCGATGCATTTGCCGCGGCGCTGGTTCGGGCCCGTCAGTCACAGCATCCTGGCCGCCTTCGCCCACATCGGCGCCCAGTTGGTGGTGGCGCGGTTGTGGCTGGTGCCGCATGACGGTGTGTTCTATCTGCTGCCGGTGTTTGCGCTGGCGGCGGTGGTGTTCGGCATCGTCAATGGTCTGGTCGCGGCACGTTTATTACAGGAATTGCATGCGCCGGGCGGGGCTGCGGTGCCGCCGGCTGCTCCGCTCCCGGAACGCTGAGCGCTGGCGCGCGTCCAAGCTCGCACCTCGAGAGTCAGGGCAGGGACGGAGGCGCGCATGAAGAGGACGGGATGGTGGAGGTTCTTGTCCGCGGTGTTCGCGGCCCTGTGTGGCCTCGCCTTCGGCTGGGTGGCTGGCGCCGGTGTGGCGCGCGCCGCGGCGGACCACGGCGCGACCCCAGCCAGCGCCGACTGTGCGATCACCGCTTGCGCGCTTGCTCAGACGTGGGTGGAGAACCATTCCAGCAGACGCTTCCAGCCATCTTCGGCGGCGTCCTTGCGGAAGCTCGGACGATAGTCAGCGTGGAAGGCGTGTGGGGCGTCGGGGTAGACGATGATCTGGCTCGGCTTGTTGGCCGCTTTCAAGGCCTCACGCATGGCCTCGACGTCGTCGAGCGGAATGCCCTGGTCCTGTCCGCCGTAAAGGCCAAGCACGGGCGCAGTGAGCTCGGCGGCGATGTCGAGCGGCTGCGTGGGCTGCTGTTCGGAAGGGGCACCGTCGAGGCGGCCGTACCAGGCGACTCCGGCCTTCAGCTCCGGTCGGTGCGCCGCATACAGCCAGGTGATGCGCCCACCCCAGCAAAAGCCGGTGATGGCCAGGCGCGCAGCATCGCCGCCACGCGTCGCGGCCCAGTCCACACAGGCGTCGAGGTCAGTCATCACTTGCGCGTCCGTTACCTTCGAGACGATGGCGGTCAGGATGTCGGCCACGTTTTCGAGCTTGGTCGGGTCGCCCTGGCGGAAGAACAGCTCGGGCGCGATCGCCAGATAGCCCTGTTTGGCCAGCCGCCGGCAGACATCGCGGATGTGCTCATGGACACCGAAGATCTCCTGCACCACCAGCACGATGGGTAACTTGTCGCCCTTCGCCGGGCGGGCGAAGTACACCGGTAGCACGTCGCCTCCCACGCTCACCGTGGCATTGCCAAGCTCGAGTCCGGTGCCGTCGGTGGTGATGACGGTGCTGGCGTGTACGGGTTGGACCGCAAGGGCGAAGCCCGCGGCGGCGAGGGTGGTCACAAAGCCGCGGCGATCCATTCCTGTGCCCGGTAGCAGGCTGTCAAATTCGGCGGTGGAGGTTTTGCTGTCAGGTGCGCTCATGTCTTTCTCCGTTGGGTTTCGCTGTTGGTCGCGATCGTGGGCACGGTGTGTCGCGCGGTAGAGCCTGGCTTGGCAGCGACATTCCGGGCGGAGCTCAGTGTGATGAAGTCTTTCGACAGGCCCATTGTGACAAAAATGGGCGCGAAGTGAAGACGCGCAATGGGGTGTGCTGCAAGGGGGCGCGCTGCAAGCGTGACTGAGGTGTCGGCAGAAGGCCACTGTTGCGCACAATGAAAAATCCCCGCACGGCCACATGGCCTGCGGGGATTCGGGTGCTCAGCTGCGGTGCCCGCGTGCAATGATGCAGGCGCGGCAGGGTTCAGCGCCGGCGCGGTGGCGGCGGCGAGCCAGCGGGGCGGCCGGGCAGGTGGCGGAAGGTGATGCGGCCCTTGCTCAGGTCGTAAGGTGACATCTCGAGTGAGACGTTGTCACCGGCGATGATGCGGATGTGGTGCTTGCGCATCTTGCCGCCGGAGTAGGCGATGAGGTTGTGACCGTTATCAAGCGTGACGCGATAACGGCCGTCGGGCAGGACCTCGGTAACCGATCCATGCATTTCGATGAGTTCTTCTTTGGCCATGTTCAGGCTCCTTGTCATTGTGCCAGCGCAGGCCCGTGGGGTGCGGCAGCGTTTTGTACGCATCCGCCTGGGCGAGCATCAGGTCGGGTCGCTGCGCCTTGGGCGCAGCAAGCTACCCGGCCCGGTCGGCGATAAGCTCGCAGACCGCGCGGAAATTGGAAAGATTGCACGTCCGGGCACCAGGGCACGGGCGTGTGCGGCGCGTTGGATGCACCTTGGGCGCGCTGCGTCGTTGCGGTCCAAGACGCCTGCAAAGCGCAAAGGATCGCGTCAGCCTGCAGCGCCATGGCGCCACAGGAGGGTGTCTCGGACAAAACCGGGCGTGCCTGCAAAAGGGACGCTGGACGACACGGCAAGTTGTTTCGGCGAAGGTGAAATCATTTCACTGGCGCCACGGCGTCATCCAGGCCAGGGGCAGGCAAAACGATCATCGGCATGACGTCTCAGACCCGGTTGAGCCGGGCGAAAGCTGTTTTTGCCAATCTTCAGAACTCGGCATCATACCTTCTGCAGCGCGTGCCTGTCCAATGTGACGTCGACAGTGCCGCCCGCCGGAACTCATGAGCGCGGCGTGGATTGCAGGCGTGGTGAGCGTACTTCGATACTGATCATCAGTCCGTCGTGACGCATGCGCAAAAAGAAAATGCCTCAGCCGAAGCTGAGGCATTTTCTTGATTTTGGTAGGCCGTGCGGGATTCGAACCTGCGACCAACGGATTAAAAGTCCGCTGCTCTACCAGCTGAGCTAACGACCCAAAAGCGAGGGCAAATTCTAGGAGATGTGGGCACGCACGTCAAGGATAAATTCGACAGGATAAATTCGGCAGGATAAATTCGGCTGAGGTCAGTCCGCGTGCTTGCTCCAGCCTGGTCCGTCTCAGGCTTCGCGCATCATCAGCCAGAACTGAAGCTTCAGCGTGAGCGCGGCGCCGACGATGATGGCCGCTGTGGTGATGATCGATCCGAGGGCCAGCGTGGACAAGCCGGTAATGCCCTGGCCGATCGAGCAGCCGAGTGCGGTGACACCGCCGAAACCCATCAGGATGCCGCCCGCCATATGGCGAACGAGATCGCCTGAGTCGCGAAAGCCTTCGATGCGAAAGCTCCGCGAGAGCACGGCATGGACTGCGGCGCCTGCGATCACGCCCAAGGCGCTGGCGATGCCGAAGGTGACGATGCGGCTCGTGTCGCTCCACAGCATGAGCAACTCCAGTGTGTACGCGAAAGGTGCGACGAAGGTGAGTGACTCAGCCCGCCCGCTGTTGGTGGCGATGAAGGCTTCCTCAAGGGTTTCGGGATGCTCGGCCACGTAGCCGACATGACCCGATACATACCAGGCGGCGGCGACCGTGGCACCGATGAGGGCTCCGCCAAGCAGCACGTCGGCTCGCCATGCGTCGCGCTTCAAGAGTACCCACAGCAGCAGGCCACCACCGATGATGGCGGCGCCCAGCATGAGCGCGGTGCTGGGCGGGAGGCCGCTGGCCGTGAGGAAGGCGGGAAGGTCCTGGCTGTGGGGCAGGTCGGTCGCAACGCTGTCGAGGAAGCGCACGCGCCAGACCGCAAACAGGCCGCGCAGCGTCATGTAGGCGCTGATGCCGAGGAAGGCGAACACCACCAGCGACTTGAGGTTGCCACCGCCGATGCGGATCAGGGTCTTGCTGCCGCAACCGGACGCGAGCGTCATGCCGATGCCGAAGCTGAGCCCGCCAACGAGGTGCGACAGCCACAGCAGCTTGCTGCTGGTGTAGATCGATTTGGAGACCTCAAGCAGCCCGAGCAGTTGAAGCGCGCTTGTGCCCAGAATGGCCACCGCAATGGCCATCGCCCACATGCGCATGCGGTTCCAGTCGCCCATGGCGACGATGTCGGACACTGCACCCATGGTGCAGAAGCTGGTGCGATTGGCGACGAGTCCAAACACCGCGCCGACTGCAAACGCAAGCCAGGCGATGGTGGAGGCGGAGACGAGGGTTTCTTCCATGATGCGTTCAGCGTCCAGGGGGTCGGCCATTCTAGGGCAAAAGACCGGCGGGGTTGAGTCATGGGGACTGCACCAGCCGTGCTCGCAGGCTGCGGGGGCGCGTCAGACGCTGCGCTGCACGTAGGGCGTGGGGTCAGGCACAGCCGCCGCGGTAAAGCCCGCTACGCGCAGGCGACAGGCTTCGCAGCAGCCGCAGGCACGACCGGCGTCATCGGCCTGGTAGCAGGTGACGGTGAGGCCGTAGTCGACGCCGAGTTCGATGCCGCGGCGAATGATCTCGCCCTTGCTGAGCTTGATCAGCGGCGCGTGGATGCGCAGGCGCGCGCCCTCGACCCCCACCTTGGTCGCCAGATTGGCCATGGTCTCGAAGGCCTGGATGAACTCGGGACGGCAGTCCGGATAGCCTGAATAGTCCACCGCATTGACGCCGACGAAGATGTCGTTGGCGCCCAGAACCTCAGCCCAGGCCAGCGCAATGGAGAGCATCACCGTATTGCGGGCCGGCACGTAAGTGACCGGAATGCCGGTGTTGCCCTCGTTTTCCGGTACGGCAATGGCCGCGTCAGTCAGTGCCGAGCCACCAAACTCGCCCAGATTGACGCGGGCCAGGCGATGCTCGCGCGCACCCAAGGCCTGCGCCACGCGCAAGGAGGCGGTGAGCTCGGCGGCATGACGCTGCCCGTAGGCGATGGAGAGCGCGTAGGTTTCGAAGCCCATCTCACGTGCGATGGCGAGACAGGTGGCGGAGTCGAGGCCGCCCGAGAGCAGGACGACGGCACGTTTGGCTGGGGTCATCGGTTAGTCATTCCAGGTGAGGCGTGAAACCGCTCAGGCGCAGGCGCTGTTTCAGCGGCCGCGCGCGTCGTTCCACAGCACCTTGTGCAGCTGCAGCTGGAAGCGGACCGGCAGGCGGTCACGCACGATCCACTCCGCGAGCTGCGCGGGATCAAGATCACCCGCCACCGGCGACAGCAAGACGGTGCAGCGCGCGGCGAGATCGTGTTCGAGAATCTGCGCCTTGGCCCAGTCGTAGTCGGCCTCGTCGGCGAGGACCATTTTCACTTCGTCCTGAGCGCGCAGCAGGGGAATATTGGCGGGGAGGTTGCGTTCAAGCTCGCCCGAGCCGGGCGCTTTCAGGTCGACGATGCGAGCCACCCGCGCATCAACCGCGCTGATGTCGAGCGCGCCACTGGTTTCGAGCGATACCGAGTAGCCGGCGTCGCACAGCGCGCTCATCAGCGCCAGTGAGGCCTTCTGCGACAGAGGTTCGCCGCCGGTGACGCAGACGTGCTTGAGGCCGTGGCTGGCGATGTCCTGCAGCACGGCGTCCAGCGTGCGTGATTCGCCACCGGTGAAGGCGTAGGCGGTGTCGCACCAGCTGCAGCGCAGCGGGCAGCCGGTGAGGCGCACGAACACGGTGGGCAAACCCACACGCGTCGATTCGCCCTGCACCGAGGCGAAGATCTCGGTGATGCGCAGCTTGACGGTCGCCGTCTCAGCCACCGGAGTGTCGATGCTCACCACCTCCGTCTCAACGCTTGCCGAGGCGCTGCTTGGCGACCTGCGCGGCGTTGCTCTGCGGATAGCGTTCGGTCAGCGCTTGCAGGGTGCGGCGCGAGGTTGCGGCGTCACCGATGGACTGCTGGCTGTTGGCGAGGCCGAGCATGGCGTCAGGGGCGACGTTCTCGTTGGGCCACTTGTTGAGCACGGTCTCGAAGTGCTTGGTGGCGGCGTTGATGTCCTTGGCTTGGAGCGCGGCATTGCCGGCCCAGAAATGGGCGCCGGCGCTGAAGTTGCCTGCGGGGAAGCGCGCCAGAAAGGCATCGAAGGCGGTGAGCGCTTCACGATGCTTGCCGTCCTTGAGCAGGTTGAGTGCCGCTTCGTACTCCGCTGACTCTGCAGCGGGATCAGCGCTGGCGCCAGCCGCAGCTGGCGGCGCGCCGGATTCCATCTGGCGCAGGCGGGTGTCGAGGTCGACGTAGAAGTCCCGCTGCCGCTGTTTGAGCGTTTCCACCTCATTGACCAGCAGCTCGATCTGGCCGCGCAGGCGGGCCACTTCGGCACGCAGCTGTTCGTTTTGATTGGCGAGCTCGAGTTGGCCACGGCTGGTGGTTTCGAGCCGACCTTCGAGGTCCTGGCGGATGTTGGTGATCTGACGACGGGCCTCGGCATCATCGAACAGACCCGCTTGCGCGGGTCCGGCCGATGACAAGATGAGAATCGCCGCCAGCGGCAGCAGGCGCTTCATCTCAGAATTCGCCCGAGTACAGCATGTCGCCACGACGGTTCTCGGCGTAGCAGGCTTCAGAGGCGTCGTCGCAACGCGGCTTTTCTTCGCCCAGGCTGACGGATTCGATCTGCGCTTCCTTGGCGCCCAGCAGCAGCAGCGCCTGCTTGACCACGTCGGCACGCTTCTGACCCAGCGCCAGGTTGTATTCGCGGCTGCCGCGCTCGTCGGTGTTGCCCTGGATGAGCATCTTCATCTGCGGGTTCTGCACCAGGAAGCGGGCGTGGGCTTCGACCAGCGGCTTGGCTTCGGATTTGATGATGTAGCTGTCGAAGTCGAAGAACACGCTGCGCTTGGACAGGATGTTGTTCGGATCGGTCAGCGCGGCGATGCCCGAGCCGGAGGTGCCGCCGGCGGTCACGGTGGTCACACCGGCGCCTGCGGAGCGGTCTTCGACCTGGGATGCTGTGTCGGTGCCGGTGCTTGAGCACGCAGCGAGGACCAGCGACAACAAGGCGGGGAGTACAAGTTTCTTCATGAGTGATGCTCCTGATTCTTTCGTTTTAAGACAGCAGTGGTTACAGATTTATTTACAGCTTTATTATCACCGTGGCTGCGGACCCCAGGCGGGTTCGCGTACATCGGCGGCCTGCACCGTCAGGCGTTGCTTGATCCGCCCATCAGACGACACCGCCGACAGCACGCCCCGTCCACCGCTTTCGGTGGCGTAGAGGATCATGCGGCCGTTGGGGGCGAAGCTGGGGGATTCGTCGCGTGCCGAATCGGTGAGGATCGTTGTCTGGCGAGTGGCGAGGTCCTGCACCGCCACCTGAAAGCGGCCTGCATTGCGGGTGATGAAGGCGAGCAAGGTGCCGTCCGCCGAAAGGCGCGGAGTCACGTTGTAGTTGCCGTCGAAGGTCACCCGCTGGGCACTGCCACCGCCAGCGGAAATACGATAGATCTGCGGGCTGCCGCCGCGATCGGAAGTGAAATAGATGTTGCTGTCGTTGCCCCAGTAGGGCTCGGTGTCGATGCCCGCCGAGCTGGCCAGGCGGCGTACGCCGGAGCCGTCGGCATTGAGCACGTAAAGCTGTGACTGGCCGTCCTTGGTCAGCACCACGGCGAGCTGGCTGCCGTCGGGCGACCATGCCGGGGCGGAGTTGGAGCCCTTGAAGTTGGCGACGATGCGACGCTGGCCGGTGGCGAGCGTATGCACGTAGATGATGGGCTTTTTCTGCTCGAACGACACGTAGGCCAGGCGCTGGCCGTCAGGCGACCAGGTGGGCGAGATGATCGGTTCGCGCGAACGCAGCGCCGCTGCGGCATTCATGCCGTCGGCGTCGGCCACTTGCAGCTCGAAGTTGGGGCCGCTCTTGATCACGTAGGCGATGCGGGTGGAGAAGTAACCGGGCTGGCCGGTGAGTTTTTCGTACACGAAGTCGGCGATGCGATGGCCGATCATGCGATTCTGCGCGGCCATCATCGGCAGCGCCATGGCGCCGAGTTCGAGCTGTGTCTGGGTGTCGAAGAGGCGAAAGCGAACTTCGTAGCGTCCATTGCCCTGTGGCAGCACGCTGCCGGTGAGTACCGCATCTGCGCCGCGCCCGCGCATTGCCGGCAGGTCGGGGAGTACCGCCTCGGGCAGCGCAAGGGGGCCGAGATCGACGAGGCTGAACAGCCCGCTGCGGTCGAGGTCGGCGCGCACGACGTCGGTGACGCTGTTGGGCAGCTGGCCTTCATTTTCGAAGATCGGGATGATCACCGGGAAGCGCGAAGCGCCCGCGCCCGTGATCTCGATCGAGAGCTGGGCGAGGGCGCCATGGGCGAAGCCTGCCAGCGCAATGGCCAGCAGGAGGCGGAAAGCGATAAGAATTCGGGTCATAGAGGGCACTCCAACCGAGGATTATATAGATTAATTAAGCAGATAAGCCATGATCAGTCTTCGGTCAGCGGACGGAACTTGAATTCCAGAGTGCGCTGAAAAAGACTGGGGTTGGGCGGCAGGGGTAAGGGGCTTGAGCGCCGGATGGCGCGCTCGATGGCTTCGTCCAGTGCCGCGACCCCTGATGAACGTTTGAGCCGGAGATTGAGCACCTCGCCCGAGGGCAGTTGATCCACCTCGAAAGTGGCTTCCGGGTTTCCGCTCAGCCCTGGCGGGCGCAGCAGATTGCCTCGCACCTTGGTCGCGATCGCAAGCTTGTACTTGTCCATGTCGCCCTGGGCGCCGGCACGGGCGGCGTCCTGACGCAGCATGCCCTCCAGACGCGCGTCTTGCGCCGCCTGTGCTTCCTGCGCCAGGAGCTTCTTCATGTAATCGTCCTGCACCGGCCTGGCCTGCGGTTCGGGCTTCGGTTGGGGCTCGGGCTTCGGCTGTGGCTTGGGCTCGGGCTTCGGCTGTGGCTTGGGCTCCGGTTTGGGTTCGGGTTTGGGTTCGGGCTTCGGGACTGGCTTGGGCTCGGGCTTTGGAGCGGGCTTGGGTTCAACCTTGGGCTCGGGCTTGGGGGCCGGTTTGGGCGGTTCGGGTTTTTTCTCCGGGGCCTTGGTCGCGATCTCGGGTTTTGGAACCGGTGTGGGCTTGGGCGTGGGTGCAGGCTTGGGGGGTTCTGGCTCGGGCTTCGGGGTCGGCTTGGGCTCGGGCTTGGGCTCGGGCTTTGGTTCGGGCTTTGGTTCGGGTTTGGGTTCAGGCTTGGGCTCGGGTCTGGGGGCTGGAGCGGAGGACGTGAGCGGTGCGCTGGTGAGCGCGACCTCAATCCCCGCAGGCGGCGGGCTCTGCCAGCGGACACCGAAAAAAAGGAACAGGAATAAGCCCAGGTGGACCGCGACGGTCAGCCCGAGTGATTGCCATTTACCCGGTAGCGGCTTCCGGGGCGATGCTGCGCGGTCCCTCATTTACGTGCGGCGCTGCTTTGGGTGACGAGGCTGATCTTGCGTACTCCCGCGCTGCGTGCGGTCTCCAGGACGTCGATGACCTTCTGGTAGTCGAGCTTGCTGTCGGCGTCGACGAGGAAGGGCTGCTCCGGGCCCTTCGTCAGCGCCTCCTTGAGGCTGAGCTCAAGCTGGTCCTTGCGGATCGGGCGTGAGGGGCTGTTGCTGGAACGCAGTGCCAGTGCGCCGTCGGCTTTCACTTCGATGGTGATCGCGTCGGCCTGCGGCGGCGGTGTGCCCGGGCCGGCGGAGGGAACGTTGATGGTGCCGTGCTGGATCATTGGCGCGGTGACCATGAAGATCACCAGTAACACCAGCATCACGTCGATATAGGGCACGACGTTGATCTGGTTCATGAGGCGGCGTTGGCGCATTGCTGGACTCCGTGTCCGTCAGCGCAGGTTGCGCTGCAAGATGTTGGAGAACTCTTCCATGAAGCTCTCGAAGCGGATGCTGATGCGGTCGATGTCGTGGGCGAAGCGGTTGTAGGCGACGACGGCCGGGATGGCTGCAAACAGGCCGATGGCAGTGGCGACCAGGGCTTCGGCGATGCCGGGGGCGACCTGTGCCAGGGTCGCTGAGCCCACGTTGGACAGCCCGCGGAAGGAGTTCATGATGCCCCACACAGTGCCGAGCAGGCCGATGTAGGGCGACACTGAGCCCACCGAGGCGAGAAAGGCGAGGTGGGCTTCAAGATCGTCGCCCTCGCGCTGGAAGGTGGCGCGCATTGCACGGCGCGAGCCATCGAGGATCGCACTGTGATCATGGTTCTTGGCACGCAGCTTGGTGTATTCACGGTAGCCGGATTCGAAGATACGTTCCATGCCGCCGGTTTCGTGACGGTTGGCGGCTTCATACAAGGTGTTGAGGTCGCCCCCGCTCCAGAAGTCGCGCTCGAAGACGTCGGTCTGAGTGCGCGCCGCGCGCAGCTGGAACCACTTGCGAAAGATCCAGTACCAGGACATCAGCGACAAGGTGGCAAGCAGCGCCATCACCAGTTGGACGAGTACGCTGGCCTGGCTGATCAGGCTGAGGATGGAAAGGTCGTGAGTGACGGTCATGCGAGGCTTTCAAAGAGTGAGTACAGCTGGGTCGGGATGGGGGTCGGTTTTTGTCGGCGCTGGTCTATGCAGGCGACTAGGACTTGTGCGCTGAAGAGAAGTTGCCCTTCGCGCTGGACATCCTGCTCGAACAGCAGGCTGGCACCGCGCAGGGCGGAGATGCGGGTGATGACTTCGAGCGCATCGTCCAGCCGGGCTGCACGCAGATAGTCGGCCTTGACCGAGCGCACCACGAAGGCGATGCCGTCCGATGCCATCAAGGCCTGCTGTCCGATACCGAGTTCGCGCAGCCACTCGGTGCGTGCGCGCTCGCAAAAGCGCAGGTAGTTGGCGTAATAGACCACGCCCGCCGCATCGGTGTCTTCGTAGTAGACCCGGAGCGCCAGAATGGATGAAGATGACCCAGGCGGTGCGGTCTGCGCGGGGGGCAATATTGCAGCTGATTTCGGTTGCATCGCAGCATTCTATCCGAGCCCATGCCGCCGTCCACTGACAAGTGTTGATGCAGATATTTACAAAAGGTAATCCCCGCCATTGCCAGTGTTCGCAGGCACATTGCGGGAAATGCTATCCTTGTGGACGGGCTTTCCAGCCCCTGTCGAAACCTTGGGACAACGCACAGCGTGGCACTTTCCTTTTTCGGTCGCAAATCACCAGGCAGCGTCAAATCGGTACAGCATGGTCCGTCTGCTGAAGTGGGTGAAGGTGCGCTGCTCCCGCCGCCGACGGAACTCTCCGAGCTCGACTTCAGCAGCAGCGATGCAGGGCGAGGCCTGGCGACAGCGGCGGGCGAGGTCGAGGTGCGGGAGGCAGTGTCGGGCATCGGCGCGGTGTTCGAGGAAGCGGCCGTGCTCTATGCCAATGGCAATGTTGGCGAGGCCGAGAAAGTGCTCGCCGCGACCTTGGACGACGCGGAGGCGACATCCGGTGAAGGCTTGTGGATGATGTTGCTCGACCTCTATCGCCTCACCGGGCAGCGTCAGCGCTTTGAATCCCGTGTGCTTGACTACGCGACGCGCTTCGAGCGCTCGCCGCCATCGTGGGTGGATCTTTCCGCAGCGGCGAGTCGCCCCGCGGGCGATCGTGCGCCCACCGTCAATCTGTCCGGCAGTCTCGCCGCCCAGGCTGAAACCCAGTTGCGCCAGATCTCCGCGCTGGCACGCCGCAGCGGCGCAGTGCGCATCGATGTCGGCCGCCTGCGCAGTGTGGCTGACGCCGGCTGCGCCTTGTTGCTGAGCCTGCTCAATGAACTGGCTGCGGAGCGCATCACGGTCAGTCTGGCTAGCGTCGACCTCTTTGTCGAGGAACTCGCACGGCGCGCGCAGGTAGGGCAGGCTGAAGGGCGAGACACCTGGCTGCTGCTGCTCGAATTGCTCCAGTTCACCGGCGACCAGGCCCGTTTCGAAAACCTGGCTGTGGATTACGCGATCACCTTCGAGGAGTCGCCACCCTCGTGGAGAGGGATTGCACTGCCAAAGCCAGAGGCCGCACAGGCGCCGGCGAGCGCAGTGAGCGGCGGGGGCTTCCAGTTGAGCGGCGAGCTGTGTGGTGCATCGAACGAGGGACTCAAGCGCCTCGCCAGCCATGCGGCTGAAACCCAGGACATGAAAGTGGACTGCGCCCAGCTCCGTCGCATCGACTTTGTCTGCGCGGGCTTGCTGTTCAACATTCTCGCCACTATCAAGGCTCAGGGTAAACTCGTGACCCTTTTCAACGTCAACGCCATGGTGGCCGCCTTGTTGCGCGTCATGAGCGTAGATCAGGTTGCGCACGTCACCCTGCGTCACTGAACAACCCACCAGCGCCGGCTCCGAGCCGACGAGGAATCATCATGGAACAATACCGCGGCACCACCATCCTGTCCGTGCGGCGTGGCAATCGCATCGCCCTGGGCGGGGATGGTCAGGTCACGCTGGGCAACATCGTCATCAAGGCTTCGGCGCGCAAGGTGCGCACGCTCTACAACGGCAACATCCTCGCCGGTTTTGCCGGTGGCACGGCCGACGCCTTCACCCTGTTCGAGCGTTTCGAGGCCAAGCTCGACAAGTACCAGGGCAATCTGCTGCGCAGCGCAGTCGAGCTGGCCAAGGATTGGCGCACCGACCGCATGCTGCGCCGGCTCGAGGCGATGCTGGCGGTCGCCGACCGCGAGCACTCGCTGGTGATTACCGGTAACGGTGATGTGCTCGAGCCCGAGCAGGGCATCGTCGCCATCGGCAGTGGCGGCGCCTTCGCGCAGTCGGCGGCACGCGCGCTGATCGAAAACACCGAACTCGAGCCGAAAGAGGTGGTGTCCAAGGCACTTGGCATCGCCGCCGACCTGTGCATTTACACCAATCACCATCACACCATCGAAGTGCTGGATTGAGAGCGAACGCATGACCCAGATGACCCCGCCGGAGATCGTCTCCGAACTCGACAAGTACATCGTCGGCCAGGACAAGGCCAAGAAGGCCGTTGCCATCGCCTTGCGCAACCGCTGGCGGCGGGCGCAGGTCGAGGAGCCGCTGCGCAGCGAGATCACGCCCAAGAACATCCTGATGATAGGCCCCACCGGCGTGGGCAAGACCGAGATTGCCCGCCGCCTTGCACGCCTGGCTCATGCGCCCTTCATCAAGATCGAGGCGACCAAGTTCACCGAAGTCGGCTACGTCGGTCGTGATGTCGAGACCATCATTCGCGACCTGATGGAGATCGCGATCAAGGATGGGCGCGACCGGGCGATGAAGTCGGTGCGCGACCGTGCGCTTGACGCCGCCGAGGACCGCGTACTCGATGCCTTGTTGCCGCCGGCGCGCGCTGTCGGCCTCGATGTCGAGCAGCAGCCGGCGCCGGACTCGGCCACGCGGCAGAAATTTCGCAAGAAGCTGCGTGAGGGCGAACTCGACGACAAGCAGATCGACATCGAAGTGGCGACACCGTCGATGCAGGCCGAGATCTTCGCGCCGCCAGGCATGGAGGAGCTGACCCAGCAGATTCAGGGCATGTTCCAGAACATGGGTGGTGGCAAGAAGAAGCAGCGCAAGCTGCAGATCCGTGAAGCCCTCAAGCTGCTCGCCGACGAAGAAGCCGCGCGCATGATCAATGACGAGGAAGTGAAGCTCGAGGCGGTGCGTGCGGTGGAGCAGAACGGCATCGTGTTCCTGGATGAAATAGACAAGATCGCCGCGCGCAGTGACATGCAAGGCGCTGATGTGTCGCGCCAGGGCGTGCAGCGCGACCTGCTGCCCTTGGTCGAAGGCACGACGGTGTCGACCAAGTACGGCATGATCAAGACCGATCACATCCTGTTCATCGCCAGTGGCGCCTTCCATCTGGCCAAACCCAGCGACCTGATCCCTGAGCTGCAGGGCCGCTTCCCGATCCGGGTCGAGCTCGAGTCGCTGTCGGTGGAGGACTTCGAACGCATCCTCACCAGCACCGACGCCTGCCTCACCCGCCAGTACGAGGCCTTGCTGGCCACTGACGGCGTCAAGGTCGAGTTCACCCCCGAGGGGGTGCGGCGCCTGGCCGAGATCGCCTTCCAGGTCAATGAGAAGACCGAGAACATCGGCGCACGCCGCCTGTACACAGTGATGGAAAAGCTGCTCGAAGAAGTGTCCTTCGAGGCCGGCAAGGCCGCAGTCGCGAACGTGCATGTCGATGCCGCCTATGTCGATGGTCGGCTGGACATGCTGGCGCAGCGCGAGGATCTGGCGCGCTACGTGCTCTGAGCGACGCGCTCCCCAGGCTTCACCCGTTCCGCCCCGACGGCGTACCCAGTGCGCCAACGGGGCGGCGTCATTTCCAGGCGCATCCCCTCTCCTGATCGACTCCGATGCTGATCCGAATCGTCGAAATCCTCTTCCCGCTGTTCGCGATCACTGCGCTTGGCTACCTCGTTGGCCGGCGCATGAAGCCCGACCTGTCGCAGGCCAACAAGCTCAACATGGACGTGTTCGTGCCGGCGCTGGTGTTTGCCGCGCTGGCGAACAAGGCGTTCGACATCAGCGCCTTCCTGCCGCTGGTGGTGGCGGTGAGCCTGATTGTGCTCGGTTCGGGGCTGGTGGCGTGGGCGCTGGCGCGTGCGCTCGGCATGCAGCCGAAGACGCTGGTGCCACCCATCATGTTCAACAACTGCGGCAACCTCGGTCTGCCGTTGGCGGTGCTGACTTTTGGCGAGACGGCGCTGGCGCCGATGGTGGTGATGTTCATGGTGTCCAACCTGGTGCATTTTTCCTTCGGCGCCTGGTTGCTTGACCATCGCGTGCGCCTGCTCACGGTATGGAAGGTGCCGTCGGTGCTGGCCACCTTCCTGGGGCTGAGCGTGAGCCTGAGCCACTTCGAGGTGTGGCCGCCGCTCTTGATCGCGATCCGCATGCTCGGCGAAATATCGATTCCGTTGATGTTGTTCGGTCTCGGTGTGCGTCTGGCGGACTCCCGCATCAGCGCGGTCGGCATCGGCGTGTTTGGTGCCCTCGCGCGCCCACTGATAGGCTTGGCGCTGGCGTGGGCGGTGCTGCAGCTGATCGAGCTGCCGGCGCGCGAGCAGGCGCTGCTACTGGTGTTCGGCGCGCTGCCGCCCGCGGTGCTCAACTTCATGTTTGCCGAACGCTATCAGCAGGAGCCGGGCAAGGTGGCGTCGATGGTGTTGATCGGCAATCTGGCGGCGGTCGTGTTCCTGCCGCTGGCGCTGGCCTTGGTGCTGGACTGAAATGGCCGAGCAAGAGCCCTCACCGCCGCACCCTGCGGGCGCAAAGGCGCTGCGCCGCGGCAATCTTTTTTCGCCGCTCCCACCTGCCGGCCTGGAAGAGCACTTTGAGCTCCTGTTTGCAGGCGGCGCTTGCCGCGTCGAGCGCATCGTTTCGCACGGCCAGGCCAGCCCGCCCGGCTTCTGGTACGAACAGCCGGAAGACGAATGGGTGGTGCTGCTGCAGGGCAGCGCCGAACTCGGTTTTGCCGATGGCGCCCGCCTCGCGCTGGAGCCGGGTGACTGGGTCGAACTGCCCGCCGGCTGCCCCCATCGGGTGGAGGCAACGGCCGTCGGCACGGTGTGGCTGGCGGTGCACTGCGCGCGCGACCCGGATTGAACCGCGTCCGACAGTGTTCAGGCTTGCGCTGGAGGCTGTGCTGAGGGCGCTGCCGGGGACGCCACCGGGGCTGTCAGCGCCTGCGCGCTGCGGGCTTGCCCCATGAGTTGACCGAGGATGTCCACCGGCACCGGAAACACCAGGGTCGAGCTTTTGTCGCCGGCGACCTGGGTCAGCGTCTGCAGATAGCGCAGTTGCATGGCAGCCGGCTCGAGCGCGAGCGTCTGTGCCGCCTCCAGCAAGGCCTGGGCCGCCTGCTTTTCGCCCTCGGCGTGAATCACCTTGGCGCGACGCTCGCGCTCGGCCTCGGCCTGGCGGGCAATCGCACGCACCATGTTTTCATTGAGGTCGATGTGCTTGATCTCGACGTTGGTGACCTTGATGCCCCAGGAGTCGGTCTGCGCGTCGAGGATGTTCTGCACGTCCAGGTTGAGGCGCTCGCGCTCGGACAGCATCTCGTCGAGTTCGTGTTTGCCCAGCACCGCGCGCAAGGTGGTCTGTGCGAGCTGGCTGGTGGCGACGAGGAAGTTTTCCACCTGGATGATGGCTTTTTCCGGATCGAGGACGCGGAAGAACACGATCGCATTGACCTTCACCGAGACGTTGTCGCGCGAGATCACGTCTTGCGCAGGCACGTCCATGGTCACCACGCGCAGGTCCACCTTCACCATTTGCTGGATGCCCGGAATCACGATCACCAGGCCAGGGCCCTTGACGCGCCAGAAGCGACCGAGCAGGAAAATGACGCCACGCTCGTATTCGCGCAGGATCTTGATCGAGGCGGCGACAAGGAAGAGCAGCAGCAGGATCAGTGGTGCGAGCCCGAATTGAAGATCGATCATCACGATGTACTCCCTGTTTTGGTGATGGAAACCGAGGGTGAAACCTCGAGCACGAGACCGTCGATATGCTCGACCTGTACGCGCGCTCCGGGGCTGAGCGGCGCTGGACTGCGGGCGCGCCAGGTTTCGCCGTGCACGCTTATCCACCAGTGGCCATCCGCGCTGGCCTGAGTGACGGTGCCATGCGCGCCGATCAAGCCCTCGCGTCCGCTCACCACCGGGCGGCGCAGGCTGCGCAGCGCGAGTTTGCCGATGCCGAGGAGAATGACTGCGCTGGCAAGGGCAAAGCCGATGATCAGCGCCGGCGGCACGCCGAAGCCGGGGGCGTCGGTGTTCATCAGGAACAGGCCGCCGACGACGAAGGCGACGATGCCACCGACGCCGAGCACGCCGAAGCTGGGCAGGAAGGCCTCGGCCAGCATGAGCGCGGCGCCGACCGCCACCAGCAGCACACCGGCCCAGTTCACCGGCAGGAGCTGGAAGGCGTAGAGCGCGACCAGCAGCGCGATGGCGCCTGCTACGCCGGGCACCCCGAAGCCGGGCGAGGTGAATTCGAAGAACAGGCCGTAGATGCCGATCATCATCAGGATCAGGGCCAACTGTGGGTTGGCGACTGCGGCAAGCACGCGGTTGCGCCAGTCCGGCTCCAGGCGCTCGATGCTCAGATCGGCGGTGGCCAGTGTGCGTCGGCCGTCGAGCACGGGGACTTCGCGGCCATCGAGCTTGAGCACCAGATCGGCGACATCGAGCGCGGTGAGATCGATCACCCCCTGGGCCAGCGCCTCTTCGGCCGACAGGCTGGCGGCCTCGCGCACGGCGCGTTCGGCAAAGTCCACGTCGCGGCCGCGTAACTGGGCCAGGCTGCGGATGTAGGCGGTGGCGTCGGAGATGGACTTTGCCGTCATCGCGTCGGTGGGCCCGGCGCCCTGCGCCCTGGCGCGCTCTGTCGCGTCCGCAGCGGGCTCTTCGCCAGGCGCGCTGCCTTGCCCGGACGGGGAGGCTTGTCGATTGTCGTCCTCGCGAGGTATGTCCGTGCCGGGTTGCGCGCCGCCAATACCGATCGCCACCGGCGTGGCCGCGCCAAGGTTGGTCGCCGGGGCCATCGCCGCGATGTGGCTGGCGTAAAGAATGTAGGTGCCGGCGCTGGCGGCGCGTGCGCCCGCGGGCGCGACGAAGGTGGCAACGGGTACGGGCGAAGCGAGGATGTCCTTGATGATGGCTCGCATCGAGCTGTCGAGCCCGCCCGGGGTGTCGATCTCGATAACCACCAGTTGCGCGCCGCGCTCGGCGGCGCGGAGCAGACCCTTGTGCAGGTAGTCGGCGGTTGCCGGCCCGATCACGCCGTCCACATGCAGCACAAGCACCCCATCACGGCCTGGCGGGGCTGCGCCGAGCACCCCGAAAGACAGCGCCAGGCTCAGCACCAGCAGGCTGATCAACTTCTGCATCATGGCCGGTTTGGGAGCCCACATGTGAAGCCCTCCGCGACGGTGTGCTGGCAAATGGCAGCGGCACCTGTGAGTCGGAGTGCCCAACAAGGCCGCAAGTTCGCCGCGTCTGCGTATTGCCCGAGCCGTACAGCGCAATCCTCGCCCTGCGCAGCGTCAGCACGCAAGCCGTGACATGACCCTTGAGCCCTTGCCCGCGCCCACGCAAGGGTCTGGATCTGGCCCGCTTTGCGCAGGCACGGTAGTGCTCAGAACCCGCCGAAGCGGTCGATGCGGCGGCGGTCGCGCTTGGTGGGGCGGCCATGCAGATCAGCGCCCGGGGTGGCGGCAAACTTGCGCAACTCACGGGCGCGCTCGCGTGCCTCCATGCTCTCCGCGGTCTCTTCGTAGAGTGTTTGCGCCACGGTCGCTGTGCCCCGCTTGTCGGCGATGGCGCATACCATCACCGTGCGCGTGTCTTCGCCAATGGTGATGTCGACGCGGTCACCAGGTTTGATCTCGCGTGAAGGTTTGGTCGCAAGGCCGTTGAGCTTGACCTTGCCGCCGTCTATCGCCTCGGTGGCGGCGCTGCGATGTTTGAAGAAACGCGCTGCCCACAACCATTTGTCGACGCGGGTGCGAGGGACAGAATCCTTGGGGGAGGGGGTGCGGACTGACATGGCGTGGACGTAAGAGCGGCGCGACCGACATTATCGGCAGCGCCGCTGCAAATGGCAAAGCGCGCGCTGGTACGCGCGCAGCGGGTCAGAACAGGCCGGAAATCGAGGTGATGAGGCCTTTCTTCAGTTCCGGGAGCGCCTCTTCAAACTCGAGGTTGACCTTGTTGGCGGTGGAGCCGATACGCGTCTGATAGGACTTGTATTCGGACTCTTCGTCGTACGCAACCTGGGTGCTGCCACTGTTGCCCTGGCGCAGGTTGTGTCTGCTGCTGACGCTGGCCTTGCCCTTGCCGCGCATGCGTTCCTTGAGTTGCAGGTCGGTGATCATGGAAAAATAGACGTCTTTCACCGCCGCTCCGGCGACGGTTTCGGCGATGGCGCCGATCAGGCCTGCGGCTGCAATTCCACGTCCGCCGCTGCCTGTGGCATAGGCAACACCAGAACCGAGGACGAGTCCGCCGACCGCGGATACACCGTAGCCCTGCTGCATGGCGGCCTCGATGGCGCTCGGCGCGGCCTTGCCGACCTGAAGGATGTTGGCCTGCAGGATGTAATGCGCGGCGTCCGGGTCTTGCAGCACCTGATAACCCTTGGCCCCCAGCGCAGCGACGATTTCATCGTGGACCGAGAGTTCAGGCTTGTCGGAGGTGTTGCGGATCTGGACGAAGATGGTTTTCTTGTCCGCGCCTACCGGGTCGAGAAACACCGTATCCGACATCTTGGTCTGCACGTCCAGATCGCGCTTGCTGATGGCGACCTGGGTGGCTGCACATCCGGACAGCAGGGTGGCCGCAAGGGCGACCACGATCATTCGCTTGTACATTGTTCCCTTCCTTCAGGCTTGAGGCCGTGACCTTGCGCTTCATCGACCTCCTGGCCTGTTGTCAGGGCTGTCGGTGAGCGGCGGTCAGTGGCGCTAAAAATGACAAAAACATAGTTGCGTTTCGCATCATCCGACAATTGTAAGCAGTAGTAAAGGTCCCTGATGGGCGCCTTTGCTGCCCGCGTGATGTAGTTCTCGATCGCGCTGTCTCGCCCGCGGCGGGAACTCAGGCGATCATGCCCGCGCCCACGGTGTTGTTGCTGCTCTCGTCAATGATGATGAAGGCGCCGGTAGCGCGATTGCTACGATACGAGTCGGCGACGATCGGTTGTGCGAGCTTCAGCGTGACGCGGGCGATGTCGTTCATGGCCAGGCCATCGGCAGCTTCCCGCTCCAGCGTGTTTACGTCGAGGCGGTAGTCGATCTTCGCGAGCTTGGCCTTGACCTCACGGGTGGTGTGGCGGACCAGGTAGGTGCGCGCCGGGCTCAAGGGGGTCTCGGACAGCCAGCACAGGGTGGCGTCGATGTGCTTGACGGGCACGGGCGCTTCGGCCGACTTGACGATGAGGTCGCCGCGCGAGATGTCGATTTCGTCTTCCAGCAGCAGGGTCACCGACTGCTCGTGGATGGCGCGCGGCAGCGACTGGCTGCCCAGTTCGATTTTCTTGATGCGGCTGCGCGCACCTGAGGGCAGTACGGTGATGGCGTCGCCGACGGCGATTGCGCCCGACTCCACCCGCCCCATGAAACCGCGGTAGTCGTGCAACTCGGGGTTGGCCGAGTCCTGCGGGCGGCAGACGTATTGCACCGGAAAGCGGAAGTCTTCGGCCTGCTCGGTGTGGGCGGCGGGGGCGTTCTCGAGGATGTCGAGCAGGGTCGGGCCCTCGTACCAGGGCAGGTGCTCGCCGCGGTCGACGATCATGTCGCCGGCCAATGCGGAGATGGGGATGAAGCGCACGTCCTTGATGCCAAGCTGGGTGGCGAAGGTGAGGTATTCGGCCTTGATGCGCTCGAACACCGCCTGGTCATAGCCGACCAGGTCCATCTTGTTGACTGCGACCAGAAGGTGGGGAATGCCGACCAGGCTGGCGAGGTAGGAGTGGCGGCGGGTCTGGGTGAGGATGCCCTTGCGCGCGTCGACGAGGATGATGGCGAGGTTGGCGGTGGAGGCCGCGGTGACCATGTTGCGGGTGTACTGCTCGTGGCCGGGGGCGTCGGCGATGATGTACTTGCGCCGGCCGGTGGTGAAGTAGCGGTAGGCGACGTCGATGGTGATGCCTTGTTCGCGCTCGGCCTGCAGGCCGTCGGTGAGCAGCGACAGGTCGACCTCCGCCATGCCGCGCCGGGCCGAGGTTTTTTCCATGGCGTTGAGGGTGTCGGCAAGGATGGTCTTGCTGTCGAAGAGCAGGCGGCCAATCAAGGTGCTTTTGCCGTCGTCTACGCTGCCGCAGGTCAGGAAGCGCAGCAGGCCATTGTCGATTTCGGGGAGGTGTTCGAGGGCGGACATGGTTTTTATTCCTTCAGACTTTCTTCAAATTCGCTTGCTGATTGTTTGATGTGCTTCGTGCCTGCGATGCGCCGGGTGTTCCTTCGGAAGGCTGCGGAACTCGCCATCGCTGCGCTCGGCTCAGACAGTCCTCGCCTTCTTCAGGAACACCCGACACATCCCCGGCTCGCCGAGTTCGTTCTTCCGGCCAGGCCAGGTCCTGTTTTTTCTCAGTGTCTTGACCAAGGTTCCAGGATGCGTGCGGGGCATTCGTGAAGAGGCGAGGACTGTCTGAGCCCGAAGGGCGAGTTCCGCAGCCTCGGAAGGAATGCCCCGTACGCATCCCTCCTGGAGCCGGTGACTTCCAGCCTGCCGCTTTCAACAGCCCCGGAAGGAACACCCTGCATGCGTCCCGCCGCCGAACCGTCGAGCACAAACAGCCAAAAACAGCTCTCAGAAGTACCCTTCCTTCTTGCGCTGCTCCATCGAGGCTTCCGAGGTCTGGTCGTCCATCCGCGTTGCGCCGCGCTCGGTGATGGTCGTCGTTGCGGTCTCGGCAAGGATCTTCTCCACGGTGTCGGCGTCGGACTCCACCGGCGCGGTGCAGCTGATATCACCGACGGTGCGAAAACGCACCTGCACGTCCTCGACCACATCGCCATCCTTTGCCGGCGTGAGCTCGGTGACCGGCTGCAGCAAGCCGTTCCTGCGCACCACCGGGCGGGTGTGGGCGAAGTAGATCGACGGCAACTCCAGCTGCTCGCGGGCGATGTACTGCCACACGTCGAGCTCGGTCCAGTTGCTGATCGGGAAGGCGCGGATGTTCTCGCCCTGGTGGCGGCGCGCGTTATACAGGTTCCACAGCTCGGGGCGCTGGTTCTTCGGGTCCCACTGGCCGAACTCATCGCGGAAGCTCATGATGCGCTCCTTCGCGCGTGCCTTCTCTTCGTCGCGGCGGGCGCCGCCGATGCAGGCGTCGAAACCGAACTCCTCGATCGCCTCGAGCAGCGTCACCGACTGATGCTTGTTGCGCGACTCACCCGCATGCTTCAGCACCACGGTGCCGCGCGCCATCGAATCTTCCAGCGAGCGCACGATCAGGCGCTCGCCGAGCTCGGCTGCACGCTGGTCGCGGAAGTCAGTCACTTCCTTGTAGTTGTGGCCGGTGTCGATGTGCAGCAGCGGGAAGGGGAAGCGGCCGGGGCGGAAAGCCTTCTCAGCCAGGCGCAGCAGGCACAGCGAATCCTTGCCACCAGAGAACAGCAGCACAGGGTTGGCGCACTGGCCGGCGACTTCGCGCAGGATGTGGATGGCTTCAGCTTCCAGCCAGTCAAGGTGGGACAAGGTCTGTTTGATCAGGGTCGACATGATGGGTTTACCGTTGCGGATGCTTGGTCGAGTGCTTGCGGAAGGCACGCAGCGCGGCCTTCAGACCGGCCCGGAGCGCAAGCAGGCGATGCTGCAGGTGGCGCAGTGCGCCCACATCAGCGCTGTGCACGCGCTGCACGGAGTGTCTGGTGTTCATGCTTCAGCTCGCCTTGACGTGAAGGCCGCACTCCTTGGAGGCGGGGTCTTCCCACCACCAGCGCCCGGCGCGCACGTCCTCGCCGAGTGCGACGGCACGGGTGCACGGGGCGCAGCCGATGCTGGGGTAGAACTGGTCATGGAGCGCGTTGTAGGGCACTTCGTTGATGCGGATGTAGGCCCACACTTCGGTCTCGCTCCAGTCCGAGAGCGGATTGAGCTTTGCCAGGCCGTTGGCGAGGTCCATTTCGCGCAGCGGCAGCGCGCTGCGCGTCACCGACTGCGCGGCACGCAGGCCGGTGACCCAGGCCTTCTTGCCGGCCAGAGCACGGCGCAGCGGCTCCATCTTGCGCACACCGCAGCAGGCCTTGCGCAGCTCGACCGAGTCGTAGAAGGCGTTGATGCCGTGGCTGCGCACCAGGGTCTCGACCGCCGTGGCGTCGGGAAAGAAGACCTTCAGCTTCGCGTCATAGCGCTGCTCGACCTTGCCCATCAGGCTGTAGGTCTCGGCCGGGAGGCGACCGGTATCGAGCGAGAAGATCTCGATCGGCAGCGCCTGTGACAGGATCAGATCGGTCAGCACCATGTCCTCGGCGCCGAAGCTGTTGGCGAAGGTGAGCTCGCCCGCGCTGCCGAATTCCTCAAGCGCTGCGCGCAGCACGGCGAGGGCCGCGCTGGCCTTGGCGGCGACGCTGGCGCGCAGGGTGTCGGTGAGCTCGGGGTGAGTGGCCGGGTTGTTGCTGCCAGGACGAAGGATGGAGATGCTCGCGTTCATGCCTGTACCTCCTGGCTGTTTTCACGACTGACGCGGCGAAAGAGCGGGAGCGGGTCTTTCACCGAGTGCTGATAGGGTTGGGTGAAGTCGGCGATGCTGGTGAGCGCAGCCTCGAGCTGTGCGTCGCTGTAGCGCCCGGCGCGTGGCTGCAGGGCGTCGAAGCCGCAGCGCGTCATGTAATTGAACTGGTCGCGCAACACCTCGCCGATGGCACGCAGCTCGCCGCGGTAGGCGTAGCGCGTGCGCAGCAGGGTGGCGGCCGAGTAGCTGCGGCCATCGGTGAATTTCGGGAACTGCAGGCCGATCACGCTCAACAGTGAGACATCGTCGGCGAGCGCGGCGACGTCCTCACCCGCAGCCAGCCACACGCCGAGTTCGCCGCTGCGCGCGCGCGCCAGCAACTCCTCGCGCCGCGCCTGCCATACGGCGAGCGGCACCAGCACGGGGCCGGCAGGGACTGCAATGTCGGTGGGGGCCTCGCCCTCGGCGAGGGTGACGATAAGGCGCGGGTCGGTGACGACGCGGCCGTTCTTGATGAGCTGCTCAGACATGGGCGGGTTTCCTTTGCGGCTGGCGCTCGGCATACACGCGCTCCTTGAAGGGGGCGATGCCGAGGCGTTGTACGGTGTCGATGAAGCGCTCGTCTTCATGGCGCAGGTCTACATAGGTCTCGAGCAGCTGCTCGACCACGCCCACCACTTCATTGAGCGCGAACGAGGGGCCGATCACCTTGCCCAGGGTGGTGCCATTGCCCTGGGTGCCGCCGATCGAGATCTGGTACCACTCCTCGTTGTTCTTATCGACGCCGAGGATGCCGATGTGGCCGACGTGGTGGTGACCGCAGGAGTTCATGCAGCCGGAGATGTTGAGGTCGAGCTCACCGATGTCGTGCTGGTAGTCGAGATCGTCAAAGCGGTGCTGGAGGGCGTCGGCCACCGGGATCGAGCGCGCGTTGGCGAGGCTGCAGAAGTCGCCGCCGGGGCAGCAGATGATGTCGGTCAGCAGGCCGATGTTGGGCGTCGCCAGCCCGGCCGTGCGCGCCTCCTGCCAGAGTGCGAACAAGTCCTGGCGACGCACGTCGGCGAGGGCCACGTTCTGCTCGTGCAGCATGCGCGCCTCGCCAAAGCTGAAGCGGTCGGCCAGTGCGGCGATGTGGTCCATCTGCGTGGCGCTGACGTCGCCCGGCGCGGTGCCGGTCTTCTTCAGCGACAGGATCACCGAGGCGTAGCCGGGCTGGCGATGCGTACGCACGTTGCGCTTCACCCAGTTGGCGAAGGCCTTGTTGGTGGCGAGCAGGGCGTCAAATTCCGCATCATGCGCGGGCAGCTTGTCGTAGGCGGGCGGGCTGAAGTGCGCGGCGACGCGGGCGAACTCAGCCTCGGTGATGGTGCTCGGGCCGTCCTTGGCGAGCGCCCATTCGTCCTCGACCTCGCGCCGGAAGGCGTCGACGCCGAGGGCCTTGACCAGGATCTTGATGCGCGCCTTCCATGCGTTGTCACGCCGGCCCCAGCGGTTGTAGACGCGCAGGATGGCCTCGCAGTAGCTGATCAGGTGCTGCCAGGGCACGAAGGCCGCGATCTCTTCGGCCAGGATGGGCGTGCGGCCCAGACCACCGCCGACGAGCACACGAAAGCCCAGTTCGCCGGCGTCGTTGCGCACCAGGCTGAGGCCGATGTCGTACACCCGCAGCACGACGCGGTCTTCAGCGGCACTGTTGAAGGCGATCTTGAACTTGCGCGGCAGAAAGGCGAACTCGGGGTTGTAGGTCGCCCACTGGCGCAGGATCTCGGCGAAAGGCCGCGGATCGGCCACCTCGTCGACCGCCACGCCGGCGAAGGGGTCGGCGGTGATGTTGCGGATGCAGTTGCCCGAGGTCTGGTTGGCATGCATCTGCACGCTGGCCAATTCGGCGAGCATCTCGGGAATGGCCTCCAGCGCCGGCCAGTTGAACTGGACATTGGTGCGGGTGGTGAAGTGGGCGTAGCCGCGGTCATGGTTGCGCGCCAGCTCGGCGAGTTTGCGCAGCTGGCGGCTGGCGAGATGGCCGTAGGGCACGGAGATGCGGAACATCGGCGCGTGACGCTGGATGTAGACGCCGTTCTGCAGGCGCAGCGGACGGAACTCATCCTCCGAGAGCTCCCCGGCGAGGAAGCGCCCCATCTGGTCGCGGAACTGTGCAACACGTTCGTCGAGCAGATGCTGGTCGTAGTCGTCGTATTGGTACATGTGGGTTCTCTCTGTTTTGTATTCGGTCAGTAGCGAGCGCTTCGTGAGGAGCGCTCCGGTGCCTCGGATGTGGGCCCGTGTTTTCAGTGCGATATCAGCTTGGCGCCGACCAGCATCAGCATCGTCGCCAGGATGGGGCGCAGGACGCGATCGGAGACCTTGGCCGAGATGTGGCTGCCAAGCCAGATCCCGGGCAGCGAGCCAACGAGCAGGCTGCCGAGCAAGAACCAGTCGATGCTGCCGAGCATCCAGTGACCGATGCCGGCAACCGCGGTGAGCGGTACGGCATGGGCGATATCCGAGCCCACGATGCGCAGCGCCGGCATCGCCGGGTAGAGGAAGAACAGGGCGGTGACACCCAGGGCGCCTGCACCCACCGAGGAAATCGACACCAGCACGCCGAGTACCGCACCAGTGATGATGGTGAGGCGGGCGGTGCGCACCGGGTCGGGCTGGCCGCCGAAGCGGGCGAGGGCAAAGGCCTGGATGCGCTTGCGAAAGATCAGCGCCACTGCAGTGAGGACGAGCGCGACACCGAGCGCGACCTTGATCAGGCTGGCAGCGCCGTCTATCCCGCCAGGCGCGTAACGACCCACCAGCACCAGGGTGATGACCGCCGCGGGCAGGCTGCCGGTGGCGAGCAAGCGCGTGATCTTCCAGTCCACCGAGCCCTTCAGTCCGTGCGCGAGCGTGCCGCCTGCCTTGGTGATCGCGGCGTAGAGCAGGTCGGTGCCGACCGCCACTGACGGGTGGATGCCGAACATCAGCACCAGCAGCGGCGTCATCAAGGAGCCGCCCCCCACGCCGGTCAGACCGACGATGGCGCCAACGAAAAATCCGGCGATGATGTAGGCGAAGTCCATTTGCAATGTTCCTGAGTAGTGCGGCGCATCATAAATAGCTCGTTTAGGCGCAAGAAGTCGTTTATGGTTAGAGCTTAATAACTTGTTGTTATATGGAATTGAGCATGAACCTTCAGCAGTTGCGCTATATCCATGAAGTTGCCCGCTGCGGATTGAATGTCTCTGAAGCAGCGCTAGCCTTGTTCACCTCACAGCCGGGTGTGTCGAAGCAGATCCGCCAGCTTGAAACCGAGCTCGGGATCGAGATCTTCGAGCGCCATGGCAAGCGCCTGGTCGCCGTGACCGAGCCCGGGCGCGCGGTGCTGAGCATTGCCGAGCGCGTGCTGCGCGATGTCGACAACCTGCAGCAAGTGGGTGACGAGTTCGCCAACGAGAGCGTTGGCGAACTGTCGATCGCGACCACCCACACCCAGGCGCGCTATGTGCTGCCGCAGGTGATACGCGACTTCATGCGGCGCTATCCCCAGGTCAGGCTGTCACTGCACCAGGGCAATCCGCGCCAGGTGTGCGAGATGGTGCTCGATGGCACGGCTGACATCGCCATTGCCACCGAGGCCATCGCCGATTACGACGAGCTCCTGATGCTGCCCTGCTACCAGTGGAATCGCTGCGTGGTCGCCACTCCGCGCCACCCCATCCTGCGCGCATCACCGCTCACCCTGGAGGCGATCGCGCGCTATCCGCTCATCACCTATGACGACGCGTTCACCGGCCGCGGCTTGATCAACAAGGCCTTTCTCGGTCGTGGGCTGAAACCCAATGTCGTGCTCTCGGCGATCGACTCGGACGTGATCAAGAAGTACGTGGAGATGGACCTGGGCATCGGCATCCTCGCGCGCATGGCCTACGATCCGGCCGAGGATCGGCGGCTGGGCATGGTGGATGCCTCACATCTGTTCGAGTCGAGCACGACGCGTATCGGCCTGCGCAAGCGGTCGTGGTTGCGCGCCTATGTGTACGCCTTCATCGAGGGTTTTGCACCGCATCTGTCGCGGCCGATGGTGGAGATGGCCCTGGCTGGCGGCGGCAGCGACCCCGGGCTGTAGGCTTGCACGACCTGCACAGCTCGCGGCTTCAGCCGCGCTCGAACCAGCGCTTCAGGCGCACACCGCGCAGTCCCGCGCCCAGGCCTGCGATCAGGCGCACCCGTGCCTTGAGCGGGTCGAGGGTGGTGGATTGCAGCCAGTTGTTGGCGCGCTCGCCATGTACCGGGCGAACGCCCGCACCGCAGCGGCTGGCCAGCACCAGCGGCACCGAAGGCGGCAGATCGGCCTCGATGGCGGCTTCCCAGCTTGCCGGCAGGCTGGCATTGCCGGGCAGGCCGAGCACGAGCCCGGCTGCGCCCGTGAGCAGGCTGGCGCGCGCGAGCGCGCGCACCACGGCCGACACCAGCGCGGTGGAGCTGCCTGCGCCCACGGTCAGCAATTCCACCGGCGGCAGGCTGTGCACGCTGGCGGCCAGGTGGATGCGGCTATAGCGGTAGGGCGCGAGCGCGTGCAGCTGGATGTCGCTGGCGTCGATGGTGAGGGTGGCGCTGGAGCTGAAGGCGTCGACCGCCGATGGGTGGCGTTTGCTGAGCTGGGTGGCGGGAAGAATACGGTCGCCAAGCACGGCGAGCACGCCGGCACGGCCAGCGGCGGGCCTGCTGGCGAGCTGTACGGCCTGGTACAGGTTGAGCGGGCCGTCCGCCGACAGCGCGCTGGCCGGTCGCATGGCGGCGGTCATTACCACCGGTTTGGCGGTGGTGAGGGTGATGTGGAGGAAGTAGGCGGTTTCTTCCAGGGTGTCGGTGCCATGGGTGATGACCACGCCGTCCACCCCGTCGTCGTCCACCAGGGCCTGCACGCGGCGCAACAGGATGAGCCAGTGCGCGGGGCCGATGTCCTTGCTGTCCAGGCTGAACAGCTGTTCGCTGCGAATGTCGGCCAGAGCGGCGAGCTGCGGCACCGCGCCCAGCAGGTCTGCGGCGGCCAGCCGGCCAGCGCTGTAGTTGCTGAGCTCGGTGGCCGAGTTCGCGCTGCCGGCGATCGTGCCGCCGGTGGTGATGAGGGCGATGCGGGGAGGGCGCGTGCTCAAGGTATCGTCCATGAGGGGGGCTGGGTTGATCGCTGCGGGATGTCTAATCGCGCAAGGCCATGATGCGGCGCTCGCGCTCCTGTTCGAGCAGGCGTGCGGTCGCGTCGGGTGGTACGCCGAGGGTCTCCAGCACCGAGCCGGCCAGCTTCAGGCTCGATTCAAGCGTTTCCGGCACGACGATGGACGCCCCGGCTTCGCGCAGCAACAAGGCATGCTTCTCGTCCCGCGAGCGCGCGATGATGTACATGCGTGGTTCGATACGGCGGATACCTTGTACCGCATGCGTGGCCGCGGCGGTGTGATCCATCGTCAACACCACGGCGCGGGCGCGCTCGATGTGCAGCTTGCGCAGCAGCTCGGGGCGGCTGGCGTCGCCGAAAATCAAGGCTACACCGGCCTTGCGGTGCAGCGCCACGGTCTTGGCGTCATGCTCGATGGCGACAAAGCGCACCCCTTGTTCGGCCAGCATCTGGCCCACCATCTGCCCCACCCGGCCGTAGCCGGCGATGATGACGTGGCCGTCGAGCGCACCCAGTGCCACGTCCTCCGGTAGCCGGGTTGGCGGCATGCGGCGATCGATGGCGTCGCCCAGCCCCTGGCCCAGGCGGGCCACAAGCGGTGCTATCAGCATGGACACGCCGACCACGATGAGCATGAACTGCCCGACCGGGCGTGCGATGAGCTCGAAGCTGAGCGCCAGGCCGATCACGATGAAGGCGAATTCGCCGCCCTGGCCCAGCAGCAGGCCGCCTTCGGTCGCCCGCCCCCAGGACAGACCGAACACGCGCAGCAGCACGGTGACGATCAGCCCCTTGAGCGCAAACAGGCCGACGACCGAGAGCGGAATCCACACCGGCTGCGCGAGCAGCGCGCGCAGATCGATGCCCATGCCCACGGACAGGAAGAACAGCCCCATGAGCAGGCCCTTGAAAGGCTCGATGGTGATCTCGACTTCATGGCGAAATTCGGTTTCCGCAATGATGAGACCGGCCAGCAGCGCGCCCAGCGCCATCGACAGGCCGGCCGAGTAGGTCAGCGCGGCCACGCCCAGGGTGGTGAGCAGGGTGAGCGCGGTGAAGGTGTCGGCTTGGCGGTCGGCGGCGATCTGGTGGAACAGCGGGCGCACCACACGCCGGCCGATGAGGTAGAGCGCGACCACGGTGAGCACGCCCTTGAGCGTCGCGCTCGCCAGCAGGAAGGCAAAGCTGCCCTCGGCGGTGCTTGAACCGAGGATGCTGATCAGCACCAGCAAGGGCACCACGGCCAGGTCCTGGCACAACAGGATTGCAAACGCCGACTGCCCCAATGGCGTGCCGAGTTCGCGGCGCTGGATCAGCAGCTGCATGATGATCGCCGTCGATGAGAAGGCCAGCACCACGCCGAGGATGACGGAGGCTTCGACGCCGTTGCCAAAGCGTGCCGCCAGCAGGCCGATCGCCGCTGCCGTCAGCACCACCTGCAAGCCGCCCAGACCGAATACCAGACGGCGCATGGACCACAGGCGCTGCATCGACATGTCCAGCCCGATCATGAACATGAGGAAGATCACGCCCAGTTCGGCGAGAAACTCCACGTCCTCAGGGCGGGCGAAAGTCAGCCACGACAGCCACGGCCACTGCGCTGCAAACGAGGCCAGCCCGTAGGGGCCAATCAGCGTGCCGAAGGCCAGAAAGCCGAGCACCGGATTGATGCGCAGGCGTGCGAGCAGGGGGATGAGCAGCCCTGCGAGCGCGAGGAAAAGGATGATCTCCCTCAGAAGCGGGACGGGACTGTGAGCATCCATCAGCAAGGAAAAAAGGAAACGGTGAGCGGGCTTTGATTCTACGGGATGGCAGGCGCAGCTCACCACCGCCGGACAGCAATGAGCTTGCGAAGGTCTTTATGTCATTGGTGTTGTTCGTGTTGATAATGACGTATTTCACAAGTCGCTTGCGCGCTCCTGGCTACACTTTCAGCTCGCCAGAACAGGTTCAGTCCGCCATGAAACGCGCTCTCCGTCCGCTTGTCCGCAGCTTCGCCCTTGGGTTTGTCTACCTGCTCTCGAGCGCGTCGGCGCAGGCCGATCCGGCTGCCGCCAGCCGTTACTATGAAGATGGACTGCAGCGCTTTGGGCAGCAGGATCTCGCCGGTGCGATCATTCAGCTCAAGAACGCGCTGCAGGAAGATCGCAACATGCTCGCCGCTCAGCTGCTGCTGGCGCAGGCCTATCTGCGCGACGGGGATGTGGGCCCCGCCGAGGTGACGTTTCGCGAAGCGCTGCGGCTCGGGGTGAGTCGTGCCGAAGTGGCGGTGCCGATGGCGCGCATCTACCTCTTGCAAGGGCGGCCCAAGGTCTTGCTGGAATCGATTCCGGCTGAGGGTCTGCAAGGGGCCGAGCAATTGCAGGTGCTGACCCTGCGCGGGGCGGCTCATGTTGCGCTGGGACAAGGTGCCGAGGCGGAAAGCAGCTTCGCTCAGGCCCGCGCGCTCGACCCCGCATCGCCCATCCCTCTGGCTGCCGAAGTGCCGATGCTGATCGCCGGCGGCAAGCTCGATCTGGCATGGGAGCGCGCCGAGCTGGCGGTGCGCAATGACGCCGACTTTGCCCCTGCCTTCAATGCCCGCGGCTCGGTTGCGCATGCGCGCGGTGAGCTGGCCAGCGCACTGCAGGATTACGAGCGTGCGCTCGAGCTTGATCCGGGGCTGGTCGATGCACTGGTTGCGCGTGCCGGCATCCTCGTTGACCTGGGCCGCAATGACGAAGCGCGTGCCGTGCTGGCACCCACCCAGGGTGGAGCGGTCGAGCCCAGAGCCGCCTATCTGCTGGCCTTGATTGCCGAGCGCCAGGGTGATGCGGCGGCGTCCGCCAAGTACCTTGCAGAGGCCGCTGGCTTGGTGGATGCCTTGCCGATCGGATGGGTGGCGGGGCATGAGCAGTTGCTGATGGTGGGCGGTCTGGCGCACCACGCCGGACGCCAGTTCGAGAAGGCGCAGCGATATCTGGAGGCGGCGGTTGCGCGCTACCCGAACAATCTCGGCGCGCGCAAATTGCTGGCCTCGATCTATCTCGATCAGCGCGACTACGCGCGTGCAACCGGGCTGCTCGAGTTCGTCCTGCGCCTGCAGCCGGAAGATGCCCAGGCCCTGCAACTGCTGGGGCGGGTGAATCTGGCGCAGCGGCGTTACGGTCGGGCAAGTGAATTACTGGAAAAGGCGGCGCAGGCGGGTGATGGGGGCGCCCAGGCCGCGCTGGGTTTCAGCCGTCTGGGAGCGGGTGAAACCGAGGCCGCACTCAAGGATCTGCAAGCGGCGTTCGAGCAGTCGCCGACCGACTTCATCACCGCCAATGCGCTGGCAAACATCCTGATGCGGCAGGGGCATAAAAAGGACGCAGTGGCGGTTGCGCAGCGCGCCAGTGAGGCCTTGGCGGACAGTCCGGCGGTCTTGAATCTGCTGGGCGGAATGCTCAGCGCCAGTGGCGATGGCGTCGGAGCGAGGGCAGCGTATGGCGCAGCCCTGAAACTGAATGCCGATTTTCTCCCCGCGCGCCTCAATCTGGCCCGGCTTGCCGTGGCTGAGGGAAATCTCGCCGAGGCACGACAGACTTACGCCGCGATGCTGAAGAAGAACCGCAACGACGCGGTGGCCATGTATGAGAGCGGTGTTCTCGAGCAGCGCGTCGGCAACATGGCGGAGGCCGCGCGCTGGTTCGAGAAGGCGGTGGCCGAGCGCCCGGCGGACACGGGTTTTGCCCTTGCGTTGATCAACATCAGGGCCGCAGCAGGCGACCGTGAGGGGGCCTTGGACGCCGCCAGGACCCTGGCCTTGCGGCGCAGTTCGGATCTGTCTGCACTGGCTGCGCTTGCTGAAGCCCAGATCGATATCGGTGACAACAATGGCGCCCAGCACACGCTGCGCGAGATGACGAAGCAGGCCGAGTTCGATGTTGCACGCCTGCTGCGAGTGGGCTATCTGCAGCTGCGCGCGTCGAATCCGGCTGGCGCCACGTATGCCGCGCAAAAAGCGCTGCAGGGCAGGCCGGGCGATGAGGCGGCGATGGTGCTGGAGGTCGAGGCCGCCTTGCTTGATGCCTCGGTCGCGCCGGCGGCAGTCGAAGCCTTGGTCACCGCCTTGCGCAGCGCCCATCCGGCAAGCGTCAACGGATTGCGTCTGGCGGGTGATGTGGCGGTCCGCAGCAAGCGCTATGCCGAGGCTGAACGGCACTATCAGGACGCATTCAGGCAGCAGGCTTCGTTCGAGCTGCTGCAGCGGCAGGTCAGTGTTGCCGTGCTGCAGGGCGAGGCCAAGGCTGCTGTGCCTCTGGTCGAGCACTGGCTTGCTGAGAAGGGCGAGGATGCGCGCGCGCGTGAAATGCTGGCCGAGCTGTGGATGCGTAAGGGCAACTGGAAGGCGGCGCGCGAGCAATATGAAAGCCTGATTGCTGGCGGGAATGCGGGGGCTGGGGTGTTCAACAATCTGGCCAATGCCCTGCTCATGCTTGGCGAGGGCGACGCGGTGGCGGCGGCAGAGCAGGCCCTGGCCCTGGCACCCGGCGAGGTGAGCATGGTCGACACCCTGGGCTGGGCGCTGGCGCGGGCGGGGCGGCTGGACGAGGCCATGCGCCACCTGCGCGATGCGCGCCTGCGTGCGCCGCAGAACGCTGAAATTCGCTGGCATCTGGCCTACGTGCTCGCCCGCCTCGGGCGCGCCCAGGAAGCGCGCGCCGAGCTCCAGTTGGCTCTGCAGGGCAGTGCGGTGGAGCCCTGGGTGGGCGAGGCGCGGACCTTGTACTCCACGCTGCCCTAGTGTCGGCGAATTTGACGCTTATCGATGATTTTGTCATACATGATTTTTAATCCATTGTTTTTAAACAATTTTTAATTCAGGCCTGATTTTTGCTTTGAGCTGTAATGGCAATTTGAGTCAGGGAGAGAGTCATGAAATCGATCGTAATCAGAATGGCAGTCGCTACGGCGCTGTGTGCAGCTTCGGCGGGTGGGTTTGCGGCGACGAGCTGGGGTTTGACTGACTTGCCGGCCAATAACCCCCTGGTGACGGGCTGGAAAGCGAGCACCAATGCCGTGCTGATCGGCAGCACCACCGTTGATTACTGGAGTGGTAATGGCGTCGGAGTCGGTGGAGAGTCCTCATCGGATGGTCAGCACTCGCTGGACAACCAGTCAGGTTTTGAAGTGGCCCTGCTGAGTTTTGACCAGCAGGTGCGGCTCGAGTCGGTCAGGGCTGGCTGGACGCAAACGGATTCCGATATTTTCGTCATGGCCTTTACCGGTTCCGGTGCGCTTACCGCGACAACCTCGCTTACTGGCGGCAAGTTTTCCAACTTGACCACTCGTGGCTGGACTCTGGTCGGGAACTACGCTGACATCGGCACGGTGTCCAGGAGCCTGGGGACGACAGCCGGAACATTTTCGAATACGTATTCGAGTTTCTGGTTGATCGGTGCGGGGGGCTTTTCCGCCGGCGCCGGTGTGAATTCCGGAGACATCGAGAGCGGGTCTGCGGTGGCATTCGGTACGTGCCCATCGGGTTCGAACACAGTCTGCGGGAAGTACGACTATCTCAAACTCGCCAGCGTCACCGGCACGATCAAGTCGAACAACGGTGGTGGTGGCAGTGTTCCCGAGCCGGGCTCGCTCGCGCTTGCCGGTCTGGCCTTCATGGGCATGGTGGGCGTGCGACGCCGCAAGCAGGCGGCCTGAGTCGGGCCGGAGTTCGAGCCCGGATCGCAGTCCCGCAGCTAAATGAACAACGGCGCCATCGGCGCCGTTGTTCATTTCCTGGCTAGCTTGCAGCCCCGTTTGCGCTCTGCTCTTCCTGCTGCTGCAACATCCACATCTGCGCATAGGTGCCGCCCTGCGCCAGCAGCGCAGCATGGCGTCCGCGCTCCATGATGCGGCCACCGTCGAGGACGATGATCTCGTCCGCATCCATGATCGTCGACAGCCGGTGCGCAATCACCAGCGCCGTCCGTCCTTGGGCGGCGCGTTCGATCTGAGCCTGGATCGCTTTCTCGGTCTTGGAGTCGAGCGCGGAAGTGGCCTCGTCGAAGATCAGGATGGCTGGGTTCTTCAGCAGCGCGCGCGCAATGGCGACGCGCTGCTTCTCTCCGCCCGACAGCTTCAGCCCGCGCTCGCCGACGCGCGTCTCGTAGCCATCGGGGAGTTGGCGGATGAAGTCTTCGAGTTGTGCGGCGCGCGCGGCAGCGTCCACTTCCTCGCGCGTCGCGCTCGGGCGGCCGTACTGGATGTTGTAGAACAGGCTGTCGTTGAACAGCACGGTGTCCTGCGGCACGATGCCGATCGCGCCACGCAGGCTGTCCTGGCTGAGCTGGCGCAGATCGTGGCCGTTGATGCGGATGGCACCGCTGCTCACGTCATAGAAGCGGTACAGCAGCCGCGCCAGCGTTGACTTGCCCGAGCCGGAGTGGCCGACGATGGCCACCGTGCTGCCGGTGGGGATCTCGAAGTCGACGTCGAACAGGATGGCGCGCTTGGCATCGTAGGCGAAGCTGACGTTCTCGAAACGCACACTGGCCGGACCGCCAGGCAGGTTGATGGCGTCGGGCGCGTCGGCAATCTCACGATGCTGGTGCATGAGCCCGAACATGCGCTCGATGTCGGTCAGTGACTGACGGATCTCCCGATACAGCACGCCAAGGAAGTTGAGCGGGATGTAGAGCTGGATGAGGAAGGCGTTGACCAGCACGATGTCACCGATGGTCATCTCGCCGGTCGCGACACGGGCGGCGGCCTGCCACATCATGGCGGTGACGGCCACGGCAATGATCGCGGCCTGGCCGACGTTGAGCGCGGACAGCGAGTATTGATTGGTGACCTGGGCGGTAGTCCATTTCTGCAGCTGTTCGTCGTAGCGGCGTGCCTCGAACTCCTCGTTGTTGAAGTACTTCACCGTCTCGAAATTGATCAGGCTGTCGATCGCGCGCGCATTGGCGGCCGAGTCAAGCTCGTTGGCCTCGCGCCGCAGCTTGGTGCGCCAGTTGGTGATCTTCACCGTGAAGGTGACGTAGATCGCCAGCGCGCTCAGCGCGATGAGGGCGAACACCGCGTCGTAGCGCGCCAGCAGGATGCCGATCACCATGCTGATTTCGATCAGCGTCGGCAGGATGGAGTACAGCGTGTAGCTGATCAGCGAGCCGATCGAGCGCGTGCCGCGTTCGATGTCGCGCGTCAGGCCGCCGGTCTGGCGTTCAAGGTGAAAGCGCAGCGACAGCGCATGCAGGCGGCGAAAGACGCGCAGGGATATTTCGCGCACGGCCTGCTGGGTGACGCGGGCGAAGATGACTTCACGCAGTTCGGTGAAGAGCGAGGTGGAGAAGCGCAAGACACCGTAGGCGAGCAGCAGCGCAGCAGGGACAAGGATGAAGGCCTGCTCGCGCGTCATCGACAGATCGTCAATGATGTTCTTGAAGATGATGGGCACCGTCACGTTGGCGCCCTTGGCCAGGATCAGGCTGCCGAGTGCGAAGATGACCCGCCATTTGTAGGCCCAGATGAAGGGAAACAGGCTCTTCAGGGTCTGCCAGTCACGGCGGTCCATGGGTTCGGGGCCGGGCAGTGCGGCGGCGGGGGCGCGTCTCATGGTGTTTCCTGGTGTGGAGCGGGCTGCGCGCGCATCGTGTTGAAGGTTCGCGAAGCGAAAACGGCCCCCATTCTGCCTCAAGATCTGCCGGCTTCCGGAAGCGCCGGCCTTCTCACCCGGCGGCCATGTGCTGCGCTGTGCGTAATGAACCCGGTTGCCGCGCTGCGCGTGAGGACTTTCCTTTCAGCTCGATAAGCCTGGCTTGACAGGCAATAAGGAGAACGTATGATTCAAACAGGCGTTTGAAATGGTGCTCAGATGTGTCCCGTTGCCTGTATGCCGCAGCCCGAAACCCGCGACCGCATCCTTGATGCGGCCGAGGCGTTGTTTGTCGAGCATGGCTTTGAAGGCACCTCGATGCGCGTGATCACCCGCAGCGCTCAAGCCAATCTGGCGGCGGTGAACTATCACTTCGGCAGCAAGGATGCGCTCATCCAGGCGGTGTTCAGGCGTCGGCTGACGGCACTCAACGAGGCCAGGCTTGCAGCCTTGGACCAGCTTGAGGCCCAGGCTGGCGATGCTGCTCTCAAGCCCAGCCGCATCGTTTTCGCCTTTTTCGGCACCGCCCTGGCGATGGCGGCCGATACCGAGCACGGCGGCGCCACCTTCATGCGTCTGCTCAGCCGCACCTATAACGAACCCAATGCTTTCGTGCGCCAGTTTCTCGCCGAGGAATATGCCGAGGTGATGGACCGCTTCCTGGGCGCGCTGTTCCGTGCGCTGCCCGAGGTTCCCCGGACAGAAATCATGTGGCGCTTCCATTTCATGATGGGAGCCATGTCCTTCGCGATGGCGGGCATCGAGAGTGTGCATGCAATGGCCGGTTTGCCCTATGAGGACGAAGACCCCGCGCGCCTGTTGCCGCGGCTGATGAGCTTCCTGCTGGGCGGACTGCGGGCGCCTCTCGCTGATCTGGCGGAGACGCCGCGCCCCATGATGTTTGATGTTCACGACGGGATCCACGGCGCAGGCTGAGTCCCCGGCAAAGGAGATGGCGATGTTCTGGATTGTCCTTGTTTGTCTGCCCGTACTGGTGGTGACGCTCGCCTATCGGCGTGTCCCTCTCCCTATCTGGCTGCTCACCGGTCTGGTGTGGATTGCGGCAATGGGCTGGGCGGCGGATGGCTCAGTGCTGCTGACCTTTTTCGTGCTCGCGCTCTATGCCGGAGCGATGAGTCTGTTTCTGGTCGAAAGCTGGCGCCGGCAGTGGGTGACGGCGCCCATCTTCAAGGCCTTCCGCAAGGCGCTGCCGGGTATGTCGCAGACCGAAAAGGACGCGATCGAGGCCGGCACGGTGTGGTGGGAGGGAGAGCTGTTCAGAGGTAATCCGGACTGGGACAAGTTCGGGAAGTACCCCTGGCCGAAGCTGAGTGAAGAGGAGCAGGCTTTTCTCGATAACGAAGTCGATGAACTGTGCCGCCTCACCAACGACTGGGAGTGCACCCAGAAGCAGGACATGCCGCTGGCGGTGTGGGAGTACATCCGCGACCAGGGCTTCCTGGGCATGATCATCCCCAAGGAGTACGGCGGCAAGGGCTTCTCCGCCTATGCCCACTCACAGGTGATCACCAAGCTGTCGACGCGCTCATCGGCCCCCGCGGTCACCGTCATGGTGCCCAATTCGCTTGGTCCGGCCGAGTTGCTGCTGCACTACGGCACGCCCGAACAGAAGCAGCGCTACCTGCCCGGCTTGGCCAGTGGGCAAGAAATCCCCGCGTTTGCGCTGACCAGTCCGTGGGCGGGTTCGGACGCGGCGTCGATTCCGGATGCCGGCGTGGTGTGCAAGGGCATCTGGAATGAGGAGGAAGTGCTGGGCGTGCGCGTCAGTTTCGACAAGCGCTACATCACCCTGGCGCCGGTGTGCACCGTGTTCGGGCTGGCTTTCAGGATGTATGACCCGGACGGCCTGCTGGGTGGCGAACAGGATATCGGCATCACCTGCGCCCTGGTGCCGCACGACCACCCCGGCGTCGAGATCGGTCGTCGCCACATGCCGCTCAACGCGGTGTGGATGAACGGTCCGGTGCGCGGCACGGACGTGTTCATGCCGCTCGAGTTCATCATCGGCGGGCCGAAGATGGCGGGCCAGGGCTGGCGCATGTTGATGGAGTGTCTCGCGGCCGGGCGCTCGATCTCGCTGCCGGGCGCCAACGTCGGCATGCAGAAGATGACTGCGCGTGCGGTGGGGGCCTACGCCCGCGTGCGTTACCAGTTCCGCACTGCGATCGGTCGCTTCGAAGGTGTGGAAGAGGCCTTGACGCGCATTGGGGGCAACACCTACTTGTGCGACGCCGCGCGCGTGATGACGGCGGGTGCGATCGATCTGGGCGAGAAGCCGTCGGTGGTGTCGGCCATCGTCAAATATCACGTCACCGAGCGTGCGCGCCAGGTCGTCAACGACGGCATGGACGTGATCGGAGGCAAGGGGATCTGCCTCGGGCCGCAGAACTTCCTCGGTCGTGCCTATCAGCAGATTCCCATCGGCATTACGGTCGAGGGGGCGAACATCCTCACCCGCAGCCTGATCCTGTTCGGTCAGGGCGCCATTCGCTGCCACCCCTTCGTGCTCGCCGAAATGGACGCGGCGCAGCGCGACGATGAGGACGCCTTCGACCTCGTGTTGTGGGATCACGTCGGTTTCACGGTCAGCAATGCCGGGCGTGCGATCGTGATGGGGCTGACCGGCTCGCATTTCGTCAAGGTACCGCAAGGCGTGGCACGCGAGACGCGCCGTTATTACCAGCAATTGACCCGCTTCTCGGCCGCCTTCGCCTTCATCGCCGATGTTTCGATGGGCAGCATGGGTGGGGCGCTCAAGCGCAAGGAAAAGCTGTCGGCGCGACTGGGCGACATTCTGTCGCTGATGTATCTCGCCACCGCCACGCTCAAGCGCTATGAGGCCGAGGGCCGCTGCGCGGCTGACGCGCCGCTCATGCACTGGGCGATCTGGGACTGCATGTTCCGCATCCAGCTCGCTTTCGAGGGTGTGATTGCCAACTTCCCCAACAAGCTCTTCGCCCTGGTGCTGCGCCACCTCGTCGTGTTCCCGCTCGGTCGGCCCTACGTCGTGCCTTCGGACCGCCTCGGCCACAAGGTGGCGGCGCTTCTCATCGCGCCGTCCGCGACGCGCGATCGACTGAGCTCCGACGTCTATCTGCCCACCGACATCGAAGAGCCGGTCGCGGCGCTCGAGGCCGCGCTGCTCGCGACCATCGCTGCCGAGCCGATCGAGAGCAAGGTGAAGCAGGCGCAACGTTCCGGCGCCTTCACCCCTGGCCTGATGACCAGTGGCGATGTCGATGAGCTGTGGCGCCGTGCGCGCGACGCCGGGGTGATCAGCGCCGACGAGTATGAGCTCGTGGAGCGGCGCAACATGTTGCGCGACAAGGTCATCCGTGTGGATGACTTCCCCTACGACTTCGAGCTCAAGGCGGCGCTGTGCGACATGCCGGATTCATCGCCGCTGTCCAAGGCCAGGACATGACGCGCGAGGTCTTCATCATTGATGGTGCGCGCACGCCTTTCCTCAAGGCTCGCACCGGCCCTGGCCCCTTCTCCGCGGCGGACATGGCGACCGCCGCCGGTTCGGCGCTGCTGCTGCGCCAGCCCTTCGCGCCCGAGCAACTCGATGAAGTGATCCTGGGCTGCGCCAGCCCGGCCGCCGATGAGGTCAACATCGGCCGTGTGGTGGCGCTGCGCATGGGCTGTGGGGATGCCGTTCCGGGGTGGACGGTGATGCGCAACTGCGCTTCGGGCATGCAGGCGCTGGATTCTGCGGTGGCCAACATTCGCCTGGGGCGCTCGGAGCTGGTGCTGGCCGGCGGCGTCGATGCGCTTTCGCATGCGCCGCTGTTGTTCTCCGAGGCCATGACGCGCTGGCTGGCAAACTGGTTTGCGACCAGGAACGTGGGGCAGAAGCTGCGCGCGCTGAAGTCGCTGCCCTTGAGGCATCTGGCGCCGGTGGTCGGCATCATGAAAGGGCTGACTGACCCGGTGATCGGCCAGCTGATGGGGCAGACGGCCGAGAATCTCGCCTTCAAGTTCGGCATCACCCGTGCAGAGATGGACGCGTTTGCAGTGCACAGCCATCAGCGTGTTGTGGCTGCGCAGGATGCCGGACACTACGCCGATGAGATCGTGCCGCTGATCGGGCGCGACGGCACGGTATTCGCCGCCGATGACGGCGTGCGCCACGACTCCTCGGTGGAAGCTCTGGCGAAGCTCAAACCCTTCTTCGACAAGAAGTACGGACGCATCACCCCCGGCAACAGCTCACAGATCAGCGATGGCGCGGCCTGGCTGGTGCTGGCTTCGGCCGCGGCAGTCGAGCGCCACGGCCTGCAGCCGCGCGGACGCATTGTGGACAGCCAATGGGCAGCGCTGGCGCCCGCGCAGATGGGCCTGGGGCCGGTGCATGCCGCGATGCCCATCCTGCAGCGCCATGGTCTGGCACCGAACGACCTGGATGTATGGGAGTTGAATGAAGCTTTTGCGGCGCAGGTCATCGCCTGCCTGCGCGCTTTTGATGACGATGATTACTGCCGCCAGCACCTTGGCGTCGAGGCCGCACCCGGTGCACCCGACATGGCAAGGCTCAACGTCGATGGCGGCGCGGTGGCGCTCGGTCATCCGGTGGGAGCGAGCGGCGCGCGCATTGTTCTGCATCTGCTCAATGTGTTGCATCGCACTGGCGGTCAGCGGGGCTTGGCGTCGATCTGCATCGGCGGCGGGCAGGGCGGTGCGATGCTGGTGGAGACGGTGCAATGAGCCCGATCACGCAACAGACATGGCAGCACTGGCGCTTGCGCTACGAGGATGACGGCCTCGCCTGGCTCGAGATCGATTGTGCGGGTGCGGCGGCAAATACCTTGTCCTCCGAGGTGTTGGGGGAGTTCAGTCAGGTGCTTGACGCGCTCGATGCGCGCGCGCCCACAGCGCTGGTGATCGCATCGGGCAAGGGGGCCGGTTTCATCGCCGGAGCGGATATTGACGAGTTCGCGAGCTTTGATTCGGTCGCGGCTGCGCGCGGTTTCGTGGAGCGTGGCTGGAGTCTGCTCAATCGGCTGGCTGCGGTGGGCTATCCCACATTGGCGCTGATCCGTGGTCACTGTCTGGGTGGTGGGCTGGAACTGGCGCTGGCCTGTCGTTACCGCCTGGCCGTCGATGAGCCCGGCACCAGGCTGGCGCTGCCCGAGGTCATGCTGGGCATCGTTCCGGGCTGGGGCGGCATCAAGCGGCTACCGGCCACCATTGGCCCGATGGCGGCGCTGGACATGATGCTGACCGGCAAGAGTGTCGATGGCAGGAAAGCCAGACGCCTGGGACTGGTCACCGATTGCGTGCCGGCGCGGGTCATGGACGCAGCCGCGCGCATCATGGTGCTGTCCGGTGCTGCCCCACGCAAGCTGGCCGTGCCCGAATGCGTCCTGCGTTACGTGATCAACGGCCCCCTGCGCGGCAAGCTTGCCGACAAGGCGCGCAAGCAGACCGCCGCAAAGGTCGTACGCGAAAACTATCCTGCACCCTACGCCATCATCGATATCTGGGAAAGATATGACGGCAACGTGCTCGCCGTGCCCGCAGGTGAGCCCGCCGCGCTCGAGGCCTTGTTTGCCTCGCCAACAACAAGAAACCTGCTTCGGGTGTTCTTCCTGCAGGAGCGCCTGAAGGCCTTTGGCAAGGATGGCGCGTTCTCGCCCAGGCACGTGCATGTGGTCGGCGCCGGCGTGATGGGCGGCGACATTGCCGCGCTGTGTGCGTTGCGTGGCATGCGCGTGACCCTGCAGGATCAGACGGTGGAGCGCATTGCGCCCGCCATCCAGCGTGCGGCCAAGCTGTTCGAGCGCCGTTACAAGGGCGACGCCCGCCGCGTGCGCTTTGCGCTCGATCGTCTCATCCCCGACTCCCAGGCTCAGGGTGTCGCGCACGCCGAGCTGATCATCGAAGCCATCTCCGAGAATCTGGAAGCCAAGCGCAGCGTGTTTGCCGAGCTCGAGCGCCACGCCAGAGCGGACGCGGTGCTCGCGACCAACACCTCCAGCCTGCGCCTGGAGGATATCGCCTGCGCGCTGCAGGCGCCGCAGCGCTTGGTCGGCATTCACTTCTTCAACCCGGTGGCGCAACTGCCGCTGGTGGAGGTGGTGCACGGCGAGGCCAGCGACCCTGAGGTGCTGCGCCGCGCAATCGGTTTCGTGCGCGCGCTCGACAAGCTGCCGCTGCCGGTGAAGAGCGCGCCCGGTTTCCTGGTCAATGCGGTGCTTGGCCCCTACATGCTCGAGGCCCTGCGCTGCGTCGAGGAAGGCTGTGCGCCCGAAACCGTCGACGCCGCCCTGGTGCGTTTCGGCATGCCGATCGGTCCGGTCGAACTCGTCGATACCGTCGGTCTCGACATCGCGGTGGCCGCCGGTGAGGCGCTTGCCGGCGCGGGCGCGAAGCCGCCGCCGCGGCTGCTGAAACTGGTCGCCGAAGGCAAGCTCGGGCGCAAGAGCGGCGAAGGTTACTACCGCTGGGTGGAGGGCAAGGCGCAAAAGGGCGAGGCAGGGGCGTTCGCCCCCGAGCTCGCCGATCGCATCCTGGCGCCCTTGCTGGCCGCCGCTGAACGCTGCGTGCGCGAGGCGGTGGTGGCCGATGCGGATCTGGCCGATGCCGGGGTGATATTCGGCACCGGCTTTGCACCTCACACCGGCGGGCCCCTGCAGCTTGCCCGCAGTCTCGGGAAAACCCGAATTGGCACTGAGCCCGGAATTGGCTGAACGTGTCCGACAACTTACATGACAGGAGACCTGGATGAGCGATCTCGCCACCTTGAGGACCGCGCTGCCGCAGGACAAGCAACCCGCCTTGCGCGTCATGCCCATGCCTGCCGACCTCAACCCCGCCGGCGATGTGTTCGGTGGCTGGGTGATGTCGATGGCGGACATCGCCGGTGCCATTCCAGCGGTGCGGCGCGCGCGCTCGCGGGTGACCACCGTGGCGGTGAATTCATTCACCTTCAAGCAGCCGGTGTCGGTTGGTGATCTGGTGAGCTTTTACGCCGAGGTGACAGCGGTCGGGCGGACGTCGATCACGGTTGACGTCGAGGTGTTTGCCGAGCGTGACCCGGAGAACCCGGTGGTGGTGAAGGTGACCGAGGCGCGACTTACTTACGTCGCACTCGATGACAAGGGGCGCAAGCGGCCGGTGCCGGCCGAGTAGAGCGTAGGGCGAGGGCGGTATTTTCGATCAGAGCGGGCATGACCTGCAATCAATGACGAGGATAGGGGGCGAGACATGAAGATGAAGCGTCTGGTAGTCAATATGGCTGCGGCAACGGCTGGACTGGCGGCAGGCCATGCGATGGCGGCGGGGTTTGCGCTGCAAAATCAGAACGGGGCAGGAACCGGCTACGCCTACGCGGGCTCAGCTGCAGTGGCAGAGGATGCCAGCACGATTTTCTTCAATCCGGCAGGGATGCTGTATCTGAGCGAAGGGCATCACGTAACGGGCGCCCTGACCGTGCTTGATCGCTCGCTGGAGTTTTCTGACCGAGGGTCGAACGCGCTCAGGGTCGCAGCACCTCCTGTGCCGGCCTACGCGCTGGGTAGCAAGGGCGGCAATGCGGGAGGTGTTTCAGCCGTGCCGGCCGCTTATTGGGCGATGTCGATCAACAAGGATCTGCGTGTTGGTCTGGGTGTTTCGCCCACTTTTGGCAATGCCACCGAGTGGGCTGATGACTTCATCGGGCGTTACCAGGGTGTGTATTCCGAGATCAAGGCGATCAACCTCAACCCCAGCGTGGCATTTCGCGTCAATGAAAAGATCGCGCTGGGTTTTGGTGTGAACTACGTGAAGTTCGAGGCGGACTTGCGTGGCATGCAGCCAGTGACCGGCGCGTTGCCCAGTACGGTCGACGTCAAGAGCAAGCTTTCTGGCGACGATACGGGTTGGGGCTGGAACGTCGGAGCAATCTTTGAACTCAGCCCGCAAGCCCGGCTTGCGCTGACTTATCGCTCGAAGATCGACCTTGACGTGGAGGGCCAGGTGGAAACCGGGCCGAGCTCGACCCCCGCCAAAGTGGCGGTCGAACTGCCCGATACCGCTTCGATTGCGCTCGCCTACCAGATGTCCGACAAGTTGCAGATTCTGGCCGACTACACCTGGATGGGCTGGAGCTCCATTCCCAGTCTCGACGTGAAGCATCGCAGCTTAGGCGTCACCTTGACCGACGAGCGACTGGGTTTCAAGGATAGCTTCCGGGTCGGGCTGGGCATGCAGTACCAGTACACCGATGCACTGCGCCTGCGTGCGGGGATGGCGTACGACGAGTCACCGGTGACTACAGTCAGTGATCGAACGGTGCGCCTGCCTGACTCGGATCGTACCTGGCTGGCTTTCGGCCTTAACTACAAGCTCAACAAGCAGACCTCGATAGACGCCGGCTACGCGCGTCTCTTCTTCGACAAGGAGAAGATCGAGCGACGCACCGTGCTCGGCATGACGCAAACCGGGCAGTTCGTGCGAGGCTCGTTCGATACCTCGGTCAACATCTTTTCGCTCCAGGTCAACCACGCTTTCTAATCCTCCCAGAGGGCTGCGGCCGGGCCTGCTGGTCCGGCCGCTTCGCATCCGGAGAAACGTATGAGCCGTCTCATCATCCGCAAAGTAGCCGTGCTCGGTGCCGGCGTCATGGGCGCGCAGATCGCTGCTCATTGCGCCAATGCCGATGTGCCCGTGATTCTGTTCGATTTGCCCGCACCCGAGGGCGAGCCCAACGGCATCGCCAACAAGGCGCTCGCGGGCATCGGCAAGCTCGATCCGGCGCCCTTCGCCAGTCGGGAGCGGGCGCAATATATCGAAACTGCCAACTACGAAGCCGATCTCGCGCGCCTGGGTGAGTGCGAGCTCGTGATCGAGGCCATTGCCGAGAAGATGGAGTGGAAGCTCGACCTTTACGCCAGGGTCGCCCCCTTTCTGAAGCCCGGTGCTGTGTTTGCCTCCAACACCTCGGGCCTGTCCATCACTGCGCTGGCTGCCGGCATGCCGGTCGAGCGGCGCAGTCGCTTTTGCGGCATCCATTTTTTCAATCCACCGCGCTACATGCCGCTGGTGGAACTCATCCCCACTGCCGACACCGATGCGGCGATGCTGGACGCGCTCGAGGCCTGGCTGACGACGCGACTGGGCAAGAGCATCGTGCGCGCCAGGGATACGCCCAACTTCGTCGCCAACCGCGTCGGTGTGTTCTCCATCCTGGCCGTCCTGCACCACACGGCGCGTCTGGGGCTGAGCTTCGACGAGGTCGACCTGCTCACCGGGCCGCGCATCGGCCGCCCCAAGAGCGCCACCTTTCGTACCGCGGACGTGGTCGGCCTCGACACCCTGGCCCATGTCATCGACACCATGCAGGCTACCTTGGCGGACGACCCCTGGCATGCCTACTTCAAGTCGCCTGCCTGGTTGCAGGGGCTGATCGGCAAGGGCGCGCTGGGGCAGAAGACCAAGGCCGGCATCTACCGCAAGCAGGGCAAGCAGATTCAGGTGCTCGATCTTGCCTTGCAGGATTATCGCGATAGTGGCGGCGAGGTTTTTCCTGATGTTGAGGACATTCTCAAGCTCAAGAGCCCGGTCGAGAAATTCGCTCAGTTGGCGGCACATCCGCATCCGCAGGCGCAGTTCCTGTGGTCCATGTTCCGCGATGTGTTCCACTACTGCGCCGTTCATCTGGGTGCTATTGCCGACACGGCGCGCGATGTTGACCTGGCCATGCGCTGGGGCTTTGCGTGGGCACAAGGCCCGTTCGAAGCCTGGCAGGGCGCCGGGTGGGCGGCGGTGGCGGGCATGATCCGCGAAGACGTCGAGCATGGGCGTGCGATGTCGGACGTGCCGCTGCCGGACTGGGTGTTCGAGCGTGCTGGCGTGCACAGCCCTGCGGGCTCCTTCAGCGCAGCCGAAAAATTGCTCAAGCCGCGAACCGATCTGGCGGTCTATGAGCGCCAGCTCTACCCCGACCGCGTGCTGGGCGAGGCGCCGCTCGAGCGTGGCGAGACGCTGTGGGAGAACGCCGGTGTGCGCCTGTGGCGGCGCGCTGATCAGGATGCGCGCATCGGCATCGTCTCGATCACCTCCAAGATGCATGCGATCGGTGATGAGGTCATGGACGGCATGCTCGAAGCCATCGCGCGCGCAGAGATCGATCTTGATGGCCTGGTGATCTGGCAGCCGGCGCCGTTCGCGGTGGGTGCCAACCTGCAGCAAGTGGGGGCGGCATGCCGGGCCGGCGAGTTCGATCTGCTCGACAAGATGGTGGCCAGGTTTCAGCGTACCTCGATGGCGATCAAGCATGCCCAGGTGCCCGTGGTGGCGGCTGTGCAGGGCATGGCGCTGGGTGGCGGCTGCGAGTTCGCGATGCATGCGGCACACCGCGTCCTGGCGCTCGAGAGTTACATGGGCCTGGTCGAGGCGGGCGTGGGTCTGATCCCCGCCGGTGGCGGGAGCAAGGAGTTTGCGCTGCAGGCGCACGCGATGGCGCAGCGCGCTGCGGGTGGCGACGTGTTCCCCTATATCCAGAATGCCTTCCAGACCATCGCCATGGCCACCGCGAGCAAGAGCGCGCTGGAGGCGGTGCAGCTCGGTTTCGCCAGCGCAGCGGACGACATCGTGCTCAACGCCAACGAGTTGCTTTACGTGGCGATCAGGCGTGCGCGCGCACTGGCCGAGTCGGCATGGCGACCACCCATGCTCAACCCGGCGCTCACGGTGGCCGGGCGCAACGGCATCGCAACCTGCGAGATGATGCTGGTGAACATGGCCGAGGGCGGTTTCATCTCGGCGCATGACTATAGAGTGGCCAAGGCGGCTGCGACTGCGCTGTGCGGCGGCGAAGTGGACTCTGGTCGCCGCGTCGGCGAGCAGTGGGTGCTGGACGTCGAGCGTGCCCAGTTTCTCGAGTTGCTGAAGAGCGAGAAAACCCAGCAGCGCATCGCGCACATGCTCGACACGGGCAAGCCCCTGCGTAACTGACGGAGAGAATAGCGATGAGCAAACAGATTCAGGATGCCTACATCGTCGCCGCGCTGCGCACGCCGGTGGCCCGTCGCAATGGCGCGTTTCGCTACGTTCGCCCCGACGACATGCTGGCCAGGGTGTTGCGCGACATCGTCGCCACGGTCCCCAATCTGGACCAGAACGAGATCGGCGACGTGATTGCGGGTTGTGCCATGCCTGAGGCCGAGCAGGGCATGAACGTGGCGCGCATCGCGCTGTTGCTCGCCGGCCTGGCGGACGGCGTGCCCGGAGTGACGGTGAACCGCTTTTGCGCCTCTGGCCTGCAGGCGGTGGCCGATGCCGCCAGCCGCATCCGGCTCGGAGAGGCTGACGTGATGATTGCCGCGGGCACCGAGAGCATGAGCGCGATGCCGCAGATCATGGGCAACAAGGTCAGCATCAACCCGGAGATCTTCGCGCACGCGGAGAACATCGACATTGCCTATGGCATGGGGCTGACCGCCGAACGGGTGGCTGCACAGTGGAAGGTGAGCCGCGAGGATCAGGACGCGTTCGCCGCGGAATCGCATCGGCGCGCGTGCGCAGCCAGTGCTGCTGGGTTGTTTGACGCGGAAATCGTGCCTTATGTGGTGAACAGCCATGTTCCGGGCGAGGGCGGCGTGGTGCGCACGGCCGAACGTAGCGTCGCTCAGGACGAGGGCCCACGTGCGGACTCGTCGGTCGAGAAGCTGGCCCGGCTGCGGCCGGTGTTCGCCGCGCGCGGATCGGTCACCGCAGGCAACAGCTCGCAGATGTCGGACGGTGCTGCCGCCGTGCTGCTGATGAGCGAGGTGGCCTTGAAGCGCTACAACCTGCGCCCGATAGCACGCTTTGTCAGCTATGCGGTGGCAGGCGTGTCGCCTGAAGTGATGGGGATCGGGCCGATCGAGGCCATTCCGCGGGCATTGAAACGGGCGGGCCTTGCGCTGCAGGACATGGGCTGGGTCGAGCTCAACGAGGCGTTCGCGGCGCAGGCGCTGGCGGTGATGCGCCAGCTCGAGATGGATCCGGCGCGGGTCAATCCGCTCGGCGGTGCGATCGCGCTCGGTCACCCGCTGGGCGCCACCGGCGCGATTCGTACGGCAACGCTGATGGCGGCAATGGAGCGCGACCCCGGGCTGCGCTACGGCATGATCAGCATGTGCATTGGCACTGGCATGGGGGCGGCGGGGGTGTTCGAGCGCATGTGAGCGCTCGCTGTCGGTTTTGTGGGGGAGTTTGTCGTATTCGGGGTGGCGAGGGACGCAAGTCTCCTTCCGCCCCGTTTTCGTGTTGTGGATAACACGGATCAGGTCGATGTAAAACAAGCAATCGGCGTGATCGCTGGGTAACAATCTTTTATAATCCCCCAGCTTATGGATGCGGGAGCGTGTCGCCGGCTCACTGACGGTCATCTTTGCGAGGCCATTTTTCGTGAGTTCGTGTGCCCCCCGTCAATGTCACAAGAGATTGGGCGAGAGAGGCATGATCAAAATCAGGCGCGGACTGGATCTGCCCATCACCGGCACGCCGGCGCAGCGCATCGAGCCCGGACGGCCGGTGCGCAGCGTCGCTGTCATCGGTTTCGACTATCACGGCATGCGGCCCACGATGTCGGTCCAGGTGGGTGACCGTGTGAAGCTGGGCGAGGTGCTTTTTTCTGACAAGAAGACACCGGGCGTGGTGTTCACCGCTCCCGGTGCTGGCATCGTGAGTGCCGTCCATCGTGGCGAGCAACGCGTGCTGCAGTCGGTGGTGATCGATCTCGAGGGGGAGGACGCGATCGAATTTGCATCTTTCCCGGATGCCGATATCGACCGCCTCGATGCCAGTCAGGTGCGTGAGAATCTGATCAACTCCGGTCTGTGGACTGCACTGCGTACGCGTCCCTACAGCAAGGTCCCCGCGGTCGACTCCACGCCGAGTTCCATCTTCGTCACGGCGATCGATAGCCATCCGCTGGCAGCCGATCCGACCGTGGTCATTGCCGCCTACCGCGACGATTTTGCCCGTGGGCTGAAAGTGCTGGCCCGCATCGCACGCGTCGTCGTGTGCCACGCAGAGGGCACGCAGATGCCGTGCTCCGGTCTGGCGCAGGTCAGTACCGCGACTTTCGACGGCCCGCACCCGGCCGGTCTGGCGGGCACTCACATTCACTTTATCGACCCGGTCAACGCACAAAAGTCGGTGTGGTACCTGAATTATCAGGACGTGATCGCGGTGGGCAAGCTCTTCGCCAGCGGCCAGTTGTGGACCGAGCGCATCGTGTCGATTGCGGGGCCGATGGTCGACAAGCCGCGCCTGGTGCGCGCTCGTCTGGGCGCCAACCTCGATGAGCTCACCGCGGGCGAACTGCTGCCGGGCAAGAAAGTACGGGTCATCTCCGGCTCGGTGTTTGGTGGGCGTACCGCGCGCGGCGCCTGTGCCTATCTCGGGCGCTATCACCTGCAGGCCTCCTGTCTCGAGGAAGGCACCGAGCGCGAGCTGCTGCATTACCTGCGCGCCGGCGTAGAGAAGCACTCGGTGATGAACCTCTATGTCTCCAAGCTCTCGCCGCAAAAACGCTTCGGCTTCACCACCAGCACCAACGGCAGCCCGCGCGCCATGGTGCCTATCGGTAACTACGAGGAAGTGATGCCGCTCGACATCCTGCCGACGCAATTGCTGCGTTCGCTCATCGTTGGTGACACCGAGATGGCGCAGAAGCTGGGCGCGCTGGAGCTGGACGAGGAGGATCTGGCCTTGTGCACCTATGTGTGTGCGGGCAAGTACGAATACGGTCCCATCCTGCGGGATAACCTGACACGCATCGAGAAGGAGGGTTGAGAATGGGCGTGCGCTCCTGGCTCGACAGCATTGAGCATCACTTTGAAAAAGGTGGCAAGTACGAGAAGCTCTACCCCTTGTACGAAGCCATCGATACCGCTTTGTTCAAGCCGGGCAGCGTCACCCGCAGCACCTCCCATGTGCGCGATGGGCTCGATCTCAAGCGCATGATGATCACGGTGTGGCTGTGCACCTTCCCCGCCATGTTCTTTGGCATGTGGAACGTCGGCTATCAGGCCAACACCATCCTCGCCGCCAGCGCGGATCTGCTGGCGGCTCAGGACGGCTGGCGCATCGCGCTCAGCAGCGCGCTGGCGGGCCTGGATCCGGCCAGCATGTGGGCCAACTGGCTGCATGGTGCGACCTATTTCGTGCCGATCTACCTGACCACCTTCATTGTCGGCGGCTTCTGGGAAGTCCTCTTTGCGTCTGTGCGCAGGCACGAAGTCAATGAGGGTTTCTTCGTCACCTCGGTGCTGTTCGCGCTCACCTGTCCGCCGGACATTCCCTTGTGGCAGGTGGCGATGGGCATCAGCTTCGGTGTGGTGATCGGCAAGGAGGTCTTCGGCGGCACCGGCAAGAACTTTCTCAACCCCGCGCTCACTGGCCGCGCCTTCCTCTACTTTGCCTACCCGGCGCAGATATCCGGCGATGCGGTGTGGACGGCGGTGGACGGCTACACCGGCGCGACCATGTTGTCGCTCGGTGCCGGCGGTGGCATGGACGCAGTGCTCGGCAGCGGCATCGACTGGATGAGCGCCTTCCTCGGTACGGTTCACGGCTCGATCGGCGAAACCAGCACGCTGGCGATCCTGATGGGTGGTGCAGTGCTGCTGGTGATGAAGATCGCCTCATGGCGCATCGTGGCCGGCGTGTTCCTCGGCATGGTGGGCATGGCGCTGGTGTTCAATGCCATCGGCTCGGACAGTAATCCGATGTTTGCCGTGCCCTGGCATTGGCATCTGGTCATGGGCGGCTTCGCCTTCGGCATGATGTTCATGGCCACCGACCCGGTGTCGGCCTCGATGACCAATACCGGCAAGTGGATCTTCGGTGCACTCGTGGGTGTGATGACGGTGCTTGTGCGCGTGGTGAACCCCGCCTTCCCCGAGGGCATCATGCTCGCCATCCTGTTCGCCAACCTGTGTGCGCCGCTGATCGATCACTACGTGGTCGCGGCCAACATCAAGCGGAGGCTCGCACGTAATGTCTAAGAAAGAATCGACGAGCCGCACCCTGCTGGTGGCACTCGCGGTCAGCCTGGTGAGCTCGGTCTTCGTTGCCGGCGCCGCGGTGTCGCTCAAGCCGGTGCAGATCGAGAACCGCCAGCTCGACAAGCAGCGCAGCATTCTGGCCATCGCCGGTCTCGGCGAGGCGACGATGTCCGCGCGGGAAGTCAAGGATCTGTACAACAGCCGCATCAAGGCCCGCGTGCTCGAGCTCGACAGCGGCGAATACAGCGACGCCTTTGATCCCAAACTGTTCGACCCGCTCAAGGCGGCGAGAGACCCCAAGCTGTCCGACGCGCTCAGCGGCGAGGAGGATGTCGCGCTGATCAAGCGCCGTGAGCGCTTCACCACCGTGTACATGGTCGAGCAGGACGGCAAGCTCGAAGCCTTGATCCTGCCAGTGCGCGGCTATGGGCTGTGGTCAACGCTGCATGGTTTCGTCGCCTTGAAGAGCGACCTCAATACCGTGGTCGGCCTTGGTTTTTACCAGCACGCCGAGACGCCGGGCCTGGGCGGCGAAGTGGACAACCCGAAGTGGAAGGCCTTGTGGCCGGGCAAGACCCTCTTCGACGACGCCGGCAAACCCATCATCGAGATCGTCAAGGGTGGCGTCGATCCCTCCAGCGCGCAGGCGGGCCATCAGGTGGATGCGCTTGCCGGCGCTACGCTGACCAGTAATGGCGTTGATCATCTGCTGCAATTCTGGCTCGGCGAGCAGGGCTTCGGGCCTTATCTCGCCAAACTTCGTACCCAGGGGGTCTGATCATGTCCAAGCCCAGCGTAAAGGAAGTCCTGCTCAACCCGATCTTCGCCAACAACCCGATTGGCCTGCAGATCCTCGGCATCTGTTCGGCGCTTGCCGTCACCTCAAACCTGAAGACGGCGCTCGTGATGTCGATCGCGCTGACCCTGGTGACCGCGTTCTCGAACCTGTTCATCTCGATGATCCGCAGCCAGATTCCGGGCTCGATCCGCATGATCGTGCAGATGGTGATCATCGCCTCGCTGGTGATCGTCGTCGATCAGATCCTGCGTGCCTATGCCTTCAGCCTCGCCAAGCAGTTGTCGGTGTTCGTCGGCCTCATCATCACCAACTGCATCGTGATGGGCCGCGCCGAAGCCTTTGCCATGCAGAACCCGCCGGGGTTGTCCTTCATGGACGGCATCGGCAATGGCCTTGGCTACAGCGTCGTGCTGCTCACCCTGGGGGTGATTCGTGAATTGTTCGGCGCCGGCAAGCTGTTCGGTGTCGAGATCATCACGCTGGCCAAGGATGGTGGCTGGTATGTGCCCAACGGGCTGTTGCTGCTGCCGCCTTCGGCCTTCTTCCTCATCGGTCTGTTGATCTGGGCGCTGCGCACCTGGCGCACGGAGCAGGTGGAGGAGCCGGCATTCAGGATGGCGCAGCAGGTCATCACCAAGGAGGCCTACTGAAATGGAACACTATCTGAGCCTCTTCGTGCGTGCGGTGTTCATCGAGAACATGGCGCTGTCCTTCTTTCTTGGCATGTGCACCTTCATCGCCATCTCGAAGAAGGTCGAGACCGCGATCGGCCTGGGCATCGCGGTGATCGTGGTGCAGACCATCACCGTGCCGGCCAACAACCTGATCTACACCTGGTTGCTGCGCGACGGCGCGCTCGCCTGGGCCGGGCTGCCCGATGTCGATCTGTCCTTTCTCGGTCTGCTGTCCTACATCGGCGTGATCGCCGCGATCGTGCAGATCCTCGAGATGCTGCTCGACAAGTACGTGCCCAGCCTCTACAACGCGCTCGGGGTGTTTCTGCCTCTGATCACGGTCAACTGCGCGATCATGGCAGGCTCCCTGTTCATGGTCGAACGCGACTACAACCTCGCCGAGAGTACCGTGTATGGCGTGGGTTCTGGCGCCTCCTGGGCGCTGGCGATCGCGCTGCTCGCCGGTATCCGCGAGAAGCTCAAGTACAGCGATGTGCCCGCCGGCCTGCAGGGCCTGGGTATCACCTTCATTACCATCGGCTTGATGTCGCTGGGCTTCATGTCCTTCTCCGGCGTGCAGCTGTAAAGGCGGGGCAAATAGATGAACAACCAGGAAATCTTCATCGCCATCGGCATGTTCACGGCGATCGTGCTCGCGCTGGTGCTCATAATCCTGATGGCGCGTGCGCGGCTGGTGTCCAGCGGTGACGTCACCATCAATATCAATAACGAGCGCAACGTCGTCGTTCCTGCGGGCGGCAAGCTGCTGCAGACGCTGGCGGCAAACGATATCTTCCTGTCTTCTGCCTGTGGCGGTGGCGGCACCTGCGCGCAGTGCAAATGCGTGGTCGAGGAGGGTGGAGGGGAGATGTTGCCGACCGAGGAGTCGTGCTTCACCCGGCGCGAAGCCAAGGAAGGCTGGCGTCTGGCGTGTCAGACGCCGGTCAAGCAGGACATGAAGATCGAGGTGCCGGAAGAAGTCTTCGGCGTAAAGAAGTGGGAGTGCACGGTCGAATCGAACCCGAACGTTGCCACTTTCATCAAGGAACTCACCCTGCGGCTGCCTGAAGGCGAGGACGTCGCGTTCCGCGCCGGTGGCTACGTGCAGCTTGAATGCCCGCCCCATGTCGTGCACTACAAGGACTTCGCCATCCAGGACGAATATCGTGGCGACTGGGACAAGTTCGACATGTGGCGCTTTGTCTCGAAGGTGGACGAAACCACCATTCGCGCCTACTCGATGGCGAACTACCCGGACGAGAAGGGCCTGGTGAAGTTCAACATCCGCGTCGCCTCGCCACCGCCAGGGCGTGACGACATCCCGCCGGGCAAGATGTCGTCCTGGGTGTTCAACCTCAAGAAGGGTGACAAGGTCACGGTGTATGGGCCGTTTGGCGAATTCTTCGCGCGCCAGACCGATAACGAGATGGTGTTCGTCGGTGGGGGCGCGGGCATGGCGCCGATGCGCTCGCACATCTTCGATCAGCTCAAGCGCCTGCACTCCAAGCGCAAGATCACGTTCTGGTACGGCGCGCGCTCGATGCGCGAGGCCTTCTATGTGGAGGAGTTCGACAAGCTGCAGGAAGAAAACCCGAACTTCACCTGGCATCTTGCATTGTCCGATCCTCTGCCCGAGGACAACTGGACGGGCTATACGGGCTTCATCCATAACGTCCTGTACGAGAACTATCTCAAGGACCACCCGGCGCCGGAAGATTGCGAGTTCTACATGTGTGGCCCACCCATGATGAACTCGGCGGTGATCAAGACCTTGGTCGACCTCGGCGTTGAACACGAGAACATCATGCTGGATGATTTCGGCGGCTGATCGCATCGTCCGTTCGAGGTTTGCGGGGGGTGTGCCGCCCCGTGGCAAAATGCCTGCCTTTGCGCACTTTCCGCGCCTGCAAGGGCGGGCATTTTTTCTGAGGATTGATCCATGGCTGGAACCGTGCTGCTTGAGGTCGCCGACGGCGTCGCGACCCTGACCCTGAACCGCCCGCAGGCGCTGAATGCCTTGTCGGTCGAGATGATGGAAGACCTCGCCGAGACCACCCGCGCGCTCGCAGGGCGCAGTGACTTTACGGTGGTCGTCATCAAGGGCGCGGGCGAGCACTTCATGGCGGGGGGCGACCTCAAGGACTTCGCGCGCCAGCTGCCGCTGGCGCCGGAAGCGCGTCTGGCTGCATTCCAGGCCATGATCGTGCAGCACATCAACCCCACGGTTGAGGTTCTGCAGGGTTTGTCGCAGCCTATCGTTGCCTGCGTGCGGGGCGCCTGTGCAGGCTTCGGGCTGTCCCTGATGGCGGCTTGCGACCTCGTCATCGCCGCCGACAATGCGAAGTTCACCACCGCATATTCCGCCATCGCGCTGTCGGGTGATGGTGGCGCGTCCTATTTCCTGCCGCGCATCGTCGGCGCGCGCAAGGCCGCCGAGTTGCTGCTGCTGGCCGAGCGTTTTGATGCTGCCGAGGCACTGCGCCTGGGCTTGCTCACCCGTGTGGTGCCCGACACCGAGCTCGAGGCCGCAGTCAACAAACTTGTCAGTCGGCTCAAGAGTGGGCCGCTGCACGCCTATGGCGAGATCAAGCGCTTGTTGAGCGCGTCATCCGGCAGTGAGCTCGGCGTGCAGCTGCAGGCCGAGGCCGAAGCCTTCGCGCGCTGTGCGGCAACGGCTGATTTCGCCGAGGGCGTGAGCGCCTTTCTCGACAAGCGCACGCCCGGTTTTCAGGGTCGCTGAGCGGCTCAACGCGAGATGCGGTAGGCAAGCTGTCCCAGGGTCTCGTGCCAGGCGAACCAGCCGGCGTAGGCACTGTTCTGGCTGGGCAGCTCTCCGAGCAGGAAGTTTGCGGGGACCTTGTCCGCGTACACGCCCAGCCAGCCAGTGGGCGCAGCGTGCACGATGAGCCCTGCTGCTTCGAATTCGGCACGGGCGCGAGGCATGTGGGCGGCGTGGGTAACGAGCAGGATCCGTCTCACCCCGGCTGCATCGAGGATGGCAGCACAATGGCGTGCGTTCCCGCGCGTGTCGAGTGAACGCTTCTCCGCCCAGCGCACCGGCACCCCGAAATCCTGCTCCAGCGTGGCCTGCATCAGCACGGCCTCGGGCACTTCGTTCGCTCCCCCGCCACCGCTCACCAGCACCGGCAAGCCGCTCAGGCGGGCCAGTCGTGCGCCATAGCGCAGGCGTTCGAGCGCCAGGCGGTTCACCGTTTCAGCGCCGAACTCGGGTGCATGTTCGCGCCGGCCCGCACCGAGGATGACGATCGCTTCGGCATCGGCCATGGCTTCGACTGCCAGCGGCGCCGGGTCTTCGACCTGCGTGAGCAGCCAGTTCACGCTGGCGGGGGTGATCAGCAGCAGGTTCAGCGTCACGCCAGCCCAGGCCAGTGTGCGTCCCAGGCGCGGGTGAGGCTTGAGCAGCACAAGACCAAGCATGATCGGCAGCAAGGGCAGCAAGGGGGGCAGGGCAAAGGCGGCAAGCAGCTTCTTCAGCCAGAACAACGGCACAGACGGATCCATCGCGTTTGTCCTTGGTGTGGGCGAACAGTATTATCAGGCGATTACTCCTGCAGGCTGGCCGTGTCGATGAGTCCTTTCCTTTCCTTGTCGCCCTGTGTGTCGCCCCGCGGCGGACATGTCGCGGCCCACTTTGTGCGCAGGCCTCGTGCATGACGCTGCGCCTGATTCTATGGGGGCTGGTGGTGATCCTGGTGCTGGGGTCGGTCTGGCAGTTTCTGCGTGCCTTGCGTCTGGGGCGCGCACCGATGACCACATCCAGGTTGGCAGCGACGGCTGAGTCCGGTGACGATGCAGCTGGCGCCGATGACGATGAAGACGGATTCGACTATGCCCCCCAATTGCGCCCCGTGAGCGCGACAATCGCCACCCCACCCGAGCAGGTCGCGCCCGCGCAGCCAGCGCGGGTGCCGACTCCGGTGGTGCCTGCACCGGAGGTGTTTCAGCTTGAACTCGAAGTGCGTCACCTGCAGCGTGAACTCGAAGGGCAGCAGGAGCTCATCGCGCTGCAACGTGCACAGATCGAGGCGCTTCACTCCGAGCTGGGAGGCTTGCACCTGCAGCTTGCGGACGCGGTGGTGGCGCAGCCGAGCACCTCGCCGGAATACAGCGAGGCCATGCAACTCGCCGGCCAGGGTCACGATGCGCAAGAGATCGCTGCGCGCTGCGGCATCAGCGTGGCGGAGGCGGGGCTGGTGCAGTCTCTTGCGCGTGCCGGGGGTGCGCGCTCGTGAGTCCGCAAGCCGCACCGCGCGATGCCCGCCAGCAGCGTAATTCCGCTCTGCGCCGGGCCGCGGGCGCGCTGCTGGGCGCTATCGTCGTGCTGGTTCTTGCCCTGGCGCTTGATCAGGAGCCCGGCGGGGGCGTGGGGACGCAGACGCGGGCATCCCAGCCGCAGGAGGTGACGCCGCCGCCGTCGGCGCAGATTACTGTCGCAGCCGACGAAGAGGAGGCTGCGCCCGGTGTTCCGCCCCTGGCGGTCGCGGCGCCCGCCGCGCCCACGCCGCTTGCGGATGTGCTGCCGATGACAGAAGGCGCTGCGGCGCGTCCGCCGGTGGTGGGAGAAGCCCCTGCAAGCGTGCCGAGTGCGAGGGAAAGGCCGCCCCCCTCCCTGGCGGCCTTGATGGCGGAGGCGGCGTCGGCGCCGGTAGACGGCTACCGCATCCAGCTCGGTGTGTTCAGCGATCCGCAGAATGCGATCGGGCTGGCGCATGAGCTCAATGCACGTGGCCTGGCCGCCGGCATCCAGAGCCGGGTCGTGCTCGGCCCCTTTGGCGACCGTGATGCAGCACACAAGGCTCAGGCTGCGCTGCGCGCCGCTGGGGTGGAGGCGGGTATGCTGTTGCCGCCGGCAAGGAAAAAGCGCTGAGGCTTGCTGCCAGGCCCGGCTCAATCATCCAGAGGGAATTCCATGAAGATCAAAAGCCCTGAATTTGGCACGGTCGAAGTCGCTGACGACCGCATTATCGAGTTTCCTGCGGGCCTGCCCGGCTTCGAGCAATGCCAGCGCTTCGCGCTCGTGCATGAGGAAGGCCGTGAGGCCGAGGTCTTCCTGCTGCAGTCGGTCGACGATCCCGAGGTGGCGTTTTCGGTCACTGCGCCAGCCCGCCTGGGCGTCAACCTGGAGTTCGTCCTCAGTGACGAAGACATGGCCTTGTTGCAGCTCGACGACGCCGGCAAGATCGATGAAGTCGCCGTCGTCATCATCATCCGTTCGCAGAAAAGCGAAGAGGCCGGCCCTGCGGGTGCCGGCCTGAGCGCCAACTTCATGGCGCCGCTGGTGATCAACACGCGCGCGCGCCTGGGCATGCAGAAAGTGATCAGCCGCCTGGGCTGCGAGATCACCTTGCGCCAGCAGGACTGAGACCGCCTGCTCCTGCGAGGGCGCGCTGGCCCTTGCCGGGTAATTTCCTGATAGCCGTGAGCGCGCTGTAAAAAATCGCCGGTGAGCCTGTTTTCGTACGGCTCACCTGTGGCACGCCCGCGGCTTACAATGTCGGCCTTTCGCACATGAGGTGTACAACATGACCCGCAGCATCATCTCCAGCCCTGACGCACCGGCCGCGATCGGTCCCTATTCACAGGCAGTCAAGGTCGGCAACCAGGTCTTCCTGTCCGGTCAGATCGGTCTCGATCCGGTCAGCATGCAGATGGTTGAAGGCGTCGAAGCGCAGGCCGTGCGCGTATTCGATAACCTCAAGGCGGTGGCCGAAGCTGCTGGCGCCTCCTTTGCCGATGTGGTCAAGATCAACATCTATATGACCGATCTGTCCAACTTCGGCGTCGTCAATGAGGTGATGATGCGTTATTTCTCCGAGCCCTATCCGGCCCGTGCCACGGTCGGTGTGCGCGAGTTGCCGCGCGCCGCGCTGGTGGAGGCCGATCTCACCATCGTCCTTGGCTGATTGGCGCAATACACCCGCGTTTGAGCGCAACGCGCTCCGGCGTGGGTTCGCGTTCCCGTGGCACTCCTGCCTGCAGTGGCGTGGCTGTGCAGACCGTGGAGCTCGATTCTGTGCACGCTGAGCCTGCGCCGGACTCCCGTGCGCGCGCCTGGCCAGGGGTTGGCGCGCAACTGCTGGCGAGGCTGGCGAAGCTCGACATCCACCGCCCCGAGGACTTGCTGCTCCATCTGCCGCTGAGGTACGAAGACGAGACCCGGCTGACACCGATCGCCGCCGCCCGGCCGGGTTTTTCCGTTCAGGTCGAGGGCGAGGTGAGCACGTGCGAAATCGTGTTGCGCCCTCGTCGGCAGCTCCTTGTCCGGGTCAGCGACTCGTCGGGCACCCTGATCGCGCGCTGGCTCAATTTCTATCCCTCGCAGCAAAAGCAGCTTGCGCCCGGGCGCCGCGTGCGCCTGTTCGGCGAGGTGCGCGGTGGCTTCTTCGGCGACGAGATGATTCACCCCCGGATCAAATCGGTCGAAGAGGGCGAGGCACTGCCCACGGCGCTGACCCCAGTCTATCCGACCACGGCCGGCGTCGGTCAGCTCACCTTGCGCAAGCTCATTGATCGTGCGCTGGCGAGCATGCAAGTCGACGACCCGCTACCGCCGGACGCCTTGCGTGAGCTCGGCCTGCCCGGCTTTGGCGACGCCGTGCGCGCGCTGCACCACCCCGCCGCCGATGCCGACCCCGCCGCCCTCGAGTTGCGCACGCATCCAGCCTGGCTGCGCATCAAGTTCGAGGAGCTGCTCGTGCAGCAGATGTCGCTGCGTCGTGCCTACAACGCCCGTCGTGCCCGCCAGGCTGTGCCCTTGCCGGTGCGTGGCCGGCTCGGTGCTGCGTTGCTCGACAAGCTGCCCTTTCAGCCCACGGCCGCACAGTCCCGGGTGGTGGCCGAGATCGCCGCCGATCTGGCCGCGCCCTACCCGATGCAGCGCCTGCTGCAGGGCGATGTCGGCAGCGGCAAGACGCTGGTGGCGGCGCTGGCGATGCTGCAGGCGGTCGACAACGGCTGGCAGGCGGCGATGATGGCGCCCACCGAGATCCTCGCCGAGCAGCACTGGCGCAAGCTCTCCGAATGGATGGCGCCGCTGGGGCTGGAAGTGGCCTGGCTGTCCGGCAGCCGGCGCAAGCGCGAGCGCGAAGCCGAGCTTGAACGCTTGCGCCGCGGCGAGCTTCTGCTCGCGGTGGGCACCCACGCCCTGATCGAAGACCCGGTCGCGCTGCCGCGACTCGCGCTTGCCGTGGTGGACGAACAACACCGCTTCGGCGTGCGTCAGCGTCTGGCCTTGCGCGAGAAGGGCGAGGGCGGACGCCGCCCGCACATGCTGATGATGTCGGCGACGCCGATTCCACGCACCCTGGCGATGACGCATTACGCCGATCTGGATGTGTCGGTGCTCGATGAGTTGCCGCCCGGGCGCACGCCCATCCGCACCCGGCTGGTGTCGGACACGCGCCGCGACGAGGTCATCGAACGCGTGCGTCAAGCCTGCCTGGGCGGGCGCCAGGCGTATTGGGTGTGCCCCCTGATCGAGGAGTCCGAAGCGCTGCAGTTGCAGACTGCGGTCGAGACCTTCGACACCTTGCGCGCGGCGCTGCCCGAGTTGAAGGTGGGCTTGGTGCATGGCCGGCTGAAAGCCGATGAGAAGTCGGCGACGATGAAAGCTTTCTCTGCCGGCGAGCTCGATGTGCTGGTGGCCACCACCGTGATCGAGGTCGGGGTCGATGTGCCCAAGGCCAGCCTGATGGTCATCGAGCACGCCGAGCGCTTCGGCCTCGCCCAGTTGCACCAGTTGCGCGGCCGCGTCGGGCGCGGCAGCGCGGAGTCGGTGTGCATCCTGATCTACGCCCAGCCCTTGTCGCAGACCGGGCGTGAGCGTCTGAAGGTGATCTACGAGAACACTGACGGTTTCGAGATCGCGCGTGCCGATCTGCGTATTCGCGGCCCTGGTGAATTTGTCGGCGCGCGTCAGAGCGGCCTGCCCTTGTTGCGCTATGCCAGTCTGGAAGAGGACGCCGCGCTCATCGACCCCGCACGCGCGCTGGCCGAACGCATGCTGCGCGAGCTGCCTGCGGCGACCGAAGGTCTGTTGCAGCGCTGGCTCGGCGGACGCGAGGCGCTTTTGCGCGCCTGATCGGCCCCGGCTGCAGTCTTGCCCGGCGCGCTTGCTAAAATACGCCTTCGTTCTGCAAGAGCCCCCATGCTTACCCGTCTCCACCGCGAAACCTGGTTGCCCCGTCCACCGCGCACCACCGTCCCACCTGCCCTCATGTCCTGGCTCACCGACCCTTCCTCCCTCACCGCGCGCGTCAAGGCACGCTGCAGCGAGTTCGGCGTCCAGCTACTGGGGCAGAAGCTGGGACGGGCGCTGCGGGACGAGGCCGTCCTGCTCGGCCTGCGCGCAGGCGAGCGCGTGTGGGTGAGGGAGGTGTTGTTGATCGCAGACGGCCAGCCGGTGGTGTTCGCGCGCTCGCTGCTTCCATTGGAGAACGTGCGTGGTGCGTGGCATCTGTTTCAGGGTTTCGGGGCGCGCCCGCTGGGCGCAGCGCTGTTCTCCGATGCGGCGATCACGCGCGCGCCGCTGGCCTGTAGCCGGCTCGATGCGCGCGATGCGCGTTATCATCGGGCGCACGCCCTGCTGTCCACACGGACGCCGCCGGTGAGTTTGGCGCGTGAGCTGTGGGGGCGGCGCTCACTGTTTTGCCGGCATGGCCGGGCGCTGATGGTGAGTGAATTCTTCCTGCCTGCGATATTCGATCTGCCCCAATGACCCACGCCATGAGCCTCAGCGCCAAGTTGCCCCACTACGCCCGCCTGATGCGGATCGACAAGCCGATCGGCACCTTGCTCCTGCTGTGGCCGACGCTGTGGGCCTTGTGGTTTGCCGCCGACGGCTGGCCGCCCTTGTACCTGCTGGTGATCTTCGTGCTCGGCACCTTCCTCATGCGCTCGGCGGGCTGCGTCATCAATGATTACGCCGACCGCAACATCGATGGTCATGTGGAACGGACCCGCAACCGCCCGCTGGCGACCGGCATGGTCAGCACGCGAGAGGCGCTGCTGCTGGCGCTCGGCTTGTCCGTGCTTGCCTTCATGCTGCTCCTGCCGCTCGATGGCCTGGTCATCTGGCTGTCCGTGCCGGCGCTGTTTCTGGCGGGCAGCTATCCCTTCACCAAGCGTTTTCTTGCCATTCCACAGGCCTATCTCGGCATCGCCTTCGGCTTCGGCATTCCGATGGGTTTTGCCGCAGTGCTTGGCGAGGTGCCCGCCATTGCCTGGGTGATGCTGCTCGCCAACGTGTTCTGGGCCATCGCCTATGACACCGAGTACGCGATGGTTGACCGGCCCGACGACATCAAGATCGGGGTGAAGAGCTCGGCGCTGACCTTCGGTCGTTTCGACGTCAGTGCGGTGATGCTGTGTTACGCGATCACGCTCGGCCTGTTGGCACTGGTCGGCGTCATGGCCGAGCGCGGCACAGCCTGGTTTGTCGGTCTGCTGGTGGCGGCCGCGATTGCGCTCCATCACTACACCTTGATCCGCGAGCGCGAGCGCGACGCCTGCTTCAAGGCCTTCCGTCACAACAACTGGCTGGGTGCGGCGGTGTTCGCCGGCCTGCTCATTGACGATCTGCTGCGCCGCGTCTGAGCACTCCATCAGTAACTTCAGTCCCGCTACTTTCTGGACCCCCACATGCACTTCATGACCGCCCTCGAGGCTGCCTGGCGGCAGCGCAACAGCCTGCTGTGCGTTGGCCTGGACCCCGACCCAGCCCGCTTCCCTGCCCACCTGCAGGGGCGCCCGCACGCCATCCTCGAGTTCTGCACCCAGATCGTCGATGCCACCGCCGACCTGGTGTGCTGCTTCAAGCCGCAGATTGCCTACTTTGCCGCGCGTCGCGCCGAAGACCAGCTCGAGGCGCTGATCGAGCACATCCATACGCGCCACCCTGGCACCCCGGTGGTGCTGGATGCCAAGCGCGGCGACATCGGCAGCACGGCCGAGCAGTACGCGGTGGAGGCCTTCGAGCGCTTCAAGGCCGACGCCATCACGGTCAATCCCTACATGGGGCGTGATTCGGTTGATCCCTATCTCGCCTATCCGGACAAGGGCGTGATCCTGCTGTGCCGCACCTCCAACCCCGGCGGCTCCGATCTCCAGTTCCTCGACGTGGGTGGGCTCAAGCTGTACGAGCACGTCGCCCGTCTGGTGGCTGAAGAGTGGAACGCGAGCGGCAACTGCGGTCTGGTCGTGGGGGCCACCTTTCCGGCCGAAATCGCCCGCGTGCGCGCACTCATTGGCGACATGCCCTTGCTGGTGCCTGGCATCGGTGCGCAGGGGGGTGACATCGCCGCCACCCTGGCCGCCGGCCTCAGCACGCATGGCGCGGGCCTGATGATCAACTCTTCACGGGCGATCCTGTACGCCGGCCAGGACGAAAACTTCGCCGCCGCCGCACGTCAGGCCGCGCTTGACACCCGCGACGCCATCAACGCCCAGCGTTGAGCGGCGCTGCAACTTCTCTCTTGTCCGCTGTCCTAACGGGCTCCCGTGCTTGCCCGCACGGCTTTGCCCACTGTGAGACTTTTTCATGAAATACAAGGATCTGCGCGATTTTATCGCCCAACTGGAAGTGCGCGGCGAACTCAAGTGCATCACGGTGGAGGTCGACACCCACCTCGAGATGACCGAGATCGCCGACCGCGTGCTGCGCGCCGGTGGCCCCGCGCTCTTGTTCGAGAAGCCGGTGACCCGTGGCGTGGCGCAGGCGATTCCGGTGCTCGCCAACCTGTTCGGCACGCCGCAGCGGGTGGCGATGGGCATGGGCGAGGACGTCGCCGACGGCGACTGGAGCACGCCGCTGCGCGAGGTGGGCAAACTGCTCGCCTATCTCAAGGAGCCCGAGCCGCCCAAGGGCTTGAAGGACGCCTGGGAAAAGCTGCCGGTGCTCAAGCAAGTGCTCAACATGGCGCCCAGGGAAGTGCGCTCCGCGCCCTGCCAGCAGGTGGTGTGGGAAGGTGAGGGTGAGAACGGCGTCGATCTGGCCAAACTGCCGATCCAGCACTGCTGGCCGGGTGATGCCGCGCCGCTGATCACCTGGGGTCTGGTGGTGACGCGCGGGCCGCACAAGAAGCGCCAGAACCTGGGCATCTACCGCCAGCAAGTCATTGGCCGCAACCGGGTGATCATGCGCTGGCTGGCGCACCGCGGCGGCGCGCTCGACTTCCTCGAGCACCAGCGCGCGCATCCGGGCGAGCCCTTTCCGGTGGCGGTGGTGCTGGGCTGTGATCCGGCCACCATCCTGGGCGCGGTCACGCCGGTGCCGGATTCCATCTCCGAGTACCAGTTCGCCGGGCTGCTGCGCGGCGCCAAGACCGAGCTGGTGAAATGCATGGGCAGCGACCTGCAGGTGCCGGCATCGGCCGAGATCGTGCTTGAAGGCGTGATCCATCCGGATGATATGGCGCCGGAAGGCCCGTATGGCGACCACACCGGTTATTACAACGAAGTGTCGGATTTTCCGGTGTTCACCATCGAACGCATCACCATGCGGCGCGACCCCATCTACCACTCCACCTACACCGGCAAGCCACCCGACGAGCCGGCGATGCTGGGTGTGGCGCTCAACGAAGTGTTCGTGCCGCTGCTGCAGAAGCAGTTCACCGAAATCGTCGATTTCTATCTGCCGCCTGAAGGTTGCTCCTACCGCCTGGCGGTGGTCAGCATCGACAAGCAATACCCTGGCCATGCCAAGCGCGTGATGTTCGGCATCTGGAGCTTCCTGCGCCAGTTCATGTACACCAAGTTCATCATCGTGGTCGATGCGGACGTGAACATCCGTGACTGGAAGGAAGTGATCTGGGCGCTCACCACGCGCATGGATGCCAGCCGCGATACCACCCTGGTCGACAACACGCCGATCGACTATCTCGACTTCGCCAGCCCGGTTGCCGGTCTGGGCAGCAAGATGGGCCTGGATGCGACCAACAAGTGGCCAGGCGAGACCCAGCGCGAATGGGGTACGCCCATCGTCATGGACGAAGCGGTCAAGCGCCGGGTCGATGAAATATGGGGCGCACTCGGTCTTTGATGCGAGTTGCTCGCGGGCGGGGCTGTGGCAGTGCAACATCTCGCGCGGTGGCCTGTCCAAGCCCTCATCATGGTTTTGGCGTCACGTACTCTGAGTCGTGGGGCTGTGCCTGGCAGCGCCTGCCAAACCGAAGGAGAAACGATGAATAAGCCCGTCCCCGCACCCACGTCGTTCGGCCAGCCGAGCGCGAACATGGTCACCGTCACCCACCTGATCTACGCCCTGCATGGGTTTGCCGTGTTTACCGGCCTGGTGGGCTCGGCCACCATCATCGGCAGCTTCGTCGCCAGCCTTCCGTCCATCGCGGCGATCGTGCTCAACTACTGGAATCAGGCGGCGGTGCGCGGCACCTGGCTCGAGAGCCACTTTCGCTGGCAGATCCGTACCTTCTGGTTCGCCGTGCTGTGGGTCGTGGTCGCCGTGCTCATGTTCCTGACCGTGATCGGCATCCCCTTTGCGTTGCTGGTGATGGGGCTGGTCGGCTTGTGGATCCTGTACCGTGTGGCGCGCGGCTGGCTGGCGCTGAGTGGCCAGCGTGGCATGCCGATGGACTGAGGGCCGCGCACGTTCTACAAGCCGCCGGCCCAGACCCATTCGAGCAAGGCGTCCTGAGCGGCGGCGCTCGCGGCTGCCTCAGCGTGGTTCACCATCATCACCACGGCATGGCGACGGCCATTGCGGTCTAGCACATAGCCGGCAATCGCGCGCACGCCGTTGAGCGAGCCGGTCTTGATGTGGGCACGGCCGTTCGCCGCGCTGTCGCGCAGACGCCGGCGTGCCGTACCGTCCACACCCGCGATCGGAAGTGCGGAGATGTACTCCGGCATCCACGGCCGCTGCCAGGCAAGCAGCAGCAGGTGGCCCAGCATGTCTGCGCTGACGCGCTCGATGCGCGACAGGCCGGAGCCGTTCTCGATGAGCAGGGCGCGGGTATCGAGGCCGACGCGTGCAAGGCTTTCAAGGGCGATACGGGCGCCTTCCGCCACCATGTCCGATGTCTCGGGGGCAAGACTGGGGTGGGTGGCCGCGAGGCTGGCCAGCAGCTGGCGGGCGATGACGTTGCTCGACCATTTGTTCATGTCGCGGATGATGTCCGCGAGCGGCGGCGAGTCGTGAGTGAGCAGGGTCCGGGTGCCGACCGGCATGATGCCATTGCGTACCAGTCCATCGAGGTGGCCGCCGAGCTCCGACCACAGCGTGGCGACGAGTGCGGTGCCGAATTCCTCCGGTGGCAGCGGTGCTGCACTCCAGGTGCGCGGGCCGCAGGCGGCGGGCAGGCTGCCGCTGAGCACGAGCCGGCGTCCCGGCTCGAGCGTGGCCTCAAGGTCGCGATACCAAACGTCGCAGGCGGCGTTCGAGGTGTGCACACGGTTGTCGATGAGCACTCCGGCAAGCGCGGGCTCGGCCACCACGGTGACGGCTTCGTTGGTCTGTTGGCCGGGAAAGAGCGCGAGCTGCAGGGTGTTGTAGTGCATCAGCAGGCCGTAGGGGCCGCTGTTGTATGGCCGCAGGCCGCGGCCGTCAAAGGCGTCGGGATCGTGCGCGGGCAGTCGCAGCACGGAGGCGTCGAGCACGATGTCGCCGCTGATGCGCTCTATGCCCAGGCCGCGCAGGCGGCGCAAGAGCTTGCCGACGCGCTCCTGGTCGAGCACGGGGTCTGCGCCGCCGACGAGGTACACGTCGCCCGCGAGCACGCCCTTGGACACCGTGGCACTGCTCGCGAGCTGTGTGCTCCAGGTGTGGGCGGGGCCGAGTTGTTCGAATGCGGCAAATGCGGTGACGAGCTTCATCACCGACGCCGGGTTCATCGGCTGCTCAGCGTTCAGGCTCAGGCTGGGGGTCTTGTCATCGACCGCCTGTACCCATATCGAGACCGCATCCGGCGTGATGTGGGCGTTCTCGAGCGCGAGCATGAGCGGCGGCGGCAGCCCTTGCGCGGCGCACAAGGGGGCTGCGAACAGGGCAAGGGTGCTCAAGAGCAGGTGCGCGGCGCGTCGCATACGGCGGTATAGTGCACTGCAGCACGGTTGCTGACGGAAGGGTGCCAGCCGTTTCCCTGCACAGTGGCAGAATAAAACCATTGAAGATGGGGTGCGCTCGTTGGAATTCATCGATACCGACGTCGGGGACTTGTTTTTCGGCGTGACTGCAAGGTTCTTGAAATGAGTGGATTTGGAAATTATGCGCGCCGGGCGAAAGAGATCGAGCGCGAGATATTCCTGCGCGGGCTGGCGCTCGGAGTCGACTGGGATGACCCCATCCGCCTGCGCGCGCTGGCGCGTCACGCCTTGAGCTGCAAGCCGGGCTGCGTGGATAGCTTGTTCCGTAGCGCGCTGAGCGAGGACAAGCTCACCGCCGAGTTGTTCGCCTTGTCCGAGCTCATGCTGCACACCATGCGCCAGAGTGCGCAGATTGACGTCAATACCAGTGCCGGCAAGACATGGAAGGCTTTTGGTCGAGCCCTTTACCAGGAGGCTGAACTGCTGGCCCAGAGCAAGGGCTGACAAGGTGGCCTTGCCACCTTGCCAGCGGGTCGCGAGGGACTACAGCGGCTTTTCGTCCGCAAACAGCGCGTCAATCGTTTCGCGCGCACGCACCAGGTGCGCCTGCTCGCCATCGACGATGACTTCGGCGGCACGCGGGCGGGTGTTGTAGTTCGAGCTCATCGTCATGCCATAAGCCCCCGCTGACAAGATGGCGAGCAGGTCACCCTCTTCCACTGCCAGCTCGCGTTCCCTGGCCAGGAAGTCGCCACTTTCGCAAATCGGACCGACGACGTCATAGGTTTGTGCCGGAGTCGCGCGCGCGACGACTTCGACCACGTCGTGCCAGGCGTCGTAGAGCGCAGGCCGTGCAAGGTCGTTCATGGCGGCATCGACGATGGCGAAGTTCTTCGTCTCGCCCGGCTTCAGGTACTCGATGCGGGTCAGCAGCAGGCCGGCGTTGCCCACCAGTGAGCGGCCGGGCTCGAAACATAGTTCCTCGGTGCGCCCCTCGAATACCTTCAGCAGTGGTGCAAGATAGTCGGCAACGCCAGGCGGCGTTTCGTCCTGGTAGCGGATGCCGAGTCCGCCGCCGAGGTCGATGTGGTCGAGCGTGATGCCATCGGTGGCGAGGCGGTCGACGAGTTCCGCCAGCTTTTGCGCCGCCTCGGCGATCGGTGCAGGGTCGAGCAGTTGCGAACCGATGTGACAGGCGATGCCGCTGATGTGCAGGTTGGGCAGGGCGCGGGCGCGGGCATAGAGCGCCTGCGCATCGGCGAAGGCGACGCCGAACTTGTTGCCCTTGAGGCCGGTGGAAATGTAGGGGTGTGTCTTCGGGTCGACATCCGGATTGACGCGCAAGGCGACCGGCGCCTTCACCCCGAGCTCGGCGGCAATGCTGTCCAGACGCTCGAGCTCGGCTGCGGACTCGACATTGAAGCAGCGGATGCCGGCGCGCAGCGCCTGGCGCATCTCGTCGCGAGTCTTGCCCACACCCGAGAACACCACCTTGTCCGCACGCCCCCCGGCGGCCAGCACGCGCGCCAGCTCGCCACCCGAGACGATGTCGAAGCCCGCCCCCAGGCGGGCGAAAACAGATAGCACGCCGAGGTTGGAGTTCGCCTTCACCGCATAGCACACGAGCGCACGACGCCCGCTCAGGGCCTGCTGCCAGGCGTCGAAGGCGGCTGTGAGCGCGGCCTTCGAATACACATAGCTCGGAGTGCCGAATTGTTCGGCAAGCTGGGTCAGCGGCACGTCTTCAAGGCTCAGTTCGCCATTGTCGGCATGCAGGGTCGGGATCGGGTAGGGGGAGACGGTGTTGTGTGTTGCGGTCATTGGCTCAGGGCGTCCGGGATCAGCTCCGGTCGCATCAGTGGTTTGTTATGATCGGCGCCCGGTGCAGGCTGGCCGGATGCGCTCGTCTGGGGTGCGGGCAGATGGAGTGGGCCCTTGATGCCACAGGCCGACACCAGCGCGCAGGCAAGCGCGATTAGGGTTGTTTTCACTCGCATCGCCATCGTTTACCAAAAACCGGAATGCTATCAGAAGGAATCCGCATGGAAGAATCCGTCTTCAACGCAATGGCCGAGGCCGAGCTCGCACGCATCGAGACCGCCCTCGAGGAGTGTGGCGCGGATATGGACGTCGAGCCCAAGCAGGGCTGCGTGCTTGAGATCGAATTCGACAACGGCAGCAAGATGATCATCAACCGCCACACCGCGGCGCGTGAAATCTGGGTGGCGGCAAAGTCGGGCGGCTTTCACTTCCGTCCGGTGGATGACAGCTGGCGCGATACCCGCGATGGTAGCGAACTGTGGGCCATGCTGTCGGCGCTGGTGAGCGCGCAGGCGGGGGTGGCGCTCACCCTCGTGCGCGCCGACTGAGGGTGGAATGAGGGTGCGGCTCATGCCTGCGCCCTGAGCTCAGCGTCGGATCGGCACCGGTATGCGGTCCACGACCGGTGCTGGCGCTTGTGCCGACGGGGGCGGGCGGGGTGCGAATGAGGGCGTGGCTTCCTCGGGCGCCTCCAGCGCGGGCCCGTCTTCGGAGGCGAACATGTCGCGCAGCCATTCCGGTGCAAGCGGGGGCTCGGGCGGGGCGTATTCGGCGTACTGGTAGTCCGTGCGGCTACCGTCGCCGGCCTGGACTTCGATCAGCCCGTCCGGACGCGGGCGCTGCACCTCGGGGGCGCCGGCGAGCGCTGCGCTCATGTAGCTGATCCAGATCGGCAGCGCGGCCGCGCCTCCGGTTTCGCCCCGGCCGAGGTTGCGCGGTTGGCTGAAGCCCACCCACGACACGGCAACCAGGTCAGGGTTGTAGCCACAGAACCAGGCATCGAGGTAGTCATTCGTGGTCCCCGTCTTGCCGGCGAGGTCGTTACGCTTGAGGCTGCGCGCACGGGTGGCGGTGCCGTGCGTGACCACGTCCTGCAGCATCGAATCGACCAGCCAGGCATTGCGTGGATCGAGCACGCGCGGTGCGCTCTCGCCCGCGACCACGGGATCGGTGCGTGCGATCAGCTTGCCGTTGCCGTCGTAGATTTCCTTCACCACGTAGGGGTTGATGCGAAAGCCGCCGTTGGCAAACACCGCGTAACCACCCGCGAGTTCCCAGGGCGTGACGCTGCCGGCACCGAGCGCCATGGTGAGATAGGGCGGATGCTTGGAGGAGTCGAAGCCGAAGCGGCCGACATAATCCTGGGCAAACTGCGGCGTGATGTCCTCCAGCACGCGGATCGAGACCATGTTCTTCGAACGCGCGAGCCCCTCGCGCAGGGTCATCGGGCCGCTGTATTTGCCGTCGTAGTTTTTCGGCTCCCAGGCCTGACTGCCGGTGACGCCGGCCGGAAAATAAAGCGGCTCGTCGGCGACGACGTGGCCGGGGCCGTAGCCACGCTCGAGCGCGGCTGAGTAAATGAAGGGTTTGAAGCTCGAGCCCGGCTGGCGCTGGCCCTGAGTGACGTGGTTGAACTTGTTGCGGTTGAAGTCGAAGCCGCCCACCAGCGCGCGAATTGCGCCGTCGCGCGGGTCGATGGACACCAGGGCGGACTGCACTTCGGGAACCTGTGCGATCTCCCAGCCCTTGTCGCCGTTGTCGCGGATGCGCACGATGGCGCCGCGGCGGATGCGACGCGCCTGCGGCGCCTTGTCGGCCAGCATCGGCGCGGCAAAGCGCAGGCCGTTGGCGCTGATGGTGATTTCCTCGCCGCGGCGGTATACCTTGACCTGCTTGGGCGTGGCCTGCAGCACCACCGCGGCGAGGAGATCATCGTAGTCGCTGTGCTCGGCGAGCACTTCGTCGAGCTGCTCGTCCGAGGCGCTGTCCGCTGCCAGACTGGCGAAGGCCTCGGGGCCACGGTAGCCATGGCGCCGGTCATAGTCCGTCACCCCCTTGCGCAGCGCGGCGTAGGCGGCCTCCTGGTCCTTGCGCGTGACGGTGGTGAAGATGCGTATGCCCAGCTCGTAGGCCTGCTCGCCGAACTGCTCGACCGCGATCTGGCGCGCCATTTCGGCGACGTACTCGCCGTGAATGTTGTCCGCGTGTTGTTTGCGCGCCACAGCGGTGTCGCGCTGACTGCGGGTCGGCGTGGCCACCGCAATCGCGGCCTCGAAGTCGGTCTGCCGGATGAAGCCGGCTTCGAGCATGCGGCGCAGCACATATTGCTGGCGCACGGCGGCACGCGCAGGATTGACCACCGGGTTGTATGCGGACGGCGCCTTCGGCAGGCCCGCCAGCATCGCGGCTTCAGCCAGGCTGAGCGCGTCCAGCGTCTTGCCGTAGTAGGCCCGTGCGGCCACTGCAAAGCCATAGGCGCGCTGGCCGAGGTAGATCTGGTTGATGTAGAGCTCGAGAATCTGGTCCTTGCTCAGCTCGCGCTCAATCTTGAGTGCGAGCAGGATCTCGTAGAGCTTGCGGTTATAGGTCTTCTCGCGGGTCAGGAAGAAGTTGCGTGCAACCTGCATGGTGATCGTCGATGCGCCCTGGCCGCGCCCGCCCGAGGTCAGGTTGGCGAGGGCAGCGCGGGCGATGCCCAGCGGATCAACCCCGGCATGCTCGTAGAAACGCTCGTCCTCAGCGGCGAGGATGGCGTGCTTGAGCGCTGATGGAACTTCGGCAATGCGCACCACGTCACGGCGCTCTTCGCCAAACTCGGCGAGCAGGTGACCATCCGACGTATATACTCGGAGTGGGATTCGAGGCCGGTAGTCGGTCAGGGACTCAAGCGAAGGAAGGTTGGGCCACGCGAACAGCGATACCGCAGCCAGCGTGGCAAGACCGAGAATCGCCAGCGCGAGCAGCGCTGCGATCGGATAGAGGACCCAGCGCATCAGCAGTCCAGAAACGTCGAAAGGGCCCGCATTATACGAGATGCCCCCAAGGCCCGCTGTTTCAAGGCGTTGTCACTGAAACAGCGCGCTTTACACTTATCTGTCCTTGTTGATACGATTTCAGAGCAAGAATCAAGTCTCGCTCGTAACATAAAGAAATGTAAGGGCTTTCTTTGTGATTCAACTCCCCGTTTTTGGCTCTGCCACACGACAGCTCGCAGGACTCGATATCTCATCTTCATCGGTCAAGCTCGTCGAGTTGTCCGCAGGGGACAAGGAAGCTTACAAAGTCGAGCGTTATGCCATCGAGCCGCTGCCGCGTGACGCGGTGAGCGATGGCAACATCGCCAACCTCGAAGCGGTCAGCGAGGCGGTTCTGCGCGCGTTGCGGCGCTTCGGCTCCGGCGTCAGGAACGTCGCCATGGCGCTGCCCGCTTCGTCGGTGATCACCAAGAAGATCATCCTTCCCGCTGGCTTGCGCGAGCAGGACATGGAGCTCGCAGTCGAGTCTGAGGCCAACCAGTACATTCCGTTCGCCATTGATGAGGTCAATCTCGACTTCCAGGTCATCGGTCCCGCGCCCGGCAGTCCGGGCGAGCTGGAGGTGCTGATCGCCGCATCGCGCAAGGACAAGGTCGAGGACAGGGTGGCGGTGGCCCAGGCTGCGGGTCTGGAGGCAACGGTGATCGATGTGGAATCACTTGCGATCGAGTCCGCGCTCGAGCTGGTCAGCCGTCAATTGCCCGGTGGTGGTGAGGACAGGGTCATCGGCCTGATCGATGTGGGTGCGAACGTCATGAACGTGAGCATGTTCCGCAATCGGCAGTCGGTCTATGCGCGCGAGCAGGCTTTTGGCGGCAGTCAACTCACGCAGGACATTGCGCGCAACTTCGGCATGAGCTTCGACGAGGCCGAAGCCGCCAAGCGCGCAGGCTCGCTGCCCGACACCTTCGAACGCGAACTCATGCGGCCTTTTCTTGACAGCCTCGCACTCGAGGTCTCGCGTGCGCTGCAGTTCTTCTTCACCTCCACTCAATACAATCAGGTCGATCATCTGGTGCTCGCCGGAGGCTGTGCCCTCATGCCCGGGCTGGCCGAAATCGTCACGGCACGCACTCAGGTCGAGACCCTCATCGGCAACCCCTTCGTGGGCATGACCCTGTCCTCGAAGGTGAGGCCGAAGAACCTGCTCACCGATGCGCCCTCGCTGATGGTTGCCTGTGGGCTTGCTCTGCGGAGGTTCGACGAATGATCCGGATCAACCTGCTGCCGCACCGCGCGGAGAAGCGCAAGCGGCGGCGCACGCAGTTCTACGTCTTGTCGGCGCTCATGGTGGTGCTTGGAGGGCTGATCGGTTTTCTCGTGCATTCCATTTACACGGGTTACATCGAGCATCAGGACGCGCGTAACGCCTTTCTCAAGAGCGAGATTGCCAAGCTCGACCAACAGACCGCCGAGATTCGCCGGCTGCGCGAGCAGATCGAGGCGCTGCTTGCGCGCAAGCAGGTCATCGAGGATCTGCAGAGCACGCGCGCCGAGTCCGTTCACCTGCTCAATGAGCTGGCGCGCGGGACACCGGATGGGGTGTATCTGAAGTCGGTCAAGCAGGCGGGGGGACGCATCACGCTGGTTGGTTACGCGCAATCGAATGCGCGCGTGTCGCACCTGATGCGCAGCCTCGAGGAGTCTCCCTTCCTCGAGCGCCCAAGCCTGGTCGAGGCGAAGGCGGCAACGGTCGATGATCGCCGCATCAGTGAGTTCACGCTCAGCATCGGTATCGAGCGGCCGAAGGCGGAAGCGGATGCGTCCGAGCCTCAGGGTAGCGGCAGCAAAGCGAAGGGAGCGCGCAAATGAAGCCTTCCGACACCTCCCGTGGTGCGCGCGCGATCGACTTCACGCGCCTCGCGCAGGATTTTCAGGGTCTGGATACGAGCGACCCTGGTGTATGGCCGCTTGCGCCCCGCCTTGCGGTCATGGTCGGCCTGCTGGTGGCCACGCTCGGCGCCTTCTGGTGGTTCGACTGGCAGGAACAGGCCGATACGCTGGCGCAGCGCGAACAGGAAGAGATTCAGCTGCGCGAGAGCTGGGTGTCGAAGAAGAAGTTGGCGGTCAATCTTGATGAGCACCGTCGCCAGCTGACCGAGATCGACATTCAATTTGGTGCGCTGCTCAAGCAGTTGCCGAATCGCGCCGAGATGGACTCCTTGTTGTCCGACATCAACCAGGCGGGGCTTGGACGTGGCTTGCAGTTCGAGCTCTTCAAACCGGGCTCCAACGTGGTCAAGGAGTTTTATGCCGAGATGCCGATCGACATCCGCGTCACCGGTGCTTATCACGAGCTGGGTGAGTTCGTCAGTGATGTCGCACGCATGCCGCGCATCGTCACCCTGAACAACATCGCAATCAACGCTGACAAGGACGGACGGCTCAAGCTCGAGGCCAAGGCGATCACCTATCGCTATCTGGATGAAGGTGAAATTGCCAAGCAGCGTCAGGAGGCGAAGGCCGCTGCAAAGGGGAAGAAGCGATGAAGCGTGCGTTGATCCTCGCCTGTGCCGCGATCCTTGCGGGCTGCAGCAGCAGCGGCGAGCAGCAGGACATCAATGCCTGGATGGACGAACAGACCAAAGGTATGCGCGGCGCGGTCAGGACCTTGCCCGAAATCAAGCCCTTTCCCGTTGTCGAGTACCTCGGTCCCAGCGTCGACGATCCGTTCCGCAAGGGGCGGATGGATGTTGAGAGGCGCGCCAGCACCGCCCTCAGGCCAGATCTGGATCGCCGCAAGGAGCCGCTCGAGGCTTACCCGCTCGAGTCGTTGCGCATGGTCGGCGTGTTGTCCCAGGGCAATACCATCCATGCACTTGTGCTTGCGGGCAAGAATCTGCATCAGGTCAAGGTTGGAAATTACGTGGGACAGAACTTCGGTGTGGTCACCTATATCGGCGACGGTGATCTGAGCTTGAAAGAAATAGTCGAAGACGTGAATGGCGACTGGGTCGAGCGGATCAGTACGCTGACGCTGCAGGAGAGCACGAAATGAAAAAGTATTGCGGAGTCTTGGCGCTGACAAGTGCTTTATGTGGATTTATGCAGGGGGCGGCAGTGTTTGCTCAAGACCTTGTGCAATCTGAGAGCTTTCAGAATCAAATTGAAACTGTTGAGGTTGCAAAGCAGGGGGGGGTCACCTACGTTGCAGTGACATTGAAAGTGCCGCTCTCAGACATTCCTCCGAATTTTAGTATTGCTGAACCGCCGAGAGTCGCATTTGACTTCAAGAGTACAGCTAATGCCTCCAGTAATGATTTACAGAAGCTAGAGTCGGGAGATCTACGCAGCGTAAACGTCGTGCAGGTTGGTGATCGAACCAGATTGGTTTTGAATTTAGTGAGAATGAATTCATACGAGAGTAGCCTTAGCGGCCGAAAACTGATCATCGCTTTGCGTTCGGGGGCTTCGATTGCTTCAAGCCAAACGTCAGCAGCTTCCGTTGCTGAGAGTTTTGCAGTTGCACAAAGCTCCGATAATAGCGTGCGTAGTATTCGCGACGTTAGTTTCAAGCGTGGTGAGGATGGAGGTGGACGAGTTATTGTTGATTTGACCGATCCAGACTCTAGTATAAATATAAAGAAAGAAGGTACGCAGGTTGTTGTTGAGTTTCTTGATACCAATATTCCAGAGCATCTTCGTAAAAAATCTGACGTTATAGATTTTGCAACTCCAGTGAGCTTGATGGCTATTGAGCAGGTAGGGGCGCATGTGCGACTCGCTGTAACGCCCAATGGCCTTTGGGAGCACAATGCTTATCAAAGTAACAATCAGTTTGTCCTCGAGGTGAAACGCGTTTCCGAAGAGGAGAGCCGGCAGCGCCTAGGTGCTGAGGGCCTGTATAAAGGTGAAAAACTATCATTAAATTTTCAGGATGTGGAAATTAGATCTGTTCTGCAAGTGATAGCAGATTTTACTGATATTAATATCGTTACTTCAGATACGGTGCAGGGGCGTCTTACTCTCAGGTTAAAGGATGTTCCTTGGGATCAGGCTCTAAGTTTAGTGCTGCAGGCGAAGAGCCTCTCTTACAAACGCGATGGTGATGTAATTTGGGTTGCTTCAGTGAAGGAAATTGAAGAGCAGCAGAAGGCCAGCGCTCTTAGACAGCAACTGGATAGAAATTTGGAGCTCGTTGATACTGAGATCTTTCAGATTAACTATCATGATGCAGAGGAGATTGCGGTCTTGATCAGGGCTCAGTTCAAGGGGGCTTCTACCACTGTTTCGACGCAGGGTGGAGGTGCGAGTAGAAATGTTCCATTGACGGCTAGTGGCGATGGTTGGGATAACTACAATAGACAGTCAGTTTTTGATACTGGTCGGGTTGGGCTGTTGAGTGAGCGTGGCTCGGTCACAGCAGATAAACGAACAAATAAGTTGATGGTTCGTGATATTGCCACAAGTCGCGAAGGTATTGCTGTCTTTATAAAACAAATTGATATTCCGCCAAGGCAGGTTCTCATTGAGGCACGAATTGTCGAGGCGAATAAAACCTTTGCTCGTGATCTAGGAGTTCGTCTGGGGTACGGCGACCGCACCAACCGTAGTCTCGGCGGTGCCAAGCTTGGATTTGGGTCGTCCGAGTTCGCTTCGGTCAATCCGGATGGGACGACTAATACGGGCGGAGGTGCCCAGATCAATTCGATAGTTCGGCGCGTGGGAGAGAGTGCCACTAGTGGGCCCGGTTCCGTCACGAGTGCATTTGGCTCCATGAATTTGACACTTTTCAATAACAGCTTGACCCGTTTCCTGAACATGGAGTTGAGGGCGCAAGAGACATCGGGAACAATTAGACTCGTTTCAAGCCCTCGTATTCTTACAGCTGATCAAGCAGAAGCCCTGATTGAAGAGGGGACAGAGATTCCGTACGAAGAGGCAAGCAGTTCGGGCGCTACAAGCGTTTCTTTCAAGAAGGCTGTTCTTTCCCTTAAGGTAACTCCACAAATAACACCCGACGGACGACTTCAACTGGATTTGGAAGTGAATAAAGATTCGAGAGGAGTCGATACTCGGGCGGGGCCAGTTATTGATACAAAGAAGGTGAAGAGCAAGGTTTCCATTGAGAACGGAGGGACTGTGGTTATTGGGGGTATTTATACTGAAGATGACACTGATACGGTTGAGCAAGTGCCTCTTCTGGGAGACATCCCCGTGCTAGGACATCTCTTCAAAACGAACATCAAGAGCTCGGAGCGCCGGGAGCTCCTTATCTTCATCACCCCGCGCATCGTCGCCGACTCACTGACACTGCGCTAAGCGCTTCTGACTGCTGATACAATGCGGGGCGGGCATCTGTACAGATGCCCGCCCTTTTTTGATCTGGACTTCCGGCGAGTTGCGCGTGAGCTGCTTGATACTGATCGGCATGATGGGAGCCGGCAAGACCACTGTGGGCAAGGAACTCGCGCGTCGGCGCAAGCTCCGCTTTGCCGATTGCGATCACGAGATCATCGCCCGCACCGGGGTGAGCATCCCGACCATCTTCGAGATCGAGGGCGAGGAGGGCTTTCGTCGCCGCGAAACGCACATGATGGACGAGCTCACCCAAGAGCCGGACATCGTCATCGCCACTGGCGGCGGCGTCGTCCTCAGCCCGCTCAATCGCGAGCTGATGCGCACGCGCGGCGTGGTGATCTACCTCAACGTGCCGCCGCAAATCCTTTATGAGCGTACCCGGCACGATCGCAACCGGCCACTGCTGCAGGTGGACAACCCGCGCCAGCGTATCGAAGAGTTGTTCCAGCAGCGTGACCCGCTCTACCGTGAGGCTGCGCACCTGATCATCGAAGGCGGGCGCGGCAATCCGGGCACCATGGTGCGCATGATCGAGAATGCCTTGCACAAGCTGTGGCCAACCGAACCAGAAAGTGAGCTCATGCGAACCTTGAACGTCGCCCTCGGCGAGCGCGCCTATCCCATTCACATCGGCCGTGGCCTGCTCGAGCGCGCCGACCTGATCTTGCCGCAACTAAAGACCAAGCGCGTTGCCATCGTCACCAACGATGTCGTTGGCCCGCTTTACCTGGAGCGCCTGCGCGCCACGCTGGAAGCCGCCGGAATGCAGGTCGCGGTTGTGAGCCTGCCTGATGGCGAGGCGCACAAGGATTTGCCGACGCTGAACCGCATCTTCGACATGTTGCTCGCCGAGCGCTGCGAGCGCTCGACGACCTTGATCGCCCTGGGTGGCGGTGTGGTGGGCGACATGGGCGGCTTTGCTGCCGCTTGCTATCAGCGTGGCATGCCCTTCATCCAGATCCCGACCACGCTGCTCGCGCAGGTGGACTCCTCGGTGGGCGGCAAGACCGCGGTCAACCATGCGCTGGGCAAGAACATGATCGGCGCTTTCTATCAGCCGCGCCTGGTGCTGGCCGACATCGACACCCTGAGCACCTTGCCGGTGCGCGAGCTGTCTGCCGGTCTGGCCGAAGTGATCAAGTACGGACTGATTCGCGACCTCGAGTTTCTCGAGTGGCTGGAACAGAATCTGGAACGCCTGCTGGCGCGCGAGCCCGAGGCGCTCGCCTACGCCATCGAGCGCTCCTGCCGCAACAAGGCCGAGGTGGTGGCGGCCGACGAAACCGAGCAGGGCGAGCGCGCGTTGCTCAATCTTGGCCACACCTTTGGTCACGCCATCGAGACCGGCCTGGGTTACGGTGAATGGTTGCATGGCGAGGCGGTTGCCGCCGGCACGATGATGGCGGCGCAGCTGTCACATCAGCTCGGATGGCTGAGCGCGGCCGATGTTGAGCGCATCAGCGCTCTGTTCGAGCGCGCAGGTCTGCCGGTGTGGGGGCCACGGCTGGGCGTCGAACGCTATCTGGAGTTGATGGCGCACGACAAGAAGGTCGAGGCCGGCAAGCTGCGCCTGATTCTGTTGCGCGCCCTTGGCCAGGGCGTCATCCATGGAGACGCATCGCCAGCCGAGATGGCGGCGGCGATCGAGGCGCGATGCCGTTGAAATCGGGCTGGGCAGTCGTGCCCTGGCTGCACACGCCCGGTCTGGACGCGCCCGGTCGGCGCAGCGTGGATCTGAGTGCCGCGCTCCACTGCTGATCCCGTTCTGCTTCCAGAACCCAGAGGACGAACCGATGCTGCAACTCGCTCCCTACGCCGTTACCGAGACCAACTCGCGCGGGCGCACGCACGATGAGCCAGGGCCGGTGGCGCGCGGCGAATTCCAGCGCGACCGCGATCGCATCGTGCATTCCACCGCCTTTCGTCGCCTGGAATACAAGACGCAGGTGTTCGTGAATCACGAAGGTGATCTGTTTCGCACCCGCCTCACGCACAGCATCGAAGTCGCCCAGATCACGCGCGGTATCGCCCGCCAGCTCAGCCTCAACGAGGATCTGGCGGAGTCGATCGCATTCGCGCACGACCTCGGGCACACCCCGTTCGGCCACGCCGGGCAGGATGCGCTGAACGCCTGCATGAAGGATTACGGTGGCTTCGAACACAACCTTCAGTCGCTGCGCACGGTGGACCTGCTCGAAGACCGCTATGCCGCCTTCGATGGGCTGAACCTGATGTTCGAGACCCGCGAGGGCATCCTCAAGCACTGCTCGCGCGTCAATGCCGAGCGCCTGGGTGATGTTGGCGAACGTTTTCTTGACGGCACTCAGCCCTCGATCGAGGCGCAGCTTGCCAACCTGGCAGACGAGATTGCCTACAACAACCACGACGTGGACGACGGGCTGCGCTCGGGGCTGATCACGCTCGCGCAGCTCGACGAGGTCGCGCTGTTCGCCACGCAACGGCGCGTGGTCGAAGCACGCTGGCCGGGTCTGGCCGGGCGCAGGCTGATCAACGAGACCGTGCGGCGCATGATTCACCTCATGGTGATCGATCTGCTCGAACAGACGCGCGCCAACATTGCGGCGGCCGCGGTGGCTTCACTCGCCGACGTGCGCGCCGCGCCGCGCCTGGTGGCGTACTCGGAAGGCCTGCTGCCGCAGCTGCGCGAGCTCAAGGTCTTTCTGCGTGATCAGCTCTATCACCACTACCAGGTGCTGCGCATGACCAACAAGGCGCGCCGCATCGTCGGTGACCTGTTCGCTGCCTTCATGGACGATCCGCACATCCTGCCGCCGCAATACCAGGCCATGGCGCGCGAGGACAAGCCGCGCGCCATCGCCGACTACATCGCCGGCATGACCGACCGCTACGCGATGAAAGAGCATCGGCGCCTGTTTGCCGTTGGCGAAATCCACTGAGCGAAACCGCTTCGGGCGGGCCGAAATGCCGGCTCCAGATCCAATGCCGCAGTGCAAAAAAATCTTGAACCCAGGGTTTCCCGGGGGTATAGTTTTTTTGCGCTCCCGCATCCCGGCGACGCTGACCAAGTTGGTGCATGCGGCGCCTCCAGCGCGCTGAATCAACAAGCAAAATCGCTTTTTTTGCACCATAAGAGTGCAGACTACCAAGCCGGTGCGTGCCCGCCCGGCTTTTTTGTGCGCGTCTGCTTCATTCGCCCAGCTTTGGGCTGCGACGCGCGTTGTGACCTGTCGTTTGAGGAATACAAGATGGATCTGCCCCAAAAGCAGGGACTTTACGATCCCGCCAATGAACATGATGCCTGTGGCGTGGGTTTCATCGCCCACATCAAGGGCAGAAAGACACATGACATCGTGCTCCAGGGCCTCGAGATCCTGAAGAACCTCGACCACCGTGGCGCAGTCGGTGCCGACCCCTTGCAGGGTGATGGTGCCGGCATCCTGATCCAGATTCCGGACCGCCTCTATCGCGAAGAGATGGCGGCGCAGGATGTGAGCCTGCCCCTGGCCGGCGAGTACGGCGTGGGCATGGTGTTCATGCCCAAGGAGGCCGCATCGCGTCTCGCGTGCGAGGAAGAGATCGAGCGCGCGGTGCGCGGTGAAGGTCAGCTCGTACTCGGCTGGCGCGATGTGCCGGTCAACCGCGACATGCCGATGTCGCCGACGGTGAAGGCCAAGGAGCCAGTGATTCGCCAGATCTTCATCGGCCGCGGCCCCGATGTGATGGTCACCGAGGCGCTCGAGCGCAAGCTCTACGTCGTGCGCCGCCGCGCCGCGAACGCGATCGCCGCGCTCAACCTCAAGCACGGCAAAGAGTTCTACATGGTGTCGATGTCGGCGCGCACGGTGAACTACAAGGGCCTGTTGCTGGCCAACCAGGTTGGCGAGTATTACTTCGACCTGCTCGATGCGCGCACGGTGTCGGCGCTGTCCTTGGTGCATCAGCGCTTCTCGACCAACACCTTCCCGAAATGGAACCTCGCCCACCCCTTCCGCTACATCGCCCACAACGGCGAAATCAACACCTTGCGCGGCAACTACAACTGGATGCGTGCGCGTGAAAAAGGTGTGCATTCGCCGCTGCTGGGCGAAGATCTGCAGAAGATCTGGCCATTGATCTATCCCGGTCAGTCCGATTCGGCGTCCTTTGACAACGCGCTCGAGTTGCTGGTGATGAGCGGTTATTCGCTCGCCCACGCGATGATGATGATGATCCCCGAGGCCTGGGAGTCGCACACGCAGATGGATGAGAAGCGTCGCGCCTTCTACGAATACCATGCGGCGATGATGGAGCCGTGGGACGGCCCGGCAGCGGTGGCCTTCACCGACGGGCGCCAGATCGGCGCCACCCTCGACCGCAACGGCCTGCGCCCGGCGCGCTACCTGATCACCGACGACGACCTCGTGGTGATGGCGTCCGAATCCGGCGTGCTGCCGATTCCCGACAGCAAGATCGTCAAGAAGTGGCGCTTGCAGCCGGGCAAGATGTTCCTGATCGACATGGAGCAAGGGCGCATCATCGGCGACCAGGAGCTCAAGGAGTCGCTCGCCAACGCCCGGCCCTACGCCGACTGGCTGCGCCGCATCAACATCAAGCTCGATACCCTGGAAGCGCCGGCGGCATCGGACAGCGCCGCCTCCGACGCCGATGGCGAGCGCGTGGCGGCACTGCTCGACCGTCAGCAGGCCTTTGGCTATACCCAGGAGGACATCAAGTTCATCCTCGAGCCAATGGGCAAGGCGGGCGAGGAAGCGACCGGTTCGATGGGCAATGATTCGCCGCTGGCGGTGTTGTCGTCGAAGAACAAGCCCATCTACAACTACTTCCGCCAGCTCTTTGCGCAGGTCACCAATCCGCCGATCGACCCCATCCGCGAGCAGATGGTGATGTCGCTGGTGTCCTTCATCGGGCCGCGGCCCAACCTGCTCGAGATCAACGAGATCAACCCGCCCTTCCGGCTCGAAGTCAGCCAGCCGGTGCTCGACTTCGAGGGCATGGCCAAGATCCGCAACATCGCGCGCTACACCAACAACAAGTTCCGCTCGGCCGAGCTCGACATCTGCTATCCGGTCCAATGGGGCAATGAAGGCGTTGAGGCACGTCTGGCTTCGCTGTGTGCCGACGCCGAGAACGCGGTGCTGCGCGGCTACAACATCCTCATCGTGTCCGATCGCAAGCTCGCCGCCGAGCGTATCGCCATTCCAGCGCTGCTGGCCTTGTCGGCCATTCATCAGCATCTGGTGACAAAGGGCTTGCGCACCCGCGCCGGCCTCGTGGTCGAGACCGGCTCGGCGCGCGAAATCCATCACTTCGCCGTGCTCGCCGGTTACGGCGCCGAGGCTGTCCATCCGTATCTGGCGCTGGAGACCCTGCAGCATCTGGCGGGTGATGCCGAGTCCGCCGTCAAGTACGTCCAGCACTTCGTCAAGGCGGTCGGCAAGGGCTTGATGAAGGTGATGTCCAAGATGGGCATCTCGACCTACATGTCCTACACCGGCGCGCAGATCTTCGAGGTCGTCGGCCTGCAGCAGGCGCTGCTCGACAAGTACTTCACTGGCACCACCAGCCAGGTCGAGGGCATCGGCGTGTTCGACCTGATGGAAGAATCCATCCGCCAGCACAAGGCCGCCTTCAGCACCGACCCGGTGCTGCACGACATGCTGGACGCCGGGGGCGAGTACGCCTTCCGCATCCGCGGCGAAGAGCACATGTGGACCCCGGACGCCATCGCCAAGCTGCAGCACTCGACGCGCTCGGGCGAGTACAGCACCTACAAGGAATACGCCCACATCATCAATGATCAGGACAAGCGCCACATGACCTTGCGCGGCCTGTTCGAACTCAAGCCAGCAGCCAGCCCGGTGGCGCTGGATGAGGTCGAGCCCGCGAGCGAGATCGTCAAGCGCTTTGCCACCGGCGCGATGTCGCTGGGCTCGATCTCGACCGAAGCCCACACCAACCTGGCGGTGGCGATGAACCGTATCGGCGGCAAGTCGAACACCGGTGAGGGCGGCGAAGACCCCAAGCGCTTCAAGACCCTGACCCAGGCGAGCACGCTGTCGCAGGTCATCGGTGAGAGCCGCATCGCACGCGATCTGGAGCTGAACGCCGGCGATTCGCTGCGCTCGGCGATCAAGCAGGTCGCCTCAGGCCGCTTCGGGGTCACCGCCGAATACCTCGCCAACGCCGATCAGATCCAGATCAAGATGGCCCAGGGTGCCAAGCCCGGCGAAGGCGGTCAGCTGCCCGGCCACAAGGTGTCGGAATACATCGGCTTTCTGCGCCACTCGGTGCCAGGTGTCGGCCTGATTTCGCCGCCGCCGCACCATGACATCTATTCGATCGAGGATCTGGCGCAGCTCATCCACGACCTCAAGAATACCAACCCGGTGGCCAGCATCTCGGTGAAGCTGGTGTCCGAGATCGGCATCGGCACGGTGGCCGCGGGGGTGGCCAAGGCCAAGGCCGATCACATTGTCGTCGCCGGCCATGACGGCGGCACCGGGGCCAGCCCGTGGAGCTCGATCAAGCATGCCGGTTCGCCGTGGGAGCTGGGCCTGGCCGAGACCCAGCAGACCCTGGTGCTGAACCGCCTGCGCTCGCGCATCCGGCTGCAGGTCGATGGCCAGATCAAGACCGGTCGCGACGTCGTCATCGGCGCCTTGCTGGGGGCGGACGAGTTCGGCTTCGCCACCGCGCCGCTGGTGGTCGGGGGCTGCATCATGATGCGCAAGTGCCACCTCAACACCTGCCCGGTGGGCGTGGCCACCCAGGACCCCGAGCTGCGCAAGCGCTTCACCGGCCAGCCCGAGCACGTGGTGAACTACTTCTTCTTCGTTGCCGAGGAGGTGCGTGAGCTGATGGCCTTGCTGGGCGTGCGCAAGTTCGACGAACTCATCGGTCGTGCCGATCTGCTCAACATGAAGCAAGGCATCGCGCACTGGAAGGCCAGAGGCCTCGACTATGGGCGCATCTTCCATCTGCCGGCGGTGCCGGCCGAGGTCCCGCGCCTGCACACCGAGACCCAGGACCATGGCCTTGAGGGTGCGCTCGACCAGCAACTCATCACGCTCGCCAAGCCGGCGCTGGAAAAGGGCGAGAAGGTCAACATCGATCTGCCCGTGCGCAACATCAACCGCACCGTCGGCGCCATGCTGTCGGGCCGGCTTGCCTCCATTTACGGTCACGAAGGCCTGCCCAATGACACCATCCATATCCGCCTCAACGGCACCGCAGGGCAGAGCTTTGGCGCCTTCCTTGCCCGCGGCGTGACGCTGGAGCTGGTTGGCGAAGGCAATGACTACGTCGGCAAGGGCTTGTCGGGCGGGCGCATCATCGTCAGGCCCAAGGCCGAATTCCGTGGCAACACCCAGGACAACATCATCGTCGGCAATACCGTGCTCTACGGCGCCACCGAGGGTGAGGTGTACTTTGCCGGGGTCGCCGGCGAGCGCTTCGCAGTGCGCAATTCAGGCGCCACCGCGGTGGTGGAGGGGGTTGGCGATCATGGCTGCGAATACATGACCGGCGGCACCGTGGTCGTGCTCGGTTCGACCGGGCGCAACTTCGCCGCCGGCATGTCAGGCGGGGTGGCCTATGTGCTGGACGAGGACGGCAGCTTCGAGCAGCGCTGCAACATGGCGCAGGTCGCGCTCGAGCCGCTGCCGGACGAGCTCGCCGCGCGCCAGGGCTCGGAGTCGGGCGACGAGCTCGAAGCGCATGGGCGGGTGGATATTGACCACCTGAGCATGGGTGATGAGCTCATCCTCAAGGGTCTGATCGAGCGCCATGTGCGCTTCGCCGGCAGCGTGCGCGCGCGCGAGATCCTCAACAACTGGAGCACCTGGCGCAAGAAATTCGTCAAGGTATTCCCGCATGAATATCGTCGTGCGCTGGCGGAGATGAGTGCCATGAGGGCCGAACTGCAGGGCGCCGCGCACGCCGCCAAGAAGGAGATCGCATAAATGGGCAAGCCTACTGGATTCATGGAGTATCAGCGTCTGTCCGAGGCCTATGCGCCGATCGAAAAGCGCCTGAAGAACTACAAGGAGTTCGTCCTGCGCCTGAGTGATGAGCAGGCCGCCGTCCAGGGCGCACGTTGCATGGATTGTGGCATTCCGTTCTGTACCAGCGGCTGCCCGGTCAATAACATCATTCCGGACTGGAACGATCTGGTGTATCGCGGGCAGTGGCGCGAAGCCATCGAGGTGCTGCATTCGACCAACAACTTCCCGGAGTTCACCGGCCGCATCTGCCCCGCGCCGTGCGAGGCCGCCTGTACCTTGAACATCAATGACGACGCGGTCGGCATCAAGTCGATCGAGCACGCCATCATCGACAAGGCCTGGGAAGAGGGCTGGGTGCTGCCACAGCCGGCGGACGCCAGGACCGGCAAGCGCGTCGCCGTGGTCGGCTCCGGCCCCGCCGGCCTGGCCGCCGCGCAGCAGCTGGCGCGCGCCGGGCATGAGGTCACCGTGTTCGAGAAGAACGACCGTATCGGTGGCCTGCTGCGCTATGGCATCCCGGACTTCAAGATGGAGAAGGGGCTGATCGACCGCCGCGTCGAGCAGATGCAGGCCGAAGGCGTCGTTTTCCGCAGCGGTGTGCTGGTGGGCAGCAAGAGCATGCCCGCCGGCATCGTCAATGACGCCACCGAAGTGATCAGCGCCGAGCAGCTGCAGGCCGACTTCGACGCCGTCGTCCTGAGCGGCGGCGCCGAGGTGCCGCGTGATCTGCCGGTGCCGGGGCGCGACCTGGGCGGCGTGCATTACGCGCTCGAATTCCTCATCCCGCAGAACAAGCAGGTCGCCGGCGACAAGCCAAACCCGATTTCAGCCAAGGGCAAGCACGTGGTCGTCATCGGTGGCGGTGATACCGGCTCGGACTGCGTCGGCACCTCCAACCGTCACGGTGCGGCGAGTGTCACCCAGTTCGAGCTCATGCCCATGCCGCCCGAGCAGGAGAACAAGGCGCTGGTGTGGCCGTACTGGCCGATCAAGCTGCGCACCTCGTCTTCGCACGAGGAAGGCTGCGAGCGCGACTTTGCCGTCGCCACCAAGGAGTTCATCGGCAAGAACGGCAAGGTCAAGGCACTCAAGGCCTGCCGTGTGGCGCTGAAGGACGGCAAGCTGTGCGAAGTGCCAGGCTCGGAGTTCGAGATCAAGGCCGATCTGGTGCTGTTCGCGATGGGCTTCACCCAGCCCGTCGGCGGCGTGCTCGAAGCCTTTGGCGTCGGCCAGGATGCACGTGGCAACGCCAAGGCCAGCACCGAGGGCGAGCGCTCCTACACCACCAATGTGCCCAAGGTCTTCGCCGCAGGCGACATGCGCCGGGGGCAGTCGCTCGTGGTGTGGGCGATTAGAGAGGGGCGTCAATGCGCGCACGCGGTGGATACTTTCCTCATGGGTGAGAGCCTGTTGCCGCGATAGCGGAAATGCCTTGTCGCAATTGGCTTGCTGTGTTGCGGTGAAGAGGGGGCCTTGATCACGTCGCGCGCGATATTCCACGGGTATGATCCGGGGTCGCGTTCATGTCTCCCGGAGTATTGCCGTGTCCGTATCCGCAGCTCGCCCCGACCCCGGGGGCCCCCTTGCCTCGCCTGCCACCAGCGTGGCGCGCGAGTGGGCGTGGGCGCTGGCGCTGGTGGTCTTGTGGTACGGCGCCGCGCAGGGCGGCATTGCTTACCTCTTTGGTGTTTCGCCCGGGGTGGACGCGTGGCTGCGTGATCTGGGCGCGCATGTGCTGATTGGTGGCGTGCTGTTCCTGATGGCGCGCAGCGTGATGCGTTTTGCGCTCGCCATGGTGGTGCTGTTTTCGGCTTTTACCCTTGGCAATGCGATGAAGCTCGCGGTGCTCGGCGGGCCGGTGATGCCCGACGACTTCGTCGCCGCACGCAACCTCTTTCTCTTGCTCGACGGCTGGCAATTCTGGGCCAGTGTGGCGATGCTGGCCGTGCCCGGGCTGGCCCTGCTGTGGATGTTCGCCTGGCGCATGCCGCGTGCCTGGGTGGCACTGGGCAGTGTGGTGCTGGCGGCTTCGGCCGTGAGCGCAAATCCGGCGCCGGTGTCGAGCTGGCTGGATGAGCAGTTCGGCGACTGGGTATGGAACCAGCGCGGCAATTACGAGATGCGCGGCTTGCCCATCCATCTGGTGCAGGAGGCGGCGCGCAATCTCTCCCGTCGGCAGCAGGCGCCCGAGTTCGGTGAAGTCGACGATGCACTGAGGATGGTCGGTGCCACCCAGCCCAGCGCTTTCTTCAAGGCCGCCGCGGTGCCCGGCGCAGGCGCTGCGCGCAATGTGCACATGATCGTGCTCGAATCCTTCTGGGATCCGGTGGCCTTGAAACAGGCTGGATTTTCCGCAGACCCCATCGACCCCGCCTTTCGCAAGCTGTGGAAGGCGACCGGTAATGCGCACGCCTTGTCGCCGGTGTTCGGGGGTTACACCGCGAATGCCGAATTCGAGGCGCTGTGCGGTTTTCCGGTGCAGATCGATGCCGTGTTCTTCGAGGGTGGCCTGCGGCGTGATGTGCCTTGCCTGCCGCGGCATCTTGGCGAAGCCGGCTATCGCAGCGTGGCTTCACATCCGAACGCCGCGCCGTTCTGGAATCGCATCAATGCTTATCGCCGCGTGGGCTTCGAACAGTACTGGTCCGACCGCGACTTCGTGCTCGACGACATGAATGGCGAGTTTCTCGGTGATTCTTCCTTGTATCGGCAGGTGCTGGAGCGCCTGGAGCCTGTGCTGAACACGGGCCAGCCGGTGTTCAACTATGTGCTCACCTACTTCGGTCACATGGAATACCCGCTCAACGAATCGCGCCCACAGCTGATCACGGCCCGCACCGACAACGCGCTCGTGTCCGCCTATGCCAACACCGTGTACTACAAGTCGCGTGAGCTGATGGCGTTTCTCCGTGTGCTGCGCAAGCGCGATCCCGACGCCATAATCGTGCTGTTCGGCGACCACCTGCCCTCGCTGGGCTGGAACCACGGTGGCTATGCAGAGTCCGGTCTGCTCGCGCCGAGCCGCAGCGAATTCAGCGACGAGATGTTTCGCACCCTGGTGGCGACACCGCTGATCGTCATCGACGGCCGCCACGGTCCGGTGCGTACCGGCGATCTTCCGCTGTATGCGCTGCCTGGCCTGATTCTCGATCTGCTCGGCGATGAGCGTGACAGCATGTTGCGCTTTGTCGCACGTGCCGATGACGTGCTGCGCGTGCGGCCGCTGCCTGGCCTGCACTTCACGCTGGAAGGCAGGAAGGCGCTGAGGGTGTGCCGCAGCGGCGAGGTGCAGGTCGGTTGCGAGGCGTCGAGCGCCTGGCTGGAAGCCGTCTCGGTGCTGAGTCGCGATCTCTTCAATGGCGCCCAGCATGCCTTGCAGCTTCCTGAGCATCTGCGCGGTCTGCAGACGGTGGAAGTGGAGATGGACGAGGTGAGCGGCGCGGCGGTGATCGAGGATGCGATCGATACGATGGACAACGAGGTGTGAGCCGCTCACGGATGAGTGGCGCGCGCGGGTGTGAAACCCGCGCGCGGCTTGGC